>NZ_CAXUQH020000001.1:0-10000 GCF_964253085.1 Paenibacillus sp. LjRoot153
GTGGAAGGCCATTCTACGGACCTTTGGCAACAAATTTTAACGATTATTCAAACGAAGCTCAGTAAACCAAGTTTCGACACCTGGCTCAAATCGACTAAAGCTACTGTATTCAACGATTCGACAGTCATTATTTGCGCACCTAATAATTTTGCACAGGAGTGGCTAGAGAGTAGATACACGAAGCTAATCGAAGGAACGATCTACGATTTTACGGGAAAGCATGTATCCGTTAAATTCGTCATCGAAAGTGAAGATCAGAAGTCGCAATCGACACAAGCTATACAACCCGTTGTCATTCCCCCAAAAGGTCCAGCCATTGTTGCTGGTGAAGAAAACTTTACAAGTATGATGAACGCAAGGTACACATTTGATACTTTTGTCATCGGATCTGGCAACCGTTTTGCTCACGCTGCTTCCCTCGCAGTAGCTGAAGCACCGGCAAAAGCGTATAACCCCCTCTTTTTATATGGGGGCGTTGGACTAGGTAAAACTCATCTCATGCATGCGATCGGACATTATGTACTCGAACATAACCCTGGCTCTCGGGTTCTATATATATCCTCCGAAAAGTTTACGAATGAATTTATCAATGCAGTCCGCGATAACCGCGGGGAAGGCTTTCGTAACAAGTACCGAACTATTGATGTTCTGCTCATCGATGATATTCAATTCCTTGCGGGGAAAGAAGGAACACAGGAAGAGTTTTTCCACACATTTAATGCGCTTCATGAGGAAGGAAAGCAAATTATTATCTCAAGTGATCGTCCGCCTAAAGAGATTCCAACCCTGGAAGATCGGTTACGATCACGATTTGAATGGGGACTTATCACGGATATTCAACCACCAGATTTAGAGACACGTATCGCCATTTTACGCAAAAAAGCAAAAGCCGAGAATCTCGAGATTCCGAATGAAGCTATGATCTATATCGCGAACCAAATTGATACGAACATTCGAGAGCTAGAAGGCGCGCTAATACGTGTTGTCGCGTACTCGTCCCTTATTAATCAAGATATTAGCGTTCATTTAACGGCTGAAGCGTTGAAAGATATCATCCCATCGAACCGACCAAGAGTCATTACGATACAGGATATTCAACAGCGAGTTGGAGAATTCTATGGTTTAAAGCTCGAGGATTTCAAAGCGCGTAAACGAACAAAAGCCGTGGCTTTCCCAAGGCAAGTAGCGATGTACCTTGCGCGGGAACTCACAGACTTCTCATTGCCGAAAATCGGAGATAATTTTGGGGGTCGCGATCATACGACCGTCATACATGCGCATGAGAAAATCGTACAACAGCTTAAAGTCGATCAAGAATTATATAAGATTGTCCATAACTTAACGGAACGCATCAAAAACCCCTCTTAATAACATCACTTTTTTCATAAGCCTATGCACAATCTATTCACATGTGGATAGGCTTGCTCTATCTCAGGTTCATCCACATATCCACATATCCAGAGCCCCTACTGCTATTACTAATAAAGAATGTTATTATATAATGATTATGCTAACGCACCGTAAAAAAGAACTGCAGGAGTGAAGTCATGAAATTAACTATCCTAAAAGACCATTTAATTGAATCCATTGGTCACGTTTCCAAAGCCATATCCTCTCGTACAACGATACCCATTCTTACAGGGATCAAAATAGATGCAACCTTAAGCGGTGTTACACTAACTGCTAGTGATACCGACATTTCCATTCAAAGCTTTACAGCAAGTGAAAACAGCACGATTAAAATTATTGAACTTATACAAGCTGGGAGCGTTGTACTTCCTGCTAAATTTTTCGTTGAAATTATTCGTAAGCTGCCTGCACAACTGATCGAAATTGAAGTAAAAGCCAACTTTCAAACGATTATTCGTTCAGGTTCTTCTGAAATTCAAATCATGGGCTTAGATCCTGATGAGTATCCGCTGTTACCTGAAATCGAAGAAAGCAAAATGCTTCGCCTGCCAAGTGATTTACTTAAAACAATGATTAAACAAACGTCCTATGCGGTATCCACCAATGAATCAACGCCTATTCTTACAGGGGTTCTTTGGAACATTACAGGGGATAAGTTAAAATTTATCGCATGTGATCGTCATCGACTGGCAAGTAGAGAAGTCACCGTTGACAATGATCTGGCACAAAATCTGCCCAATATCGTTATTGCAGGACGTACGCTGAATGAGTTAAGCAAAATTTTACCTGATCAAAACACCCTTATAGATATAGTTATTGCGGACAACCAAGTTTTATTCAAAATTCAGTCCATTTTATTTTATTCGCGTATTTTAGACGGTACTTACCCAGATACATCAAAGCTTATTCCGCAATCCTTTCAAACGGAAATGGTTGTTCCAACGAAGGAATTGGCAGAAGCGATCGATCGGGCTTACCTTCTCTCCAAAGAGGACAAAACGAATATTGTTAAAATGATGATGCTTGAAGACAAAACCATTGAAATCTCGTCCAGCTCCTCTGAGCTTGGTAAAGTAACCGAACAAATCGCCCTGCAGCATATTGTTGGTGATTTACTTAAGATTTCGTTCAACTCCAAATATATGTTGGATGCACTCAAGGTTCTCGACTCCGAGTTTATACAAATTGGATTTACAGGAGCTATGCAGCCGATCATTATGAAACCGCAAGATTCGACGAGTATTTTACAGTTAATTTTGCCATATCGAACAACGAATTAAGGGAGCGCTCCTATGAAACAAATAGTTATCAACACTGCATATATTACACTTGGGCAGTTTCTGAAATTATCAGACTGCATATCCACAGGTGGACAAGCTAAATTTTTCGTTGTGGAAACAAAAATTGAAGTTAACGGGCAAGCTGAAAATCGCAGAGGTCGGAAACTTGTGCCGCAGGATATCGTCAAGGTGGAAGGTTTTGGACAATTCGAGGTCATAAGCTCCTGATCGGAATAACCAGGGGGATGATCGGCCATGTTTCTGAACAAACTCGTACTCAGTCATTATAGGAATTACGATCAAGTTGAATTAACAACATCAAATAACGTGAACATTTTCGTCGGACCCAACGCACAAGGTAAAACGAATTTGCTGGAATCCATCTATGTGATGGCCATGACCAAATCGCATCGCACACACCAGGATAAAGAACTGATTGGCTGGAACGGTGAGCAAACGCTGCTCCATGCAGAGATTCAGAAATTGTACGGGAACTGTAAACTGGATCTCTCCATCTCTTCCAAGGGGAAAAAAGCGAAGATTAATGGTCTTGAGCAAAAAAAGCTCAGTAATTTTATTGGTGCATTGAACGTTGTTATGTTTGCGCCGGAAGATTTAGAGATCGTCAAAGGGACGCCTGGCATTAGGCGACGTTTTCTTGATATGGAAATCGGTCAAGTACAGCCATCCTATATTCATGACTTATCCCAATATCAGAAAATTTTGGTGCAACGCAATAATTATTTAAAGCAAAATTACCCCGGAAAAAGTACACCTGACGCCATGTTAGACATCTGGAATGAACAATTAGCACAGTATGGTGTTAAAATTATGAAAAAGCGTCAAAACTTCATAAAGAAGCTTCAAAAATGGGCGGAGAACATCCACAGAGGGATAACGAACGATAGTGAATCGTTAGTAATTCGCTACTCCCCTTCTTTTGACATGGAGCCATTTGAAGATGAATCTGTTTTATTAAACCAATTTATGATAAAGTTATCTTTGGTGAAAGATCAGGAATTCCGAAGAGGTGTAACTTTAGTAGGCCCTCATCGTGACGATCTTCTCTTTTTCATAAATGACAAAGAAGTCCAAACGTACGGCTCCCAGGGGCAGCAGCGTACAACTGCGCTATCACTCAAGCTAGCAGAAATTGAGCTCATTCATGAGGAAGTGGGCGAATATCCACTGCTATTGCTAGATGATGTCCTATCGGAGTTGGATGAATATAGACAGACACAGTTAATTCGCACGTTTCAGCAGAAAGTCCAAACGTTTATTACGACAACAGGTCTAGAGAGTGTTCATTTGGACCAACTGGATCATGCTTCCGTGTTTCATGTTTTGAAAGGAAATGTAAGCGGCAGGAGCTGAGAAGCATGTTTATTCATTTGGGTGGAGAGAAAATCATTAGAGCGTCTGAATTGATTGCTATATTTGATATTTCGATTGAGAAGTCATCCAAAATTTCAAAGCAATTCATTCAACAAGCATTAAAGGATAAAAGAACTGAGCAAATTGGTGAGGAAGATTGCAAATCACTAGTCGTTACCAAAAGTAAAGTCTACTATTCCCCCATTTCCTCGACAACGCTCAAGAAAAGAGCTAATCAGTTATTGACGAATTAACTTCTTTTAATATAAAAAAGCAGGTGAAGAGTAGCATGTCTGTGAATCAAAATGCGTACGATGACAGTCAGATTCAGGTTCTGGAAGGTTTAGAAGCCGTTCGCAAAAGACCGGGTATGTATATTGGTTCTACTAGTGCCCGAGGACTGCACCATCTCGTTTGGGAAGTTGTAGATAATAGTATCGATGAGGCTTTGGCCGGATTTTGTACAAAAATTGATGTTATTGTCCATAAAAATAATAGTGTTACTGTTATTGATAATGGGCGCGGAATCCCAGTTGGGGAAAATGCGAAGCTGAAAAGACCAACACTTGAAGTTGTACTTACCGTGCTCCACGCAGGTGGTAAATTCGGTGGTGAGGATTCCGGTTACAAAGTATCCGGTGGTCTGCACGGTGTAGGTATTTCCGTTGTTAATGCGCTGTCTGAGCACTTAACTGTGCAAGTAAAGAATAAAGGCCAAATTCATCAACAAGAATACCGCCGCGGAACGCCGCAATATGATGTGAAAGTCGTAGGTGAAACCGAAGAAACGGGCACCACGGTTACGTTCCAGCCAGATCCGGAGATTTTCAAAGAAACAACAGAATACGATTTCGATACGCTACAATCCAGAATTCGAGAGCTTGCTTTCTTGAATAAAGGTATCGAAATTAACTTGATTGATGAGCGTACGGATACGGTAGCAACACATATGTACGAGGGCGGTATTGTGTCCTTTGTACAGCATTTAAATCGCAACCGTGAAGTCGTCAATGAAGTTCCGATCTATGTAGAAGGCGCTAAGGATAACATTTCGATCGAGATTGCGCTCCAGTATAACGATAGCTATACCGAGAATATTTACTCTTTCGCTAATAATATCAACACACACGAGGGCGGAACGCATGAATCAGGTTTCAAAAGCGCACTAACGCGGATCCTGAATGACTACGCCCGTAAAAATAATTCGATCAAAGAAAGCGACTCTAATCTTTCTGGAGATGACGTGCGTGAGGGTCTTGCTGCGATTATTTCCGTGAAAATTCCAGAGCCACAGTTCGAAGGTCAAACTAAGACGAAGCTGGGTAACAGCGAAGTTCGTGGTATTGTGGAATCCCTTTTCGCAGAAAAGCTGCAAGAATTCCTTGAAGAAAACCCAGCTGTAGCTCGCAAGATCCTTGAAAAAGGTATCCAAGCTGCTAGAGCGAGAGAAGCTGCGCGTAAAGCTAGAGAATTGACTCGTCGTAAAAGTGCGCTTGAAGTCAGTGCCCTGCCAGGTAAACTAGCAGATTGCTCTTCCAAAGACGCTTCGATCAGTGAGATTTACATTGTAGAAGGTGACTCTGCAGGTGGTTCAGCTAAGCAAGGTCGTGACCGACACTTCCAAGCGATTCTGCCTCTGCGTGGTAAAATTTTGAATGTAGAGAAAGCACGCTTGGATCGTATCTTATCCAATACCGAAATCCGTGCCATGATTACCGCTTTCGGCACAGGAATCAGCGATGATTTCGACATTGCCAAAGCACGTTACCACAAAATCATCATCATGACAGATGCCGATGTGGATGGTGCACATATTCGTACATTGCTGCTTACCTTCTTCTATCGCTACATGAAGAAGCTCATTGAGACTGGCTATGTGTACATTGCACAGCCTCCACTCTTTAAGCTAGAGCGTAATAAAACAGTCCGCTATGCGTATAACGAGAAGCAACGTGAAGTCATTATGCAAGAGTTTGGTGAAGGCGTGAAAGTCAATGTCCAACGTTATAAAGGACTTGGCGAGATGAATCCGGGGCAGCTATGGGAAACAACTATGGATCCGGAAAGCCGTACACTCCTACAAGTGACGATCGAAGATGCTATAGAAGCAGACACACTCTTTGATTCATTGATGGGCGATAATGTAGAGCCTAGACGTGATTTTATCGAGGAACATGCGAAATACGTGAAAAATTTAGATATCTAACGTCGTCTGAGACGTTGCAAACGATGTAAGCTTTCAGGAGGAACATTCATGAGCGAAGAATTACATTCGCAAGTCAAAGAAATTGACATTTCGACCGAAATGCGTACATCCTTCTTAGACTATGCGATGAGTATCATTGTCAGTCGCGCACTGCCAGATGTTAGAGACGGTCTGAAGCCGGTTCATCGTCGTATCTTGTTTGCGATGTCTGAACTAGGCATGTCTCCAGATAAGCCGCATAAGAAATCAGCGAGAATCGTTGGCGAAGTTATCGGTAAGTATCATCCACATGGTGACACCGCTGTTTACGAAACCATGGTTCGGATGGCACAAGATTTCTCCCTGCGTTACATGCTTGTTGATGGACATGGGAACTTCGGATCCATCGATGGCGATATGGCGGCAGCTATGCGTTATACCGAGGCTCGTTTATCGAAGATTGCTATGGAACTTCTTCGTGATATTAACAGAGAGACAATCGATTATAAACCAAACTACGATGGCGAAGAAAACGAACCCGTTGTTCTCCCTTCTCGTTTCCCGAACTTACTCGTAAACGGAAGCTCTGGGATTGCCGTAGGTATGGCAACGAATATCCCCCCACATAACCTAAGAGAGGTTATTGAGGGTATTCAGATGATGATCGAGAATCCAGATGTCACGCCAATGGAACTAATGCAAGCGATCAAAGGGCCTGACTTCCCTACGGCCGGATTCATTCTTGGACGCGAAGGCATCAGACAAGCCTACACTACAGGTAGAGGCTCTGTTACGATGAGAGCTAGAACGGTCATTGAAGAGAATAATAACAAGGCTAGAATCATTGTGAATGAGCTGCCTTATCAAGTGAATAAAGCAAGATTAGTAGAGAAAATTGCTGAGCTTGTGCGTGAGAAGAAGATTGATGGCATCACGGATCTTCGAGATGAGTCCGACCGCAACGGGATGCGTGTAGTCATTGAGCTGCGACGTGATGTTAACCCTAACGTGGTTCTGAACAACTTGTTCAAACAAACGGCAATGCAATCGAATTTCGGTATTATTATGCTCGCTCTCGTCAACGGGGAACCAAAAGTTTTGAATCTTCGTGAGATGCTGCATTATTATCTTAAGCATCAGCAAGAAGTTATTCGTCGTAGAACCGAATTTGATCTGCGTAAAGCGGAAGCTAGAGCGCACATCTTAGAAGGTTTACGAATTGCACTTGATCACTTGGATCAAGTCATTGCATTAATTCGCTCTTCTCGTACAACAGATGAGGCTAGAGAAGGACTCATGTCGACATTTAGTCTGAGCCTGGACCAAGCGCAAGCCATTCTCGATATGCGTTTACAGCGATTGACTGGTTTGGAACGTGAGAAGATTGAAGCTGAATATGCGGAACTAATGAAGAGAATTGCTGAACTTAAAGCAATCCTTGCCGATGAGCAGTTGATTCTTGCGATCATTAGTGAAGAACTGAATGAAATTAAAGAAAAGTTCGGTGATGACCGACGTTCTGAAATTACAGTTGGTGAAGAAAGCATTGAAGATGAAGACCTTATCCCACGTGAAGATGTCGTTATTACGATAACGCACACTGGCTACATTAAGCGCCTACCGGTTACGACCTATCGAAACCAAAAGCGTGGAGGACGCGGTGTCGTCGGTATGGATACGAAAGATAATGACTTCGTCGAGCATCTGTTCGTTACGAATACACATCATTATCTAATGTTCTTTACGAATAAAGGGAAAGTCTATCGTTTGAAAGCTTACGAGATTCCAGATTTGAGTCGTACGGCTCGTGGAACACCAATTATTAATCTGATTCAAATCGAACAAGGAGAAACCGTTAATGCGGTAATTCCTGTGGAGAGCTTTGAAACAGAACAATACCTCTTCTTTGCAACGAAACAAGGAGTTGTAAAGAAAACACCGATTGATGATTATTCAAACATTCGTAAAGGTGGTTTAATCGCCATTAATTTACGAGAAGATGATGATCTCATTGGTGTGAAGCTTACGGACGGTAACCAGGGTATTATTATGGGGACTAAGCTAGGCATGTCCATTCACTTCCCAGAGAGCGATGTGCGTTCAATGGGCAGATCGGCTACGGGAGTAAAAGGTATTCACTTGGATGATGAGGATGCTGTCATCGATATGGACGTTGTCCATGAAGATAATAGTGTACTAATCGTAACGTCCAAAGGCTTCGGCAAGCGGACGCCAGTTTCCGAGTATCGGATTCAATCACGTGGCGGTAAAGGTATCAAAACTTTGAATGTCACGGAGAAAAATGGTCCGATTGTCGGTCTCAAAGTGGTGCAAGAAGATGAGGATCTGATGATTATTTCAGCATCGGGTACAGTCATCCGTACAAGCATGGACGGCATTTCTGTCATGGGGCGTAATACGCAAGGTGTTCGTCTGATTAACATACGTGAAGATGACGAAGTAGGAACGTTGGCTCGCGTTCAGAAGAATGAAGAACAGAACGAGTCTGAGGAAGACGGCGACTGGGAAGAGTCAGCAGAAGCAACAGAGTCAGAGGAATAAGAAAAATTTCTATCGAAGTAATTCGAGGATGAGCGATCGCGGTTTAGTTGTTGTTTTTATCGCCAATAAGAATTTGTTCTTCCTGTAATCGGAAACTAATAAATTCTTATGTGGTAAAATGTAGGGATGGGGGCTTACAAACCCATCCCTTTTACTTTACAATATGAAGTATACGAAATAGTAAGGTGAGTGGATGACCGTGCCGACAGTAGCCGTTTCGCAACTAAAATATGGTGAAAGATTAGGCGATATCGTAATAACTAAGATGGGCAATACGCTTTTTCACAAAGGGAAAGTCATTCAGGAGAGGGAACTTGAAATTCTGAAAGCATTTCTCATTCCTTCTGTTTATATTGAATCCCAGAGCAACGAAGTAGAACAAGCGAGCGAAGAGCCCAAAGCGAAAGAAGTTGAGGCTGTTCATCCGTTTTATGTGGAATATCAGAATATGGTTAAGCTGCTCAAAAAAGTCTTTCTTCTTGCTAATGGCGGCCAACAGCTTCCTATTTTAGAAATTCGGACAGGCCTAGAAGCGCTTATTCGTCATATTGATGCCTATAAAGTTCTCACCTTTATTCCCAAAAATCGGCAACTTCATGAGTATATTTATCATAAAAGTATTTTAGTAAGTTTAACCTCCTATTCACTAGCTAGATGGGCAGGTCTTCCTCAGAAGGATTTAGTCCAAATAGCACTGGCAGGATTATTACATGATATTGGTACTAGTAAAGTAGATCGTACACTGCTGGAGAAGAAGAATTCATTAACTGCTGTAGAAATGGATGAAGTCAAGCAACATACACTGATTGGTTATCAAATTCTAAAGAATATGTCTGGTATCAACGAAGGTGTGAAGCTAACAGCCCTTCAACATCACGAACGCGAAGACGGCTCAGGCTATCCATTAGGTGTAAAATCGGATAAGATTCATATCTATGCCAAAATCGTAGCCGTTGCTGATATCTATAATGCGATGACGAATGAGCGCTATTACAAAGCTGCCCTATCGCCTTACGTAGTACTAGAGCAGTTGTTGGACGAATCCTTCGGTAAAGTAGATCCAACACTCGTCCAAGTCTTTATGAACAAGTCTACGCAAATTAGTAACGGAACACTCGTGAAGCTGAGTGACAATCGTGTAGGTGAGATCGTGTTCTCTGATCGCTCGCATCCTACAAGACCATGGGTT
>NZ_CAXUQH020000001.1:12500-202500 GCF_964253085.1 Paenibacillus sp. LjRoot153
TCGATATGGGGTTAGTTTGGTAGGCGAAGTGATCTGGAAAGGTCCGGCATAGAAGGTAAAAGCCCTGTAGCCCAAACCAAACGAATCCCCTAGAGGTATCCTGAGTACGGCGGGTCACGTGAAACCCCGTCGGAATCCGGCAGGACCATCTGCCAAGGCTAAATACTCCCTAGTGACCGATAGTGAAGCAGTACCGTGAGGGAAAGGTGAAAAGCACCGCGGAAGCGGAGTGAAAAAGAACCTGAAACCGTGTGCTTACAAAAAGTCAGAGCCCTCTATATGGGTGATGGCGTGCCTTTTGTAGAATGAACCGGCGAGTTACGTTCCCGTGCGAGGTTAAGTTGAAAAGACGGAGCCGCAGCGAAAGCGAGTCTGAATAGGGCGCTTTAGTACGTGGACGTAGACCCGAAACCGTGTGATCTACCCCTGTCCAGGGTGAAGGTGAGGTAACACTCACTGGAGGCCCGAACCCACGAATGTTGAAAAATTCGGGGATGAGGTGGGGGTAGCGGAGAAATTCCAATCGAACTCGGAGATAGCTGGTTCTCCCCGAAATAGCTTTAGGGCTAGCCTCGGATGTTGAGTTGTGGAGGTAAAGCACTGATTGGGTGCGGGGCCCGCCAAGGGTTACCAAGTCCAGTCAAACTCTGAATGCCACAAACTTAAATCCGGGAGTCAGACAGTGAGTGCTAAGATCCATTGTCAAAAGGGAAACAGCCCAGACCATCAGCTAAGGTCCCCAAGTGTGTGTTAAGTGGGAAAGGATGTGGAGTTGCACAGACAACCAGGATGTTGGCTTAGAAGCAGCCACCATTGAAAGAGTGCGTAATAGCTCACTGGTCGAGTGACTCTGCGCCGAAAATGTAACGGGGCTAAACACGCCACCGAAGCTATGGCTTGCACGTATGTGCATGGGTAGGGGAGCGTTGTATGTACGTTGAATTCTGACCGTAAGGACAGGTGGAGCGCATACAAGTGAGAATGCCGGTATAAGTAACGAAAAGATCAGTGAGAATCTGATCCGCCGAAAACCTAAGGGTTCCTGAGGAAGGCTCGTCCGCTCAGGGTAAGTCGGGACCTAAGGCGAGGCCGAAAGGCGTAGTCGATGGACAACAGGTGGAAATTCCTGTACCACCGTAGCCGTTATGAGCAATGGAGTGACGCAGAAGGATAGTGACGCGAGCTGATGGATGCTCGTCCAAGCAGTGAGGCTGGTTAGTAGGCAAATCCGCTAACCGTAAGGCTGGGCTGTGATGGGGAGGGAAATTTAAGTACCGAAGGTCATGAGTTCACACTGCCAAGAAAAGCTTCTAGCCAGGCGAAGGTGCCCGTACCGCAAACCGACACAGGTGGGTGAGAAGAGAATTCTAAGGCGCGCGGAAGAACTCTCGTTAAGGAACTCGGCAAAATGACCCCGTAACTTCGGGAGAAGGGGTGCCTCGGTAGGGTGAATAGCCCGAGGGGGCCGCAGTGAAAAGGCCCAAGCGACTGTTTAGCAAAAACACAGGTCTGTGCGAAGCCGCAAGGCGAAGTATACGGGCTGACGCCTGCCCGGTGCTGGAAGGTTAAGAGGAGTGGTTAGGGGCAACCCGAAGCTATGAATTGAAGCCCCAGTAAACGGCGGCCGTAACTATAACGGTCCTAAGGTAGCGAAATTCCTTGTCAGGTAAATTCTGACCCGCACGAATGGCGTAACGACTT
This sequence comes from Paenibacillus sp. LjRoot153, assembly GCF_964253085.1. Classification (NCBI taxonomy): domain Bacteria; kingdom Bacillati; phylum Bacillota; class Bacilli; order Caryophanales; family Paenibacillaceae; genus Paenibacillus; species Paenibacillus sp. LjRoot153. The sequence continues at coordinate 14,202 of NZ_CAXUQH020000001.1, forward strand.
GGGCGCTGTCTCAACGAGAGATCCGGTGAAATTTTAATACCTGTGAAGATGCAGGTTACCCGCGACAAGACGGAAAGACCCCATGGAGCTTTACTGCAGCTTGATATTGGACTTTGGTACGATCTGTACAGGATAGGTGGGAGCCTTTGAAGCCTGAGCGCCAGCTTGGGTGGAGGCGCCGTTGGGATACCACCCTGATCGTATCGGAGTTCTAACCTAGTACCGTGATCCGGTATGGGGACAGTGTCAGGTGGGCAGTTTGACTGGGGCGGTCGCCTCCTAAAATGTAACGGAGGCGTTTAAAGGTTCCCTCAGAATGGTTGGAAATCATTCGCAGAGTGCAAAGGCATAAGGGAGCTTGACTGCGAGACCTACAAGTCGAGCAGGGACGAAAGTCGGACTTAGTGATCCGGTGGTACCGAATGGAAGGGCCATCGCTCAACGGATAAAAGCTACCCTGGGGATAACAGGCTTATCTCCCCCAAGAGTCCACATCGACGGGGAGGTTTGGCACCTCGATGTCGGCTCATCGCATCCTGGGGCTGAAGTAGGTCCCAAGGGTTGGGCTGTTCGCCCATTAAAGCGGTACGCGAGCTGGGTTCAGAACGTCGTGAGACAGTTCGGTCCCTATCTGTCGCGGGCGTAGGAAATTTGAGAGGAGCTGTCCTTAGTACGAGAGGACCGGGATGGACGTACCGCTGGTGTACCAGTTGTCTCGCCAGAGGCATCGCTGGGTAGCTATGTACGGAGGGGATAAGCGCTGAAAGCATCTAAGCGCGAAGCCCCCCTCAAGATGAGATTTCCCAGTATGTAAGACCCCTTGTAGACGACGAGGTTGATAGGTTCGAGGTGGAAGTGCGGCAACGTATGCAGCTGACGAATACTAATCGGTCGAGGGCTTAACCAAAATTCCTGAGTATAGTACTTTACGTGAAGTTTCGTATCTAGTTTTCAAGGCGCAAACAAACGCTTTGACTGTTTGGTGATGATGGCGGAAGGGATCCACGCGTTCCCATCTCGAACACGACCGTTAAGCCTTCCAGCGTCGATGGTACTTGAACCGCAGGGTTCTGGGAGAGTAGAACGTTGCCAAGCACACAGTAAGAGTCTTTCTGGATTTTTTCCAGAAAGACTCTTTTTTTTGTATCTGTAAATATTGCTTTTTTAACCATACTAATCCTACGAGGAGGGATGACGATGAGGACAACAAGCAGCATGAGATGGATCAACAGGGTGTGTCTTTGTTCGTTAGTAACGCTGATGATGAATGGTTGCTCAACCAAAATCGACGAAGTGAAAGAAGAGGCAAATCCACTTCACTCTTTAAGTCATGTAGGAAGCATTGGGCTCGCGCCTAATCAAGAACCCAAGAAGATGCCGCAGGCTGTGGCTGTAAATCCTTCTTTTTCCATGCCTGCTAAACCGATCGTGAAAGGTATTTATGTATCCGCCTGGTCCTCCGTAGGCAGCAAATTCGAGCAATTAATTGGACTGGTGGAACATACGGATTTAAACGCGATGGTGATTGATGTTAAGAACGATTCCGGCCAAGTAACCTATCCCTCAACGGTTCCTTTGGTCAATGAAATCGGGGCGAATAGCCACGTCATTATACAAGATATGAAAGCGAAGCTGCAGAGATTGAAGCAGAAGCATATTTATACGATAGCTAGGCTTGTTGTTTTTAAGGATCCTTATTTAAGTAAGAAGAAGAGTACGTACGCTATGAAAAACAGAGACGGTAGTGTCTGGAAGGATGCGAAAGGAATCGCGTGGGTAGACCCTTTTAAGATGGATGTGTGGGACTATAATATTCAAATCGCCAATGAGGTAGCTAATCTGGGTTTTGATGAGATTCAGTTTGATTATGTGAGATTTCCGGAAAATGGTCAGAAGGTGGACCAGGAGGTCCTTTTCGACAACCCGCAGAAGCTAAGTAAGGCTCAGGATATTGCAACGTTTTTGCATAAAGCGAAGGAACAGATCGGCAATAAGGCGTATATTTCGGCAGATGTATTCGGATTAACGACGTCTTTACCTAATGATATGGGCATTGGACAAGATTGGGCGATGATTAGTAAAGAGGTTAACTTTATTTCTCCGATGCTGTATCCGTCACACTACACGACAGGAATTTATGGGGTGAAATACCCAGATTTGCAGCCATACGCGATCATTCATCAAGCCATTAACGACGCCAAATGGAAAAACCATCAGCTAGCGAAATCAAGTAGTCAGGTTGCACAGATCAGGCCTTGGTATCAGGATTTTACGGCAACATGGGTCAAACCGCATAAGAAGTATGGTGTGATCGATGTTAAGGAGCAGATTAAGGCAGCGAAGGAGCAAGGGATTGAGCAGTTCCTACTCTGGAATCCAAGCAGCACATACTCCTATCGTTAACCGAATTGACTTATTCGAGGCATGGTGGGAGCTGTCTACTCGTCCTTTTCCTTGACACCAAAAATAGGCTTTTGTTAAGATTGCAATCATACGAAAGAATGAGCTGAAGCTAATGAATCAAGCTTTCTTCAGGTAGAGGGCTTTAAGGAGGACATGGTACGCTGTGAGAGAAGATAAGTTTGGCAAGGAAGGTTTAACGTTTGACGATGTTTTGTTAGTGCCGAGAAAGTCCGAAGTGTTCGGTAAGGAGATCGACGTTTCGACGCAACTGGCGCCTGGTGTGAAATTAAATATCCCTTTCATTAGCTCCGCTATGGATACGGTGACGGAGTCTGCGCTAGCAATTGCTATGGCCCGTGAAGGTGGCATCGGGATTATTCATAAGAATATGCCAATTGAGCTGCAAGCTGAGCATGTTGATCGTGTGAAAAGGTCGGAGAGCGGCGTTATCACCAATCCATTTTCGCTAACACCTGAGCACCACGTGTATGATGCGGAAGAGCTAATGGCGAAATACCGCATTTCCGGTGTTCCAATTGTGAATGCGGATAATCGTTTGGTGGGTATTTTGACGAACCGCGATCTACGCTTTGTTCATGATTATTCGATTAAAATCAAAGAAGTGATGACGCAGGAAGGTCTTGTAACAGCGCCAGTTGGCACGACTCTTCAGCAAGCAGAGGGCATCCTTCAGAAACATAAAATTGAGAAGTTGCCTTTGGTAGACGAGAATTTTGGTCTAAAAGGGTTAATTACGATTAAAGATATTGAGAAAGCCATTCAATTCCCTAACTCGGCTAAGGACGCTCAAGGGCGTTTACTTGTTGGTGCCGCTGTTGGTGTGTCTAAAGACGTGCTGGAGAGAGCCGCAGCGCTTGTTACTGCTGGGATTGATGTCATCGTCGTAGATTCTGCACATGGTCATCATATTAACATTGCAGAGACTGTGAAGAAACTGAGAGCCCAATATCCGGAACTGCCGATTATTGCAGGAAACGTAGCGACAGGCGATGGAACACGTGATTTGATCAAAGCGGGAGCTTCCATGGTAAAAGTCGGGATCGGACCTGGATCAATCTGTACGACTCGCATTATTGCAGGGATTGGTGTTCCACAAATTACAGCGATTTATGATTGCGCACAAGCAGCTGCCGAATTTGGTGTTCCGATTATTGCTGATGGCGGTATCAAGTACTCAGGTGACGTGGTTAAAGCGATCGCAGCGGGAGCTAGCGCGGTTATGATTGGTAGTCTTTTTGCAGGGACAGAAGAGAGTCCTGGTGAGTCTGAGATTTTCCAAGGTCGCAGATACAAGGTTTACCGTGGAATGGGCTCCTTAGGTGCTATGAAGGAAGGCAGCAAGGATCGGTACTTCCAAGAGAACGAGAGCAAGCTTGTTCCAGAGGGCATTGAGGGTCGTGTGGCTTATAAAGGGCCAATGGCGGATACGGTGTATCAACTAGTGGGCGGACTTCGTTCAGGTATGGGATATTGTGGGGCGCGCAACATTCAAGAACTTATTCATGATACGCAATTTGTTCGTATTACGGGAGCAGGTTTGAAAGAAAGCCATCCGCATGATATTCAAATTACAAAAGAAGCACCAAATTACTCGATGTAGATGAGAGACTTTTAGCTCCGCTAAAAGGTCCCTATATATTGTCACAATATGGATGAAATTGGAGGCGTGGGAGTTGAACCCACGTTTTCTTTTTTTTGTCTAATGGGGTGTGTTACAATATAACGTGTCATATGTCTTAACCAAACATCATTTAGGGAGAGTGAAATTGTGAGATTTTTACGTTTTACAAAGAAAAAGGTTGCTTTGGTGTTAGGTATTAGCTTAATTGCTCAATCCTTACTTTTACATATACAGCCAACCTACGCGGCAGATGAGAAGAAGCCAGCAGCTTCACCATCACCAGCGGCGGTAACAACGCCTGCTCCTAATGCAGGGACAACACCAGCACCCGCACTGAATGAACCTCAAGTAGCAGCGAAATCTGCGATAATCATGGAAGCCAGCACAGGAGCAGTCCTGTATCAATTGAATGCAGATGAAGCCTTCCCTCCGGCAAGTATGGCGAAGATGATGACGGAGTATTTGGCAATGGAAAGCATTAAAGAAGGCAAATTCAAGTGGGACTCACCTGTGACAGCCACTAAGAATGCGGCAGATGTTATTGGCTCCGGGCAGTTGATTGCCGAGAACGAGACACTAACGTTCAAAGATATGTTTAATGCGATGTCCATTTATTCCGCGAACGATGCTTCTGTGGCTTTTGCTGAGCTGCTTGGAGGCACGGAAGAGAATTTTGCGAAAATGATGAATGACAAAGCGAAACAGCTTGGCATGTCAGATAAGGCCCATTTTATTAGTGCGACTGGACTTTCACGTGCTGATCTCAAGAATCCACCTGCTTCCATTGAAGGTGAGACGAAGATGACAGCTCGCGATGCGGCGATTCTTGCTTATAATATTTTGAAGGACCATAAAGAAATTCTAGAATTTACGAAAATCCCTTCCTTGAAGCTGAGAGCGACAGATAAATCACCTATGATCAACTGGAACTGGATGCTCGAAGGGAATTCAACGAACACCAATTTTAAGAAGTATGCGTATCAAGGGTTGGACGGTTTGAAAACAGGTTCTACCGATGATGCAGGCTACTGCTTCACGGGAACGGCAGAACGTAACGGTATGCGTATGATTACAGTTGTTATGGGGACGAAAACAGAACCAGAACGTTTCAATGAAACACGCAAGCTGATGGACTATGCATTTAATAATTTTGAGATAAAACCATTCTTGAATGCGAAACAGACGATAGATTCTTTGAAAAGTGTGAACATTAAGAAGGGTGTACAGTTGGATGTACCTCTTGTTACGAAAACGGGGTTAACGTTCGTTGCTAGAAAAGGCGCGAAAGATACCGAATTCCAAGTGAAGACAGAGTCTGTTGAAGAAAGCAAGCTAGTAGCTCCTATTGCGAAAGGCGACACGCTGGGGAAAGTTAAAGTAAGTTACAACGGTCAAGAAAAAACGGTAGATCTAATTGCTGATGGCGATGTTGAAAAAGGCAGCTGGATCAGGTTGCTGTTCCGCTCCATTAAAAACTTCTTCAGCGATATGTTCAATGGGATTAAAGGCGGCTCTTAGGCCAGAAAATGGGTTGTATATTACCCCTCCTTCATGTAAAATTGTTGTTTAGAAGTTTATTATCGAATCGTGTAGGGAACTACACCGAAATTGCATAGAAGTTATAGGAGGAAATCAAGAATGGAAACAGGAACTTCCCGCGTTAAAACAGGTATGGCCGAAATGCAAAAAGGCGGCGTCATCATGGACGTTATGAACGCTGAGCAAGCTAAAATCGCAGAAGCAGCTGGCGCGTCCGCTGTTATGGCGCTTGAGCGCGTACCTGCAGACATTCGTGCTGCTGGTGGCGTATCCCGTATGGCTGATCCAACTATTGTTGAAGATGTGATGAAAGTTGTATCCATTCCAGTCATGGCGAAAGCAAGAATTGGACACTTCGTTGAAGCTAAAGTTCTTGAATCCCTAGGCGTTGACTATATCGATGAGAGTGAAGTATTAACACCTGCGGATGAAGTATTCCACATCAACAAACGTGATTTCACTGTACCTTTCGTTTGTGGTTGCCGCGATCTTGGCGAAGCTTTGCGTCGTATTGGCGAAGGAGCTTCCATGCTTCGTACCAAAGGTGAGCCAGGAACAGGGAACATTGTTGAAGCGGTTCGTCACATGCGTACGATTCAAGGTCAAATTCGTAAAGTTCAAAGCATGTCTTTGGACGAGTTGATGTTCGAAGCGAAAACGCTTGGCGCCCCTTACGAGCTATTGCTGCAAATTCACCAAACAGGTAAATTGCCTGTTGTTAACTTCGCAGCTGGCGGTGTTGCTACACCTGCTGATGCAGCGCTTATGATGCACCTTGGTTCTGATGGTGTATTCGTTGGATCTGGTATTTTCAAATCCGATAACCCAGAGAAGTTTGCGAAAGCAATCGTTGAAGCGGTAACGCACTACACAGATTACAAAATGATCGCTGAAATCTCCAAAAATCTAGGTGCCCCTATGAAGGGAATCGAAATTTCTAAGCTTCAAGCTTCCGAGCGTATGCAGGAGCGCGGCTGGTAATGACGAAGATTGGGGTTCTCGCGCTGCAAGGCGCGGTAGCGGAGCACATTCGTGGGATAGAAAAGGCAGGCGCAGAAGGAGTCGTTGTCAAACGCACTGAGCAGCTTGCTGAGCTTGATGGTATTATCCTTCCTGGCGGCGAAAGCACGACGATCGGTAAGCTCATGCGTACGTATGGCTTCATCGATGCGCTGCGTGAGTTCTCCGCGGCAGGTAAGCCCGTCTTCGGCACCTGCGCGGGGTTGATTGTCATCGCGAAAGAGATCACCGGACAACCGGAAGCTCATCTCGAGCTAATGGATATTACGGTGGCTCGCAACGCATTCGGTCGTCAACGCGAAAGCTTTGAGACGGACTTGCCGATCAAAGGCATTGACGAGAACGTTCGCGCGGTATTCATTCGAGCCCCACTCATTGAGAAAGTGGGACCAGATGTGGATGTACTGGCCACGTATGACGGCCAGATCGTAGCCGCGCGGCAAGGACATCTCCTTGCGGCGTCGTTTCACCCGGAGCTGACGGATGATTTCCGTCTGCATAGTTATTTCTTAGACATGGTAAAGCAAAGCCAAGCATAACCAATGGTTCAAGCACCCCGAGTTAACCGGATTGCCGGTTTGGGTGCTTGCTTCCATATACAAACCATTTTGCGCTAACGGAGGAATCTCCTTGTTTGATGTAAAGTTACTTCGAAGTGATTTAGCAGCTGTACAAGCTGCCATGCAAAACCGCGGCAAGCAGATTGAGGAGCTTAATGGTTTCACAGAGTTAGATGTGAAGCGCAGAGAGCTGCTGCAAGAAACGGAACAGCTGAAAAACCGTCGTAATACCGTTTCCCAAGAGGTAGCGGGGCGCAAGAGATCCGGTGAAAACGCGGATGAGCTGATTCAAGAAATGAAAGTGGTCGGAGACCGCATTAAAGAGCTTGATGACGAAATCCGTGTCCTGGACGAGTCCTTACAACAAGTTCTTCTCTCCATTCCAAATATGCCGCATGCCAGCGTTCCTGTGGGTCGTACGGAAGAAGAGAACGTAGAAGTACGCCGAATTGGCGACATTCCATCGTTCGATTTTGAAGTGAAGCCGCATTGGGAAGTTGCGCAGGACCTGGGCATTTTGGATTTCGAAGCGGCCGCAAAGGTAACAGGTTCGCGTTTCGTGTTCTACAAAGGGCTTGGCGCTCGCTTAGAGCGCGCATTGATCAACTTCATGATGGACTTGCACAGCGATGAGCATGGTTATGAAGAAATGCTGCCTCCATATATCGTCAACCGTGATAGCCTGACAGGTACAGGTCAGCTTCCGAAGTTTGAGGAAGATGTGTTCAAGCTGGAGAATTCGGAATATTTCCTAATTCCAACAGCGGAAGTACCCGTCACGAATTACCACCGTGAAGATATTCTAACGAATGAACAGCTGCCGGTTAATTTCGTGGCGTTCAGTGCTTGTTTCCGTTCGGAAGCAGGATCCGCTGGTCGTGATACACGTGGCTTAATCAGACAGCACCAATTCAACAAAATTGAGCTTGTAAAGCTTGTGAAGCCCGAAGACTCCTACGAGGAGTTAGAGAAGCTTACAGGGCATGCTGAGCGCGTTCTACAGCTATTGAAGCTGCCTTACCGCGTGCTGTCACTCTGCACAGGTGATATTGGCTTCACGTCAGCGAAGACGTATGATCTGGAAGTATGGCTGCCTAACAGCGGTGCGTACCGCGAGATCTCCAGCTGCTCCAATTTCGAAGACTTCCAAGCGCGCAGGGCGAACATTCGCTTCCGCCGTGATGCGAAGGCGAAGCCGGAGTTCGTGCATACACTGAATGGATCAGGCTTAGCGCTTGGTCGAACAGTGGCGGCGATTCTTGAAAATTACCAGCAAGCGGATGGTTCGATTATCGTTCCAGATGTGCTTGTTCCTTACATGAACAACGTTAAAGTCATCACGAAAAAATAGCACTTGCATCGAGTGGCGATTATGTGCTACAATGCTTTTTGTCACTGCACAAGGTCGTCTCCCTAATCGGAGACGCCTATCGTGGAGAGGTGGTCGAGTGGTTTAAGGCAGCGGTCTTGAAAACCGCCGAGGTCGCAAGGTCTCCGTGGGTTCGAATCCCACCCTCTCCGTAGCCAAGGTAATACCCAACCAAAAAGTCATGCGATTGTTGAAATCGTGTGGCTTTTTTTGTTTTTCTTTTTCAGGGGCATCGAGTGGCGACCTTTACAAAATTAATATCATATTTTAACAAAAAGTGGGTATTTCGTAGCAGGAGCTTTTCTTATAATGGACGAGATCATCTCATCCAATATGAGGAGGTGACGAGGGCTTTCACCTATTACGTTCAGTGATACGTCAGCAAGCTTTGCTAAGAGCTATATCACGTACCTAGCGGCTCGCATGGCTGGTGTGAACCTTAGCGGCTACAAATCGTCTAGTTTCCGCGATGTGAAGGCGGACAGCTATTATGCCCAGTCTGTACAGTGGGCAGCTGAGAACTGGCTTACAAGCGGTGTAGGCGAGGGAGTGTTTGCATCTGCTGCCAACATCTCGCGTGAGCAAATCGTCACGATGATCGCTCGGTTCGCTGCGCTACAGAAGCTCAGCTTACCGCAAGTAGTAGCCGCGGTACCTTTTGCAGACGGTGTTGAGATCCCTGCCTTTGCCGTAGAAGCAGCGAAAGCGATGCAACAGGCTGGGATCATTTCCGGGAAATCGGGAAATCGATTTGCGCCCAAGGATTTCGCTTCGCGCGAAGAAGCAGCGAAGATGTTGGGTATGCTCCTGCAGCAAATCGTAAAATAAACCGGAAGCGGATAGCACTTACTCTCTAACACGGATTCGATTCGTGCTGGGGAGTAGGTGTTTTTTTACATGGATAAAACACGGGCGGCTTCCGCATTTTAATCATGTGGAGGTGTTACCTATGAGCAAATCAGATAAGCCTAGCGTGGATCAAGCTGAAATCGTGAAAGAGTGGATGCGCGTCATGCCCACTGTTCTGCAGCCTGCCGATCAGACGAGGGTATGGGCAGATGAAGGTGATGCGGAGGCCGTCCGCGTGCACATTATGACGGCGGGGCATACCGGCTATTCGTTTGATTTTAAAGTGACGTATATGGATGCCAGAGAAGTGAAAGTTGAACTAACCGATGTGCAGCAAGGAACAACGCATATTGACGAGCGTGGCGATGTCGTACAGTCGTTAATCGACGATTATGTGCGTCATATTCATGAGTGTGCACAGGCATTGCAGAAGGTCACCAACGCTTAAGTAAGAAGGAGGACACCGTGATGACAAAGCAAAAGAGTCCAGATAAGAATTTGCAAAATGTAGCCAAGGATTTGGATGCCAATCCGGTCAACGCCCATAATGCACAGCAGGTTCAGCAGAAGGTCAATGACCATCGGCATCAGGATGCGCTTAATCACGACGGAAACTAGTTCGTAAAGGAGGATGGGCATTCATGTCTAAACCGAAATCATACTCAGCAGGCGATAATCTGGTGAACAATGGTTCTGTTAAAAACAGAAATAATCATGGTGGGAATCAAGAGCCCTTATCTGGATCCAAAAAGGTGAAGAATCAGAATCATTCCGGTGGACACGCTGCAGAAGGACATGGACACGGCGGCGATTAATTTTTTTTAATAAACTTGTTTAAAAAAACAAAAACCGGCCATACTATTATTGTCGGCAAGCAGAGAGGTGTGGTTCCGTTGGAGCAATTAGCGAAAGGGAAACAACCATTGCAAAGAGGACTTTTCTACCTGTTATAATCAGGCTGGAGGGCGATGTGCTAAAGACACTTACCGTGTTTTATACGCAGATTTAACTTAGGTTTACGTGTAACAAGGTTCAAAGAAATATCATCAATGCCGACGAAAAAAGAACCCTTAGGGGTTCTTTTTTTCGTTGTGATTCGCTCCAGGGAGTTTTTGGCGTATCATTGCGCTAGTGTAGATTTGTTAGTTCCCAGCGGCTGTTTCTTAGCTGAGCCTTGAACGAATATATAAGCGAGTAGCGCACTTATGGCACCGAGTACGCCGAGTACAATAAAGCCCTCATTCAGAGAGAAATAGTCGCCAATGATACCCATAAGAACAGGTCCTACGAACATACCGAGTCCATAAATCGCTTGGAAAAAACCCATCGCCGTCGCCCGCTTATCTGCAGGCATATGCTTAATGCTCATCCCCATGAGTAGGGTAAATGAAAGTCCACGACCAAACCCTGCGAATGCCTGTGTGACCATGAGCAGCCAGAGATGATGGGTGAACGGTACCGTAAAGGTGAAGATCCCCATGAGCAGGAAGCCGACTACAACCATGCGTTTCTCCCCATATTTCATGGCCCAACGCCTTCCGCCGAATAAAGAGGCTAGCGCAACAGGTACGTTAGCGAATAAGGAAAGCAAGGAGAGCGAGAATTTATCTGCACCAAGCTGCATCGCATAAACCGGCGTGAAGCCGAACACCGTAGCAAATATCAGCACCTGCGATAAGATAGCGAGCAGAGAAACAAAGAGGAGTGTGCGATCCGTCGCCACGTTTCCGATTCCGCGCATAGTGATTTTGGGTGCGTCTTTCTCTACTTTTTCGATGAGGAAGAAAGAACCGACCATGCCTAGTACGCCAAGCACTGCACCGAGAATGAACACAGATTCCCACCCTAGCTTGTCTGCTGCCCAGCCTGCACTAAGTATGCCCAGCACCTGACCGAGTGAGTTGAAAAAGGAGATCGTACCGATCGCCTTCGTAGACTCTTCATGCTTGTAATAGCTTGTGAATAGCACCGTAAAATCAACCCAAGTCGCTGCGGCTGCGCCTGCAAGTGCGCGGAGAATTAAGATCCACGTAAAATCGTGCGTAAACCACAGCCCGAGTCCCGTAATGGCGGTGAAGAGAAGACCGAAGGTGATGAACAGCCTTCTTTTATGAAAACGATCCGACATAATGCCTACGGGGATGCGAAGGAGCATCTGCGAGATGCCGTACATACCGACAATCCAGCCGGCCAGTTGATGGCTTCCCCCGAGGAATTCTACGTAAGGCGCCATGATCGGAACACTGGTGTACATCGACATCCAGAACAGCATTGTGACCGCACAGAAGAGCGGGATGCGATAAGATGAAATAGGGCGAGTCGTCATCGGAGTGAGGACTCCTTTCTAATCAGTGATAACTCTATTATCGTTCTTTTGTTAGCTGGGCGTCAAAAGGAATATGCTAAGGCAAAAAAGCTGTAACCGTTTTTTAGTGGGCGAATATCCTATGGATAGTTAAAGAAGGAGGGATAGGCGTGTCCGCAATGAATCCTATTCAAGCTAGTCAAATAAGTGGCGACGTAAAGGCACATTGTAACAAATATATGAATTACCATGTTATTGCACATATGAAAGATGGGTCACAAATTGAGGGAATTATTGATGGTATGGATAATGAAGGCGTAACGATGTTAGTTCCAGAAGAGGTTGGTGGCGAGGGAAGGGAAACGGATCCATACAGACAACCGTTTGGTTACGGATATCGCCGGTTTCGTCGGCAGCATTTTCCGTTTTTTCTTTTTGCATTTCCGTTCTTTAGACCTTACCCGTACTACCGCCCATTTTATCCTTACTATCCTTGGTATTAGTAGACAAAGGCAATACGGCTGCACCAATCGCGCCAAATTTACACCTATATCAACATAAAACAAAAGACGATCGCAGTCGGGTATCATCCGATGAGCTTTCGTCTTTTTTTAACGCGAATTTTATTCGTATACGCGCCCGATACGATTCGAACGTACGACCTACAGTTTAGGAAACTGTTGCTCTATCCTGCTGAGCTACGGGCGCATAGTATCGTCATTCTAACATGAGATGATTTCGAGTTGCAACCCATTTTAAACCATGTACAAGCAGCCAGAACGGCCAAACCCTTACGCTTTCCCCCGTAATTTTCGGAAAAACTGCGTCAACATTGTGGAACACTCCGCTTGCAAAACGCCGCTAACCACATCGACCCGGTGATTGAATCGGTCTTCCTGTAGCAAGTTCATCAATGTTCCCGCACAGCCGGCCTTCGGATCTACCGTACCATAAATAACTTGAGGCACTCGTGCTTGCACGATCGCACCCGCGCACATTGGACAAGGTTCCAATGTCACATAGAGTTGGCAATCCAGAAGGCGCCAAGCCTGCAAATGCTCGCTTGCTTGTTTAATAGCAATCATCTCCGCATGCGCAAGAGGATCTAGGGTTGTTTCGCGTAAATTGTAGCCGCGGCCAATGATTTGACCTTGATGGACGACGACCGCGCCGATCGGAACTTCACGGATAGCTTCCGCTTTCAGTGCCTCACCGATCGCTTCTCTCATCCAAGGGATATGTTGATCCACAGGGGGACACCTCGCAATAATAGTTTATCCACATGTGTATAAAAATCCGAACAAATATTCGTTGTTAACAAGCTGTGGATAACAATGTGGATAACTTATAAACCTGTGGATATTCAATTCCACTACACATTCATACAATAAAAACATCGTCCATGCAAGGATTTTAGTTGAAAGAAGTGCATAAGCTACGTATAATAATGATTACAGTGGGTCTTTTAGACCAGTTTGGACCAAAGATAGATCATTTAGACCAGTAACGATATATAAATGAATAGCAGGGTTCGACAATGGCAAACTTGCTGAAAGGCAAGGACGCAAAGCTGAGGGTCTACGGTTCGTATGAACTATGGCAGCCTGGTTACCGAAAATCGATGCTTTTTTTGATTGCGGTGATAGGCTGTCCCTGTGTGGGGGCAGTCTATTTTGTGCGGAAAAGTGCTATGAAATCCATCATTAAGGGAGGGTGAAGATGAGCATGGCGATGAAGCAGGATGCTTTGAAGCGATATGGGAGTAAAGAAGGATATGATGCGGAGGTATTAATTCATTGCCGAGCTGTTGTGGCCAAGGATGATTTCGTGTCGACAGGTATTCTTACCTATGCACAAGGCGATATCATGGAGATCGAGTTGCCGGAATACGAGATATTTCAGCTTGGTGATAAGATCAAAATGACGTTATACACGAAATCGGGTCTATTCGTTTTTCATTCGACAGTCGTAGCTAGAGAGCCTGGTTCACTGATCGTGATCAATCCACCTGAGAATCGGAAGAAATTTTCGGAGAAACGGGAATTCCCGCGGGTAGATGTGAAGAACATAGGACACATTGCAGGATTTCAAAATATAACCCAAAAAGAGCAGCATCACTTGGAAAATCCAATTGAAATTTCGATAAAAAACATTTCCATGAACGGAATTGGCTTTATCATTAATGATAATTCGATGATCGATGGTATTCTTCACAAAAAATGTCTGCTGCAACTCGAGCTGGATTTAGGCTTTGAGATGCCTTGTATGTTGGAAATTATAAGGAAAGAAAAGCAAGAAGACGGTTACTACTACGGGGCCAGCTTCGAAAGCTATCCAGAGGAACAAAGCAATGCGCTGCGCGGTTTTATTCTGCGAAATCAGATCCAAACTTACTTCGAGCAGAAGCGGGATGAAGAGTTCAAAAGAGCAATGGAAAAAAAGTCTGCAGCCAATCAATAGCTTGCAGGCTTTTTTTTGCCCGCTAAGTACTATATAATAAGAAGGATGATTTTCGAAAATTAAGGAGTTGTAACGACAATGGCTTTGAAAGCAGGTATCGTCGGTCTACCGAACGTAGGAAAATCGACATTGTTTAATGCAATTACACAGGCGGGGGCAGAATCTGCGAATTATCCGTTCTGTACGATCGATCCGAATGTTGGGGTAGTAGAAGTACCAGACGAGAGATTGCAGAAGCTGGTGGAAATCGTTGTGCCTAAGAGCATCGTGCCGACAGCCTTCGAATTCGTTGACATTGCGGGTTTGGTTAAGGGTGCGAGCAAAGGCGAAGGCCTTGGAAATAAATTTCTAGCACACATCCGCGAAGTTGATGCGATTGTGCATGTTGTCCGTTGTTTTGAGGATGATAATATTACTCACGTTTCTGGGAAAGTCGATCCGATTGGCGACATCGAGACGATTAATCTTGAATTGATTTTGGCAGACATTGAGTCGGTTGATAAAAAGATCGAGCGTTCACGCAAAAACCTCAAAGGTGGCGACAAGAAAGTGGTTGCTGAAGTTGAGTGTTTGGAACGTATCAAAGAAGCCTTATATAATGATATGCCAGCACGCAGCTTGGATTTGACAGAAGATGAGCGCCTCCTGGTTCGCGATCTACATTTGCTAACGATGAAGCCAGTGCTTTACGCGGCAAACGTGAGTGAAGATGAAGTTGCAACGGCGGACGAGAATGCTTACGTTAAAATCGTGAAGGAATTCGCAGAAAAAGAAAACAACGAAGTTGTTTCCATCAGTGCGAAGGTTGAATCCGAAATCGCTGAGCTGGAAGATGAAGAAAAAGCGATGTTCCTGGAAGAGTTGGGACTTCAAGAGTCCGGCTTGAATAGATTAATTAAAGCTGCTTATCGTAAACTCGGCTTGTACACGTATTTCACGGCTGGGGTTCAAGAGGTTAGAGCATGGACGATTCGTAAAGGAACGAAAGCTCCGCAAGCAGCTGGCGTGATTCATACGGATTTCGAACGTGGATTTATTCGTGCAGAAGTTGTTTCTTATAACGATTTGGCTGCTGCTGGATCCATGGCGGGTGCGAAAGAAAAAGGTCAAGTACGTCTTGAAGGTAAAGAGTACGTGGTAAATGACGGCGACGTTATGCATTTCCGTTTCAACGTTTAATTGATTATAAAAATAAGAAAGGAGTGATCCCCTATGTTGGATCGACTTCAGTCCATTGTGGACCGCTATGAAAAACTAAGCGAGTTATTGTGTGACCCGGATGTAACGAGTGATACGAAGAAACTAAGAGAGTATTCCAAAGAGCAATCTGATCTTCAGGAAGCTTACGATGCTTATAATGAGTATAAGAGCGTGAGTGAACAGCTAGCTGATGCGAAAGTGATGCAGAATGAGAAGCTGGATGATGAGATGCGCGAAATGGTCAAAATGGAGATCGAAGAGCTTAGCGAACAATCCGCTAAACTAGAAGAACATCTCCGCATCTTGATGATGCCGAAAGACCCTAATGATGACAAGAACGTCATCGTGGAAATTCGCGGCGCTGCAGGCGGCGATGAAGCTGCGCTGTTCGCAGGCGATCTCTACCGGATGTATACGCGTTATGCGGATGCGCAAGGTTGGAGAACGGAAATTTTGGATGCTTCCGTGAATGATTTGGGCGGATTTAAAGAAATTATTTTCATGATTACGGGTAAAGGTGCTTATAGTAAGCTCAAGTTTGAGAGCGGTGCGCACCGTGTTCAACGTATTCCAGTAACGGAATCCGGTGGACGGATCCACACCTCCACGTCGACGGTTGTTGTTATGCCAGAGGCAGAAGATGTGGAAGTCGTGATTCATGATGCCGATATTCGCGTCGATACGTTCTGTTCCAGTGGAGCGGGCGGTCAGTCCGTTAATACAACGAAATCCGCTGTGCGTGTAACTCACGTACCAACTGGTATCGTCGCAACGTGTCAGGATGGAAAATCGCAAAACTCCAATAAAGAGTCAGCGCTTCGCGTACTTCGTACGCGGATTTCAGATAAATTGCGTGAAGAAGAAGAAGCGAAATATGCGGGCGAGCGTAAAAGCAAAGTCGGAACGGGCGACCGTTCAGAGCGTATTCGTACTTACAACTTCCCGCAAAGCCGGATTACCGATCACCGTATCGGCTTGACGTTACACCGTCTAGAAACGGTATTAAACGGCGATATGGCGGAAATTGTGTCAGCATTAACGATTGCTGCACAATCCGATGCCTTAGAGGCGATGTAATGACGACTGCAAACATGAGTGTGAGAGAAGCCTTTGTGAAGGCTTCTTCTTTTTTAGCGGAGCAAGGCGTCGCAGAGGCTTCGTCTTGCACGGAACTGCTGCTGCAGCACCTCTTAGGCGGCTGCAGTCGGACCGAGCTGCTGTTCCGCTGGTGGCAGGAACAGATGCCGAAAGAGCTGGTCGCCACTTGGGACCAGCTAGTTGCAAGGAAGGCCGTGGGTGAACCGGTGCAGTACATCACCGGTGAGCAGGATTTCTTCGGCCTTCCGTTTGAAGTCGGGCCGGCCGTGCTGATCCCGCGGCCGGAGACCGAGCTGCTCGTGGAGGCGTTGCTCCACGAGGGCTCGCGTCTGTTTCCGCAAGGCGCTCCGCTGCTTGCGGATGTGGGCACCGGGAGTGGTATCATCCCGGTGACGATCGCACACGCGCGCCCTACATGGCGCGTGGCGGCCAGCGACATCTCCGCGGCAGCGCTGGAGATGGCCCGCAAGAATGCGCAGCGCCACGGGGTGGCTGAGCGTGTGGAGTGGCTCGAGGGCGACCTCCTCGAGCCTTATATTGAGCGCGGGCTCGCGCCGGATATATTGGTGTCGAACCCACCATACATCCCGGATGGCGACCTGCCGGCGCTAATGCCTGAGGTGCGGCTATTCGAGCCGCACACTGCTCTATTCGGCGGTGTCGAGGGACTCGACCTGTACCGCCGCATGATCTCGCAGCTGCACCGGCTACCACGAATCCCGACTGTGGTCGGGTTCGAGGTGGGCATCGGGCAGGCGGAGGCGGTTGCGGCGTTGTTGCGTGCCGCCGCGGAATGGACGGAGATCCGCTTCGTGCAGGATCTCCAGGGAATCGAACGCCACGTGGTCGCGATCCGCTCTCCCGAGTAGCCGATTCTCAGAGATCGTCTGCATCTTTCTACCAACTCTATCATTTTGCAAAAAATCATAGATTCATAGGTTTAGCCCCTCCCACTATTGTCCATACTGGCTAGTAGATGACGGGAAAGGGGCTACTCTCCATGGTTAAGAGAACGGAGCGCCACTCAGTTAATAGCCTATTATTCATTGTTTTTGCACTTATCCTTATGATTATGTGTTGGGAATCCAATCGTACGAACGCGGCGGTTATTTCGCCTACGATACCGGAAGAATCGATTCGTTTGCGTATTCTAGCAAATTCCGATTCTGCGCAGGACCAAGCTTTGAAACGCGAGATTCGCGATGCGATTATTGCCCGTATGACGGAGTGGGTTGTTGGACCACATTCCTTGGACGAGGCCAGAGCGGTCGTGAGTGCGCATTTGCCTGAATTCGATCAACTGGTTGGCGAGATGATTGCATCCCGCGGCTACAACTATCCGCATACAGTGGAGCTAGGTGTTGTCCCTTTTCCAACCAAAATGTACGGAAATGACGTCTACCCCGCTGGGGATTATGAAGCTTTGCGTGTTGTAATTGGTTCTGGTGAAGGACAAAATTGGTGGTGCGTCTTATTTCCACCGTTATGCTTTGTAGATTCGGTATCAGGTGAAGCGGTTGCTTCGGCTGCAGTTGTGGTGGCCAAAACGACGGACGAGAATGGCAAGGAAAAGCAGCCGGTTAAAGAAGATAAGGCTAAAGCTAATGTTAGTGAAACACCGTCTGCCAAGAAGAAAGACGAAGTTGCTAGCAAGGATAAAGCAGCTTCCACGGAGAAAGTTGCCAAGAAAGACGCTAAAGTTGAAGTTGTAGCAGCTTCGGTTTCCACATCCGAAGAGCCAGCTCAACCGAAAGTAAAGTTCTTCATTTGGGAAATGTTTAAGGCGATATTTTCGTGGTTTAGCTAACCGCTATACATACATTTATTTCATATAAGTAAGGATGAGAGTGATTGTGACAACCTACTGGAACGTGGATCAAGGGGAACAGAGCGCGACAGCGCAGTATATAACAGAGGCAGCGAACCTTCTGCAGCAAGGGGATACAGTTGCTTTTCCGACTGAAACGGTGTATGGACTTGGTGCGGATGCGACGAATACGGCAGCGGTAAAACAGATTTTCGCCGCGAAGGGGAGGCCCTCCGATAATCCTCTGATTGTGCATATAGCTGACGCGACGCAGCTCTCAGGCCTTGTTCAGCCAGATAGTCTCACAGCTCATCATCAGGTGCTTATGAAGGCTTTCTGGCCCGGACCTTTAACCATTGTGCTACCTGTACTTGCAGGTAGCCTTTCGCCGTTGGTTACAGCAGGACTGCAAACCGTCGGTATCCGTATACCTGATCATCCGGTGGCTCTACAGCTGCTGCGAGTAGCGGAGCTTCCGATAGCAGCACCAAGTGCGAATAGTTCGGGTAGACCGAGCCCGACGCTGGCATCGCATGTACGCGATGATTTGGATGGCAAAATTGGTGGAATTGTAGACGGTGGTGCAACGGGTGTCGGTGTAGAATCAACGGTTATTCAACTTATAGACGAAGAGTTATATGTGTTGCGACCAGGTGGTGTGACTGCGGAGCAGTTGCAGGCGGTTTTGCCAGACCTGCTTATTCATTTGGCTGAGCCAACTGAGGTAGAAGCTGCGGATACTCCTCGTGCGCCAGGTATGAAGTACACGCATTATGCACCGAAGGGCTATATGCACATCGTTCAAGGAGAAGACGATCTGGAAGTCTCAGCATGGATTCAGCGCGATATCGATGCCGCGAAGTCACGGGGAGAGTCGACGGGGATTCTCACTTTTAAAGAAAGAGTAGGCGGATACCGAGCGGATCTCGTTGTCGCATGCGGCTCCTTAGCACAACCAGAAACGATAGCTCGGGAGCTTTATGCCGCTCTACGGAATTTTGATCATAAAGGCATTAGCTATATTGTCGCAGAGGGCGTTCCAGATGCAGGGATTGGTAGCGCCATTATGAATCGACTGCTCAAAGCAGCGGGTCATGAGCGGGTCCGCCTCTAAAGTAGCATGATTCCCAGTTTGTCCGCATATCTTGAGAAAGAATCGTGGACAAGGGGGATCGTGCTATGCTCGCATCTGGGGTAGAAGTTGGGCAACTCATGACAATTGGAATAATGGCGATTGCTTTGGGCCTAGATGCTTTTTCGTTGGGAATTGGCATTGGGATGAAGGGCATTCGTCTGGTGGATATTTTGAAAATCAGCATTGTCATCGGTCTCTTTCACGTGCTCATGCCATTGATGGGGATGTTTATGGGGCAGTATGTCTCCCTCCTTCTGGGGAATGTCGCAACGGCGGCAGGGGGATGTTTACTTATTTTGCTTGGCGCACATATGGTATATAGCTCGATACGTGGGGAAGAGGCTACGGCATTCGATCATCGAACGTTATGGGGGCTTATCATTTTTGCCCTCAGTGTTAGTATAGATTCGTTCTCTGTGGGTGTTTCTCTCGGGATGTTTGCCACGGACATTGTGCTTACAGTACTTATCTTTGGTCTATTTGGCGGCTTGCTTTCGATAGCAGGTTTGCTGCTTGGCAGACGAGTTAGCGGTTGGATTGGGGAATATGGTGAGGCATTCGGTGGACTTATCCTGTTAGGGTTTGGGATCAAGTTTTTACTATGATACAATACGGGTAATTACGGACGGCGGTATAGTCGTTTATTTCAAAAATTTAGAATTTATAGGTTTCACACAAAATGTTGGCTAAATTTCTATATAAACGCATCCTCCTAAGAGGAGGGTGTAGTCGTTTATTTCGGGAGGATTTCATGTTGCGAATTCTATTTGTCTGTACAGGAAATACGTGCCGCAGTCCGTTAGCTGAAGGTTTGCTGCGTATGAGGGTGCATCAAGAGGGGCTTGCGGCGGAGGTTCGTTCGGCAGGTGTATCTGCGATGACGGGTGGTCCGATATCGAGAAACAGCCAGTCACTTCTTCATGAAGCGGGTTTCAAGGAATCTATCAGTTCGCTAGCGATTAGCACTGCGGATGTCGATTGGGCTGATCTGGTTTTGACGATGACGACGGGGCATAAACGTAAAGTGATTGGGCGCTTTCCTCATGCGGTCGAGAAGACGTATACGCTCAAAGAGTATGTAGAGGACGATGCTCGCATTCTGAAGGCTATAGAAGAGCGAGAGCAGCTTGCGACAGAGCTCCAGCTCAAACAAGCGCTATCTCAGACGGTATCTGTGGAAGAAAAAAGCCGCATGTATGCGCTGGAAAATGCGATTCCAGATTATGATATTTCAGATCCTTATGGCGGGTCACTAGCCGATTATCGTTATACAGCCGAGGAAATTAATCGGAGCTTGGATAAATTGGTGAAAAAATTACGCTAGCATTCCGAGGTTAAAGATGACGTTTGCTTTTTCCATAAAGGTCCTCGGTAGGATAGGTCAATAGAGCTTTACACATTGCTGGGAATGCGATAAAATACAAGTAACAAGCAAGACTCAATGTAACTGGCGACGAGTGGGAGTAACCACAATGGAGCATTGAGCTATACGGCCGGTCGCCTGGGCAAAAGAGCAACGCGCGTTTTTTAGCGTGTGCGCTCTTTTTTTCGTTTTTGGTGAGCTTTGGGATATAATAGGATGGTCGAATTCGAACAGTCAAAAAGGAGCGTTTTATTCATGAAAATTGCTTTAGGTGCAGATCATGCAGGCTATCGTTTGAAAGATGTTATCATTCCTTTTATTGAATCATTAGGTCATCAAGTGATCGATTTCGGATGCAGCTGCGGCGACTCCGTCGATTATCCGGATTATGCACTTCAGGTTTGCGAAAAAGTCGTTTCAGGAGACGCAGATAAAGGTATTCTACTTTGTGGAACTGGTATTGGGATGTCCATTGCTGCCAATAAAGTTCCGGGAATCCGCTGTGCACTTGTGCATGACCTTTTCTCCGCGAAGGCGACCCGTGAACATAATGATACGAATGTGCTAGCAATGGGTGAGCGAGTTGTTGGACCTGGCGTAGCAGAAGAAATCGTCAAAATTTGGTTGGAAACTGAGTTTTCGGAAGGTGTCCGCCATAAGAATCGAATCAACAAAGTGCAGAGCATCGAAGATCGTTTCACGGTTCACCCCTAGAAATGAGGTTGCGCAATGACAGATTCTATGTATGATCCTATCGCAGAAGCTTTGGAAGCGAATCTGCGTGAGCTGGTTACTGTTGGTAGCCTGCGTCCCGGCCATATCTTGGTGATCGGTACGAGCACGAGTGAAATTCTCGGACATCGAATTGGAACATCGGGTACGTTGGGTGCAGCAAAGCCGATTTTCGAGACGGTTGCGCGTATTTGCAGCGAGTTCGGGCTGCATGCCGCGTATCAGTGCTGCGAGCATTTGAATCGTGCGCTGGTCGTAGAAGAAGAGCTGCTGGGGTTAATTCCACAGCTTGAGGCGGTTTCTGTGATTCCCGTGCCGAAGGCCGGGGGTTCGATGGCTTCCTATGCGTACAGGCACTTCGTGAAGCCGGTCGTTGTCGAAACGATTCAGGCGCATGCGGGCATTGATATTGGCTCAACGCTGATTGGGATGCATCTGCGCAGAGTTGCTGTTCCTGTAAGGCCGCCGGTTCGCCATATTGGCCAGGCTTATGTCACGATGGCTTTCGCAAGGCCGAAGCTCATCGGTGGTACAAGAGCTGTATATTCCGCGGATTTGGCGGATCAACTTTATCAACAAGCTGCACCTGATGCAGATTGCTAATTTATTTTAACTATCATCTTTAGGAGGAATTCCATATGACAAACTTTTTGAGCAAGCAAGATCCGAAAATCGTAGAAGCGATGAACCTTGAGCTAGGCCGTCAACGCGACAAAATTGAGCTAATTGCTTCCGAGAACATCGTGAGCCAAGCGGTTCTTGAAGCTATGGGTACTGTACTTACGAACAAATATGCAGAAGGCTACCCAGGCAAAAGATACTATGGTGGCTGTGAGTACGTAGACATCGTGGAAGACATCGCTCGTGACCGCGCGAAAGAGCTTTTCGGTGCTGAGCACGCGAACGTTCAACCGCATTCCGGTGCGCAAGCGAACATGGCAGTTTACTTGGCTGCGCTAAACCCTGGTGACACGGTTCTGGGTATGAACCTTGCGCATGGTGGTCACTTAACACACGGTAGCCCTGTTAATGCTTCCGGTATCCTTTACAACTTCGTCGCTTACGGCGTAAGCGAAAAAGATTTCCGCATCGACTATGACGATGTTCGCAAAGCAGCTTTCAAACATAAGCCTCGCATGTTAGTTGCTGGCGCAAGTGCTTACCCGCGTACAATTGATTTCGAAGCATTGGCTTCGATCGCTAACGATGTAGGCGCATTGTTCTTCGTTGATATGGCGCATATCGCTGGATTAGTTGCAGCTGGCTTGCACCCGAACCCAGTGCCACACGCACATTTCGTAACAACTACAACACACAAAACGCTTCGTGGTCCTCGCGGCGGTATGATTCTTACGAAGAAAGCTTGGGCTGCAGCGATTGATAAAGCCGTATTCCCTGGTTCCCAAGGTGGACCTTTGATGCACACGATCGCAGCGAAAGCTGTTTCCTTTGGTGAAGCTCTTCAACCAGATTTCAAAGTGTACGGTCAAAACGTCATCAACAATGCTCAAGCATTGGCGACTGCTCTTACAGCTGAAGGTATCAACCTTGTTTCCGGCGGTACGGACAATCACTTGATGTTGGTTGACTTGCGTAACCTGAACATTTCCGGTAAAGACGCAGAGCACGTTTTGGATGAGATCGGTATTACAGCGAACAAAAACGCAATTCCTTTCGATCCAACTAGCCCGTTCGTAACAAGCGGTATCCGTTTGGGTACACCGGCTGTTACTTCCCGTGGTATGGACGAAGAAGCGATGAAAACAATCGCGAAAGTTATCGGTCTTACTTTGAAAAATCCGAAAGACGAAGCTACGCTGGAGAAAGCTCGTGGCATGGTATCCGATCTAACGGCACAATTCCCACTTTATCCAGGTTTGACTTACTAATAGCTACTTTTATAGGGCCAGCTCATAGGAGCTGGTCTTTTTTTTATTTCCGTCCAACCCCATAGGCTACTTCAACCTTCCACCCAACCCCTAAACTAGCTCCTGCCGCCTCGCTATCTCTACCTCTACCTTCCTTAGTCCGTCCCCTCAAGCTAGCTTCCGTTGCTGCCTTACGCCTACCTCCATCCCTACCCCTAAACTAGCTTTCCCGACCGCCGTCCCATACCCCATCCCTGCCGCCCCGCAATCTAACTGGATTTTCTCCATTTATTCACGAAAACACATCTGAATCGAGCAAATTAGCTGTAGTTTATACATCTAAACATGTATTACATGGGGACGCATGGACCGGACATCTCCGATCTGGAAAGTGCCGTGGATGAGGTAACATGGTGGGCGTACCGCAATCTTCAACGTATCGGCGTGGCTGTGGCTGACCATCCTACAGGTCCATGGACCCGTGGGACGTCGCCCGTGATCGATGTCTCCCCAGGAGAGTGGGATGGTCTCATGACGAGCAACCCTACGGTGTGCGAGACCGTAGACGGCCGTATCCTGATAATGTACAAAGGTGTGGCCGAGGGTCATCCGCCGAAGGGCGGGGCGGTTAACGCAGGCGTTGCCTTTGCCGATCATTCGTTGGGCACTTTCCGAAGCAGTCAGGCCCAACTGGAGTGTGCGGCTCACGAGGGTTTTTTGTCATGATTTTATATCAGGAGGAAAACCATGCATATTGTTCGGTTCTACAGCAGATAAGTTGGATAACATATGATATAATGGACGAGGTTTGCCTGACCTATAAGCTTAATTAGGAGGAACATATGGGTAAAGTACATATTTGCGATCATCCGCTTATCCAGCATAAGCTTACTTATATTCGGGATGAGAACACGACAACGAAGGATTTCAGAGCGCTTGTCGATGAAGTTGCTACATTAATGGTGTATGAAATTACAAGAGATCTGCCACTACAGCAAGTACAGGTGAAAACGCCGGTTACAACAGCGGATTGCCAAGTCATTTCGGGTAGAATGTTAGGTTTGATTCCTATTTTACGAGCTGGACTTGGGATGGTTGACGGTGTGTTAAAGCTCATGCCAGCTGCAAAAGTAGGCCATGTCGGCCTCTATCGCGATCCGGATACACTTCAACCTGTGGAGTACTATGTGAAGTTGCCTACCGATGTATTGGAGCGGGATTTACTCGTTATTGATCCAATGCTCGCTACAGGCGGATCTGCTAACGCAGCCATTGAAGTGCTGAAACGCAGAGGCTGTACACGTATCAAGCTAATGTGTCTCATTGCAGCACCTGAGGGCGTAGCTTCCGTACAAAAAGAACATCCAGATGTAGATATCTACGTCGCTGCGGTTGATGATCATTTGAATGATCATGGCTACATTGTGCCAGGTCTCGGGGATGCTGGGGATCGTCTGTACGGCACGGATTAATTTTTTTGAACAAAAGTAAAGCTTACGAAGTCAGTTTTCCTGTAAGAAAACTAGCTAATGCTTACGAAATCAGTTTTCTTTAACAGAAAACGTTAAAGTCAACGCTTACGAAGATAGCTTTCCTACGGAAAGCTTTAAGGGGAGAAGAAACCGATGAAACGTTTAAAAGTGATTACGATCTTCGGAACAAGACCTGAAGCTATCAAAATGGCTCCGCTCATTCTCGAGTTGGAGAAGCATCCTGAGCAGATTGAGTCTCTGGTATGCGTAACCGCACAGCATCGTCAGATGTTGGACCAAGTGCTCGATATTTTCAAAATCACACCGGATTTTGATCTTAATGTCATGAAGGATCGCCAAACATTGAATGAGATTACCATGCGTGTGCTGCAAGGCTTGGAACCTGTATTCCAAGAGGCGAAGCCAGATCTGATTCTTGTACATGGGGATACACTAACAACGTTCCTGGCAAGCTATGCGGCATTCATGCAGCAGATCCAAGTGGGTCACGTGGAAGCGGGTCTTCGTACGTGGAACAAATTGTCTCCATATCCAGAGGAAATGAACCGACAATTAACGGGCGTTATCGCTGATCTTCATTTCGCGCCGACACAACAATCCGCAGATAACCTGCGCAAAGAGAATAAATCAGAGTCCCAAATTTATGTGACGGGCAATACGGCTATCGATGTGTTCAAGTACACCGTGCAGGAGAATTTCGAGCACCCCATTCTTGAATGGGCGGCGGGCCGCAAGTTGATCTTGATGACAGCACATCGCCGGGAAGCACAAGGGGAACCGCATCGTCAAATTTTCCGTGCTGTGAAACGTATCGCCGATGAATTCGAGGACATTGCAATTGTTTATCCGGTGCATCCGAATCCGGTGGTTGTGGAGCCTGCCAATGAAATTCTTGGTAATCATCCACGAATCAAACTGATTGATCCGCTTGACGTCTTCGAACTCCATAATTTCTATCCACATACGTATATGATTCTCACAGACTCTGGTGGTCTTCAAGAAGAGGCGCCGACCTTCGGAGTTCCTGCTCTCGTACTGCGTGACACAACAGAGCGTCCAGAAGGCATTCAAGCCGGGACTTTGGAGCTAGTTGGAACGGATGAAGAAGCGGTGTACGAGCGTGCTCGCGCGTTGTTAACGGATGCCAATTTGTACAATAAAATGAGCCAAGCTGCGAACCCTTACGGAGACGGAAAAGCGTCTGAACGCATTGTTCAAGCGATTCTTCATCACTTCGGCAGGACTACGGAACGTCCTGAATCTTTCTAACCGTGACAAAATCATGACAAACGCTACAGCGTACAGTTGGACTGTTCGGTTTCAAAAAGCGCAAACCCTAGAGCCGCAAGGCTCTAAGGAGTTTTGTGAGATGTGACAAATGAAGTTCCGTCAATTGACAAACTTAGCATGGCTTCGATACAATGAATGAGGATTCGTAGCAGATGAGCTACGAGACGCGTTTTCCCATGTGGAAAACACCCAGGAGGGTGCAATGAAACGGCCAAATTCCAATGATAATCCTTGGCGGGCAGTAGCGTTAACTAGTGCAATTGGCATAGACCTTGTCGTATGTTTGGCAGCCGGATATTTCTTCGGTGATTGGTTAAGTGGCGCACTAGGCGGACAGATCTGGTTGTTAGTCGGGTTTTTACTTGGGCTTGTAACCGGCATCATGAGCATTTACTTCATGATTAAGCGGTACGGAGGGCTATGATGGACGACTTTTCAGCCACTCTGAAAACGGTTCAAAATGTATTTCTTTTCTTTTTATCCTTTTGTTTGGCTGCATGGGCGCTTCTTGTCGATTACCGGGTTTACGTTGCGGGGATAATGCTTGGGGCTTGTGCGAGTATGATCAATGCAAGGTTCCTAGCTTGGAAGATTAACAAGCTGGCAGCAGCTGCGATAGAGCAGTCAGGGCGCAAGGTAACCCTTGGCTTTCTGACAAGGGCAGCAATCGCGGGGTTTGTAGGTTTGATTGCCGTTAGGTATCCTGAACATGTTGCATTAACTACGACGATTGTTGGATACTTTTTTGCTCAATTGGCAACACTCGTACTGGGTATTCTTTCTATTAAGAAGTCTAAGAAGTAATTCCACGATGTAACTTCAACGGATGAAAGGGGTGAAAATGGAAAATATGGAACATCACGCGCCAATATATAATTGGTTTGGTATTGATTTCGATGCATCAGCACTACTGATGATCGGGATTACCACAGTTATCGTGCTAATTCTTGCTATTGCAGGAGCGAGCCGAGCATCCGTAACAAATCCTTCGAAACTTCAAAACTTCATGGAATGGACGATTGAATTCGTAGAAGGCATTATTGGAAGCACGATCGGTTCCAAGCATGGCAAAGGATTTATCGCACTTGGTCTTACACTCATCATGTATATCTTTATCGGCAACATGCTCGGCCTTCCTTTCTCAATCGTGACGGAAGATCATGTATCTTGGTGGAAATCACCGACAGCTGATATCGCTGTTACAGGAGCACTAACGGTAGTTGTTATCGTACTAAGTCATTACTTAGGGATAACTCGTAACACGAAGCATTACTTCGCGCATTACTTTGAGTTCAAAGGGGCAATGTTGATCCTTCATTTAATTGAAGTTGTATCTAAGCCGCTTACGCTTGCGTTCCGTCTTTACGGTAACATTTATGCAGGTGAAATCATGATATCTGTCATTATTGGAGCAGGTTGGTTTGGAATTGCGCCTCTCTTCGTATGGCAGGGCTTCAGTGTGTTCGTAGGTGCGATTCAAGCCTTCGTATTCACGATGTTGACCATGGTTTATATCTCACAAACATTGATTCATGAAGAAAAGCACTAAGCATTAGACTTACCTCGGGAAGTCTCGAGTCACTTATAAAACAACAAAAAACCTAAGAGTTTAAGGGAGGATTTTATCAATGGGAGCAATAGCATTAGTAGCAGCAGGTATCGTATTCGGTTTGGGAGCACTAGGTGCAGGTATTGGTAACGGTTTGATCGTAGGTCGTGCTTTGGAAGGTATTTCTCGTCAACCAGAACTTCGTGGTACGCTTCAAACAACAATGTTTATCGGGGTAGGTCTAGTTGAGGCAATGCCGGTCGTTGCATTGGTTCTTGCGTTCATCTTTATGGGAAAAGCTTAAGAAACCGCTTGGCGTTGATGGCCGAAGTCGCCACCACGCCTTCGTTTTGCCCATGTTATCAGAAGGGAGTGACGTTACTTGCATATTGAATGGTCCACATTTTGGATACAACTTGTCGCGTTTTTAATTTTATATTTGTTGCTTTCTAAATTTGCGTTCGGTCCTCTGTTCGGCATGATGGAGAAACGCAGACAATTGGTGAAAGACCAAATTCAAACAGCTGAAACTAGCCGTAAACAGGCAGAGCAACTGTTGGAGGAACAAAAGCAAGCGCTGCAACAAACTCGTAAGGAAGCTTACGACATCATTGAGCAAGCGAAGCACACAGGCTCCAAGCAAGCGGATGATATTATTCATGCAGCTAGTGCAGAAGCAAACCGTCTGAAAGACGAAGCGCTTAAAGATATCGAAAATGAGAAGAACAAAGCGGTTGCCGCTCTTCGCAGCCAAGTTGGCGCGATGTCCGTTCTGATCGCATCCAAAATTATTGAGAAACAAATCGACGAAAAGTCACAAGAAGAACTTGTTGAGCATTACCTCAAAGAGGTAGGAGGCAACGTATGAGTGACATCGTCGTAGCGAAGCGTTATGCCAAAGCTTTATTCGAAGTAGCGAAGGAAAAGAATATTATTTCCCAAGTTGAAGATGAGCTTAAATCTGTAGCTAGTGCGATTAGGGATAATGCAGACTTGCAGAAGTTCCTGAACCATCCGAACATCGGGAATACCGCTAAAACGGACCTGCTGAAGCAGATTTTCGAAGGCAAAGTTTCCGAACCGGTGTGGAACACGCTGCTTGTCTTGATTGATAAAGGTAGACAGTCCATTGTTTCTGCTTTGGCGAACGATTATGCCAAAGTTGCAAATGAAGCGCTTGGTCAAGCGAGTGCGACTGTATACTCTGCATACGTACTTTCGGATGCACAACAAGCTGAGATTGCTTCACATTTCAGTAAAGTAACTGGTAAAACGATCCGTGTTTCGTCTGTAGTTGAGCCTAAGTTGCTCGGCGGCATTCAAGTGCGTATCGGTGATCGTTTATATGATGGAAGCTTGGCAGGCAAACTTGATCGTTTGGCCAAAGCGTTAGTTTAATATAACCACTGTAAGAATAGGGGTGAAGTTCGTTGAGTATCAAACCTGAAGAAATCAGCTCATTGATTAAGCAACAGATTGAAAACTATAATTCCGATATCCAAGTAGTTGATGTAGGTACAGTCATTCAAGTAGGTGACGGTATTGCTCGTGCTCACGGCTTGGAAAACGTTATGGCAGGCGAGCTGCTTGAGTTCCCGAGCGGCGTACTAGGCTATGCTTTTAACCTTGAGGAAAGCAACGTAGGTATCGTTATTCTTGGACCTTACAGAGATATTCGTGAAGGAGACCAAGTTAAACGTACAGGCCGTATCATGGAGGTTCCAGTTGGTGAAGAACTTCTAGGTCGTGTAGTTAACTCCTTGGGTCAACCTGTCGATGGCAGAGGTCCAATCAATACAACAGCGTTCCGCCCTGTAGAGAACATGGCTCCAGGCGTAATGGCTCGTAAATCCGTACATGAACCAATGCAAACAGGTATTAAAGCGATTGACGCTATGGTACCAGTTGGCCGTGGTCAACGTGAGTTGATCATTGGTGACCGTCAAACAGGTAAAACGGCGATTGCGATCGACGCAATCATCAACCAAAAAGGCAATGGCGTGAAATGTATCTACGTTGCTATCGGTCAAAAACAATCCACAGTTGTAGGTGTTGTTGAAACCCTTCGTGCTGCTGGTGCGCTTGACTACACAATCGTAGTAACAGCTTCCGCTTCCGAGCCTTCACCGATGCTATGGTTAGCTCCATACTCCGGTTGTGCTATGGCTGAGTACTTCATGTACAAAGGCGAGCACGTTCTTATCGTATACGATGACTTGTCCAAACAAGCTGCCGCATACCGTGAGTTGTCCCTCTTGCTTCGTCGTCCACCAGGTCGTGAAGCTTATCCAGGGGACGTATTCTACTTGCACTCCCGTTTGCTAGAGCGTGCTGCGAAATTGAACGATGAGCTTGGCGGCGGTTCCATTACGGCGCTTCCATTCATTGAAACACAAGCAGGCGATATCTCTGCATACATTCCAACGAACGTAATTTCCATCACAGATGGTCAAATCTTCTTGGAATCCGATTTGTTCTACTCCGGTCAGCGTCCAGCGGTTAACGTTGGTAACTCTGTATCCCGTGTAGGGGGCTCCGCTCAAACGAAAGCGATGAAAAAAGTTGCCGGTACACTTCGTGTAGACTTGGCACAATATCGTGAGCTTGCTGCGTTTGCCGCATTCGGATCCGATTTGGATAGAGCGACTAAAGCTCGTTTGGATCGTGGGGTTCGTACGCTTGAAATCTTGAAACAAGGCGTTCACCAACCAATGTCTTTGGAGAAGCAAGTTGCTTCCCTATACACGGTTGTTAAAGGTCATGTGGATGATATTCCAGTTCAAGATGTAACGCGTTTCGAAGCACAATTCTTGGCTTTCTTGGAATCCAACCGTCCTGAAATTCTGCATAGCATTCGTGACACGAAAGATATTACTGCGGATAACGATAAAGCATTGGTTGATGCAATCAATACATTTAAAAAGAGCTTTGCAGTTTCAGAATAATTCATGATGGCAGAGCTTCATGTGAAGTGAAGCTCTTGCTACCATGTGAATCCTGAGGCAGGCGGACGCCTGAATTCAGGTCTTCGAATGAAGGCTTTTCTAAGCCTCAAAAGAGAGGTGAGCAGGTATGGCAAAAGGAATGCGCGAGATTAAGCGCCAAATTAAATCCACACAAAGCACGAAGCAAATCACGAGAGCAATGGAAATGGTTGCAGCAGCTAACTTACGTAGAGCACAGCAATCAGCGGAAGCGGCACGTCCGTACTCCGAGAAGTTGAAAGAAGTGGTTGCAAGCATTGCAGCTGGCACCAAAGGCGTGAAGCACCCGATGCTACAATCACGTGAAGTGAAGAAAACGGCCTATTTGGTCATTACTTCCGACCGTGGTCTCGCTGGTGGTTACAACGCCAACGTGTTGCGTAAAGCAATGACTGAAATTCGTGAAAATCATAAATCTACAGCTGAGTACTCCGTCTTCGTAATCGGACGTAAAGGAAGCAATTTCTTCTCGAAACGAAATATTCCGATTGTTGAAGAAGTAACCGGTGTTCCGGATACCCCGAAATTCTCGGATATTAAGCCTGTTGCCACTGCAGCGGTTGCTAATTTCGTTAACGGCACGTATGACCAACTGTTCTTGATTTACAACAAGTTCCAAAACGCGATTACCCAAATTCCAACCATGATTCGTCTGCTTCCTATGGAAGATGTATCCGGCGTGGCTGCAGCTAGCTATGAGTATGAGCCGTCACCGGAAGGCGTTCTGGAAGTACTGCTCCCTAAATATGCTGAGACGCTTATTTACAGTGCTGTTCTGGAAGGTAAAGCGAGTGAGTTTGGCGCGAGAATGACAGCGATGAACTCCGCTACGAAGAATGCAACGAAGATGATCAGCAGCTACACATTGGCTTACAACCGTGCGCGCCAAGCTTCGATTACGCAAGAAATTTCGGAAATCGTCGCTGGAGCAAACGCGAACGCATAATGATAAACGGTCTCGATGGAGACACAAGCTTTACTTAGGAGGGAAACCATGAGCAAAGGGCGCGTTGTGAATATTACAGGGCCTGTCGTCGACATTGAGTTCGAACGCGGACAACTCCCTGAAATTCTGAATGCAATCAAAATTGAAAGAACCGAAGGTGGAGTATCCTCCACTATGACGGTTGAAGCGGCTGTTCACCTTGGTGACAACCTCGTACGTTGCGTAGCAATGTCCTCAACAGATGGACTTGTACGTGGTGCCGTAGCAACAGATACTGGCGCAGCGATTACTGTACCTGTAGGTGCAGCAACACTTGGTCGTGTATTTAACGTATTGGGCGATCCGATCGATGGTAACGAAACGGTTGACCGTACATTTACTAGCCCGATCCACAAAGAAGCTCCTGCATTCGACAACTTGTCGACAAAATCAGAGATTCTTGAAACAGGTATTAAAGTTATTGACTTGATGGCTCCTTATGCAAAAGGTGGTAAAATTGGTCTCTTCGGTGGTGCCGGCGTAGGTAAAACGGTAACAATGCAAGAGCTAATTCACAACATTGCACAAGAGCACGGCGGTATCTCCGTATTTGCAGGCGTTGGTGAGCGTACTCGTGAAGGTAATGACCTTTACCACGAGATGAAAGACTCCGGCGTTATCGCAAAAACAGCGATGGTATTCGGTCAAATGAACGAGCCTCCAGGCGCGCGTCTTCGCGTAGCTTTGTCCGGTTTGACAATGGCTGAGTATTTCCGTGACGAAGAAGGAAGAGACGTTCTTCTTTTCATCGATAACATCTTCCGTTTCACACAAGCAGGTTCCGAGGTTTCCGCTTTGTTAGGCCGTATGCCTTCCGCGGTAGGTTACCAACCAACCCTAGCTACAGAAATGGGTCAATTGCAAGAGCGTATTACCTCCACGAAAAAAGGTTCCGTTACTTCCATTCAAGCGATTTACGTTCCTGCCGATGACTACACGGATCCGGCTCCAGCAACGGCTTTCGCTCACTTGGACGCAACAACGAACTTGGAGCGTAGCATCGCGGCTGCAGGTATTTTCCCTGCGGTAGATCCACTAGCATCATCTTCCCGTGTTTTGACACCAGAAATCGTTGGTGAAGAGCACTATAAAGTAGCACAAGGCGTTAAACAAATTCTTCAACGTTACAAAGAGCTTCTGGATATCATTGCGATCTTGGGTATGGATGAGTTGTCTGATGAGGACAAATTGGTCGTTACTCGTGCGCGTCGTCTTCGTTTGTTCTTGTCTCAGCCGCTTCACGTTGCTGAGCCGTTCAACGGATTCCCAGGCTTGTATGTACCAATGAAAGATACCGTGCGCAGCTTCAAAGAAGTTCTTGAAGGTAAGCACGACAATCTTCCTGAAGTTGCTTTCCACAACGTGGGAACAATTGAGGATGCGATCGCGAAAGCTAAAACGCTGTAAGTTGCATTTGCATACTCGCTAAGTTAGCTTAGGAAGGAGAATCCAAGTGAGTACATTCCTACTGGAAATTGTAACACCGGAGCGCAAAGTGTACGCTGAGCAAGTGGACATGGTTAGCGTGAAGGGTACTGAAGGGGAGCTTGGAATTCTGCCGAATCACATTCCATTGGTCACTCCACTTAGAATTGCTCCGATTACTGTGAAGAAAGCGGGCTCCAAAGACGAAGTCATCGCAGTGAACGGCGGTTTCATGGAAGTGCGCAAGGATAAGGTGGTTATTTTGGCGGAAAGCGCCGAGCTGCCTGAACAAATTGATATTGATCGTGCGAGAGCAGCGAAAGAGCGTGCGGAGAAACGTCTTGCAGAAACGAAGCAAGATAACGTGGATTTCAAACGCGCTGAAGCTTCTTTACAAAGAGCATTGAATCGTATCGGTGTGTCCGGGAAATAAATATATAGAATAAAAGCGGGAGAACTTCGGTTCTTTCGCTTTTTTGCATTTAAATGGCGAAGAAAAAGCTGCCCCTCTCGGAGGAGAGGAACAGCTCGTCATGGATTTCCTTTTATGCGTGATGCCAAATGGTGGATTCACCTGTTTTCGGGCAAGGAGGGAAGGTTTCGCCTGCGGTGAGTTGAATGCTTTGCCCGTCAGCATCGCGATAGCGACCTGTCTCGGTAACTTTGTCATTGGTTCTATGTTGGTGATTAGCGTTCGATGCATTTGCCATTAAAAATCAGTCCTTTCGCATATCATAATAGGGAATTTGGACAAGACCTGAATGCCCAGTGAATAGTATTACTCACTTTTGTGAAATGCTACTCATACATGGAAAGAATTAATGTCGACGCCTAAACCCCTTTTTGTTATACTAATAAAGGTGATTATTACCAAAACTACCGAAATCGTAAGGAATGCAAATAAGAAATGGAGGCGGTTACATTCACATGATGTATACAAATAACTATGTAATCGTAGCGGTTTTTCTAGGGTTAGGTATTTTCCTCCCCATAGCAGCGCTGACGATTGGCAAATGGTTAAGACCGAGTAAACCCATCGAAGAGAAGTATACGACGTATGAAAGTGGGAATGAACCTGTAGGTGAGGGACAAATCCGGTTTAACATTCGATATTATTTGTACGCTTTGATGTTTGTCATCTTTGATGTGGAGACCGTATTCCTCTATCCGTGGGCAGTTGCCTTTAATCAACTTGGTTTATTTGCTTTAATTGAAATGTGTATTTTTGTTGCCTTGCTTGCCATAGGATTAATATACGCTTGGAAGAAGAAGGTGCTGCGATGGACTTCAGTCTAGAGTCAATCTCTCCCGAGGAACGGGAAGAAATAAACCGTAATGTATTTATGACAACACTGGAGCAGGTAAAAGCTTGGGCTCGCAGTAATTCGCTTTGGCCATTAACCTTTGGCTTGGCTTGTTGCGCGATCGAAATGATGGGAACAGGCGGTTCTCACTATGATTTAGACCGATTCGGAGTCATCTTCCGTACGTCACCTAGACAATCAGATGTCATGATTGTAGCAGGGACAGTTACGAAGAAAATGGCTCCTTTGCTGCGCCGTCTTTATGAACAAATGCCTGAACCGAAGTGGGTTATCGCGATGGGTTCCTGTGCAACAGCAGGCGGACCATATGTGAAATCGTATTCGGTCGTGAAGGGTGTCGACCAAATCGTTCCTGTGGACGTGTATATCCCAGGTTGTCCGCCGAATCCAGCTGCGCTTATCTATGGTATCAACAAGCTTCAGGAGAAGATTCGTTATGAAGCGAAGACTGGGAAGCAGGTGATCAATCGATGAGCGAGGAGAACAAGCCGGAAGAAACCACGGTTCCGACTCCTCCTGTTGGTGAGGATGAGAAAGAGGAATGCAATGCGGGCAGCACCTCTGAGGGCAGTGTAGAGAGCAAAGCGGAAGCTAGCGAGCCGCCTGCTGGCGCAAGCACGCCAGCCACGGACGCGGCGGCAGAGCGCGCCGCGGCAAGAGCCGCGCGCCTCGCAGCGCGCGCGGCCACTGAGGCGGGCGAGCCTGCCCCCGCTGGGGCAGCAACGCCAGCGTCCGCAGACGCTGGCTCTGACGAAGAGAAGGCGGCCAAAGCCCAGGCCGCCGCAGAAGCCCGCGCCGCGCGAGCCGCAGCACGCGGAGCGAAGCCCGAATCGGCGGATCCAGCCACGCCGAAGGAGCCATCACCGAACCAGCCGCTGCTGGACCGGCTGGTTGCGATCTTGAAGGCCGAGGCAGGCGAAGACGCCGTCGTCGAATCCTTCATCAACGAAAGGGACGCGCATCGTCCTTACGTTGTCATTCACAGCTCGCGCTGGCCGCAGGCCGCGCTTACGCTGAGAGATAACGCCGAGCTGCGCTGTGATTACTTGCGTAATCTCTCCGGTGTGGACCAAGAAACGCACCTCGAGGTGGCGTATCATCTGCTTTCCCTTACACACAAGCATGAGTATTGTGTGAAGGTGAAGACAGACCGTGAGCAACCTAGCATACCTTCGGTAGCTGATGTCTGGCCGACGGCCAACTGGAACGAGCGCGAAGCCTTTGACCTTTTCGGCATCGACTTCCCTGGCCACCCGAACTTAGTACGGATCATGATGCCTGATGATTGGGTGGGTCATCCACTGCGCAAAGACTACGAACCGCTTGACCCGGAGGTGTAGCACGTGTTACGGACAGAAGAGCTCCTGTTAAACGTTGGTCCTCAGCATCCAAGTACACACGGCGTTTTCCGCGTGATTGTAAAGCTGGATGGTGAAATCATTCGAGAAGCAATACCCGTTATGGGCTACTTACATAGAGGAACAGAGAAATTGGCTGAGAACCTCAGCTATACCCAAATCATCCCATATACCGACCGTATGGATTATGTATCGGCGATGACGACCAACTATGCGTTAGTTAACGCCGTAGAGAAAATGATGCAACTCGAAATACCCGAACGAGCGGAATTTCTTCGCTTAATCGTGATGGAGCTGCAGCGTATCGCCTCTCACATGGTGTGGTGGGGAACGTACCTACTGGATATCGGAGCGATGAGTCCGTTCTTGTATGCGTTCCGTGACCGCGAAATCATTATCGATCTATTCAACGAACTGTGTGGAGCGCGTTTAACGTACAACTACATGCGTGTAGGCGGCGTGAAATGGGACGCACCAGACGGTTGGATCGAGAAGGTACGGAAATTCGTGCCGTATATGTACGGCAAATTAGAAGAGTATCACACGCTTGTAACTGGAAATGAGATATTCCTCTCACGGATCAAGGGTGTAGGTAAATATGACGCTGAGACAGCCATTGCGTATGGCCTTAGCGGGGCGAACCTGCGTTGTACGGGTGTAGACTGGGATATTCGCAAAACGCAGCCCTACAGCCTGTACAGCCGCTTCCAGTTCGATGTGCCTGTCCGCAGTGGCGGGGATTGCTATGACCGCTATTTAATCCGAATGGAAGAAATAAAACAATCCCTCCGCATCTTGGAGCAAGCTTTAGATGTGTTTCCTGAGGGCGGCGAGACGATGGGCAAAGTGCCTAGAGTCATTCGCCCGCCAGAAGGCGAAATTTATGCAGCAATTGAGTCTCCGCGTGGGGAAATTGGCTGCCATATTATTTCCCGAGGTAAACAAGAGCCGTACCGCTTGAAATTCCGCAGGCCGTCCTTCGTGAATCTGCAAATATTGCCCAAGCTTCTGGTCGGGGAATCGATGACCAATCTAATTACGATTCTGGGCGGCATCGATATTGTCGTTGGGGAGGTGGATGCCTAATGGTCAATTTATTGGAGGAGAGTCTGACATGGACGAACTTCTTCGTATTCCTATTCTGGGGCATCGTGATGCTCATGCTCGTGTTAGGGTTCGTTACCTACGCGATCTACTTCGAGCGTAAGGTCATCGGCTGGATGCAGCTGCGGATCGGGCCAAACCGGACTGGACCTTTTGGGCTGCTGCAAAGCGTCGCCGACGTACTCAAGCTTCTCATCAAGGAAGATACGATTCCTCGGAAAGCCGAGCGTGAGCTCTTCATTCTCGCACCGATTATTACCTTTATCCCGTCCTTTACGATTATTGCGACCATTCCGTTCTCAGATCGGATGTTTGGTGCGAATTTAAATGTGGGATTGCTTTATTACGTGGCACTAACAGGGATCTCAACCATCGGAATTATTCTGGGCGGTTGGGCATCCAACAATAAATATGCGTTGCTGGGCGGAATGCGTTCGGCAGCTCAAATGATTAGTTATGAAGTTCCGTTAGTTATTTCGGTTGTTGGTGTAATTATGATGACGGGCAGCCTGAATCTGCATACGATTGTCGATCATCAAACAGGCGGCTTCTGGCACTGGAATTTCATTCCACAGATCCTGGGTTTCATTATTTTCGTGATTGCAGGTGTGTCGGAGCTTAATCGTACGCCGTTTGACTTGCCAGAAGCAGAATCTGAGCTCGTTGCGGGCTACCATGTGGAATACAGCGGTTTCCGCTTCGCTTTCTTCATGCTATCCGAGTATGTGTACGTCTTCGTCATTGCTTCACTCGTCAGTCTGATTTTCCTTGGTGGATGGCATGCGCCGTTCGGATTCCTTGATTTCATTCCAGGCGTCATCTGGTTCCTGTTGAAATTCTCATCGGTCGTGTTCTTCCTCTTCTGGTTGCGGGCGACACTGCCACGTGTTCGAATTGATCAATTGATGGGGTTCGGCTGGAAAGTGTTGCTTCCACTGGCACTGGTCAACATGCTGGTGACGGCGATTATCATGACCATTTTTTAAGCAAGCTAGATAGCTGATCATGGTCGGATCTTTCCTCCGCAAAACTTTAAGTCCATGCTTTCGAAGTTAGTTTTGCTAACGCAAAACTTGAAGGAGTTGAAACACATGAAGGGCATTATGAAAGGTTTAGGCTTCACGTTCAAGCATTTGACTGAGAAGAAAGTAACGTACGCATACCCGGAAGTTCCGATTAAAATGCCGGATCGCTTTCGTGGTATTCAATACTTTGATCCCGAGAAATGCATTGTGTGCAATCAATGTGCGCGTGTGTGCCCGACGGAGTGTATTACGTTAACTGGAAAAGCGAACCCAGACCCTGAGAAAAAGGGGAAGGTCATTGATACGTATGACATCAACTTCGAAATTTGTATTCTGTGCGACCTTTGCACAGAAGTGTGTCCGACAGAAGCGATCGTAATGACTAACAATTTTGAGCTCAGCAGCTACAGTCGGGATGATTTGTTCAAAAATATGGAATGGCTGAGCAACAACACACAAAACATTCGTCAAGAAAACAATTCTGCGATGCCTAAAGGGGGCGCGAAGAAAGATGTTTAGTGGACTCGGCGATTTCTTAACCAGCGGTACGAGCTGGGCGTTCTTCATCTTCGCGTTACTCGCGATCGGCGGGGCGATCTTTATGATTTCTTTTACGAAAGTCGTGCACATGGTTGTTGCAGTGGCCCTCACGTTTATCAGCTTGGCTGGCTTGTATGTCATCCTTGAAGCGGAGTTTGTCGCTTTCGTGCAGGTCTTGATTTATGCCGGCGCCATCTCGATTCTGATGATTTTCGGCATTATGATGACGAAGCATAGACAGGGTGAAGACGAGGGCCCTAAGCGCCCATGGCATGAAGGCTTGGCCATTCTCGGAGCGGTTGGATTGTTCGGCGTCTTGTTCTATGCGATTCAGAAATCGACCTTCGTCTCTTCAGGGGCATTGGATGCTGGCAAGGATAATACCCTCGAAATTGGGAAGCTGCTGTATAACGTGCATGTCATTCCCTTCGAAATCATGTCTGTGCTGCTGACGGTAGCGTTCATCGGTGCCATCGTAGTTGCGAAGAGAGAGGAGGATTAGCGTTGGGTAACTTAATTACTCCTTATCTTACATTGGCGGCGATCCTATTCTGCATTGGACTGTACGGTGCATTAACGAAGAAAAACGGGGTTATCGTCTTGCTCTCCATCGAGCTTATGCTCAATGCGGTGAACTTGAATTTGATTGCCTTCTCGAAGCTAGGAGATCACCCAGCATTAACGGGGCATATCTTCTCCCTCTTTAACATTACGATTGCAGCGGCTGAGGCAGCTGTGGGGATTGCCATATTGATCACGATTTACCGGAATAAAGGCACTGTTGAAGTGACAGATCTGGATTCTATGAAGCGCTAGGAGGCTAACAAGGCTATGGTATCGGACTATTCACAGTACGCCTGGCTCATTCCATTGTTTCCGTTGCTTGCTTTTCTAGCGCTTACGGCAATGGGGCGTCAACTGAAAGATTTAGGGATTTACATTAGCATTTTTGCGATGCTGCTTTCGTTCATTGTGGCTTTGCTCATTTTCGTGGAGCGGATTGGCGGCAATGTTGAGGATTTCACATGGGATAAAATGAATTGGCTGCAAGTGGGCGATTTTACGCTGAAAATGGGGTTTGAGGTTACCAATCTTAACTCCCTGATGCTCGTAATCGTCACGCTGGTTTCACTGTTGGTGAACATTTATTCCAAAGGCTACATGAAAGGCGACGAGCGTATTCACGTGTTTTTCGGCTATATTGCGCTGTTCTCCTTCTCCATGCTAGGTCTTGTTATTTCTGAAAATATGCTAGAGCTTTACATCTTCTGGGAGTTAGTAGGAGTATGTTCCTTCTTGCTCGTCGGATTCTGGTACTTCAAGCCAGAGGCGAAGGCTGCCGCCAAAAAGGCATTCATCGTCACCCGCATCGGGGATGTGGGCTTGTTTATCGCGATCCTGTTGTT
The DNA here is from genome assembly GCF_964253085.1 of Paenibacillus sp. LjRoot153. Lineage (NCBI taxonomy): Bacteria > Bacillati > Bacillota > Bacilli > Caryophanales > Paenibacillaceae > Paenibacillus > Paenibacillus sp. LjRoot153. The sequence goes on from NZ_CAXUQH020000001.1 coordinate 54,036, forward strand.
GTATCTATACATGCCAGGACACGCGCTAGATTTCACATCCATACATAACGCCTTTACCACAGGCAAAATTGACCCTACGATCGTCACATGGATCGCAGTTTTGATTTTTATCGGGGCGATGGGTAAATCTGGTCAATTCCCGCTGCACACATGGTTACCAGATGCAATGGAAGGGCCAACGCCAATCTCGGCGCTGATCCATGCCGCAACGATGGTTGCTGCTGGGGTGTACCTTGTGGCACGGACGTTTGATATTTTCCACGCCTCACCGGATGCGTTGATGGTAGTTGCTTATGTAGGTGGGTTTACCGCCATTTTTGCAGCAACAATCGGTATTGCGCAGAACGATATTAAGCGAATTCTTGCTTACTCGACGGTGAGTCAACTCGGTTATATGATGATGGCGCTGGGGATTGGCGTTTCAATTACGTCAGGAATGTTCCACTTGTTTACACATGCCTTCTTCAAAGCGCTGCTCTTCTTGGGTGCAGGTAGTGTGATTCACGCGGTACATACGCAGGACATTAACGAAATGGGCGGCTTATCCCGCAAAATGAAAATCACGACATGGACCTTCGCGATCGGAACGCTGGCATTAGCCGGAATATTCCCATTCGCAGGTTTCTGGTCGAAGGATATGATTCTCACCGAAGCGTACGAGCATAATCAGCTTCTGTTCTGGGTCGGTGTGATTGCGGCATTCTTCACCGCTTTCTATATGTCACGCCTGTTCTTCCTCGTGTTTATGGGCTCGCCTAGACCGAAAGCAGTGGCTTCGGAGGATCACGATGCTCATGAGCATGATCACGCGCATGAGCCGCACGAATCACCGGCTTCCATGACGACACCGCTTATCGTGCTTGCTGTGCTTGCTGTCGTTGCAGGCTTCGTGAATACACCATTCAACGAATGGCTGGGTCACTGGCTGACAGGGCAGGAGCATGAGGAGACGGCCAATTGGACGGTTATTATTTTGTCCACTTTAGCTGGCTTGTTAGGAATCGGACTGGGCTATCTGATTTACCTCAAACGCACCATTCCTCGGGACATTGTTTCAGGTAAAATGCCTTGGTTATATACGCTGCTTAATCGCAAATATTTCATTGATGAAATCTATGATGTCATAGTAGTCAAACCGCTTCGCGGTCTAGGCTTCATCCTGGAATTGATTGATATTTACATCATTGACGGGATTGTTCGCTTAGTTGCTTTCACGGTGGTTAGTCTTGGACGCTTAGGCTCCCGACTCCAAAATGGTCAACTGCAGTCCTACGGGGTCATCATGCTTCTCGGGATGCTGATTCTGGCACTTGCCATTGCAGGAAGGAGGTTCATACATGCCGGCTAACTTACCCATTCTTAGTATGATTGCCTTCTCACCTCTGCTTGGTGTGCTTGTCCTGCTCTTCCTTCGAGGAGATCGTGGACGTCTGATCAAAACTGTTGGTATCGTCACGACGCTAATTCCGCTGATTTTGGCAGCATGGTTGTATGTGGACTATAACTATCAAGGGGATCCACTTCAGTACAAAGAACAGCTGAGTTGGATCAAAGTCCCATTAAACCACGAGGGTATTCAGCAAATCACACAATTTTTCTTCGAGTTTAAATATTCGTTAGCTGTCGATGGCATTTCGTTGCCGCTCGTCTTTCTAACAGCGCTAATCTCGTCGATGGCTGCATTAGCCTCCGTTTACATTAAGAAACGCTGGAAAACGTATTTCATTTTGTTCCTTTTGCTAGAAACGGGTATGTTCGGTGTATTCATGGCACAGGATCTCTTCTTGTTCTTCCTGTTCTTTGAAATTACCCTCGTGCCGATGTTCTTCTTGATCGGAATTTGGGGGTATATGAACCGAGAACAGGCGGCTAATCGGTTCTTGCTGTATAACGGTCTAGGCTCAGCGATTATGCTGATTGCCTTCCTGATTCTGGTTACGACTGCAGGATTTAACCAAGATCCATCGCAGACAGAGGCTATCATTTACTATAGCGGCGACATTCATACGATTGCGCATAATCTGTTGCAGGCTCCTGAGGCTTATGTGAATCAGAGCGGTACGCCGTTCTTTATGAGTCAAACGATGAAATGGACTGTGTTCATCATGCTGCTGGTCGCTTTCGGGATCAAGCTGCCGATCTTCCCGTTTCATACGTGGATGCTGAAAGTACATACAGAGGCTCCGCCTGCTGTCGTTATGATTCACTCTGGGATTTTGCTCAAAATGGGGGCCTACGGCCTCATCCGTTTCGGCATTCTGTTCTTCCCAGCGGAAGCCCAGCAATGGGCGTGGGTGCTCGCGCTCCTCGGCGTTATTAACATCGTGTATGGTGCATTGCTCGCGATGGTCCAAAAGGACTTCAAACTCGTGCTCGCCTACTCGAGTATCAGCCACATGGGCATCGTCCTGTTGGGACTTGCCGCGTTCAACATTGCAGGTCTGCAAGGCGCCGTGTTCCAGCTGATCTCACACGGTCTGATCTCAGCCCTGATGTTCTTGCTCGTCGGCAGCATCTACGAGCGCACCGAAACCACGCAGCTCGATCGCTTGGGCGGTCTCGCTCGCAATATCCCCTTCATCAGCGGTATTCTGCTGATTGGGGGCATGGCCTCGCTCGGATTGCCAGGCTTATCCGGCTTCATCAGTGAGTTCCTCGCGTTCGTCGGACTCTTTGAAACCCACCGTGTGTACGCGATTGTCGGTACACTGGGTATTATCTTCGCAGCGGTTTACGTGCTGCGCGGGGTACTGAACATCACGTTCGGCCCTAAGCAGCCGAGCTTACTGCAGCAAGGGATGCGCGACGCGCGTCTCATCGAGGCTGTGCCGATGATTACCTTGGTCGCGTTCATTCTCTTGCTGGGCGTGTACCCAAGCGTGCTGAGTCAGCCGCTTCAACAAACCATTGGCAGCTTGGATCAATTGATCCATAGCGTAGCCGGGAAGATAGGAGGTTAGTCCAGTGGAACAGATTAGACTCCATGCTAGTGATTTATTGCATCTGCTCCCTGAGCTTGCGCTGGTTGCAACCGCGATCATCCTATCTCTCTTGGATTTGGTTCTGCCGAACCGATTCAGTCGTTCGATTATCGGATGGCTGACCCTAGTCGGCATCGCGATTTCTGCCGTGTTCGTTGTCTTGCAGCTGAATCCGGAAGAAGCGATTCAACTTTTGAATCAAAGCTATCGCGTCGACGATTTCTCGAATTTACTTAAATTGTTTACTCTCGTCGGTACGGGGCTGATCGTCTTCATGAGCTTAGGCTTCGTGAAAGAGGATAGCATCCCGCATGTCGGGGAGTATTATTACTTTTATTTGCCTGCTGCGCTAGGGGCGATGATCATGTCGTCATCGGGTGATTTGATTACACTCTATGTGGGGTTGGAACTACTGAGTATTACTTCTTACCTGATGGTTGCAATGAAGAAGAAAGACAAGAAATCCAATGAAGGAGCATTCAAATACTTGGTGATGGGCGGTATTTCATCCGCGATTATCCTGTATGGCATGTCCTTCCTGTACGGAATGGCCGGTTCTGCGAATCTGCAAGAGATTGGCGCAGCCCTCCCAACGTTGGTCACATCGTATGAGCCATTGCTCTACGTTGCTTTCTTCTTGCTGCTGGCAGGATTCGGTTTCAAAATTGCCGCAGCGCCTTTCCACAGCTGGGCGCCGGATGTCTATGAAGGCGCGCCAACACCTGTTTCGGCATTTTTGGCTGTCGTGTCCAAAGCGGCCGGATTCGCCATCTTGTTCCGTGTCTTCTATGTCCTGTTCGGATTTAGCGACTTCGGAGAGAGTAAGTTGCAATCCGATGTGTTCCTAGCGATATCCGTTATGGCGGCTATTGCGATGGTAGTGGGGAATTTCATTGCGCTGAAGCAAACGAATATGAAAAGGCTACTTGCCTATTCGGGAATTGCGAATGCCGGTTATCTACTCGTTCCGATTGGAACGTACTTTTCGGCCACGCATTATGCCAATTTCTCGGAATTCATTTTCTACTTAATTGCGTATATGTTTATGAACATCGGAGCTTTCGCCGTGCTGATGATAATCGAGCAGGCTGAGGGTCATACCGAAGCCAAGGGCTTCGCGGGTCTGTACTATCGCGCACCTTTAACAGCTGTAGCTATGGTTTTGCTGATCCTATCCTTAGCTGGTATTCCTTTATCAGGTGGATTCTTCGGTAAACTCTACATTATCTTAGGGACGATGCAGACGCAGCAATACTGGCTTGGATCCCTAATGATTGCTACCAGCGTGGTCTCGTTCTACTACTATTTCAGCATCGTGCGTCAAATGTTCATGCGCAGCGATTACGAGCCAGCCGCGATCAAAGTGTCCGTGCCATTAGGCATAACCGTTTGGTTATGTGCGCTAATCAGCGTGGCGCTTGGTGTGGTTCCGCACTTGGTGCTGAAAGGCATAGAGAGCGTCTTTACTTTGACGAAGGATTTTATTATTCAATAATCCGTACCCTAAGAGGCCCTTCCTACGTAAATGTAGGGAGGGCTTTTTCTTGCTGCCAGTAGAGATGATGTGAGTGGAGAAAGTAGAAGTATGAGCATGAGTTGATAAGTCAGAATGGTGAGTTGATCGGATGTAAGTTTCGTAATTCTCCTTTGTGCCAGATGAATAGATGGATTTTATCCAGTTTAATATTGGGGTTTTCCGCCCAAACACAGAATAAATGGAAAACCTGCAGTTAATTTTGACCAATTTACCCGGTCTGAACAAAAAAGGCAATTTTAACTACATGTTCTACAGTTAAATCAAGTTTTCGAGGAAATTTCACTTAAATAGCTGTACATTATCCAGTTAATACAAATGTGTAGAGAATGAGACCCTCCAAACCCAACTAACACCAACAACACTGTCCGAGCCCAAAGATCCCATGCTAGCATCCCGTGCGCCTGTACCAATTTTTTCCATCTCATTTCCCCGGAAATAAAGGCATATAAGTCCGATGGCCCCCAAATTACACATCATTTAGATGAGTTCCGGACAACTCCCAGAAAATACTTTAAAAAATATCATGTAAGATCTGAACTTTTTGCGAAGTTGAGCCGTTATAGGTATCGAGAAGATGTTTAATATGGTATAGATATATGAGAAAACTTTTATCGAGGCACCTCGAAGATGAGCGACCGCTATTCCACCCCACAAAGTGACGATAAGCTTCGAAGCAAAGTCCGTCCGCAACGAGTGATAACTCGTTCGGCGTCTAAACTTACCTAATGAGATTTGATAAAAAGTTTAGACATTACTTTGTGGGGACCCCAGGAGATGTAAGTTTTATCGCCAATAACAAAGCTGTTTTCGGACACCGAAAACGTATACTTTCTTATGTGGTAAGTAAATGACGAAGAGATTTAATTTGGGATAAAGGACCTGATGTGATGACTTATTTTCGATACGTAGGCCCCATGATACTGATGACAATGCTAGTCCTAGGACTAACGGGTTTCGTGCCTAACGTAGATGCGGCTTATGCGGTGTCTTCCGATCCCATGAGAGTGAAGCAAACTTATCTGGATATGATTCGCGTTGATCAAGCATGGGCTGCGGCAGGAGATGCCCGTACGCCGATCGTTGTCGCCGTTGTTGATACAGGCGTTGACCTTGGACATCCAGATTTAACTGGCAATTTAGTGGATGGTGTGAATTTGCTTCAGGCTTCGAGGAAGCCTTTTGATGATAATGGACATGGAACGAACGTAGCCGGCTTGATTGCCGCTGCGATTAATAACGATAAAGGCATCGCGGGAATTGCCCCCAATGCCAAAATTATGCCAATTAAGGCACTGGAAGCAGATGGAACTGGCGGCGAAGCTAAGCTGGGCGAAGGTATTAAATATGCGGTTGATCATGGTGCGAAAATCGTTGTACTTTCCTTGGGATTGAACAAATACTCGGATTATCTAGCAGGTGTTGTGCAATATGCAGAGGATCGCAACGTATTACTTGTCGCTGCTGTTGGTAATGAAAGCACGAGTGTGAAATACCCCGCGGCGTATCCAACTGTGCTTTCTGTTGGTGGTGTAAGCCCTAATAAACAGGCTGACCCACGATCGAATTACGGCCCAGAGCTCGATATCATGGCTCCTTGGGACGTATACACGACGGCGCTTGGCGGTGGCTATCAGTATCAGGATGGGAGCTCGATGGCTGCCCCCCAAGTGGCAGCTGCCGCTGCGCTGGTTTGGGGGAAATATCCGGCAATGTCGGCGTACCAGGTGCGCTCACAGATCGAGCAAACAGCCACGGACTTAATGTCCAGAGGGTGGGACGCTAAGACGGGTAATGGCTTATTGAATATCGAAAAGGCACTGACTGAAACTTATAAGCAAGATCGCTTCGAGCCGAATGATCTTGCGAGTCAGGCGGCTGCGCTTCCGAATCATACGTTAGTCAAAGCGAACCTCAGCTCGGGGCAGGACCAGGACTGGTATGCGATTGATGCAGCTTATGACGGTTACATTCAGTTAGCGGTACAGCCCGAAGATGGCGCAGGTATTCGCGTGAAGTTTGATTCGGGACAGAGCTTTGTCGCGGCTAGTGATACTACTGGAGGAAACCAGTCGTTTACTGTAGCTGTGACCAAAGGCGTTACCTATGTACAGTTGGAGAATGTTGATCGTGCACGAAAGACCCTGCTTAATTACACGTTGCGAACGGATTTTGTGATTTACACGGACCCTTTTGAGGATAATGATAAGCAGTATAAAGCTTTTACATTGTCAGAACGCAGTCAGACTATCCGAGGTACGTTTCATGAAAAAGGCGATATCGATTGGTTCGCTCTAACGCTTGAACACTCGGGCACGATGCGCCTTAGACTATCGACAGATACGGGGCGGATCGATCCTATGCTTCTTTTTCAGAAAGAAGGGGAGAAGTCGACGACGATCGACCAAGCTGGCGATGGCGGTATAGAAGTGAGCTCCCAGATGGAAGTGCTTCCTGGGCAATATTATATTCGTGTTAGTAATGTGAAGGATTATGCCGGATCAATTACAGGTGAATACACGCTAGAGATTGAGTATACGCCTAAATTGATAGACGCGAACGAACCGAATGACAAATCATATCAAGCTACATTTGCGGCGATGAACGCCGGGTATGAAGGTGTTTTTCATAAAAATGAAGACGTGGATTGGTTCGAATTCCGATTGACTTCCGATAGTTTAGCCCAAGTCAGATTAACGAATATCCCTACCTCGCGTACGTTGTATGCTACTTTGTATAATAATTCGTTGCAGGAGCAAGGCACCTATCGCAGTGAGATGGGTTCGAGTCAGCTGGGTTTCGAGAAGCCGTTGCCCGAAGGAACGTACTATATTAAACTCCAGGCGAACCAGTGGTTCATGAGTCAGATGTATCGTTTGCAGTTGAATAATTATGGGCTGGTCAGCGGATATGTTGATATTGCTGGACATTGGGCACAGGATGCCATTAGCAAACTTACCGAGCAAGGGATGATTAGCGGCTACGGGAATTATCGCTTTGCACCGAATCAATCCATCACAAGGGCTGAAGCGGCTACTGTGCTATCGCGTGCTTTGCGTTTATCGAAACGCAGGGATTTGCGATTCAGCGACTTGGCCGTTTCGCATTGGGCTTACGCTGATATTGCCAAAACCGTTCAAGCCTCTATCGTAGACGGTTACCCGGATGGGACATTTGACCCCGACGGCAAGCTGACCCGTATGGAAATGACGCAAATGCTTGCGCGCAGTATGAATATGACAGGCAAGCTGAGAGGCAATACACCTTTTAGCGACGTGAGTGAATCGTACTGGGGTATAGGCATACTGAAACAGATGGCGGCAGATGGTTGGATCAGCGGATTTCCCGATGGTACTTTCCATCCAGAAGATCAGGCAACACGGGCTGAATTTGTAACCTTGCTGGCCAGAGTTGTAAATCGGTAACAGGGAAGAGGAGTGACCTATGGGCGAGACGGACAAATGGAGTGAAGTGGCGCAATACGCGTCGTTGATGAACATGGTTAGTATAGCTGTCTATATTCTTTGCATCGGGTTGGCGTGGTGGTCCCTGCAAGCGTTCCGCTTTGATGTTTTGCTGCGAAGGCCCAAAGGTGCACAAGCGATTATGCTGCAAATTTTGCTTTCGATCGGACTCGGACAGCTGGTTGCGGGCTTTTTCATTCAGTATTTAGGTCTCTCCATGAGCTTCAGTAAGATGTTTTAATGCGATTTCCCGAATAATGCAGAAGTTTGTTGTCAACAATGGATAATAGAACGGAATGAAAATCACATTACGCTTCGAACTCTATGTAGGGCATCTCTGACTGCCAAAAGAACACAGTTGTATCTATGTAGCTTCAAATGATAAACTTAGGAAATGTGCAAAACCTGTCTTTTAAAATAAGTGCGCGGAGGGACCATGATGAGCAAAATTATCGTCCGCGGTGGCCGAAAGCTAGCTGGCAATGTAAAAATCAACGGAGCAAAAAATGCGGTACTGCCGATTATTGCGGCTTCCATTCTGGGGTCGGAAGGTGAAAGCGTCATCCATGATGCGCCTCCCCTTGACGATGTACTAGTCATTAATAAAGTATTACAAAGCTTAGGAATTGAAGTCGAATACAACCGTCAGGTGATTCGAGTAAGAGCTGGGCAGATTAATACCTGTGAAGCTTCCTATGATCTTGTCCGGAAAATGAGAGCCTCTTTCCTCGTGATGGGTCCTTTGTTAGCTAGGTTGGGTCAAGCGAGAATTTCGCTTCCAGGCGGTTGCGCGATTGGCACAAGACCGATTGACCAGCATCTCAAAGGCTTTGAAGCGATGGGTGCCGATATTGAACTAGGTCAAGGCTATATCGAAGCCAAAGTGAAAGGGCGCCTGAAGGGTGCCAAGATTTATTTGGATGTGGCCAGCGTAGGTGCAACCGAGAACATTATGATGGCCGCAACGCTTGCGGAAGGTACGACAACGATTGAAAATGCGGCAAAAGAGCCGGAAATTGTTGATTTGGCCAATTATCTGAATGCGATGGGCGCTGTGATCCGCGGTGCGGGAACAGGTGTTATTCGTATTGAGGGCGTAGAGAAGCTTCGTGGTTGCGTACATACGGTGATCCCAGATCGCGTAGAAGCCGGCACGTACATGATCGCTGCAGCGATTACAGGCAGTGAGCTGTATATGGAGGGTGCGATTGGAGACCACCTTCGTCCTGTTATTTCCAAAATGCAGGAAATGGGTGTAACGATTGAAGAAGATGAGAACGGCATTCGCGTTCGAGCTACAGGCCCGCTGCGCGCGGTAGACGTGAAAACGTTGCCGTACCCAGGCTTCCCAACCGACATGCAGTCGCAAATGATGGCACTGTTGATGGTAGCGGACGGAACGAGCCTTGTAACGGAGACTGTGTTCGAGAACCGTTTCATGCATGTAGATGAATTCGCGAATATGAATGCAAACATTAAGGTGGACGGTCGCACAGCGATCGTAAGCGGTAACTCAAAGCTGCGTGGAGCCAAGGTTTGTGCAACAGACCTGCGCGCTGGTGCGGCGCTCATTCTCGCTGCATTGGCGGCAGAAGGTGAGACGGAGATCACGGGTATTCACCACATTGATCGTGGCTATGTTGACATCACGGACGTTCTGCGTGAACTAGGTGCCGATATTTATCGCTCGGTCCCACAAGAAATTGAGCAGGAAGTAGCTGAGCTTGGATTTTTCAATATCCAGCCAACGCTAGCGTAAAACAAGAGGAATCATCAGGGAACGGACCTGATGGTTCTTTTTTTTTGACCACATCAGAAAGTATAAGTTTTCGGTTACCGAAACTGCTTTCTGATTGGCGATAAAACCTACTACTCAAACGCGGTCGCTCATCTTTGAATGGCCTCGATAGAGGTTTTCTCAATCTACCACTACACCTCACCTACCTAAATATCTCGATCCACTCCTCGATCCACTCCTGCCACTACACTTTATCTACGTCTAGCACTATACTTTATCTCCCTACCACTACATAGAATCTACACCTACCTTAGAGCTAGATTTTACCCAACTCGTATCCTCTCTCCCTGCTTCTATTACATGCAACGTTACCCTCTCACACGTTTAAGTGTAAAATCTACAGTTAATTCCTTCGCTTTTCTCGCAGTAAATAAACTAACTGGATTTCCTGCAGTTAGTTTCGCGAGATTTCGCTGATATGGCCGATTACGGCGATTTTACCTGTATGTTTTCTATCTAATCAGCAATTTCGGGCATTTCCGGCGAAAATAGTTGGAGGTTTCCCAGTTAAACCGTAGCCGCCGGGGCGAAGCGAATCGGCACTATCAATTCCCGATCCTAGCCTCGTTCGTGTTCTATTCTAGCAACCCCTCTCATAAGCTAAGACATACCAAAATTGCTGCTAGTAAACGCGCTAATGGAGGCTGCTCAGACATATGTTCAAAAAGAAACGCGTGCTCAGAAAAGAAGTCATCCTGTGGATGGCTGTTTGTTTATCTTCCATGTTGTGTGTCACTATCATTGTGCCTGGATTGCTAGTCAAGAAGATTCCGACCGATGAGGTGTACCCGATTCCAATTGAAGGTTCATTCTTGCAAGAGACTAGCGCAGAACAAGAGTTGATGATTCCTGTGTATTTGACGAAACAGGCAACTGTGCAGACCGTTCCACTAGAACAGTATGTAAGAGGTGTGCTGGCTGCCGAAATGCCCGTAGATTTCGAGCTTGAGGCACTCAAGGCGCAAGCGATGGCGGCAAGAACGTATGTTGTGCGTAGAGTCATAGAGAAAGATTATAGCAATATGCCAGTGAATGACGCACTTGTGACAGACACGACAGCTCATCAGGCCTATCTGACTGACGAAGAGCTTAGAGTGAAGTGGGACAAGACCAAGTACGAAACCAATATGGCTAAGATTGATAGAGCCGTCAATGAGACCAAGGATAAAATACTTACCTATGGGCATGTACCGATCAACGCGACTTTTTTCTCAACAAGCAATGGTTATACCGAGAATTCGGAAGAATATTGGCCTTTCAAAAGTCCTTATTTACGCAGCGTGCCTAGTCCATGGGATATTAAGCTTTCCTCTCGCTATCAAGAAAGTGTCACAATCAGCTATAAGACAATGCTTCAGAAGTTAGGTGTGGCGAGTATTGCGACAACAGATACAAGCGCCAAAGGCATGAAAGTACTCTCTTGGTCTACCGGACATCGCATTAAAAGCATGACGATAGGAGGCAAGGTATTCTCAGGACGCGAAGTAAGAGAGAAGCTAGGCCTAGCATCCTCTCAATTCGCTTGGAAATGGGCGGGCTCTCAAATCACGATTACGACGTATGGATACGGCCACGGAGTAGGTCTCAGTCAATGGGGCGCCAACGGAATGGCGAAGGAAGGGAAAACCGCGGAGGAGATCGTAACCTATTATTACACGGGCATCTCTATTGAAAATGCAGCCTCTTTTCTCCACAAATCGTAAACTTGTATTGTTTCTATAAAAATATCTTTCTGTAAGTATAAAACCTTGGAATGTGTCAAGAATGGTTGATGAGGTGATAACCATGAGTGATAATAACAAAGGTTTTCAGAAAGAAGAAGCTCCTAAAACTGTTCAAGGAGCACAAGGTCCAACATCTGCATGGAAGAGGTTGCTTGCTAAGAAATGGGTATTCCCAGCGACGTATGTGGCAGCAGCAGCAATTATCTTAACCTTAATGTGGGTGTACCAGGGAGCAGGAACGAAATCAGTCAGCCTAGAAGAACCAGGTCTTAAGGTTAGCAGTAACGAACAAACCGATAATCCGAAAGCACCACTTGATGGGGCTCTCGCGGTTAACGGAACCACGGAAGCGATGCAATGGCCTGTGAAAGACAGAGCTGCTGTTGAAGTGGCGATTCCTTACTATGACACGAATGCATCCAATGATGTGAAGGCAGCTGCAATGATCGAGTACCTCGATCAACTGACACCGCACACGGCAATTGACTTGAAAGCCAAAGATGGCGCAGCATTCGATGTTCTAGCGGCACTAGGTGGTAAAGTTACAGCGGTTGAGCAAAGCCCTGTTGTTGGTAAGCTAGTTGAGATTACACACAGCAACGGTTTGATCAGTATTTACCAAAGTTTATCCGATGTGAAGGTAACGAAGGGTGCAGAAGTGAAGAAAGGCGATATCATCGCCAAAGCAGGCAGTAACGATTTCGAGAAGGAAGATGGCGTGCATTTACACTTTGAAGTACGTCAAGTTAGCGACAATGCAGCCGTTAACCCAGAAAGCCTCTTGAACGTGAAGCAATAAGCAGCATTTCGAGCATTACCATACATGAGGCTAAGGCCTACATACAGTGAAGGGCAGCGGGTATATTCCTGCTGCTTTTTCACATTTTTCTTGAACATTTGACCCTTTTGGGCGCCTAAAGCTGATTTTCTGTGATTATTTTGAAAATAAATATGGGAAATGAGCTTGTCAGGCTTGGTTACGTAGAATATCTAGTCATGCCCCTCATATACTTTACCAAACTATCTCGAGTAGGGAGGCGAGGGGAGTGCACGATTACATCAAAGAGCGAACCATTAAGATTGGTACCTGTATCGTCGAGACCAAGAATACGGTTCGCACCATTGCTAAGGAATTCGGCGTTTCCAAAAGCACAGTGCATAAGGATTTGACGGAAAGACTACCGGAAATCAACCCAGACCTGGCCAATCAGGTGAAGCACATTTTGGAGTATCACAAGTCAATTCGGCACCTTAGGGGAGGAGAAGCGACGAAAATTAAGTATCGTAAGACCCGTAATCCTAAGCTTTCCGAAATCCTGGTTACGGTTAAGTCCTAAGATACCCTTCATCCCGAGATGTTTCCTATGTTTCCTTAAACTGGGCGTGTCGAAATTTCACGGAAAAAGAGGAAAACATGCATTTATAGCGAATTTAGCTTATAATTAGAACTGTATATCAGAGCGCCGATTCTTCACGGGATGGACGGTAGGTTTAGGAGGATTAATTAGAAATGTTCAGCAAGGATATTGGAATAGATCTCGGCACGGCAAATGTGCTTATTCATGTAAAAGGTCGCGGAGTTGTGCTTGATGAGCCATCCGTAGTTGCGATTGAAAGCGATACGAAACGCGTGTTGGCTGTTGGGGAAGAAGCCTTCCGCATGGTAGGTAGAACGCCTGGTAACATTATTGCGATTCGTCCTCTTAAGGATGGTGTTATCGCGGATTTTGATATTACGGAAATGATGTTGAAGCATTTCATTGCAAAAATTGGGGGCAAGAATTGGTATTCTCATCCGAGAATACTGATCTGCGCCCCTACCAACATTACCTCAGTTGAGCAGAAAGCGATTCGCGAAGCAGCTGAGCGCAGCGGTGCCCGAGAGGTATTCATGGAAGAAGAACCGAAGGCGGCGGCAATTGGCGCCGGTATGGACATCTTCCAGCCTAGCGGTAACATGGTTGTTGATATTGGTGGAGGGACGACGGATGTTGCCGTATTATCCATGGGCGACATCGTCACCTCCTCTTCCATCAAGATCGCTGGCGACAAGTTCGATACAGCGATCATGAAGTATATCAAAAATAAGTACAAGCTGTTGATCGGTGAACGGACAAGCGAAGACATTAAGTTGAAAATTGGAACGGTATATCCACATGGGCGTGATCAAGAGATGGATATTCGCGGAAGAGATATGGTTTCTGGACTTCCTTTGACGATTACAATTCACTCCAGTGAGGTTCAGGAAGCACTATGGGATCCGGTTTCCTCCATTGTCACTGCGGCGAAGAGCGTACTTGAGCGGACACCACCTGAGTTATCTGCGGACATTATTGACCGTGGCGTTATTCTGACAGGTGGCGGCGCATTGTTGCATGGGCTTGATCAATTGCTTGCGGATGAATTGAAAGTGCCTGTACTTATCGCTGAAGATCCAATGTCTTGTGTTGTTAAAGGCACAGGGATTATGTTGGATAATTTAGATAAAGTAACCAAACGCAAATTTTAATTAGATAGACTATCTAAGAGGTGACTAGATGTTAAGAGGACTGTATACCGCGGCGGCAGGGATGATTTCTGAGCAACGCAGACACGATACCATAACGAATAATATTGCCAACTTGAATTCCCCAGGCTTTAAACAGGGTAATGCCTTGTCGCGTTCGTTTCCAGAAATGCTGATCTCTACGATTCGCGGTGGACAAGGTGCCTCTCCAGCGCCGCTTGGAAGGATGAGCTTAGGTGTGTTCTCTGAGGAAAGTATCTCGGTCCACACCCAGGGTGATCTGCAGGAAACGCAGAACCCCTTTGATTTCGCATTGGTCTCTAACATTCAGGTAGCGGGAGTTACATTTGATGCAACGGGCAAATACGTAAATGCAGAAGGGGAGCGAACGTTCCAACCGCAGGCACTATTCACCGTGTTGAACCCGAATGGTGAGCAGCGTTACTCCTTAAACGGGAAGTTCACCGTCGATGCAGCAGGTCAACTTGTTAATGCCAATGGTGAACAAGTGTTGGGCCGAGATGGACAACCCTTGGTCTTGTTGGATGGAGCTGGACAACCGATATCCAATTTCAAAGTAACGGATAAGGGTGAATTCATGGACAGCGACGGCCGCCCGATTCTGGATGCGGCAGGCGCACCGATCGGTTTGATGCTTTCGCGTGCAGAGAACCCGAATCTGTTGCTCCGTGAGGGGAATGGTTTATTGCGTATTAATCCAGGGGATGAAGCGACGATCACGCAAGTAGCGCCAGGCGACCAAGTTGAAGTGCGTCAAGGCTTTATCGAGCGTTCGAACGTGGACTCCGCGCAATCCATGGTGGATATGATGTCGGCGCTGCGCGCCTATGAAGCGAATCAGAAAGTGATCCAATCGTATGATAAAAGTATGGATAAAGCAGCAAATGAAGTAGGACGCGTCTAAATCTAGCTTGCGAAGGAGCCAGCCATGAACAATTCCATGATCAACTCATCGGTATCCATGCACAGCTTACAGCAAAAGCTGGATATTCTCTCCAATAACATAGCAAATGTGAATACCAACGGCTTTAAGAAGAAGGAAGCTTCCTTCGAAGATGTATTGACGAACGTTCAAGCACAGCCTGAAGGGTTCCGTCAGCAAGGGCGCTTCTCGCCGCTCGGTTTTAATCAAGGCTGGGGCTCGAGGCTTGTGCAAATTCAGACGAATTTGGCACAAGGACCGATTCAGCCGACAGGCAATACAACCGACTTCGCTATTCAAGGCGATGGCTTGTTTGAAGTAGCTGTCAGCAAGGTAGACGAGAATGGTGACCAAGTATTTCAGCCAGCTTGGACACGTAACGGGGCATTTAGCTTAACGCCGAACGGACAAGGCGGGACGGTTCTTACGACGAAAGAGGGCCATTATATCGCAGATATCAATGGAAGCCCGATTAACGTACCATCAGGTATTCGCCCAGTCGTTGAGAAAGATGGTACAATCCAAGGCTACAATGAACAGGATCCAGCAGCAGCACCCGTGACAATAGGCCAAATCAAGCTGGTTCGTGTAGTACGACCACAGTTGCTTCAAGATGTGGGAGATAATTTATACACACTTCCAGCGGGGATTACTGACGGTGAGAGAGCGAATATCCTGCAAGATGTGAACGGTGTGGCCGCAACAGAGGCGACTCGCGTAAGCTTAATGCAGGGCTTTCTGGAACAATCGAATGTGACACTCTCGGATGAAATGACGGACCTGGTTATTGTGCAACGAGCATTACAGCTGAATTCCCGGGCCATCACATCCTCTGATCAGATGATGAACATGGCTAACAATTTACGTGCTTGATCGTAGAAAGGAAGGGATAGGCTATGGTGGCAGACAAGCCTGCTCCAGTCAAGAAGAAGCCAAGGCCGAGATGGCAGAAGATTTTATGGCTTATTTTCAAAATTGTACGTATTCCCGTGCTGGCTATTCTAGCTATCTATATTGGCTTATGGGTAGGTTACACGAAGCTCGGAAATCAACCTTCATCAGAAATCTTACATATCAGCACATGGCGGCATTTATACGATCTCGTTTTTGCAAATTAATCGAACTCCCGTATGGGAGTTTTATTTTTGTAAGAGCAGCGGTATAATGAAGAAAGACTTAATCTGCCAAATACTGAAATTTCGGATCGGATACCTAGGCGCAGGAGGATTACCTTGAATATACCGAACATGCTCACGATTAGCAGGTTTGTACTAATCCCCGTGTATCTCGTGCTTTTTTTCAATGGCCACATCCGAACCTCCTTCATCATTCTACTTGTAGCTGGATTGACGGATATTCTAGATGGCTACATCGCTAGAACGCGCAAGCTGATTACCCCCATGGGTGTCATGCTAGACCCGCTTGCAGATAAGTGCATGATGATTGCGGTCATCCTCTCTCTCCTCATCTCAGAGATGATTCCTTGGCAGGCAGCAGTGGCTATGTTCATCCGAGACGCAGGCATGATTATTGGCTCCGCCTTCTTTCATTTCAGAGGCAAACTGACCGTTCCAGCGAACGTTATGGGGAAGCTAACGACGGTTCTCTACTATTTCGCCATCCTCTTTATTGTGTTTGAATTCACCTTTGCCATCACCTATTTGTGGTACGTGATCGGGGTCTCTTTCTTAACATCATTTATTTATATCTTTCAGTTCCTGTTATTAAATCGTGGAGCTCGAGCGAAATAACGGTTATAGGCAAAATGAAAAAAGAGCCTATGTAGGGGTCTGTCATACAGACCGTTACATAAGCTCCCCTTATATGAACCTTCACTTCTGCAGGATATGAAGGGACCTCCCTATTGTAAGTAATTCCCTTGTATTTTATACAAGCATTCGAAAGGAGCACGAACGCACGATGCTAGATATTAATCAAATTCAAGAGATCATTCCTCACCGCCCGCCTTTCCTTCTGGTTGACCGTATTTTAGAGGTAGAAGAAGGGGTTAGAGCTGTAGGGATTAAAAATGTCACGATTAATGAACCGTTCTTCGCAGGGCATTTTCCTGGCTATCCGGTGATGCCGGGGGTTTTGATTGTTGAAGCCTTAGCACAAGTTGGTGCTGTAGCTGTTTTGTCCATGCCTGAGTATAAAGGCAAAATCGGCCTATTCGCAGGTGCAGATGGCATTCGCTGGCGTCAGCAAGTTGTACCAGGAGATACACTTACATTGGAAATGACCATCACACGGGTAAAAGGCACCATTGTTAAAGGTCAAGCTGTGGCTAAAGTTGGTGACAAAGTGGTAGTCGAAGGTGAGCTTATGTTCGCCCTTGCTAATAAATAGCCCATACATATAAAGGAGATGAACCTACGACGATGACGCGTGTGCAAACAGAGTACCAATTATGGCTCCAAGATCCAGCTGTCGATGAGCAAACGAAGCAAGAACTTCAAGCTATTCGGGAAGATGAGAGAGAAATCGAGGATCGCTTTTATAAAGATCTTGAATTTGGGACGGGTGGTCTCCGTGGGGTCATTGGCGCGGGTACCAATCGTATCAATGTATACACCGTGGGTCGTGCTAGCCAAGGCTTAGCGCAATATGTAAACGGGACAGGAGTAGCTAATCCGGCTATCGTTCTAGCGTATGATTCACGTCATATGTCACCTGAGTTCGCATTGGAATCCGCACTTGTTTTTGCGGGTAATGGGATTAAAGCGTATCTATTCCAGACGCTGCATGCGACACCACAGCTTTCTTTTGCCGTCAGATATCTAGGCGCGACAGCGGGTGTTGTTGTCACAGCGAGCCACAATCCACCAGAATATAATGGTTATAAAGTGTACGGTGCAGACGGCGGGCAGTTGGTGCCTGAGTTTGCGGAGCAAGTCATTGATCACGTACAGAGTATCAATACTTTTGATAAAGTGAAGAAGTTGTCTCAGCAGGAAGCGGAAGCGCAAGGGCTTCTCGCTTGGTTAGGTGAAGATGTCGATCAAGCATACATACAGGCGGTTACCGCCGTTAGTCAAAATCCAGACGTCATAAAGGAAATCAGCGATGATTTCCGCGTGATTTTCACGCCGCTGCATGGCGCAGGGAATATACCTGTACGCGAGGTGTTGAAAGCCGTAGGCTTCGAGCAAGTGCGTGTTGTTGCTGAGCAGGAGCTGCCGGATGCACAGTTCTCTACCGTAAAATCGCCGAACCCGGAAGAGCGTGAAGCTTTCACGCTAGCGATTGCACAAGCGAAGGAATGGGATGCCGATATTATCATCGGAACCGATCCGGATGCTGACCGCATGGGTGCTGTCGTGAAAGATCCGAATGGTGAATATGTCGTGTTATCGGGTAATCAATCCGGTGCGATTATTGTGAATTATTTATTGGGGAGTATGAAAGAGCGTGGAACACTCCCTGCGAACGGCGTTGTGATCAAAACGATCGTAACGAGTGAGATGGGTGCAGTTATCGCGAATCACTATGGAATTCCAACGCTGAATACATTAACGGGCTTTAAGTATATCGGTGAAAAAATGTCGCAATTCGAGAAAACAGGTGAACACACCTACCTGTTTGGCTATGAAGAGAGCTATGGTTACTTGGCTGGCGATTATGCGAGGGATAAAGACGCAGTCATCGCAGCCATGTTAATCGCGGAAGCTGCGGCTTACTATAAGAAGCAAGGCAAGACCCTGTATGAGGTGCTGCAAGAGCTGTACGAATCCTTTGGTTACTTTTTGGAAAAACTGGAATCAAGAACACTTAAAGGGAAAGACGGCGTGGAACAAATTGGCCGCATGATGGAAGCTTGGAGAACGAATCCGCCAGCCGAGATCAGCGGTACACGTGTAAGCTCCGTTGAGGACTATGCACAAGGGATTAATGGCTTACCTCGGGAGAACGTTCTTAAGTTCAAACTAGAGGACGGTTCTTGGTTCTGCTTACGTCCATCCGGCACAGAGCCGAAAATTAAATTTTATTTCGCGGTCCAAGGAGCAACAGGGCCTGAGGCTGCGCAGCAATTAAATGGTATCATTCAATACGTACTTAATCGTGTAGACGGATAGTGCAATAGGTGTTCAAAACCTCTTCAGAACCTAAGTGAGGGATAGCTCGTCTAATAAATGGCTGGATGCGGAATCTACCATGTATTGGGCGTATTCCCCGCGTTTGGGGGCGGAGGGGTTTTCGAATGTATACGGGATTGGAAAGTAACCGAAATAATCGGCTGCACCGACCTTTTAGGACGAGTGCGATTATCCAGAAATATAGCCGTCTGGGCAAGTGAAACATAGAATCGCGTATATTTTAAAAAAGTACATGCTCTAAGGAGTGGACAAACTGGTGAATGTGTATCAAACCTGGAATAACCCGTTAAGAAATATTTTGTGGTGGATCGTGATTTTAGGGATGCTGTGCTCCTTACCGCTAGCTTATACACGTCACCAAACCGAAACGTCGGCTAATCAAGTTGAATTCGTGTTCGACTATCGTGATTTATTGGATATTGCCGATGTGCAGACCAATCCACAGAATTTTGTGAACACAGAGCTAAAGAACATGAAAGCCGCGGGCATAAGCTCTATGGCTGTTTACGAAAGCACATTAGGTGAGTTCAAGGAGAGCCGTCGCATTGAGATGTACAACTCCCGTGACGCGGCTATGCTGACCCAAACACTGGGTAACCCTAGCGAGAACTATACATATGTGCTGTTCGCAGATAACCAAACGCAGCAGAAGTTAGAGCCGCTGATCCAGAAAACGTTCGCAGATCTGCAAGTGGGCGTGAAGCCGTGGAGCTTCAAAAATCGGAATGGTCTCATCATTCAGATGAGCATGGATGATGCCTCTATTAAGGCGATGGATCCAGACCCGATCACGCTGCAAATGCTGAAAGAGCAAGGTTTCCAAATCGTCGTGCGGTTAGCGAATCGCAGACCGTTCCACACCAATGAAATGGATGCATTGTTAAAGCAGTTCCATGATTTTGGCGTCAAACGCATCATCGTGGACGGGAATGAAGTCCCTGGGTATACCGAAGAAGATACAGAAGTGAATTTGAATAAAATGGCTGATCTGCTTAATAAATACGGCATCGGACTCGCAGCGATTGAGTTATTGAAGGAGCCGCAAAAAGGATTCAGCACGTTAGCTAAACAAACGAATTACAACGTTGTGCGTCTGCACTCTTTTACAGAGAAAGATGGCGAGAAACTGACAGAGCCGCTGAAGAAAGCAGAGCTTGCAGATCGTGTGCAAGGTGTGTCAGATCGGCTTGTATTGGCTGTGAAGGATCGTAATATCCGAATGGTGTTTCTGAATGCCAAACCGGTGAAAAGCTTAGATAAGGGCAAGGTTGTTGACCCGCTTTCGTCCTATTATGCGGCACTGCAAGGTAAAGATGGTGCGATTCCTCGTATTCAAGACGTAGGCTTTACGTTAGGCCAAGCTGAGGCATTCGATGTACATACAACAGGTTGGCAGAAGATTGCTCGCTTCTTCTTGCTGTTAGGCGGATTAAGCTTGATTGTATGGATGATTTCATTCTTTTTGCCTGAATTGACGATTGTTTTCTTCGTGCTTGGTTTGCTTGGTTTAGTGGCCTTACATACACTTTCGGCGAATTTGTACGCGCAAGGACTTGCATTGGCGACAGCCATTAGTGCACCTAGTGTTGCGGTCATGCTGGCTATCCGATCGGTGCGATCGGGTGTTGCAGCGAAGTGGAAATCAGGACTGGCTTATGGGTTGTGGCAACTGCTTCGAACATCGCTCGTTTCATGTATAGGTATTGTTTATGTTGTGGCGTTGCTAAATCATGTGACGTATTCCCTGGTACTTCAACAGTTTAGAGGGGTTGGGATGCTGCATTTGCTACCAATTGCCATAGTTGGTGTGTATCTCTTATTCTTTAGTGAGAATAATACGTATAAGGATAAAATCGCGAATATTCGCAGATTGCTTTCTTCCTATATAAGTGTGTTGTGGATTGTGATAGCAGGCGTAGGGCTTGCAGCTGTCTTCTATTACTTGTCTCGTACAGGGAATGAAGGACAAGCTTCTTCAATCGAGAAGTTATTCCGTTCTTTCTTGGAAAATACATTAGGCGTACGCCCACGGACGAAAGAATTCCTAGTGGCTCATCCGATCTTCTTGCTGGGTGCATACTTGTCCGTTCGCTATCGTCACGCGGTGTACTTATTGTTCATTGGTGTCGTTGGTCAACTATCCTTAGTAGATACATTTGCTCACCTGCACACACCGCTGCACATTTCCTTGATTCGTATCTTCTACGGACTTGTGCTAGGTGCAATCATCGGACTAGTTCTCATTGCAGCTTGGGAAATACTCACAAGGAGTTGGAAACGATGGGTACAGCCCCAATTGTCAAAATAGCGTTATCCGGCTACTACGGTTTCGATAATAGCGGGGATGAGGCTGTGCTGCAGTCGATTTTGTTCGCTTTGCAGGAGCAAGGTCAGGCGCAGGGCATTCAGATTGAACCTATCGTGCTTTCGGCCAACCCAGAGAAAACCACAGCGATGTACGGGGTGAAAGCTTATCATCGGATGAAGCCAGGCTTGCTGTTGCGGGCTTTGCGCGAATCGGATGGTTTAATTAGCGGTGGAGGCAGCTTATTGCAAGATGCCACCAGCTCGAAGACGATCCCGTATTACTTGGCTGTGTTGAAAATAGCGCAATGGCTCGGAAAGCCAACCTTTATTTACTCGCAAGGCATCGGGCCGGTGAGCCGGCCGATGTTCTACGGCTGGATCCGCAGCGTGTTCAAGCGCTGCGCCTTCGTGTCGGTCCGCGATACGGAGTCCGCGGACTTATTAGGTAAGATGCGCCTCCCGCGGGAGCGCATCACGGTCGTGCCCGACCCGGTGATGGGCTTGCCCCTCCGGGATGGCGGGGATGGCGCGCCGGATGGTGGCGCGCCAACGGTGGCGGTGCGGACGATCGGCGTGTCCGTCCGCTTCTGGAACGAGGACCGCTCTGAGCTGGAAGCTCTCGCGCGGTCCCTGCAAGAACTGCTCGCAGCACGCACGGATGTGCAGCTGCGGTTCTTGCCCTTCCACCTCCCCTCGGATGAGGTGGCGTCGCAGTTCGTGATCGATCGTTTGGGCGATCACGGCGGTCGTGCGGCGATGGTGCGTGGCATCACGCATCCGCAGGACATGCTCGCGCAGGTCGCGGCGTGCGACCTGCTGATCGGGATGAGGCTGCATTCTTTGATTTATGCAGCCTCGCAGTTCGTACCTATGGTGGGGATCTCGTACGATCCGAAGATCGACCAGTTCCTCCATAGGCTTGGTATGAAAGCCGCCGCATCGACAGCTCGCTTCGATGCTTCTGCATTTACTGAGGAGGCGCTGAGCCTCCTCGATGCTCGAGAGCAGTGGGCGGCGTCGAGCCGCGCCACCATCGAGCAGCTGAAGGCGCAAGCGCAGCTGCCCGCGCAGCGGATCATTTCCTTTTACAAAAGGAAATCGTAGATAGATTTTCAACCACATTTCACCAACTAGCAACCAAATAGCAACCTACAACGTCAATAATAAGGAAGAGATATTATGAGCTCGACTTCTGTTACCAATCAGCCAGCAGCACTGGCGTCATTGCAAGCCATACCGAAAGTGCGAATTTACGGTGTGCCTATCTCCAAAATGAGTATGAAACAAACCGTTGACTACTTAACGAGGGTCATCGAGTTGAAACAGCCGCATCAGGTTATCACGGCTAATCCCATTATGGTGATGGCCGCGCAAGACGATCCTTCTTATCTAAAGATGATGCAGCGTGCAGAGTTGATCGTTCCGGATGGAACGGGTGTTGTTTGGGCGGCTAATCACGTCGGTCAACCTGTTGCAGAAAGAGTGCCCGGTTACGATTTAATCCACGAACTTATGAAGGTCGGGGAGAAGAAGGCTTGGAAGGTTTACCTTTTAGGTGCTTCTAATGAAGTTATACAAGCTGCAGCTGAGAAAATCCGCATGACTTACCCGAAGGTGAACCTTGTCGGCGTAAGGGATGGCTACTTTGGTGATGCAGAAGACGCGCAAGTGATCCAAGCTATTAAGGATGCTGAACCTGATCTTCTTCTAGTAGGTAGAGCGGCAGCAAACCAAGAGCCTTGGATCGGAAAATACAAAGAACAATTGGGTGTGCCCGTAATGATGGGAGTCGGCGGAAGTTTCGATGTGCTTTCGGGCAAGCTAAAGCGAGCACCACTATTTTTTCAGAAATTACGTCTGGAATGGTTTTACCGCCTTCTTCAGGAGCCGTGGCGCTATAAGAGAATGCTTCTACTCCCGAAATTCGCAGTGAAAGTGATGCGCGACAAAGAGAACGTCACAAAACCATGAAAATATCTTTGAAAATTGGCTGAAAACGGTCATTTCAGATGAATTTAGCAGTAGTATTTGTGACGGAATGGGAGTATAATTCATTTCGGCGACCTGCCACCCATGACAAGAGGAGCTGTGAAGAAGACATGTATGGATTATATGCGATAGGGTTTATTGCTGCGTGCGTTATGGCGTTGTTGCTGACACCCCTGGTCAAAAAATTTGCCTTCTGGGTAGGTGCTGTTGATGCCCCGAACCATCGAAAGGTACATACGCGAATTATGCCGCGTCTAGGAGGATTAGCGATTTTCCTTGCGTTCGTCGGAGCTTATTTCGTCGTCTCTCCAGCACTTGATACCGTGAACTCAGATGCTGCTTTTGGACTTCTGCTCGGAGGGTTTGTGATTGTTGTCACAGGTGCCCTGGATGATCGCTTTCAATTATCTCCCAAATGGAAACTTTTAGGACAGCTTATTGCTGCCTGTATCGTTGTTTCATTCGGACTTAAAATAGACTTGGTTAATATTCCATTTGGTGAAACGAACTTGCCGATTGGCTGGTTGAGTATCCCGATTACGATATTGTGGATTGTCGGTGTATCCAATGCGATTAACTTGATTGACGGGCTGGACGGCTTGTCAGCAGGTGTATCAGGTATCGCGACAACAACCATTCTCGTCCTTGCCCTTATGATGGGGAATGTAACTGTTATTTTACTTTGTGTGATTTTGCTAGGAAGTATTTCGGGCTTTATGTTCTTTAATTTCCATCCGGCTAAAATCTTCATGGGCGATTCCGGCGCCTTGTTCCTAGGCTTCGCCCTTGCGACACTTTCGATTCTCGGCTTTAAGCAAGCTGCTGTTGTTTCACTTTTAATTCCAATTATGATTCTAGGTGTGCCCTTATCTGATACTTTCTTCGCGATGCTTCGTCGTTATGTGAATAAACTGCCGATCTCGGCACCGGACAAAAGCCACTTGCATCACTGCTTATTACAAATGGGCTTCAGCCATCGTACAAGCGTCCTGATCATCTATGGCATTGCTGCTATTTTCGGTGGTAGCGCGGTCGTATGCTCGGTATTTATTTCACAAGATTCCACGTGGGGACTTATCATGATTATTGTTGCGCTGTTTCTCGTTATGCTTGTTGGGGCAGAAGCCATCGGTATTATTAGCAAAAGCCGCAAGCCTGTGATCAACTTTCTACAAAGATTAGTAGGCAAGCAGGTACAGAGCGATCGCGTAGGTAAATAACCTATGCCTCATTTCATATGACTTATCTAACCCAGCCCTTGTAGCTGGGTTTTTTACTTTTTAAGGGAAAACCTTTCTATCTCTAAACATTTAACTGCAATCAACCGATAAGTAATATACAGTAACTTTTGGCGATTAGCCGCGTCTAATCATGTAGAATGATAGAAGAATTTGGGAGGGATTGTCGAAATCTAGTTAAGTGATGAGTGATACACCAGTCCCATACATAAAAAGCTAATCACATTTAGATAACATAAGGAGGAAATTGTTTTGAAACGATTACAGACCAAACTAGCAAGCATACTGTTGATCATATCCTTGATGATTAGTTTAATGCCTGTGATGACAGCGAGTGCAGCTTCGACGCTTGTTATCAAAAATCTATACACGGAAACCGATAATGCCGGTACATCTACGGCTCGGCCTACGGATAACAATTTGGTAACACGAATTACACAACTACCCTTTGTTTTAAATGTAGAAACAACGAATTTAACGGATTCACAGATTCCATCCATTTATTTTGAGATCACGAATATTAACTCTGGTGCCGTTGTAACAGAGAAAAATAATAAGGCTCAAATTGCTGGATCCAATCTAGTCAAATTCGATAACATTCAGTTGTCAGAAGGTTTGAATAAAGTTGTTGTATATCTAGGAGAATCGAGTGCTATTGCGTCCGCGCCAGGCTGGCTTTACTACGCCCCGACGACGAATTTATCTAACATTACCGTTAATAATGAGCAACTTGAAGATGGTAAAATCTATCCGGTTGACCGCGGCCCGCTGAAAGCAGGCACAACAGGTATTCAAATTAAAACCAAAGCTTCCAATGCAAGCGCAGTTCAAGCTACTCTTTCAGGGGATAGTTTGCCTAAGCTGGGGTTCAAAAGTAATGACGGTTATTTCTACTTCACGGGTGATGATAAGAATAAGTCGTCTTCTACCTGCTCTTCAGTGACAAGTTTCTGTTTGACCGCAGGGGATAATATTATTAACTTCACAGCAAGTAATGATACGAATAAGTATCAAGTGGTTAAAAAACTATGGTACGACAATGGTCAGCCATTTGCTTTCAACGGTAAAGTATTTGAAACAGGGACGCCTGCAACATCGAAAGATTTAATCAGCATCCCAACTTTCCAAACCAGTGCGCTTACCTTTACAGCGAATGTTAAGAGTGATTTTGATGCTACAGGTTCATCGCTGAAATATCGTTATGTCGATGTTGCGATCAATGATGCTTCAATTGGTATCATCGATTTAGGAGGAGTTGATCTGCCACCGCCGGCTGTACCCGTTGCTGTTACCAGTGCAACGTATTACTCGGTTAGCTCCCCTCTAACACGTAGTCAGGAGTATGCTGTTAAGAATGTAACGGTTGAGATTCCTACTCTTTCCGGTCTTGCGCTTAATGAACAACGATTAACGTTTACATTCCGCGATATCTCGAACAGTCTAGTACCTGTAACGACAGAATATAAGTTCAAATATGTAGATCCAGACAAACCTTATATTGATAAGACAACACTTACTAACGGTACGGTAGAGAATGAACTAAGCTTAACGGATGAGAATTTAGTGAATGAGCTGCCAGGGCTAGTTCATATCTACACGAATGATGAGACGAAATTTATTAGAGCCAAGCTTGACGGCGTATATTATCCAGACACTACTGACATCATTGGTGCGGTCTACGGGGATATGAAGAAGTTTGATATAACGCTGCAAGGGATTAGCGACGGTAACAAGAAGCTGAGCATCGAGCTATATGATGTAAATGATGTGAAATATAGTACAACAGACTATAAACTAACCATCAGCAATGCACCTTACGTTATCATCAATAATATTTCGAACAGCATGTCAATTAGAAATATCAAGAATTTGACTTGCGGAACGACAGAGGCTTGTATTTCAGGTCGTTTAGTGAATTTTTATCAAGATCCTGTAGTAGCACCAGCTACTGCGCCTGGGAATAAAGTAGAAGTATTTTTAAATGAAAGTTTGTACACACTAGACTCTCAAACAATCGATACGATATTTGCGCCCGGTACCAATGCATTTACTATGCCGTTAAACTTGTTTAATCCAACTAATCCTGCAGACGTTTCAAAGGTATTAGTCGAAGGAAAAAACACAATAAAATTCAAGATTTACGTTAATAATGTCTTCATTACTGAGCAATCCTATGACATCTACTTGTTCTCAACGGATGCGCCGCAATTCACATTGATTAAACCAGTAGAAAATGGTGCAATAGGTGCAGGTACCCAATTTGTTGCAGGGACTGATGCAGATACCTATACGACAACACAGCGTACCGTATCCTTTAGTGGTATATTTACGAGTCTGGATGCAAACGGAGCAGCTTCGCCGATCAAAGCAATGACACTTGTCGTGCATACGAAGGATGCCAAAGGCGATGCACTGGTGTATCAGCAAACGATTAAAGATACGATCACTGTTATCGACCAAACAGCCAATTCGAGGACAGTTACATCCTTGGGAACAGATTTCTTCTCGGGTGTATCCAATACGCTTCCCGTACAAACGTTTACGACAAATGGATTTAAGTTATTAGATGACTCAGATGTTGTATTTGAATTTAGAATTACGAACAATTCCAACATCACATCAACGAGATCCATAACGATTACTAGACAAAATGTCCCTTATACGGTTGTTCAACCTCTCCTGATTAAAAATCCAAAAGGAGAACTTCAATCCAATATTAATAGTGACTTCTATAATATTATTCTTGAAGCGGAAAATGCGGACAGTGTCGTATTTGGGAAAGATGAAGCGACGAAACGCACAGTCAATTCCGTTGATCAGTATTTGTATCAAGCGACAGGGTTAAAACCTGGTGCGAATGCGATCAAGTTCACGATTACCCGTAATGGAGCCAAGGTGAACGGTAGTTTCATTCTTTTCAATACCAATACGAATGTGCAAGGCGCACAGACGCTGCAATTAATGAATTCCAAATTCAAGATTTTTAACGGAGGGGTTCAATTAACCTTCCCTAAAGACACTAAATTAATGAGAAATGTCCCAGACAGCAATAATAATCAATACATTTCAACGAATCGTAAAATTTTATTTGGTATAGCAGATACGGATGACGGAAGAATTGATAAGACCCTGTATCCGGTAGCGAACGGTTATTTTAAATCTAAGATAAGCGTTAAGGTTCCAGAAGATACGTTCCATGCAGCGAGTAATCTGTACTATATGGATGCAGGCTACATTCCTGCGCCAAGTACAACGACAACGACAGCAGACGATTTGAGTAAAGGTCTTAACGGAACTGGTTTAGATCCCTATGATGATACGACTTTAGGACGTCCTTATTTCAATCGCCTTAACGATGAGCTCGTTGTGCCTTCCCAAGAAGGATCATTAATGTTGCAGTTCGATCCAGCTATCCGTCAGGATGCAGGTAAGTATATTACCGTATTCTTCTACGACATTTACGCCAATTACGCGAACACCACGGATTATGGGTGGAAGAACCTTGGTGGCGTAGTAGACAACAAGAACAACACCATAACGGTGCCATTCCGCAAGTTTGGTTACTATCAAGTTATGTACATGGACCGCAGTTTTGATGATATGACAGGTCATTCTTTTGCGAGAACGGAATTAGAAACTCTGTACTCCAAAGGGGTTATGAGAGCCAAAACAACTTTCTCCTTTGGACCGAATGATTACATTACACGTGGTGAGTTTGCTCAAATTTTAGTGAAGGTCTTTAAGCTTCCTATGAATTATAGCGGCAGCTCAACGTTCTCAGATGTTCTGAAAATCGATAATGCCATCGGCATGCTTTACGATTACAAGTACATTGAGACCGCGGCAAGAGCAGGTATTATTCGTGGTCAGGCAAGTAATAGATTCAACCCTAGCGGATCCATAACGCGCCAAGACGCCGCTGTTATGATTGCTAGAGCTGCTGAAATGAAACTGAGCACTGATCTTAAGAAATCACTTGCGACGCTGCAAAAGACATTTACGGACGCCGATAATATCGAGTCTTACTCAAGACCATCTGTTGAAGCAGTTGCTAAGGGTGGATTAATTGAGGGGATCGAGAATACCTTGCTGGCTGGGGAAACAAAAGCAACTGTTCGTTTCGACCCAACAGAATTGTTAACCCGCGCCCAAGCCTCCATCATTTCTTATCGCGTTATGAAGCAACAAAAGATGGTTCCGTAAAGAGTAAATGAACTTAAGTCAAACAGCCCCGTCACCTAATAAGTGATGGGGTTGTTTGTTTTTTGATGCGATTATAGAATGTCTCAAGAGTTCCATATGGAAAATACTTAGCAATGAAATGTAGTATAGAGTGTCGTATACTAAGTTTGTAGACGAGATGATACACGAAAAGCTACACAGGAATCTATCAATTGGATATGTTGAAGCAGATTCAGAGATTTAATTGTCGCCCCGTTGGTTATAAGTTTTTATAACAAAAAAACTTTAAAATATTAGGAGGAAACACCCTTTATGAAGAAAACTCTATCCGTAGTTCTTACGTCCGCAATGGCTCTTTCCATGTTCTCATCCGTTGCATTTGGTAAAACATCTGCAGACTTCACGGATTTGAAAGACCTTGACGCAGCAACAAAAGCAAAGTTCGACGCGATGATTTCCGCTGAAATCTTTGATGGCGTAAGCGACACAACATTTGGTTTGAAAGAAGAAATGAACCGCGCACAATTCGCTAAAGTAGCAGCTTTGATCATGGGCCTTGAAGTAAATAAAGATCTTAAAACATCAAGCTTTACTGACGTTAGTGTAACCGACGCAGCGAATGGTTATGCACTTCCTTACATCGAAGCTTTGAAAACTGCTAACGTAACTGATGGATATGCAGAAGGTCAATACAACCCAGCTGGTAAAGTAACGAAAGAACAACTAGCTACTTTCTTGGTTCGTGTACTTGGTAAAGACGCAGAAGCAAAAGCTTTGACTGGTACAGATAAAACAGTTTCTGGTTGGGCACAAGGTTATGTGGCTGAAGCACTTGCATTGAAAGTTCTTTCCAACAATGCAGACGGCACGTTCGGTGGTATCACGAATGCAACTCGTGATCTTCTTGTAACTGGTGCATATGAAGCAAAACAACAATACGTACCGGCTGGTAAAGTTTCCGTAACAGAAGCAAAAGCAACGGGTGTGTATAAAGCAACAGTAACGTTTAACAAGCCAGTTGATACAACAAAAGCAGTAGTATCTTTAACAAAAGGCACACTTGCTGTTTCTGCAACAACAACATGGTCTGAAGATAAAAAAGTAGCAACACTAGCAACAGACACAAAAATTGGTGAAGGTGAATATACAGCAACTGTTTCTGGTCTTGACGCAGCGACTGTTGAGAAAACTACAGCAACGTTTACTGCTAAAGAAGAGCAAGTAAGCAAAATTGATTTTGTAAATGCAGGGGATACTGTAGCTTACAGCACAAATGCAGTGATTAAACTGAAAGCTGAAAACCAATATGGCGAAGCGGTTTCCATGGGTACTTCAAGCTTTACAGCACTTGTATCTGGTCAAGCTCCAGCAAGCTTCAAAAAAGATGCAGCAGGCAACTTGGTTATTACTGCTGATGTGACGGGGACAGGTATTTCCCAGGGCAATGGAATTGTTCCTGTGACAGTTTACTTGAACAATAGCAATGTAACAGTTTCCAAAAACTTTAAAGTAGGTACAGTGCCAATTTTGAGCAAAATTGAAACAGGTACAGTAACATACTCTAACAATGGAACAAAATTAGTTGCAGCAGATGAAACAGCTTCCATTGCTGTAAATTTATTTGACCAATACGGCAATCCAATCACTAAAGCTCAATTCGTTTCAGGTGAAATTGCTGCAAGTAATGTTAATCCTGTCATAACGCCTTACGAGCAAAATCTTGAAGTTGTCAAAGCAACTACAACTTTCGCAACAGGTGACTTATTTGATGAGAACGACAATGCTCGTGTACTAGTAAAATTAAAAGCTAAAGTGGATAAAACTGCAGATTATACAGTTAATATCTATGGTGGTTCTTCATCCGCGACAGCTACAGTGAGCGTAAGTGCAGCTAACTTGCCTGCAAAAGTAGAGTTTGATACTACATCTGTAACACTAGCGGCAAATGACGCAAGCGTATATGTGCCATTGAACGTAACTGATGCGAATGGAAACAAATTAAGCGCGCAAGAAATCGTAGATAACAAAGATCGCATGAATTTCAGTGTTACAAATGGTACATGGTCGATTCAGCCTACAGGCACCAATAAAGGAAAACTGAAGTTAAGCTTTACTACAGACAATGTAGTTGGAACTAAAGTGTACGTAACAGGTCAAATTAACCAATCACAATCCAATACATTTGTACAAACGAGCATTCCCGTACAAGATGCACGCATCGCTGAGCGTATTACGGTTTCAACAGAGCCAGCTGCAAAAGCAATCCTGGGCGCATCTGATGATGTTGAATTCCAATTGAAAGACCAATATGGTAAAGACATTGCAGATATCGATTCCAATATTGCAAATGCAAATGGTCAAACGTCTAACTACCGTATCAAAGTTGAAGTAACAACTGAAGGTACTGGTACTGCTGCAGCACCAAAAACTGCACATGCACCAACTGTAGTAACAGGAGCGCCAGCAAATGTTACAACATACTACTATGACAACACGCAATTTGATGATTTCAGCAATGGATTTGACTTAACATCCACTTCAGGTAGTGAGGGTAAAGTAACGGTTAAAGCAGTTATTGAAAAAGCGTCAAATGGAACTAGCAACTACTCTGACTACTCTTCAGCGGTAACGCGTACGTTTGAGGCAGTTAAATCCGATACAGCATTAACGTACTCCATCGACACAGTGGGAACATTGTTCGCAGCTCAGGATAAATTAACAGCAGGTTTTACATCAGGAGAAGCGTTAACAGCGGGTAACAGCCAATTTGATAAAAAATTGACTGTAATTGCAAAAGACGCAGCAGGTAACAAAGTTATTCTTCCTTCGAACTATGTACGTGGTATTTCAAGCTCTGACCCTTCTGTAATTGCAGTAAATGGAGATGGAACAGATGCATATGTACTTGGTAATAAAGCAGGAACAGCTAAAGTATCTGCAGTCGTGTACACGAACAAAGGTGAGACTATTAACTTGACACAAGAAGTTACTGTAAAAGCAGATACAATTGCAGTAGATAAACTTGTGGCTGGGGCAACAAGTGCAACATACGCGGGTCTAGGTTATGCATACACCTACTTCACAGATGGTGATGATACACTGAAAGTAACAGACCAATACGGCATTGAGTACGAAAATGCTAACATTGCAAAATATGATGCAGTTCTAGGTTTGCGTTATACAGTATCTGTAGTAAGTGGAACTGGTAACGTTGAATTAGATGCAAAAACGGGTCAAATTACTGCGGTTGGTAATGATGTACAAGAGTTCTTGATTACAGCAATTGCACCAAATGGTAAATCCGTTCAAGTGTTAGTTGCTAGACCGTAATCGATAAGAAAAATTTAAAAAAGGACCCTTCGGGGTCTTTTTTTTGTTGGACTACAACAAATTATTAATATGCTTTCAGATATTTTTAAGCAAACTTTTAGCAAGCATTAAGTTTCTTTTCTCATTTTCTTTACAAGTTGGCTTTAAAGTTAACTTGTAACCAAGTTGCTAAGTAGAGAGTAATGATAGAAAACACAGTTGGAAAATACTTAGCAATGAAATGTAGTATAGAGTGTCGTATACTAAGTTTGTAGGCGAGATGATATACGAAAAGCTACACAGTAGTCTATCAAGTAGATTGATTAAAGTAGATTCAAGGATTCAAAAGTCGCCCCGTTGGTTATAAGTTTTTATAACAAAAAACTTTCAAATATTAGGAGGAAACAACCTTTATGAAGAAAACTTTATCCGTAGTTCTTACGTCCGCAATGGCTCTTTCCATGTTCTCATCCGTTGCATTTGGTAAAACATCTGCAGACTTCACGGATTTGAAAGACCTTGACGCAGCAACAAAAGCAAAGTTCGACGCGATGATTTCCGCTGAAATCTTTGATGGCGTAAGCGACACAACATTTGGTTTGAAAGAAGAAATGAACCGCGCACAATTCGCTAAAGTAGCAGCTTTGATCATGGGCCTTGAAGTAAATAAAGATCTTAAAACATCAAGCTTTACTGACGTTAGTGTAACCGACGCAGCGAATGGTTATGCACTTCCTTACATCGAAGCTTTGAAAACTGCTAACGTAACTGATGGATATGCAGAAGGTCAATACAACCCAGCTGGTAAAGTAACGAAAGAACAACTAGCTACTTTCTTGGTTCGTGTACTTGGTAAAGACGCAGAAGCAAAAGCTTTGACTGGTACAGATAAAACAGTTTCTGGTTGGGCACAAGGTTATGTGGCTGAAGCACTTGCATTGAAAGTTCTTTCCAACAATGCAGACGGCACCTTCGGTGGTATCACGAATGCAACTCGTGATCTTCTTGTAACTGGCGCATATGAAGCTAAACAACAATACGTACCAGCTGGTAAAGTTTCCGTAACAGAAGCAAAAGCAACGGGTGTGTATAAAGCAACAGTAACATTTAACAAACCAGTTGATACAACAAAAGCAGTAGTATCTTTAACAAAAGGCACGCTTGCTGTTTCTGCAACAACAACATGGTCTGAAGATAAAAAAGTAGCAACACTAGCAACAGACACAAAAATTGGTGAAGGTGAATATACAGCAACTATTTCTGGTCTTGACGCAGCGACTGTAGAGAAAACTACAGCAACGTTTACTGCTAAAGAAGAGCAAGTAAGCAAAATTGATTTTGTAAATGCAGGGGATACTGTAGCTTACAGCACAAATGCAGTGATTAAATTGAAAGCTGAAAACCAATATGGCGAAGCAGTTTCCATGGGTACTTCAAGCTTTACAGCACTTGTATCTGGTCAAGCTCCAGCAAGCTTCAAAAAAGATGCTGACGGCAACTTGGTAATCACAGCTAATGTTTCAGGTACTGCTGGTGTGACTCAAGGAAATGGAATTGTCCCTGTAACTGTTTACTTGAATAATAGCAATATAACAGTTTCCAAAAACTTTAAAGTAGGTACAGTGCCAATTTTGAGCAAAATTGAAACAGGCACAGTAACATACTCCAATAATGGAACGAAATTGGTTGCAGCAGATGAGACAGCTTCTATTCCTGTGAATTTATTTGACCAATATGGTAATCCAATTACTAAAGGTCAATTCGTTTCAGGTGAAATCGCAGCAAGTAATGTTAATCCTGTTATTACGCCATACGAACAAAACCTTGAAGTAGTCAAAGCGACTTCATCTTTTGCAACAAGCGATTTATTTGATGAGAACGACAACGCTCTTATTCAAGTGAAATTGAAAGCTAAAGTAGATAAAACAGCAGATTATACAGTAAATATCTATGGTGGTTCTTCATCCGCAACAGCAACAGTAAGCGTAAGTGCAGCTAACTTGCCTGCAAAAGTAGAATTTGACACTTCCGCTGTCACGCTAGCGTCGAATGATGCGAGTGTATATGTACCATTAAACGTAACTGACGCTAATGGAAACAAACTAAGCGCGCAAGACATCGTAGACAATAAAGATCGTATGAACTTCAGTGTTACAAATGGCACATGGTCAATTCAACCTACAGGTACGGACAAAGGTAAACTCAAGTTGAGCTTTACAACGGACAATGTAGTTGGAACGAAAGTGTACGTAACAGGTCAAATTAACCAATCGCAATCCAACACATTTGTACAAACGAGCATTCCGGTACAAGATGCACGTATCGCTGAGCGTATTACAGTTTCCACAGAGCCAGCAGCAAAAGCAATCCTGGGTGCATCTGATGATGTTGAATTCCAATTGAAAGATCAATATGGTAAAGATATTGCAGATATCGATTCCAATATCGCAAATGCAAATGGCCAAACATCTAACTACCGTATTAAAGTTGAAGTGACAACTGAAGGCACTGGTACTGCTGCAGCACCAAAAACTGCGCATGCGCCAACTGTAGTAACAGGAGCGCCAGCAAATGTAACGACGTACTACTACGACAACACACAGTTTGATGACTTCAGCAATGGATTTAATCTAACTTCTACTTCAGGTAGTGAAGGCAAAGTAACCGTTAAAGCTGTTATTGAAAAAGCGGCCAATGGAACTAGCAACTACTCTGACTACTCTTCAGTAGTAACACGCACATTTGAGGCGGTTAAATCCGATACAGCATTAACGTACTCCATTAACACAGTGGGTACATTATTCGCGGCTCAAGATAAATTGACAGCAGGCTTTACATCAGGCGAAGCGTTAACAGCGGGTAACAGTCAATTTGATAAAAAAATAACAGTGATCGCCAAAGATTCAGCAGGTAACAAAGTTATTCTTCCTTCCAACTATGTACGTGGAATTTCAAGCTCTGACCCATCCGTAATTGCAGTAGATGTAGATGGAACAGATGCTTATGTGCTTGGTAACAAAGCAGGAACAGCTACCGTGTCAGCAGTCGTATACACAAACAAAGGTGAGACTATTAACCTGACACAAGAAGTGACTGTAAAAGCAGATACAATTGCTGTTGACAAGCTTGTAGCTGGTGCAACAAGCGCAAGTTACACAGGTCTAGGTTATGCATACACGTACTTCACAGATGGTGATGATACACTGAAAGTAACAGACCAATACGGTATTGAGTACGAAAATGAGAACATTGCAAAATATGATGCAGTATTAGGTTTGCGTTATACAGTATCTGTAGTAAGTGGAACTGGTAATGTTGATCTAGACGCAAAAACAGGTCAAATTACTGCAGTTGGTAATGACGTGCAAGAGTTCTTGATTACAGCAATTGCGCCAAATGGCAAATCCGTTCAAGTGTTAGTTGCTAGACCATAATTAATAGAATTAAAACAAACCCAGTACAATCGTGCTGGGTTTGTTTTTTCTAAAGCAAAATTGAATGACGATTAAAAGTGATAATTTATAGACGATTTTCTTTTTCACTATCTTGGTTTTATTTAGTAAAAAACTTTTTGGCATGAAACGCAACTTTTTACGAAACAGTGCGTTTAATACATTGAACACGAAAGATGAGGGCAAAAGGAAACCATCTTGAGGAGTTTATAACGAAAAATATTTCTTTACGATCTAGTTTGATCAATGTATAATGTAAATTGGTCTAGGTTCCTATTTTATTTCATTACAGTTTACTAGTTTCAAATGTAGCATGGAATGCTACAAGCGAACCTTAGTTATATTATGCTCTAACTCTGGAGGGGGGGTGAACAATAAAATGAGTAAATCGAGCTGGAATAAAGAAAATATCAACATAAAAAATAAAACTCACGATATTCAAGGAGGAGAAAAAAAGGTTATGAAAAAAAGTTTAAAAGTAATCGCAACAGCAACACTAGCATTCTCCATGTTCGCTTCCGTAGCAATGGCTGCTGAAACAACAACTACTCCAACAGCTACTACAACTGCAACAACAGTTAAGACTTCCAAAGATTTTAAAGATCTTGCAGGTTTGGATGCAGCAACAATTGCAAAAATCGACGCTATGCTTGCTAAAAAATATTTCGAAGGTACAGCTGAAGATTCCTTCGGTATCAAAGAAAACATGACTCGCGCACAATTCGCGAAAGTTCTTGTTTTAGTATCTGGTGTTCCATTTGACGCAACTGTAAAAACATCCAGCTTTGGTGATGTAAAAGCTGATGATACAGCTAACGGTTGGGCAATCCCTTACATCGAAGCAGCTAAAAAAGCTGGTTTGGTTGATGGTAAAACGGATTCCTCCTTTGACCCATCAGCTAACGTAACTCTTGGTGAGTTCGCAACTGCATTGGTTAAAGGTCTTGGAATCAAACCAGACACAACTGGTACTCCTTGGTACGCTGACGCAATTAAACAAGCAGTTGATAAAAAATTGCTTCCTGAAGGTACTGACGGTTCCAAATTTGCTACTCGTGCTGACCTAGTAGTTGGTGCATTCACAGCTGATGCAGCTATCGCAAGCGTTGGTAAAGTATCCGTAACTGAAGCTAAAGCAGCTGGCGTGTACAAAGTGAAAGTAACATTCAGCAAAGCAGTTGATACTACTCTTGCTAAATTGGCTTTGACTAAAGGTACACTAGCTGTTTCCACATCCACAACTGCTCCAGTTTGGTCCGAAGACAAAAAATCAGTGACATTGACTACTGACACTAGAATCACTGAAGGTGACTACACAGTAACTTTGTCAGGTCTAGCTGCTGATGCTGTTGACAAAACAACTGCAACTTTCAAAGCTACTGACGAGACTGTTAATAAAATTGACTTTGTAAACGCTGGCGACACTGTTGCATATAGCAAAGTTGCTACAATTAAACTTAAAGCAACAAACCAATATGATGAGGCAGTTTCTCTTGGTACTTCTAGCTTTACAGCTCTTGTATCCGGGCAAGCTCCAGCTAGCTTCAAAAAAGATGCTGATGGAAACCTAGTAATCACTGCTAATGTTTCAGGTACTGCTGGTGTGACTCAAGGTAATGGTATTATTCCAGTAACAGTTTACTTGAACAATAGCAATGTAACAGTTTCCAAGAATTTCAAAGTAGGCACAGTGCCGATCTTGAGCAAAATTGAAGCTGGTAAAGTAACGTACCCTAACAGCGGTACTAAACTTGCTGCAAAAGATGAAACTGCTTCAATCGCATTGAACCTAATTGACCAATATGGCAACGCAATTGTAAAAAGCCAATTGCAACCAATTGATATTACACCAAACGATGGTCTGAATAACCCAGTTGCAGAAATTTCTGCTTCAACAATCAACCCTGTTATTACTCCTTATGAGCAAAAGTTAGCAGTAGTTCGTACAAACAATGACTACACGGACTTCTTCGATGATAACGATAATGCTCGTATTAAAGTTCAATTGACAGAAAAACTTGATAAATCAGCTGACTATACTGTTAACATCTATGGTGGTTCATCTTCAGCTACTGCAACAATTAGCGTAGGTGCTGCGAATCTTGCTACTAAATTTGAGTTTGATGCTGCCGCAGTAGTAATTGCTGCTGGTGACACAACTACAGTTGTTCCTTTGATTGCTACTGATGCTAATGGCAACAAGTTAAGCGCTCAAGATATTGTTGACCAAAAGACTCGTTTTAATATCACTGCAAGCAATGCTACTGCTGCAATTGTTGAAACAGGTTCTGACAAAGGTAAAGTGAAACTGACTTATACTGGTACTAACACAGTTGGTGGTAAAGTTTATGTTTCTGGAACGATCAACCAATCACAAACTAACACATTCGTACAAACAAGTATTGCAATTAGCGATGCTCGTGTTCCTGAGCGTATTTCGGTGACAACTGAACCTACTGCAAAAGCAATTCTTGGTGCAGATAGTGAAGTCGTCTATATGCTTAAAGATCAGTACGGTAAAGATGTTAAAAACATTGCAGCTACTATTCCAAGTGCAAACGGTCAAACTTCTCAGTATCAAGTTAAGGTAGTTGTAACTGCTACTGGTACAACAGGTATTAGCTTCAAAGGTGCTCAAGACTTAACGAACACTGATACAAGTGATGATGCGGCGCTTCCTACTGGAACAGCAACTGGTACAAATGAAACTACTTACGTCTTTGGACCAAGTCAATTGGTATACTTCAACAAAGGCTTCAACTTGTTGACGAACACAGCTGAAGGTAAAGTGACTGTTAAGGCGACAATCGAGAAGGCTCCTAACGGAACGTCCAACTTCTCTGATTACTCTTCTTCTGTAACACGTTCACTTGAGTCTATTAAACCAGACACTGCTTTGACTTACTCACTTAACACAGTTGGCAGCCTATTTGCAGCAAAAGATAAATTTGCAAGCAACGCAGCAGTTGTTGGAACTAACCCTGGCCAAGCAGCCGACGGACTTGTTGCTGGAAACAGCCGTTTTGACAAAAAGCTTGGTGTTGTGGCTAAGGATTCCGCAGGAAACACAGTTAAGCTTCCTCTAAACTATGTTCGTGGTATCTCCAGTTCTGATCCGAATGTATTAGCTGTTGACACTTACACTACTGGTGGAGTAGAAGATGGATACATTCTTGGTAACAAAGCAGGTACAGCTACTGTATCCGCAGTTGTTTACACGAACAAAGGTCAAACACTTAACTTGACTCAAGAAATTACTGTAAAAGCTGATACAATTACAGTTGAAACAATGACTGCAGACAACAGCACAGCAACTTATGCTGCAGGAAACAACTATGCGTACAAGTACTTCAACAACTTGAAAGTTGTTGACAACTACGGTATCGAGTACAAAACGGATGCAACTGCAGGTACTGATCCAATCGCTCAATACTTCGCAGTACTTGGTGTTCAGTATACTGTACAAACACTTCAAGGTACTGGCTCTGTGACTATTAATTCTTCTACTGGGGCAATTACAAACGTTCCTGCTGCAGTAACAGAATTCTTAATTACAGCAATTGCACCTAACGGTAAATCCTTAACAATGCTTGTATCGAAATAATTTTTAAAATTTATAAAAAGATTGAGACCCTTAGGGGTCTTTTTCTTTTTAATGATGAGGTGAACTCCAATCAAAACATTAGTAAGACAATTAATATGTGTTGTTGTAATACTTCTCACTTTAAGTCAGGGAACCCAAGCCGAAGCCCCAGTACCTGGCACAACTGATCCGCTGATCACGCAGAGCTACTTTGAGCAGAACACCTTAAGCGAAGCAAAGGTGAAAGAGATTGTGGCCTCCGCGATCGCTGCAGCTGGCGGTAGCCAGCCAGGCGGGAGCAACGGAGGCACGAGCACTAACCCTACGGCAGCGGCGAATATGAAAGTTGTCCAATTGGAAAATGGACAAACCTTGTATGCCGGCGCTGGCGCGGAATTTATCGTGCGAAGCGGCAAGGTTCTGGCCGTGAGCAACGATGAGAACGGCATCCCGGATGTAACGGGAGGCAAAGATCTGGCAGCGGGGACGGAAGTCGCGCTGAATCATCTTTTGATTTTTCCAACAGAGGGCCGTGGGATTAAGCCTTCGACGAAAAATGACACGTCCATTTATATCATGGTACGTGGTGGATATTTGATATTAAATGCAGACGGTAGTAAGGTTACGCAATAGATGTCTACTCCATAATTTTACCCAAATTGACAACTTCTTATGCGTGTTGCCTGTACGAATCTAGCCATACTAATCATTGTACCCAACAGAGAAATGGCAGCTTCTTAACACGTTCATGATCACAACAAAAACTCTGAGGAGGCGTTTGGTTATGGCTAGAAGTAAAGTTGTTCCGGAATCGAAAAAAGCTTTAGATATCTTAAAATATGAAATTGCTGCTGAGTTAGGTCTACCTGTTGGCATCTCTATGTCGCTCAATGCGGATACAGAATTTGCGGGTGAACTTGGTTCTATTCCTTCAAATTCTATGAAGAAAGACTATTGGGGACACATTACCTCCCGAGATGCAGGCGCTGTAGGTGGTCGCATTACTCAGCGGTTGATCCAACGAGCAGAAGAAACCTTATTTACTTTGTAATTATTTATATGTATAGTGCATTGTTAGAGTAGAGGTGAGGTCGGCTAATGCTGACCTTTTTTTTATATCACCGTTGCCATTGGATTTCCGAAATTATAAATTGACAACACACGACAAATAAAGTAGGATGATTAATTGAAGGTCAATATTCAATTTAACCTTTTCCGATAGGGGAAGGTTCATTTTAATGTTGTCTTTATTCATGTATTGTCTTTATTAATGCTTTATCTATTTGTACCAGTGCGGAATTCAAAGATCTTATCAGCGCATGAGCGCAAAAGAGGGATTCCGTTTGGCGAGAAAAGCTACCGCTAAAGCCGGGCCCATTTTTTTATCATAGAGGCATCGAGTAGAAGCTTTTCAAACATACTAAATGTAATGTAGGAGGATGAATAATATGGCTCAAGTTCGTGGACGTCGTTTATTTACATCCGAATCCGTAACAGAAGGTCATCCAGATAAAATTTGTGACCAAATTTCTGACTCGGTTTTGGATGCATTTCTAGCTAATGATCCGAATGCTCGTGTAGCATGTGAGGTATCTGTAGCAACTGGTTTGGTTTTGGTAATTGGTGAAATCACTTCGAAGTCTGAATATGTCGATATTCAAGCTATCGCAAGACAAACAATTAAAGACATTGGTTACACACGCGCGAAGTACGGTTTCGACTCCCAAACGTGTGCGGTTCTCGTTTCGTTGAACGAGCAATCCCCTGACATTGCACAAGGTGTAGACAGAGCCCTTGAAGCAAGAGAAGGTTCCATGTCGGACGAAGAAATCGAAGCAATTGGTGCTGGTGACCAAGGCTTAATGTTCGGTTTCGCTGTAAATGAGACGCCTGAGCTTATGCCTCTTCCGATCTCGATTTCTCACCAATTGGCTCGTCGTTTGACAGAAGTTCGTAAGAATGGCACTCTTCCATACCTGCGTCCAGATGGTAAAACACAAGTAACGGTTGAGTACATCGATGATAAACCTGTTCGTGTAGATGCAATTGTTGTATCCACACAGCACGATGAGAATACAACTTTGGAGCAAATCCAAAAAGATATTAAAGAGCATGTTATTCTTCCAATCGTTCCAGCACACTTGTTGGATGACAAGACGAACTATTTCATTAACCCAACAGGCCGTTTCGTTATCGGCGGACCACAAGGGGATGCAGGTCTTACAGGTCGTAAAATTATCGTTGATACGTACGGTGGTTATGCTCGTCATGGCGGCGGCGCATTCTCCGGTAAAGATCCGACGAAAGTTGACCGTTCCGGTGCCTACGCGGCGCGTTATGTTGCGAAGAATATCGTAGCAGCTGGTCTTGCAGAGAAATGTGAAGTTCAGTTGGCTTATGCCATTGGTGTTGCTCGTCCTGTATCTATTGCTGTAGATACATTTGGTACGGCTAAAGTGAGTGAAGAGAAGCTTGTTGAGCTGATCCACAGTAACTTTGACCTTCGCCCAGCGGGTATCATTAAAGAGCTTGATCTTCGTCGTCCGATCTACCGTCAAACAGCGGCTTACGGTCACTTCGGCCGTAACGATCTAGACGTTCCTTGGGAGCGTACAGATAAAGCAGAATCTTTGAGAACTCAAGCTTTAGAGCTTAAGCATTAATATTGCGAAGCCGTCCTTCATGGGCGGCTTTTTTGTTTGTGTATTTTACCACAACATAATTTACTGAAGTAAATGTTTGAGTTTCCTCTTGCTAAAAATGGTGGTACTATATGTATATGTCATCTGATGCTAATTCATAGGGAATTATGTTATGATAGGTATAAGATAAGTCTGCGTTGGTATATGAAGGGAGCGATATGATGGACAATGAAATGAAGGAATCACTTACTACGTTGCTAAGAGCAGAATTATCCCCGGTTTTTGAACAGTTAATTGGAATGAACACAAGATTAGACAGAATAGAATTCGAACAATCCCAAATCAAACAAGCCGTGCTGGAAACCAATGAAATCGTGAAGCGACTGGAAAATGTGCAAGAGCAACAACATAGGATCATTGAGCTCCTCTCAGCACGTTCGATTGAACAGGAAGCTAAATTAAAGAAAATAATTTAACTGTTTAGATAAGCATCTCAAGCAGAGAGCAGACCCGGGAGGGTTGTGCTCTTTTTTACATTTTTACCATTTATCTATGACATATGAATACAACATGGGGAATATCGTAACTTTTTCCATAGTTTAAGAGTCTATATAGTTATCGCTTAAATGATAGATACTAGAATTAGATGAAAAAGAGGAGTGGAACGGCAACGTGAAGGTACAGAGGCAAGTAGGAGTAGCAGCGCTGGCTTGCGCTATGGTGTGGCAGTTGGTGTCGGGAGTTACGGTAAACGCGGCGGGCACGAAGCTGACGTTGAGCTCGCAAGAGACGATTACATCAGGTGCAATTATGAAGAACTACGTATGGTCGACAACACGAAGCAATAAGGAAGTATCGGTGAACGCCAATGTGATCGAGGTGGATCTGACGAACCCGAACGTGAAGATAGACGCAATGGCAGGAACGAACAATCAGTTCACGAAGAACCAAAGTGTGCTCGGCATGGTGAAGGATACAGGCGCTGTAGCAGGAGTGAACGGGGATTTCTACAATACCCAGGCGGAAGGAGTTCCAGAGGGTGCGCAGATCACGAACGGACAGGTGATGGCGACACCAGCGAAGATTTCAGGCTTGTACTCGTTTGCCATAACGAAGACTAATCAGCCGATTATTGATATTTTCGATTTCCAAGGTAAGGTTACGGCAAAGGATGGGACACAGTTCGAGCTTGGCGGCGTAAACAAAACGTTCTATTGGGACGATAATGACGTTCCGCTGATTGCAGACGGCCTTTTCCTTTACACAAGTGCTTGGGCGATGACACAGCGAGCTGTGGATGGCACACACGTACCTACTGAGGCACTCATCCAGAATGATATTGTCAAGGAGATCCAAGTTGATACGAATGTGAAAATGATCGCTCCTGCAGATGGTTACATCCTTAGGGGTTCGGGATTGGCGAGAGAATTTATTGTAAAGCATCTCAAAGTTGGCGATAAAATCACGACGAAATACGACATGATTCCACACGATGCGTCCAAGACGTATGATTGGAAAAACTTCAAAATGCTCATCGGCGGCAGCACGTTGCTAGTGGATG
The DNA here is from genome assembly GCF_964253085.1 of Paenibacillus sp. LjRoot153. NCBI lineage: Bacteria > Bacillati > Bacillota > Bacilli > Caryophanales > Paenibacillaceae > Paenibacillus > Paenibacillus sp. LjRoot153. Next base: position 97,346 of record NZ_CAXUQH020000001.1, read on the forward strand.
AGGCGAAGCCGAGCTATTTTACGCGGAATATTAATGATTTCAACGGATATAGTCCTGTTTCTAGGACAGCTGTGGGTTACTCCAAGGATCTGAAGAAAGCTTATATTATAACAGCAGATCGCAACGGTCCAAGTGCCGGAATGACGCTGCCAGAGCTGCAGCAATTCATGATTGATGCCGGTGTATGGAGAGGGATGGTCCTTGATGGCGGTGGATCGACACAGATGGTGTCTAGGCCACTTGGTGATGTAGATCCGAAGTTAGTGAACAAAACACAAAATGGGAATCAACGTGCGGTAGCAAATGGTTTGGGCGTATATTCGACAGCGCCTAAGGGTGAGTTGCAAGGTCTTATTTTAAAAGGACAATCTTTATTATTCGTAAATGAATCCAGCACTTATCAATTTAAAGCTTATGATGACTATTATAATCCTATAGCCGTAACAGGAATTGTTCCACAATGGAGCAGCACGATGGCCAATGGCTCGTTCAAGGATAACGTATATACACCAACAATGCCTGGGAAAACTCAGATTGTCGCAAAATCAGGAAAAGGATCCGCAACGATGGACGTTGAAATTGTCGGGCGTGATCAGATTACGTCGATGGCTTTTAGCTCGGGGTCCTTCTCATTGACAGAGGGCGGCGATTTCAAGCTTCCGATTACCGTTACAACACGAAGTGGAGCAACCAGAGAATTACCCGCGGCATCAGCAACTTGGGAGCTAAGCGGGGTTAAGGGGACAATCACCAACGGTGTCCTGCACGTAGATAGCACAGCGGGAGCGCAGACGGCTCAGGTTATTGCACACTATGATGGGTATAGCACCATGGTAACTCTACCCGTAGGGCAGGAGAAAGTGTGGTATGATTTAGATAAATTTGCGGTCATGACAACAGGGGACAGATATCCGGCTGAAGTCGTTTCCACAGTGAATATCGTGCAAAACAATGGCAACAAGAACTTGGAAATCGCCTATGATTTCTCCAAGGGACTTGGAACGAAAGCAGCTTACGCAAGGTTTAATAATGGGAATGGTGCGCCGATTGAGGGTGAACCCGAATTTATGACAGCCAAAGTCCTAGGAGATGGAAGCTTCAATTGGGTGCGTGCTGAGGTTATTGATGCGGACGGTAAGGTGAATTTAGTAAGTTTTACGGAAAATATGAACTGGACAGGCTGGCGCAAGGTCACGGCGGATGTGTCGGATCTGAAGGCTCCTTTGCTGGTGAAAAGCATTTATGTCGCAAATCCAGCCAACGGGCAGGATGAAAGAGCCGCTAAAGGGAAAATTAATATTGACGATATTTCATTTATTTATAAAGGACAATTGCCAACGCTACCGAAGAATGCAATTAAACTTACCGTAAATAAGAAGCAGGCAACTTTGAATAGCAAGCCGATGACGTTGGAACAAGCGCCGACGATCGTCAAGGATAATACCTTGGTTCCGATTCGTTTTGTCACAGAAGCATTGGGTGGAACTGTGAAGTGGGATGATAAAGAACGTAAGGTAACCGTCCTTCGTGGCGATAAACTAATTGACCTATGGATTGATCAAGCTGATCTGCTTGTAAATGGCGGTCGAGTCACGGCAGAAGTGGCTCCAGCGATCATGAATAATGTGACAATGGTCCCATTACGGCTCATTTCGGAGAGATTAGGCTTCAAAGTAGGCTGGGATCCCCAGAATTACGGAATTTCTATTGAATAAATAGTACTAGAAGTACACGGCAAACGGGAAGAACTATGCTACAATATGGGGTAGACAACTTACTATTATAAGGTTTTATTAAAAGGAGCTCGTTTCATGTGCAACCAGACGCTATAGACAAGGTCATAACCAACGCCATTAACGTCATGGAAAGCAGCAAGTATCAATTGTTTGAGATTGCTGAGTCATCACGCTTAGAGAAGGAGTCACTTGCTCGGGAGCTCAATGACATTAAGCATGAGACGGGTGTCACGATTGATCTCGTGGATATGTTAGAAAAAGAATACAAGAGGTCGCGGATCCGACTTACGGAAGTCAGTCGAGATTTCAACAAGTATCGAGAAGAAGATATCAAGATTGCTTATGAAGCCGCTATCGCTTTTCAATTACAGCTAACCGTTGCGCGGGAAAAAGAGAATAATCTCAAAATCCGCCGCAATGACCTGCAGGTTCGTATGAAGAATGTGGACAAACAGGTAGAACGCGCCGAAACAATCGTCTCTCAGATGAATGTTGCACTGGAATACTTATCAGGGGATCTCAATCAGTTAACACGTATTATTGAGTCGGCTAAGAATCGACAACTGTTGGGGCTGAAAATTATTTTGGCTCAAGAGGAAGAACGCAAACGAATCGCGCGCGAAATTCATGATGGAATGGCTCAAACCTTGGCGAATGTCGTGCTTCGGACTGAAATTGCCCATCGGATGCTCGTCAAGGAAGATATTTCGGCGGTGAAGGATGAGTTAGTTGATTTAAAGGGACAAGTCAGAAATGGCCTTGAAGAGGTTCGTAAAATTATTTTCAACCTCCGACCAATGGCGCTCGATGATTTAGGGATTGTGCCTACATTACGGAAATATGTGCAGGATTTCGAAGACAAATATCGAATCCACACACAGTTTAACTTGGTCGGGAAAGAAACACGTATACCGTCCGGGTTGGAAATTGCTATTTTCCGATTGGTGCAGGAAGCTTTATCGAATATAAACAAACATGCCAAAGCAACCTTCTTGTCTGTTGAACTCACGTTAGAACCAGATCAAGTACAGATTTACGTTGTAGATAACGGAATCGGCTTTGATGTTCCGCTAACAGAACTAAGAATAGCCAAGGGGAATAACTTTGGTTTACTGGGAATGAGAGAGCGTGTAGAACTGCTAGAAGGTACCATGGTCCTGGAGTCAGAGAAAGGTTCAGGAACAAAAATTACGATGCTCATCCCTATCGGCGGCGTTGGAGAGAACAAGGAGGAAAACTAGAATGGACAACACGGCGAGTCATAAACGCAATGTGCATATTGTCATTGCAGACGATCATCAGCTTTTTCGCGAAGGTGTTAAACGGATCATTAATATGGAAGATGATATGGAAGTTATCGGTGAGTGTGGCGATGGCATCCAAGTCATTGAATTGTGTAATCAAATCACGCCCGATATCGTGCTCATGGACATCAATATGCCTCTTGAGAACGGTGTAATTGCAACAGAACGTCTGAAACTAATCTTTCCTGATATTAAAGTCATCATTCTATCCATTCATGATGATGAAAGCTATGTATTTGAGACGCTTCGCAAAGGGGCTTCCGGTTACTTGCTGAAGGATATGGAAGCGGAGTCGCTGATTAATGCGATTCGTTCTGTTGTTGCAGGACATGCCTACATTCATCCTAAGGTAACAGGTAAGCTAATCAACCAACTAAGACGTATGACGTATCTGGATGACGTTGGTGTTGTTGGAACAGGCACTGGCGTGAAGGATTCCGGACTGAAGTACATACATAATGCAAACAGCCCATTGACCAAAAGGGAAGCAGAAGTGCTTCGACTTATGGCGGAAGGCAAGAGCAATAAGCTGATTGGTGAATTCCTTTATATTAGTGAGAAAACAGTGAAAAACCATGTGAGTAGTATCCTTCAAAAAATGGAAGTCGATGACCGTACACAAGCGGTAATTATTGCAATTAAAAATGGCTGGGTAACGCTGTAATCCGCGATACTGCATTTCCGTGCCTATAGGAACCCCCCTTTGCACTGCCGCATACACTGCAGGTAAGGGAGGGACCCGCTATGTGGATTGGATTGCTTTGTATCTTCGGTTGCTATGGCGTGAGTGTTACCGTACTGCATCTCTTACTACGTAAGGGAACGAAGAAGAAACCAGCTACTGTTCTACTTGTTACCAAAAACAATCAAAATCAAATTGAGTGGGTTATTCGCTCGTTATTTTTCTTTTCGCGTGTAAGAGGCAACCAGGTCAAGGCAACGATTATTGACGAGGGGTCGTCTGACGATACAAGAGAGATCATTGAGCGTTTATCCCAAACGTATGCCTTAGAGCTGCGTTTACAGTCTGACTATGATGCCGTTGATCGTTTCCTAAGTCAGCATGAAGAAGATCCTGTTGTACTTGTTCACCTCAGTAATAGGGAGGAACTCGTAAAGATTCCTGTTGTCTGAGAGCAAACGCTTTCAAACATTAACAAACACAAACCTTCAACCAACATGTACGCTACATTATTTGATGAAGAGAGAACGGTGAGGAATGAAGGTTCAGATCTATGCTGTTCGCAAGAGAGATGTGTGGGAGTGGCAATTTACACTACATGCCCAGACAGATATCCAATATTGGTTCGAGCATTACGCAGCCGACGCCGGCCTCGTATTGTTCGAACCTTTTGTTTCGTTAGGGCAAGCGTTTCGACTGCTTGAAGGGTTAAGAAAGATTGACGTGGCCTCTAAGGATAATAGTGAGAGTCGGTTACTTGCGATGGTTAAACGGGAAGCAACGGCCATTGGAATAATGGATGTGGATGAGATACGTTCGGAATTGATGGACTACACGCATTGGTGTGACGAGCAGGTTCGTAGCTTTCAATTACACTTATCCAGATATATTAGTCTCGTTGAAGCTTGCAGAGGGCGCTCCCTGTTGGTAGATGAGCTTCAGCAGCTAATTGAAGCCTCTGGTGTTGAGACGGCAGGGTTGGAAGCTTCGTGGCCAGCCTATTTGCAACTCGCCTACCTCAATGGCGATGTGTCGCTCACGAGTGGCTTACACATGCAGGTGAGGCGTGACTGGCGGCGATGGCTGAGGAAGGCTTCGCATTACGCATGTAAACGCTGCGGAAGCGGAGAAGCCCGAATGTTCTGGTCACCATGCTTGCATTGCGGTCAAGATTGCCCCTATTGCGAGGAGTGCCTCACAATGGGCAGGGTCCGATCTTGCTCCTTGCTTGTTCTCGGCGGCTCGGGTGAAGCGATGTCTACAGTAGGCGGAGAGGCTGCTGACGAATTACAGGCTTACATAGAGCCCTGGGGGCTCAGTGATGCCCAGACCCGTGCTTCCCTTGAGGGGCTGTGCTACATCCAAGGGAGGCAACCTGGTGGCCCAGGCAAGTTCCTCATCTGGGCCGTTACGGGCGCCGGGAAGACAGAAATGATCTTCCCGTTCATTCACTACACCGCCGCTCGTGGCGGGCGTGTCCTCATCGCTACACCACGCAAGGACGTGGTGCTGGAGCTGCAACCGCGCATCCAGCGGGCGTTCGCAACATACAGCGTGGTCACGCTGTATGGCGGAAGCGAGCAACGCTGGGAGCAAGGGCAAATTACCATTGCAACAACGCATCAGTTGTTGCGGTTTCATCAAGCTTTTGACCTCGTCATCATCGATGAAATTGATGCCTTCCCGTACCACAATAACCCCATGCTTAGCTATGCGGCAGAGAACGTGTGTAAGCCCAGCGGGACGAATATTCTGCTGTCAGCGACACCGCCAACGCTGGTTAGACAAGCCGCCGAACGCGGACGTCTGCCACATGTTCGCGTCCCTGTACGCTTTCATAAACATCCTCTGCCTGTCCCTCAATTAATAACTACGCCAACATTAAGAAAATCCATCGCTGTTCAATCCATCCCGCAGTCGATTCAATCTCGCTTAGAAGTATCTATTGGACGTGGAGCTCAAGTTTTTGTGTTCGTTCCGAATATCCAGCTCGTAGAGCCGATGGTGGAACTGTTAAGAAGTAAGCTGAAAGGGAGTAAACTGGATGTTCGTGTAGAGGGCACCTCATCGAAAGACCTGTCGCGAACGGAGAAGGTACAGCTTTTTCGCAATCGGGAGATTCGGGTGCTCGTCACGACGACCATTCTTGAACGTGGGGTAACCGTGCCCCAATCGGATGTGTTCATTTTGGGTGCAGACTCGAAGTTGTTCGATGAAGCCGCATTAGTCCAGATGGCAGGACGTGCAGGAAGGTCGAAGGACGACCCGCATGGGAAGGTGTATTTGGCTGCTGCGGAAATAACGAAATCACAGAAAGAAGCTGTTCGACAGATACGCACGATGAATCGTATTGCTCGTAAACAGGGCTTTCTACAAGGAGGCAAGGTATGAGCCGGTGGTGGAGGCAGATTGGGAACTCGCTATTTTCGCTATTAGGTCCTAAGCGGGGAGCGTGTTTATTATGCAAACAGATGACCAGCCTGGAGAGAGGCGAGTTGGGGCTTTGTCACGCGTGCTACACCCGAATTCCCTGGATTCGTAAGGTGGTTTGTCTATCTTGTGGACGAGGTGAGTATTGTCCAGATTGTCGTCGGAAGCCGCACAGCTATTTCACTAGAAGTCGAAGTGCCGTCCGATACGATGAGACGATGAAAGAGCTGCTTGCCAGATATAAGTATCGAGGAGATGAGCGCTTAAAGGTAGTTTTCGGTCATATGTTGGTACATGCTTTTCAGCAACTTCGACTGGATAGGGCATCTTCGTCAGCGGGGCAGGTTCGAGAATTTATCACCTACGTACCTGTAAGTGAGCGTCGTATGCAAGAGCGAGGATTTAACCAGGCGGAACAAATGGCGAGAGAATTAGGCCGGCGAGTTGACCTCCCGGTCGTACGTCTACTCAATCGTTCTAAGCATACGGCGAAGCAGAGTTTTAAAAAACGAAGTGAACGGATCGACGATCTTGCGCACGTTTTTGAGTTTGATACCACAGAACTGGGAAAAATATTCGCGTCTGGTAAATTCGTCATCATTTATATCGTGGACGATGTGTACACAACGGGAAGTACGATGAATCAATGCGCCATGGTTTTAAAAGAGGAAATGTCGATACTTGTCGAAATTTGCGGGTTAACGTGGGCGAGATAAATAGGTCATAGTCCTAATTTTATAAAAATAGTAATAGGCAAAAGCTGTCGAATTGCGGTAAACTGGAATTAAAAAGTGGAAACTGGGAATGCTGAAAAGGGGGACATCCTGTGAGTATGAATGTGGCGAATTGTCCGCGTTGTGGGAAAATATATGTGAAGGGCTTCGTAGAGCTTTGTCCGAATTGCGTGAAGGAGCAGGAGCTGCAATACGAGAAATGTTTGAAGTATCTACGTGAGAACAAGAGTGTCAACATTACTGAACTAAGCGAAGCAACAGGCGTTTCCATCAAGCAAATCACTAAGTTTGTTCGTGACGGTCGTATCTCCATTTACAATGCGCCGAACATGTCTTATCCGTGCGAGGTTTGTGGGACACTCATTCGTGAGAACACGATTTGTGAACTGTGCCGCCAGAAGCTTGTGAAGGATGTTAATCATCATACAGAAGATCAGCGACGGGACGAAGAGCGGAGACAGCAGGAGAATAGGATTACCTTTAACATTCATGATCGACTGAAAAATAAGCGGTAATTCGAAATAGGTCTATAGAGATATAAAGTTTTATATAGAAGATGCCGATAATAGTACTAACGATTATCGGTTTTTTATTTTTTTAGGTCAGTGAACATAGGAGTGTATCGGTATGAAAATTAATGAGAATGGCCGCATCGGCGCTGTGAATCCGTATAAGAAGACTGGAGAGGCAACATCCGCACAAGCTGCTGGTAAGAAAGGCAAAGTGAAGGATCAGGTTGAAATCTCTGCGGAAGCTAAGGAGCTTCTTGGAGCTTCAGGCAGTGCTCGTACGGAACAGCAAAGCCTTAGGATTGAGTCATTGAAAAATTCGGTTTCATCAGGGACCTATCACGTAGATGCTAAGAAAATTGCAGAGAAGCTGCTCCCTTATTTGAAATAAGTGTTTATATAGATTTATTAGGATTAGGAGAACGCCATGTCTATTCAACCGTTGATTACGATATTGGAACAGCTTCTTGAGGCGCATGAATCGCTGCTGGAGCTTTCCAGTGAGAAGACCCAAGAACTCGTCAGCAACAATGTGAATCAGCTTAATCTGATTGTGAATAAAGAGAGCAAGCTTGTCAGGCATATTAGCGAGCTGGATAAGCAGCGATTTCATGAAATCGGCAAGTACTTAATTTCACGTGGCTATAACCCGAATCCTCAGGTAACGGTGAGTGACTTGATTAGGCTGATTTTCAAAGCGGAAGAGAAACAGGCCCTTTTGCATGCACATAAGCAGCTTATGGTTGTCTTGGAGAAGTTGAAAGAAATCAATACATCCAATCAACAATTGATTCAGCAATCACTTTCATTTATAGATTATTCCATTGATCTTGTGATGGGCCCCTCTGAAGAGGATGTCGTTTATCGGAATCCCACCTTGCAAAAGAGTGATAAGCGAATGGGGATGTTTGACAGAAGGGCATAGCTTCAAATTGGATCTGACTAAGAACATCTAGGGGGAATTGCTGTGGGATCTACATTCTCTGGCATTGAAATTTCAAAGCGAAGTCTTTTCGCGCAACAAACGGCTTTACAGACGACAGGACATAACGTAGCGAATGCGAATACGCAAGGATATACGAGACAAAGAGTGAATATGGTTGCATCTCTACCCTACGAACCTGCGAGTATGACAAGAAGCGCAGTTCCAGGTCAATTGGGGCAAGGTGTTGAATTCGATCAAATCAAGCGAGTTCGCGAAAAGTTCCTAGATACGCAATTTTATGATGAGAACAAGACATTAGGTGAGTGGACCATTCGCCGAGATACGTTAGAGAAGTTGGAAGCTATCGTAAATGAACCATCAGATACAGGGATCAGGCAAGTGGTGGAGGGCTTTTGGAGTGCTTGGCAGGATGTCAGTAAGGAACCTGACAACTTGACAGCTCGTGCAGCTCTTAAGGAGAAAGCGTTAGCCATGACCGATGCTTTCAATCATACAGGCAAGCAATTGGATGATCTATCGGCGAATCTGACAGATAATATAGCTGTTAAGGTTTCTGAAGCCAATACGATGTTGAAGCAAGTTGCTAATTTAAATAACGAAATTTTTAAAATAGAAGGACTGGGCAATAACGCAAATGATCTAAGAGATCAGCGAGATCTATTAGTTGATAATTTGTCCAAAATAGTGAATATAACCGCTGTTGATACGACTGGTGGATATACGTTGAGAATGGGTAGCGTTGAGCTAGTTAATGGGATTAATGTCACCACCCCAATTGATGCCAGTACAGTTGCTTCTAATTTGGCATCCGGTGATCTTCAGAGCGGTGAGATCTATGGAATGCTAGTTTCCCGAGATCAGTACTTAGACAGTTATAAATTTCAATTCAATTCCATGGTTAAGGCACTTGTCCAAGGACCGGTATCGATCACGTTGCCTGCAGGTTCGGTAATTCCAGCTGGAGCAATACTGACCGGAGCGACACCAGGAACTACCCTAGCAGCTGACACGAAAGTCACGGTCAACGGAATTAACGGTCTGCACGCATTGGGATATACGTTGGAAGATCCACCGAAAAGCGGAATTCCTTTCTTTACTATAAAAGAGGGTGCAACTGAGTTCAATGCAAACAGCCTGACCGTAAATCCTGATATCGTCAACAAAGTGGCGAATATTGCTGCTTCCTCTCGTACCTATGTGGATACCGATGGGAATACCAAAGTAGTTAGAGGAAATAACGATATCGCGTTAGCATTGGCATCTTTCCAGAATCAGAAGTTTGACTTTGATCCAAGTTCTAACGGAACACCGCTTTTGACTAGCGGTACGTTCGATGAGTTCCTTCGTGCTATCGTAGGGCAGCTGGGTGTACAGTCACAAGAAGCTACGAGACAAACGACGAACCAGCAAGCACTTGTCGATCAGGTCGATTCGAGAAGGCAGTCTGTTAGCGGTGTATCTTTGGATGAAGAGATGGCGGACATGATTAAATATCAACATGCCTACAACGCTGCGGCTAGATCATTAACCACATTTGATGAGATGTTGGATAAAGTAATTAACGGTATGGGAACAGTCGGTAGATAATAATTAATTTGTATAAGGTGGGGATTCAATGCCAACCAGAATCACGCAAACGATGATTAATACCCAGATGGTGCGAAATTTGGGGACGAATCTCAATCGTATGGATAACCTGCAGAACCAGTTAGCAACAGGCAGAAGAATAAATAAGCCATCGGATGATCCGGTTGGTCTTAGCTTTGCTATGAGATACCGCAGTGAGTTATCGGCGAATGATCAGTATCAAGCGAATGTGGAGTCTGCTTCGTCTTGGTTGGATTATACAGATTCAACGCTAGGCAAGGCTAATGACGTACTTCAGCGGGTGCGGGAGCTTACTGTAGCGGCGGCTAACGGATCAAACCCTCAAACGGCTGAGGACGCTATTAATAGTGAAATCAAGCAGTTGTACAGTCAACTTGTTGAGTTGGGCAATAGTGAATTTAATGGTAAGCATGTATTCAATGGACAGATAACAGATATCGCTCCGTATACGGAAGCTAATGCTGCCACAATCGATGTGGATAACGCATCTATTCAGTATGAGATTGGTGCAGGCGTGCGGCTGCCTGTGAATATCACGGGTGATCAAGTGTTTGGCAAATCAACAGATGCGGACAATGCATTTAAAATTTTGCAAGATTTAATGACCGCTATGGGGACTAGTGATTTTAAGGGGATCAGTGATGGTCTGGCTCGTCTGGATACCAGAATGGAAAGCTTCTTATCCGTTCGCGCTGATGTAGGGGCCAAGATGAACCGTGTGGATTTATCGAATGAACGCCTGAAGGATATCAACACGAACCTCCAGACATTGCAAACTAGAGTGGAAGATGTAGATGTAGCCGAAGCGATGACGAACCTCAAAACTTCGCAGAATGTGTATGAAGCCTCTTTGTCGATAGGTTCTCAGATTATACGTCCTAGTCTAGTAGATTTTCTCAAATAAGGCGGTGTGTAGGTCATGTCGTCCGTACCTTTCATTAGACTTGATATTCAGTCTGGCCAAATTGGCATAGATGTTCAGCGAGGACAGTGGGATATTCGCCAGCCTAAAGCTGATATGGAGATGCATACGACTCCACTTACTATGGAAATTCGCTCCCCGCAGGGGGAACTACATATTGATCAGAGTAGTGCTTGGGATGCGCTAGGGATGGGAAGCCACACTACCTTTATGAATCGGATATACAGCGAGTCGAAGAATATAGCTCTACAAGGAATCGCAAGCATTGTAGAGAAAGGGAATCGACTAGCAGCCATACATAAGGGAGGTAACCCAATTGCCGATTTGGCAGCACAGCGGGCTTTTGAACCAAGCAGCATGAACTATCTAGGTGAGGCTTCTTACGACAATGTCGATCTGGATTATACGGCGAACAAGGTTGAGATCAATGTGACTCCGAGCAGTGTTGACATACAAATCACGCCGAATCAAGCCGAGATATTGTATACACCTGGCAAGGTTTCGATCTATATGAAGCAATATCCGAAGGTTGAGATGATTCCCCCAGAAATCGACATGAAAGTATGATTGCCCAACAAAGTAGGGTATAGTTTAAACTGTAGATTGTCTAATCTATAGTTTTTTTTGTTTATTCTTAACCACTAAACGGTATAGGAGTTGCCACTCATGAATATAACCACGTTGCAGTTCGGTGAATTAACAATTGCCGAGCATGAGGTTTTCACATTCCCGCAGGGGATTCCAGGGTTTGAGCAGAATGTTCGTTATATCTTCATTCAACCCGATGTGGAGTCACCTTTTATTTTCTTACAGTGTGTGGACAATGGGAATCTAGCGCTGTTATTAACGAATCCTTTCGAGTTCTTCCCTGATTATGATATGGAATTATCAGATAGTGTCGTTATTGAGTTGGGGATTGAAAGCAAGGAAGATGTGGCTGTATGGACGGTCGTGTCCGTAGGGGAACAGCTGGAAGAAGCGACTCTAAACTTATTAGCGCCCATCATTGTGAATGTGAATACGAGGTTAGGGAAGCAGGTCATCCTTCATGGCTCTTCCTACAACGCCAAACATAAATTGATGCAATCGGTTCCATCCGATAACAAATAAGGGGTGACAGGCATGCTTGTTCTAACTCGTAAAAAAGGCGAAGCCATTATGATAGGCGACCATATTGAACTTATCGTATTGGGTACGGAAGGGGATACAGTTCGATTAGGTATTTCAGCTCCCAAAAGTGTCGAGGTATTTCGAAAAGAGATCTACTTATCGATCCAACAAGCAAACAAGGATGCCCTTGGCAGCGCATCGAATTTCAATGGCCTCAATGAAATGTTTAAAAAATCGAGAAAAACAGAGTAAATAGGCTAATCCTGGGCGAAATAAATTGATATTCGAGACTTTATAGTCTTAAATGTCGGAATTTCGCGAAAATAGGACTTCAGAAATAGTCGCCCCTTGTCGATATTAATACTATGAGCGATTCCAAGGGCGGCCGACCTGGAAGAAACGCTAATCCACATGGAAGTGGAACTTACATATTTCAAGGAGGAATTATCAATGAGAATCAATCACAACATTACAGCAACTAATACTCACCGTCAGTTGTCTACCAACACAGCTAACCAAAGCAAATCGATCGAGAAATTGTCTTCCGGTCTTCGCATCAACCGTGCAGGTGATGATGCTGCAGGTCTGGCAATCTCCGAAAAAATGCGCGGTCAAATCCGCGGTTTAGATCAAGCTTCCCGTAACGCTCAAGATGGTATCTCTTTGATCCAAACAGCTGAGGGTGCATTGAACGAAACTCACGATATCCTACAACGTATGCGTGAGCTTGCAACACAAGCATCGAACGGTACGAACTCCGATACTGACCGTACTGCGATCCAATCTGAAGTTAACCAATTGACTTCTGAGATCAACCGTATCGGTAACACAACTGAGTTCAATACGAAGAAATTGTTGAACGGTGGCGGAGCAGATCCAACTAAGAGTTCTAAAGTATCCAGCAATGGATTGGTAGTTCCATCCACGCTTGTTGGGGGTACAGGTACTGCCACAGCTACTCTTGCAAAAACAGATGTCACGCTTGCTACTTTCGGTGGAGCAGCAACTGCCGAAGACGGTAAGAACTTTACATTAAATATTGGTGGTAAAGATCTGAAAGTCGTGTATGATTCAACTGCAACAGCAAGTGGAGTAAGTGGCAATACAATCACGCTCAAAACTGTCAACACTGAAACTGGGACAGCTCTTGCGACTGATTTAGCAAGTCAACTTAGTAATTTTATTGCGAACGATGCTGACCTAAAGGGCAACTATTCTGCTTCTAATGCTGGTGCTGTTCTAACTGTTACTGCTAAAGCCGTGTCTCTTAGCGCAACAGGAGTTCTTACAGGACCTGTAGATGGCGGTAAAGTAAGTGCAGCTAATGGTACCACTAATGGATTAGCTCCTACTATTGCTAATACAAGCGCAGCAGGAGTATACGCTCAAAACACGATTGATTTCTCCAATGCTAAAGCAAGTGATCTTGTCGGAACCGGTATTGTTATTGACGGCAAGAAAGTTGATTTCTATGACAGTGCAAACGGTAAATATGCTGGCGAAGCAGATTTTGCAATTGACCTGAACGGTGCTCGTACTTCGGACAAAATTGTGGATACGATCGTAGATGCACTTTCTGGCGCTAGTACAACATCAGTTGCAGCTGACCCTAACGGTGTAGCAACATATGGTACTAACAACAGTGCTCTGGCCAATGTACTGGTTTCCAAATCTGCTGATGGTAAGTTGCAATTGACAGCTAACACAGTAGGTCAAGCGGGTAACGCAATCGCAGTAGGTAACAACGCGCCTGTGACAGTTACGAATACTTATACAAATGACAAGCTTACTGGGTCTGCTGTTAACTCAGCTAAAGGTTTGGCTGATGGTGAGCAAAAGGTAACGATTACTAACCTTGGTAAGACTGCTGCTGCTAGCGCTGCAACTGGTGCAGTTGCAGTATCCGATGGTGTATCTATTGCGAACAATGCTCAATTGGAAGAAGGTACTTACCGTATTATTGGTAATGGTACTGCAACCCAAGCAGATCTACAGAAACAGAACACCGATGGTTCCTGGACTACGCTAGACGCAGGTCAAGTAATGGCTGCTGGAACAAATAACTTCACAGTAAATGGTAATACAGTAGCTATCAACCTTGCCAATACTGTTGCTGCTGATTTTACTGCTGTTGCTGGTGCTGATTCCTTAACATTTAAGGTTTCTACCCAATATCAAGCGACTTTGACTGAAGCTGGCAGCACTACTGCAGGTCTTGCAGTTAACATTACAAATGGTCAAAACAATGTTAAACTAGCTTCTGCCGATGGTGTAGGCGAAGTAGATGTTAATATCGGTGGGTGGGATGCATCCCAATTTACTACATTAAATGACACAATTACTTGGTCATTTGATACTAAATCTGCTGCTGATTCTTCGTCCACAACTGTTGGTGGTACTTACACAGAGCAGTTCCAAATCGGTGCAAACACAGGGCAAAGTCTTGAAATTAAAGTTAGCGACATGCGTTCCCAAGCTCTGAACATCTCTGGTACGACTGCAGCTGGTAAACAAGGAGCGGTAGAAGGAGCTAAATTTACAGCAACTTCAACGGTTACTGATGGTACTAGCAGCACGAACACAGAGTACGCATTGGATATGTCGACAACTGAGTCTGCTACTGCAGCTATCAAAGTTCTCGATAATGCAATCAACTCGGTATCTGCTCAACGTTCCCAACTTGGTGCATACCAAAACCGTTTGGAGCACACAATCAACAACTTGAATACGTCTTCCGAGAACTTGACTGCTGCTGAGTCCCGTATCCGTGACGTAGACATGGCGAAAGAAATGATGAACCAATCGAAGTCCAGTATCCTTGCTCAAGCAGCTCAAGCTATGCTTGCACAAGCAAACCAACAGCCTCAAGGCGTGCTTCAATTGCTTCGTGGTTAATATTAGCCTTACTGAAGGGGACTCTAGACTCTCTAGAGTCCCCTTTTTCATACCCTGAGATGAGGTAACGACAATGGAAAAGTACATGAATGTCATGACAAGAACCTTAGAATTGTCTGATAGCTGTTTAGGAGCTTTGGAATACATGAAAGTAAGATTAAATGAGAGCGCATTTGAAGATACGGTTCGGTTAATGGATGACTTTGTAAATGGTTTCTACCAGATCGAAAAGTCGATGCAGGGATTCATTTCTGAACTTCCTTCCAATCAGCTTGAAGAAACTACTAATCAACTACGAAATGCCATCGAACATGCAGTCTTTGCTTATGAACAAGGAGATATCGGGGAAGCCCTTGAGACCATTCAGTTCAATTTGCTTCCGAGCTGTAAGAAATGGAAGTTGGAACTAGAAAATTCATTACATCCCAATGTGTTGTCCTAAGTACTTGAAAAAAGGGTGAGTCTACAATGGATATTGCAGCAATGTCTATGGCCATGAGCCAGTCCAGTCTGATACAAGACGTAAGTCTATCCGTGATGAAAATGGCTATGGATACAGCTAAAGTGAATGCAGATAATATGACGGCTATGTTGAATCAAACCAGTGCCATGCAGCAGTCTGTGCAGCCTCATCTTGGCGGTAACCTGGATATTAGGGCATAGTGTGAGTCTGTCAGGTGATAGATAGAAACGAATAGGCTACATGACATCGTAGGGCTTCTTTCCATAGGAAGTCCTATTTGCTATTCATAAAAGCAACTCTGTTACCGATAAATACAGTATAGGATTGTTTTGGAATACAGCTATGAATGCTGTTTAACTTTATAGATAATTTGGAGGAATGATGATGGCATCGGTCACTCGAATCAGTGGGATGGTTTCAGGTCTGGATACAGATACACTTGTGAAAAAGATGATGGCAGCTGAAAGTATCGGATTAACCAAAATGAAACAAAATCAACAAAAGTTAACATGGCAAAGTGATGGTTACCGCCAGTGGAATACGGACTTATTTACGTTTCGAAGTAATACGTTGTTTAATATGAAGTTATCAAGTACGTACAACACATTTTCGACAACTTCTTCAAATTCTGATTTAATGAGTGGGGTAGCTACATCTGAGGCTATTGAGGGAACTTATAATTATCAGATTTCAAATCTTGCTCAATCTGCAACGATTAAGTCCAATATTGATATTGATCAGAATGCAGCATTAACGAGTACGGAGACAAAATTGACTATAAAAGCGGCTAATCAATCGGGTACCGAGAGCACAGCGACAATTACTATTGATACCGATGATAAAATAGCTGACGTTCTTAGTAAAATAAACACGGCCAAAGATACTGCTGGTAATAGCCTCGGAGTGAAAGCAATCTATGATTCTACACTCAAACAGTTTATTTTAAAAACAAAAGATACAGGTGCTAACACGCAAATCTCGCTCTCCGCAGATAAAGTCGACTTTCTAGATACAACACTCGGTATGGGCGGGTCTGCCGATGCAGATTATGCGAACGGTTTTAAAAAGGTTGGAAGCGAATATATGACACCAGGTTCAGCAACTCGTGTGCCTGACACAGTTCTCGCATCAAATCCTCATTATGTACCAGGTGAATCGGGGCTGGTTGATATGGACACTACTGGTGATACTACGGGCGCAAACATTACAGTTAATGGAAAGATTTTCGATATTGCTGAAGCTTTGAAAAAAGATTGGACAGGGAAATCGCTAGCTGATGTGGTTACCGCACTTAAAGCTGCAACTTCTGGTGGTACGAAACTTTCCGACGTGTTAACAATTACAGAAAATGGTACTGATATAAGCTTCAAGACCAAATCAACGGGAACAGCTAGTTCTATTGTAATCAGTGCAGGTACGGGGGCCCAGGCTGATAAAGTAGCAAACCTCTTCTCGGTCAATTCTGCTGCGAATGCGGTGACAGACCTGAGTGCTGGAAAATTCGTTGGTACAGGTAGTTCGGTAGCGACGAATTCGAATGTTCCGCGGGATGCAAAGATTAATTTTAACGGTACGGATGTAACATCGGCAACCAATACTGTAAAAATTATGGGAGTTAATTATACGCTTAAAAATATTACGGCAGCGCCTCAGACAGTAACTATTGCGAGTGATATTGATACAGAAGTAAAAAATATTAAAGATTTTGTAAGCAAGTATAACGAGATGCTGGATAAACTCAATAAAGCGATTAACGAGACTGTCTACAAGGACTATCAGCCCTTGAATGATGAACAAAGAGAAGCAATGTCAGAAACGCAGATCACAGCGTGGGAAACGAAAGCCAAGAGCGGACTGTTTCATAATGACAGCAACCTAAAAGACCTAGTTAATAATATGCGGAATCATATAACGTCTACCGTCGATAATGGGAGTATTTACAACTCACTTTCCTCGATTGGTATCGCTTCTCAAAGTTATGCGGATAAAGGGAAGCTTTATATTGATGAAACAAAGTTGCGAGCTGCGCTTAAGGACGATCCAGAGGCTGTAAAAAACTTATTCTCACAATCCCCCAGCGATGCGACGACTAGTGTAAAAAAAGGGTTGGTTGTTCGTTTATATGATGATTTCCAAACGACTTTCACTAAAATAAAGGATAAAGCGGGGAGCGCTGGAAACTCTCAGTATGATCAAAGTATAATTGGGAAGTTAATGTCCAAAACATATACGAACATCAATACAGAGACGGATCGATTGAGCAAAAAAGAAAGTAATTATTATGCAAGATTTACTGCCATGGAAACAGCGCTGAATAAATACAATTCTCAAAGTTCCTATCTCTCACAATCGTTATCGTCAAGCAGCGGCTAAACGTCCCAATAGCTCTTCATAATATGAACCTGCTCACCGATATTAGTAATAACTTATTATTTTAGGAGGTCATAGCTGTGAGTATGAACCAACCGATTGGAAATGTTCCAAAGCCAAGTACTTACGAAGCTACTGCAACACCGAAAGTAACGAGCAATGATGGGATTCAGAGCGTTCAAGATTTAAAGCAAGCTCAAGCGCAAGGTCAGAATATCCCCATCAGTGAGCAACAACTTGTAAAGGCAATCGAGCGTGCAATTAAAGCCGTAGAAGGAACATCCACAACGCTTGATTTCTCTATTCACGAACAGACCAAGCATATTATTGTTAAAGTATTAGATAAAAGCAGTGGTGAAGTCATTCGAGAAATTCCTAATGAGAAGTCGCTAGATTTTTTGGCTAAGGTATGGGAAATGGCTGGAGCTATGGTAGATGAGCGTAGGTAATAAGCGAATAGGACTAGACATTAGGGGGTATTTGCATGATTTCGGCGCAGCAGAATAAATATGTGCAAAATTCAATTCAAACAGCGAGCCCAGCTCAGCTGCTCATCATGTTATCTGATGGTGCAATCCGATATTGTAAGCAAGCCATTGAGGCACTCTCTCAGAAGAATTACCAAGATGCTAATAATTATCTGATGAGAGTTCAAGACATCATCCAAGAGTTTATTATCACTTTGGATAAGGAGGCACCTGTAGCCGACGAACTGCTACGCTTGTATGACTATTTCCTCTTCCGCCTAGTCGAAGCGAATACGAAGAAGCAAGTGGAATCCGCTGAGGAAGTGTTGGGCTATTTAGTAGAGCTCAAAGAAACGTGGGTACAGGCAGCCAAGCTTTCTTTAGCATCGAAACATGGATAAGCTTCTCCAATCATTAAAGCGGATAACGCAAGGAATCATCGTAGAGCTGGATCAGAAGGACTATGAGCAGTTAGGAAGTTTCGTCGAGGAGAGGCAAATCATTATTGACCAACTACAATCGATGAATCAGAGCTTTAATGATCAGCAAAAGCTGGTGATTAAAGACATTCTCCAACATGATGATGTGATTGTAAGACGTATGCAGCAATTAAAGGATGAAGCTAAGAGCGGAATTGATAAAATAGAACGGGCTCGTGTGCATAACAATGCGTATGAGCAACCCTATGCACAGGAAAGTTACTTCTTCGACAAGAAAAAATAGTCTATCCACACAAACCTTTTGCCGCGGCAGAAGGTTTTTTCTTTTATCCCCTGTTTTCTTCATCCTCCTACAGCGATCCGTGGATAAACAATCCGATCTGGCCCCAGAGTGTGAATAAACGGTCCCATGAACGTCGAGTTATCCATAATTATCTCTATTGACCCTGTGGATAATGTGCATAAACCTGTGAATAACTTTGTTAATAACATGTAAAAAAGCCCGTCACGACAGGATTCTACAAATTCTGCAGTTATCCACGGGATGTAAATACTTGAATTTTCTAAATATTCATTCTTTTTAAAAGTTAGAAATTGACAGGTCAAGCGGGTAGATGGTATAGTCAAAATGTAAGGGTTTTCATTTCTCGCTCTTATCATTTATATTTTTTAAAACGAAAGGATTGTGTACGATATGCAAGGTAAAGTGAAATGGTTTAACGCAGAAAAGGGTTATGGTTTCATTGAGCGCGAAGATGGTGGAGATGTATTCGTGCATTTCTCAGCGATTCAGTCCGAAGGGTTCAAAACGCTAGACGAAGGTCAAGCTGTTGAGTTTGACATCGTAGAAGGCGCACGCGGACCACAAGCTGCAAACGTAAGCAGATTATAATTATTTGGCACGTATGGTGCCATCGCATACAACGATGAACAAGATCACCCTGGGGAAATACGCTGGGGTGTTTTTTATATTTTGCCTAGAAAAGATTAGCTCGGAATTTAAAGGAATTATGAAGTTGGAGTGGAATGTAGTATAATGTAAGAAGGAAGGGAGATGTTTAACTATGGAAATTAGCATTCGCGGAGAACACCTTGAAGTTACTGAAGCCCTCGGAGACTATGTCGACAAGAAGTTGAATAGACTAGAGAGGTATTTTGAAGCTCCCCTTACATCCGATGTACAAGTAAAGCTAAGTGTGGTTAAAGGTCTTCAAGCCATCGAAGTAAGCATCCCGTTAACAGGCGTGCTACTGCGAGCAGAAGAACGCAACACAGACATGTACGCATCCATTGATTTGGTTGTGGACAAATTAGAGCGTCAAATTCGTAAGCACAAGACAAAAACGAATCGTAAAATTCGCCAAGATGGCGGCAAACGTGATTTGTTCAAAGCAGAAGTCGCAGCAGCTTCCTATATGGAAGAAGAAGAGGATTTCGAACTCGTGCGCAACAAACGCTTCAATCTGAAGCCAATGGACGTCGAAGAAGCGATTCTCCAAATGAATATGGTGGGTCATAACTTCTTTGTCTTCTCGAACATGGAGACAGATACAGTCAATGTGGTCTACAAACGAGACGATGGTAAATACGGTTTAATCGAACCAGCGATGTAATGCATAAACAAATTGCCTAATACATTCTATAACATTCCTATAAAAAATGATCAAGTGAGCTTAATTCGATGTTATCGGATTAAGCTCTTTCCTTTAGCAAACGAAGTGATCAATCCTTCTATGCATGTTAGCGACCTCTCCATTTCATACTAAGAAATACGAAAAGCATGGTTTTTAAGTCCTATTTCTAAAGGTTTTAGAAGGAAGAGAATGCTCGTTTGTTGCGACAAGACTGTCATAAGTGGTACAATTTAAGGATACGAACGCAAGGGAAAGGGGTTCACCGATGCTAGGACTAGTGAAGAAAATTTTTGGTGATTCCAATGAACGGGAGATTAAACGGATGCTCAAGGCCGTTGACTACATCAACGAGCTTGAAGCTGGCATTAAGCCGCTGTCCGATGAAGAGTTAAAAGGAAAAACAATAGAGTTCAGAGAACGCCTTGAGAAAGGCGAAGAAATCGATGATTTATTGCCGGAGGCTTTTGCTGTTGTCAGAGAAGCAGCTTGGCGTGTGCTAGGGAAACGTCATTATGACGTTCAACTTATCGGGGGTATGGTGCTGCACGAAGGCCGTATCGCAGAGATGAGAACAGGGGAAGGGAAAACACTTGTTGGAACACTTCCTGTTTATTTGAATGCTTTGCTTGGTAAAGGCGTACACGTTGTAACCGTCAATGACTATTTGGCACAGCGGGATAGCGGAGAAATGGGTCAAATTTACGAGTTCCTCGGCTTAACCGTTGGGGTTAACTTGCATGACTTGTCTCATGAAGAGAAGCAAGCAGCTTATGCTTGTGATATTACGTATGGAACAAATAACGAATACGGGTTTGACTACCTGCGTGACAACATGGTGCTGTACAAAGAGCAGATGGTTCAACGTCCGCTGTACTATGCGGTTATCGATGAGGTGGATTCCATTCTAGTCGATGAAGCGAGAACGCCATTGATTATATCTGGACAAGCTGCGAAGTCGACAGATATGTACTTTACGGCTGACCGTTTCGTTTCGACGCTGAAAGAAGAAGAAGACTACACGATTGATATCAAAGTGCGGGCTGTCGCGTTAACGGAAGATGGCGTGGCGAAAGGTGAGCGAGCTTTTGGTATTGAGAACTTATTTGATCATCAAAACGTAAACATCAACCACCACATCACACAAGCGCTCAAAGCTCGTTTCATTATGAAACGTGACGTGGACTACGTTGTTCAAGATGAAGAAGTTATGATCGTTGATGAATTTACGGGCCGTATCATGACTGGCCGTCGCTATAGTGATGGGTTGCACCAAGCCATTGAGGCGAAAGAGCAGCTGAAAGTTCAGAATGAAAGCATGACACTCGCTACGATTACGTTCCAGAACTATTTCCGTATGTACCGCAAGCTAGCGGGAATGACGGGAACAGCGAAGACGGAAGAAGAAGAGTTGAAGAAAATTTACGGCCTTGAAGTTATTATCGTTCCGACGAACCGTCCAATGATTCGTAAGGATTTACCGGACGTGGTTTATAAGTCAGAGAACGGTAAGTTCAGAGCCGTTGTTGAGCAAATCCTAGAACGCCATAAGCTGAATCAACCAGTGCTTGTTGGTACGGTATCGATCGAGAACTCAGAGAAACTTTCGGAGATGTTGAAGAAGAAGGGTGTTCAACATAAAGTTTTGAATGCCAAGTATCATGCCGAAGAAGCGGAAATCGTTTCACGTGCAGGTCAACCAGGGTCAGTTACGATTGCAACGAACATGGCGGGCCGTGGTACGGACATTATGCTAGGTCAAGGCGTACATGAAGCTGGCGGCTTGCATATCATAGGTACTGAACGTCATGAGAGCAGACGGATTGATAATCAGTTGCGTGGACGTGCAGGACGTCAAGGTGACCCTGGTTCCTCCCAATTCTACCTTTCTCTTGAAGATGAGTTGATGAAACGATTCGGCGCTGAAAATATTATGGCGATGATGGATCGTCTCGGAATGGAAGAAGATCAGCCGATTGAGAGCAAATTGATCTCCCGTGCCGTGGAATCCGCACAAAAACGCGTTGAGGGCAACAACTTCGACGTACGTAAAGTCGTCCTTCAATATGACGATGTCATGAATCAACAACGTGAGATTATATATAAACAGCGCCGCGAGCTGCTGGAGTCCGAGAATATCCGCGAGGTCATTGAGGGTATGATCAGTGCTGTGATCGAGCGTATCGTGAAAGCACACTGTCCAGAGGAGCAAATTCCGGAAGAGTGGGAACTGCAAGAGGTTGCGAATTTTGTGAACAATAACCTATTGCATGATGATGCTCAAATCACAGATCAAGCCATCTGGGGCAAAGAGCAAGATGAGATCATCGAGCTGATCAAAGATCTTGTGAGCAAACGGTATGATGAGCGTGAAACGGAAATTGGCGCAGAGTTCATGCGTGAGTTTGAGAAAGTCGTAGCACTTCGTGCGGTAGATAGCAAATGGATGGATCACATCGATGCGATGGATCAGCTGCGCCAAGGTATTCACTTGCGTGCATACGGTGGTACAGACCCACTTCGTGAGTACCAATTCGAAGGCTTCGAGATGTTCCAAGAGATGATCGATAACATTCGTGAAGAAGTCGCCATGTACATCATGAAAGCACACGTACAAAGCAACCTAGAGCGCCAAGCGGTAGCAGAGGGTCAGGCTGTTGATACGAAGAATGAAGCTGGCGGCAAAAAACCGCTCGTACGCGCGGAAGAGCAGCGTATTGGACGCAATGACCCATGCCCATGCGGCAGCGGTAAGAAGTTCAAGCAGTGCCACGGGCAAGGCATGTAAGCCACTAAACAACTTGTCTAGGTACATGCAAGCAGAATAAATGAGGTGTACGACATGCTAGAACCAGAAGTAAAACAAGACTTAAGAGAAACAGCGAAGCGACTAACCGAATTACGGGGGTCTCTTTGACTTAGATCATAAGCTAGAAGCCATTGGAGATTATGAGGAGAAAATGGGCGCGCCAGATTTCTGGGATGATAACGAACGTGCCCAGAAGACGATCGCTGAGCTCAACGTGATCAAGAGTGTCGTGGAGGAATTCCAAGGCTTCACGAACGCGTTCGAGGACATTCAGGTCATGGTCGAACTCGAAGAAGAAGAGAGCGATGCGGGTCTTGTCAAAGACATCGAAACAGGCATCGCGGCGCTCGTTAAGAAGCTCGAGTCCTTCGAGCTTGGTTTGCTGCTTAATCAGCCGTACGACCGGCTGAATGCGATTTTAGAGCTGCATCCAGGCGCCGGCGGAACCGAGTCGCAGGACTGGGCAGAGATGCTGCTGCGGATGTACCGCCGCTGGGCAGAGAAGCGGGGCTACAAAGTCGAGGTACTCGACTATTTGCCAGGCGACGAAGCCGGCGTGAAGAGTGTCACGCTGCAGATCACGGGCTTCAACGCCTACGGCTACTTGAAGGCAGAGAAGGGCGTGCATCGGCTCGTCCGGATCTCGCCGTTCGACGCCTCTGGCCGTCGTCACACCTCGTTCGCATCGTGTGACGTGATGCCGGAGATCGAAGACGACACAGACGTTGGTGAAATCCGCTCCGAGGATCTCAAGATCGATACGTACCGCGCGAGCGGCGCCGGCGGACAGCACATCAACACCACGGACTCGGCTGTGCGGATTACGCACATCCCAACTGGCGTCGTGGTGAGCTGTCAGCAAGAGCGCTCGCAGATCAAGAACCGCGAGAAAGCGATGAAGATGCTTCGCTCCAAGCTCTATGAGCGGAAGATCGAAGAGCAATTGAAGCACCTAGCCGAGATTCGCGGCGAGCAGTCGGATATTGCGTGGGGCAGCCAGATTCGCTCCTACGTCTTTCATCCGTACAGCATGGTGAAGGATCACAGAACCTCCGCTGAGACAGGTAATGTTGGAGCTGTCATGGACGGGGACCTCGATACCTTCATCGACGCGTATCTGCGTCATCAAATACGGAAGCCAGAGTAAGCCTGCCACAAGCCAAGCAAGCTGATTTGCCGGGCTGTGCATGGTTCACGTTATAAACGTTGATCCTACACCTAATAGGTGTAGGATTTTTCATGTAAACGAACGAAGGAGGACCACTGGTGTCCAGAAGAGAACCACGAATCACGATGGGGAGTCCCACGCATACCGTTTTTGAATATATACTACTGATCGTTGGTTCGTTGATCATGGCAGCGAGCTTTAACAGCTTTTTGAACCCGAACCAAATTGCGACAGGTGGGGTATCGGGGATTTCGACCATTTTGCAGGAAGTGACCAAAATAAACCCGGCGTACACACAATGGGCGCTCAATATTCCGATTTTACTGTTAGCGCTGTGGCTGCTCGGGAAGAAATTCGGCATTAAAGCCATCGTAGGATCGGTTATTTTCCCGTTCTGCGTACTCGTCACGACCCACTTAGGCGTGCCGACGCATAATCCATTACTAGCTGCTGTATATGGCGGCATAGGCGTAGGTTTGGGTCTAGGTATTGTCTTCAAAGGGCGTGGATCCACAGGCGGGCTTGGGTTGGCAGCACAATTATTACATAAATACTCCGGCTTAAGCCTAGGCTTTTCGGTTGCCATATTCGATGGACTTGTCATTATCAGCTCGGCCCTAGTGTTTACCCCAGAGAATGCGCTGTACGGGATGATCGGCTTATTCGTTACGACCAAAACGATTGATATCGTGCAGCTCGGCTTCAACTATGCCAAAGTGGCCTTTATCATTTCGGATCATACGGATGCTATTCGGAAGGCGATTTTGTACGACTTGGATCGCGGGTTAACCGAACTTAGCGGATCGGGTGGATTTACAGGGGAATCGCGTACGGTCATGATGGTGGTCGTGAAACAGAATGAAGTCAGTCGATTAAAAACACTCGTGCAGTCCGTGGATCCACAGGCTTTCGTAATTTTGAGTGAAACGAATGAAGTGTTGGGAGAAGGGTTTAAGCGTCATGCGTAGAGGAGGACCGTCAGGAGAATCATTACCTGATGGTTTTTTTTGTGGATAACTTGTTGGCAAACTGTGCGTAATCCCCCGACTTATACACAATGCCTGTGTACAAATGTGCATAACTCGAGATCGACTAACATAATTTGCCTTCTGACTATAGAGTTTGGGATAATGAGTGGGTTGGATGAATTGGCAACGAAATAGGCGATGGCGGAGATTACGATTTGTTTTATGCACGGCTTGCGTAAAATTGATGCATAATGTGCATATAACTGTATATAGTCAGATTATTCAGTCAACTAAAATTAATTCATTTTTATCGAATAAAAACCTTGAAATACCTTGCTGAAACGCAATTTTGGTCAAAGCCAGAGCGCAAAAAAATTCATTGAATTATTATGTATACGAATGTATAATAATACATATATTTTCGGAACATCGGGAGGTCATGGGAATGAGTCAGAGCATTAGAGCGGCTATTATTGGAGCAACAGGGTATGGTGGTGCGGAATTGATTCGTCTTTTGCAGGCGCATCCACTTGTACAGATTACATCCGTTATTTCTACATCGAATGCAGGAGCGCCGCTTGCGGAGCATTTTCCACATTTGCAGGAAGTTGTCGTGGATATCCTCGATGTCCTTGATGTTGATTTGATCGCTGGTAAAGCAGACGTTGTGTTTCTAGCTACTCCGGCAGGTGTGAGTGCGGGACTTTCGCCTAAATTGATCGAGGCGGGCCTGAAAGTGATTGATATTTCGGGGGATTTGAGACTGAAGTCAGCTAGCGACTACGAAAAATGGTACAAAAAGCCGGCCGCTTCTGAAGAAGCTTTGGCGCGTTCGATCTACGGTCTATCCGAAGTGTTCGGGGACGAAGTGAAGGGCAGCGATCTGATCGCCAACCCAGGCTGTTACCCAACAGCGACGCTGCTAGGACTTATTCCTGCGGTTGAAGCGGGATGGATTGATCCGTCCACGATTATTATTGATGCGAAATCCGGAGTATCCGGGGCGGGTCGAGGTTTGAGCTTGGGCGCACACTATTCCGAAGTGAATGAGAATTTATCGGCTTACAAAATAAATAAGCACCAACACATCCCGGAAATTGAGCAAGCACTGAGTCGCATTGCAGGAAAACCGGTTGTGACGACGTTCACAACGCACCTTGTGCCAATGACACGCGGGATTATGGCGACAATGTATGCCACGCTAACAGGTGAACATACAGCTGAAGAGTTCATCGAACAGTATCGTCAGTACTATGAAGGCCGCAAATTCGTAAGGATTCGCCCGCTTGGGAAGTATCCTTCAACGAAGGAAGTTATGGGCTCGAACTACTGTGATATCGGCTTCGCTGTGGATGAGCGTACAGGGCGTGTAACGATCGTGTCGGTTATCGACAATGTTGTTAAAGGTGCCGCAGGTCAAGCGATTCAGAACTTAAATATTATGCAAGGCTGGGACGAAACGACAGGGTTGTTGTTCGCACCGGTATATCCATAACTAGAAGATGAGGATAGGTGAGTATACGACCATGTCGGACCAAGTTAGCTTCACTGTCGTGCCAGAGGGCACTGTAACAACTCCGAAGGGCTTTCGTGCAGGCGGACTGCACTGCGGATTGAAAAAAACGGAGCGCTATGATCTTGGCGCGATCCTCTGTGATGTACCTGCGTCAGCGGCAGGCGTGTACACGCTGAACGCGTTCCAAGCGGCACCGCTGCGCGTGACGCAAGAAAGCATCGCCCACAGCGGCAAGCTGCAGGCGATGATCGTGAACAGCGGCAACGCGAACGCGTGCACCGGCCAGCAAGGCGAAGACGACGCTCGCGCAATGCGCGCGGCAAGTGCGAAGGCACTAGGCGTGGCAGAGCACCATGTCGGCGTAACGAGCACAGGCGTGATCGGCGAGCTGCTGCCGATGGGCAAAGTGCTGAGCGGCATCGAGCAGCTGCCAGCGAAGCTGAAGCTAGACGGCGGCGAAGACTTCTGCCAGTCGATCCTGACGACGGATCTCGTGCAGAAGATGACGTGCGTCCGTGTTGTGGTTGGCGGCAAAGAGGTTCACATTGCCGGAGCGGCTAAGGGTTCGGGGATGATTCACCCGAACATGGCGACGATGCTCGGTTTCATGACAACCGACGTCGCGATTGAGAGCGAATACCTGCAGCTGTTGCTTAGCAGGATTACAGATAACACGTTCAACATGATCACCGTTGACGGGGATACAAGCACCAACGACATGGTCGTGGTGATGGCGAGCGGTTTGGCCGGCGGCGATTCCTTGCATCCGGGGCACCCGGATTGGGAGGCTTTCGCGGCAGGGTTCCAATACGTTGGCGAATACCTAGCCAAAGCGATTGCACGTGATGGCGAAGGCGCGACGAAGCTGATCGAGACGACGGTTATCGGCGCAGAGAGCGACGATGCGGCTCGTAAAATCGTGAAGTCGATCATCGGATCGAGCCTCGTGAAATCCGCCGTATATGGCGCTGACGCGAACTGGGGCCGGATCATTGCGGCTGTAGGTTACTCGGGTCAGCCGGTGAACGTGAATACCGTTGATATTCGCCTTGGCGATATCGCGGTTTTGGAGCAATCGCGCCCCGTGAAGTTTGACGAGGAAGCGGCGCTGGTTTATTTGAAAACAGATACGATTCAAATTCATGTGAATTTACATATGGGCGAAGGCAAAGCAACGGGTTGGGGCTGCGATTTGACCTATGATTATGTGCGAATTAATGCGGCTTATCGGACGTAAGGAGGAAAAAGAGCAGTGAAGAACAATTGCTTTGTAATGAAATGCGGGGGCAGCACGCTTGCGGCGCTGCCTAGCAGTTTTTTTGAGGATATGCGTCACCTTCAGGAAGAAGGCATTGTTACGGTCATCGTTCATGGCGGGGGTCCTGCGATTTCGGATACGCTAGGGAAGCTAGGCATTGAGTCTGGCTTCGTGAACGGACTAAGGGTAACATCTGAAGCAGTCCTCGACGTGGTTGAAATGGTGCTGTCTGGTCAGATTAACAAAGAAATCGTACGCCGCATTCAGTTAACAGGCGCGAAGGCGCTTGGTTTGTCTGGTGTAGATGGACATTTGATCGAAGCGAAGCCGGTAGCCAACAGCCATGAAGTTGGTCTTGTAGGCGATGTGACGAAAGTCAATGCGGAGCTAATTCAAGGCATCGTCGGTATGGGCTACATTCCGGTTATCGCGCCAGTTGGTCTAGGGGCAGATGGCGGACAGCGGTACAATATCAACGCCGATACGGCGGCTGGTGCTGTGGCTTCTCACCTGGGTGTAGAGCAAATGGTTGTCGTGACGGATGTTCCTGGCATAATGAAAGTTGTGGATGGCGAGAAGCAAGTGCTTCCTGTCGTCAGCGTAGCGGAGATTGAAGAAATGATTACAAGTGGCGACATCTATGGCGGCATGATCCCGAAGGTTCGTGCAGCGATTGCTTGTATACAAGGGCAAGTGCAAGAAGTGGTTATCGTGAACGGTTCGGAGCCGAACGTGTTAAGCAAGGTTTTGAAAGGTGAAGGAATCGGCACGCGCATTGTACGATAATTTTAATAACCCCATAAGGAGGGAATGTACATGACAGAACAAGGGAAAAGCTCGTTATTTCCAACCTACGCCAGATATCCGATTACGCTAGTGAAAGGTGAAGGCAGCCGATTGTGGGACGATACAGGTAAGGAATACATCGATATGATGAGCGGGATTGCCGTTGCAGCTCTTGGGCATGCACCGCAAGTGGTGAAAGAGAAATTGATCGAGCAGCTGGATCAGCTTTGGCATGTGGGTAATCTATTTCATATTCCAAATCAGGAAAAATTGGCTGGGTTATTGACGGACAACAGCTGTGCGGATGCAGTGTTTTTCTGTTCCACAGGAGCGGAAGCGAACGAGGCTGCGATCAAAATCGCGCGTCGTTACTCGCAAAAAGTGCTGAACAACGGCCGCTACGAGATTATTACGTTCAACATGTCCTTCCATGGGCGTACGATTGCTACATTAACAGCGACGGGTCAGGACAAAGTAAAGGAAGGCTTCCTTCCGCTTCCAGAAGGTTTCGTCTATGCGGATTATAACGATATCGAGTCTGTTCGCAACCTCGTGAACGACCGTACGTGTGCGGTTATGCTTGAGTTCGTGCAAGGAGAAGGCG
Organism: Paenibacillus sp. LjRoot153; assembly: GCF_964253085.1. Taxonomy (NCBI): domain Bacteria; kingdom Bacillati; phylum Bacillota; class Bacilli; order Caryophanales; family Paenibacillaceae; genus Paenibacillus; species Paenibacillus sp. LjRoot153. Next base: position 126,702 of record NZ_CAXUQH020000001.1, read on the forward strand.
GCGTATTACCAGCGGATCCGACATTCGTGAAACAGCTTGCTGAGCTTTGTAAGGAGCATAATCTACTTCTGATCGCGGATGAAATCCAGACGGGTGTGGGACGTACAGGTAAGCTTTTTGCCTATGAGCATTATGGGGTTGAACCGGACATTTTCACTTTGGCCAAAGGTCTTGGCGGTGGATTCCCGATCGGTGCGATGTTGAGCAAAGGCTATTTGGCTGAAGCTTTCAGCGCAGGAAGTCACGGTTCCACGTTCGGCGGAACTCCGATTGCAACAGCAGCGGCTCATGCAACATTAAGCACGATTATCGACAATCAATTGCCAGAGCGTGCAGCAGAGTTAGGTGCGTATACGGTGAAGACGTTAGAGAGCAAGCTGGCAGGCAATCCGCTAGTCAAGAGCATCCGTGGTATCGGCCTTCTGATTGGAATTGAATGTACACAGCCGAGTGCCGAAATCATTAGCGAAATTCATAAGCAAGGCGTGCTGGTCATTCCAGCAGGACCTAACGTGATTCGTTTAGTGCCGGCGTTAACGATACCGCAAGAAGATTTGGATCAGGCGTTAGAAGTCGTGTGCGGTGTCCTCTCCCAGAAGGCATCGACCATTAGCGGCGTCTAACCGAAGTTTACAGTAGAGAGGTTGGATCACATGAATAGCACGGTCAAGGAAGAACTGGCTGCCCAGTTGAAGGGCAAGGATTTTCTTGCATTGATTGATTATACACCGGAAGAAATCGAATATTTGATTCACTATGCGATCGAGCTGAAGCGTAAGCAGAAAGCGAGAGAGCCTCATGCGGTGCTAGCGGGTAAAACGCTGGGCATGATTTTTGAGAAATCCTCCACGCGTACGCGTGTTTCCTTTGAAGTAGGGATGTACCAACTGGGGGGGCAAGCGCTTTTCTTGAGTAAAAATGATCTGCAACTTGGTCGCGGAGAGACGGTATGGGATACCGCTCAAACCTTGTCCCGTTATTTGGACGGCATCATGATTCGTACCTACGAGCACCGCAAGGTAATTGATTTGGCACGCGGAGCGACGGTGCCTGTTATTAACGGATTAACAGACCATGCGCACCCTTGCCAAGTTATGGCGGATTATCAGACGGTTTTGGAGAAAAAAGGCCGCTTAAAAGGCATCAAAGTCGCCTATATCGGCGATGGCAACAATATGGTTCACTCCCTGATGATGGGAGCTAGTAAGTTAGGGATGGATTTCGCGGTTGCTTCCCCAGTGGGCTATGAGTCCGATAAAGAGGTGGTCCGTCAATCCAAGGAAAATGCGGCACAATCCGGCGGAAGCCTGTTGGTGACGAACGATCCACGCGAAGCGATTGAAAATGCAGACATCATCTACACCGATGTATGGGCGAGCATGGGGCAAGAAGCGGAGCAGCACGAGCGGGAAATCGCGTTCAAAAACTTCCAAGTCAACGAGGCTTTGGTGAAATATGCGAAGCAGGATTACTTGTTCATGCATTGCTTGCCTGCACACCGCGGGGAAGAAGTGAGCGAGGGCGTCATCGATGGCGGACATTCCATTATTTTTGATCAAGCAGAGAATCGTCTTCACGCGCAAAAGGCTATCATGGCCGCGACAATGATATAAATTTCAAATGAGAGTGTAGAAACGGAGCGAAGAGTAGACATGGCTAAGGAAAAAATCGTACTCGCGTATTCAGGCGGGTTGGATACATCAGTTATCCTCAAATGGTTAAAAGAAACGTACGACGCAGAAATCATTGCATTCACAGCGGATATCGGTCAAAAGGATGAGCTTGACGGCCTGGAAGAAAAAGCACTAGCAACGGGTGCATCCAAAATCTACATCGACGATCTACGCGACGAGTTCGCGAAAGATTTCATCAACCCGATGTTCCAAGCGGCGGCTCTTTACGAAGGGCAATACTTGCTGGGCACGAGCATTGCGCGTCCTTTGATCGCTAAGCGTATGGTTGAGATTGCACGTGCCGAAGGCGCAACAGCGATTGCTCACGGCGCTACTGGCAAAGGAAATGACCAAGTACGCTTCGAGCTTACAGCAGCAGCGCTTGCCCCTGAGCTGTCCGTGATCGCTCCTTGGCGTTTGGAAGAATTCCGCGAGCAGTTCCCAGGTCGCGCAGAGATGATCGCTTACGCGGAGAAGCACAACATTCCAGTAACAGCATCCGCAGCGAAGCCATATTCGACAGACCGCAACTTGCTGCACATCTCCTTCGAGAGCGGCATGTTGGAAGACCCTTGGTTCGATGCAGCCGCTGATGACAACAAAGGCATGTACGTGCTTAGTGTTGCGCCAGAAGATGCACCAGACCAAGCGGAGTACATCGAGCTTGAGTTTGCTGCTGGCGATTGCGTAGCTATTAACGGAGCGAAGCTTTCCCCACTTCAAGTGATGGAAACGTTGAACGAAATCGGCGGCAAACACGGTATTGGCCGTGTGGACATGGTGGAGAACCGTTTCGTCGGCATGAAGAGTCGTGGCGTATACGAGACTCCAGGCGGTACGATTCTTTTCACCGCTCACCGTAAAATGGAATCCCTCACGATGGACCGCGATGTTATGCACCTTCGTGATTCTTTGATCTCGAAATATGCATCCCTTGTATACAACGGCTTCTGGTTCGCACCTGAGCGTTTGGCGATTCAAGCGCTTGTGTCCGAGAGCCAAAAGAACGTATCCGGTACAGTTCGTTTGAAACTGTACAAAGGTAACGTAATTGGTGCTGGCGTGAAAAGCCCAGTATCCCTATACAACCCAGATATCGCAACAATGGAAGCAGATCCAACGAAAGCTTACGATCAAGGCGATGCAACAGGCTTTATCCGCTTGAATGCACTGCGCTTGAAAGTAGGTTCCGGCGTGGAACAAAACGCGAAGAAGTAACTGCTTGACAACCATTACATCGAATAAATGATGTTGGTTGTCAATTCTATAGCTGCTCAGCCGTGGGCTTTCCCTTTGTGGAAAGCCTTTGGGTTGTCCATAAGGTTGTCCCATAAGGGTTTCTAGGAGTTAATACGAGAGGGGTCATGCACGGTGTCTAAGCTTTGGGGTGGACGTTTCACGAAACAAACCGACCAATTGGTCGAAGAATATACAGCATCCATTACTTTCGACAAAGAGCTTGCCGAGGAAGATATTGAAGGCAGCTTGGCGCACGTGACGATGCTGGGCAAATGCGGGATTCTTCCTGCTGACGATGTGGAGAAAATCAAAGACGGCTTGCTGCAAGTACAAGGCATGATTCGTCGTGGCGAGCTGGAATACACGATTCAGAATGAAGATATTCATATGAATATCGAGAAAACCTTGATCGACCTAATCGGTCCTGTCGGCGGCAAGCTGCACACGGGCCGTAGCCGCAACGATCAGGTGGCGACGGACATGCATCTCTACCTGCGCAAGCGCGTGGTGGAGTTCGTTGGCTTGCTGATCAAGCTGCAGGAAGCTTTGCTTGAGAAAGCGAAGGCTAATCTCGATACGATTATCCCTGGGTATACGCATCTGCAGCGTGCGCAGCCGATCTTGTTCGCGCACCATCTGATGGCCTACGTCAGCATGTTCCAGCGTGACCTTGAGCGCTTGCAGGACAGCTACAAGCGCGTAGACATGCTCCCGCTCGGCGCTGGCGCGCTCGCGGGCACGACTTTCCCGATCGACCGCCATTTTGTGGCGGAGCAGCTCGGGTTCGGACGCGTGTACGAGAACTCCTTGGATGCGGTCAGCGACCGCGATTTCATCCTGGAGTTCCTCTCTAACGCGTCCATGATCATGATGCACCTTTCTCGCTTCAGCGAGGAAATGGTGCTCTGGTCTTCGACCGAGTTCGCGTTCATCGAACTCGACGATGCATTCTGCACCGGCAGCTCGATCATGCCGCAGAAGAAGAACCCGGACGTAGCGGAGCTTGTCCGTGGCAAAACGGGTCGCGTCTATGGCAATTTGTTCGGTCTGATGACCGTACTCAAGTCGCTGCCGCTGGCGTACAACAAGGACATGCAGGAAGACAAAGAAGGCATGTTTGATACGGTTCGCACCCTCCAAGGTGCGCTGCAATTGTTTGCACCGATGGTGTCGACGATGAAAGTGAACACGGAGCGTATGCGCCAAGCCGTGAACCAAGACTTCTCGAATGCAACCGACATTGCGGATTACCTGGTGAACAAAGGTCTTCCGTTCCGTCAAGCGCACGAAGTCATCGGCAAAACCGTTTTGTACTGCATCCAGAACAAAAAATATTTACTCGATATGAGCATCGAGGAGTTCAAAACCTTCTCCACGCTGTTCGAATCCGATATTTATGCTGTGCTTCAACCTGAGCAAGTCGTGAATGCTCGTAATGTCTACGGTGGTACAGCGAGCAATCAAGTGAGCGAGGCGATTGGTCGCGCAGAGCAAGTGCTGGCGGAATCGCAGGCATGGTTGCATGACTTTTTAGAGAAAAGTAAATAAGACTATTTTCAAATAGGCACGTAAAAAAGCTCTTCCCGTCATCAATATGGTAATATCCTTGTCTATTTAAAAGGGATATTACCATGTGGATGAAGGAGAAGAGCTTTTTACTTTATATTTTTCACGTTATCGCCCTATACCTTAAATTGTTGAATAACATCCTGCAGCTGAGCTGACATGTCATTTAAGTTTTTAACAGAGGCTGAGATGCCATCGATGCTAGATAGCTGCGTTTCGGTCAAAGCGGATATGGTTTGTGCCGTACCTGCTGATTGGTTGGCGGAATTCTCCATTTCGGATAAGGATAACATGATCTGTTGAGAGGTAGCTGACATGCGTTCGGCTTCTGAGGACGCTTGCTGTGCCTGCCCTAGCACCTGCTTAACAGCGCTGTGAATTCGTTCAAAAGCGAACCCAGTTTCCTTCAACGTCCCTACACTGGATGAGATTTCTTGGTCACCTTTATGCATGGTTTCTACGGCTCCGAGGATGTCACCTTGGATACCAACGATCAACTCTGTAACCTGCTCCGAGGACATCTTGGAGCGCTCTGCAAGCTTCTTAACTTCCCCGGCGACTACGGCAAACCCCTTGCCATGTTCCCCAGCGCGTGCGGCTTCAATCGAAGCATTCAAGGCTAATAGGTTCGTTTGTGACGAGATGTCGGAGATGATCGAAACGATTTCACCAATCTGTTGGGAGCGATCACGCAGCAAGTCGATGATGCTAGACAGGTTGTCCATGGTCGAGCTAACGACCTGCATCTGCTCATTCGTTTGCTGAATATAGGCATTCCCCTTTTCCGCTTCCAATACCGTGTTTTCTGATAAATCGAAGGCAATAGAAGAGCTGGATGCGACCTGCTGAATGCTGTCGGACAATTCTTTCATAGCGGAGGAGCTTTCTACGACACTAAGCGCATGAGTGTTTGTACTAGCTGCAACACCATGCATCACAGAAGAAATGTGATTTGCTGCTTGAGCCATTTGATCCAGAGAATGCGAGACTTGCTTAGATTCCTCATTTAGGGCACCTGAGCTCGAACTCGCTTGGGAAACAAGCTGCCTAATATAGGCTTTCATTTGATTGAATGAACCTGCCAGCTTGCCGATTTCATCACGATTAAGCACGTTCAAATCGGATATCGATAAATTGCCTGTCGCAATCTGACTGGCTTGACGTTCTACTCGGACGAGAGGCTTAGCGATATGTCTAGCGAAGAGGATGAGGACCAGCATACCGACCAGCAAACAAATGACAAGAGTGATTATAATCGTATTCAACATGTCCGTTTGTCCAGCGTTATAATCTTGTAAATAGGAGCCGGCTGCCACAACCCATCCCCACAGAGGATCTTTCTCCGCGTAGGTAATTTTCATAGCTTCTTTCGTGGAACCGCCGGGCAGTGGCCACATATAGGTCGTGAATCCACCGTTATTTTCTGCTTTTTGAATCATTTCTTGGATGAAAAGTTGACCATCATTCGATTTCTTATCCCAAATGTTTTGGCCCTCCAATGAGGGATGTGCAAGTTCGGTTCCCTTGTTATCAAGGACAAAGAAATACCCATTTTTGCCTAAATCAATCTTCGGATTGATCGGTCTTTTTCCTTCGCTTTTGGGACCAAGCATCCATATTTTCACTTTTTCTTGCGCTTCTTCCTTGGTAATACTCCCCGATTTAACAGAATCATCGAAGGATTGAATCAGTTGGATGGACATTTGCACGGCATTCCTTAAGTCTTTTTCAATCAAGGCATTCGTGACGTTGGAAGATACATAGTAGCTGATACTGCCGAGGATGAGAATAGGGATAAGTAGTAAAAGCAGCGATGTTGTCACAATCTTCATCTGAATAGTCATTTGAAAATTTTTTAACATATGGTTAATTTACCTACTTTCTGTATTATTTTGTATATATTCTTGCTAGTCGTTGTAATCCCTCTATTTCGACAAAATTTTTACAATTCGAGCCATGTCAGCTTTTATTTCGACATTTCAAAGTCACATAGCATGATATGTATGGTAAAATATGCATTATAATTAGATCTGCAAGCAAGGATGGAATGAGGTGCATAGATGGACAAAATTTGGATGCAAGGCGCTCGCTTTCTGATTATCGACGATCAGGCTTACAATGTCAGTCTGTTAGAGCGAATACTGAGTCGTGCAGGTTTTTCCAATTTACACTCTACAACGGATCCCAGACAGATAGAAGCCCTCTTTGAAGAGATTAAGCCCGACATTATTTTATTGGATCTACATATGCCTGACGTGGATGGATTCGCAGCTTTGAAGCTGCTCCGGGAACGGGTGGAGGAGGGTCATTTTCTGCCGATCTTAGTGCTTACTGCAGATGTGACGCAGGAGGCTAAGAAGGAAGCCCTGCACTTGGGCGCTCACGATTTCATTACGAAGCCATTAGATAAAACAGAAGTCGTATTACGGATCAATAACTTATTGAAAACACGATTTTATCATTTACAGCTGCAAGATCAGAATCAGTTATTAGAGCTGCGCGTACAAGAACGGACCGTTAAACTAGAGCAGGCGAAGCTGGAAATCCTGCAATTGCTTGGACGAACTTCGGAATTCCGTGATGATCAGACGGGACAGCATACGCAGCGAGTGGGTCAAATGGCGAAGGAGATAGCTTCCTCGCTCGGTTTATCAGAGCACGAAGCTTTGCTGATTGAGCGAGCAACACCTTTACATGATCTCGGGAAGTTAGGCATACCGGATGATATTTTATTGAAACCAGGAAGATTCAGCCCAGAAGAATTCGAGCAGATGAAAACGCATACGACGATTGGTGCAAGTATTCTCGAGGGAAGTCAATTCCCGGATTTGCAGTTAGCCCATACGATTGCCTTGACGCACCATGAGAAATGGGACGGTACCGGGTATCCGAACGGATTAAGGGGAGAAGCGATTCCGCTTGCAGGGCGCATTGTGGCACTTGCCGACTTTTATGATGCCCTGACGCACGAACGCCCCTATAAACGAGCATGGTCCACCGAGGAAGCTTTGACGGAGATTCAGAAGCAGCGCGGCTTTCATTTTGATCCCAAAGTGGTGGATGCCTTCATGCACATCGTACGTAAAGAGAGTTATTCTAATTAGTAAATGGGAGCGTGTTACGATGAAAGGCATGGTTTTTACTTCTTTTCTCGAAATGGTCGAAAATAAATTCTCTTTAAGTATCGTGGATCAAATTATTGAAGGCTCGGATTTACCTTCGGGTGGCAGCTACACCTCTGTGGGCACTTATGATCATAATGAAATGATTCAGCTTATCGTGCAGTTGAGCCAGCGGACAAGCATTCCCGTTACCGACTTGATTATTACCTTCGGTGAATATTTGTTTACCCAGCTCACCGAACTGCACCCGCAATTTCTTCAAGAAAACAGCACGGTATTCAGCTTTTTGCAAAAGGTGGACAGCTACATTCACGTTGAAGTCCGTAAGCTCTATCCAGGCGCTGAGCTGCCTGCTTTCGAATATGACACGTCGGTAGAAGGGACGCTGATCATGACTTACCGATCCTCGCGACCGTTTGCGGATTTAGCACAAGGGCTGATTAATGGGTGCATTCAGCACTATGGTGAGGCGATTGACATGATACGCGAGAACTTGGAGGAAGGAACCGCGGCACGTTTTATTTTGTCGAAAGCGGAAGTGAAATAAATGCAGGACATTTCAGAAGTTGATGTACTTCGAAGGCAGCTAGAACGGGAGAAGAAAGCGCGGAAGGCAGCCGAACAGATCGCCGAGCAGAAGACTCGGGAGATTTATTGCGTAAATCAAGAACTGATGCAGTTAAATGATCAACTGGAGGAATTGGTGAAGGAGCGTACGGCGGAGCTTTCCAAAGCACGTGACGAAGCGATTGAAGCCAATCAGATCAAAAGTCAGTTCCTCGCGAATATGAGCCATGAGCTGCGTACTCCGCTGAATGCGATCATTGGCTATAGTGAGATGCTCAAAGAAGATGCCGAAGACATGAATGAACCCGCATTTGCAGACGACTTGGGCAAAATCCACAACGCTGGTAAGCATCTACTGACGCTCATCAATGATATTCTGGATCTCTCCAAGATTGAAGCGGGTAAAATGGATCTTTATCTAGAGGTCTGTGATATACCGACTTTGATTCGCAATGTGCTGACGACTGTCAATCCGCTTATAGAGGCAGGCGGCAACCGTTTGGAGGTCGTTTTCCCTCAAGGAGAAATACGAACAGACGTCACGAAGCTGATGCAGGTTCTCTTCAATTTGTTGAGCAATGCCGGCAAGTTTACGAAGGATGGCACGATCCAGCTAACCGCTGGTTACGAGATGGTCAATCGGCAGTCTGGCATTAGTTTTAGTATTCAAGATACCGGGATCGGGATGACAGCGGAGCAGATGACGCATTTATTTCAAGCGTTTAAACAGGCTGATTCCTCGACAACTAGGAAATACGGAGGTACGGGACTCGGACTCGCCATCTCTCAGAAGCTGTGCCAAATGATGGGCGGTCATATCACCGTCGATAGTGTGTACGGTCAAGGTACAACCTTTACCGCTTGGTTGCCGTTGCAGGAGAATCATGTGAGCGGAAGCAATGACCAGGTCATGGAGAGCAGTTCGCAAGACATTCAGGAAAACCGCATCGTGCTGGTCATTGACGATGACCCAGCTGTGCTGCAGCTGATGCAGCGTTTTCTAAGCAAAGAAGGCTGTACCGTTGCATTGGCCCAAAATGGAGAGGAAGGCATTCGACTCGCTAGAGAGCTGCGTCCTACCTTGATTTCCCTGGATGTACTTATGCCGGGCATGGATGGTTGGACCGTGCTGACGACGCTCAAAAACGACCCGGAGTTATCTGGTATCCCCGTTATCATGATGTCGATAACCGAGGACAAGAATATGGGCTATGCGCTTGGCGCGGCAGAGTTTCTGACCAAACCAGTTTACATCGATAAATTAATTTCCGTGCTGGATAAGCATATCCCTGAGCGTCAAACCAACGCTGTACTTGTCATCGAGGATGATGTGACAACAAGCCATATGATGACGCAAATGTTGGAAAGGGAAGGCTTTAGGGTCTCGAAAGCGAAGGATGGCCGCGCGGCTTTGAACATGATGTCACAAGCACTTCCTCAATTGATTCTGCTCGATTTAATGATGCCGGGCATGGATGGCTTCGAGTTCGTTACGGAGCTGCGCAAACGTGAGGAATGGCAATGGATTCCGATTGTCGTTGTTACGGCGAAGGATATTGCTTCCGAGGATCGGATGCGACTAAATGGCTATGTGAAAAACATTATCCAAAAGGGAAGCTTTAAGCGCGAATCGCTGTTGCATGAAATCCGCAGCCTTATGGCAAGCGCGGTGAATGAGCATAGCAACGGAGATCAGGTTTATATTCGACGTAAAGAGGAAGCAGAAGACCATGTATAAAATTTTATTGGTGGAAGATAATGAAATGAATCGTGATATGCTGTCCCGTCGTTTAATCCGCAAAGGCTTTGAAGTCATTATGGCGACAGACGGACAGCAAGGCGTCGATGCAGCGAGGACAGAGGCACCAGCTCTTATTCTTATGGATATGAGTCTTCCTGTCCTGGATGGCTGGCAAGCGACGCGACTGCTCAAAACATCGCCGGAGACACAGGGAATTCCCGTTATCGCGCTAACTGCCCATGCCATGGCATCGGATCGGGAGATGGCCTTTGAGGCAGGCTGCGATGACTTCGATACGAAGCCAATTGATTGGAATCGGCTGCTGGAGAAGATTCAAACCTTTTTGAAATAGGTCACCGCTTGAAAAGGAATAACTCATTTATCGGAAAAAAAGCTCTTCCCGTCATCCATCGGATGCTCGAGAGGAGCTTTTTTGCTTAAGTGTGTTGTCTTACTTATTAGGAAAGTTTAACTAATCTGTCCGCATTCAGGATATCATAGAATACCGATCTTGCTGTATTATAATAAGCGCCAATCCATAATCCCCCGATAAATAGAGTAAATGGAACTAATAGTACCCAGCCTATAAAACTAAGTGCTAAACAAAAGTATTTCCACTTGTACCCTTTCATCATCTCCGTACTAATTCGAATGGCATTCGATGAAGATATTTCTGGATTGTCTAACTTAATGTATATCGCTTGCGAATATCGTAAGGAAGCAATGATACCCGGAATGATAAATAGAAGTGTCCAAGCCAATATTTTAAGTCCCATTAAAAAAGTTAACTTGAAAAATGGCCAGAATTTTTTAATTCCATATGAGAACGAGTCAGCGTACCCAAGCTTCTGTTGTCTAGCTAAATGGAGGAAGTAAGTTGATACTGTTGTTGATATGACAACGGAAAGAAGGAGTGATCCCAAAGTAATTATAATAGATAATAGGTAATTCTCATTTGTTTGAGTTGCATTACTGGCAATCGAAAGCGGGATCGTGATGAGGATTGTAATTAGATACAGCCCAACTGCAGCAAGCCAATTCCCCTTCAATGCTTTCCTTGCTTCTTCTCGAATCTCTCTGCTATTTTTCAATGTTGACCCTCTTCTCTTTTTGTCTCATACAGGTTTTTTAACTTTTGGATAAATATAGATATTATCTGTATATTTTTGTATATTCGGGGTATGTGACTTAATTCCTTCTTCTTCGACAAAATAATAATTATTCAAGCTATTGCCTTGTTAACGAGAAAAAAGCCGACTCCTTAGAATCGGCTTCCTGGAAAAACGATGTGTATCTGAAAAAAAGAGGAGGATTATCTACCTTTAACCTCAACATAGCCAGTATCCGTGCGAACGGTAACTTTTTTGCTGCCATTGCCGATAGAACCCTTAACTATATTATGTCTGGTCGGCTGTTGAACGTTCACACCTGGCACATCCAGCCTGGCAGTGCCCGTATCTGTGCTTAGATCAAAGGTTGTATCTGTAGTTGCGGAATCTAGCTGTATGCGAACTGTTCCAGTGTCTGATTCAGCGGTAACTGTATCACCAAGCTCACGAAGCTTCGCTGTGATGGTACCTGTATCGGTTTTGAGCTTCATATTGCCCTGCCCGTCATTGAGATGAATACTGCCTGTGTCTGTTTGCAGATTCAATGTTTTTCCTTCATAGCGGTCAACCGTAATAGTTCCGGTATCTGTACTAGCAGTTAGCTTCTCAGCTTTCACTTCCTTGAAGTTGATGCTGCCTGTATCTGTGCTGACGGTAATCGCCTTGTAAAGCTTGTCGGGCAAACGAACTTCTGTCTGTAAACGAAGGCGTTGACCGCTGAATAAGCTTTTGAATTCGGTGAGATCAAATCCGATATTAATGTGATTTTTTCTATTCGTACAGACGTCAACTCGCCACGTATTTGAACCTTCTGTCACGGCCTCGATTGTGCAGTTCTGAGCATTCTCGGATCGTGCAGCGCCGACTAAACGAACGCTGATTTCATCTGAATTGCTGGGAACGAAAGTCATGCCTGAGATATCATTTTCAATAATTAATGTATCGATATTAGCTGCTGCTATTTTCTTCTCGACATCTATGTTAGCGACACCTGTATCGAAGTCCAGGGACTGGAAAGATACGGCTGCTCCAATCAGGCCTATTGCCAGGCAGATAAAGCCAGTCACCAAGAAAAATTTCACTTTAAGTTGCATGGCTTAAACCCCCTTAATCAATTTGGCGTTGAATTGGATGTACGTCCAGCTAAGCTTGAAAAACTGCTTGAGCAGCCAAGTGCTAAGCGTTGTGATGATGATGCCTAAGCCAAAGCAGGCAAGAAGCGTAAAGGAAATGAATTGGAAGTCGCTGCCCGTTGTTCCTGCTAAGCTGGTAAGCACGCCGATAACAGGGGCGATGAGAAGAGCGAAACCGGCAGCGAACAACGCAATCAACGCAGAGCAAACCCCAAACCACGGACCTACAACGAAGACGAGATTAAAGAAACCGAGCATAATCGAAATAATGATCGCCTTGATCCCGCTATCCGGCTTTGCTGTCGGATAGGGAGACGGGTAAGGTGTATTATACATAGGTGGGTAATTCGGCTGAGGTGGCTGTGTATAGGCAGGCGGCACCCAGGCCTCAGGGGCTTGTACGGGAATCTTCGGTCCGATGGCCGGATCGGGCTGCTTTACATAACCTTCCAACTCCTCATTCGAATAAGGTATTTCCTCAGCTTGTGTCACCTCAGCATCAAAAGCATCTATGGAACGCTTGGCAACTTCCTCTTGAACAGGTGGTGTCTCTTTCTGTGCATCCCAATTTGGTACCCGCGGATAGCCGAGAGACTGTGAAACCTCATCTTCATGCTTGCCGTTTTCTACGGCTTTTTGAAATAATTCTTCATACACTTTTAATATATTTTGGCGCTCCTTCTCAGGAAGTCCGCGCAGGCGATAGTTTAATTCTTTGAAATAATCGACTTTGCTCATCGTTATGCCTCCTTCAATACTCTTTCTATAGTCTTAATCATAAAAGAAAAAAGTCATAATGACGTAGTAACTACAGTCACATGACCTTCATGATTTCATCACATTTATTGTGTATCATTGGACAGCGAGCGTACTCACGCCATCTTCCACCATTGGCTGCTTTGGCGCGGGCTCCTCTGTTTGGAGATCTTTACGGTTGGCCGCGACCACTGTGGGTACAGGTGAATACTGATCCTTCGAGATTAACTCTTTGCTCACGACGATGCCATTTTCTCGTTTGGTTCGATAGGTCTCAACCTTGTAACCGACCTTTCCCGTGCTGATTGGGCGTTCTAACCCTGGGCTCAAGCTCGGATTGTTCACATACTTGATCGGGGGTTGAATCGTTTCTATGATCTCGGACGCAATGTCATAGGTGATAGATGGCGTTTGATGCCCAAAAAGTTTCACGGTAACCGCTGAATCCGTCGTTAGGGTACGAATCCAGATGTAGCTATTTGTATTGTTGCGAAATTTGAAATTAATATAGCCGCTTGCGAATGTGGCATCTTGCCCAAGAGGGACGTAACTGACCGGGAGAGAGTGATTACGTCGTTCTACGATTTCAAGACCGCTGCGCAAGACGGCATTATAGAGCGTTGTGGATACCTGGCAAATGCCGCCGCCGATTCCTGGGACGAGACTCCCATTGAGAATAACAGGGGCTTCCTTGTAACCGAATTTGGCTTCTGTCTGAGCAATGATTTTACTGTAATCGAAAGTGTCTCCTGGTGCCATCAAGTAATCCTGAATGGACGTAGCGGTTGCCCGTATATTGTGAACCCGTCCTTCGCCTGATAGAGGGAACGAGGTCGTGAATTCGGAAATTTTGCCGTCGATACCTTGCATCTTCAAGGATGTCATTGTGACAGACGGACTCAGCTCGTACACGGGCAACGAGAGCCCTAGTGGTGCGGTATGCGTGAGAGTACCCAGGCTAGGGGCGATGCTCTGCAGCTCCTCTTGCAAGTGCGCGGTATCAATGCGCAGCACATTTTGCTCGGGTTCGTAAGCAATTTGATCTTGAGATTTGAGGATACGCTTGGCGGCAACAGGCTGTTTCGTATATAGCTCTTTCCAAGTTTCCTTGACGGTGGCCGTAAGCCCCGCGGGATCTACAGAGACATTCAAAGGGATACTCGCATTCCGCAGGGTCCAGCGGGCTTTGACACGCTTGAAGGGAGATTCGCTAGTTAATTGTTGTAGGGATTGTGTGAGGAGACTCTTATCATAACGAATGCCTAGTTGTCCAAGGGACAATTCTTTGGCCGGAATTTCAGGATAGGATGAATGCAAAAGGACAGGAAAAGCGGCTAGCCGCTTCAGGCGCTGCTCGGATTCAGACTGAAATGTCGCATAGGACATTCCGCCCACACGCCAGCCAGCAATCGTGACATTCCGAGGGAAGGTAGATTGAGACCCATATATGTAGAGTGCGGTGCCGCACGTGACGAACAAACCAAGAGCGACCGAGAAATAGAGGATGGGGTTTCTGAATGAGCGTGTCATGAAGAGCCACTCCTTTACATACGAATGTGATACGGCCTGTCTCTTTATATGTATCGATCTCGATGCCAATTTAGTACAGAATCCTGATTCGGCTAAAATATGTACAAACCATGGTATAATGACGGTATTCCCCATGAATTTCAAAGTGAATTTAGAAGGATTTTCACCATTTGTGTCGAATGGATATAGGCTATCTATATAATTAGGATGTGATATTGTGATCGAAATGCAGGACGTATGGAAAACATACGCCAACGGTACTCATGCATTAAGAGGTATTAATGTAAAAGTGGACCGCAATGAGTTCGTCTATGTGGTTGGACCTTCAGGCGCAGGTAAATCTACTTTCATGAAGTTGATGTATAGAGAAGAAAGACCAACGAAAGGTCAAATTTTCGTGAATGGTTTTAATTTAGAAAAACTAAAACAACGTAAAATTCCCTATGTACGTCGAAATATCGGCGTAATTTTCCAAGATTATCGCTTACTTCCGAAATTATCGATTTTTGAAAATATAGCTTTCGCCATGGAAGTTATTGAGGCACCTAAGAAGCAAATCAAGAAACGCACCATGGAAGTTCTTGAGCTCGTTAAGCTGAAGGACAAGGCAAACTCCCTTCCATCGCAGTTATCAGGGGGCGAACAGCAGCGTGTTGCTATTGCCCGGGCAATAATAAACAGCCCTTCCGTCATTATCGCCGATGAACCGACAGGAAATTTGGACCCTGAAACGTCATGGGGCATTATGAAATTGATGGAGGAAATTAATTTCCGCGGTACCACCATTGTCATGGCTACGCATAACAAAGAAATCGTGAATACGATGCGTAAGCGCGTGATTGCAATCGAGAATGGCCTTATTGCTCGCGATCAAATCCGGGGGGAATATGGCTATGAAGATTAGTACAGCTTCTCGACATCTGCGAGAAGGTACGAAAAATGTCGTGCGAAATGGTTGGATGACGTTCGCGTCGATTAGCTCCATCGCGATTTCCCTATTTATTCTTGGTATTTTCGTACTTATCACCTTAAATGTGAATGATGTTGCTACGCAAATTGAGCAACAAGTTGAGATCAACGTGTACCTGGAGGTCAATACCGCTCAGGATCAAATCACAGCACTCGAAACGCAAATTAAGGCGATCCCTGAAGTGAAAACGATTAAATTCGTTTCGAAGGAAGAGGGACTCGTCTACTTACGCGAAAAGTTAGGGGATAGCGGGAAAGCGCTCTTAGATGGCTTCGAGGGGGATAACAATCCGCTGAACGACGCGTTCACGATCGAAGTGGATGATCCGCGGAATGTGGCGGTTGTAGCTGACCAAATCTCAGCGCTTAACGTTGGCAAGGATCCTAAGCCTATTTACAAAGTGAACTACGGTAAAGGAACCGTGGAAGCGTTGTTTAAAGTGACGAAGATTGCACGTTGGATTGGCATTGGTATCGTTGTGCTGCTTTCCTTTACAGCGGTATTCCTGATTGCGAATACGATCAAAGTTACGATTTTGGCAAGAAAACGTGAGATTTCGATTATGAAGCTCGTGGGTGCGACGAACTCTTTTATTCGTTGGCCGTTTTTCATCGAAGGTGCGTTGCTCGGTATGATTGGTTCTGCAATCCCTACCGCCATTATTCTTGCTGGCTATTGGAAATTGCTGAATTTAAGCTCCTTGAATTTGAATTTACTGATGATTAAATTAACACCATTTGAAGATATTGCACCAACGATGACTGTACTTTTAATTGGCTTAGGGATTGTGATTGGGGTATGGGGTTCCCTCATCTCCGTCCGCAAATTCCTTCGCGTATAGTGGAGGCTAAAAAAGCCCGCTTTGATAACGTAGTATTCCATGAAGCAAACTCGGCATCGAATCTTGAATGAAAATGGGGCAGTGCGGTACTCATGTAGCTTGCTACACTCCGTTCCACCTGCCCTCATTTTCGTCCAACCTTCTCGGTTCTGAAAGCGGGCTTTTTTAGCTTTTATTTTTATTTTTTTATTTTCAAAGATTCATAGATTCCTAGAAGTATAGATTCCTAGAGACAGAACGTAAGAGATTCAAACCATACATGGGGCATCAATCGCTTGAAAATGGGGAGGCTACGTGCTTGAAGAAGAAGATTTTACCTGTCATTTTGACGTTAGGTATGGCGATATCGCTTACTATACCTCATGCAGCTAGCTATGCCGCTTCGGCAACGGACAAGATTGACCAGCAGTTGACGCAGCTTAAAAAGCAGAAGGCGGAAGCGCAGCAGAAGGCCAATAGCGCCCAAAGTCAAATCACGAAAGTTCAGTCTGAGAAAGAACAGACAACGAAGGATATGAATGCCCTTGTCAGCCAAGTGAATGAGGCGAGTAAGAAGCTAACGCAGCTCAATGAACAAATTGATCAAGTGTCGAACGCCCTGGAAGCGAGCGCTAAGCAATTGGATGAAGCCGAGGCTCGTGTTGAGAGCCGCGATAATATGCTGAAATCCCGTGTTCGCTTGATGTATATGAACGGTTTCGTTTCCTATATGGACGTGGTGCTAAGCGCAACGAGCTTCTCGGATTTTTTGAATCGGGTCGAAGCGTTGAAATCTATTGTTAATCAAGATAAAGAAATACTAGAGTCGAATGTGAAAGATAAAGAAACCGTAATGCAGAAGAAGGCTGACACCGAGAAGCAGCTTGAGAATGTGAAGGGGCTTTATGCGGAAGCAGATGCGCTGAGAGATGATCTGCAAGCGAAAGAGAAGGCGAAGGAAGTAAAGATTGCTTCCCTCTCCAAGCAAGAGAGAGAGCTCGAGGAAATTTCGGAAGAAAGCGACAGAATGATCACGCAGCTGGCGAAGCAAGAGGCGGATTTGCAAGCGAAGAAGCGGGCAGCTGCCAATGCGAAATCACCGTTTACTTATTCGGGTGGTAAGCTTGGATATCCTTTGGCTGTACAGGCGCCAATGACCTCTGATTTCATAGCGCGGATTAACCCCGTTACAGGGCGAGCAGAGAACCACAAAGGTATTGACTTAGGTACGGCGAAAGGTACGCCAATCCTTGCTGCGGAGAATGGTTCTGTTATTTATGCTTCGTGGATGAACGGTTACGGGAATTGTGTCATCGTGGATCACGGGAATGGACTGTGGACGTTATATGGTCATATTATGAACGATGGGATTTATGTGAAAGTAGGCGATGTCGTGAAGCGCGGCCAGAAAATTGCGGGCGTGGGCTCCACGGGACAGTCGACGGGTAATCACTTGCATTTTGAAGTTCGGAAAAATGAAGTCCCTACCGATCCTAAACCGTTCCTGAGATAGGACAACTTGGTTATAAAAGGGGTATGGCTTGTCATATACTACAAACAGGCCAACTCAAATTCGGTTTTAGGAAAAAGGTGGTGAATCGGTTTTGCAATTCAAAGGTCGTACGGTCATTGTATTTGTTCTGTTAGCGATGTTTGCAAGTAGTGTTGTCACATTAACGATTGTAGATCCCTCCTTTACTTGGGGGCGGAAGGAGCAATCAACAGGAGGTTCAGCAACCTCCGTATCTGCTTCGTCTGGTCTTTCGAGCAAGGATTTAAGCAAGATCGCAACAACGTTTCAGTTAATTGAAAGCAAGTATTT
Source organism: Paenibacillus sp. LjRoot153 (assembly GCF_964253085.1). Taxonomy (NCBI): domain Bacteria; kingdom Bacillati; phylum Bacillota; class Bacilli; order Caryophanales; family Paenibacillaceae; genus Paenibacillus; species Paenibacillus sp. LjRoot153. Next base: position 144,750 of record NZ_CAXUQH020000001.1, read on the forward strand.
GAAACAGCCTGATCATGATCAATTGGTTAACGGAGCTATTAATGGGATGTTGGAATCATTAGAGGATCCTTTTTCCGTTTATATGGATCAGAAGGAAGCAAAGCAATTCGATGAGAGTATTACGTCTTCTTTCCAAGGCATCGGGGCTGAGGTATCGCTAGAGGATGGTAAATTCGTCATTGTATCACCGATTAAAGGTTCACCTGCCGAGAAAGCAGGCATTCAATCCAAAGATGTTGTCCTCTCCGTGAATGGCGACAAATTGGACGGGCTAACCTTGAATCAAGCCGTCATGAAAATCCGCGGACCGAAGGGCACGCAAGCTAAACTGGATTTACTCCGCCAAGGAACAGGAGATCCAGTTCAAGTCATCGTGGTTCGAGACAATATTGACGTTGAAACGGTCTACGGCGAAATGATGCAGGATCAGATTGGCAAAATTGAGATTCGCCAGTTCTCCTCGAACACGGCCGTTCGTTTTGCTGAAGAGTTGAAAAACTTAGAAGCCAAAGGGATGAAGGGACTGGTCATCGATGTTCGTAATGATCCAGGCGGTCTACTGAACGTCGTAGTCGATATCGTGAATCCGTTCGTGAAGAGTGGAGCTTCCATTCTCCAAGTGGAGAATCGAGACGGCAAACGTGAGCCAACACCTTCTACAGGTAAAGGTAAGAATTATCCAGTTACTGTGTTGATTAATAAAGGAAGTGCCAGCGCATCGGAAATCCTTGCAGGTGCATTCCAAGAAGCAGTAGGCAGTAAGATTGTTGGTGAAACGTCCTACGGTAAAGGAACGGTCCAAGTGACGTTCGAGAAAGAAATGGGCGATGGCAGCAACATTAAGATGACAGTCTACAAATGGTTAACGCCAAATGGCAACTGGATCCACAAAAAGGGCATTACGCCGGATATCCCGATCGAGCAACCAGCCTATTTCAAAGCAGCACCGCTTACGAAGAAAGATGTGCTGAAACAAGACAGCAACAGCGATGATGTGAAGAATTTGCAGTTGATGCTTGCAGGTATTGGTTTCAATCCGGAACGAACAGATGGTTATTTCAACGATAAGACAGCTCTAGCGGTCAAAGCGTTCCAGCGGACGAATGATTTACCGGTGACAGGCGAGGTTGATACGGACACAGCTGCCAAAATCGAAAAAGCGATTTTAGCGCAAATTCGTGATCCGAAGAATGACTCGCAATTGAAGGCTGCCGTCTTTCAAATTCAGAAGCAGCTTGGGAAATAATGACCGTTAGTTAATGGAAATTGTACGGAGCGGCAGGAAATAAGCTTTAACAGTCGAAATAGTGTAGGAAGGTTGCTTAAGGCGGCCTTCCTATTTCTTTTTCAAGGAGCCTAGATTCGTATGGATGTGTGGTTTCAATTATTGGACAGAATGCTGCTGGCTGTGAGGCAGTTGTTTACGAATCCTTTCTACTATATAGGTGTATTCTTTATTGTTTTGCATTACAGAAAGCAAATCCAACTAGAACGCAAGCTGTTTCACACGCGTCTTCATTCCTTGTTGAACGAAACATGGCGCGTGGTGCTCTGGGGCTGGTTAGGCGGGCTGGGAGCCTCCATTCTGCTCCTTTTCGTCGGAGTAAACATACAACTGAATGTCGTGATCGTGCTCTGGATCATCACTGTCGTACTGATGATATTCCGCATACGATTCCTATGCCTAGCTTATGCAGTAGGGATTCTAGGAATTGCCCAAGTGATCTTCTCTTGGTTTCCTAACGCAGACAGTCTACGTGAGTCCTACACGGTTCTCGAGACCATTGCAAGTGCAGATATCCCATCGCTGCTGGTCATTGTAGGCGTGCTTCATCTCTTGGAGGGAGTGCTCGTTGGTTTCCAAGGTGCGCGAATGGCGACGCCGCTGTTCCTGGAAGGGAAGCGCGGGCAAATGATTGGCGGGCAGCAGCTGCAGGGCTTTTGGCCAGTCCCACTGTTTCTCCTCGTGCCGATGGCTGGAGGAAGTGAACTGGGCCTGCCGTGGCAAACGTTGTTTGCCTCAAACTTGAGCGCAGGCTGGACGATGCTCGCATTCCCGGCGATGATCGGCTTCACGGAGCTGACGATCTCGAAGCTGCCGAAGAGACAGGCACGTTTTAGTGCTAAGCTGCTCTACCTGTACGGGCTCGTTCTGCTAGGCGCAGCGGTTGCTGCTCACTACTGGACGCCACTGGTGCTGCTTGCCGCGATCCTTAGCATAGCCCTTCACGAAGGGCTGCTGCTCTACAACCAATGGGTAGAAGCGAAGCAGACGCCCTTCTACATCCACTCGGAGCGCGGGCTCATGGTGCTTTCCGTTGTACCCAATAGTCCTGCTCAGGAGTTAGGTATTGGTATCGGAGAGATCATCCACAAGGTCAATGGATACAAAATTAAGTCGAAGACGGATCTGCATGCGGCCATGGGGCTCAACTCCGCTTTCTGCCGATTGGAAGTCCTGAATGATCAAGGGGAGGTTCGCTTCCTAAAGCGGGGTATTTTCGCTGGTGATCATCATCAACTGGGCATTCTACTGGCACCGGATCAGGATGTGCTGTACTTCTTGGAGCAGCGTCCGATGCACCTGTTTAGTTATCTGCGCAGCAAATTAACGGGCTTATTGCCGAATGACTCGACGAAGTCATTGTGAGAAGAGTTGTCCTCAGCGTAGAGAGATCTACGGGTGAGGATGGCTCTTTTTTGTATGAATAGACGGCGCCAAGTAACCACGAACACAACAAAGCCCTACCTCCACAAGAGTGGAAATAGGGCTTCTATTCGTTCGGACGAATTATTGGGCTGGCGTCGTTGGTGCAATATCTTTCCGCAAGACGATGATTTCGACGCGGCGATTCTTGCTGCGATTTGCATCGCTTGAGTTGGCCACTTGAGGCATCGTATCCGCGTAGGCGGTGGCGATGAATTTGTGATCATCCAGATTAGCCGTATCGCTGAAATAGCGAAGCACAGAAAGGGAACGGGCAAACGATAGTCCCCAGTTATCCTTATAGGGAGAGCCTGGTGCAAGAGGCAGATCGTCCGTATGTCCTTCGATGCTAACTTTACTCTTCAAGGTTGGGAAGAGTGAAGCCAACTTTTGCAGAATCGGGAAGGATGGCGCCTTCAGATCAGCTTTTCCTAAATCGAATAGGAACAAGTCATTGAGCGTGATCGCCACACCCCGTTCTGTATCACTGGCAGACACTTGCGACTGTAAATTTTGATCCTTAATATAAGCTTGCACTTGTTTCAGAAGATCCTGGAGCTCTTTCTCGCGCTTTTCTTTCTCGCTGTCTTCCGTCTTCGTCTTGTCATGCTCTTCTTTCTGGTCATCCTGATTCTGATGCGTTAAATCCTTATCCTTGCTGTCTGCATCACCCTGCTTAGGGGTCATCGAGCCGCTGATACCATGGTTTTTATCTAAGACGGAGTCAGCTTTTTGGAACTGTAGGTTTAAGGCTTGCGCCAAAACGGCATACTTTTGAACATCCACTTTACTCATCGCATACATAATAATGAAAAATACGAGCAGCAACGTAATTAAGTCAGCGTAAGTAATGAGCCATCTTTCATGATTAACATGCTCTTCGTGCTTCTTACCGCGCCTCGCCATTCATGTCATCCTCCTCTACGGCTTTTTTCGACTTATCATGGAGGAAGGAGTTCAGTTTTTTCTTAATCAATTGCGGGTTTTCACCAGCTTGCAAGGCAAGGATGCCTTCTAGCATTAGTTCCATTTCATTGACCATTTCTTTACCACGGACTTTGATTTTGTTAGCGATGGGTAAATAAACTAAGTTGGCGCTCATAACACCATAGAGAGTAGCTGTGAAAGCAACGGCAATAGCTGGGCCAAGGGAAGAAGGATCTTCTAGATTACCGAGAACATGAATAAGTCCCATGACCGTACCGATAATCCCCATGGTTGGTGCATATCCGCCTCCAGCTTCGAACACCTTCGACATATTATTGACTTGATGTTCGATGGCGTCCATTTCAAGCTCAAGAATTTGTCTGGTAAGCTCGGGATCGGTTCCGTCTACGACCATAAGCAATCCGTCCTTCAGGAACGGGTTCTCGTGCTCTTGAGCGCGTTGCTCTAGGGCAAGTACGCCTTCTCTACGAGCGATAGAGGCCATATCGACAATTTCATTAATGGTTGTTGCAGGATCCCTTTTGACTTGCTTAAAGGCAATGCCGAGTGCTTTAGGAATATTGGCTAAAATAGAGCCAGGGAAACTAACGGCGACTGCACCGAAGGTTCCGCCGAAAACGATGAGCATCGCACTGGGGATGATCAACGAATTGACATGACCGCCATCCCACATGTACCCGCCAATTAAACCTGCAAGTCCTAATAGTAATCCTAATACTGTTGTCAAATCCATGACTGTACCACTCCTAATTATCATAAAAAGAATAGGGTCCAAAAACTCAGGAAAACCGCCTTATATAAGGCTAAAACAGATAAAGCTGTTTGCATCCATGATTCAAAAATAGTATAATGAAAAAACGAGAACAAACATTCTTATGTTGGATAGTTATTGCAATCCTTCATATATGTACGTAAAAGTTCCATAGACTTCTATATCGGAATGTCGAATGGGAAAGTTTATAGGATAAAAGTTCGATTTATTTCGACAATGAGGGTGATAATGGATGAATGAAATTGTCATGAGCTCTAAGAAATTTGAGCTTGTATCAGATTTTCTTCCGCAAGGGGACCAGCCTCAAGCGATTGAGGAGATCGTCCAGAGCATACAAGCCGGCAACAAGCATCAGACGCTGCTCGGTGCAACGGGAACAGGGAAAACGTTCACAGCTGCACAAGTGATAGCGAAACTAAACCGACCAACTTTGATTATTGCCCACAATAAAACCTTAGCCGCACAACTGTGCAGTGAATTCAAAGAGTTTTTTCCTCATAATGCCGTTTCCTACTTCGTCAGTTACTATGACTACTACCAGCCCGAAGCCTACATTGCCTCCTCCGACACTTACATCGAGAAAGATTCCAGCATCAATGAAGAAATCGATAAACTTCGTCACTCGGCGACAAGTTCATTGTTCGAACGCCGCGACGTCATTGTTGTTGCCAGCGTGTCGTGTATTTACGGCTTGGGGTCACCAATTGAGTATGGTAATTTACTGTTATCGTTACGGGTGGGGATGGAGAAATCGCGGACTGAAATCTTGCATCGACTCGTGGATATTCAGTATCAACGCAATGATCTGAACTTCGTTCGCGGTACGTTCCGTGTGCGTGGAGATGTTGTGGAGATTTTCCCAGCTTCGCACAGTGAGCACGCAGTCCGTGTTGAGCTGTTTGGGGATGAAATAGAGCGGATTACGGAGATCAATGTCCTAACGGGTGAAATTATTGGCCAACGCGATCATATTGCGATTTTCCCGGCATCTCACTTCGTAACGGGCGAGGATACGATGAAGCGCGCGCTCGTGAACATTGGTCAAGAGCTCGAGGAGCGTTTAGCTGAGTTGAGGGAGCAAGGGAAACTGCTGGAAGCACAGCGATTGGAGCAGCGGACGCGCTATGACATGGAAATGATGGAAGAGATGGGCTTCTGCTCAGGTATTGAGAATTACTCTGGTCCATTGACATTCCGTGAGCGAGGGGCAACACCGTATACCTTGATGGATTATTTCCCAGACGACATGCTGTTCATGGTGGATGAGTCTCATGTTACGTTGCCGCAAATTCGCGCGATGTTTAATGGGGATAAAGCACGGAAAGATGTATTGGTTGATCATGGTTTCCGTCTGCCTTCCGCACTTGATAACCGTCCGCTGCGTTTCGAGGAATTCGAAGAGAAAGTCAGTCAGATTTTATATATATCAGCAACGCCAGGACCTTATGAGCTAGAACATTGCCCTACTATGATTCAACAAATTATCCGGCCAACAGGGCTGTTGGATCCGATTATTGAGGTTCGACCAACCAAAGGTCAAATCGATGATCTTATCGCCGAGATCCAAGACCGTGTTCGTAAAGATGAGCGTGTGCTTGTTACCACCTTAACGAAGAAGATGTCGGAGGATCTAACGGATTATTTTAAAGAAATTGGCATTAAAGTGCGTTATTTGCATTCGGATATTAAGACTTTTGAACGTATGCAGATTTTGCGGGACTTGCGCTTGGGGACTTTCCATGTGCTAATCGGGATCAACCTCCTCAGAGAGGGGCTCGACTTGCCAGAGGTTTCACTGGTTGCTATTCTTGATGCGGATAAGGAAGGCTTCCTGCGTTCTGAGCGTTCGTTAATTCAAACGATCGGCCGTGCAGCACGGAACTCGGATGGTCGAGTCATTATGTACGGGGATAAAATCACTGATTCCATGGAGAAAGCGATCTCGGAGACTAATCGACGCCGCGCCCTTCAGGAAGCTAACAATGAGAGATTGGGTATCACACCGCAGACGATTGCTAAAAAAATTCGCGATGTAATCGAAGCCACCAAGGTTGCCGAACAGAAGTCCGACTATCTGGCTGATGTGAAGGGTGCCAAGATGTCGAAGAAAGATCGAGCATCCCTTATTGAGCGCTTAGAAGTTGAGATGAAAGAGGCGGCGAAGAACCTACAGTTCGAACGTGCAGCACAGCTGCGTGACGCGATTATGGAAATGAAAGCTGACGCCTAAGTAAGAGGGTTTCAGCTTCACATAGGAGAGGAAGGGTATCTGTGTCTAGAGATCAGATCGTTATTAAAGGAGCTAGAGCTCACAATCTTAAAAATATTGATGTCACCATTCCACGTGACAAGTTCGTCGTACTCACGGGCTTAAGTGGATCGGGGAAATCATCGCTGGCCTTTGATACGATTTACGCAGAAGGGCAGAGGCGTTACGTAGAGTCACTGTCTGCCTATGCACGTCAATTTCTTGGGAATATGGATAAACCGGATGTCGATTCGATCGAAGGGTTGTCACCTGCAATTTCAATCGACCAAAAAACAACAAGCCGTAATCCACGTTCCACGGTTGGAACCGTAACGGAGATTTACGACTATTTAAGGCTGTTGTTTGCTCGTATTGGGCGGCCGCACTGTCCTACCCATGGTATCGAGATTACATCGCAAACCGTGGAACAAATGGTAGACCGGATTATGGAGTACCCGGAGCGCACGAAGATCCAAATTCTAGCCCCGCTTATTTCTGGACGCAAAGGTGAGCATACGAAGCTATTTGTGGATGTTCAGAAGCAGGGATTTGTGCGGGTTCGTGTAAACGGGGAAACGGTAGACCTTTCCGAGAAAATTGAGCTCGATAAAAATAAGAAGCACACCATTGATGTGGTCGTTGACCGTATCGTGGTCAAAGATGATGTACAGACACGTCTGGCAGATTCCTTGGAAACTGCGCTTAAGTTGGCGAATGGTCGTGTAATCGTCGATGTCATGGAGAAGGAAGAACTGTTATTCAGCCAGAACTTGGCATGTCCAGAGTGCGGATTCAGTGTTGAAGAGCTAGCGCCGAGAATGTTTTCCTTTAATAGCCCATTCGGTGCTTGCCCGGATTGTGATGGTTTAGGCAGTCAGATGATCGTGGATCCAGATTTACTCGTTCCAGATATGAAGTTAACGATTGAAGAGGGTGCATTTGAAGCGTGGGCGGGCAGTACCTCCAACTACTATCCGCAGTTTCTTGCGGCTGTGTGTGAGCACTACAAGATCCCACGTAATGTTCCCGTATCTGAGATCAGCAGCGACCAAATGAAGGTGATCTTATATGGAACAGGCGGCGAGAAAATCCGTTTCCGCTATGAGAATGATATGGGAGCTTCCAAGGAAGCATTAGTTCCTTTTGAGGGGATTATTCGAAACTTGGAGCGCAGATTCAAGGATACTTTTTCTGAGGGTATTCGCGAGCATATTCAGAGCTACATGAGCACCAAGCCTTGTCCGAAATGTAAAGGTCATCGCCTGAAGCCTGAAACACTTGCCGTAACGATTAACGGTAAGAACATCTCGCACGCAACTTCCCTTTCCATCGGAGAAGCGGAAGAATGGTTCAAGGGTCTGCAACTGAACGAGCGTGAGTTGACGATTTCGAATTTGATCCTGAAAGAAATTCGAGCTCGTCTAGGCTTCCTTGTGAACGTCGGACTTGATTATTTGACGATGCATCGTGCTGCAGGCACCTTGTCAGGTGGAGAAGCGCAGCGGATTCGCTTGGCTACGCAAATCGGTTCAAGCCTGATGGGCGTCCTCTACATCCTCGATGAGCCAAGTATCGGTCTGCATCAACGGGATAACACGCGATTGATTCAAACTCTTGAGCATATGCGTGATCTGGGCAACACGTTGATCGTTGTCGAGCATGATGAAGACACGATGATGGCGGCCGATTACATCATTGATATCGGTCCTGGGGCCGGAATCCATGGTGGACAGGTTATTGCTCAAGGTACACCAACAGAGTTGATGAAGGATGAGAACTCCTTAACAGGCCAGTATTTGAGTGGCAAGCGATTCATTCCGATTCCTGCGGTTCGACGTAAGCCGAATGGCAAATGGATTGAAGTGAAAGGCGCCAAAGAAAATAACTTGCGAAATGTGTCAGCTAAAGTGCCTCTAGGCGTTTTCACATGTGTGACCGGCGTATCCGGGTCTGGCAAGAGTACGTTGATCAACGAAATTTTGTTTAAGACCTTATCTCGCGATTTGAATGGAGCTAAAGTTCGACCTGGTGAACATAAAGAAATTGTCGGATTAGAGCATATTGATAAAGTTATCGATATTGATCAGTCGCCAATTGGACGTACACCGCGCTCCAATCCCGCGACGTACACAGGTGTGTTTGATGATATCCGTGATGTATACGCGAATACGAACGAAGCGAAGGTGCGTGGCTATAAGAAGGGACGCTTTAGCTTTAACGTGAAGGGCGGTCGTTGTGAAGCTTGTCGCGGCGATGGCATCATCAAGATCGAGATGCATTTCTTGCCTGATGTTTACGTACCTTGCGAAATTTGCAAAGGCAAACGCTACAACCGCGAGACGATGGAAGTGAAGTATAAGGGCAAGAGCATTTCTGAAGTGTTAGAGATGACGATTGAGGACGGCTGCGAGTTCTTTAAGAACTTGCCGCGGATTCATCGTAAGCTGAATACACTTCTGGATGTCGGCCTGGGTTATATGACCCTCGGCCAGCCTGCAACTACGCTGTCAGGCGGCGAAGCCCAGCGTGTGAAGCTCGCGGCGGAGCTGTACCGCCGCAGTACTGGCAAGACGATCTATATTCTGGATGAGCCCACGACGGGGCTCCACATCCATGATATCGATCGTCTCCTGAAGGTCCTTCACCGCCTCGTGGAGAGCGGTGAAACGGTACTGGTCATCGAGCATAACCTCGATGTCATTAAGACGGCGGACCACCTCATCGATCTAGGACCCGAAGGTGGTAACCGTGGGGGCTTGATCGTGGCGGCGGGTACGCCAGAGGATGTCGTGAAGGTGGCCGGGTCTTACACCGGCCAGTACTTGAAGCCGATCCTTGAGCGGGATCGCGTACGTTCGGATGACTATGCGAAGCGTATGGAGGTTCTAGAAGGATCCGTTAGCTAAAAAGCGAACATTAAGCTTGAAATTAGGTGTTTCATTTGCCAATTTCAAGCTTTTTCTTTTCGCAAGTGACTAAAATACCTAAAAGTTTGCTAAGACTTAATTGAATGATACAGGCTTCGACAATTTAACCCTCTATCAATCATGATGAAAGTAGGCCTATAATAATAGTAAGTAACAGTGAACATCTCCCTCTACCTAACTATTGACTTGATGATTGAGAGATATAGCAGTTCTAATCTAATTCATGTTGTGGAGGCTAATAATGAAACCGACGTTAGAGCTTCAGGAAATTGTATCTGCATTGGGAATTGATCCTTTCCGATTTCTAGCATGGCAAGAAAAAGAGCTAACCTACACGAGATTGACTGAACTTCCGGAAGATGAAGAGCACCGAGATTCGTTGGCTGTGTAAGAACAGTTCTAAATTGCAATCGGAACAGTGCCTGTACGGTTTCTCCGTACGGGCTTTTGTTGTTCTTCCTGAGAGTAATAAATAGTTGCACAGATGGACATTTTATACGTACAAGGGATAATAATGAAATCTGCCTGTAAGGGCTAGCCAAATAGGCCTAATCCCAAACAAAAGGTGACAAACTTGTTACACATCGATGCAACTACTTGCATCTCGTGTCCAATCGAGCTAACATAGTATTAAAATAGCAGGACGTGTGCCTTGCACCGAGTTACTATAAGGAGGTTTCACCATGTTATTCGCAGAAGCAGCTGAAGCATCAACTAGCACGTATACAAGCTTTGATATCTATGTTTTGATCTTCACAGTGGTGATTGCAATTGCCGTTATCCGTCAATTGATTAACCCAAAAAGAAATCTGTTTGCACTTGGATTTGGAACTGTATCTCTACTCGTATTTCTTTTCATGGATGTTATCATGATCAAAGGCTGGTAGTACATACAAGCAAACAAAAGCCCGCAGGACTTTAGATCGGAAGATCTCTAGCCTGTGGGCTTTTTGTGTACATTATATTAGATTACACCCACCACATTTCACCAAGAGGTTCCTTGATGAGTACTTGTTGTAGGTTTTGTACAGCTTTGGAGAAGCCTTCGTCAACGGACATCAAGCCGTCCTCGTGCTCGATACTAACGACATAGTCATAACCAACCAAACGCAATGCGCTGATAATGTCTGCCCATACCTTCATATCGTGGCCGAAACCAACGGAACGGAACTGCCAAGAGCGATCCAGCATGTTTGCGTAGGACTGCATGTCCGTCACGCCGAAACGGTTCGTGTTGTTGTAATCATGTGACGTATCTTTGGCATGGAAATGGTGAATCGCGTTCGCGCGTCCAAGAATCTGAACCGCTTGAACGGGATCAATCCCTTGCCACCACATGTGACTTGGATCCAGGTTAGCACCGATGGCCTCACCAGCAGCTTCGCGAAGACGAAGAAGGGTAGCAGGTGTATGTACGGAGAATCCGCCGTGCAGTTCTAATCCGATTTTGATATTGCGATCAGCAGCGAATTTACCTGTTTCTTGCCAGTAAGGAATAACTTTGTTCGTCCACTGCCAGTCCAAGATCTCTTGGAAATCGTTTGGCCAAGGCGCTACAGGCCAGTTCGGATATTTGGCATCCTCATGGTCACCAGGGCAGCCAGAGAACGTGTTTACAACAGGTACTTCAAGGCGTTCAGCCAATTCAATCGTTTGTATAATAGCATCGTGGAACTCTTTCGCGATGTGTTTTTGCGGGTGAAGAGGGTTACCGTGAGCGCTAAGTGCGCTAATCGTCAAACCGCGGGACTCTACCGCATGTTTAAAAGCTTTAAGTTTCCCTGCATCAGCAAGTAATTCAGCTGGGTTGCAGTGCGCAGTACCTGGGTATCCACCCGTACCAATCTCAACAGCGTCCAAGCCTTTCGCAGCAATATAATCCAGCGCTTCCTCGAAAGGTTTTCCACCGAAAAGAACCATAAACACGCCTAACTTCATTCGATTACACCTCCATAATTGGTAAAACAATCAGTTCAAATTATACCACTATCATCCAGTAAAATGAAGCAAGCCTTTATAGATTCGAAGAACCGTATCATAGTTGGAGCTGTAAATAATGACCGAGAACGTAACCAGTGTTTGCGTAACGAAGCAGCGGAAGTAGAAGTATGCTTTGGATACCTTCTTCTTATTCACGGTCGTGAGCTTGAAGATATTCTCGATCGCGATAATGATGCCGTGGTACAGCCCATAGAGGAAGTAAAGCCACGTAAAGCCATGCCATAAGCCCATCAGTACCATGATCAGGATGGATAGGCTGGCTGTGAGCCCCGTGGAGGGTGTTTTTCGCGAGAAGAACATGAAGATGTGATCCCGGAAAAAATCGCCCAGCGTCGCATGCCAATTCCGCCAAAACTGCGTCATGGAAGGCGAGAAGAGAGGCTTCTTGAAGTTCTCAGGCATCGTATAACCCATTAATCGGCCAAAGCCAATCGCCATATCAGAATAACCGGAGAAATCGAAATAAATGAGCGCATAGAACCAGACTAACAGGAACAGCGATTGGTGTGTGTGAAGCTCCTGCTTCAAGACGTGGTCGAACACCCCAGTCATCCAGGTGACGACGACGATCTTCTTAAATAAGCCTAAGATAATACGCTTAATACTGTCTTCAAACAGCTTAGCATCTACCGTGTAGGGCTTTTTGCTGTCCGCCATGAAATCACGGAATTTCAGAATCGGTCCGGACGTAAAAGTCGGAATGAACAGCAGATAGTTGGCATAATCAATGGCCGGCACTTCGCCTTCTTTTCCAAAGAAATAAGCGAAATAATACGAATCAATGACTTTGAGAACGTTGTAAATGAGACCTAAGTAAATGATGGCGTCGAACAACGGGCTGCTGAAAACACCCATAACGAAAAAACGAACACCGAGAAAGACGCCTACGATATTCGCGGCGATCCCGAAAATAAAGGTCGCTTTCCGCCAAAGCGTCGTCCGGCACAGATACACAAACCCGAAATAATTAATAATCGTAAAAGCAGCATAGAAAACGACCAGCTTCTTACTAAACAACAGGAGGAAGCACAGACTGAATATGATCATCAAAATGCGCTTATTATCCGTCCACTTCCGGGTGAGCATCAGAACGGCAATCATGCCACTCATCGCGACCATCGCGTTCATGTGCATATAAAACATAGCTATAGAACTCCTCGCTTGCTAGATCTTAGAACTTCTCGTAGATGAACAATCCCTTGCCGGTAAAATAAATGAAAACCAAGTAAAGCATCACGAGGTAGATGAGGATTTCGACGGTTTTCCTAAGGAATTTAACCATGTGTCAACCTCCTTCGTAAATAGCGGTGCGCCCTCTTCTCGGTTCAGGTGAACGAGGTCATGGAAATAACGCGGATCGTACGTGTGCATCAAATCGAGTGTAGGTATGTTCTTGGCTTTAAGCTGGGCGTTAACCGCATCCTTAAGTGAAGCGATATAGGGAGGATCGGCGTAGCCTTTGTTCCACGGCATCCAAATCACACGCAGCGCGAGCTCATGCTCGTCCGCATACTGGAGCACCCACTGTAAGGCATCCAGATTGTCTTGAAAATCCTTCAAGGTCATGGCGCCGAACTGTTTGTCGTAGTCGTCCCACTTGAGCTTTAACGCTGCGTCGTCCTTGCGACCTGGGTACAACTCCTTATCAATCCAGCGCGGCTCGAAGGCAAGGCTACCTTTGCTTAAATTGCGAGCAAACTCGATACCAGAATCACGGAAGTAATCGCGGTACGTATACACATAAGGCTGGTACCAAGGTTTGAACCACTGATAAGTCGGATCCGTTTCGAGAGGGTCGAGCATCGTGTGCACGTCGATCCCGATGACAAGCTCATCCTTGACCTGGTAGAGATTGTCCTTCAGGATGCCCTTCAAGTCAGTCAGCTTGCCATAAGAAAGCCCCATCTCAACCAAATGAGCGTCAGACTTCTCTTCGATATAAGCACCCGTAACGGCCGAATTACCGAAGAAAACCGGACCCGTATGGGACCAGCTATGGTGGTAGAGCGTTTTGGTAAAGTCGTTTTTGTAAAAACGGCGTGAAGACGCCATCGGGTTCCACCAGGAAATGAGCAGGTCGGAGACGACGATGGCGAGCAAAAGGCCGAGTGCAAAGCTATTTTTTTTGAGAAAAGCAGCGGTTGCTTTCAATAGAATCACTCATTATCTTCGTAGTGGTTAAAATGAAAACCCAAGGACTCGTTCGTATGACACGAGCACCCTGGGGAAATTGAAATAAGACTTACAAAGCCTTCTCTTGCCAAGCGTGGTACTGCTCACGGAACGTGGCAGGCCATTGCCCCTCATCAAGACCGTACTGTGCGAGGAACGCGAAAGCCCAACGCTCAATACCGAAGCCTACGCAGCCCGTAACGGCGTTACGTTTGCCCATTTTAATATTAAACGCATTCCCGAATGTGTTGCTATGGAAATTGACGGAGGAACAAGCGATCGACTTCTTCACATGCGGAATGTTCAGGCGAAGCTCGTACTTCATCTCCTGGTTACGTTGGAACGACGCTTTTACTTGGAAATCGTTCGTGAAGAACGGATCATTCGCGATCTCTAGTAAGCTGTCTACTTGCCATTCAACGGCCAACTCTTTCAAATACTCGATCGATTTCAAGCGATTCTCTTTCACGAAATCCGGCTTACCGACGAAAATGATTTCACGCATTGAGAAGTCGAGTAAGCGACCGAAGTCGGAATGGTTCTTGGACTCAAAACGATGACATTTCGCAATCGCGGTCACGACAATGCCGTCGCCTTCAAGGGTTTCATTCTCGAGACCTTCATAGCAGTGATAACACGTAGAAGGGTTCATCATGAAGTTAGGCTTCACCATGTTGTTATCCAGCGCCAATGGCTTCTCTTGGTCCCAACCGCCAGCTTCGCGAATCGTTTGGGAGAATGCCTCGATAACATCGAGATCCTCACGCAGATGCGTCACAAAATGAATGTGCTCTGGGAACGAAGTGAAATGATTTGTTTTGTTCAACGTATGACTATTGATGACCGCAGGATATTGTTCCTCTTGGACACCTTCGAAACGTCTCGCAATTTTGCTGACGAACGAGTAGTCAAGGAAACGCATTAAGCTGGAGAAAGGCTCACGGAAGATGAAGAGTCCGGGCTCTAGCACTTTAATCGCTTTACGCTCAGCAAGCTCAGCAATAATATCGCCTTCATAAGGCGTGTCGACTTTATTTTCGAATAAAATATTTTCTTTAAATCCGAAATCACCGTGGGAGAAACGCTCAATCAGGCGCTCAACTCGTGCAGTAATCCCTTCATCGCCGTTAGGTGAGTTGTGGGTGATGATGATTTCTCCATCGATCAAAAGGATTTCTTGAATGTGCTCATCGGCAAAAGCTGAGGCGTATTTGACTTGACCGTGCTGGCTTTCAGCTAGGCCTGTAAGTGGAATTTTAACTGTACTCATAAATCCGTTACCTCGCAGTCTTCTTGGAAATAAATTCGGCAATTTCACTCACCGTGTTCATCGGATAGAGCATCAAATCTTGGTTCGTTACTTGTAGGTTGTACGTTTTCTCAATGTGAGCGATGAGTGCAGTCGCCCCAACGGAATCAATAAACCCATAATCGAACAAATGAACATCAACATCGAAATCGTCATCGTCCTCAGCAATTTCGTAACGCTCGCGAATATGCTGTTCTAGCTTTTCTAACAAATTAGACATGGGGAAAGCCTCCTGATTCAAAAATAAGTAGATGATTTAATGTTGATAGGGTTACTGCGCATTTGCGACAGGGCCGGTAAAAGTAAGTGTCGTCACGTCCCCGTATCGGGTCAGTGTGTACGTCATCGTAGGTGCATCATAAACAATTGTCGTGTCCTCAGAAGTACTGAACTTGAGCTGGGCAGGACTAAATAATTTTACTTGCTGCAGACCCGCTGATTCTAGCTTCAACTGATGTGTGCTTCCTTCACTAGTAAGGGTAAAAGGAACATTCGAACGGACTACATGGAACTGTTGTGACGACGGACCTACGCGAAGCTCAGCCTTTTTCGCTAATCCGAGGTATAACTTGTTCTCAATCGTCGTGTAGATGTTTGAATTGCTTTGCAGGGAGTATAGGGCGAGCTTATCCCCCTTTTCAATGGTGACGCCTAAGGTATCCGCATACTCCTCAGCTAAACGAGAAACACCTGATGTTTCAGGTGACAGCGTAGCGTGGAAGTGAGGACTACCTCCGCTGAGACGATCCTTCAATCGATCCCACAGGTAGGAACCCCAGGATTGGCTGATCTTCACATCGCTTTGCATAGCGGTTATGAATGATTTGGCCATCTGTGTTTCGGACATAAAGTTATAATCATGCTTCGTGCGAAGCTTGTCAAAGTAATCAGCAAATTCCGTTAAGTTAGCAATTTTCTGAGGTTCAGGAAAATGGTATTCAATATGCTCGAAATAATCAATCGGCATATCTAGTTTTACCATGGACTCGAACACATCCGTGTTCGCATTGTCACCAGCCAGCCTAAGGACAGGTGTAGGAGCATGAATGAGCATTGTCGCATTGGTCTTCCCTTGCTGATCTTGTAAAAGGAAGGGAAGCGACCAGATTGATTCTGGACGAGCGAGCACAGGTGACTCGGATGGTAAGAATCCGAAGTTGTACCACATGCCTTTTGCTTTCTCTGTAAGCAGGGTCTGATCGTGATCTTCATTATTAATGCGCCAGGTGTGCTGGTTCGTTCCAGGATGTAACCATGGTATACCAAGCTTATCAAAAGCCTGTTGATGCAGGTTGAACTCCGTGCTCTCATCTTCAGCACTCTTAAAATTATGTACAAATGTATGCGGATTTAGTTGTAAATGCTGATCTTTTGCATACGCAATGAACTCGTTTAATTCCGATTTATAAGGAAAGTGCGGGTCATCGATCGCCACAGGAGAGCCGAATTCGATACCGCCCACAATGAGATCGTCGTTGCCATCATGATTGAGGTCCAGCCATAGCGGAACGGAATAATGTCCAGCAACCAATGCGTGGTTGCCGACTTGGTTCAAGGTTGTCCCTGCGAGGGGACCAATATCAGTCCAAGCGCCAGCGGATTCTTGGATGAATACTTGCAGGTCCCCGTCGCTGCTGCCGACCACGAGATCGCGTCGGTCGTCGCCGTTCATATCACGCACCGCTGGCGCGGCGTGCGTGGCCTTGTTCGGCAGCGTCACAATCACGCTGCCTTGGTTTAGATCCAGGGCCGCTGCGCTGCGGCCCTGATACAGCCACACTCGTCCATCGGCTGCGCCTAGGACGAGGTCGAGCTTGCCGTCGCCGTTCACGTCGGCGACGGATGGCGCTGCAGGCCCTCCGGGCAGCTGCAGCGCAGTTCCGTCCGCGCGCACAGCCGCGGGCTTGCCGAACCTGCCGCCTGCGAGCTGCGGCAGCTGCCATACCCCACCGGACTCGTCCGAGACGACGAGATCCGTGCGGCCATCCCCGTTCACGTCGGCGGCGTGAACGGCACTGTAAGGGCTGAGCTGGAGCGGCGCGCCGCTCTCCAGCAAAACCTTCGCAGGCGCGCCGAACGTGTCGGGCAGCGCCATGCCCTTCGGCGGCGGCTCGCTGACGTAAGCCGCCTCATCCTTGCCCAGATTCGTGTAGACATACACGAATCCATCGCTGCTGCCGGCCAGCAAGTCCGTGCGGCCGTCGCCGTTCAGATCCGCGGCGGCCGGGTACGCGCGATACGGCAGTTCAATCGTGCCTGCAAGATCACGATAATCGGGGTACGTGGCTTGCCTTAATGGAATGCCGGCAGCCATCACGTGCAGTCCGCTCGCGTAGCCGGAGCCGGGCAGTTCACCCACAAACGAAGGCTTCGCATTCGTTCCTGTGTTGAGCTGCACCGTCACGCTCTCGCGCCATTCACCCCAGTAGAAGGCGCTGCGTACGAGTGTAAACGATGGAACCTCGTTATACTCCTTCAGCTTCTCCGCCCAAGCAATGCCGTCTTTTTGCCCGATGGCCGGCATTGCCTCAAAATGGTTCTGGAACGCCATCGCTGGCCTGCCATATGGCCCAAGACTCTTCTTTATACTGTACCCGAGCGTTTCCTTAGCGACATAGGAGAGTAGCTCACTGCGATACTGCATGTTCGCCGCCGCCCAAGCGAAGTTGAAATACGGCTCAATCGGAATCACTCTTTTATTGAAATAAGTCGTACCTGGTGTTGCCTTGCTTGTCGCTTGGTATTTCTCGGCGAGCTGGGCAAAGCCTAGCTTCAAATCCGCACCACTCTTCATATCAAATCCCGTAGGGAAGTACCGATTCGGCAGGAAATTACTGCTGATGAGCACGGCACCTTTGCCAACGCGATTTTGCATGACAAGGGAAACAGGCTGCTTCGATTCGAATGCTTTATACATGTTGACGACAGACTGCCCCGTGGAAGGATTAAAGCCGTATCCAAGATTAAATCCAGGCATATCATCCATAGCATTATGTTTGAGATAGCTTTGTGTAAACAATTGAAACGTTTGCTGAATGCCTTGTAGATTAACAGAAACCTGTGGATAACCGAGCGTTAGCGAATCTGAAGTCTGCGGCGTTAAAACTAAGTTGCTAATGGGCACTTTTTTTAAATCAACGATCCCAGCAGCACCCAGAAAGTCTAGTGGAAACCGATCAGCAAACTCATTTTCCAACAGTAGATGTCCGCCCTGCTTCACAAAGCTCATGAACTTATCCGATTGTTCGGACCATGTGGAAGCCTGCGCTAGCGCGGGATCCAGATACAAAGCGTCATATGAGCGTAGCTGGCGGACTGAGAGGGAAAGCACGCTTTTTCTATCAATTTGAACACCTGCTTGCAAGGTTTGCTCGAAATTACTATAAGCAGCAATATCATAAGAATCCCCACTAGTTGCGTATAGAAGCTTAGTTTCCTCGACTTTTGGCAAAAATAGAAGGATTAGCACGAGGACTAAGAAGCCAAGGCTTAACCCGATCAGTAGTAGACGTGCGCGAATTTTCGACAAAATCAAATGGATCCCTCGATTGCTAGAAAGATTGCAATTCGCCCTTGCGATGCATGGGAGAGTTGTCAATATAGGTCACTATCCTTGCCATTATAGCATTCATGGGTACGTTTGTTAACTTCTAAAGGCATGGAAACGGATTGTATTGTCGGATATTGGCTTTAGGCGTAGTTATCCCCTGCCCTAGATTCCTACCTATCGTTTCTGTTACACTAAAGAGAAGAGTTTGAGGATTCCGAGGATTGATATTGAAAGGATTTGCTGCCATGCGTACGATACGCAGAGAAGATGTAGAATTATTGGCCCCTGCGGGGGATTGGGATTGTTTGCGAGCGGCTGTTGCCAATGGGGCGGATGCCGTGTTTTTTGGTGTGGAGAAATTCAATGCGAGAGCGAGAGCGCATAACTTTACGATGGCTGAGCTGCCGGATATTATGTCGTTCCTTCATCTATATGGGGTACAGGGCTTCCTGACGTTTAACATTCTCGTGTTCGAAGAAGAGTTGAACGATGCGAAGCAATTAATTGAGGCGTGTGTTGATGCAGGCGTGGATGCCGTGATCGTGCAGGATTTGGGCTTGGTTAAAATGATTCGTGAAATCTCACCTGATTTCCCGATTCACGGCTCAACGCAGATGACGATTACATCGCCAGAAGCTGTTGAATTTACGAAACCTTTCGATATCGAGCGTGTCGTTCTAGGTCGTGAGAATAACTTGAAACAAATTAAACAAATCGGCGATCAAGCGAAGCTTCCGATGGAAGTATTCGTGCATGGTGCCCTTTGTGTGTCCTATTCGGGACAATGTTTGACCTCCGAAATGTGGGGAGGGCGTTCCGCTAACCGTGGAGAGTGCGCGCAAGCTTGCCGTTTGCCGTATGATCTGATGGTCGATGGTGAGCAAAAACCGATGGGAGACGTCACGTATTTGTTGTCGCCAAAGGATTTGGCGGCGATTGAAATCGTGCCCGAGCTAATCGAAGCAGGTGTTCGTTCCTTTAAAATTGAAGGGCGTCTGAAGACCCCTGAATATGTAGCCAATGTTGTGAGCAAATATCGCAAAGCGATTGATCGTTATTTTGAGGGACAGGACGCGCGTCCGTCTCGTGAGGAAGTACGTGAGCTTCAGCAAAGCTTCTCACGTGGTTTTACCGTTGGGTTCCTGCAAGGAACCAACAATAAGCAGTTAGTCGACGGTACGTTTCCGAAGAGCCGTGGGGTTTTCGTGGGGCGCATCAAGCAGATCTTGCGCAATGCTGTGATCTGTGAGCTGGAGGCGCCATTAAAGCGTGGCGACGGGCTTGTCTTCGACGCGGGGGACCCGACGAAGAAGGAAGAAGGCGGGCGCATCTATGATTTGCGCCGCAAAGGTGAGAAACTCGAAGGCGAAGCCGAGGGTGGCCTCATTGAAATCGTGATGGGACGAAACGATGTGGAGCTTGGTCGTCTGCATGTTGGCGACCGTATCTGGAAGACGAACGATCCTGCGCTGGACAAACGTCTGCGCCAGACGTTTGAGACGGACAAGCCTTACCGTACATTCCCGGTAAGCGTGAAAGTGAGCGGTGTCATTGGCGAGACGCTCAAGAGCTGGTGGACGGATGTGAAAGGTGGTCACACCGTCTTCGTACAATCCGAGCTTCCGCTGGTTCGTGCGGAGAAAAGACCGATGGACGAACAGCTCTTCACCGAGCAGTTCGGTCGTCTTGGCGGCACGATTTATGAGCTCAGCGAGCTGGATGTCCAGCTTGATGGGGAGCTGATCGTGCCGATGCGTGAATTGAACAGCATGCGCCGCATGGCTGTCGAGCTCATGGAAGACGAGCGGCAGAAGCCGCGCGCGTACATCAAGCGCGAAGTCGGCGTGTACGACGACGTGCCTGCTGCTGTGACCGAGCATCACGCGGCTGTTACCGCTGTGAATGCACCTGCTCTATCCCTCGCGGACCGCAATGCGGTCGAGTTGACGGCACTTTGCCGTAGCTTGGATCAGGTGAAAGCTGTGCTAGCAACAACGGACGTCAACTTGATTTATGCTGATTTTGAATTTATTAAGCAGTTCCCTGCCGCTGTTGAAGCCGTTCATGCCGCTGGGCGCAAAATCGCGCTAGTGACACCACGGATTCATATGCCAGGGGAAACGGGCTATTTTAACAATATACTCAAGCTTAAGCCAGATGCGGTTCTGATTCGTAATACAGGCGCAGCCTACTATTTCTTGAAGCATCGCTTTGAGAATCCAGATGCATCACAACCGCAGCTGATTGGTGACTTCTCCTTGAATGTCGCTAACCATAAGGCAGCAACTTTGTTCTTGGATGCGGGTCTTTCGAAAGTAACACCTTCGTATGACTTGAACATTCAGCAGATGGTTGACTTGCTTCGCCGCGCGGAAACATCCAAGCTCGAAGTCGTCATTCATCAGCACATGCCGATGTTCCACACCGAACATTGCGTGTACTGTACCTTCCTGAGTGAAGGCACGGACTTCACGAACTGTGGTCGTCCATGCGAAGAGAAGCGTGTGTCCTTGCAGGATCGTGTGGGCATGTCTCATCCTGTCCGCGTAGATGAGGGCTGCCGGAATACCGTCTACAACGCGGTAGATCAGTCAGGTGCGGAATATTTGAACCACTTTATGGACTTGGGCATCCGCTCGTTCCGGGTGGAGTTCTTGGAAGAAACACCGGAGAAAGTAACGGAAATTCTCGATCTGTATCGCCGTGCAATCGACGGACAAATCAATGGCACGCAAGTGTGGCGTTCCCTGAAGGCGACGAATCAGTTGGGTGTAACGAAGGGTACGTTAGTGAAATAAATAGCTAGAACATTCTAGGTATTCGTTAGAGAGGTGAGCAGAAGCTCACCTCTTTTTTATTTTGTTATATGATGATTTATCTAGGCTGTATTGAAATAGTGAACACTTTGTTGAAATAAGTGCATAGTATCCGATCTGCAGTGGGCTTTATAATGATCGATAATACGAAATGAAAACGCTTTAAATATGTGGGGCTGTCATTTAAATAAGAGAGGAATGATGATTTATGTATCGATTTCGAAGTCAGCAATTGTTAGCTGTTTTTCTATCCTTTTTAATGCTTATTTCCGTTTTTACTGCCATTCCTACACAAGTAAGAGCAGATTCTTTACCCATTCTTCCAAATGGTGGATTTGAGCAGGTTGTTAATGGAAAGCCTGCAAGTTGGTCTGTAATAAGCGGGACGGTGACATCCTCAACATATACCGTACATAGCGCTGTCTACAGCGTGCAATTAACGGACTTGAGCTCTACGGCATCGGTGGGGTTGCGCAGCACCAAGATCGCGGTGACGCCTGGAAAGGAATATGAGTCATCCGTGTATTCTTACAATACACAAGGGAGTTCACAGCTGTACTTTGAGTTTTGGGATGCTAATAACACACTAATTGCCTTCCCACTTGCTACGAATTCTACGTTAAATCAGTGGAAGCAGCTCTATATCTCCACCGTTGCGCCAGCAGGTGCAGTATCGATGAGTTTGAGAGTCTACGCGGGTCAAGGGAACATAGGTACCTCCTTTTTTGATGATGCTGAGTTTGGGGAGGTCGTACAGGATCCGAATTCCCTGCTCAGGAATGGCGGAATGGAGACTTTGGCCGATATTCTGCCAAGATTCTGGGACTCTATCTTTGGTGGTGATATTGCCTCATCAACCGTCAGGAAACGTACGGGAGACCGTAGTATACGAATCACAGATACAAGCGCATCCGCTGGGATTGGTGTGCGAAGTCATCGCATGCCAGTTACACCAGGGGTCAAGTATGAAGCAGAGGCATTCGCTTATATCGAAGCGGGCAATGCAACAGTTTTCCTAGAGTATTGGAATGAAGCCAATGTGAATTTATCGAATGTAATTGTCTCGGGAATTGATCTGAGCGCTTGGAAGCCGATTCGTGCAGTGGGCGTCGCTCCAGCAGGAGCAACCTATGCGACAGTTCGTTTATATCTGGGGGCTGCGAATGTAGGTACTACCTACTTCGATGATGCCAAATTTAGTGAAGCACCACCAGAGCCAAGTACTAATTTAAATAATGGTACCTTCGAGCTATTAGTTAATGGAAAGCCTAGCCAATGGCGTGGCGTAGATGGTCCTGTGCAAGTATCTACTACGCAAGTCTATGAGGGGACTCATAGTGTCCAAATATCCAATAGCGGTACGCAACAAGCAGGTCTGCGAAGTCATCTCATCTCAGTTTCACCTGGTGTGACGTACACCTCTAGTGTGTATGCATTCGCGAACACAGGGATAGCCCAACAAGCAATCGAATTCTGGGATGCAGATAAAGTTCTCTTATCCTCACAAACGATGGCAGGTTCAACCAACCATACATGGGAGCCTATGACGCTTATCACTGTGGCCCCAGCGTCGGCCGCCTATGCTAGTTTGCGATTCGGCACCTTGCAGCAGGGGGGAGGTACGGTGTATTTTGACAACGCGACATTCAAGAGGTCAGGAGAAGTCATGAATAGTAAGACAAGGACAACGTTATATAGTCCGGCTAAGATTGCTGCCGCGCGGTACAACGCACAGCAGCTTCAATGGGCAAAGAGCCTGAAGGATGCTGCTGTATCCAAAGCTGATACCTATTTGGCGAAAGGCTTGGATTTTTTGTGGGAAGCCATTCCTGGTCAAACCTTACCTAGAAGTTATGCCGTTAATCAGGCCGTAGGAAGCCCTGTGACGGGGAAAGCCGTCGAGCAATATGGCAATTATCCCTATCGAGCCGATCCGTTGAATGAACCATGGAAACTAGTGGATCCATCCAGCGGTTATAAGTTTCCAACGAATGACTTTGGTGCCTTTTACAACAGTGGTATGGATGAACACGGGATGTTTCGGCCTGAATTAGCAGACCGAAGCTTGCTCGTGAATACCCTCTATCCAGAGAAGGGACCAACTTGGGGCGTTGATGACGGCATGGGTTGGGTAGACGGACAGGGCAATCGTTACACCTTCATTGCGTACTATGTCCATTGGTTTGTTTGGTATCGCGAGAATGCCATCATCCAGCAGGCGCTAGATACCCTACGGGATGCCTATCTCTATACCGGTGATACGAAGTATGCCCGAGCTGGCATAATCATGTTGAACCGCGTAGCTGATATGTATCCAGACATGGATGTAGGCAAATATGACAAGGCGGTGTTCCTCAACTCTTGGGGTAAATCAGTCGGTAATGGCAAAGTCGTGGGAGGTATTTGGGAAACGGATAATATCAAATCGTATTTGAGTGCGTATGATGCCTTTTTCCCAGCCATGAATGACCCGCAAACGGTTCAGTTCCTACAAACGAAGTCTACACAGTACCGGGCTACGAATGGCATAAGCTCAGGAACGGATATTCGTCGTAACATCGAAGATGGCATCATTAAACAAGTATTTCCTGCGGTGAAGAAAACGCAAATTCTTGGCAATGACGGTATGCATCAAAGCGCGCTGGCTATGGCGGCTGTCGTTTACGATACAATGCCCGACACGAAAGAGTGGTTGGACTTTATTTTCCAAACGGGAGAAGTTCTGAGTAATCCAACCCGTCTGACTGGCGGAAATATTCTCAACTCGCTTGTATCAAATGTGGATCGTGATGGCAACGGAAACGAAAGCTCGCCTGGTTATAATACATTGTGGCTTCAGACTCATCGGATGACGGCTGACATTTTGGAAGGCTATGACCTTTACCCAGAGGCGGATCTTTACCGTAATGTTAAGTTTCAAAAAATGTTTTCTGCTATGAATCCGCTCCTGTTGAGCGAGAGATATACAGCCAATATTGGAGATACGGGACGTACCGGCAATCCTTTCCTCATTTACAGGATGACCGATCTGGTCAAAGCCTTTGATAAATACGGTGATCCTATCTACGCACAGCTTGCCTATTTTATGAATAACAACACGACAGATGGGATTCATTTGGATGTCTTTGCCTCCAACCCGAACGCGATCGCGGATCGTATGAAAGGGGTTATTGGGCAGTACGGCACACTTGATTTGAAAAGCATAACGGAAAGCGGATATGGATTTACGGCGCTGCGAGACGGAGAGAGTCTGGAAGTCGATTATGGGATAAGACTTGGTTTTGGTGGAATGTCGGTGTCGGAGCAAAGTGTGCCGATGAAGTTTACGGAAGAGTCGGGTTCCGTTCAGCTGGAGGCTGACTCAAGCGGGGAAACCGCAACATTTGTTTTCGACGTTCCTGCAACCGATGACTACGATCTAGACCTGCTTGCGGTCAAGGCTCCGTCTTATGGGGTGTACCGTATTTCGATTGACGGGCAGCAGGTGAAAGACATGGATTTCTACGGGAGCAACTTAAATCAATATGAAACCTTAATTCGGATGAATCTCACACAAGGGGCGCATCATATTTCTTTCCAGGGCATCGGGAAGCAGGCGCTAGCCAGCGGCTTTAAAATGGGCGTTCGCGTGTTGAATTTATTGAATGCGGATGCACGTGCCCTGCGAGATGCAAGAGTGGATGAGGAAAGCACGCTGCGAGACACATGGATGTTCTTTGGACGCAACTCCAGTCATGGTCATCGAGATACGTTAAACATTGGCGTTCATGGCTTCGGTCTCGATTTATCACCAGACCTAGGCTATCCAGAGTATGCCGATAATGTCGATATGCACCGGGCACAATGGGTAGTCAATACAATTAGTCATAACACCGTGAACGTGGATGCGCGGAAACAGAAAGAGAACTTGTGGGCTGCGGATCCGAAGCATTTTGATCAAACAGATTTAGTGAAGCTAATTGACGTGGAGTCACCCGATGTTTATACACAGACATCGCTGTATAAACGGACGACAGCCATGATTAAGGCCGATGATGTGAACTCTTATACGGTAGACCTGTTTCGCGTAAAAGGTGGAAATGATCACTATTTCAGTTTCCATGGCGCAGAAGGAACCGTCACAACGGAAGGAATCAGCTTGACTGCTCAGCCAACAGGTACGTATGCGGGTGCTAATGTCCCTTACGGGCAAAGGGTCGATGATATCGATGGACCTCTCTATATGGGCAGTGGCTTTCATTATTTAAAAAATGTGGAAAGAGATACATCCCCGACGAACAAATTCAGTATCGATTGGAACGTCAAGGATACATGGAATGTATATGGTCAGGGAGCAGGAGCTCCAACAGATGTTCATCTCCGCTTAACGATGATGGGTAATGTCAACGATGTTGCGCTTGCTGACGGCGTACCGCCGACGAACAAGCCGGGTAATCCAGCGAATCTTCGGTATATGATTGCTCATCGCAGCGGCTCTAACTTGGATAGCTTATTTACTTCGATCATTGAGCCGTATAAGGGGCAACGTTTTATTAGCTCCATTACACCATTGACGGTAAAGCTGAATGGTCAGATTGCATCTGATAGCGAGGTTCGGGCCGTAGGAGTAACTTTGCAGAACGGCAGAACGGATTATATCGTGAGCAGCTTGGATCCAAGCAAAGCCTATACAGTTGACCTGCCGGATCAGTCCTATGCATTGGCATTTAAAGGCTTCTTCGGCGTGTATTCTGTGCAGGATGATGGACATGTAACCACCTATCTGCATGACGGATCTTATATCGGAAAAAATGGTGAGGTTCAGCAAGTGCAGGTGAGCGCAGTTACTGGAGTCGTCGTAGACTTCACACAGGAATTGTCGCAGCATAATGAGATTATGGTTGCAACATCAGGTACAACGGGCACCCCTACGGATTGGATCGGGAAGAATGTGATCATTCAAAATGATGGTATCGGTAACGCTGCATACACCATTAGGGGCGTGACGGTAGTGGATAACTCGCATTTGAAACTCGACATCGGGGATATTACTATGGTCCGTTCCTATAAAGACCCCAATGATTTTGATAAAGGTTTTATTTACAATATCGCGAGCGGTGCTTCCTTTCGAATCCCGCTAACATATACAGCAAGCCATACGGAGCAGCCGCCTGTTAGCATTCAATTGAAAGACAGTAGCGGACATCCGCTTAGTGGCGGTGTAGTCAAGTACTATGACGGAGGCTGGAAGGATTTCGGGGTAACCGATGCCAATGGCAGAGTCAGTAAACAGCTTCCCGATAAAAGCTACACGTTCGGTATGACGTATGAAGGAACCTACAAAGAGATGGTGCAGCATACAGGTACAAATCCTGTTGTCCTGTTTCAGACCGTTAAGGCGAAGGTACAGCTTAAGGATAGCTTAGGAAATTTCATGGACAGCGGTTCCGCCAAATACTACGCAGGAAGCTGGAGGACGATCGGTTCAACGGTCGAGGGGCAGATTACGAAGGAGCTATTACCTGGCAGCTATACATTCGGTATGACCTATGAGGGAACTTACAAAGAACAGGTGCAACATATCGGCACGGATCCTGTGGTTGTGTTCCAGACGGTTAAGGCAAAGGTCCAACTGAAGGATAGCCAAGGCAATCCGTTGAACAGCGGTAGTGTGAAGTACTATGCAGGAGGCTGGAAGGTTTTTGGTCAAATAACAGGCGGAGAGGCTAGCAAGGAGATGCTGCCAGGTTCTTTCACTTTCGGCATGACGTATGAGGGAACCTACAAAGAGAAGGTACAGTCAATTGGCACGGATCCTATGGTTGTGTTTCAAACGACCAAAGTCACGGTGCAGCTGAAAGATAGCCAAGGGAACTTCATCGACACGGGCAGTGTGAAGTATTATGCAGGGGGCTGGCGGTCTTTCGGTCAAACGATAGGTGGCAAAGTTAGTAAGGAATTATTGCCAGGTTCCTATACATTTGGCATGACATATTTGGGAACGTACAGAGAGCTTGTTAGAGACATTACTACGAGTCCGACTTTCGATTTTCAATAATTGGATAATAACTGTAGAAACGCAACACAGCCGTAAGTGAGCTGCTTCCGTGAAGCGAATACATAGGCTTCACGGATCAGCTAGCTGCGTGTTACAACCAAAGCTGATCTATTTTGAAATAGTGAACACAATCTAGAAATAGTGGCATATTTTCACCCTTCTAGCGAGTTTATACTGGTAATAGAAACGGAATGGAAGCGTTTTAATTACAATGTGTGTGACTTTAATCACAGAAGGAGTAAGAGATGCAGACTGATAAGTCGACCACGTTGGTCAACCCCAGCCTCCCCAAGTCAACCAGCTACAGAAATGTGATCCGGACGCTGTACCGCTACCGATGGTTGTATATCCTGGCCCTGCCAGGAATGCTCTACTATATGATCTTTCATTACGCGCCGATGGTCGGATTGGTCATTGCGTTTAAGGATTATAACTTGATGAAAGGGATGTGGGGGAGTTCGTGGGTAGGATTCGATAATTTCCGAACCATTTTTTCAACGCCTGACTTTCCTCTTCTTATGAAGAATACGCTCATCCTGAGTGTGTACCGAATCTTGTTTAATATGTTCCCAGACATTATTCTGGCACTCATGCTAAATGAAATTCGTGTGAAATGGTTCAAAAAGCTTGTTCAGACGATCACGTACGGACCCCATTTCTTATCATGGATTATTGTCTATGGGCTTGTATTCTCTTTCTTTGCTCCAGGAGCGGGGTTCATCACAACCTTCTTTCGGGATATGGGCTGGGGGGAAATTGACGTACTGACCAATGCAGACGCCTTTCGCCCGATGCTTCTCTTAACAGATATTTGGAAAAATACCGGATTTGGGGCCATCATTTACTTAGCTGCACTGGCATCCATCAATGCCGAGCTTTACGAAGCAGCCGTCGTCGATGGTGCCAACCGTTGGCGCCAACTGTGGCACATTACCTTGCCTGGTATTCGGGAAGTGTTCGTCTTGCTGCTCATCTTCCGCATAGGTTCCATTCTCGACGCGGGATTCGATCAAGTTTACATTTTCTTGAATGCGCGTGTTTACGAAGTAGGAGACATTCTAGATACGTGGATATTCCGAAGGGGGATCGAGAATTTGGATTTCAGCGTGCCTGCAGCCATGGGTGTGTTCAAGTCTGTTATTGGTATTATTCTTGTCCTTGGGGCTAACAAATTAGCCAAAAAATTCGGGAGTTCCGGCATCTGGTAAGGGGCGGCAACGATGACTTATATACTGAAGAAGACACCTTCTGACCATATCTTCAATAGTTTTTTATACACAATTCTCGCTTTATTTTGTCTAGCAACCTTGTTTCCGTTGTACTTCGTTTTCATTATGTCAATTACTCCCTTTACCGAGGTCCTGCAAAATGGCGGATTCGTGCTGATTCCCAAACATCTGACTTTGGAGGCATTTAGAACGATTTTCAGCTCTCAGACAGTTCCACGGGCTCTTGGGGTTACGGTGTATATTACCGTAGTGGGAACGATCCTGAATCTAGCTGTCACGACAGCGCTTGCTTATTCACTGTCGAAGAAATACTTGCCAGGGCGAAGCGCAATGCTTCTCGCTATTGTGTTTACCATGATGTTCTCAGGTGGGATTATTCCAAGCTACATGCTCGTTAAAGGGCTTGGACTCATCAATACATTATGGGCACTTATGATTCCTGGTCTTGTATCTTCTTTTAATCTCCTGATTATGAAAACCTATTTCGAAGACTTGCCAGCTGAGCTTGAAGATGCTGCTAAAATAGATGGCTGTGGTGATGTATCAACCTTGCTGCGTATTGTATTGCCGCTGTCCATGCCAATCGTCGCTACACTTGCCTTGTTCTTCGCAGTTGGACATTGGAACACGTACTTCTCTGGCATTATGTATCTCCATGAACGTACGCTATATCCCCTTCAAGTGGTACTGCGCAATATGATTGTTTCACCAGCGGTGAGTCAGGAACTAGCGGTGTCCCAGTCACAGATGGAGTCACTGCCTCCAGAAACGATCAAAATGGCTGTAGTTGTTGTGGCAACGGTCCCCGTATTGATTGTATACCCCTTTCTGCAAAAGTATTTCATGAAAGGGGTGCTGCTCGGTTCAATTAAAGGTTGATAGATGGTGTCGTGTCATGATGTACTTACGAAAGATAAACAGGAGGTCATATCCATGGTTAAAAGAAAATCAATGTCATTGCTGGCAATCACGCTGGTTACGGCTGTGGCCGTTTCAGGGTGCAGCACGAAAACAGACGGGGGTAGCTCTGCGAGTCCCTCACAGTCAACCAAACCGTCCGATGCAGCTAAGAAAGAGAAAGTATCGCTGACCTGGTTCGTCCCAGCTGCCAATAACGCGCAGCTTCCATCCGTGGATAAAGATTTCGTGAAACAGGCCATTGAGTCGAAATTTAACGTGGATTTGAAAATGATTTACTTGGGCAAAGGTCCCGATTTTGCAAGCAAGTTGAACACGATGATTGCCTCTGGCGAGATTCCAGATGTTTTCTATTCCGACGGTCTGGAGTCCGTGAAATATATCAAGGATGGTGTTGCTCGCGATTTGACAGGGCTTGTGACACCGGCAACGATGCCAAACTATTTCAAATACTGGGTAACCGAAGCAGACATTAAGGGATATCAAGTAAATGGTGTTTACAAACGTGCTCCTTTACCTTTTCCAAAGACAGAGCCTCGCTCTTACTATGTTCGGAAGGATTGGTTAGACAAACTTAATCTCAAAATGCCGGAGACCTATGACGATATGGTTGCGGTGATGAAGGCATTTACGGAGCAGGACCCTGATGGCAATGGAAAAAACGATACGTATGGCTTTTCGGCATCAGGAAATGGAGCTAATCTCTCCTTAGACTTCCCGGAATATATTAAAAATGGACTCATTGGTGATTTTTTAATAGAAAATAATCAGTTTGTGGATGTTCGTACAGATGCGCGGATGCAGAATGTATTGACAGATGTCAAGAAAGTCATGGATATGAAGGTTATTGATCCAGATTGGCTGCTGAATAAAGGTGTTCAGCATATCGAGAAAGCACAGCAAGGTAAGGTAGGTATCGTACTTGGCGGTACGCGTGACATTGCTTACGATAATAATCCTGATGGACTTCAGGTCAAAACAAAGGCCGTAACAGGCAACCAGAAAGTGGATTGGCAGCCGTTCCATATTGGAGCCAAAACAGGTGTATGGCGTGAACCGTTACCATTGAATCCATTCCTGATTAGTGCCAAAGCAACAGATGAGAAAGCAAAGCGTTCCATTGAAATTCTAGATTGGCTGTCCAGTGAAGAAGGCTTCTTGTTAACGAGATACGGAAAAGAAGGCGTGCATTACAAAAGGAATGGCAAAAGTATTGAACAGATTGTAGATGCGTATAAGAAGGACATTATTGATAACGGAAATTTCTTAAGCGTATACGGTTGGTTCGTTCAGAGTGAAATAACGCAACTTGGACTTAACGTTATTGATTCGAATATGTCTGATCGCGATAGAGCAATTGCTGCTAAAATCGCGTCCTATAAGCTCATTCCATCCGTTGGTACTAGTCTTGTGGTGAAAGATGGCATGGATCTAGCGGGAATACGAAAAAAGATGAGTGAAGATCATATCCAAATTTTATTCAAGGAAAAAGACGCTTCCAAATGGCCGGCAATGCGGCAAGAGCTCATGGATAAGTATGGCGCTAAAGCGCTCTTCGATTACTATGCTGAACAGGTTGCAGGTGCTTCTGGCAAGCCAATCACATTCAAATAGATCATTTGGTTTAGGCTGTCCGCCATCTGCGGACAGCCTTTCCGTCCACATGCTATACTTGTGTCGTAATCGACTCATATCACCTCGGTAAGGAGAGGTTCTAACAGCATGCGAATGATAAGGAAACCAAGCTTTGTCGGTATTAGTAAAAAGCTGTTCATCCTTAACTTTATTTCCGTTATCGGGGTGGTGAGCATCCTAAGCTTTTTTGGTTACCAGCGCGTATTTGAACCGATTCGTGAGAGTAATGAGGAGGCGCTCCAACTTTCCGTTGTAGAAGTCGAAAATTATATAAAAACATTAATGAACAATATCCAATCTCAATTATTATTTATGTCTAGTTACGTCATTGACGGGAAAGTTGCCGATAACGACTACAACTCCCTTATGGAGAACGTAATGAGCCTGCATCGAGAAGAGATTGAAGGGTTTTACTATGTCCAGGATGGGCAAATCGTAAGCAGTGCACCTTTTGGGTACCAATTTTATGTGCCAGCGGGGCAAATTCAGAATATTTTTGAACAAACAGAGAAGACCGGATTTTGGTGGAGTTCTCCATACGCGATCACAGATAGCCAAACGATTTCGGTCGCCAAACGGGTTGATGGGCATCGGATGATCGTAATCGATTTGAATTTAAGTGCATTAGCGGGTCCCACGATTGTACAGAGACGTGATCAGAATATTTTTCTGTTTACGAATAAAGGTGAATTTATTACCTCGAATAGGAAACGAAGTGATTATGAAACGAATATGGAGCATGGGCAGATGGTTGTTGAGCTGCAGAAGCTGGTTTCGACAAGCCGCTCCTCATTCGATCAGATTCATACTTCGAAAGCCACGTATAGAGTTTTAAAGAGTGAGCAGAATCGCTGGAATTGGGTTGTACTTTCTGTCGTCAAAGAGGAAGAGGCATATCCGCTTATCGCGCTTTTGAAACAGCAGCTTTGGTTTGTGTTGGTGATGGCTGTGTTTTTATCAGCGATTGTCTCCGTGTGGATCGCCAAATATATTCATAAGCCAGTTGGCGTTATTATCAAGCAAATGAAGGTAGGGGCCAGAGGAGACCTGCATGCCAGAGTGCTATTGAAACGTAATGATGAATTTTCGCTTATCTCTGATGGGTTCAACCGTATGATGGACAACATTCAGCTGTTGTTCGAGGACCTGAAAACGGCAGAGGAAAAGAAGCTTCACCATGAATTAAAAGTGCTGCAATCTCAAATCCATCCTCATTTCCTGAATAATACGCTAAACGCGATTTACTGCTTGGATGAAGCTGGCCGGGCTTCCGAAATGGCTGCGATGATTGATTCTTTAATGGGGATGCTGCAGTATTCCATCGATAAAGTAGGTGACATGGTCACACTTCAGGATGAATTAGCACATTTGGAGCATTATGTACGGTTAATGAAGCTGCGCTATGGCCAGAAATTTGAGGTTGATATGGTTGTACCAGAGTGGTTGCTGGATGTACCCATTCCTAAATTGACGATTATTACCTTGGTTGAAAATAGTATTTTTTACGGATTACGCAAACGGGCAGTTAATCATATTATCGTAACGGCATCATCAGAGGCAGAGAAGGTCGTGGTGATTGAGGTTTCCGACAAAGGGCCGGGCATTGATCCAGCGAAATTTGAACAGATTCTTGCGGGGAACGTGGCGACATCATCTGAAAAAGGATTAAATAATCTAGGTCTGCGTAACATTCAGGAACGCATTCAGTTATACTTTGGAGCTGAATTCGGACTTCGATTCTACAACGAGCCCGGTGAAGGATTGTTGGTGTCCATTCGATTGCCGGGACTACCTTCGGAGAGTGAGCATTCTGTGACTGTGAACAAGGAGGTGAGCAGGCTTGCTTAAGTTGATGATCGTAGATGATGAGCTGTGGGTACGAGAACGGTTTTCGGAGCGAGTCAATTGGGATTCGATTGGCGTCCACCTGATGGGGGCTGCATCTGATGCGGAGGAGGCTATTGAATGGATGGAGAAAGAGCGACCTCATATCCTTCTGACTGACATCACGATGCCGGGGATGAACGGATTGGAACTGGCCGCCTACGTCCGTACAAAGTGGCCAAAGGTCAAAATTGTCATTCTCACTGCCTACGGTGAGTTTGCTTACGCCCAGCGGGCGATCTCTCTAGGTGTTACTGATTATCTAATGAAAATGGCGAAATCACCGGAGCACATTTTGGATACGATAAATCAGATTGCGCAAAATCTTCATCAAGAAATCGATGCGAACTGGCAGTTGGTATGGCACGAACGGAAAAAGTGGGGAGAGCGAATGCTAGATGGACATTCACAGCTAGATACGGCCGTCTATCCGGCTGCACTGTCCGAATTGATTCATCAAGAGCGACCGCAGCCCTTTGCCATCTTAGCGTATGGTTGGGATATCCATCGTATATTTGGTGGTCTTGTTACTGAAGAACGAATTCTCCAATTGCAGGCAGAAGCGGGTAGGATCGTTGAAAGAAAACTTGTACAACAGATACTGGAGTCCACGATATGCAGCACAGAAATGCGGAATGCGGTTGCCATTCCATATAGAGAAAACCGCTTGTTCGTCTTCCTTCGTATGCCAGATCACGCGGGCGTACAATCTGAGCTCGTGATGATCGCTAAGATTGGTTTGGACTTAGTGCGCTCCATTGTAGGTGCACACAGCTTTACGTATGTCGGAAATAACCTGATATATTCGCAGCAATGGGTAGAAGCGATGCTCCTATTACGCGAAGGACTTTCGGGTTATTTTTATAGAGATAGTCCTTATATAAGTGGTTTAGTGAAATCAACCTTTCAACGAATCGATCCTGAGCAAAGTCGAAAATGGATCTCAGCGGGGGTTCGGTCACTTGAGCAAGGTTTGATTAAACCGCTTCGCAGAACGGTTAGTGATATGATGAACAAAGTAGATCCACCTTATTTCCCGCCAGATCTGCTGCTTATTACACAGAAGATGCTGGATCCGGCTCATACCAAACTGCCAACTTCGGTCATAACCAAGCTCGATAGCATTCGTTATATAGAGAAATTGGCTGATTTCCAAAGTTGGTGGAACGAAGCATTGGCTGATATAGAGCGTGCAACTGGGGAACAAGGTATTGCTCATATGCGGAAAGAAGTACGAATGATATGTAAGCTAATCCATGAACGATATACCGAAGATTTGCAGGTTACGGAGTTAGCTCGCTTTGTAGATCTCCATCCCTCCTATGCAGGTCAGCTGTTCAAACAGGAGACAGGGGAG
Source organism: Paenibacillus sp. LjRoot153 (assembly GCF_964253085.1). Classification (NCBI taxonomy): domain Bacteria; kingdom Bacillati; phylum Bacillota; class Bacilli; order Caryophanales; family Paenibacillaceae; genus Paenibacillus; species Paenibacillus sp. LjRoot153. The sequence goes on from NZ_CAXUQH020000001.1 coordinate 179,260, forward strand.
CATATTTCCGATTATTTAAACCGTACCAGAATTAGGAAGGCGGAGGAGCTCCTTCGGCATACGATGATGAAAATCTATGAGGTGGCGCAAGCCGTTGGTATTCCCGAATACCGTTACTTCTGCAAATTGTTTAAAAGTATAACGGGATCAACCCCAACGGAATATAAAAAAAGCAGTTCCATGCATGTGTGAACCATAGACACTAGTCGTTTATGGTTTTTTACATTTCCAGCTTCAGAGAGGGAGCCGTTCTTCGAACTCCTTTAATCTGTTGGGTAAAATCTAAAATTCGTAGGGTATGAAACTGGCGATGCAGACGATATAATAACACGCGAAAGCGCTTTATTTTGAAAACTATACATAAACAAGGGGTGGTGCAGCATGCCTACATATAAGCAAGAAACAGATCTTTGTTGGCTTCGATACTCCCCAATAAATGAGGCCGCTTTACTAGAAACCTACCGAACGTGGTGTCAGGAAATTGTTACTTATACGATATCTGAAGTCTTTCAGACGGCTGCGCACGAGCTTCACAGAGGAATTTCAGCGTTGCTTGGTGTCACGCCTGTCCATTCAGAAACACCTACGAAATCACATGCGATTCTGCTTAGCGTAAAAGATCAAACGACTGCACTTGATTATCTGTTGGATGCCAAGCGTGTAGTCAACATACAGGAAGATGGGTACCTGATTCAAACGGTAGAATCTGCAGGTCACAGCTATATCGTCCTCATCGGCGGATCCGATAAGGGTGTGCTATACGCGGTTTTCGAATTGCTTCGCAGACTTCAGTGCGGAGAATCTCTCGAGCAACTCGCCGTTGTTCAGAATCCCACGAATCGCCTGCGGATGATGAATCAGTGGGATAACATGGATGGCAGCATCGAACGTGGATATGCGGGTCGCTCCATTTTCTTCGAGGATAGTGCCATCGTTAAGGATCACACGCGCATTCGTGAGTACGCTCGATTGCTTGCATCGGTAGGCCTTAATGCGATCTCGATCAATAACGTGAACGTACATCGCCAGGAAACGATGCTGATCACAGAGGCGTTTCTTCCAGACGTAGCGCAGATTGCTGCGGTGTTCCGTTCGTACGGCATCACTTTATTTCTCAGTGTGAACTACGCAAGTACGATGGAAATTGGCGGATTGACTACAGCCGATCCGCTGGATAACGATGTTATCCTCTGGTGGGAAGAGAAGGCGGCCGAAATTTACCAATACATCCCTGATTTCGGCGGTTTCCTGGTGAAGGCGGACTCTGAATTCCGCCCAGGACCATTCACGTATGGCCGCGACCATGCGGATGGTGCCAATATGTTGGCTAATGCGCTTTGGCCGCATGGCGGTCTGGTCATTTGGCGGTGCTTCGTCTACAACTGCCTGCAGGATTGGCGCGACCGTTCCACGGATAGGGCGAGGGCTGCTTATGATCATTTCACGCCGCTGGACGGGAAATTTAAAGATAATGTCATTTTGCAAATTAAGAATGGTCCGATGGACTTCCAAGTTCGCGAGCCTGTATCACCGCTCCTCGGAGGTCTGCGCAGCACGAATCAAATGCTGGAGCTGCAAGTCACGCAGGAGTACACGGGGCAGCAGAAGCACGTTTGCTTCTTAGTACCGCAATGGAAAGAAGTCATCGACTTCGATACCTATGCGCAAGGCGAAGGCTCAACGACGGCTGACATTGCCAGCGGCGCTCTATTTGGGCGGGCGCACGGCGGCTTCGCAGCGGTGTCCAATATCGGTGATGATTGGAATTGGACGGGTCACGTGCTAGCGCAAGCGAATCTCTATGGATACGGCCGCTTGGCATGGGATCCAAGTCTTACTGCGGAAGCTATTGCAGAAGAGTGGATCAAGATGACGTTCAGCCGCCAGCCTGAGGTGGTTGCAACGCTTTCGGACATGATGCTCCGTTCGTGGAGCATTTACGAGAAATACACAGCACCGCTTGGCGTAGGCTGGATGGTCAACCCCAACCACCACTACGGTCCGAATGTGGATGGGTATGAATATGCCAAATGGGGGACCTACCATTTTGCGGATTGTCACGGTATTGGCGTCGATCGCACCGTGAAATCGGGAACGGGCTATACCGCACAATATCATGAGCCGCAGGCAGAACGATACGAATCGTTAGCGCAATGTCCGGATGAGCTGTTGTTATTTTTCCATCATGTGCCGTATACGTATCGCTTAAAGTCCGGCAAAACCGTCATCCAACACGTGTACGACACCCACTTTGAAGGTGTTGATGAAGCGGTTGGGTTGGTTGCTGCATGGACGGCGCTTCAGGAGCACATCGATGAAGTTCGCTATGCCCACGTGCTGCAGCGTCTCCATGATCAAGCTGAGCATGCGAAGGAATGGCGCGATGTGATCAATACGTATTTTGCAAGGAAATCAGGGATTTCGGATGAGCAGGGGCGTACGATTTACTAACTCACAGGAACTGAAGGAGGTCAACCAACGTGACGAAAGAAAGCCAAATCGGAATAGCTTCCTTATATCAGAAGTTTGAGCATTACTTCGATATGGGTGCAGCTGTGAATACGAGAACCATTGTAACGCAAGCCGATCTCATCGAACGGCATTATAATAGTGTAACGGCAGAGAATGAAATGAAGTTTGCTGAGATTCATCCCGACCTGGACCGCTATACGTTTGGAGCGGCGGACGCAATCGTTGATTTTGCAACAAATCAGGGGAAAAGGGTAAGAGGTCATACGTTAGTTTGGCACAATCAAACGCCAGATTGGGTGTTTGAAGGAGCAAACGGGCTGCCGGCAACGAGGGATCAGCTATTAATCCGGATGCAGCAGCATATTGAAACAGTAGTGAAGCGTTACCGCGGCCAAATTTACGCATGGGATGTTGTGAATGAAGCGATTGAGGATACGACAGATATCACGCTGCGTAAATCCAAGTGGCTGGACATCATTGGTGAAGATTACATCGCGAAAGCTTTTCATTTTGCCCATCAAGCAGATCCTAATGCGCTCTTATTCTACAATGATTACAATGAAACAAACCCTGTGAAACGAGATAAAATTGCTGCACTTGTGTCATCCTTACAAGATCAAGGTGTACCGATTCATGGCATTGGAATGCAGGGACATTGGAACCTTCAAGGCCCTTCCATTGAAGAAATCCGCACCGCCATTGAGCTCTACGCTTCTCTTGGCGTACAGCTTCAAATTACAGAGTTAGATCTGTCGGTATTCGAATTCACAGACAGACGAACCGATCTCACAGAGCCGACCTCTGAGATGCTAGAGCTGCAGGCGCAGAGGTACGAGCAAATTTTCGAGCTATTCCGAGAGTACCGTAACAGCATTACGGCAGTCACATTCTGGGGAGCGGCGGACGATTACACATGGCTGGATGATTTCCCGGTGAAGGGGAGAAAGAATTGGCCATTCCTCTTTGATGGTCATCACGCGCCGAAGAAAGCTTTCCATCGCATAATGAAGTAGTTGTGAAAATAGACCTTTACACCCATAGTTGTCAGATCATGACAGAGTGGGATACAATAGACAACATCTAGATTCTCGTATAGATACCTGCGAGTCCGGCTAAGTACCGGACTCGCTTTTCCATTTTAGTTACCAAGGGAGTGAAGGTCATGAAGCTGCAAGTGATGTTAGTTGATGATGAACAATATGTCAGGAAAGGTTTGCTAGGCTTAATTGACTGGGATTCCTTGGGATACTGTGTCAGCCACGAAGCGGATAATGGAAAAGATGCGCTGCGAATCATTACCTCCAGGCAATCTGAAATTGATGTTGTCATCACGGACATTCGAATGCCAGTGATGGATGGCTTAAAACTAATAGAAGAAGTGAAGCTTCACAATCTTAGTACATGCAAGTTTATTATTTTAAGCGGTTACAATGATTTCTCGTATGCGCGAACCGCCATTCGTTATGGGGTTAGCGACTACATTTTGAAGCCCATTGAGGAAGAGGATTTGGAAGAGACGCTACGGAAGTTAGCGCTTGAGATTAAAGAAGTGCGCTTGCAGAAAGCGATCAGCGGCCGACTCACATTGAGGGGCTTGTTCGAACAACTAAGTAGAGGCGAGCAAGCAGCCAAAGCCGTGCTGGAGCTTGACGAACGGGTTCGTCTGTCCAAAGGAAGCGTGCTCCGGTATGGCATTGTTGAAATGAATCGAAGCCTCTCCCAAGAAGGAGATGCGACGGATTACCTCATCAAGGACGATGTCACCGTTGTCGCCCAGGCCTTACAAACGTTAGTCGATGTTCCTAGCGACTTTGTTGTTCAGCTGCGCAATCATCAGTGCGCTTTTCTTATTTGCTCTGATGCGTTGAAGCTGTATGGCGGCAGCTATGAGCAATTTGGCGCAGCACTGCAGAACTTGTTGGCCAAGCGGCTGCAAGCGGGAGTCACGCTTTATTTTGGCACGAGTGTGAAAGATATGAAAATGCTCAGCACGTCGATTCAGACAGCTAACGAGCTGCTGCAGTACAAGTATGTGAAGGGGATGAAGGATGTTCTCTTCTATGAAACAGCCTCTAAGACGAAGCTAAGCTATGCAGAGCCGGATGTCGGCCTGTTTCATTCCATCCAGGAAGCCGTTGAAGAGCAAGAAACAGAGAAGATAAAGACAACGATCGCGACGCTGTTTGTTGAAATTGAAACAAAATCACTAGCCAAAGACGCGATTCGAACGATTATCAATCGCTATGTGCACCGAATCGTGGGAACATTACAGGGGATGCAAGGGCCAACGGATTTACTCGTAAATCTTAAGCCCATGCTAAGCTGGGATGCACAACCGCTTTCTTTTAGCCAACTGCAGCACTTATTTATTTCGTTTATGATCGAGAGCTCTCGTATGATGGAACAATTGCGGGGAGAGCAAACCAAGGGCAGCATCCACAAGATCAAGAGCTACATTGAGCATCATTACCAAGAGAACATCAATCTCAAAAGCATTGCTGCTGAGTTCTATATGAATCCGGTGTATGTCGGGCAATTGTTCAAGAAAACATACGGTCAGTATTTTAATGAGTTTCTGCTGTCTATCCGCATTTGCGAAGCCAAGAAGCTGTTACGTCAAACAGATTTGCGGATTTATGAAATTGCCGAAAAGGTAGGCTTTAATAACGCGGACTATTTTGTTGCGCAATTTGAGAAAATGGAGGATATGCCTCCATCTGAATATCGCAAAAAACTACTGACCAAACAAGGCGGGCATTCCCATGAAAATACGACGATTTCAACTAAATAATGTGCGTTTGCGCAATAAGTTGTTGATGCTTTACTTTCTAAGTGTGTTTATTCCGATATTATTGACCAATGTAATTTTCTATCAAGTGACGACTCATAATGTTCAGCGTCAGAAAACGGAAGATATCTCGTTGAATTTAGATAAATTGAAGGATGAATTTCGTGCCAAGATCGACAATGCGGTTGGGATTTCATCCGTCTTTTATACAGACGGCCTCTTAAATGATGCCCTGGAGCAAACATACGCAGAAACCATCGATTATGTGCGCATGTATAACTCCCAGCTGGCTACCAACATTAATAAGTACAATTTGGTGTATAGCGAAATTAAAGGGATTCAGATGTATACCAACAATCCAACGATAATTGACTCAGGCGGCTTACACCCGCTTACGGATATCATTCGGGAATCGGAATGGTACCGTGCTCTGCAGAAGGTGCTTGCGGTCGGGCAACCCTATCCGCTCGTTATGCGAAGCGATGACAATGAGAGCTCGTACAGCGGACTTAGCATTATCCGTCAAATGAACAATTTCGTGAATGCGAACACCTATAGTAAAATACTGAAAATTGAGATGAGTCCGGACGCGATCGAGATGATGTTTAGCAACCAAGCACTGCAAGGGAATCTGTATTTGCTGAACGCCGAAGGGGATATTCAGTATACGACGGACACGAAGCTGGATTGGATTCGGGGTAAAACGAACTTCCGCAGCGTGGCCATCCCTAAGGATGCCATTCAATTGGAGCGCGATTATAGCACTAATTATTTAAAAAATTGGCGAATTGTACTCGTTTCCGATGGACATGTCCTGGATGCGGTGCGCAAATCCAAGCAATTTGTCGTCTATTTAGCACTTCTTAACTTCCTGATACCCACTTTAATTATTTTCTGGATCTCATCCTCATTGCATACGCGTCTAGTCCGTATTCTTGTGCATATGAAAAAGGTGAAAAATCAACATTTCGATCTCATCGATGAGCCGGAAACGAAGGATGAAATCGGCCAATTGGTACGGGAATTCAACCGAATGACCGTGCAAATCAAGAGCCTCATTGATGATGTGTACATCGCGGATATTCAGAAGAAGGATCTGGAGCTGAAACAAAGGCAATCGCAGCTGCACGCTTTGCAGAGTCAGATTAACCCTCACTTTCTGTTTAATGCGTTGGAAACGATTCGTATGCGCAGCTTGATCAAGCAAGAAAATGAAACGGCTAAAATCATTAAAAATATGGCCAAAATGTTCCGCCGTTCACTGGAATGGGGCGGGGAGTGGGTCACGTTCCGTGATGAGCTGGATCTGATTCTATGTTTCTTAGAAATTCAGAAGTACCGATTTGGCGATAAGCTGAGCTACCGCTTCGAGGTGGATGAGTCGGTCTATAGCTGTAAAATCCCTAAAATGACCTTGTTGCCCTTCATTGAGAATGCTAGTCTTCATGGGATTGAGCCCTTGCAAGGCCATGGTACCATCGAATTGAAGGCGACTAGAATTGGGGATCAGGTGAATTTTACAATTGCGGATACCGGGATTGGGATGCCGAAGGAGAAAGTGGATTTATTGAACGCTTATATGGGTAACGGCGAAGATGTGAGTGGACACGTCGGGATGAAGAATGCTTTTATGCGACTGAAATTATATTATGGGGACGCCATTGATGTACAGATTAGCAGTGAGGATGGCGTCGGCACCATTGTGAAGATTACAACACCCGTCCAAGTGAATGAGAATGATCGATCACCTAAGCTTTACTAAGAAGATACTAAACTTTACAGGGTAATCAAGCTGAGAGCGGTTTTATATAATGAAAGTGCTTACAAGAAAGTGTTGAGAGGGGAGTTTCACAAGAATGAAGAAGTTGAAATTAGTCACGATGGGCACATTGTTAGCGCTTTCTCTAAGTGCTTGCAGCAGCTCAAACTCAGCAGATCCTGCCGCTTCCAAAACACCAAGCAGTCCTAGTGGGACAGCCGCTGCGAAGGAAGAGCTCAAACCGGCTACGTTTAGTTATTTCTTGTTTAACGCTGGGAAGAACATGAACACGAATGAAACCCCAATTGGTAAAGAGTTAGAGAAGCAAACAGGCGTTAACTTTAAAGTGGAGAATCTCGTTGGCGAATCCAAGACCAAGTCTGGTGTCATGATCGCTGGCAATGAGTTTCCAGATGTGGTACAGCCTGAAGGAGAAATCGATAAGTTCATGGATGCTGGCGCATTCATTCCGCTTGATGAGTTAATTGAGAAATACGGCCCAAATATCAAACGAGTATACGGTCCTTATTTTGACAAAATGAAGCAAAAGGATGGCAAGATTTATCACCTTCCCTTCAGTGCGAATCAAGGCTTCGCCCCTAACCCTAACGTTGATCAAGGCGCATTCTGGATTCAACGCGGCGTATTGAAGGAGCTTGGCTATCCGAAGCTTACGACACTTGACGAATATTTCAATGCCATTAAGACATATAAAGACAAGCATCCACAAGTGGATGGCAAGGATACGATCGGGTTCTCCGTCATGACGTATGACACGAACTTCTTCACAATTACGAACCCTGCTTTCCATCTAGCTGGCTACCCGAATGACGGTGGTCTACTGATTGATTTGAAAACAAATGAAGCGAAAAGCAATGCCATTGATGAAGCAACGACGAAACGTTGGGTGAAAAAACTCAATGAAGTCAATACAGCAGGTCTGTTCGATAAAGAGTCCTTCACGATGAACAAAGATCAGTATTTAGCAAAATTGACTTCCGGCCGTGTACTCGGTTACTTCGCATATGACTGGCAAGTCGGAGATGCGCGCAATAACTTGGCGAAAGCTGGCGTAGATGACAAGCGTTACGTGGCACTTCCGATCGTGTTTGATAAAGGGATTAAGGACCAATACTTGGATCCTCCGTCCTTTGTAAACAACCGTGGTATTTCCATTTCCAAAAGCGCGAAAGACCCTGTTCGCATTATCAAATTCTTCGACACTATGCTGACAGAAGATAATCAAATCCTTCAGCAATGGGGTATTAAAGGCCAAACGTATGAAGTGGACGACAAAGGGAAGTTCTTCCGCACAGATGAAGAAATTGCCAAAATTAAAGATCCTAAGTTCTATGAAGATTTCGGTTTGAAAATGTTTGCGTACAACTGGCCTCGTTATGGTAACTTCTCTATTGTAAAAGGAGACAATGCCTTCGATCCGAATAAGCAGCCTTCTGTTGCAGAGAAGAACTATACAGATGGCGATCGCGCACTTTTGAAAGCGTACAACGCGAAAGTCTTTACAGACATGTTTAGTAAGCCGGATGCTCGTCCGTGGTACCCTGCTTGGAGTATCAATAAAGGACAAGGCACACCTGAACAAATTTTCGAACAAAAAATGGGTGATCTTCAGAAGAAAGCTTATCCAGAAATGATTCTAGCTGCGGGCACAGATAAGTTCGAGAAGGCTTGGAGCGACTACGTGGCTCAAGCAAGCAAACTAGATATCAAAGGCTACGAAGCATTTGTAACGAAGGTTGTTAAAGACCGCGTTGCAGGTAACTGGGCGAAATAAGGTATAAAGCATATGGAATAAGGGATGCAGGGCACTAGAGCGTATGGTTAGTGTCATGCGTCCCTTCTATTGATAAAAAGCATTAAGGAGTGAGTGATTTTCTATGGAGAGCCTTACAAAAGAATCCCTAACGGACAGACCAATGCTATCCGAGAAATCAACAGGGTTAGCCTTATTTTTTCGTAAGCTGGGTAAACAAAAAGTATTGATGGCCATGTCGCTGCCTTTTCTCATTTGGTTATTTATTTTCAAATATGTACCACTTTGGGGCTGGTCTATGGCATTTCAAAAATATCGTCCTGCCAAAAAATTCTCGGAGCAAACGTGGGTTGGATTCGATCAATTTAAATTCCTCTTCCAAGATGAGGGTTTCATTCGCGTCATGCGAAATACGTTAGCGATGAGCACGATTAATCTCGTATTAGGCTTTGTTACAGCAGTTACCCTAGCTATTCTTCTCAATGAACTGCGTAAAGTTATTTTCAAACGCTTTGTACAGACAATCAGTTATTTGCCCCATTTTATTTCCTGGGTTGTTGCTGCAAGTATCGTATCCGGTGCCTTATCTACAGATGGCGGGATCATTAATGAAATCTTATTAAAATTACATGTGATTAGCGAACCCGTTCTATGGCTTGGTAAGGGTGAATATTTCTGGGGAATTCTTGGTGCATCCGAGGTGTGGAAAAACGTCGGTTGGAACACCATTATTTATCTAGCTGCGATGACGACGATTGATCCGGCTCTGTATGAGTCGGCAGAAATGGATGGAGCCAACAGATTTCAGCGCATTTTGTATATCACGCTTCCAGGCATTAAACCGGTTATTATCATATTGCTAATTATGAATTTAGGTCACATTCTTGAGTCTGGCTTTGAACCGCAGTATTTACTCAAAAATGGGATGAACATAGATTATGCAGAAAATCTTGATATTTTCGTACTCAATTACGGCATCAACTTAGGCAATTTCTCATTGGCAACAGCAGCAGGCATTTTCAAGACCGTCGTTAGCTTTATCTTCTTGATCAGTGCGAATCAAATTGCTAAACGTGCCGGTGAAGCCAGATTGTTCTAACTGTTTATTTGGACCACTTCACAGGGAGGTATCAGCTATGGAAGCTTCACAACAGGCAAGCTCGAGCCGGCGGAATACGCACATAGGTGATCGCTTGTTCGATATTTGTAATATCATTTTTATGTTAGGTCTCGTTGTTGTTACGCTGTATCCCTTTGTTAATACGCTGGCCGTAGCATTGAACGATGCGAATGACGCAGTCCGCGGAGGGATTTATCTACTTCCTAGAATGTGGACGTTCGACAATTTTAAATACGTGTTTAGCGAAGCCGCAATCGTGCATGCTTTCTTCATTTCGGTGTTGAGAACGGTGTTGGGTACTGTAGTTACAGTGTTCTGCTCGGCAATGGTAGCCTACACGATGTCGCGTCAAGAGTACGTGCTTCGCAAGTTCGTAACGGTATCCTTTATTTTCACGATGTATTTCAGCGGCGGATTAATTCCGGGATACCTGCTCGTTCGGGATCTTGGCATGTTAGGAAGCTTCTGGGTGTATATCATTCCAGGAATGATCGGGGTATTCAATCTAATTATCATTCGTTCGTTTATTGAAGGACTTCCTGACGGGATTATGGAAGCGGCTCGTATTGATGGCGCGAATGATTTCTCGATGTTCATGCGGATTGTTCTTCCGCTTGTTGTTCCTGTATTGGCGACAGTTGCGCTATTTAGCGCGGTAGGTCAGTGGAACTCTTGGTTTGACGTCTTCTTGTACAATTCTTCAAATGAAAATTTGAGTACGCTGCAGTACGAGTTGATGAAAATATTGCAGAACACGAATACGCAAACGTCGCAAACGGCAGCCGATATCTTTGCTAGCAGTGCGAACACTGGCGCAGCAACAGTAACGCCAACGTCAATTCGTTCCACCATGACCATTGTGGTGAGTCTTCCGATCATTATGGTGTATCCGTTCTTGCAAAAGTATTTTGTTAAAGGGATGACCGTTGGCGGTGTAAAAGGTTAGTAGATATAGCGACGAACCCCAGGCATATCCTATGTCTTGGGAGTTTGTAAATGAGGAGGCATTTCATATGCAAAAGCAAGCGATGGGCGCATTGGCTACAGGCAGCTACCGCAATCTATTTGCGGAGTATGGGTATGCGGAAGCGGATATTCAAGATAAATTGCAGGACATGTGGAACCAATTGTTCCACGGCGATGAAGATACGAGAATCTATTACGAAGCCGATGAAGCTGGTGCTTATTTATTAGATACTGGCAACCTGGATGTCCGTACAGAAGGAATGTCCTATGGTATGATGATAGCCGTTCAACTGGATCAGAAAGACGTATTCGATCGGATTTGGAAGTGGACACACACCAATATGTTGATGACTGAAGGCGATAATGCGGGATATTTTGCATGGTCCTGCAACACCGATGGCTCCAAGCGATCGAACGGTCCGGCGCCGGACGGGGAAGAATATTTTGCCTTGTCCCTATTCTTTGCTTCTCATCGTTGGAGCGATGGGCCAGCGCCATATAATTACAGTGAGCAGGCACGAGACTTGCTTCGGACGTGTATTCACAAAGGAGAAGACGGCATAGGCCAGCCCATGTGGAATCCGAACAATAAGCTGATCAAGTTTGTTCCAAACTGCGAATACTCGGATCCGTCGTATCATCTGCCGCATTTCTATGAGCTATTTGCAGAGTGGGCCTATGAAGAAGATCGGCTGTTTTGGAAAAAGGCTGCGCAGGCCAGCCGAGCCTATCTGCAGATTGCTTGCCACCCGGAGACGGGCTTGGCACCAGAGTATGCGCATTACGACGGCACGCCGAATGACGATCGTGGCTATGGCCACTTCTTCAGTGATTCGTACCGAGTGGCCGCTAATATCGGGCTGGATGCGGAGTGGTACGGCGGATCCAAGTGGCATGCCGACGCGGTCAATCGCATTCAAGACTTTTTCGCGGATAAGACGCCGGATGACTATCGTCGGTATCAGATCGATGGCACGCCTTTTGAAGAGAAAGCCCTGCATCCTGTTGGCATCATAGCTACCAATGCGATGGCCTCACTTGCGGTGCCTGACGGTGCTCATGCCAGAGCGTGTGTTGATTTATTCTGGCAGACGCCGGTTCGTACAGGTGTAAGACGGTATTACGATAATTGCTTGTATGCGTTTAGCGTACTTGCACTGAGTGGGAATTTTAGAATCTGGCTGCCTAAATAGGCTGCTGATAGGGAAACCATGAACGCTAGTCGTTTGTGGTTTTTTTGTTTGAGTTCGAGTCGGCACACATCCAGGCAAATACGCCACATTACTAACTAGCAAGTTGCCAATCGAAAAACAGATGGATAGACTAACCACCAGTCCAAATCGAGCTCCCTACTAAAAGTTACTCAACCATGAATCACCGAGCTTCCAACAAACGCTACACAACCACGAACCAATCGAGCCCCATGCCAACACTACCCCCGCCCGTTTAACTGGAAAATATCCATCTAAATTACTCATTTCCAAGCGAACTCTCAATATAACTGGAAAACATACAGTTATTTTGAGCATTCCCTCACATTTTTGATTTACATCCAAGAATAGCTGTACCTTTTCCAGTTATTTCACGAAAAACAGAGTAACAGACGGAATTACCTACATGTTTTCCATTTAAATTTTGTATCCGACATCATTCGCATTTACGAAACACTGATAAACAGAACACATCCCTTCGTTCACAATTTAGACACAATTTTTTAATCTATTTTTCAGATTTGCTTAAGGTTGGTTTATTGTTACACCCGTATAGTGATGATGAATAATACGAACGCATAGAAATGGGGGATCTTGGATGTTAGAGGTCAAACAAGTCAGCAAGCTGTACGGAAATGATCGCGGCGTGCATAACATCGACTTCTCGATGCAGCGCGGTGAAATCGTCGGCTTCTTAGGACCGAATGGTGCTGGCAAAACAACGACAATGCGCATGATTACAGGTTACCTGAATCCAACGCATGGTCAAATATGGGTGGACGGTCATTCCATGGCCGATAACCCGAAGAAGGCGCGCCGCAAGATCGGCTACTTGCCTGAAACACCACCCCTGTACCCAGAGATGACGGTACAGTCTTACCTGCGCTTTATCGCCAACCTGCGCGATGTGCCTGCGCGCGAGCAAAAACTGCGTGTCGGCGAAGCCATCGACAAGCTAGGACTGCAAGGTCGCGAGAAGCAAATCATTCGCTCCCTCTCCAAGGGCTACAAGCAGCGCCTCGGACTCGCGCAAGCGATTCTACACCAACCGGATCTGCTCATTCTGGACGAGCCTACGTCTGGCCTCGATCCGAAGCAGATCATCGAGATCCGCCAGCTCATACATGAGCTGGGAGAAAACCACACCGTGCTGCTAAGCACGCACATCTTGCCTGAGATTAACGCGATTTGTAACCGCGTTCTCATTATTAACCAAGGCCGCGTCGTCCTTGACGAGCGCCCTGAGCATCTCGGCCGCACGATGGGCGAGACGTTCGAGGTGTCGCTCGAGGTCAAGGGACCTCGTGAGCGGATCTTGACCGAGCTGCGCAGCTTGCCGTCCGTCGGCGAAGTGAAAGAAGTCGACGCACCGGAAACGGGCGCAGCAGCAATGGGCGCACCATCGGCGTCCGCCCCTGTCTCCTCAGAGGCAGACGAAGCCGCCTCACTAGATCACGCCGCCGCTTCAAGCGAGTCCGTCAAACTCCTCGTGACCTCCGCAGATCGCGCAGAAGACATTCGCGAAGCGGTATTCTTCCGTCTCGCTAGCGCAGGCTTACCGATTCTAGCGATGAAGCGGGAGAGTCTCAGCCTAGAGGATATCTTCCTCAAGCTGACGACCGACGAGCCAGAAGCGCCTGAACTTGTTCCAACCGAGGAGGGTGACACCGATGCGTAGAATTTGGGCCATTTGCTCGAAAGAGCTGCAAATGTATTTCTTCTCGCCAGTTGCGTATGTGGCGTTTGCCTTCTACGTGCTGTTGTCGAGCTTCTTCTTTTACGTGAACTTCGTGGCTGGACAGCCGCCAATTGTGGATGCGCGCTCCATTGTGGGCAATACCACGTTCATCTATCTGTTCATTATTCCGTTGCTCACAATGCGTCTTGTAGCGGATGAATTTCGTCAAGGTACTGATGAGCTGCTCCTGACATCACCTGCGGGTATTAGCGAAATCGTGCTAGGCAAATATCTATCCGCTCTAATCGTGCAAGTCGGCCTAGTGGCGATCAGTTTGGTGTATCCGCTTATCATGTCATCTTTCGGTACACTGGATATGCCTGTCACGTGGTTGTCGTACTTGAGCATGTTCCTGCTAGGCTGTGCGATGATGGCGATTGGATTGTTCGCATCCAGTTTGTCGAATAACCAGATGGTTGCGGGGATCACGGGTTTTGTTATTTTGCTGTTGCTGTGGCTATTGGATTGGGTTAGCAGCTCTATGACGGGTAAATTGAAGGATTACGTAGGTCAATTCTCATTGACCGGTCATTTAGGCAACCTCCAAAAAGGTGTTTTCCACGGCGGCGACATCCTCTTTTACATCACATTAACAGCCGTGTTCCTGGTTCTTTGTATACAAGTCCTTGAAAGAAAGCGTTGGAGGTGAGCGGAATGAATAAGTGGATACGGGGAACTAATGCGACTGTACTATCAATCGCGGTTATCGGCATTTTCATTATTCTGACAATCTTCCTACACTCGCTTAAGGGCTTCCAGGTCGATTTGACGAAAAATAAAAATTTCACGCTCTCAGAGCAAACAACCGCTGCACTCAAAAATCTCAATCAAGATATTCACGTCATCGCCTTCACAAACAGTGGAGATGGCAATGATTTTGTGACACGTCAAGTCACGGATATGGTGGCTGAGTATAAGAAGCAAAGTAGTAAAATTACGTACGACGAGTACGATATGCTGAAGCAGCCTTCGATGGCGAAGCAGTATGGGGTGGACCAAGGCGGAACGATTATTTTCGAATTGGGTACCAAAAAGCAAAACATCAACTTCTATGAATTGTTCGTCGGACAACAGGATGGCTCCTATACCTTCTCAGGCGAAGAGAAGTTTACACAAGCGATTCAAAGCCTGACATCTGCGGAGAAACATACGGTTTACTTGCTCTCAGGTCATCAAGAGTACCCGGCATCTGCTATGAGTATTTTCAAAAGCAGCCTGGCTGCTGCCAACTATGACGTGAAGGATCTGAATCTTTACGTGGAAGGCAAAATCCCGGATGATGCGCAAATGCTCATGCTGCTAGGTCCAACCAACGATCTGAACGACAAAGAAGCAGAGCTCATTCAGACCTATTTGAAGGGTAAAGGTAAAATTTATATCGCGCTGGGCTTCAACAAGGATATGACGACGAAATGGAAAAACATTGATGCCATCATGAAAACCTATGGTATTCAGGATCAGCATGCGATTGCGATTGAAACGAAGCAAACGTCCTTGTATGACCCTTTAACGATTATCCCAGAGTACGGTTCACATGATATTACAAATAAATTATCCAGCAATAATTTGATTACGATGCTGTCACTAGCAGTTAGCTTGAATGCGGATGAAAGTGCGCCGGATTATACCAAATCCTTGCTGTTAACAACAACGGATAAAGCTTACGGTGAAACGGACATTAACCTGCTGGCACAGAACAAGACGAAGCAGGATGCGACAGATGTCAAAGGACCGCTTAACTTGGGTTACGCCATCTCAGACAAAGATAACAAGCCGAAAGCTGTTATTCTAGGTGGTTCTACATTCGTGTTGGATGAAGATATTCAGAATCAAGGGAATAAGGACTTTGCTCTGAACAGTATTGGCTGGCTGCAAGAACAGAGAGATCAAATTACGATCCGTCCACGACAAGGGGATGCGTATCAACAGGCAATGATTACACCTAGCCAAGCGAATACGATTTTCCTCATCACCATCGTGTTCTTACCACTCTTGTTCCTTGTAATTGGCGGCTTGATCTGGTGGAGGAGGAGAAGAGGATGAAACGGTTTATTCCAACCATTCTGTTAGTCGCCATTTGCATCGGTGGCTTCTGGTACGCCTCAAGCAAAGACTTCTTTCAAGAGAAGAAAGATGAACCCAAGTCCCTTCTAACCCTGAAACAAGAAGATGTGAAGGCTGTCACCGTGAAAACGGAGGAGGAGCAGATTGAATTAAGCCGTACGACCACTGGTTGGGATATGCAAAAGCCAGCGGCTGCGCCGATCAATTCGAATCAAGTTGACTCATGGTTAGATATGTTAGGTCTGGTAACGTCGACTAAGGTTGTGGAGGATCAAGCAACGAATCTAGCTGAATATGGCTTAGATAAACCTGTGGGCACCTATGAAGTCACCTTGAAGGACGGTTCCAAACAGGGCTTGCTCGTAGGGACTGCGTTGCCGATCGAAGGCTTCTCTTACGTACAAGTGGAAGGCTCATCTGCCGTGTATCAAGTCAGCGACCAATCGTTGACATCGCTGAACAAAACGCCGGTCGACTTTGCCGACACAAGTCCTATTCATCAAGAGAACGACAAGGTACAAAGTGTCAAGTTGACATGGAAGGGCCAGTCATGGACGCTTTCCAAGACAGACAAAGATAAAGTCGCTGCGGATGCAGGCTGGAAGCTTGGGGATAAAGAGATGAAGGGCACGGAGGCAAGTCCGCTGCTCGATCAGTTAATCTTCCTGCATACTAGTGAACTACCGCAAGCGGCAGCTCAGAAGCCGACAACAGATGGAGAGCTTAAATTGGAGATAGCCATGACGGTAGACGGGAAAGACGTTACCGATGTCTACGAAGGTAAATTGAGCGGAGAACAAATATGGTTAGCCAAGCAGGGTGGGCAGTGGGCTTACTCGCTGGCAGCCGAGGATATTCAAAAGTTAGCAGATGCGTATGCGGGTAAACCTGCACAGCCTGCATCCTAATCGAAAGCTGCTTCCTACAGGGATTAAACTGTGGCGAAGCAGTTTTTTTGTTTATCCGACATAAAACGGCATTTTTTGGGAAAAATAGAAGAGAGGAAAGGAGGTCACATGCACATGTATAACACGCAAGAGAACCAAGCTATTTCAGGTAAAGAACTTTCGTATCTAACGGATACATTCAAGAATGAAGAATTGTTAGCGAAGCTTTGTGTACAAGGCGCGGTGAACAGCCAAAGTCAGTCCTTGAAGCAAACCTTGTCTCACCTATCTCAAGAACGACTGCAAAATATGAGTATCCTGATCAATGCCCTGCAACAACAATCCGGAATGACCCACTAATTCGAACCTACAAGGAGGTGCAAGTCGCATGTATCAGCAAAATTCTCAACAACAGCACCAACAGCAGCAAGTAGACTTAGAAGATCTGGACTTTGCCAACTTCGTCCTGTCTGAATTGAAGCGCAGTGCGCGTGAATACACAACGGCTGCGTTAGAAGCTGCTAATCCTGGCATTCGACAGACCTTTGAAACTTTATTGCAAAAAACATTGGATGATCAAGCGCTTGTTTTTCAAGAAATTCAGAGCCTTGGCGGGTATCAAATTCAACAGGCTGAGCAGCAGATGATTGAGCAAGAGCTTCAGAAGCAGAGTCAGACGGCGCTCCAAGTACAAAGCATCGTCCAACAGCATGTTAGCCGAGCTGCTTCAGCTAGCTTTACGCAGCAAGATCGGAGTTCGGAGTCGTCTACTCAGTCGCAGCAACAACATCAGCAACAATCTCAATCCCAGCAACCTCAATCGTATCAAACGGCGTCTCATCAATCCGAACAACCGTACCAACAAAGACAACCGTACAGTCAGCAACAAGGGCAACCAAATCAAGGGCAGAACCAAGTTGCGGCACTGCACCAAACACCAACTGCAGCACCTACACCTTCGTTCCAGCCAGTGAATTATGCCAACCAGTATCCGAATGCGGTGTACAACAATCAACAAGGTCGAGGCCAAGGATATACACCAAGTCAGTCGCAGCAACAGTCCTCTTCTTATAACCAAACTCCAACAAGGAGCTATCAAGATCCAAGCCCAAGCCATGAGCAGTCGAGCTACGGTCGTGGATCCCAGGGATATGCAGCTTCTTCCAACTATACCAATGAGCAGACAGGCGTAACGGGGATCGGCAGGGGTGCGCAAGCACGTATTGTTTCCCGTACACAGCAAGGCATGCCATCGTCCAGTTCTGAGGGGAACTCCTACACGAATAGGTCACAAGAAGGTAATAAATATAACTTCTAAATAAGTGTAATCACGATTAGATCGTTTCCGGACGATTGTTTCCAGACATTCAGACATCCTGGCCTCCCTCGGCAGGGTGTCTTTTTGTTTTCTTCCTCCAATTTGTCCTACTATTTTTCTAATTCAGGAATGAGTACGGCTTGGCACACATATATAAGGAACATAGGATGTCCAAACTTAGGGAAAAGGGAGCTTAAGCTGATGAAAAAAACGTGGGTATATGGTGCGGCTACTTTAGTGGTATTGGGAGCATTAACTACAGCATGCGGTTCCAAAGATGAGGTCATCCCGTCCGTAGCAACAGGGACGAAGGATGCGGGCACTGCGACAACGGTTCAAGTGAAGACAGAAACAGGAACGGGTACGAAAACGACAGCGACAACAACAACGACGAGTGCGAAGCCTGCAATTGATGCCAACTACAAGGTCGATGGGAAGAACGTCACGATTACGTACCAAACGTCCAATTTCAAATTATCCGAAGAAGACATGAATAAAGCGAATGTACAGGGAGAAGGGCATCTCCACCTTTATGTGGATGGCAAGCAGAAGGCGATGATCGGTAAAACAGGTCCATTAACCCTCACAAATTTAACCACAGGTGCACATGAAATTAAACTCGAGCTCCAGCAGAATGACCATAAAGAAATTAATGTGGAGAAAATTCTCAACATCGTCGTGAAATAACGAACATTTGTGCGTATTACGGCGCAAATGTAGCTTCCACGAAGATCGGATACGTTCAGTTGCATATTCCTCTAAAAGACGGGCGATTAGCCCGTCTTTTGTCATTTGACACACCAGAATGCGTAGCATAGACTGTTGATAGTATGGCAGAACTGCCGCCTAATCGGAGGGAAACATTTGATCGTCGATATACGTAAGTGGAAACATGTATTTAAGCTCGACCCAGACCGGGACATCTCAGACGAGGCGCTGGATCGGCTCTGTTTATCTGGTACAGATGCGATTCTGGTAGGAGGCTCCTCCGGAGTGACGTTCGATAACACGGTAGATCTTCTATCGCGAATCCGTCAATATGAGGTTCCCGTTGCCCTAGAGATTTCAAATCAGGAAGCGATTGTGCCTGGCTTTGACCTTTTTCTAATACCTGTTGTGCTGAATGCAGATGATCCGAAATGGATCGTCGGGCAACATCACGAGGCGCTGAAGGAATACGGGGCATTACTGAATTGGGATGAGATCGTAGCCGAAGGCTACATTATTTTGAATAGAGAAGCGACGGCAGCCCAGCTGACCTCAGCGCGTACCGACTTGGATGCGAAGGACGTAACAGCTTATGCGCGTATGGCGGACAAGCTTTTTCACATGTCGATCGTGTATTTGGAATACAGCGGCACCTTTGGTGATATGGAACTCGTCCGTCGGACGCGGCAGGTGCTCGAGAAAGCCCGTTTATTGTATGGCGGCGGGATCGACTCGCTAGAGAAAGCGCAACAAGCAGCGGACGCGGCAGACACCATTGTGGTAGGCAACATTATATATAGTGACTTGGAGCAGGCGCTTCAGACCGTGAATGTGAACTTTGATAGAAATGGAAGGTAACCCTAACGTGAATGAAACTGTCAATATTTTAGAAGCAATCAAAAAGTTGAACCCCCAGCAGCGCAAAGCTGTAGAAGCCGTAGATGGCCCTCTTTTAATTATGGCTGGAGCGGGAAGCGGTAAGACGCGTGTGCTCACGCATCGAATCGCTTACCTCATTGGCACGCGCAAAGCGGCGCCGTGGAACATTCTAGCGCTAACGTTTACGAACAAAGCAGCCCGTGAAATGCAAGATCGTGTAGGTAAGCTGGTAGGCGGAAGTGGCGCTGACATTTGGGTTTCCACCTTTCACTCGATGTGTGTGCGCATGCTGCGTAAAGACATCAATCGGATCGGCTTTTCCTCTAACTTTACAATCCTAGATTCAGGCGACCAACTGTCGGTTATCAGAACCTGCTGCAAAGAGCTCAATATTGACACCAAAAAGTTTGAACCGAAGACCTTTCAAGCGGCGATCTCCACAGCCAAAAATGAACTTATCTCTCCTAAACAATTTGAAGACAAAATCGGAGACTACTTCGATGGCATGACCTCGAAAATATATACCCTTTATCAAAAGAAGCTTAGAGCCAATAACTCTTTGGATTTTGACGATTTGATTATGGCGACGATCCACTTGTTTAAGGAAGTTCCAGAGGTACTGGAATTTTATCAAAACAAATTTCAATATATTCATGTCGATGAGTATCAGGATACGAACAGAGCGCAGTATATGCTGTGTCAGATGATTGCTTCGAAGCACAAACGTATTTGTGTCGTAGGGGACAGTGATCAGTCCATCTATCGTTGGCGTGGAGCGGATATTAGCAATATCCTCAATTTCGAACAGGATTACCCGGATGCAACGGCGATTCTCTTAGAGCAGAATTACCGTTCGACTTCTAATATTTTGCAAGCAGCCAATAAAGTCATTGCTAATAATACAGGCCGTAAGCCGAAGAATCTGTGGACGGATAAAGAGGGCGGCGTAGCGATAAAGCTGTACCAAGCCGATTCCGAGTACGAGGAAGGCTACTTTGTAACCAATGAGATTAATAAGAATAAAGCCAATGGCAAAAGATTCGGCGATCACGCCATCCTATACCGCACGAACGCGCAGTCCCGGGTAATTGAGGAAATTCTGATTAAATCGGACATCGCCTATACCATTGTTGGCGGAGTCAAGTTCTATGATCGTAAAGAGATTAAGGATATTTTGGCCTATCTAAGACTCATCTCCAACCCGAATGATGACATCTCCTTGAACCGTATTGTGAACGTGCCGAAGCGGGGCGTTGGGGATACGACGATGGATAAAGTAGCCGATATGGCCGGACGCAGAGGGATCTCCTTGTTTGCCATGCTAGAGGAAGTGGACTCACTCGAGATCAATACGAAGGCGAAGCATGCCCTTGCGGATTTCCGCGAAATGGTTGATAACCTCAATCGCATGGTGGATTACTTGTCCGTAACCGAGCTTACAGAGAAAATCCTTGAAATGTCCCAGTACCGTTTAGAAATGCAGCGCGAGAACACGATTGAATCCAAGGCTCGTCTCGAAAATATTGAAGAGTTCCTGTCCGTGACCATGGACTTTGAGAAGCGTAATGAGGATAAATCCCTCATTTCCTTCCTCACAGACTTAGCTTTAATCGCGGATATTGATACGCTCGATAAAGACAAACCCGAAGAAGAGCAGGACGCTGTCGTCCTCATGACGATGCACAGCGCCAAAGGACTGGAATTCCCGGTTGTCTTCATCATCGGGATGGAAGAAGGCGTCTTCCCACACAGCCGTGCGTTCGCCGACAACGAAGAACTCGAAGAGGAGCGCCGTTTGGCCTATGTCGGCATCACGCGCGCCGAGCAAGAGCTATTCCTCACGTGCGCGCGCATGCGCACGCTCTTCGGCCGCTCCGCCGCGAACGCGCCGTCGCGATTCCTTCAGGAGATTCCGAAGGAACTCCTGGAAACCGTCTCCGCTGGCGCCGCCAGCGGCGGCTTCTCCCGAGGCGGCCGTTCCGGCGGCACCTCGTCCTGGGGCAGCGGCGGCAGTGCCGCTGCATCGAGCCGTGGCACGACCACCGGCTCGTCTACCTGGGGCACACCGTCCTCCTTCGGGGGACGGCCAAGCACTGGCACGACCGCTGGCGTGGCTGCGCCAAGCCCTGCGGCCGCGTCGAGACCGGCTGCGTTCCGGGCGCCGCAGCCTGCCGCAGGCGGCGCGGTGCCGGACTACAAAGCCAGCGACCGCGTGTCGCATGGCAAGTGGGGCACCGGCACCGTTGTGTCCGTGAAAGGCTCGGGTGATGATACCGAGCTGCAAATTGCTTTCCCGGCGCCTGTTGGCTTGAAGCGCCTGCTCGCGAAATTCGCTCCGATCACGAAGGTGTAGGAGCGCTCTGCCTTGTTAGGCCTTGCTTTGTCCCGTAACTATTCCCATTGAGAGAGGAAGAGTCCGCCATGACCGATAAACTCGCGGCAATGAAAACCCTCATCCAAGAAATCAACAAGCATAACCACAATTACTATACGCTGGATCAGCCCACGATTTCCGATGCGGAGTGGGATGCGCTTTATGATAAATTAACGAAGCTGGAGCAGGAGACAGGGGTTACGCTCCCTGCTTCCCCAACCCATCGGGTGGGTGGAGAGCTGCTCAAAGGCTTCGAACCTCACCGCCATTTAGCCCGTCTCTGGAGCTTGGATAAAGCGCAGAATGCCGACGATTTGGCAGCCTGGCATACACGTGTACTTAAGCTGATTGCTGATTACAATAGCAAGAACCCTGAAACGCCTCTGCCAGACCCTACTTACGTGGTAGAACTTAAGTTTGATGGGCTTACACTAAACCTTACCTATGAGCAAGGTCAGCTGGTTCAAGCATCTACACGCGGAAACGGGACCGTTGGCGAAGGTATTTTGGCACAAGTCAAAACGATCAAATCGATCCCGCTGGAGATTCCTTACGATCAGGGGACGATTGAAGTGCAAGGCGAGGGCGTCATGTTCCTGTCCGTCCTTGAAGCATACAATAAGACGGCCGCAGAGCCGCTCAAAAACGCTCGAAATGCCGCAGCAGGTGCCCTGCGTAATCAGAACCCCAAACTAACCGCAGAGCGTAAACTGAACGCTTTCTTCTATAATGTGGGCTATAGCAGTGATCTCCAATTTGAAAATCACGCCGATATGGTTCAGTTTCTGCGCGAGAATCTGTTCAAAGTGAGTAACCGCACACGGTATTTCTCCACGATCGAAGAAGTCAGTGGTGAGCTGGAACGCATCGCGGAGGAGCGGTCCAGTTTCGACTTCCTCATTGATGGAAGCGTCGTAAAGCTGACGGATATGCGCACACGAGAGGTATTCGGCTATACGGAGAAATTCCCGCGTTGGGCGATTGCTTACAAGTTTGAAGCCGAAGAAGCGACGACAATCCTGCAAAGTGTTTCTTGGGAAGTCGGCCGCACAGGTAAAATAACACCATTAGCCCGCGTAGAAGCCGTTGATCTCGCAGGCGTGACGGTGCAGAACTGTACGCTCAACAACGTTGGCGACATTGAGCGTAAAAACCTCAAACACGCCCTCGGCAGCCTCGTCTA
>NZ_CAXUQH020000001.1:207500-275000 GCF_964253085.1 Paenibacillus sp. LjRoot153
TGTGGAGGTAAAGCACTGATTGGGTGCGGGGCCCGCCAAGGGTTACCAAGTCCAGTCAAACTCTGAATGCCACAAACTTAAATCCGGGAGTCAGACAGTGAGTGCTAAGATCCATTGTCAAAAGGGAAACAGCCCAGACCATCAGCTAAGGTCCCCAAGTGTGTGTTAAGTGGGAAAGGATGTGGAGTTGCACAGACAACCAGGATGTTGGCTTAGAAGCAGCCACCATTGAAAGAGTGCGTAATAGCTCACTGGTCGAGTGACTCTGCGCCGAAAATGTAACGGGGCTAAACACGCCACCGAAGCTATGGCTTGCACGTATGTGCATGGGTAGGGGAGCGTTGTATGTACGTTGAATTCTGACCGTAAGGACAGGTGGAGCGCATACAAGTGAGAATGCCGGTATAAGTAACGAAAAGATCAGTGAGAATCTGATCCGCCGAAAACCTAAGGGTTCCTGAGGAAGGCTCGTCCGCTCAGGGTAAGTCGGGACCTAAGGCGAGGCCGAAAGGCGTAGTCGATGGACAACAGGTGGAAATTCCTGTACCACCGTAGCCGTTATGAGCAATGGAGTGACGCAGAAGGATAGTGACGCGAGCTGATGGATGCTCGTCCAAGCAGTGAGGCTGGTTAGTAGGCAAATCCGCTAACCGTAAGGCTGGGCTGTGATGGGGAGGGAAATTTAAGTACCGAAGGTCATGAGTTCACACTGCCAAGAAAAGCTTCTAGCCAGGCGAAGGTGCCCGTACCGCAAACCGACACAGGTGGGTGAGAAGAGAATTCTAAGGCGCGCGGAAGAACTCTCGTTAAGGAACTCGGCAAAATGACCCCGTAACTTCGGGAGAAGGGGTGCCTCGGTAGGGTGAATAGCCCGAGGGGGCCGCAGTGAAAAGGCCCAAGCGACTGTTTAGCAAAAACACAGGTCTGTGCGAAGCCGCAAGGCGAAGTATACGGGCTGACGCCTGCCCGGTGCTGGAAGGTTAAGAGGAGTGGTTAGGGGGCAACCCCGAAGCTATGAATTGAAGCCCCAGTAAACGGCGGCCGTAACTATAACGGTCCTAAGGTAGCGAAATTCCTTGTCAGGTAAATTCTGACCCGCACGAATGGCGTAACGACTTGGGCGCTGTCTCAACGAGAGATCCGGTGAAATTTTAATACCTGTGAAGATGCAGGTTACCCGCGACAAGACGGAAAGACCCCATGGAGCTTTACTGCAGCTTGATATTGGACTTTGGTACGATCTGTACAGGATAGGTGGGAGCCTTTGAAGCCTGAGCGCCAGCTTGGGTGGAGGCGCCGTTGGGATACCACCCTGATCGTATCGGAGTTCTAACCTAGTACCGTGATCCGGTATGGGGACAGTGTCAGGTGGGCAGTTTGACTGGGGCGGTCGCCTCCTAAAATGTAACGGAGGCGTTTAAAGGTTCCCTCAGAATGGTTGGAAATCATTCGCAGAGTGCAAAGGCATAAGGGAGCTTGACTGCGAGACCTACAAGTCGAGCAGGGACGAAAGTCGGACTTAGTGATCCGGTGGTACCGAATGGAAGGGCCATCGCTCAACGGATAAAAGCTACCCTGGGGATAACAGGCTTATCTCCCCCAAGAGTCCACATCGACGGGGAGGTTTGGCACCTCGATGTCGGCTCATCGCATCCTGGGGCTGAAGTAGGTCCCAAGGGTTGGGCTGTTCGCCCATTAAAGCGGTACGCGAGCTGGGTTCAGAACGTCGTGAGACAGTTCGGTCCCTATCTGTCGCGGGCGTAGGAAATTTGAGAGGAGCTGTCCTTAGTACGAGAGGACCGGGATGGACGTACCGCTGGTGTACCAGTTGTCTCGCCAGAGGCATCGCTGGGTAGCTATGTACGGAGGGGATAAGCGCTGAAAGCATCTAAGCGCGAAGCCCCCCTCAAGATGAGATTTCCCAGTATGTAAGACCCCTTGTAGACGACGAGGTTGATAGGTTCGAGGTGGAAGTGCGGCAACGTATGCAGCTGACGAATACTAATCGGTCGAGGGCTTAACCTAATATAGGGATCTTTAATCGTAGATTAAAGTCTCTCTGCTATCCTAAGTAGCATACTTTACGTAGAGTTTCGTATCTAGTTTTCAGGGTGCAAGACAGCCTGAATGAATTTTCGATGTTTCCTGGCAGAAGCATCAACGTTTGGTGATGATGGCGGAAGGGATCCACGCGTTCCCATCTCGAACACGACCGTTAAGCCTTCCAGCGTCGATGGTACTTGAACCGCAGGGTTCTGGGAGAGTAGAACGTTGCCAAACTACATAGGGATCTTTTGGTGGAGCCAAAAGTCTCTCAGCTATGAAAGAGTCTTACTTGGAGAAATCCAGGTAAGGCTCTTTTTTTGCATTTATCCACGAAGGAAGAGCCATGAAACCCAAATTAGCTGTAGTAAATACAGCCAATTCAGTTCACGACATTTTTTTAAGCTAGCTAATTGTTTAGCTTAACCTCGGTTATTGTATGTAACAGGACGTGTCCTTACTCGATATTTTCACTAAACCAGCTTTACGGTAAGGTTGGAAACGGAACAGCATCCACAACCGCGGGAGAAGCATCCAGCAGTGGAAGATCATCAAGTGGACCAGCCAAGTACCTGGGATCCAGGGATACATGATGAGGATCAAGGCAAGTCCGATGCAGAACAGGTGAAGCTGTACTTTGGTAACGAGACGAACAGACGCATTGCCTTCAGGTAAGAAGCCGGACCAGAAGATTCCCCAGCGATAGGACCAACCACGCATGGCCATTCCAATGGTGAAGTGGAAATAAGCGCGAATGAGCAGGGTGTGGAAGATGAGCACCAGTGGGTAGCTAACTAGTAGTGGAAGCCAATGAGATGGGTCAAACTTGTACAAGACTAGTAGAATAAGGGACGTATAATAGAGAACTATTTTATATATAGAATGATAAAATCGCCTCATTAACGTGTAGCTGTAAATCGTAGATTGTTTGGATAAATTGGATTCTTGTTTAATTGACATGAAAGAGACCTCCGCACTGCGGTAACGTGTTATGAAGGTATTATCGGCATTTCCCTTCCAAAATATGAGCGTTTAGCTAGTTTAGGAGAATCGAGAATCGGACATACTAGTCATAAAAGATCGTGGGGTGATCATATGGAGGAGAATCGGTTTGGGCTATGTATGATTTGTGAGCAACAGCGGATTGGCGGCATTCATATTGTGACGGCGTTCATATGTGATGAATGTAGTAAAGAGATCGTCAAAACGAATGTTTCAGACCAGAAATACCCGTTTTTTGTGAGTCAGATGAAGAAGGCATTTTACATGGGGAATTCGAGACAGTATATGAATTAAGAGGAGAAGCTTCTTTTATAGAAGCTTTTTTGTTTTTTTACCGGTAATCCACTACTATAGAAGGGTAAATTGAAATTTGAAGGCTAATGTAGCTCAAGGAGTTTGATCTGTGTGTGCAGCGTACATTTACAAAAGGCTCGAGCCCCGCTTTTTGAGGCTATGGTTGCCCATCACGCTACGAAATCTATTAGCCTGCATGTTCCAGGTCATAAATCAGGCCAAGGGCTGCTGGAAGAAGGAACAAGCTTTCTACAATCAATCATGTCCATTGATTATACAGAAATAACGGGACTGGATGATTTGCATCATCCAGAGGGTGTTATCAGGGAGGCAGAGCAGCTCGCGGCAGAATGTTTTGGCGCGGAAGAGACGTATTTTCTCGTGGGGGGCAGTACGGTTGGTAATTTAGCCATGATCGGAGCTATTTGTCAGAGGGACGACCTCATTCTTGTTCAAAGAAATGTACATAAGTCAGTTATTCATGGGCTCATGCTGGCGGGTGCGCAAGCTGTATTCTTAGCGCCAGAGGTTGACGAAGAAACAGGCGTTGCAACAGGTTTACTTATCGAAGTTGTTAAACAAGCGATAGAGCAGTATCCAACGGCGAAGGCGTTATTTATAACAAATCCCAATTATTATGGTATCGGCACGGATTTGAAACCTTTTGCAGAGCTGATGCATGAGAAAGGAAAGCTCCTGCTAGTGGATGAAGCGCATGGTGCGCATTTCGGCTTCCACGAGGAGGTACCTGTATCAGCTTTATCCCAAGGCGCGGACGCTGTCGTGCAGTCTACACATAAGATGCTAACGGCTATGACGATGGGAGCGATGCTCCATGTGCAAGGTCCGAGGATCAACCGTAAAGCCCTCAGACAATTGTTGGCGATGCTGCAAAGCTCAAGCCCATCCTATCCGATTATGGCCTCGTTAGACTTAGCGCGAAAGCGAATGCATACAGAAGGCCAGGCATGGTTGGAACAAGGACTTCATATCATGAAAGAATTCAGAGAAGGGGTAGAGGCGTTGCAATGTCTCCGTGTCTATCCACGGGAAAATCAGCAGTCAAGC
This sequence comes from Paenibacillus sp. LjRoot153, assembly GCF_964253085.1. Classification (NCBI taxonomy): domain Bacteria; kingdom Bacillati; phylum Bacillota; class Bacilli; order Caryophanales; family Paenibacillaceae; genus Paenibacillus; species Paenibacillus sp. LjRoot153. Next base: position 211,908 of record NZ_CAXUQH020000001.1, read on the forward strand.
GGCACGGGAGTCGTCGAAACGAGGGATCCTTTTAAAATTGCGATCTATGATCCCAATTACCGCATATCCGGAGCCGAGCTCAAAGAACGGTTGGAAGCGAAAGGCTGCTTTGTTGAGATGACAGATGGGTATCTTGTACTACTGGTGTTTTCCCCTGCTAACTCAAGGGAGGATATGCTGCGTGTAGTCCAAGTATTAAGCAACATTTGTTTGGACATCACGAACCGTAAGCAGGAACTTCAGGCGCCTATCTCGAATATAATTAAATTACCCACCTACACACCCATCTCCTCACCAATAAGGTTTGACCATCGTGTCTTGTTTCAAGGGACAACTCAAATGGTTAATATAGAGGAAGCGATTGGGAAGCGTTCAGGTGAGATGGTCATTCCTTATCCGCCAGGTATTCCTTACTTATATCCAGGTGAAGTAATAACGGCTTCTGTAGCTGAGGCACTCGTATTTTTGGCTAGACAGGGCATCAGGTTCCAAGGAACCAATTTTGGACAGACGTACAAATTAACTATATACACAGATCACGAAGGAACTTCGTGAGGCAGTAAGCAGGAGGAAGACGTGAACGGAATATTCATTACGTTTGAAGGGCCGGACGGGTCCGGAAAAACAACGCAGCTTAAAAAGGTAGCGCAGCAGCTACAAAAGTTAGGACATGACGTACTTGTTACAAGAGAACCGGGTGGCACTGCAATTAGCGATAAAATCCGCAGTATCATTCTCGATCCTGTGAATGAGGAGATGGTGGATCAAGCAGAGGTATTGCTTTATGCAGCATCGCGTGCGCAACATGTTCACGAGCTTATCCTTCCAGCGCTGAAAGCTGGTCGAATTGTGCTATGCGATCGATTTATTGATGCTAGTGTAGCCTACCAATCTTATGGGCTTGGTGTTGATATCGAGATGGTGAAGAGTATTTCGAAATATGCGAGCTCAGGTCTGCAGGCAACTAGGACTTATATGATGGACGTTCCCGTAGAAGTGAGTTTGGAGCGATTAAATCAGCGAGCAGGTGCTACTGAGTTTACACAGCAGTTGGATCGTATTGAGCAGAAAAATGTCGACTATCACAGCAGAGTACGTGCGGGCTTTCACCAAATTGCAACCGATCATCCAGAACGAGTCATCATTATTGATGCTAATCGAGATGTAGAACGCATAGCCGCGGATATATGGCAGGACTGCAAGCAGTTGCTTGAGGAACATATTTCCGTCTAAAGCGGAAAACCAATTCTTAGTTTATAATATAAGGAGGCATCACCCATGAAACTAGTCGTAGCCGTTGTTCAGGATAAAGACAGTAACCGTCTCTCTAACGCTTTAATTAAGGAAGGGTTTCGAGCCACGAAGCTGGCAAGTACCGGTGGATTTTTGCGTGCGGGGAATACAACCTTTATGATTGGTACGGAAGATGATCGAGTGCAAGAGGTGATGCAGGTGATTCGAGCAAATTGTAAAATTCGCGAGCAGTTGGTGACACCTGTTTCTCCAATGGGAGGAACGACGGATTCGTACATTCCATTCCCAGTGGAAGTGCAAGTGGGTGGAGCGGCAGTTTTCGTGTTGCCAGTCGAACGATTCGAGCATTTCTAAACATAATCAGCTCTACACAAGGATGGATGCGTCTTGAAAATTAACCCGGGGCTGCAGCCCATCGGTAAGAATATTAAAGTTGGCGAGAATGTTCCACCGCCACAGATAGCTCCGCGGAATTTCTCTGACATCATGCAACAGCACGATGAGAAGTATACGCAGGAGCAGCTGGCCAAAATGGTACAGCAAATTACACTTCAAGGCGATCGCTTGTCGAGAGGCATGACAGTTAGAGAGCTTCTGCAATATAAGCTGCTCATTCGTCAGTTTCTCGAAGAAACAGCTCGTCGAGGGGTTAACTTAAGAGATACGAAGGGCTGGGATCGTCGCGGCCGTTCGAAGAGATATAAGCTTTTGGAAGAAATCGATCAAGAGCTCCTCTTGTTAGCTGATGAATTATTAGAGAATGAGCAGGGGCGGATCGAAATTTTGCATAGAATCGGAGAAATCCGAGGTATGCTGATCAACTTGTTATTTTAAAAAATAAAAGTGTGTAATGGGGCGAAAATAAATGTCCTTCCAAGCTATACCGGGACAAGCGGCGGCCAAAAGGCTGCTGCAGAATGGACTACGTCAAGACAGGCTGTCGCATGCGTATATTTTTAGTGGTCCTGTTGGTACAGGGCGTTCCGAAATGGCAATCGCACTCGCCAAAGCGATCTATTGTCAGAATGGGACGGATGATGCATGCGGTGAATGCTTAGAATGCCGTAAGGTCGAGCATGGCAATCATCCAGATCTCCATATGGTCGCTCCTGAAGGCGCTTCAATTAAAATTGAGCAGATTCGGGAGTTGCAAAAAGAGTTCGCCTACAGGGCAACAGCATCCGGAACGAAAATATATGTCCTGTACCATGCAGAGAAAATGACCGTACAGGCAGCGAATAGTTTGTTGAAATTTCTAGAGGAACCAAACTCTCGTGTGGTAGCCATTCTGATCACCGAGAACGGTAATGCGCTGTTACCTACGATTCAATCGCGGGCACAGTGGATCCAATTTACGCCAATGGCACGTGAGCAAATGGTGCTAACATTGCTGGAAGAAGGGCTTCCTGCAGCATTAGTACAACCTGCAGCGCATGTAACGGCTGGTTTGCAAGCGGCTAGAGATTTAATTGCAGCAAATTGGTTTGCAGAAATGAGAACCGTAATGTTACAATTAGCGAAGGAGACGCTCACACGTTTCCCTACTTCTATGATTACCGTACAACAACGGATTGTGAAAACAGAACTTGCGGATCATGTTTCGGCTTTGTTCGACTTATTGATCCTCTGGTTTAAAGATATGGTGCAGTTGCGTCTTGAGCGCAGAGACAAGCTTGTATATAATGACCAGCTAGACTGGATGAGCTCCCTCGCGTTAAGTCGAGATGTCTCGGTCTGGGTGCGTATGATGGAGCAAGCCGTAGATTTACAAAAGCGACTGCGTTCCAATGCCAATTCTCAGCTGGTTATAGAGAAAATGCTCGTGGAGATGCAGGGGGTGTAAGATGTACTCAGTGGTTGGCGTCCGCTTTAAGAAGGCGGGTAAAATATATTATTTTGATCCCATTGATTTACCGATCGAGAAAGAAAGTGCCGTTATTGTCGAGACTGCACGCGGTGTAGAATACGGCAAGGTCGTGGTGGGCAAAAAGATCGTCAAAGAAAATGATGTGGTTCTACCGCTCAAAAAGGTCATTCGCATTGCGGATGATACGGATGCTAATTTGGTTGAAGAGAATAAAAAAGCAGCCAAGGATGCTTTCCAAACGTGTCATGATAAAATTAAAGACCACAGTCTTAAGATGAAGCTAGTGGACGTAGAGTATACCTTTGACCGAAATAAAATTATTTTTTATTTTACGGCTGAAGGACGCGTCGATTTCCGTGAGCTTGTGAAGGATTTAGCGAGTATTTTTCGGACAAGAATTGAGCTCCGTCAAATTGGTGTGCGCGATGAAGCGAAGATGCTAGGTGGCATAGGTCCGTGTGGGCGAATTCTATGTTGTTCTTCATTTTTAGGTGATTTCGAGCCAGTCTCCATTAAGATGGCGAAAGATCAGAATCTGTCCTTGAATCCGACTAAAATATCAGGGTTATGCGGAAGATTAATGTGCTGCTTGAAATATGAACATGATAACTATGAAAGTGCCAAAGATTCGCTGCCGACGGTTGGCCGATTAGTGATTACTTCTTTTGGCAGTGGAAAAGTATTGGGGCTCAATATTAAAGAACGTACGGCAAAGGTTCAATTGTTTGATCTTGGGAAAGCGCTAGATCTACCATTCGATGATGTTGTTGAACAAGAGTAGAAGATCGAGAATCCAAGGAGGCGCTGGCCAGTAAGCATGCATGGCACTAGAGGTGAAAGCGTGGATAAACAAGATATTTTTGGACAAATAGATGGGATCGAAGAACGAATGGGTACCACGTATGCTGAATTAGGTGCCTTGAAGAAACGGATTATTACCCTCATCGAAGAAAATAAGAGATTAAGCATAGAGAATCAGCAACTCCGTAAGCTCATCCGCCATGAGGAGACCGTGGTCGAGGAGCCGACAAGAGATACTGCTGAGGAACCGGTGCAGCTACCAGGAGCCGGATATGATAATTTAACCCGCTTATACAATGAAGGATTTCATATTTGCAATGTGTATTATGGACACCTTCGGACCGAGGGAGATTGTTTGTTTTGCTTATCCTTTTTAAATAAATAAGTCGTTTGGCCGTAGGGGTGTATCCCTTACGGTTTTTTTCCATAATAAGCAACAAAGAGAAAGGAAAGACGTATGAAGCAAGTTCCCTTACTACCGACTGAACGAATTGATGATTTATTGACATATGATTTGAAAATTATCCAAAGTGACGAAGTGTTCAGCTTCTCGATGGATGCAGTACTCTTAGGGAGGTTCAGCAGTGTTCCGCCTAAGGGGCGAATCGTAGATTTATGTACAGGTAATGGTGTGGTACCTCTATTGTTATCAACAAGGACCCGTGCAGAGATCTGGGGTGTTGAAATCCAGGAACGTTTGGCGGATATGGCTGTGCGTAATGCGGAGATTAACGATCTATCGGAGCGGCTGCATATGGTGCAGGGTGATTTGAAAACAATTCACAAAACCCTGGGACACGGACAATTCGATGGTGTCACTGTGAATCCGCCCTATCTGCCTGTGCTGGGTGGGGAGCAGAATAGCAATGCGCATTTTGCGGCGGCGCGTCATGAGATTTATTGCACGCTGGAGGACGTGATTGCGGCAAGCGCAAAGCTAGTGAAAGCAGGCGGTAAAGTAGCCATGGTACACCGTGCTACGCGGCTTATCGACATCTGCTGCCTGATGAGGCAGTACCGCATCGAACCGAAGCGAATCCGCTATGTGCACGCACGTGCGGGAGAAGAAGCGATGATGGTGCTGATCGAAGGGATGAAGGATGGCAAGCCAGAGATCCGTACGCTGCCGCCTCTAATCGTATACACAGAGAACGAGGAATACTGCCAAGAACTGAAAGACATCTATTATGGAGGCAGGAGCGCTCTTGAGTTCTCATAAATAGGCTAACTGTACGATTAATATAAAGTGATGAGGGATTTAACTGTGAGTGTAACAATACAGAAAAGCTACCGCGAGGATCCTAGCGGTGTAGGCACGCTATACCTGGTTGCCACACCGATCGGCAACCTCGAAGATATGACCTTCCGAGCGATCCGCACGCTGAAGGAAGTGAGCATGATTGCCGCGGAAGACACGCGGCAAACACGCAAGCTGCTGACCCATTTCGAAGTCGCTACGCGACTGGTCAGCTATCACGAACACAACAAGCAAGCAAGCGGCCCAGAACTGGTCCGCTTGCTGCTTGAAGGGCAGAGCATCGCGCTAGTCAGCGATGCTGGCCTGCCGGCCATATCCGACCCAGGTTATGACCTGGTGCGGATGGCCGTAGACGAGGGCGTGCCGGTGGTGCCCATCCCCGGCGCGAATGCGGCCCTGTCGGCGCTGATTGCATCAGGCTTGCCGACAGAGCGTTTCTCCTTCGTCGGTTTTCTCCCCAGGGAGAAAAAGGACCAGACGAAGTTGCTCGAAGGGCTGCAGCATGTGCAAGACACATTGCTGTTCTATGAATCGCCGCACCGCGTGGAGAAAACACTTCTGCGCATGGCGGAAGTGTGGGGGGCGGAGCGCAGGGTTTGCCTCGCCCGCGAGCTGACGAAGCGGTACGAGGAGTTCCTGCGAGGTACGATCGCAGAGTGCCTCGCGCACTTGGAGCAGTTCCCGCCGCAGGGCGAGTACTGCGTCATCGCCGAAGGCGCATCCGACGCGGCCGTGCAAGAAGCGGCTGACGGTTGGTGGGAGGCGAAGTCGCTCGGCGAGCATGTCGCCCACTATGAGGAGCGCGGGATTGATCGCAAGGATGCGCTGAAGCTGGTTGCGACGGATCGCGGATTATCGAAGCGTGATGTATACAATGCGTTGCTGGAGCGCTAAGGTGCCAAGCAAGAGATATCAAAGGGAAAGGCCCTTCTAAGGGGCCAATCCATCTATCATATATAGGATTGCGATATCTTCGATTCACATTCCAATGTGGGGTCTTCTATCTTCTGGCGTCTATACAAAAAAAGATCTCTAACCCGTGGCCGAAGCCAACAAAGTTAGAGATGAAAGGAGATATGAAAAAGGTTAGAATTACCAATAGGATAAGTGCTACTTCTATTATATACTACTTTTCTTATTTTGTCACAGGTGTTGGCATTTCTGATAAACAAATATGACAAACAATTTTTCCTTTGAAGTACGATACATTCTCCGCATTGCCACAGAAGATACAAGCTGGCTCATATTTCTTCAGCATGATGCGCTCACCGTCTACATATATTTCCAAAGCGTCTTTCTCGCCAATACCCAACGTGCGGCGCAGCTCGATTGGAATAACAACGCGTCCTAGTTCGTCCACTTTTCTAACAATTCCGGTAGATTTCATCATATATATAAAACCCCTTTCGATTTTATCAATTTTTTATCAATATCGTCATGTTTCGACATTTGCTTATGACTTATGATACCAACGATTCCCAAAATAGTCAACCATATTTTCACTGAAAACGAGTAGTTTCATCTCTAATTTGATTATTTTTATGATACGGTAAAAAACGATGGTGGCGCTATCTACAAGGGGTTGTAAGGATTATATTACGTACTTTTCAAATGTCTAATTACTAAGAGGTGCTGGAAAATAGGCGCTTGAGCTCTGAATAAATTGGAATTTGATATTCGACATTAATCGACATATCGAAGGATTTCATGTCGGAAATGTCGAAAGTATTTAACTAGATTAAGGGAGGTTCGAGCTGTATGAATGAAGAGAAGGTATTTAAAGATCCCGTTCACAAATACATATATGTGCAAGACGATACGATTTGGGATTTAATTAATACCCGTGAGTTTCAACGTTTGCGCCGCATTCGTCAATTAGGTACGTCCTATTTAACTTTTCATGGTGCTGAGCATAGCCGCTTCTCCCACTCGCTTGGTGTCTATGAAATTACGCGGAAAATTATTTCGCAATTTGAACGCAATCTTTATGAGGATTGGCCAAAGGAAGAGCGTCTGCTATGTCTATGCGCAGCATTGCTGCATGATTTGGGACATGGTCCGTTTTCACACTCCATTGAGAAGGCTTTCGGCACAAGGCATGAGGACTGGTCCTGCCGCATCGTGTTAGGGGATACCGAAGTGAACGAAGTGCTGAGCCGTGTCTCGCCTGATTTTCCGAAGAAGGTGGCAGGTGTCATCTGTAAATCCTATAGCGAAGAAATTGTCGTCAGCCTGGTTTCCAGTCAGTTGGATGCAGACCGCATGGATTATTTGCTGCGTGATGCCTACTTTACGGGGGTTAACTACGGAACGTTCGATCTGGAGCGAATCCTTCGTGTGATTAGGCCATACAAAGGGCATATTGTTGTCAAAGAGAGCGGCATGCATGCCGTTGAGGATTATCTGATGTCTCGCTATCAGATGTACTGGCAGGTTTATTTTCATCCAGTAACCAGAAGCGCTGAAATTCTTTTGCATAAAGTGTTTGCGCGCGCGAAGCATTTGTATGAGGAAGGCTATACGTTCGGATTTATGGTTGAGCCGATTCTTCATCTCATTCAGAATCAAATATCCTTAGAAGATTATTTGCTGTTAGATGAGTCGGTCATGCAAACGATGCTGACTTTTTGGAGTCAAGAGAAGGATGGTATGCTGGGGGATATGTGCAAACGATTCTTGGATCGTAAATTGTACAAGTACAGTACCTTCGATGGAGATCAGGAGCAGCTCATTCAGCGCATGGAAAAAGTGATGAGAGAAGTTGGTTTCGACCCGACGTACTATATGGAAATTGATTTCCCTTCGAATCAATCCTATGACGTGTACAGAGCTGGTGAGAATGATGATAATTTGCCAATCCTCTTGCTGGATCATAAGGAGACGTTAACTGAAATTACGCATCGGTCTGAAATTGTACAGTCGATTAGTGGTTTCCAGATGGGTAAGCATCATGTGTACTATCCAGAGGAGTTGCTTGAACGATTGAATGCCGAAGATTATCCAGATGTTTGGGAGATGTTGGGGGAGCAGGAGTAAGAAGGAGTAAGCAGGTATAAGCAAGATGACAGAACATCATTCATATTCAGTTACATAAGGGAGAACAGTCATGTTAACGGATTCACACACACATTTAAATGCCGAGCAATTTAAAGATGATCAAGATGAAGTCATTCAGCGAGCGTTAGAGGCCGGCGTTACGAGAATTGTGAATGTCGGCTTTAATCGAGAAACGATTCCTAGCTCAATAGAGCTTGCTGAGAAATACGATTTTATTTATTCGACGGTTGGCTGGCATCCCGTAGATGCGATAGATATGATGCCTGGCGATTTGGAATGGATTGAGTCCTTATGCCAGCATGAGAAGGTGGTTGCGATCGGAGAGATTGGTCTGGATTATTACTGGGACAAGTCGCCTAAGGATGTTCAGCAACGTGTCTTTCGGGAGCAAATTCGTCTTGCGCGCAAGCTGGGGATGCCGATTGTGATTCATAATCGGGATGCACATCAAGACATTCTAACGATTCTCAAAGAAGAGAAGGCAGCAGAGGTTGGAGGTATCATGCATTGTTTCTCGGGCAGTTGGGAGACAGCGAAGCAGTGTCTGAATATGAATTTCCATATTTCCTTTGGAGGCCCTGTTACGTTTAAAAATGCGGTGCAACCGAAAGAGGTGCTGGCGCAGGTTCCGCTTGATCGTTTATTGATCGAAACGGATGCGCCGTACTTAACGCCACATCCTTTCCGCGGTAAGCGCAACGAAACCGGTTATGTTCGCTTGGTGGCCGAGACTGCCGCGGAAATTCGGGGAATGACGCTGGAAGAAATAGCTGAAATTACAACCAACAATGCAATTCGGTTACTCGGCCTCAAGTAAGGCGTTTTTCTTAAACTTCCGGCGTAGGACTACGCCGCATGCGAAAGAAATGAAGGCAAGACCGAACAAGGGGACTACGATATACAGGATGGGGGTTCCCATCATAAATGGAATCGTTAGGATGACAAACTCTAGTAGGAGGGTTAGCCAGATGATAAAGGCTAGGGAACCTGCTCTGGCTTGAGGCTCCAATGGATACATATGGAGCCAAAACGTATAGCGATGCGCACGTTCCAATGAAGTAAGCTGAACCATCGAGATCACAAGTGCGATGAACAGGATGACGCTTCGTGCAGTAGTGGAGTCTGCAACGGCAATAGCTAAGATGCCGATCACAGTCAAACGGAGCACAATAGCGAACATCTCAGTGCGCAGCAAAGTCTTCATATATAAGTAGAGAAACGCCGAATCCTGTCGAAATGGAATTGTTCGGGTAATCCCGCTGATCCAACCTCGGCGGGTTATTCGCGTTGGCAATTGAGGTACATCCACGAACCAGTTGAAGAAGGCGTAGAGTCTAGCTTGCTGCTGTTTCTCTTTGGCAATCAGGTAGTCCCATCCGATCACATATCTAGCCACGTATCGGAATGCAATCAGCCAAACGAATACAAGAAGTATCGCAGCTAGGCTTGCCCATAAACTGCTATAGTGAAATTGGATCGTAATTAAGGCAAGGGATGCCACCCATCGAAAACAAACAGAGATGAATCGAGTTCGCTCAACGGCAAATCTTCCTTCCTGCCAACTCGCTAATAGGTTCGCTACTTTTAATAGAAGTAATAGAGCGAAAATGAGAAGAAATGGCTGATTTTCAGTACCTAGACAGTGTTTATAAAGGGGGCTTAATGCGACCCAACCGAGAAATAACCAAACACTCTGAAGTGAAAAGCTATACAGGAAGCTGCTTCGGAAATAGGCACCCATTTCATGTTCAATCCGCAATAGAAACATCCGGTCGGCACTGCGAGTCAGCGTTCGAATGGAGCTTGAAGCGACGAGTGGAACGAGCACGAGCAGCACGATCCATAGGTACGGATAATCTGTCGGAAGACGCTGTAATGTTTTTGCATAATAATAGGAAGAAACGATGACAAGAAACAACAAGAAGCCGATAAAATTACTGCGTGCGGCATACTGCCAATACCCCATGGATTCCTTCATATAATGTTGAAAACGCTGCTTCCATAATGCATGTGTGTTAAATGCATGCGTACTATTTGTTAAGTGACTCATGCCATGTCTCCTTGAACGAGCTTGTAGAAGATGTCGTCTAATGACGCCTGAGGCAAAGCCGTCTGGGTGCGCAATTCGACTAAATCTCCCTGGGCAACCATATGGCCTTCGTGGAGAACGACATAAGCATCGCAATATTTTTCAATTGTAGACAAAATGTGTGAGGAAATGAGAAATGATGCGCCTTTCTTCTTCATTTGAACCATGAGATCAAGCAAGGAACGAATGGCTAAGGGATCGAGTCCGAGAAATGGTTCATCGATTATATATAAAGAGGGTTCGATCAGGAAGGCGTTCATGATCATGACCTTCTGCTTCATCCCTTTGGATAAATGACTTGCGAAGCTATTGAGCTTGTCTTTCATTTGAAACTGCTCTAACAAAGATTGGGAACGGGTTTCATAATCCGCCTTAGAAATACCGTAAGCCATCGCTGTAAGCTCGAGGTGTTCGCGAATCGTAAGCTCTTCGTATAATTCCGGACTTTCAGGCACATAAGCGTATGTCGCGCGGTATGGCAGCGGATTTTCGGCTAGCGTCAAACCGTTAATGCGAATGGACCCTTTTTGGGGTTGAAGCAGTCCGAGAATATTTTTGATGGTGGTACTTTTTCCTGCACCATTAAGTCCGATTAGCCCCATCATTTCACCTTGGCGGATCGAGAAGGTAAGGTTATGTAGAACAGGTTTGTTGGGTAAATATCCACCGAATAAAGCGTTTACTTGCAAGATGGGACCCATCTCAATTGCCTCCCTAAATAGCAAATTATTGGTATTTATCAATCAAATACTTCCAGAATCATTATAAACAAATTTGCATTTTTAGCCTAGTTTTGACCATTATATACTGAAAAATAGAGTATACGTACGTTAAAGTTAGACACATGTAGATATAAGTGGGTTATATGTGAAAAATAATCGAAATTTAATCGATTTAGCCCTTTTTAACGGGTGTTAATCCCTTTACAGGTTGAGATTAACAGCGTAATATACTTTTCATAATAACTTAATATCCAATTTGCCAATTTTCCATTCGCTGAGTTCCAAATGTGGAAACGGGGGAACCACTGCAAGCTTAATGAGCATTCCAATGCGGTTAAGTAAGCAGAGAGTAACAGGGGTGAATCATAGACGTCAAACAAGCAGTTTGCGTCTACGTAGGGCGACTCTCACGTCCGAATCCGTCAGCTAACCTCGTAAGCGTAAGAGAGGTAACGATTGTCGTGCGTGCTATTTGTATTTCACTATGCAAACTAAGCCAGCGAGAAGAGTCCTCTTCTTGCTGGCTTTTTGTCCTCATATAGGGTTTTACACAGATCATAAGACATAAAACAACCCGGAATTCATAGGATGATGAATAGGTAAAAGGGGGGGCGACCAGATTCAGCAAGGCAACAAGGCTGATGATGGCGAGCGTGTTAAGTTAAACTAAAAACCTTAGTCGCGTCAAATTAATCATGCTGTAACCTGGCGGCGAGGCTTTGAAGGAGGACCGAAGAAGTGGGCAGTATCTCAATTAGCGAGACCCATGTAAAACGATCATCCAGCATGTCCTTCGCATTGCGATGGAAGCATGAAAACTTGCGTTTGATTTTAAGCCTAGCTATAATCTCAATCGCAATGACTTTCATGTTTTTGGTGTTGTTGTACGGAACGGCTACCAAGAGCGTATCCGTGGTTGTTAATGGACAAGAAACTATTGTGCACACGAAGCAATGGGTCCTGCAACGCCTACTGGATGAACAAGCCATAACGATTGGTGAGCACGATGAAATTTCAGCTTCACTCACGACCAAGCTCAAGGGTGGAGACAAAATTGTTATCGAGCATGCCTCACCGATTCAATTGACTGCTGATGGAAAGACCACCACTGTTTACACAACTGCAAGAACGGTAGAAAGTGCATTGCAACGTTTAAATATTGCACTTGGGGAGAACGATCGAATTTCTCCCGAACCGACGTCCGCTCTTACAACTGGCGATGAAATCAAGATCGTCCGTGTGAAAAAAGAGACGGAGGAAGTCTCTGAACCGATCGCATTCGAGACAGAGAAAAAGAATGACGCATCTTTACTTAAAGGGAAAGAGCAAGTAGTCCAAGAAGGTAAAGAAGGCGTATTGGTCAAGAAGAAAGAAAAGACTTTCGAGGACGGTGTTTTAGTCGCGGAAGCAGTTGTGGGTGAAGAAGTACAAACAGAAAGTGTTAAAAAAGTAGTATCGGTAGGCACGAAAAATCCCGTGGTTGTGCTCTCTGCCTCTTCGCCGAGCGTGGATGAGGTTTCCAAGAACGGTGTGACATTCGGCTACAAACAAATTCTCAAAAACGTGAAGCTTACTGCTTATTCAGCGGACGCTGCGTCGACAGGCAAAACTGAGGGCTCCTCTGGGTATGGTAAAACCTACACAGGTACTACCGTGACTGAAGGGCGTACAATTGCCGTCGATCCGAAGGTTATTCCGCTTGGTTGGTGGGTGTACATTGAAGGGATTGGTTTCCGTCGTGCTGAGGATATTGGCAGCGCCGTGAAAGGCCAAATGATCGATGTTTACTACGAAGATCACGGTTATGCAAATAAATTCGGCACGAAGCAAGGGTACACCGTGTATGTGGTTGGCCCTACAAAACCGTCCCAAAACTAACGTGTAAACGGTAGTTCCGGCGGGAACACTACTAAATACACGTAGCTTGGCATCTGCCTGCGCGAAAGAAGAGGAGACCCCTCTTCTTTTTCTGCGTACTGGGGAAGGAAAACGGTGATGATAAAAGAAATGATCGTAGTGGAAGGTAAGGACGATACAGCTGCTATCAGGCGGGCTGTGCAGGCGGATACGATAGAAACAGGCGGCTCCGCTATCGGACAAGCCGTACTCAAGCGAATTGCGCTGGCTCAGCAGCGCAGAGGCGTCATAATATTCACGGATCCGGATCACGCAGGGGAACGGATTCGCAAAATCGTGGCAGCCAAGGTGCCTGGCTGCAAGCATGCCTTCATTACGCAGGAGCAAGCTGCGTATAAAGGCGACATCGGCGTCGAGAATGCGACGCCAGAGACAATCCGCCAGGCGCTTCAGAGCCTGCGAACTGAGTATGATGCGGCAGTCTCGCAGTTGACGATGGAGGACCTGATCGCTGCCGGTCTCATCGTGCATCCGGATGCGGCAGCTCGCCGCTTGGCCGTAGGCAATGCGCTGGGCATTGGTTATTGCAATGGCAAGCAATTTTATAAGCGTTGTGCGATGTTTCAGATTTCGCGAGAGGAATTTGAGGCGGCGCTCGAACATTTGAATTGAACACACCTGAATGACGAGAAAGAGAACCTAATAGATAATGAGGTCTAACCTATGACGATATCCGGGCAAGAAGTAGTTGTGACTGCAGAAGATGTAGCAACACCCAGTAAAACAAAACAAATTATTAAGAAAAATGGTCTCGTGCTGAAAAAAAGCTTGGGCCAGAACTTCTTGATTGATCAAAATATATTGAGCAAAATCGTCTTGGCCGCTGAGCTCGGGCCTACGAAAGCTGCGCTTGAGATCGGCCCCGGCATCGGCGCGCTCACACAGCAGCTAGCCAAGCTCGCTGGCCGCGTGCTGGCCGTCGAGATCGATCAGCGTCTGCTGCCCATCCTGGACGAGACGCTGGAGCCTTACCCCCATGCCACTGTCGTTCATGGGGATATCTTGAAGACCAACCTGCCGGAGCTGTTCCGGCAGCATTTCGAAGGCATGGAAGGCGTCAGCGTTGTCGCCAACCTGCCTTACTACATCACGACGCCGATCATCATGAAGCTTCTTGAAGAGAAGCTTCCCCTGGAGAATATCGTCGTGATGATTCAAAAAGAAGTGGCCGACCGCATGGCGGCTCGCCCGGGCACCAAGGACTACGGCAGCCTTAGCATTGCCGTGCAGTTCTATTGCGAGCCGGAGCTTGTCACCATCGTGCCTCGCACCGTCTTTGTGCCACAGCCGAACGTCGATTCCGCTGTCATTCGACTGCGAGTGCGTCAAACGCCGCCAGTCGAAGTGGCGGACGTGGACTTCTTCTTCGCTGTCGTCCAAGCGTCCTTCGTTCAGCGTCGCAAAACACTCTATAACAACCTCGCGGCGAGGTTCTTTACGAAAGAGAACAAGCCTGAGCTGGAAGCGTTGCTGCACGGCATTCAGATCGAGCCTTCACGCCGAGGCGAAACGCTCAGCATGGAAGAGTTCGCACGCTTATCAACGGCACTTCGTGCGCACGGCTGCAAATAAACCCGCACCAAATGCCTAGTCTCGCCATAGGATACCCTTAGGAGGGGATTTGTGCGATGAGGCAAGGAGATTTTGTTACCCGTATTTCCTATGGCGGCGACGTCGTGTTTAAAATTGAACGAATTGAACATCTCAAGGCCATTCTGAGGGGTGTCGATTTTCGGTTACTAGCAGATGCGCCGCTCACGGATCTGACGAAAACGAATCCTAAGGAGACCTTAGATCATCCACGGTCAAGCTCGCCTGAATTTCGTGAGTCGCTGCGTCGACTGGCGGTGTCCCAAGTGCAATTGCAGGAGAAGAATCAAATAGCCGTCAACCATAAACAAAAGTCACAACCGACTCATAACAGCTATTTTGAAGTGCCAGGGAGAGTCCTACACTTGGATGGCGATCCGAGCTATCTGCGAAAAAGTATGCAGCTCTACGGCGAATTACGCGTACCGGCAGAAGGTTTCTTCATTCCTGAGGCGCAAATGGCGGAAGCACTGCAAAGATTGCTTCCTCAATATAAACCGGACATTGTCGTCATTACGGGTCATGATGGTATTTTAAAAAATCGACAAAGCGTGAGCCCAAGTAATCTGTCGAGCTATAAGAATTCCCAAAACTTTGTGAATGCGGTTCGTGTAGCCAGACAATATGAGAGGAATCGTGATTCTTTAATTATTGTGGCAGGCGCTTGTCAGTCGCATTTCGAAGCCTTATTGCGGGCTGGGGCTAATTTTGCTAGTTCTCCTGCGCGCATACTCATTCACGCCTTAGATCCGCTATGCATCGCTGCTAAGCTATCCTATACCCCAACAAGAGAAACAATTTCGATGTTGGATATTATGGATTTGACGGTGACAGGCCTAGAAGGGCTAGGCGGGGTTGAGACGCGCGGCAGTTATCGGATGGGTGTTCCTGGTATTCAGCACACAGAAGAGTCTGTGTAGCTGAATTAGGCGCCCCAAGAGGACGAAATATGGTTTGTAGACATTTTATACGAGTGAATGCCTACCTGAATTGTGCGATTCAAAGAAACGCTTTCTTGTCATGAACTCCGTATGGGAGGATGACAGAAAGTGTTCTTTTTTTTGTCCTCAGCAGGCTGTTGATCAAATATATGAGTTAAAGTTTTACTTTAACTATATTTCTTCATAAACGCTCCGTCTTTGAAGGACGGCGTAGACGTTTATTTTGCCTGTGTTTGCTCAATGTTCGTAACTTCTAGGGAAGAAGTTTCTCCTTAACTGGAAAAGTGTGAATAATTTGCGAACATTGGTGACAACCTGAAGGGAGGGGAAATCAGAAAACCTATAAAAATGCCGTTGACAACGGGATTATGGTGCTGATATAATATTTGACCTCATTTGACATGATGGGGTGAATGGGTTATAATTGACTAGGAAAGAGGTGGTAGTTGACAATGGCAAAAAATGCGCTATTGGAAATCAAACGCAGTTTGGAGCCCCATGTTGGGCAGAAGATCATGTTGAGAGCGAATGGCGGCCGTCGTAAGACTGTCGAGCGTTCCGGTGTTTTAGAAGAAACCTACCCTTCTGTGTTTATTGTGAAATTAGATCAAGAATCCCACGCCTTCAAACGAGTGTCATACAGCTACGCCGATATCCTCACCGAGTCCGTCGAAGTTACCGTATGCAACGATGATGGTCAGGTTCGCATCACTTACATACAGCATTAGCTTAATAGCGTTCCGATATTGAACAGGCCCTTGTGGTCTGTTTTTGCTTTGTATCTGACCTTTATCTAACCTTTAGCATAGATCCCTCAAATACTAGGGCATACTAATAGAAATCGTCATCAATCACTGCTTATGATGGTTGCAGCGTTCATTGTGCGCAAATGATAAGGAGGATTTGGTATGAGTCGAAGAAGAAGTGTGATGTCTGAGAACTTTAAATACGAGCTAGCGAAGGATCTTGGTTTCTACGATGTTGTACAGCGAGAAGGCTGGTCAGGGATTCGCACGAAGGATGCAGGGAATATGGTGAAGCGGGCAATTCAAATTGCACAGGAGCATCTGGCCAAGCAATACGTTTCAGCTCCGAACAACGTGCAGACCACCCCGTCTAACTATCGTCAGACGACTGCTAGTCAGCCAGCATTTAACGGACAGGGCAATACAAACTATACACCGTCATATAACAGTCATCATCAGCAACAAACGGGTCCTATGAATTATCCGCCGACTGGTTACCAGCAGTCTTACCAGCAGTCCGGACAAGGGACGCAACGTCCGTATTACAGCTAAAGCAAATGCTTTAGCTTTTTTTTTATGCTTTTGTTATAATATCGGGGTGGCTAACGAGCAAAAGAAGGTGATCGGATGAAGATTTTTGAGAAAGCACCGGCTAAAATTAATTTGTCTCTTGATGTTTTACATAAAAGGCCAGACGGCTACCATGAAGTTGAGATGGTTATGACGATGGTGGATTTAGCTGATCGGATCGAAATGCAGGAGATGGCGCGTGACACGATTATCATATCGAGTCAGGCGGGGTATATTCCACTCGATGAGAAGAATCTAGCCTTTCAGGCTGCGCGTCTCATTAAAGACCGCTATGACGTCAAACAGGGCGTCTATATTCACTTGGACAAGCGGATACCTGTGGCTGCAGGTTTGGCTGGCGGGAGCAGCGACGCAGCGGCTACACTGAGAGGTCTCAACCGTCTCTGGAACCTTAATATCCCAAATGAGGAGCTTCAGGTGCTTGGCGCAGAGCTAGGCTCGGATGTGCCTTTCTGTGTGACAGGAGGGACGGCTCTTGCAACAGGGCGTGGCGAGAAGCTGGAGCATATCACGGCTCCACCTCAGTGCTGGGTTGTCCTAGCGAAGCCTCCTATTAATGTATCGACCTCAGAGATCTACGGAAAGCTGAACGCGCGTGAAATCAAGCATCATCCTTCCACGGCGGGTGTATTAAGTGCGATACGGGACAAGCAGTTCGATCGTTTGTGCGATAATCTAGGCAATGTACTGGAGGAAGTGACGCTGGATCTGTATCCAGAGGTCAGACATCTGAAAGAGTGTATGCAGCGCTTAGGTGCAGACGGTGTATTGATGTCGGGCAGCGGGCCAACCGTCTTTGGCCTTGTTTCCAAGGAGGCGAAAGTGCCTCGCATCTATAACGGGCTGCGAGGCTTTTGTAAGGATGTTTATGCTGTGCGCATGCTGACCTAAAGAAGCTTATTTGAGCCCCGTGATGGGGCTCTTTTTCATCTAAAGGGGTATAATGGAAAGGGAGGATCGTGAATCCTACTTGATGTTAGATATATGTTAAGTTTGTGTTAACATATTTTTCATGGTTAGCTTGAACAAATACGTATAAAAGTGGTATATTTTCATTATAATATTCGGATTTTGGGGGGTAGTGCGATGAAAAAGTTGAAAAGGAGCGCTAGGCTGGTAGAAATGACACAATATTTGTTATTTCGCCCCCACTCGTTAATCCCTTTAACGACTTTTGCCGAGCGTTACAACTCCGCGAAATCTTCCATAAGCGAAGATCTTGCCATCATTAAGGAAGTTTTTGAAGAAGAAGGATTAGGCGAACTGAATACGCTGGCCGGAGCAGCCGGAGGCGTGAAATTTTCACCGAAGGTACCCAAAGAAATATCACTGAAGTTTATCCAGAACCTATGTTTGCAACTTCAACAACCAGAACGGATTCTTCCGGGTGGATATTTGTATATGTCAGATATTATGGGACAGCCCCAGTATTTGAACGAAATTGGCAAAACCTTTGCATCCGCTTTCGCTGGTCGCGACGTGGACGTGATTATGACCGTTGAAACCAAAGGGATACCGCTTGCTTACGCGACGGCCACCTATATGAATTTGCCTGTTGTTATCGTACGTAGAGACAGCCGGGTGACGGAAGGTTCGGCCGTTAGCATTAACTATGTGTCGGGCTCCAACAAGCGGATCCAGACCATGTCATTAGCAAGGCGCGCACTGAAGGAAGAATCCAAGGTGCTGATCATCGATGACTTCATGCATGTTGGCGGAACGATTCATGGCATGATGGACCTGTTGGCGGAGTTTAAAGCGACCGTGCAAGGCGTAGGCGTATTCATGGAATCTTGCGAGGCCGAGGAGCAGTTGGTGGATAACTACGTGTCACTAGCTCGGTTATATGGCGTAGACTCCAAGACGAAACAAATTACGGTAGAGCCTGGCAACTATTTTGATTCGAAATAAAGGAGAACTCTAAAGATGGAACTCATTTCAACTTCAGCAGCACCTGCTGCTATTGGGCCTTACTCACAAGCGGTAAAACTGGGAAACCTGTTGTTCACTTCCGGACAAATCCCGTTAGGCTTAGATGGTCAAATCGTAGAAGGCGGCATCAAGGAACAGGCTGTTCAAGTTTTTGAAAATTTGAAAGGCGTGCTTGAAGCAGCGGGTTCATCTTTCGGGCAAGTTGTGAAGGCCACTGTCTTCTTGAAGGATATGAACCAATTCGGCGAGCTGAATGAGATCTACGCTACCTACTTCGGTGATCACAAACCTGCTAGATCTACCGTTGAAGTTGCGAGATTACCACGTGATGTTTTTGTCGAAATTGAACTAATTGCTGTGATTCCTGTCGAAATTTAACAGAAACATTAAGAACACATTAAATTATCAAAAATTTCAAAAAAATAAGAAGGAATTTGCATGGAGATGTTGAATATATCACCCAAGTCTCAGAGATGGAAAAAGGTGGTGAACACAAGTGCAAATTACAGATGTAAGACTCCGCCGGGTAAACTCCGAGGGGAGGATGAAGGCGATTGCTTCTATTACCATTGATAACGAGTTCGTCGTACACGACATTCGTGTCATCGATGGCAATAACGGAATGTTCGTTGCTATGCCGAGCAAGCGAACACCAGATGGTGAATTCCGCGATATCGCTCATCCGATTTCGTCCACGACTCGTGAGAAAATTCAAGCAGCAGTACTCGCTGAATACGATCGCGCGGCTGTAGAAGAGGAAGTTATTGAAGAAGGCGCATAATTCAGATTATTGAGAGAGCCCTTAGGGCTCTCTTTTCTTTTCGCAGGTAATGATGCTATATTGGGGGAAGAACTCATTGTTTAGAGATATAAAGAGAAATCATGAATTCATTATAAAGGAGTTGGATATTCGTTGAAGCTCATGGCAATTGTGTTGGCTGCAGGACAAGGGAAACGAATGAAATCAAAGCTATACAAGGTGCTTCATCCGGTTGTTGGTAAGCCGATGGTGGGTCACGTTGTGGATACGCTGCAACATATAGAAGTAACGCAAACCGTGGTGGTGGTTGGATTTGGTGCGGAGGCTGTAAAAGGCTACTTAGGGGATCGTGCCCAGTATGCGCTGCAAGAGCAGCAACTAGGAACGGGACATGCGGTGCTTCAGGCAAAGGATCTGCTTGGTGAGGAAGAGGGAATGACGGTTGTCATTTGCGGCGATACTCCCCTTATTACAGCAGCTACGCTGAAAGAGACGATTGAGCTGCACCAACAATCGGGTGCAGCGGCGACAATTTTGACTGCGAAGCTAGGTGAGCCTCAAGGCTACGGGCGTATTATTCGCGGAGAAGACGGAGCCGTTGCTCGAATCGTTGAGCAGAAGGATTGCACACAAGAGGAAGCGGCTGTTCAGGAGATTAACACGGGTACGTACATTTTTGATAATCGCAAAATGTTCAATGCACTGGCGTCAGTTACGAACAAGAATGTACAGAATGAGTACTACCTAACCGATGTTATCGGGATTATGACCAGCGCTGGCGAAGTTGTGCAAGGTTACTGTATGGCAGATCCAGCTGAATCGATTGGCGTGAACGATCGTGTGGCATTGTCCGAAGCGGAGCAACTGTTCAAAGCGCGGATTAACCGCGGGCATATGTTGAACGGGGTTACGATTATTGATCCACTGAATACGTACATCGAGAAGGATGTTACGATTGGCGCAGATACGGTTCTGCTGCCAGGTACGATTTTGCGCGGAAACACAAAGATTGGTGAGCTTTGTACCATTGGACCGCAAACTGAAATCATCGATTCCACGATTCAGGACGAAGTAACAATTAAGCAATCCGTTCTTCAAGAGGCTTATGTGGATAGTGAAACATCCGTTGGGCCATTCGCCTATTTAAGGCCTGGTGCTAAGCTTGGCAAGCAAGTGAAAGTTGGCGACTTCGTTGAGATCAAAAATGCGACGCTAGGTGAAGGAACGAAGGTTTCTCATTTGAGTTACGTAGGTGACGCGGTAGTTGGGACGAATGTGAACATCGGCTGCGGTGCCATAACGGTGAATTATGATGGGTTTAATAAAAACCTGACAGAAATCGGCGATAATGCGTTCGTGGGCAGCAATGTCAATTTGATCGCGCCTGTGAAAATCGGGGACGGAGCTTATGTGGTTGCTGGCACCACGATTACACATAACGTGAACGAAGGTGATCTAGCTATCGCTCGTGTACGACAAGAGAATAAAGCGGGTTATGCTGATAAAATTAAAGCGCGGATGAAGGCGAAGAAAGAAAATAAAGGTCGTTGATGAACTGCGTGTTAACATATACGACGGAGTAGTTAAGCAATAGGAATGGAACCTCTTGAGGCGGGGTACGCTAGAAATGAAGTGCTGCCCACTCAGCCTGGTTTACGTGGAAGCGTCCAGGCTGAGCGAGACCGATAGAGGTTCTTTTTCTCGTGCTAGTGCGCCTGCAGCAGTCATAAGACGGTTGAAGAGCTGGGAGAGTCACAGCTGTCCCTTCAATGAAAGCGCTTAATATCCCGGGCGCGAAACAAAAGTATGCTTCTTTCTGCTATAAAAGATACGATTAATCTTAACGAAATGACGGTTGTACATTTCAACGAAGCCTATATCCTTGTGCAGATTTTGATAGTATACTTGGACGGGGACGTCCGCATCGATATGATCTTGAAAATGATCATCTTCTGTAAGCTGTTGTCCATGAAGATACATCGTTCTTTTATCACCTACAGCTTTTATGGGATGGATATCATTAGGTAACAGGTATATTGTAAACAATAACCTTTAGAAGCGGGTTCCGCAAAGGTTTTTTAGTTTATCGCTAGTTGAAATAGAAAGTTTTCATTTTTACTTTCTAGTCAACCTTGACAAACACGCTGTCCTTCGAAAGACGGCGTATTCGTTTATCTATGGGGGGATTTTGAAAATTATGAAATGTTTTATCGGACTGGGAAATCCGGGAAAGCAGTATGAGCTAAATCGGCACAATGTTGGGTTCATGGCAATTGATCGCTTTGCCGCCAAGTGGGGGATTACCTCTTTTCAGAATAAAGGGAAGGGGCTGCTCGCAGAAGGTAATGTGAACGGGACGAAGGTGTATTTACTGAAGCCAATGACGTACATGAACCTTTCAGGTGAATCCATGCGAGCCTTCCTTGATTTCTATAAAGCGAAATTGGAAGACGTCGTGATTGTTTATGATGATATGGACACATCCTTCGGTCAAATTCGTCTTCGTTATCAAGGGAGCCCAGGCGGACATAACGGTATTAAGTCCATTATTCAGCATGGGGGCACACAGATCTTTAATCGGATTCGGATTGGTGTGAATCGCCCGGCACCAGGTTATAACATTGCGGATTATGTGCTGTCTAACTTTTCCAAAGAGGAGATGAAGTCCATAAACGATGTACTGGATTTAACCTGTGATGCCATGGAATTTAGTTTGGGCGAGTCCTTCGAGAAAACGATGGCTAAGTTTAATAAATAATCACATCACGTTAACCTGCTGTATATATGATGATATGTAAGCTCCCTATTCGAAAATGACAATGGCAGATTCGGCTAATTATTCCGAAGAATGGTCATACTAGGATGTAATCGAATTGTCGAAGGAGGCATACATATGATCAAGTATATTTGCAGGCATTGTCATACCTTTGTTGGGGAAATTAATCAGCATGCGATTACCGAGCAGCAGTTAGGCTTCCATTTCTTGACCCCTGATGAGCGTAGAGATATAATATCGTATAATACGAACGGAGATGTTACGGTTAGGGTCGTTTGCGACTACTGTCATGAGGCATTAGAAGCAAACCCTGAATTATCCCTGCTAGCCAGTCCGTTGCAATAATTATGATGAAGATAAAGAGTTAATAGCCGAGGCAAGTGTGCCGAGGCTTCTTTTTGTGAGGGGAGTGTACTTGTTTGCAAGCTTTAATTCAAGCTTTTTCTGCGGATTCCGACTTTCAAACGATCGTGACAGGCCTCAAGTCCGAAATGAAAGAGCAGCTCATTGCCGGTTTAACTGGCTCCTCCAGGCAAATCATGCTGGCCTCACTTGCGCGTGAGCTTGAGCGTCCGCTTTTCGTTGTTACGCACAATATGTTCGCTGCTCAAAAAATAGCGGAAGACCTCTTGGAGTGTCTGTCCCCTGACGAAGTGCTGCTCTATCCATCTCAAGAGCTTCTGACTACGGAAGAAGCGGCTTCAAGCCCGGAGATGCTAGCGCAGCGTATTGACGTTCTCACCAAACTGGCTGGCGGGTTCCGCGGCGTAGTTATTGCGCCATTTGCTGGCGTACGAAGATTGCTGCCACTTAAACAGGTGTTCGAAGAATCCCGAGTAACGATTAATGTCGGTGACACGGTTCAATTAGACGAGCTGCTAGCCTCCTTATCCAGCTTAGGCTATGAACGGGTTGAACGCGTTGAAACCAAAGGCGAAATGAGTGTGCGAGGCGGTATTCTCGATTTATTTCCGTTAACGTCGGAGAATGCGATTCGGATTGAGCTCTTTGATATCGAAGTAGACTCTATTCGGACTTTCGATGTAAGTGACCAGAGGTCAATTGATAAACTAACAACGGTGACGATCCCTCCATGCCGCGAGATTCAAGCGGATAGAAAGCGGTTACAGTCGGCGGCACAGCACGCATATGAGCTGCTGCAGGCGCAATTGGCGAAGATGACCGAGCGCTCAGCCAAAGACAAGCTGTTAGAGGTCGTAGGCCGCGATATCGAGCTTATGCGAGAGGGCCAGACGTTCCCAGGCATTTATAAATATATTTCTCTCCTATACACGGAAAGACAGACGCTCATGGACTACATGCCCAAAGACTCGATTCTCATTATCGACGAGCCTGCCCGCCTCCTGGAAACAGCGAAGCAGCTTGAGCGTGATGAAGCCGAGTGGATGATGCATGCGTTAACTGAGGGGAAGAGCTTGCCGGCTTTTGTGCTGTCCAAATCTTACGAAACCCTGCTGCACCGCAGACCGTTCCCGACGTTGTATGTGTCCCTTTTCCTTCGTCAGGTAGCGGGTATTCAGCCGCAGAATATCGTTAACTTCGTTTGTCGTGTTATGCAAAACTTCCATGGGCAGATGAATCTCCTCAAGGCAGAGATGGAGCGCTGGAAGAAGAATGGCAGTAAGGTCATTCTTTTAGCAAATGGAGATGACCGTGCAGAACGTGTACGTCGCGTTCTTGGCGACTACCAGATTGAAGTTCCTGAGATTGTAGATGGCAATCTGCAAACGGGATTCGAAATGCCTTCCATTCATCTCGTCGTGATTACAGAGGGTGAGATTTTCACTCAGAAGCAGCGTAAGGCACGTAAAGTGGAGAAGAAACTGGAGAACGCAGAACGGATCAAAAGCTATCAAGAGCTGAAGGTCGGCGACTACGTTGTTCACGTCAATCACGGCATCGGGAAATACGTAGGTATCGGCACATTAGAGGTTGGCGGGATTCATAAGGATTATTTGCATATTATGTACGCCGGCGGCGATAAGCTGTCTGTTCCGATTGATCAAATTGATTTGATCCAGAAATATGTCGGTTCTGAAGAGAAGGAACCGAAGGTATATAAACTAGGCGGCGCTGATTGGGCGCGGGTAAAAAGCAAGGCACGCGCATCTGTCAAAGATATTGCAGATGAGTTGATTAAGCTGTATGCCGAGCGTCAAGCTGCGACGGGTTACGGATTTAGTAAGGACAGCTCGTATCAGAATGAGTTTGAAGCGATGTTCCCTTACGATGAAACCCGGGATCAGCTTCGTGCTATTGAAGAAATCAAAACCGATATGGAAAAAGCACGTCCCATGGATCGATTGTTATGTGGAGACGTTGGTTATGGCAAAACCGAAGTTGCCGTTCGTGCAGCCTTCAAGGCAGCGATTGATGGGAAGCAGGTTGCTGTTCTCGTGCCCACGACGATTTTGGCGCAGCAGCATTATGAAACTTTCCGAGAGCGTTTCTCTGGCTATCCGTTCAATGTGAAAGTATTAAGTCGTTTCCGTTCTAAGAAAGAACAGACGGAGGTCATGAAAGGGGTCAAGAAAGGCGTCGTTGACGTCGTGATTGGTACTCACCGCCTCTTGTCGCAAGATATTCAGTTTAAGGATCTAGGCTTGCTCATCGTGGATGAGGAGCAGCGTTTTGGCGTGTCCCACAAAGAGAAGCTCAAACGTCTGAAGACGAACGTGGACGTGCTTACGCTAACTGCGACGCCAATTCCAAGAACCTTGCATATGTCCATGCTGGGCGTTCGTGACTTATCGGTCATTGAAACCCCGCCAGAGAACCGCTTCCCAGTTCAGACCTATGTGGTGGAATACGGGCCGACGCTGGTTAGAGAAGCTATCGAGCGTGAGCTAGCGCGTGAGGGGCAAGTTTATTATCTTTACAATCGCGTGCAAGGCATTACCCAAATCGCTGATCAAATCTCGATGATGATTCCGGATGCACGAGTAACCGTAGCACATGGTCAAATGGGTGAGCAGGAGCTCGAGAAAACGATTCTCGATTTCTTGGACGGGGAGTACGATGTTCTCGTCAGCACGAGCATTATTGAAACCGGCGTAGACATCCCGAACGTGAATACACTTATTGTCCATGATGCGGATAAAATGGGCCTTTCCCAGCTCTACCAGCTGCGCGGACGTGTAGGCAGGTCGAATCGCGTCGCTTATGCGTATTTCACGTACCAGCGTGATAAAGTACTGACAGAAGTAGCCGAGAAACGACTTCAAGCGATTAAAGAGTTTACAGAACTTGGTTCAGGCTTTAAAATTGCGATGAGGGACTTATCCATTCGTGGCGCAGGAAACTTATTGGGTGCTGAACAGCACGGCTTTATTGCATCTGTCGGCTTTGATTTGTACTCGCAAATGTTAGCTGAAGAAATTGCAAAGCTGAAGCTGGAGATAGATGGAGAAGCAGTCATTCCAGAACCGGAATGGCATACGTCAATCGACATTCAATTGGATGCGTATCTGCCATCTGATTATATCTATGACAGCATGCAAAAAATCGAAATTTACAAAAAAGTGGCCGCCATTCGTACGCTGGAAGAAGCCGCGGATCTGCATGATGAGCTCGTTGATCGCTTCGGCGATCTGCCGCAGGCCGTGTTCAACCTACTGACAGTGGCTCGTTTGAAAGCATACGGTTCGGATTACCGGATTGAAACGATTAGCCAAAAAGGAGAGGATTACCTAATCAAGGTGCATATCGACCAAAATGGCAGGCTGGATGGCCAGAAGCTGCTCGCTTTGTCCAAAGCCTTTGATGGTCGTATCAAATTGAACGCAGATCCGCAGCTACTTATTGTTATCCGCTTTAAAGGCATGAAGCCGGAAGCCTCCATCGAATTGTTGGAGAAATTCTTGGTACAATATAAGGATGTTCTGAAAACGAAAGGGGAATTACAGGATGTTGCCAAATGAAACTAGCAAACAACGACTTACTTCGAAGAAATGGATATTAGGTTTGGTGACAGTAGTCCTTGCATTCTCTGTCCTCAGCGCGTGTGGAGACAAAAAGGAAGGCGCTGCAACAGCTTCGCCTTCCGCATCAGCGGCTGCTACAGGTAATCCAAGCGATATTATTGCTACGTACAAAGAAGGCGGAAAAATTACACGCGGTGAATTCGATTCGTTCATCAACGTGAATAAAATGTTCTCCCCGCAATTAGCGCAATACTTGGCAGATCCAGCTTTTCAACAAGATATGTTGAAGCAAATGGTCACTTTCCGTGTTCTTTCCGCTAAAGCGGACGACAAAGTGAAAGCGGATGCTGACAAACAAGTTACTGAGCAAATGAAAGCCATCACCGACTACTTCGGTAAACAAGAAGGCGGAATGGACAAGCAGTTGAAAGACAACGGTATCGAATTGAAGGATATCGAGTCCCTGATGAAATTAAGCTTCTATACAATGGGCAGCATGGAAAGCAAGATCACAGACCAAGCGGTTCAAGATGCTTACAAAGAGCAAGCGGCAGCACATGCGTTTGACATTGCAACTGTAAGCCATATTCTTATCTCCTTGAAAGATTCTGCAACACAAGCAGATCTTCGTACGAAGGAAGATGCTCTCAAAAGAGCGAAAGAAGTGAAAGCGAAATTGGATGCAGGTGGAGATTTCGCGGCGCTTGCTAAAGAATACTCCGATGATCCAGGTTCCAAAGATACAGGCGGTACGTACAAAGATGCTAACATCAATGAATGGGTAACAGAGTTCAAAGATGCAGCAAGCACGCTTCCATTGAACAAAATCAGTGATCCTGTAGAATCCACTTTCGGTTATCACGTGATGAAAGTAGAATCCAGAAGCACGAAGCAACTGGACGATACGCTTAAAACGCAAATCAAATCTCAGCTTGCAGAGAAATCCTTGTCTGAATTTGCAGAAACTGAGTATCCGAAATTGATCGAAACGAATAACCTTCCTAAAGTAGAAGCAAGCCCAGCTCCAGCAGCCAGCCCTGCTACTAGTCCAGCAGCTAGTCCTGCGGCAAGCCCAGCTGCAAAGTAAGAACTTACCAGGATGTCCGATAATGGACATCCTGTTTTTATTTCTCATTTTTGGACATGATAAGCGCAGCAGGGTGCAGAGCTAAATAAAGTAAATTGCTTAGTCGAGGCGTCTGCATAGAAGAATGGGAAGTGAAGAATACTATGGATAGATTTCAAGTTCCCACCAAATCCCGATCTAGCATACAAGGTTTCATGCTCGTGTCGTATCTAATTCGAAAGCGGAAAGTGAGGCATCTAGAGGTATGAAAGCAACTGGAATTGTCCGTCGGATAGATGATTTAGGGAGAGTTGTAATCCCCAAGGAAATACGGCGCACCCTACGCATTCGTGAAGGTGACCCTTTGGAAATTTTCGTGGATCGTGATGGAGAAGTTATTTTGAAGAAATATTCACCAATTGGTGAACTTGGTGATTTTGCGAAGGAATATGCGGAGTCACTGTTTGAAAGCACCAATCATGTTGCCTTGATTTCGGATCGAGATCATATTATTGCTATGGCTGGCGGATCTAAAAAAGATTACTTAGAGAAATCCGTTGGGGCAATCATTGAGTCTTGCATGGAGAACCGTAAGGCTGTCATTGAAAGCAGCTCGGGTCAATTTGAGATTATCAAAGATACCAATGAAACCTTCACTTCCTTCGTAGCTGCACCGATTGTAGCAGGGGGAGATCCCATTGGTTCGGTTATCCTGATTTCGAAGGACGAGAATGTGAAAATGGGGAATATGGAAGTTAAAATGGTCGAGACTGCCGCTGGATTTCTAGCGAAGCAGATGGAGCAATGAACACATAATCCAAAACGAAGGCTTCCTTACGGAGATGGTGACGCATCTGTAAGCGAAGCTTTTTTTGTCTGAACTGGCAGATTTCGCTATAATACGTACATAGGAATCATGCTTGTGTAGAGGAGTAAATCGGAATGAGGGCTACCTTCAAGGAGCAAAATCAGCAGAAAGAAGGGCTCCAGAGGAATGGTGATGGTAAACAAGGGAACAAGCTGTTAAAAGGTGCTGCCCTGCTTGGGGGGGCGGCTGTGCTCTCGAAGCTACTAGGGACGCTGCAGAAGATTCCTTTGCAAAACGTAGCTGGAGATGTGGCTTTTGGCATTTATAATGCGGTTTATCCGCTCTATATTTTGATTTTATTTGCAGCCACGGCTGGATTTCCAGTGGCGGTGTCTAAATTTGTAGCCGAACGCGTCATCGAAGAGGATCATCCAGGCGCGAAACGGATTGTGGTTGTCTCATCTGCGCTATTAATGAGTACGGGGTTTCTCTTATTTCTCCTGTTGTATTTCGGTGCGGAGACGATTGCCGGTTGGATTGGCATTTCGCAAACCGTGACAGCGATCCGCAGTGTATCCTTTGCTCTGCTCTTATCTCCCGTTCTTGCTGTCCTGCGGGGGTATTTCCAAGGGTATCAAAATATGGTACCAACCGCAGTCTCGCAAGTCATCGAACAGCTCATTCGTGTGATTACAATGGTTGCGCTATTGCTGTATCTGGTGGCGCTCGCTTACGATGAGGCATGGATCGCAGCGGGGGCTACATTTGGCTCTGTAACAGGCTCTGGAGCGGGTCTTGTCGTGATGGCTGTATTTTGGCACAGGGAACGTCGTTCTTTGCGTGTGAAGCATGTGAGATCAGAGTTGCCAGCGTCTATCGAGCAAAAGGGTGGAATGGAGCCAGGGTCAGAGCAAGATGCTAAGAAAGCGATAGCAGCCGGCTTAGAGACTGAGCAAGTGATCTCATCTTGGCAATGGGCGAAACGGATTACGTTATATGCGATCCCTGTCTGCCTAGGTGCAATTGTCGTGCCGCTGCTCACGCTTGTGGATACGTTCACCATGCCTCGTTTGCTGGAAGCTTCATTGGGCAGTGAGTTGGAGGCTATGCGTCAGTTCGGCCTCTATAACCGTGGGTTTCCACTTGTCCAGCTGGTCGTGATGGTGGCCTCCTCGATGTCGGCT
This sequence comes from Paenibacillus sp. LjRoot153, assembly GCF_964253085.1. NCBI lineage: Bacteria > Bacillati > Bacillota > Bacilli > Caryophanales > Paenibacillaceae > Paenibacillus > Paenibacillus sp. LjRoot153. Next base: position 241,211 of record NZ_CAXUQH020000001.1, read on the forward strand.
GTCTTAGTACCGGCTATTGCGGAAGCTAAGATAAGCGGACGAGTGGATATTATCCGCTTTCGCGCGGAGATGTCCGTCAGGCTCGCATGGTTGATCGGGCTTGGCGCCTCGTTTGGCCTCGCCTTCCTGGCGGTGCCGATTAACCTGATGCTCTATACGAGCACCGAGGCGAGCTGGACAATGGCCGTGTTGGCCTTCACAGCTTTATTTAGTACCCTGAACGCTGTCAGTGCCAGCGTTCTCCAGGGCGCCGGCGCGATCCGCACGCCGGCTAATGCCCTGCTCGTTGCCATCGTGCTGAAAGCACTCGGCAACGTCGTTTTGATGCCCCGCTGGGGCATCGACGGCGCCGCGCTCAGCGCGGTGATCGCCTACGCCGCTGCGGCGGGGCTGAATCTGGTGCAGCTGCGCCGCAGCACCGGGGTGCGCTTCGCGCTGCGGCCGTACGCCGTCAGTCCCACGCTGGGCGTGGGGCTGATGGGCGGCGGCCTCGCAGCGCTGCAAGGGCTGGCCATGCTCGCTAGCGCGGCATGGCACGTGCCTGAGCGATGGAGCGCTAGCGCCATCGCTTTGGTTGGCGTAGCCGGCGGCGCGGCCGTCTACGCGCTTGCGCTGCTGCGAAGCGGCAGCATCAGCCGCGAGGAGCTGCGGCTGATGCCGGAGCTGGACCGGAAGCTGGCGTCGGTCCTGGCGAAGCTGAGGCTGACGAATCGTGATAAGTAGCCGCGAGGGATCTGTTGTTATGGAGCCGAATTGGTGAATATCTTGCTAATATTGTATGCTGTGCAACAATTTAGCCCAGAATCAACGGATTGTGCTCAATTCGGGCAGAGTTGTTGTACAAAATACAACATACTATCCCAACAGCACGTGAAACACGATTTCATGTTGTACAAAGTACAACTCGATGAAGATAACTGGCGAATTTCGCCGCATTACTCGCTATAACTATTAATCAGGAGGTGTCATCCCATGTCAACAAGCAACCCGCGAATTACCGTCCTTGGACTCGGGACAGGAGACGAAGATCAATTAACCTTAGGTGTATGGAAGAAGCTTCAACTAGCGGCGAAGTCGCAAGCCAAGCTGTTCCTACGGACCAAAGACCATCCGATGGTACAACTGTTGGATGTGGGCGAGATTCCATATGCAACGTTTGATGCGAATTACGTGTCGAATGAGACGTTCGAGGGAGTCTATGAGTCTATTGCAGAAGAATTAATCACTGCAGCGAAAAGCCATACGCTTGAAGTGCTTTACGCTGTCCCTGGTCATCCCATGGTGGCAGAGTACACGGTGCAATTACTGAAACAACGCTGCCCATCTGAAGGTATCGAACTCCAAATTACAGGTGGAGAGAGCTTCTTAGACCAAGCCTTCTTGCGTTTTGGTTTCGATCCAATCGATGGCTTCCAGTTGCTGGATGCGACGAGCATCAGCCGTTATGCATTGAATCCACAACTGCATACGGTGATTGGGCAGGTATACGATACGTACACAGCCTCTGATTTAAAAATCAGCCTGATGGATGCCTATCCAGACGAGTATAAGGTCGTTGTTGGTCACTCCTTGGGGGTGGCAGGTCAAGAGCAGATCATCGAAGTTCCGCTCCACGAGCTCGATCATGTCAAAGGTTATGGCAATCTGTCTCTAGTGTGGGTGCCACGCAGTGAGCAGGAAGGGCCGTACAATCGGACATTTGGTAAGCTGCATGAGATCGTTCAGACCCTGCGCAGCCCAGAAGGTTGTCCGTGGGATCGTGAACAGACACATGAGAGTCTGCGCAAGAATCTGATTGAGGAAGCTTACGAAGTGCTGGAAACCATTGATGAAGATGATCCGGATCACATGTGCGAGGAGCTTGGTGATTTGCTTTTACAAGTCATGCTGCATGCGCAAATGGAAGAGGAGATCGGCACGTTCTCCGTGTATGATGTGATCGCTACGTTAAATGAGAAGTTGATTCGCCGTCATCCGCATGTGTTTGGGGAGTCGAAGGCAGAGGATGCCGATGAGGCTTTGGTTAACTGGAATGCGATCAAGGTCGAAGAGAAGCGGAAGAAAGGCATCGATGTTACGCGGCAGTCTGTGCTGGATGGCATTCCGCGTGAATTGCCAGGGTTGATGAAGGCGATGAAGCTGCAGAAGAAAGCGGCAACGGTCGGTTTTGACTGGACAGAGCTAGATGATGTGCTTGCTAAGGTAGAAGAGGAGCTCGCTGAGCTGCGTGAAGCGATTGCGCTAGGGGCTGAAGATGGGGCTCAGGAGCGTCGTGACGAGTTGGGGGATGTGCTCTTCTCTATCGTCAATGTTGCTAGATTCCTCAAAGTAGACCCCGAAGAGGCGCTAGCACAAACGAATCGGAAATTTATGCAAAGATTTTCATATATTGAGGAACAGTTACGTTTAAAGGGCTTATCTTTTGAACAAACTGGGTTATCAGAGATGGAAGTTTACTGGCAAGAAGCAAAAAAAGTTATAAAACTTGATCAACGATAGAAGGATTTTGCCGAAAAAAGCAGAATACTAGACTTGTTGCAAGGTATAATCATGAAATGTAACCACAGTTGGTACATAGAAGACCTGATCTTCAAACATTTTGGGAGGTAAAAAAACACATGAACAAAACAGACTTGATCAACAACATCGCTGAAAAAAGCGGACTTACTAAGAAAGACGTAGAAGTTGTCCTTAACGGATTCCTTGGTGAAGTGACAGACGCTCTTTCATCCGGAGATAAAGTACAATTGATCGGTTTCGGTACATTTGAAACTCGTAAGCGTTCTGGCCGTACAGGTCGCAACCCGCAAACGGGCAACCCAATCGAAATCGCAGAATCCAATGTTCCTGCTTTCAAAGCGGGCAACAAGCTTAAAGACGCTGTAAAATAATGCGTATCGATAAATTTCTCAAAGTATCTCGTCTGATCAAACGTCGTACGGTTGCAAAGGATGTGTCCGACCAAGGACGCGTGTGGATTAACGGTAGGGATGCTAAAGCGAGTACGCATGTGAAAGTTGGAGATGAGCTATCCATTCAGTTCGGTCAAAAGAAAGTGACGATTCGCGTTGAACTTTTGACAGAGTCGACCCGTAAGGAAGACGCTGCGCAGATGTACACGCTGCTGAAGGAAGAGCCCTTTCAATCCGAATAACGCATAACGATGAAGTAGCCTGAGATTCCTGCAGAGGGGATTTCAGGCTTCTTTTTTTATAGGCATAGGATGCAAGGCTTGGTTCTAAAAAAGGACATCCTCCCATATCGTAAGATTAGGTGAAGGAGGGGTACAGGCCATGATTGAACCTGTGAAAAATAGCAACAAAAGGCAAGAAATTAAGATGCTGAATCGCAAGCTCTTGGAAATATCAGGAGTTTTGAACGTAGAAAGCTTTGATAGCGAAGAATTCCTCCTAGAAACGGAAATGGGCTACTTGATGATTAAGGGGCAAAATTTGCACATCAAGAACTTGAGCTTGGAGCAAGGATTAGTCGCCATTGAAGGTATTATTCATGAATTAGCCTATGTGGACGGGAATACCCAGGAGAAATCCAAAGGGTTTCTTGGTAAGCTATTTAAGTGACGCTTCACGTTCAATTTCAGACGATTTTCATGATGTTCCTGAGTGGAATTTGCATAGGGGCTCTGTTCGATATTTTTCATGTACTCTCGGGCAAGCTGCGATTGCCGCGATGGACCATCCCCATTGTAGATAGCATCTATTGGATTGTGGCGATAATCCTAGTGTTTAAGATGCTCATTTACAGTAATGAAGGACAAGTTCGTATTTTTATTTTTCTTGGAATGGGGATCGGAATTTGTTTCTATTTCGCTCTGCTTAGTTCCCTTGTCATTCGTCTAACACTCATTCTCATACGAATTATTGTGGCGATTTACCGCTTCCTTACGAGGACTGTCGAAATTTTAATCATTAAACCGATTATTGGCTTATATCGTCTAACGGTGATAATTTTAGGCTTTTTGCTAGCCGTAGCTATATTCCTTTACAGAATTGTGCTACAATTGCTCTATCCTGTGTGGAGATTATTCCTCTGGATGACTAAGCCTGTGCATAAGTACTTGGTGATCCCTGATTGGTTGAAGAAGCTGAAGGGACGCATCATTGCACTTTATCGCAGGATATTCTCGAAGTAGGAGGATTTCCTATTCATGCATGCTCAAGCAACCGTTTCAACCAAGCGCATCAGTCGGGAAGGCTCGAAGCGAAGACTGCGTATCCTTTTGATCATCGTCTTATGTTTTCTGAGCTGGGCTGCTGTTAACATCTGGGGGCAGTTCGCCAAGCTGCACGAGAAGAAAAGTGTCGTAGCGAATATGGAGCAACAACTCGTTGAAGCGCAGAAGATCAATGCTCTCACGACGAAGGAAATCGCACGGCTGCATAACGACGAATATTTGGATCAGATCATTCGCCGGGACTTTCATTACAGTAAAACGGGAGAGACGCCACTAAGTGTCTCGAAGTCGCAATAAGAAACGTTATGAAGAAGTGGCGAATGCCGTGTTGACCGTGGTTTCTGCATCGGTTATAATCGGCGTAGCCAGTGTTTTCAACATTTTAAGGGAGGAACATTTTACTTTATGGCAATTGAAGTTGGCACCAAGTTAGAGGGAAGAGTGACGGGGATTACTCACTTTGGAGCATTCGTCGAGCTTGCTGAAGGAGTTACCGGTCTTGTTCACATTTCGGAGATCGCGGACAATTATGTGAAGGACGTTAATGACCACTTGAAGCTGGAAGACAAGGTAACGGTCAAAGTAATTAACGTGGACAAGGATGGCAAGATCGGACTGTCGATCAAGCAAACGATTGACAAGCCAGTTGAGGAAAGACCAGCTCGTCCTGAACGTACAGGTGGCAGCAGCTATCAAGGTCGCCCTAGTGGAGATCGTCCAAGCGGCGGTTACCAAGGTGGTCGCCCAAGCAGCGGCGGAGACCGTAGTGGTCCTCCAAGCGGTGGTCAAGGTGGTAGTGGCGGTCGTCCAGGTGGCGGCGGTGGCTTCAATCGTGGCGGCGGCGGTGGTGGTCGCGGCGGCTTTAACAAGCAGCAAGGCGGAGCTAGACCGTTTTCGTTCGAAGATAAAGTATCTCGTTTCCTCAAAGATAGTGAAGAGCGGATTTCGTCCTTGAAGAAGAACACCGAGTCCAAACGCGGTGGCCGAGGCGGAAGAAGAGACTAATAGATGCAGATGATGAACCACATTCGCTTAGGCGAATGTGGTTTTTTCTTTGTCATGTGCGACAAGTCCGGCAAAAACAATGAAAATCAATCGACATGGAGTTACGGGTATCTCCCTCATATGCGGCGCGTAGTTTCGAGGTAATCAGACTTTTGGAAACGTTTTCAATACAAGGAACCTAGAGTAGGCAAGGGCTGGGACCTGTTGACAAAGACATCGGGACATGTCGGAAATTTCTTTGAATCTATCAACTCATTCTGACAAACTTTCTGCTAGATTGTCTCTATACTAGAGTAACAAATAAGGGAAGAAATGGATGGTGTTCGAGAATATGCAAAGACGAAGCTTAGGCGCGGTGATGGGTAGCGGATGGTCGGGAATTTGGCAGAAAGCAAAAGTAGGCGTTCACAGTGCAGCTGTGGAGAATCGGTGGGTTCAAGCTTTTGTTGCTAAGAAATGGTCGTTACTGCTCATCGTTATGGGCTTCTTGCTCGGTCGGGCGATGATTCTGGAACAGTTATCACCATTTGCTTTGGCGTTTGTCGCAGTTATTTATTTCACAAGAAAAGATATTTTGCATTGGGTGGGTATTGCTGCGTTTGCTGGAAGCTTGCTCGCGGTGAATGGGAACACCGGTTATCTGGTGACAGAAATCGTTATTTTCTTACTGATCCAGAAGGCACTTGAGAAATATGAACGCTCAGACGTTTCGTTAGCACCGCTGCTAGTTTTCAGCTCAACGTTCCTTGTGCAGCTCTTTGCCGAGTTGGTTGTTTCTAACTTGACGTGGTACTCATTGATGATGCTGACCGTTGAGGCTTTGCTAAGTTTGGTGCTGACGCTCATTTTCATTCAAGCGATCCCTGTATTCACGCTTACCCGCAAAAACTATCATCTGAAACATGAGGAGATCATTTGTTTAATTATTTTGCTGGCATCGGTCATGACGGGTACTGTGGGTTGGCTTGTGGGTCCTGTCACGGTAGAGCATGTGCTATCTCGTTATTTGATACTACTGTTTGCATTGGTAGGAGGAGCACCGTTCGGAGCTTCCGTTGGTGTTGTTACAGGGCTTATCCTAAGTCTTGCGAATAGCAATGCGATCTATCAGATGAGTCTACTTGCATTCTCTGGTATGCTTGCAGGGCTCCTTAAAGAGGGGAACCGATTGATGGTTGCCTTCGGCATGCTGATAGGATCATCTATTCTCTCTTTCTATATGGGTTCTAGTGTGGATATGATCAATTCGGCTTGGGAATCTCTTGCGGCCGTTGCGCTGTTCCTCCTTACGCCGCGCAGTGTGATTCTCATGCTTGCTAAGTATGTACCTGGTACTCAAGAGAATCTGAAGTCACAGCAGGATTATGCGAAGCGTGTGCGGGATGTGACGGCTGGTCGCGTGGAGCAATTCTCCGAAGTATTCCGCCAGCTGGCGCGTAGCTTCAAACAACTGACGACCGAAGATGAGGTGAGTCGTAAGGAGGAAGATGTCGGACATTTCATGAATGCTGTCACCCAGAAGGCGTGCGAGTCTTGTTGGAAGAAGAGCCAGTGCTGGGATCAGAAATTCTATCAAACTTATACGTATATGACGGATATGATGAGCCAAATTGAGACGAAGGAGAGCATGACGAAGAAGCAGATTCCGCCAGAGTGGAAGAAAGCGTGCATTCGTACGGAACAGGTGCTAGATGTGATGAAGGGGCAATATAGCTTATATAAGAATGATATGCATTGGAAAAAGCAGATCATGGATAGCCGGCATCTTGTTGCCGACCAACTGTCGGGTGTTTCGCAGGTCATGGAAGACTTAGCGAAGGAAATCAAAAGGGAAGGACAGGAGTTGTTCCTCCAAGAAGAGCAAATTCGCAATGCCCTAGAGGAGCTGGGCTTATCTATTCATACTATCGATGTGATTTCCTTAGACGAAGGCAACATCGAAATCGAAATCATCCATCAATATACGAAAGGATTTGATGAATGTCGTAAGATCATCGCGCCGCTTCTGAGCGAAATCATCGGCGAGAACGTCGCCGTCATGCGTGAGGAAATGCACACGCGCGGCGAGGGCTACAGCACGGTCGTATTCGGCTCTGCCAAGGAATACGAGGTGGAAACCGGAGTCGCCGGCGCTGCCAAGGGAGGCGACCTCTTCTCGGGCGACAGCTACTCCACGGTGGAGCTGGGCAATGGCAAGTATGCCGTTGCGCTGAGCGACGGCATGGGCAATGGCGAGCGAGCGCGTGCGGAGAGCGAGACGGCGCTTAGCATCCTGCAGCAGCTGCTGCAGTCGGGGATGGACGAGAAGCTGGCGATCAAGTCGCTGAACTCGGTGTTGATGCTGCGTTCATCGGATGAGATGTACGCTACGGTGGATATGGCATTGATTGATATGTATAGCGCGAATACGACATTCATGAAGATCGGCTCTACACCAAGCTTTATTAAGCGCGGTACGGAGGTTATCCCGATCTCGGCAAATAATTTGCCGGTAGGCATCTTGAGCGAGATTGATGTCGATCTGGTTTCCATACCGCTGCAATCAGGGGATATCCTTGTAATGATGACCGATGGCATCTTTGATGCCCCGGGCCATGCTGTGAACAAGGAGATGTGGATGAAGCGAATGATTCAGGAGATTGATACGACGTTACCACAGGATTTTGCGGATTGCTTATTGGAGCGTATTTTCCGTCATCATCACGGGGAGATTCAGGATGATATGACGGTTGTTGTAGCACGTATTGAGAAGCGGCAGCCGGAATGGGCGACGTTCCGTTGGCCGGGTATTACACGTATGGAGCGTCCGAAAACAGTTAGTTAAAGGTTCTAATAAGCCGTGCCGGCTCATTTGCCGGCACGGTTTTTGGGTAAAGAGAGGCGGGTAGTTGAATGATTAGGAGATGGTTTGCCTTATTGCTCATACTCCTGGGTGTAGGGCTGTTTCTGTATCCCACGATGAATGATCGATATGAAAGTTATCAACAACATCAGATTTTGCAACAATGGCAAGACAATATGCAAGCAATGGATCAGTTGAGTGGAGAGGAGAATGAGGAACTGCATAGCGTAGGTGTTTTGAACGCTACACCCGTTGGGAGTGATGTGACTTCCACACCAAATGCAAGCGCAAGTGCTGTCGAGTCGTTAATGTCCGTTTCGACGAAGCCCGCAAGCGGTAGTGACGCGCCTGTGAATGTCATAGCGACAGCAAAGCCACCCCCTGCGAAACCGAAGAACATGGAGGGGGTATTGAGTATTGACAAAATTGATTTGAAACTCCCCATTCTATCGGGTGCGACCATGGATAATATGAAAATCGCAGTTGCCAGTATTGCGAATACAGGAAAAGCGGGCGCAATAGGCAATTATGCGATTGCCGGGCATCGAAATTTGACTTACGGTAAAAATTTTAATCGCTTAGATGAAGTTGACCCTGGTGATGTGATTGAAGTAGATACAGGGAGCCGGAAATTCGTCTACCGTGTAGAAGAAAAGTTATATGTTCTTCCAACGGATGTGTGGGTATTGCAAAGTAGTGGCAGTAATCGGGAAATTACATTAATTACGTGTGACCCCATGGTAGACCCGACGCATCGTTTAATTGTGAAAGGGAAATTAGTTGAATAGTTAGAAGTTCACGTATAGAAAGGATGGAAATGACATATTTTCAAAACATGCTGTATTTTTCGTTGCTTGTTATGATACAATTTGTATCATTAATCTTTGAAAGTACTTTTTTTTGCCTACGGAAAGGCACATATCTGGAATGGAGGTCTAAACAAAGATGGTGAAGAAACAAACGAAGGCCATGCTGATTGCGCTCTTGATGTTTATGCAATGCCTTTATGGGATTACCTTATCTAGCCAGGTGAATGCTACTGAAATATCGGGCAACATCCTAGATAGTGTCTCATTAGCGGTATACGATAGTAACGGTCAAGTTGTAACGGGGAATGTGTATGATCAGAATGCACAAGCGAAGCTGGACTATACTTGGTCTTTGCCAAATGGTCATGGCTACCATAACGGAGATACATTTACTTTTACGCTGCCGCAGGAGTTTCAGCTGTTCAATAATGTAAGCGGTGCCCTTGTCATAGATAACAGTTCAACCGTAGGGGATTTCCATGCCGATAAGGATAGTCATCATGTGGTGATTACGTTTAACCAATTTATTGAGAGTCATGATGATTTGAAGGGAACGTTGAGCTTCCTTACGCAATTTAATAAGAGCCAAATTACAGGGACTACGGAACAAACTATTGTCATTCCTATTCGAAGCGGCGACCAAATATTTACCATAAAGTTCAGGCCTACCGTAGGTTCAACGATTAGTAAATCTGGTGCTCCTCTAGGCTATAATGCGAAGTCGATTGTTTGGACGGTGGATGTGAACAAGACACTGGATACTGTTCAGGATGCCGTTGTTACGGATTCGATTCCTGAGGGATTATCGGTTCCTGTGACGGTTGCCGTTTATCAATTAAACGTACAACTCAATGGATCAGTCATACAGGGGGCGGAATTGGATAGTGGCAGCTATTCGGTGAGTACAGTAGGTGGGGCTCTTCGCGTTCAGTTTACGGATAGTCCGATTACCTCTGCCTACCGTATTCAATATACAACACCTATTACGGATAAGTTCAAGGTTTCATTTACGAATACAGCCAGTTTCTTTGGAACAAATATGGCTGAACCTGTTCGAGCTTCTTCAACAGTCAGTATATCACGTGGGCAAATGCTGGTGAAGGAAAGGACAACGTATAATTCAACAACTCAGACCATGCAATGGGCTATCTTATATAACGGTGGAGAAGAGGAAGTCCCGCAATCAGAGGCTGTACTGACGGATTTATTTAATGATATTCATCAGCTGGTGGGAAATTCATTACATGTGTATAAGGTCACATTCAATAGCAACGGTGTTGCTACACTCGCTGGCGAAGTGCCAGCTGATAGATATACGGTTTCCTTACAAACGGGAGAAGGAAGCACAGGCTTTAAATTGCAATTTCTTGAAGATATCTCTTCTGCGTATAAAATCATTTATTCAACGAAAGCAACAGGTCCCATTTATGAGGATGGAGTTCTTACAAATAAGGTTAGTACGGGAGAAAATAACAGCGTTACAGTCACGAAGCCATTCACGCAAGTTGGGATTGTTAAGGCAAGAGGAGTTGTAGATTATCAGTCAAAGAAGGTCGGATGGCAAATCGTCATTAATGGTGACAGTCAGGTAATGAGTCACGTCGTTGTGACGGATACTTTCCCTAGAAAGGGGTTGCAACTACTACCTGACTCATTAGTAGTAACGAAAGGGAATGTTATCCTGCATAATCCAGGAGACTACACCCTTGATAGTAGTATCGATGCAGATGTTGGATTCACCCTAACATTTACTGATACGATTTCTCAGCCTGTGAAAATCACTTATGATACTGCGTTTAACCTTGATTTAGCACTCCCATTAGGTAGTGCAAATGTATTTACCAATCAGGCAACAATCGACTGGATTAGCCAAGATGATGAGCATACGAAGACCGTAACGGCGGACTTCAATCCTTACAACGAAGTGAAGAAAAATGGATTTAAAAGCGGTACATATAACTCAGTGAATAAACAAATTTCTTGGCATGTGGGGATTAACTACAATGGAAAAAGCATTTCTGAAGCCGTAGTCGAGGACATTTTGGAGTCTGGTCAGACCCTGCAAGATAACTCGTTGGTTATTCATAAAATGGTCATCGCTCCTAGCGGAAGCCATTCGCAAGGTGATTTGGTGGATCCTGCACGGTACCAATATGAGGTTACGCCTCAGAAAAAACTTATCATTACTTTCCTGGAACCTATTTCAGAGGCGTATACCATTGATTTTACTACAAGTTTAGAGAACCAATTAATAACCAATCGGGTGATGAATACAGCAAAGCTATTTGATGGTTCTACCCAAGTATCTGGAAATCTTACAGCCGCTGTTGATATCCCTCATGGCGGGGAATACGTGAGCAAGAATGGTTCGCAAAATGGTGATAAGATCAACTGGCAGATTACCGTCAATCAGGGCCAATCAAAGCTAACTGATGCGGAAATATTCGATACGCCATCTAGGAATCAAGTGTTACTATCGGATTCATTTCATTTGTTCAGTATGAGGGCCGCCGCTAATGGTGATTTGACTAAGGATGTGGAATTAGTAAAGGGTAATGGCTACACAGTTGATATTCAAACGGATGTAAATGGGAATCAGACGTTCCGTTTAAAATTCAAGAGTCCGATCTCGACAGCCTTTGTGTTGGAATATCAGTCGGTCATTGCGGCCCGCGACCAAGAGTCTGTTACCAATGCGGTGAGCTTCAGCGGAAACAATGTGACAACGGTCACGAAAGAAACCGTTAAAGACATTGTGGTCGGTGTATCGACGGGGTCAGGCACAGGTAACGGCGTCCGCGGGTCGTTAGAAGTGAAGAAGGTTGATGCCTCGAACAGAGAATTACCGCTTAGGGGTGCAACCTATGAGCTTTACCGGAAGTCTGGCGAAACAAAAAATTTAATTCAAACGCAAACGACGAATGAAGCAGGTATTGCTATTTTCCAAGGGTTGCTTGCTGGGGACTATGTGATTAAGGAGATTACGGCTCCTGCAGGATATTCGCTAGATGGAAGTGAGCATCCATTCACACTACAATCAGCAGAGAATAAGAAGGTGACGTATACGAATAACAGAGCACAAACACCAACACCGCCACCGACATCAACACCAACATCAACATCAACGCCGTCACCACCATCAACACCAACATCGCCGCCGTCACCATCACCATCATTAACACCGACACCAAGTATAACTCCAAGTCCGTCTATTACGCCGGCGCCTAAGCCTACACCGCCTTTAGTGACGGTTCCGTCGCCGAAACCGTCTGATCCTGGCGTAGTGGTTCCTCCAACTGGTGAGCCGGCAACGCTGCCGGTAACTGGAGAGTCTAGTCATCTCTATATTAAGCTTGCTGGTCTTACGTTCGTACTTTTTGGCTTGATGCTAGGAAGGAAAGTTCGGAGGAGACGCTAACTTAACCGCGATTGAATAGCGCTGCGAATAAGCAGGGGGATGCCCTCTGCTTATTTGGTTCTTATCGTATGCTTCTCAGAATTCAGTGTAAATACCTTTCTCAATCCCTGCCTACAAGATGATTAGACACTCTCATAAATGGAAAAACTAGGATAAGAAACTACTAGAGAGCGAATCTTATCGGCCAGGGAGGCAGAAGATCATGATGAAACAAATATTATTGATTACAGACGGTTGTTCCAATGTTGGCGTAAGTCCCGTGATAGCAGCGGCACAAGCGCAGGCAGAAGGTGTTGCTGTGAATGTCATTGGTGTGATTGATCATGGGGAGTTAGGCGTGCTAGGCTCAGAAGAGATTCGAGAGATTGCAGCAGCAGGCGGTGGCATGAGTCGGATTGTTAATTCCGAACAGCTGTCGCATACGGTACAAATGATGACCCGGAAAACCGTGAATGCGACCATCCAACATGCTGTGGGCAAGGAGTTGCAAAGTATATTGGGGATTTCGCAATTAGAGCAATTGCCACCGGAGAAACGAGCTGAAGTCGTACAAGTTATTGATAATATGAGTGAAACCACGTCTCTACGTGTTGCCCTTTTAATAGATGCAAGCGCTAGTATGAAGCCGAAACTTGCCGCGGTACGTGAAGCCATCCATGATCTTTTACTTAGTCTACGAGCCAGAAGTGGCGTGAGTGAGCTTGCTGTTTTCCATTTTCCATCTACCAAATCGAGTGATCAGGAACTAGAAATGGATCATGGTTGGACGAATCAACTTGCAAATGTCGACAAGATGTTCTATAAAATAAACATGAAGGGTACGACGCCAACCGGTCCGGCGCTACTGCAAACGTTGCAGTTCGTGACAGAAAAGCCTTTCTCACCAAAGACGACTGAGGAAGGGATGCTGAGTGACTACGTGGTATGATGAGGCCTTTCGCCCGGGGGCTGTAATTAAAGGGAAGTGGAATGGCCATGTGTATGTGGTCGAACGCTTATTAGGTGCAGGCTCCAATGGAATTGTTGCTCTTGTAAGAAGGGGAAACGCTAGATTTGCGCTTAAAGCAGGATATGAAACGGTTGACCATCAGTCAGAGATCAATTCCTTACTTGCAATTTCAATGAAAGAGAATTCATTTAAGAACTTTTTGATTGATTCAGATGATATGATGATTCAAGGAAAGGGGATTTCCTTCTATGTCATGCGATATATTGAGGGTTTGACTCTAACTGATTTTATACATAAGCGCGGACAAGACTGGATATTTGTGATAGGCACGAACCTTTTGCGGAAGCTCACTGAAATCCACAGGAGCGGGTATGTATTCGGAGATTTGAAGGTTGAGAATATGATTGTATCTAACTATGGCGATGTGGATCTCATTGATTTCGGAGGCGTATCACCCAAGGGACGAGCGATTAAACAATTAACAGAAGTCTACGATCGCGGGTTCTGGAATATGGGGGAGCGGGTTGCGGAGGAAAGCTACGATCTATTCTCATTTGCCATTTTACTATTAAAAACACTAGATCACCGCAAACGCTTCGCTGGCTTTATCAAAACACTCCCTCAAAACCGGGAGTTAGATCAATTAACGTCAATTATGCGGGAAAATCCAGTTGCTGCTCAGTTGGCACCTTTTCTGAATAAAGCCCTACGCGGCGAGTTTAGTACGTCGGAAGAAGCGATTATGGAATGGAAAAAGCTGATTGCAGGTAAGAAGGTCGCACCGTCGACGCTGAGAATGCCATGGCTTAAAATATGCTTTGCTGCATCTATCTTTATTTTTGGAGCAACGATTTATATGTATTGGTAGAGCAGGGTTAGAAAAGGCCGAAAGGAATGCGAGATGGAAACGGATCTTGTTGCCAGAGTGGAACGACGAATTGAGGAAGAAAAGCTTGCAGATGCAGGGGATGTGATTGTCGTCGCGGTTTCAGGGGGACCTGATTCAGTGGCGCTGTTGCATGTCCTTTTTCGTCTTGCAGATACCCACCAGTGGACGATCGTTGTTGCCCATGTGAATCATCAATTCAGGGGCATCGAATCGGATGCGGAAGCGGATTTCGTTAAGGAGCTTGCGGCAGGGCTGGCGCTTCCTTGTGAAATTGGTGTTATCGATGTACCTGCTTATATAGAGGAAGCTTCTTTAAATGGGCAAGTGGCAGCGCGTGAGAAAAGATATGAATTTCTCCATCAAGTCGCTGACCAGTATGGTGCACAACGGATCGCGTTGGCCCATCATGCCGATGATCAAGCTGAAACGATGTTGATGCGAATCTTGCGTGGGACAGGCCCGTCAGGACTAGTTGGCATGCCGGAACGCAGGCGCGAAAAAAAAGTGGAACTGATTCGTCCTTTTTTACGTATATACAAATCAGATATTGTGAATTATTGCGCTCAGCATGAAATTGCCTATTGTAAGGACAGCAGCAATGAGCTGCGGAAGTATTTCCGCAATCGGATTCGGCTAGATCTTATGCCGATGCTGAAACAGTATAATGAACAACTTCCAGAGTCACTCAATCGATTGACGGATGTGATGCAAGCTGAGAATGATTATTTGGACGCAGAAACCGATAAGGTTTTTCGCCGAATCGTGACATTTCAGGCGAACATCTGCCGCTTGAATCGGTGTGATTTCGCCGAGCTTCACGTTGCTTTACAAAGGCGTTTGATTAAATTAATATTAAACTGTCTTTGTTTGGAAAGGGAACGGCTGGTATTTACACGGATTGAGCGCGTACGTGAGTTAATGGTTAAAGATCAGATGTCGAATCAAGTCCTCCAAGTGGATGAACAGATTTATATTGTGAGAGAATATGGATCTATTCAATTTCAGACCTTTGCGCCAGATCCTAAGCCTTATGCTTATGAGATCCGGTTAGCCTCAAATGAGCTGGACCTGCCGGACATGAACGCTAAATTGATCTACTCATGGATGCCTTTAAGCTCGTATGAGCAAGCTGCTTCATCACCAGACCATAATGGCGACGTTTTTTTGGATGTAGACCAAGTAGAATTGCCGCTTTGTTTAAGAAGCCGCAGATCGGGAGACCGATTGGAACCACTTGGTTTAAACGGGTCCAAAAAGGTAAAGGATATGTTCATTGATGCCAAAATGCCGCCAACTCGGCGTGAGGTTATCCCACTACTGGTCGACGCATCCGGACGAATTCTCTGGATTGCTGGTTTTCGTAGGTCCAAACACGCTTTGGTCGGACCAGACACAGAACGTGTGCTTCATATGAAGCTAGTGCTGCAGGAACATACGTAAATTTCGTTCTTCTAGAATGTAAATTTATAAGGATTCATAATATAATCTAGGGGGTTCATCCTTGTACAGCGACATTCAAGAAGTACTTTACAGTGAAGAACAAATTCAAGGCAAGATTAAAGAATTAGGGGAATTGCTTTCCACTGATTACGAAGGTAAGAATCCATTGGTTATTTGTGTGCTGAAGGGCGCTTTTATTTTCATGGCGGATCTTGTGAAGCAAATGAGAGTACCTTTGGAAATTGATTTTATGGCGGTATCCAGTTACGGTCAATCCACGAAATCCTCGGGAGTTGTTAAGATTATCAAAGATCTTGATGTACCCGTAGAAGGACGTCATATTCTGATCGTGGAAGATATTATCGATAGTGGCTTAACGCTAAGTTATCTGATAGATGTGCTAGAACGTCGCAATGCTAAGACAATCTCGGTTGTTGCGCTGTTTAATAAACCGGCACGCAGAACGGTAGAACTTGAACCTGATTATGCGGGTTATGTGCTACCAGATGAGTTCGTTGTCGGATATGGTCTGGATTATGCAGAGAAGTATCGTAACCTTCCATTTATCGGCATATTGAAACCAGAGATCTATTCGAGCTAGTGTCACGTTCCGCAGGCGCACTAAGGCAGTAATGTTGTAGCGCTTTACCGGGGTGTGGTAAAATAATAATTGTGTGCCGTTTGAGAGGAGGCTCGTTATGAATCGAATTATCCGGAATACCGGCTTTTATTTGCTTATATTTTTGGTTACCGTGGGGATCGTTCATTTCATCAGTACCCAGAATGAACAGAAGGAGTTAATCACTTACGATAAATTCCGACAAGCGGTTGTAAACAAAAATGTAGAGTCCGTAGTGTTAAAGTTCGATGGGTATACCTATTCGATTAAGGGTAAGTATATTAACCCGCCTAATGGCGCGGATAAGAAGAGCTTCGAAACACATGCTCCTTACGAGCCGTTAGTTGTACAAATGATTGAAGCGAACGGCGTACCTTCGGAAGAGTACGGACCGATGGAACGCGATAGCGTTTGGATTAGCTTTCTTACGTCCATTATTCCATTCGTCATTATCTTCATTTTGTTCTTCTTCTTATTGAATCAAGCGCAAGGCGGCGGCGGTAAAGTGATGAACTTCGGCAAGAGCCGTGCGCGCCTATATAACGAGGAGAAGAAACGTGTCACATTTGAAGATGTGGCAGGTGCGGATGAAGAGAAGCAAGAATTGATCGAAGTTGTTGAGTTCCTTAAGGATCCTCGCAAATTCGCAGCAGTTGGCGCTAGAATTCCTAAGGGTGTTCTATTGAATGGTCCTCCAGGGACAGGTAAAACGCTACTTGCTCGTGCTGTTGCCGGTGAAGCAGGCGTTCCTTTCTTCAGTATCTCCGGTTCTGACTTTGTTGAGATGTTCGTCGGTGTCGGCGCATCCCGTGTTCGTGACTTGTTCGAGAATGCGAAGAAGAATTCACCTTGTATTATCTTTATCGATGAAATCGATGCGGTTGGTCGTCAACGTGGCGCTGGTTTAGGCGGCGGACATGACGAGCGTGAGCAAACACTCAACCAATTACTTGTTGAAATGGACGGATTTGGTGCGAACGAAGGTATTATCATCGTAGCAGCAACCAACCGCCCTGATATTCTAGACCCTGCCTTATTGCGTCCAGGCCGTTTCGACCGTCAAATCACAGTAGATCGACCGGATATCAAAGGCCGTGAAGCTGTATTGAAAGTTCATGCGCGTAACAAGCCGCTTGCTAAAGATGTGAAGCTAGATTCACTTTCACGTTATACAACTGGATTTACGGGTGCTGATCTTGAGAACTTGTTAAATGAAGCAGCTTTGATTGCAGCTCGTCGTAATCGTAAAGATATTTCGATGGCGGAAGTTGAAGAAGCATTTGACCGTATTATCGTAGGTACTCAGAAGAAAAGCCGTATCATCTCCGATGCTGAGAAACGTATCGTAGCGTACCACGAAGCGGGACACGCGATTATCGGTTATCATGCGGAGAATGCAGACATGGTTCACAAGGTTACGATCGTACCTCGCGGACGCGCTGGCGGATATGTGATGATGCTGCCTAAAGAAGGCGAAGATCGCATGATGCAAACGAAGAACGAGCTTCTGGATAAAGTAACTGGACTCCTGGGCGGTCGTGTTTCCGAGGAATTGTTCATCGGAGAAATTGGTACAGGCGCATACAGCGACTTCCAGAAAGCAACGGGAATCGTTCGTCGCATGATTATGGAATACGGGATGAGCGATAAGCTTGGACCGATGCAGTTCGGCAGCTCCCAAGGTCAAGTTTTCTTGGGCCGCGATATTGGACACGAGCAGAATTATAGTGATGCAATTGCTTATGAGATTGATCAGGAAATGCAAAGCTTTATACGTACGTGCTACGAACGTGCACGCGCGATTCTTACGGAGCATGCGGATCAGATCCACCTCGTTGCCAAAACATTGCTAGAGAAAGAAACGTTGGATAAAGACGAAATTATCGAACTCTTGGAAAAAGGCAAGCTTAACGCTAGCACCGATGAGGAAGATGTGAAGGTTACTATTCAAGGTCAAAGCCAAGCTAGCGAAAGCAATAAGCTGGAGTTTGACAAAGATAAAGAAGTTAAAGAGATTAAACCGGATCAAACAGAAGAGTAAGTTGCAATGCGAACTCGGAAATCCGTTGTACACATCCAGTGTGCGCGGAATTCCGAGTTTTTTCAATGTATTTGCGCATTGACAGGCGATATGAGAATGTGTAAATTAGTTGTAAATCTCTAATTTTATTGCTTTTAGATCATACTACTTTTAGATAGACGATTGAGACGATTCTTACGTCCCAGATAGGGGAGGAAGCACCATGGAAGCCTTAGCATTAGAGCGCAAAGCGGAACAAAACCGCGAGCTCAAAGAACGACTGTTGCAATTGAAGAAAGAACGGAATGCCATTATTCTTGCTCACTATTATCAGCGTGACGAAGTTCAAGAGGTAGCGGATTTTCGAGGAGATTCCTTTTTGCTTGCTCAGAAGGCGGCGCAAACCGATGCGGATGTCATCGTATTCTGTGGTGTTCATTTTATGGGGGAGAGCGCAAAGATTCTTGCACCCAATAAAACTGTAATTATTCCAGACGAACGGGCTGGTTGCCCGATGGCAGATATGGTTAATGTTGAAGGTCTACGCGCCCTTAAACGCCAGCATCCGAATGCCAAAGTCGTTGCTTATATTAATACGTCGGCTGATGTGAAGTCCGAAACCGATATTTGTTGTACGTCCGCGAATGCGATCAATGTCATTAATTCCGTCGATTCAGATGAAATTATCTGGGTGCCGGATAAAAATTTAGGTGACTATGTATCAAAATTCACAAGCAAAAAAGTGATCATCTGGGAAGGCTATTGCAACACGCATGATATGCTTACTGTTAAAGATGTGGAAGAAATGAGAGCGCAATATCCGAATGCACAATTCGTTGTTCATCCTGAATGTCGCCCAGAAGTAGTTAAGCTCGGGGACTTTGTGGGTAGCACGACAGCGATTATTAAATATTGCAAAGAGTCCGACTGCCAGGAGTTTATCGTAGGGACGGAAGATGGAACTGGTTATCAGTTGCGTCTAGATAGCCCTAATAAGAAATTTCATTTTGCTACGAAGTACTTGGTTTGCCCTAATATGAAGGTGAACAATTTGAAGAAAATCGTGAAGTGTCTTGAGACGATGCAACCAGAGATTTATGTACCAGAAGACGTAGCAGATAAAGCAAGATTGTCCTTGGAGCGCATGTTACAAGTTAAGTAGCATGCGCTACTCTCTTGAAATAGTAGAAAGTATATGTTTCACATAATACAACGGCTATATTTTTGGATAAACGCACTCGTCCTTAGAGGACAGTGTAGCCGTTTATTTCATCTCGTTGAATAGGTGCCCTCGTGAAGTAAGGCTAGAATCGATCCATAAGTAAATTGTGGACGAACTGACGTTACTTTACGAGGTATTAATGGTGAAGAACAGGTGAACCGTCATGATTCCTAGATATCTCGTAGATGTTGATTTAGATTCTATTCCTCATATACATACCGATGTAATTGTTATTGGAGCAGGTATAGCAGGATTATTCGCGGCACTTCGTGCCAGCGAGAATAAGAAAGTGCTCATGATTACGAAGAAATCCCTCCTGGATAGCAACACACGCTATGCGCAAGGTGGGATTGCTGCTGTTATCTCAGACGAAGATTCACCGGAATATCATCGTCAGGATACTGTGATTGCAGGTGCAGGACTCTGTTCGACAGATGCCGTTGATGTTCTTGTACATGAAGGACCTGAAGGCGTTCAAGATTTGATCCGAATGGGAACCCAGTTTGATCTAGAGAATGGTGAATTTGCTTTGACGAAGGAAGGAGCGCATAGTCAGCGTCGAATTTTGCACTCCAATGGCGATGCGACTGGTGCGGAAATTGTCAGGGCTCTTTCAGAACGTACAAAGCAAGATCCGAATATTGAAATCTGGGATGACCACTTTGTGATCGACCTGATTACCCAAGACGGCGAATGTTATGGCGCACTCGTGCAGAAGCCTAACGGACAGCGTGTGTTTGTGCGCGGCAACGCCACAATCCTTTGCTCCGGTGGCGCGGGACAGCTGTTCCGTTACACAACGAACCCGGACATCGCTACAGGTGATGGGATTGCGATTGCCCACCGCGCTGGCGCGCAAATTCAGGATGTGGAATTCATTCAATTCCACCCAACAGCGCTATGCTACCCAGGTGCACCGCGGTTTCTGATCTCCGAAGCGGTGCGGGGTGAAGGCGCCTATTTGCGCAACATCAAAGGAGAGCGCTTCATGGAGCGCTATCATCCACAATTAGAGCTAGCGCCAAGGGACGTTGTTGCGCGTGCCATTGTTGACGAGATGGAGAACTGTAAATCAACCTTTGTCTACATTGACATTACGCACGAATCAGAAGAATTGATTAAACATCGCTTCCCAACGATATATGAATATTGCCTGAATTATGGGCTTGATATGAGCACCGATTGGATTCCAGTTGCCCCAGCAGCGCACTATATGATGGGTGGCGTAAAAACGGATCTATACGGAGAAACCAAGGTTCGTCGCCTATTTGCATGTGGTGAAGTTTCATCTACAGGTGTACATGGTGCAAATCGTCTAGCGAGCAACTCGTTATCGGAAGCCATCGTATTCGGACGTCGAATTATTGAACGAATCCAAGAGTTGCCTGCCCTTCAAGGGGATATTCAGATCCGTTCGGCTTCCGAAGCCCCTCGGACGGAGATCCCAAATCAAGCCGTTGTAGAGAAAAAGTTGAAGCTTCAGAAAGTCATGCTCCGCTACGCAGGTCTCAAGCGCTCTGCCAAAGGCTTGCAAAAGGGTTATGAGGAACTGGCGAGACAATTGTCGATCTTTGATTCATTGATGACCAAACGCGAAGAGTATGAGTTTGCTAATTTGCTTAACGTAGCTCTGTTAACAACGACAGCGGCATTGACCCGAGAGGAAAGTCGCGGTGGTCACTATCGAGAAGATTTCCCTGATCGGGATGACTTGGTATGGAGGAAGCATATAGTTTTTCAACGCGGGGAAGATAGGATTGAGGAGTGGATCTAGCATGTTAGAAATAAATATGGAATTAGTTCGGAAGCAAATTCGCCTTTGGCTAGAAGAAGATATCGGCACTGGCGATGTCACGACTCTGACAACAATCCCTTTGGAACAAGTATCCAAAGGGATTATCCACGTCAAAGAAGATGGAATCGTTTGTGGGCTTCGCATCGCACAGGAGGTTTTTGCTGTGGTCGATGCTTCTCTTCGTTTTGAAACAAAAGTGGTCGAAGGATCGTCTGTTCATAAAGGGACCATACTAGCTGAAGTGGAAGGCAATACACGAAGCATCCTATTGGGCGAGCGGTTAAGTCTGAATTTGATGCAACGATTGTCGGGGATCGCCACGAAGACGCATGAATTTGTGGTTGCATTAGAAGGCTTGCCCACCAGACTGGTTGACACACGCAAAACAACGCCTGGACACAGATTGCTCGAGAAATATGCGGTGCGCGTTGGTGGAGGTTATAATCATCGTTTCGGTCTCTATGATGCGGTTATGATCAAAGATAATCATATTAAAGGCTCTGGTGGCATTACCCAAGCGGTTCAAGCAGCTCGTCAGAACATTCCCCACACGATGAAGATCGAGGTGGAAGTTGAGAATTTCGAGCAGCTGCATGAAGCGCTTCAAGCGGGTGCTGATATCATCATGTTGGACAATATGGCTCCAGTTCAAATGAAAGAAGCAGTTTCGATAATTAAAAGCAAAGCGCCGCATATTGTAGTAGAAGGGTCAGGTTCCGTCACCCCGCAAACAATTAAAGCAATGGCAGAAACGGGTGTAGACGTGATTTCTGTTGGACGACTGACGTACTCGGTAGCAGCGCTCGATATTTCACTAGATCTGAATGAGCGGAAGGAGACAGTACGATGATTCTCGTTATCGATGTCGGGAATACGAACATTGTGCTTGGTCTCTACCAAGAGCGTACGCTCTTGCATCATTGGCGGGTAAGCACGAATCGGTCGGCTACCGTAGATGAATATGGCATGCAGCTGCACAGTTTGTTCCAACACTCGGGTATTTCCTTTGCGCAAGTAGAAGGTGTCATTATTTCTTCTGTTGTGCCCCCGTTGATGAATGCGATGGAGAACCTCTGCTTACACTACTTGAAAAGGGCGCCGTTTATCGTAGGACCAGGAATCAAAACAGGATTGAACGTTCGTGTGGACAATCCGAAGGAAGTTGGCGCAGATCGCATCGTGAATGCGGTAGCGGCGTTGGAGCTATATGGAGCTCCGTGTATTATCGTCGATTTCGGAACAGCTACAACCTACGATTACATTGATTCCTCAGGACAACTAGTGGGATGCGCCATTGCGCCTGGTATTGGGATCTCCACCGAGGCGTTGTATCAGAAAGCGGCGAAGTTGCCCCGCATTGAGCTGGTTAAGCCTAAAAGTGTTGTCGGTCGGAATACCGTTGCGGCGATGCAAGCAGGAATTATTTATGGGTATGTTGGTCAGGTTGATGGGATCGTTGGACGGGTCATTCAAGAGTTTAATGTAAATCCTACAGTTATCGCCACGGGTGGATTAGCTGAGCTTATTTCCAGTGAGTCACGGACGATTCAAGTCGTCAACCCATTGCTTACCTTACAAGGTTTACAAATGATTTATGAGAAAAATGTTTAGGCTGTATAAGGAAGGACATGGACATGACTGATTATTTAATTCGAGGAACAGCGCTAGATGGACGCGTACGTGCGTTCGCTGTTCAGACGACTCTCCTAACGGAAGAGCTTAGTCAAAGGCATCAAACAACACCAACAGCGACAGCTGCCTTAGGAAGAACAGCCGCGGCGGCTCTTCTTATAGCTGCTATGCTCAAGGGAGAGGAACATCTCATTGTGCAAGTCAAAGGGGATGGCCCGATCGGGCAAATCGTGGTTGATGCGAATGCGAAGGGTGAAGTACGTGGATACGTAGATAATCCTTCGGTAGATCCGCCGCTCAAAGAGAATGGTAAATTAGATGTTGCTGCTGCCGTGGGCACAGACGGTTTTTTATACATAACGAAAGATCTAGGCATGAAAGAGCCGTATAAAGGAAGCGTTCCTTTAATTTCAGGTGAGTTGGCAGAAGATTTTACGTACTATTTTGCTAAGTCTGAACAAACGCCTTCGGCTGTTGCGCTTGGCGTTTTGGTGAATAAAGACCATACGATCATTGCTTCTGGGGGATTTGTGATTCAGTTGCTTCCAGGTTTGACGAATAGTGAGATTGATGAGATTGAAGCGATGTTAGGCCAAATCCCGACTTTCACGAACATGTTAGGCGGAGGACTGAATTTAGAAGAAATTCTACAAACCGTACTTCCCTCCTTCCGTAAGCTTGACGAGATGGACGTCATGTTCAGATGTAAATGCAGCAGGGAGAAAGTGGAATCTACACTGATTTCGTTGGGTAAAAAAGAGCTTCAAGAAATGCTGGAAGAAGAGGGAGTTGCAGAAGTCATCTGTCATTTCTGTAATGAAGCTTATCGGTATGAAGGAGAAGATTTACAACGGATGATTGATCTGTAAGCATGGTAATCTGCTTGATTTAGCTAGTGAAC
The DNA here is from genome assembly GCF_964253085.1 of Paenibacillus sp. LjRoot153. NCBI lineage: Bacteria > Bacillati > Bacillota > Bacilli > Caryophanales > Paenibacillaceae > Paenibacillus > Paenibacillus sp. LjRoot153. Next base: position 264,947 of record NZ_CAXUQH020000001.1, read on the forward strand.
ACAGGTGCAAGCAGCAATATGGAAGTAAAAGAGGGAAATAGGATGCGCAATGTAAAGCGATTGTGGGGAGTCATCATCGCGATGGCGATATGTATTCTCGTGCTCGCATCCTTGCTGATCAGTCATGCCATCAACCAATCAGAACCAAGACAATCACCGGAGCCTGAACAGCAGGGTGAGAAGAAGCATACACGAGTTATCGCCAAAATTGGGAATCGTGAAATTACTATGGATGAGCTCGAATCGGCGCTCACACGCCATTATGGCGCAGAGCAGCTAAGTCAAATGCTGGATCGTGAAGTAATTCGCCTAGAGGGAAATGAGTCGGGGATTAAGGTAGAGAGTGCGGAAATCAATCGTGAGCTGAAAAGGATGCAGCAAGGGTACGAGAGTGAACAGCAATTTTATGACTCCATGCAAAGTCAATTGGGAATGTCTGAGCAGGAAATCCAAGAGGATGTATCGAATAAGTTGTTACTTGAGAAGCTAGCAACGGCATCCATTCACATCACAGATACTCAGGTTGATGCATACATAAAGACCCATGCAGATGAGTTTGAACAAGAAACAGAATACAACATTCAGCAGATCATTGTATCCACGAAAGAACAAGCGACGAAAGTCATTGCGGAACTAGCCAAAGGGGAGAGATTCGAGATCCTTGCCAGAGATCGGTCCATTGATGATGCCACCAATAACACTGGTGGTGATTTGGGTTGGATTGAAGGCGATGATCCTTTTGTGGAGGCTCCGATCTTGGAGGCGGCGAAATTGCTGAAGGTTGGCGAAGTCAGTAAGCCCATACCTGTTTTACAAGGTTTTGCCGTCGTATTACTCAAGAATAGACGGGACAAAAAGAACCCGGATCTAGTGTTCATTCGGGAGAATGTACGTAGGGAGCTTGCCTTGCAACAAGCACCTCCATTGAAAGAGTTTGTCGCACAGCTACGCGGTAAATGGAAGGTGAGTGTGTTAGATCAAACGCTCCGGTAAGTGATTGTGAGAAATTGGTTGACAACCTGTAAGTGCATTGTTAAGATTAGTATAATTAATACCGACTAATTAACTCGGAAATCATTTAAAACTTAATCTGGAGGGGAAATATTATGGCAAGATTAGTACAGAGCATTACGGATTTGATTGGAGATACACCACTAGTTCGTTTGAACCGTGTTGTTCCAGAAGGCAGTGCAGAAGTTTATGTGAAACTAGAGTACCAAAATCCAGGTGCTAGTGTGAAAGACCGTATTGCCATCTCCATGATCGAAGTTGCCGAGCAAGAAGGCAAATTGAAACCAGGTGACACAATTGTAGAACCGACGAGTGGTAACACAGGAATCGGGATTGCCTTAGTGGCAGCGGCTAAAGGATACAAAGCCATTCTGGTTATGCCAGAAACAATGTCTTTGGAGAGACGTAACCTGCTTCGCGCTTACGGTGCACAGCTTGTTCTAACTCCAGGAGCAGAAGGCATGAAGGGCGCAATTAAACGTGCGGAAGAACTTCAAGCAGAGAATCCTTCCTACTTCATTCCACAACAATTTAAGAATCAAGCGAATGTGAAGGTTCACCGTGAAACGACAGGACCTGAAATCGTGGAAGCAATCAATGCCCATGATGGAAAACTGGATGCTTTCATTTCCGGTATCGGTACAGGTGGTACAATCACAGGTGCGGGTGGCGTTTTGAAAGAAAACTTCCCGAACATCAAAATTTACGCAATTGAACCTGCGGCATCCCCAGTTCTTTCTGGTGGTAAGCCAGGTCCTCATAAAATTCAAGGTATCGGCGCAGGTTTTGTTCCAGATATTTTGAATACGAATATATACGATGAAATTATTGCCGTTGAGAACGAAGATGCGTTCGAAACTTCACGCCGTGTTGCCAAAGAAGAAGGAATTCTTGGCGGAATCTCCTCCGGTGCAGCGATTTTCGCGGCATTGAAGGTTGCTAAAGAGCTGGGCGCTGGCAAACGTGTTGTTGCTGTAATTCCAAGTAACGGTGAGCGTTATCTTTCCACGCCGTTGTACCAATTCGAAGAGCAATAAGATCGAATCGCACGCCAAAGAGATCAAGCCTTCAGCTATTACAGCTGGGGCTTTTTTTCTTTATAGGGTTGGAGTATACTAATGGACAACGAATTAACGGATTTTAAGGAGCACAAGTATGATTTTAACTACAGTGGAACAATGGCAGGAATGGTCCTCTAGCTACAACATGCTGCCGTATGTAATCAAATTAGGCCTAGCCGATGATCGGATTGCCTCATGGGAAGACGCGTGGAAAGAAGCTTCGCCGGATTCCTTCGTTCTTGAAAGCGGGAAGGGCGGACGATATACGCACTTTGGATTACATCCCTTTTCGACTGTCCGTGGTACAGGCTTGGAAGCTGACATCACAACTCACACGAATTCAACAATATCACGCCTACAAGGAAAGCCACTCGACATCGTCAAGCAATGGATGTCCGCTTATCGTAGTCCGAAAGTCCAAGGTGCGCCCAAATTTGTAGGTGGCTGCGTAGGTTATTGGAGCTACGATGTGATTCGCACCATTGAGAAACTGCCAGAGCAAGCGAAGGATGATCTACCGATCCCTGATTACAGCTTCGCTATGTATGATCAGGTATGGACGCTGGATCACACGGAGAAGAGTCTTTTCATCGCTGTGCATATGCCCGCCCACAAAGGCGCAGACATCAGCGAGCTCTACGCACAGGCGCACGCTCGGGCCGAAGCCATGCTCGTCCGCTGGCACGCGATCCGCGCTGGTAACTGGTCCGGCACACCGCTGAGCGGTGCCGATCAACCCGCGATGGCGCGCGAGCAGCTGCACATCGACGTCGAAAGCATCGCAGGCATCCAGCCTGCCTTTGACAAAGCCGCGTACATGGCTGCGGTGGAGCGCATCCAAGCATACATCTCCCAAGGTGACGTGTTCCAAGTCAACTTGTCGGTCAGACAGAGCCGGCAGCTGCGCACGACGCCGGAGGAGATTTACGAGGCGCTGCGCATCGTAAATCCTTCGCCCTACATGGGCTTGCTGCGCTTCGCAGGCTTCGCCCTTGTCTCCGGCTCGCCGGAGCTGCTCGTGCAGCTCGAGGACGGCATCCTGCGGACGCGTCCGATCGCTGGCACGCGCCCGCGCGGCAAGGACGCACAGGATGATCTGCGCCTAGCCGGCGAACTCATCCATAACGACAAAGAGCGTGCCGAGCACGTCATGCTGGTCGACCTTGAGCGCAACGACTTAGGCCGCATCTCGCGATATGGCTCCGTCCATGTGAAAGACTTTATGGTCATCGAGTACTATTCCCATGTGATGCACATCGTTTCCGAAGTTGTCGGTGAGTTGGCGGAAGGAAAGGACGCCTATGATGTCATTGCGGCAACCTTTCCTGGTGGTACCATTACAGGGGCACCGAAGATCCGCTGCATGGAAATCATTGAAGAATTAGAGCCAGTGCGTCGTGGTCCTTACACGGGTTCGATGGGATGGATTGACTATAATGGCAATATGGAATTTAATATTATTATACGCACGTTAGTAGCGGTTGAGGGGATGGGACATATTCAAGCAGGAGCTGGGATCGTCATAGATTCTATTCCAGAGCGTGAGTACATCGAATCCTTGAACAAAGCCAAAGCGATGTGGAAAGCAATCGAGTATAGCGAGCGGAGCATGAGCCGAGCTTAAGCCCGAGTGGGCAGACGAAAGGGGAGCTTAGAATGATTTTAGTGATTGATAATTATGATTCGTTTACGTACAACCTTGTTCAGTATTTAGGAGAGATTGGCGAGGAAGTCATCGTTCGTCGTAATGACGAAATTGATTTGGCAGGTGTCGAGGCGTTAGCGCCGGACCATATCTTAATATCTCCAGGTCCTTGCACGCCGAATGAAGCTGGAATTAGCTTATCACTGATTGACCATTTTAAAGGGATCATCCCGATTTTCGGCGTTTGCCTAGGACATCAATCCATTGGCCAAGCTTTCGGTGGCGATGTGATTCGCGCAGAGCGCTTGATGCACGGTAAAACCTCGGAGATTTTCCACGACGGGACAACCTTATTCGAAGGGCTTCCGTCACCTTTCATTGCAACGCGTTATCATTCCTTAATCGTAAAAACAGAAACCTTGCCCGATTGCCTAGAAATCAGCGCACAAACAGCTGAAGGCGAAATCATGGCTCTGCGTCATAAAGAGTATCCGATCGAAGGGGTGCAATTCCACCCAGAATCGATCATCACCCAGCATGGACATCAAATGCTGCGTAATTTTCTTCGCCGCACAGCGAAGTCAGGGGTCTAACCGTCGTATGATTATCTCCATCAATGGAACTTTAATTGAAGAAACACAAGCCGTGGTCTCCGTTTACGATCACGGTTTTCTTTACGGGGTCGGCTTATTCGAGACATTTCGAACCTACAACCGCAAACCATTCCTGCTTGCAGAGCATCTTCGTCGTCTAACCGAGGGGTGCTATGAGCTCGGTATCGTTTATGAGCCTAACCTAGAGGAACTAACGCAACGTATCGAGCAACTGCTCCAAGTCAACAATCTCGAGGAGGCTTATATCCGATATTCCGTTTCTGCGGGTGTCGAGGCATTAGGTCTTCCTTCCGGCGACTATACGAAGCCATCAGAAATCGTCTACATCAAGCCTTTACCTCCAAGGGATGAAAATACTTACCTTCATGGCAAAGCACTGCAACTACTGAAGCTGCCACGCAATACACCGGAAGGCTTATATCGGTTTAAGTCCTTTCATTATATGAACAACATTTTGGCTCGAAGAGAGCTTGGGCAGTATGCATGGGCAACTGGGGCGGAGGGCCTTATGCTATCGGAAGATGGCTATGTGGCGGAAGGGATCGTCAGCAACCTCTTTTTCGTCAAAAATAACATCCTATACACCTCATCGCTCGATACGGGCATCTTGCCGGGCATCACGAGAGCGCATGTGATTAATCTCGCACAGCAATTTCAGCTTCCTACACAGGACGGCTTGTACCGTTGGGAAGATCTCGTAGATGCAGAAGAAGTGTTTCTCGTGAATTCGATCCAAGAAATCGTTCCTGTCACCACCTTGTACACACCGAGTGGACAATCTTATACCGTAGGCACGGGATCTCGGGGGCCGATAACGGAACAGTTGATTGGGTACTATGCATTATCACAGTAACGAACAGGAAGTGAACCTTATATGAATGTGTTATCCTGTAGAGGACACGAACTGCCCATTGGTGATCGAACGATCATTATGGGCATATTAAACGTAACGCCAGATTCTTTCTCGGATGGCGGTAGCTACCAACAAGTCGAAGATGCGATTCGCAAAGCCCATCAAATGGTTGCGGAAGGCGCAGACATCATCGACATTGGCGGAGAATCCACACGACCGGGTGCGGCGACCGTCACACTAGACGAGGAACTGCAGCGTGTAATCCCTGTCGTTGAGGCGATTCGCCGTGAAATCAGCATTCCGATTTCCATTGATACCTACAAAGCGGAAGTAGCTAGACATGCCCTAGAGGCAGGAGCCCACATCATCAATGATGTTTGGGGCGGTCAAGCGGATGCCGACATGGCAGCAGTGGTGGCGCAATATGATTGTCCTTTTATCATTACCCATAATCGGATAAGCTCAGAATATGTCGAATTTCTCCCAGAAGTGATCGGGGATCTCCGTCGTTATACGGATCAGGCTTTGCAAGCAGGGGTTAAGCCAGAGCATATCATTCTTGATCCTGGCATTGGTTTTGCCAAATCCTACGAGCAAAATCTCTATCTAATGAACAACCTACGCCCGATCGTAGACCTTGGATATCCAGTTCTTTTAGGCACCTCGCGCAAAAGCGTCATCGGACTCACCCTTGGGCTACCTCCCGAGGAGCGCCTCGAAGGGACGGCAGCAACAGTTGTACTTGGGATTGCGCAAGGGTGTGGAATCGTTAGAGTCCACGATATTCAAGCCATCAAACGGTTAGCTGCTATGACGGATGCCATGTTGCGCAGCAAACTTTAATATATAAGGATTTCGACTTGATATAGCTCACTCTCTTTATTTTAACCCTGGAGGCTTCCCAAATGGACAAAATCACGCTTTCCCGCATGCAATTTTTTGGCAATCACGGTGTGTTCCCTGAAGAAAATACGTTGGGCCAACGCTTCTACGTCGATGTAGAGCTAATGCTCCCTTTAGATAAAGCTGGAAAGACCGATGACTTGACGGAAACGGTTCATTATGGCGAGGCTTTTTTTCTAATCAAAGAGATCGTGGAAGGGCGTACGTACAAATTAATCGAGGCATTAGCAGAAAATATTGCATCCGAGCTCCTGCATACTTATACTAGTATCAATGAAGTGACGGTTCGCGTTATTAAACCGCATCCGCCCTTCGCCGTTATTTTTGACGGTGTTACGATAGAGATCAACCGAAAGCGGGCATTGGAATGACAGCCGAAGATCGAGAACGCACGATTGCTTACGTCGCATTAGGCTCTAACATTGATAAGCGGGAACATTATTTGCAGGGTGCAATCGCAGCGCTGAATGAGGAATCGGGGATAACGGTGACGGGACTGTCCAGCATCTATGAAACCGAGCCTGTTGGCTATGTGGATCAATCTGCTTTTCTAAATATGGTTATTCAAATTCATACTGATTTATCGCCTGAAGTGTTACTGGCTACCTTACTAGCCATCGAGAACAGTTTGGGTCGGACGCGTGACTTACGTTGGGGACCCCGAACAATTGACTTGGATTTGCTCCTGTATGGTGATCATCAGCTTATGACCCCCGACTTGATCATTCCGCATCCGCGGATGCATGAGCGGGCTTTTGTATTAGTGCCCCTCTCTGAGGTTCTCTACGCGCGGCAGGACGCTCTATTTGAATCTATCTCTGCACACTTGGAGAAACTGGAAGGAAAGGAAGGCGTCATCCTATGGAAAAAAGCTCAATAGCACAGCGCATTCGCGCTTTTCGTAAATTAAAAGGCTATACGCAGAGTGAATTGGCCGATTTGTTAGGCGTATCTATTGCCATCTTAGGGGCGATTGAACGAGGAACACGCAAGCCAGACAATAAAATGATTCATAATATCTCGCAAGTTCTTAACATAGAACCCGATGAATTAGTCGCAGTAGTTGTGAAATGAGAGGAGTGGAATCTTCGGTGCTGAAAATAGGAAATGTCGAAGCTCCCAATAAAGTTGTATTAGCCCCAATGGCGGGCGTGTGTAATCCAGCGTTTCGATTAATTGCCAAAGAGTTTGGTACAGGCTTAGTCTGTGCGGAGATGGTTAGTGATAAAGCGATCGTCCACGGTAATGCACGCTCAATGGAAATGTTGTATGTGGATGATCGTGAAAAGCCATTGAGTCTCCAAATTTTTGGAGGCGACACGGAGACATTGGTTCAAGCGGCTAGAATTGTTGATCAACATACGAATGCGGATATTATTGATATCAACATGGGATGCCCAGTTCCCAAAATCACGAAATGTGATGCGGGCGCTAGATGGTTGCTCCAACCAGATAAAATCGAAGCCATGATCGCGACAGTTGTTGCCGCTGTGAGTAAACCTGTTACGGTGAAGATGCGTATTGGTTGGGACTCGGAACATATTTATGCTGTCGAAAATGCGAAAGCTGTCGAAAGAGGCGGCGGCAGCGCCGTTAGTGTTCATGGGCGTACACGAGAGCAGCTGTATACGGGCAAAGCTGATTGGGATATCATCCGCGAGGTGAAGCAAGCACTTTCGATTCCGGTTATTGGTAACGGTGATGTCGTCACACCGGAGGATGCCAAGCGCATGCTGGATCAAACGGGTGTAGATGGCGTAATGATCGGACGTGGTGCGTTAGGTAACCCATGGATGTTGTATCGTACAGTGCAATATCTGGCCAATGGTGAACTCCCGCCGGAACCTTCGGCAGAAGAGAAAATCCGCATCGCGATTTTGCATATGGATCGACTAATTGCCCTCAAAGGTGAGCATGTTGCCGTGAAGGAAATGCGCAAACACATGGCTTGGTACCTCAAAGGCATGACGGGAGCAGCCCGTGTGAAAGACATCATTATGGAGACAGAGAAACGGGATGAAATGGTTCGTACATTGGACGCTTACGTCGAGCAACTTGCGACGAGTTCCTTGTCTGGGACAGCCGAAGAATCAGCCGTGCTGCATTAAAAACATCCCACAATGGTTGACATTGACATTTTGAAACCGTTGCAATATAATCAGTCAATATTAATGTGTTCCTGCATATATTGAAAGACTAACGAGTAAGCAACTTATAATGAAACGTGAATTCATACTACTTGAATCAGCTCTATAAAGACCCAACTCCTAGCAGGAAGCATCGATTCAACGATATGAAAATCTTTCACATGACGGGAGATCAGTTGGCAATGGCTGAAAAAGAGGTCATTCTTACACCAGTAGGGCTACGGAAATTAGAGGATGAACTTGAACATCTGAAATCCGTGAAACGCCGGGAAGTCGCGGAAAGAATTAAGGTTGCCATCGGTTATGGCGATATTAGTGAGAATTCCGAGTACGAAGACGCGAAGAACGAGCAAGCCTTTATTGAAGGAAGAATCATTACATTAGAAAAAATGCTGCGCAATGCGCGGATTATTAATAACGATGATGTCGATATTAACACAGTTAGTGTTGGATCGATTGTTACGCTGAAAGACTTGGAATATGGTGACTTGGTAGAATACAACATTGTAGGTTCGGCTGAATCCGATCCGTTGCAGAATAAGATTTCTAATGAAAGCCCTGTGGGTAGAGCTATTCTAGGCAAGCAAAAGGGCACCAACGTTGATGTTGTAGTACCTGCTGGCGTCATTCAGTATCAAATTATTGATATTAAAAAGTAGCGTGCAGCCGCAAGCCTTTTGGAAAGCTTCCCTCAGGAAGCTTTTTTCCGTTCACAGCCCTAAACCAATTCGTAGGAGATGAAAAACATGAGTCAGGAACTAGAATTAAATGAATTGCTCGTTATCAGGCGCAACAAATTGGACGAGCTTCGCGGTCTTGGTGTCGATCCATTCGGCGGCAAATTTGTAAGAACGCATTCAGCGGGAGATATTCTTGCTGCTTATCAAGAGATGAGCAAAGAAGATTTAGACGAAGCGAACGTAGTGGTACGTATTGCTGGACGTATTATGCAGAAGAGAAGTATGGGTAAGGCTAGCTTCGCACATCTGCAAGACATTACTGGGAAAATTCAAATCTACGTGCGTGAAGATGCGCTAGAAGCGAACATATATAAAGCTTTTGATATACTTGATCTAGGCGACATGGTAGGGGTGGAAGGTGTTGTTTTCAAAACGAAAACAGGCGAAACCTCTATTAAAGTGAAATCACTTGAGGTATTGACGAAATCTTTGCTTCCATTGCCGGATAAATTCCATGGCCTTAGTGATGTTGAGCTTCGCTACCGTCAACGTTATGTAGACCTGATTATGAACCAAGATGTTCAGAAGACGTTTATTCTACGTTCCAAAATCATTCAATCCATGCGCCGTTATTTAGATTCCTTGGGCTATTTGGAAGTGGAGACACCAACATTGCATTCCATCGCTGGTGGGGCCTCTGCACGTCCATTTAACACACATCACAACGCGTTGGATATGCAGCTTCATATGCGTATTGCTATTGAGCTTCATTTGAAGCGTCTTATTGTTGGTGGGCTGGAGAAAGTTTATGAAATCGGCCGTGTATATCGCAATGAGGGGATTTCTACGCGCCATAACCCTGAATTCACGATGATCGAGTTGTACGAGGCGTATGCCGACTACAAGGATATCATGAAGTTGACAGAAGAGCTTGTTGCTCATATCGCGCAAGAGGTGCTTGGGCAGACAACGATTCCTTATGGGGACCATGAGGTTGATTTAGCTGTAGGTTGGAGACGTGTCTCCATGGTTGATGCGATCAAAGAAGTCACGGGTGTAGACTTTAGTGTTCATATGACGAATGAGCAAGCGCATGGTTTGGCCAAAGAGCACAAGGTTTCTGTTGAGCCGCATATGACA
>NZ_CAXUQH020000001.1:277500-667500 GCF_964253085.1 Paenibacillus sp. LjRoot153
GAACCGCAGGGTTCTGGGAGAGTAGAACGTTGCCAAGCGATACCCATGGCAAGCTTTCGGAGAAAGCTTCGAAAGCTTGTAGGTGGGTTTTTATTATGGAAAGTTTCCCTATACGGGCCCTTAGCTCAGCTGGTTAGAGCGCACCCCTGATAAGGGTGAGGTCGGTGGTTCGAGTCCACTAGGGCCCACCATTTAACTTCATAGTGAAGTATCCCAATTACGGGGCCATAGCTCAGCTGGGAGAGCGCCTGCCTTGCAAGCAGGAGGTCAGCGGTTCGATCCCGCTTGGCTCCACCAAAACACATTTTAAGACAGGAATTTCCAAGAAATTTCGACTTGAAATGCAGTGATGAGATGTGATAAAATAACTTTCGCCGCTGAAATAGGGCGAAGATAATGGAATCACAGAAATACGTTGTTCCTTGAAAACTAGATAACGAAACAAAATGTAAAGTAAGAACTTAGGTTGCTTGATCTTCGGATCTTGCAAAATCTTTAAATGTTTTTTTCTAGGTTAAGCTAGAAAGAGCACACGGAGGATGCCTAGGCACTAGGAGCCGAAGAAGGACGTGGCGAACGACGAAATGCCTCGGGGAGCCGTAAGCAGGCTTTGATCCGGGGATGTCCGAATGGGGGAACCCAGCTGTGGTAATGCGCAGTTACCATGTAGTGAATACATAGCTACATTGGAGGCAGACCCAGGGAACTGAAACATCTAAGTACCTGGAGGAAAAGAAAACAAAAGTGATTCCGTCAGTAGCGGCGAGCGAAAGCGGAATAGCCCAAACCAAGGAGCTTGCTCCTTGGGGTTGTAGGACCTCGATATGGGGTTAGTTTGGTAGGCGAAGTGATCTGGAAAGGTCCGGCATAGAAGGTAAAAGCCCTGTAGCCCAAACTGAACGAATCCCCTAGAGGTATCCTGAGTACGGCGGGTCACGTGAAACCCCGTCGGAATCCGGCAGGACCATCTGCCAAGGCTAAATACTCCCTAGTGACCGATAGTGAAGCAGTACCGTGAGGGAAAGGTGAAAAGCACCGCGGAAGCGGAGTGAAAAAGAACCTGAAACCGTGTGCTTACAAAAAGTCAGAGCCCTCTATATGGGTGATGGCGTGCCTTTTGTAGAATGAACCGGCGAGTTACGTTCCCGTGCGAGGTTAAGTTGAAAAGACGGAGCCGCAGCGAAAGCGAGTCTGAATAGGGCGCTTTAGTACGTGGACGTAGACCCGAAACCGTGTGATCTACCCCTGTCCAGGGTGAAGGTGAGGTAACACTCACTGGAGGCCCGAACCCACGAATGTTGAAAAATTCGGGGATGAGGTGGGGGTAGCGGAGAAATTCCAATCGAACTCGGAGATAGCTGGTTCTCCCCGAAATAGCTTTAGGGCTAGCCTCGGATGTTGAGTTGTGGAGGTAAAGCACTGATTGGGTGCGGGGCCCGCCAAGGGTTACCAAGTCCAGTCAAACTCTGAATGCCACAAACTTAAATCCGGGAGTCAGACAGTGAGTGCTAAGATCCATTGTCAAAAGGGAAACAGCCCAGACCATCAGCTAAGGTCCCCAAGTGTGTGTTAAGTGGGAAAGGATGTGGAGTTGCACAGACAACCAGGATGTTGGCTTAGAAGCAGCCACCATTGAAAGAGTGCGTAATAGCTCACTGGTCGAGTGACTCTGCGCCGAAAATGTAACGGGGCTAAACACGCCACCGAAGCTATGGCTTGCACGTATGTGCATGGGTAGGGGAGCGTTGTATGTACGTTGAATTCTGACCGTAAGGACAGGTGGAGCGCATACAAGTGAGAATGCCGGTATAAGTAACGAAAAGATCAGTGAGAATCTGATCCGCCGAAAACCTAAGGGTTCCTGAGGAAGGCTCGTCCGCTCAGGGTAAGTCGGGACCTAAGGCGAGGCCGAAAGGCGTAGTCGATGGACAACAGGTGGAAATTCCTGTACCACCGTAGCCGTTATGAGCAATGGAGTGACGCAGAAGGATAGTGACGCGAGCTGATGGATGCTCGTCCAAGCAGTGAGGCTGGTTAGTAGGCAAATCCGCTAACCGTAAGGCTGGGCTGTGATGGGGAGGGAAATTTAAGTACCGAAGGTCATGAGTTCACACTGCCAAGAAAAGCTTCTAGCCAGGCGAAGGTGCCCGTACCGCAAACCGACACAGGTGGGTGAGAAGAGAATTCTAAGGCGCGCGGAAGAACTCTCGTTAAGGAACTCGGCAAAATGACCCCGTAACTTCGGGAGAAGGGGTGCCTCGGTAGGGTGAATAGCCCGAGGGGGCCGCAGTGAAAAGGCCCAAGCGACTGTTTAGCAAAAACACAGGTCTGTGCGAAGCCGCAAGGCGAAGTATACGGGCTGACGCCTGCCCGGTGCTGGAAGGTTAAGAGGAGTGGTTAGGGGGCAACCCCGAAGCTATGAATTGAAGCCCCAGTAAACGGCGGCCGTAACTATAACGGTCCTAAGGTAGCGAAATTCCTTGTCAGGTAAATTCTGACCCGCACGAATGGCGTAACGACTTGGGCGCTGTCTCAACGAGAGATCCGGTGAAATTTTAATACCTGTGAAGATGCAGGTTACCCGCGACAAGACGGAAAGACCCCATGGAGCTTTACTGCAGCTTGATATTGGACTTTGGTACGATCTGTACAGGATAGGTGGGAGCCTTTGAAGCCTGAGCGCCAGCTTGGGTGGAGGCGCCGTTGGGATACCACCCTGATCGTATCGGAGTTCTAACCTAGTACCGTGATCCGGTATGGGGACAGTGTCAGGTGGGCAGTTTGACTGGGGCGGTCGCCTCCTAAAATGTAACGGAGGCGTTTAAAGGTTCCCTCAGAATGGTTGGAAATCATTCGCAGAGTGCAAAGGCATAAGGGAGCTTGACTGCGAGACCTACAAGTCGAGCAGGGACGAAAGTCGGACTTAGTGATCCGGTGGTACCGAATGGAAGGGCCATCGCTCAACGGATAAAAGCTACCCTGGGGATAACAGGCTTATCTCCCCCAAGAGTCCACATCGACGGGGAGGTTTGGCACCTCGATGTCGGCTCATCGCATCCTGGGGCTGAAGTAGGTCCCAAGGGTTGGGCTGTTCGCCCATTAAAGCGGTACGCGAGCTGGGTTCAGAACGTCGTGAGACAGTTCGGTCCCTATCTGTCGCGGGCGTAGGAAATTTGAGAGGAGCTGTCCTTAGTACGAGAGGACCGGGATGGACGTACCGCTGGTGTACCAGTTGTCTCGCCAGAGGCATCGCTGGGTAGCTATGTACGGAGGGGATAAGCGCTGAAAGCATCTAAGCGCGAAGCCCCCCTCAAGATGAGATTTCCCAGTATGTAAGACCCCTTGTAGACGACGAGGTTGATAGGTTCGAGGTGGAAGTGCGGCAACGTATGCAGCTGACGAATACTAATCGGTCGAGGGCTTAACCAAAATTCCTAAGTAAATACTTTACGTGAGTTTCGTATCTAGTTTTCAGGGAATACTATTCCTGAATCGTATATATATCTTGGAGAGATACCCAAGTGGCTATAAGGGGACCCTCTGCTAAGGGGTTAGACTGCGTAAGTGGTGCGAGGGTTCGAATCCCTCTCTCTCCGCCAGTTCCAAATATATATACACTTTTATGTGGCGGCGTAGCTCAGCTGGCTAGAGCGTACGGTTCATACCCGTAAGGTCGGGGGTTCGAGCCCCTCTGCCGCTACCATAAAACCAAAACACCAGATGGAGGCTTAGCTCAGCTGGGAGAGCATCTGCCTTACAAGCAGAGGGTCGGCGGTTCGATCCCGTCAGCCTCCACCATATTTTACGCCGTTGTAGCTCAACTGGTAGAGCAACTGACTTGTAATCAGTAGGTTGGGGGTTCAAGTCCTCTCGACGGCACCATTTTTATGGTAAACCTTTTGTAGCATGGAGCTGTGGTGTAGTGGCCTAACATGCCTGCCTGTCACGCAGGAGACCGCGGGTTCGAATCCCGTCAGCTCCGCCATTTCTTTTACAATTAATGTAGGACATGCTATAAATAATCATTTGGCTTTGTAGCTCAGTCGGTAGAGCAGAGGACTGAAAATCCTCGTGTCGGCGGTTCGATTCCGTCCAAAGCCATTGAGATGGTTGTATTGCTTTGGCAGTACGGGTATCTCGTATCTGGAGGCTTAGTGAAGTGGCTAAACACGGCAGACTGTAAATCTGCTCTCTTCGAGTTCGGTGGTTCGAATCCATCAGCCTCCATTTTCCCTACGAGTCATTAGCTCAGTTGGTAGAGCACCTGACTTTTAATCAGGGTGTCGTAGGTTCGAATCCTACATGACTCACTTTTATAAGCAAACGTTCAAGACCGTAGGGTCTTTTTTTGTTTCCATTATATATAGAGAAAAGCATCCTGCGATAGGATGCTTTTTTTGCTGTTCAGAGCTTGTCTGCGACAGACTGCATTTTTTGTTCCATCGAGGCGGGCTTGTCGCGGCGATCATCGATTTTGATGGACGTGGAAACACGCGCAGCTCCATGCAAGAAGGGAACCTCGTGGACAGCACGGATGACCTCGAATAAACGGTCTAGGGGGCCTTCCAGGATGGTACCCATGGGTGTCATTTGAAAGCGGATATCAGTATGTCGCTCTAATTCTTTATGGAGGTCAGCAACATAGCCACTCAGGCTGGTTGTGGCTGTTCCGATGGGGATGATGGTGAATTCAGCTATTGCCATAGGGACACAGGCTCCTTCCTTTCGTGTACTTGCAGTTAAGGATAACAATCAGGAGCTTGCTAGGTCAATGATGTAATCCGCTGTTCGTGCTGCTAAGGCCATTACGGTAAGCGTAGGATTGCCTCCACTAGAGGTGACGAATAAGCTAGCATCGCATATGAAAAGGTTCGGTATGTCATGACTTTGACCATAGGAGTTCACCACCGATGTCTCGGGGTCATTGCCCATCCGGCAACCACCCATTAGATGTTGGGTATCTGGAACGACATAGGAGATTTCCCCACCAGCGGCGCGGAGGATCAACTTCATATTTTCAACAGCATGATTAAGGAGCTTGAGATCGTTATCGCAGTAATTGAAGGCTAAGGAAGCCATAGGTATGCCATATTCATCTTTTTCATCAGATAATGCTACGTGATTGTTCCAGTTAGGGAGTACCTCTCCGACCATTTTGAGACGACCATAGAAGTTGTAATCCTCCATAACTTGTCTGAAGGACGAGCCCCATAACGGAGCCTCAGTGGCCTTGCGAATGCCTTCTGCCATCTCAATAGGCCGTGAACCGTGAGAGTGAATGGTATACCCGCGGACAAAGCCTCTGCGTGGATCTGTCTCATAGAAATCTTGGGTAGATGCGAGCACAGGTGTTCCTTTGTACAATCGGACTTCCTCTTCAAATTTGGCATAAACGTCGTTGCTGCTATGCGTCATAATCGCTCTGCCTACCCATCCGCTGGAATTGGCTAATCCATCGGGGAACTGTGGTGTGGCGGAGTGCAGAAGCAAACGAGGTGTTTCAACCACATGTGAGCAGAGGATAACGGTTTTGGCCCGTTGCCGATAGGTTGTGCCTTCGTGAACGAAGAGAACCCCGCAAGCATGTCCATAATCATTAACTTCGATTTGAGTGACTCTGCAGTCTGCTAGAATCTCTGCTCCAGCTTGAACGGCTTTAGGGATATGTACGGTCAATGTGCTAAATTTTGCATTAGGCATGCAGCCTTGAAGGCAGAAACCACGATTCGTGCAGGCAGAACGCCCTTCCAAAGGCGTAGATAGGATCGCTAATGGTGTAGGCGCTGATTGAATACCAAGGGATTTGCAACCTTTGTGAAATAAGACGGCATTGGGGCTTAGGGAATCAAGCTCTGGAAAAGGATAGGGCCCCTGAAAGTTTCCCCAAGGGAAATGCTTCGGGCCTGATACGGAGATTTCTTTTTCGATTCTCGTATAGTACGGCTCCAAGTCTTTGTAATGAATCGGCCAATCTTCTCCAACGCCATCAATGGCCTTCGTTTTGAAATCAGATTCATGAAATCGCAGAAAAACGCCCGTAAAGTTCTGGGTGCCACCGCCAATCCCTTTTCCAGATAGATGCTTTCCAGTAACGAATGGCAGGGGAGCATCAACGAGGCGTGTATCCTCCCAAGCTAGGCGCTTCATACTGAGTTCATCACTTGCAAAATCCTTCTCAGGATTGCGCCAGGGCCCCGCATCAATTACAACCACTCCGAGTCCGGCTTCGCTGAGTTCTTTGGCTAGAACGCCTCCAGCAGCACCTGCCCCTACGATGACAATGTCTACGGTTTCATCTTCATAACGCCACTTCATGATCGTTTCGCAGCCTCCCAGGACTCTAGTTGGTCAGGACTATGGAGGGTATATCCACGAGGATAAGCAGGTCCTCCAAACCCAATTTCAGACCAAACCAAAGGATGAGCATAGTAGGCTTCAATGCTGAGTTGAAAAAGTTTCTGAAATAAGATTTTTTGGGGAATGCCATCCCAATTTTTTGTAGGTGGATAGCTATCATTGTTAATTTGAAGCATAATGCTTCGTTGGTTCATTTCATCTAACTCAAAGAATGGCTGACTGTTCGCCAACCATCCCGTTTCATCAATCGCTTTGAGTCCTTGACGTAAAAGTAGTCGAATCGGAGGTGTGCCCACTTCCCGTTGTCCTTCGCCTATATTTTCAGATAATACCTGATCGACATGGTTAATGACGTATTGAATGATTTCTCCGCGATGATCGTCCATAAGAAGCGAACACCAAGCACGAAGCGTTTCTGCCTCAATGACTGTTACATATCCGTATGAGTGTTCACGAATAAGTCGAGCTTTCACAATAGATCTCGTGTGTAAATCCCATTCACTACTCTCTTCCATGACATCATAGGTTGGATAATGATTATGATCTTTCATGCTTGTCACCTCCACAGTTAACGAGAATAAAACCAAAAAGTGCTACTACAATTATTTCCAAATTCACGAAGAATATGAGGATGGCACCTATGAAGTTGTATTTTTCAAGGAATGAAGGAATTGGCACCAATGCCAAAGTAATGGATGTTAGGAAATATTTTAGGAATGAAAGTCTTTTCATTACCATGGTAATCTTGTTGTAGTAACTGAGAAGTTTTCCATTTTAACCAATTCACCTAAGAGAGCACGTACAGGAGGAAATACAATGTTTAAGATTCTTGCACACCGCACGCTAGGAATAACTGCTGCGATCACGATCGCATTATCAGCAACAACTGCTGTTTCTGCTTATGCCGCAAATGATGATATGGATGCCGTTTCTTTGGCCAAAAAGTTGGTTGGCGTAGACTACTCCAAAAGTGACGAAACACCATCTGCAGGATTTGATTCATCAGGACTGATCTATTATGTCTATGAAACGTTAAATTACACAGTACCTAGAACTTTAGCAGGTCAATTCAACATGAAATCAACGAAAATCACGAAAATAGATAAAGCTGAGCCAGGTGACGTCTTGTTCTTTGGTAGTGGTTCAAAGCCAACGTTTGCTGGGATCTATGTGGGCCAAGGTAAAATGGTCATGGCATCCCAGAGCAAAGACGAAGTCGTCACTCGCAAGGTAAGTGAGCTTAAGGGCAGCTTTATTGGCGGAAGAAGTATTCTTTCAGCGAAGGATCGTTTGAAAGCCGAGTTGATCCTAACTGCTCAGAAATATCTTGGAACTCCCTACGTATTTGGTGCAAAATATGGGCAAACCAAAACAATGGATTGTTCTTCTTTTACAAAAACTGTGTTTGCTGACTACGGGATTACACTGCCACGTGTTTCTCGCGATCAGGCTAAGGAAGGCACTTTCGTTAGTAAAAGCAATTTACAAACAGGAGACTTGGTTTTCTTTACAACGCCTGATTCCGGTAAAAAAATTGGACATGTCGGTATTTATGTTGGTAACGGCATGATGATTCATACGTATGGTGAAGGTGGTGTCAAATTCACCTCGATTAATAAAGAATGGTGGGCAGATCACTACGTAACTGCTCGCCGCGTAATCAAGTAGAACCTCTTTAATGTAGACCCTCTTGTCAATTATGACAGGAGGGTTCCTTACGATTCACAGGAATAGGCAGACATATGGTACAATAGAGAGATAAATATAGAAGATGCTATAGGTAATAAGGAGTGAAGGCAGATGATTTGGGAGCATGTCAAAGAGCGATTGGAAGCGGTTTTACAGTCGCCAATACAGATAAGCCTGATACCGGATTCCGAATGGCACCAGCTTGTGGAGGATCAGGGAGAAGGTCAAGAAGCATTTAGTCGTAGTGTGATCCGAGGACAGGAAGTTCTTTTCTTCATTTCACAGGAGCATAAAGAAGTTCGTGTCCTGAAGATAGATGGGAGTAAGTTGTCTATATCAGAACGCAAACTCATCGAACTTACGATTGAATCTAAACAAACTGTGGAGAAGAAGCAATTCGGCTCTTATCTGTCGGAAGATGAAAGAAAGTCGAATCAATTAAGAGATTGGCTGCTGCAGCAAATGGAACGCGGTACAGGCCACGCAGAGCTTCCTGATGCGCTTGCTTCACAGTCATCGTTGTATTCAACCAAAATCCCCCTATTGTTGTATGGGGACTATCCTCAGAACCAGCGTGTCTCCTATACGGAGCTTAAGAAGCTGTTGGAATCTTTTTTTGAAGCGGAGATTATTCTGATTCCTTTACTGGAAAAAGAATGGTTAATCCTTGCGCCAGAGGTTCTTATTACTAGCGGCAGCGAAGAACGTGATGGGGACGAGGAAGAAAGTGTTGAGCAAACCCTTGATGCACTAGGCTCAGGCTTGTATGAGATGTTAGCAAATGAATGGGTAGGCGAATGCCATCTAGCGATTGATTTCCCTGTGAAACCGGCGAAGTCTATGTTTGCTACCGTGCTTAAGCTGCGTGAGACCATTATGCTGGGCCGATCCTTCCATGTAGGCAGCTTTATTCATCTGCGTTGGGAGCTTCGTCTTGAGAAGCTGCTGCACCTTATAGAGGAAGAGGAGAAAACCGATTTCCTCGAGCAGGTGCTCCGCGGCACGGATCATGTGCTGGATAGCGAGACGGTAACGACGCTGGAGCATTTCTTTACACTAGACTGCAATGTTAGTGAAACGGCGAAGAAACTTTATATTCATCGCAATACACTGCTTTATCGGTTGGACAAGTTCAAGAACGAGACGGGACTGGATGTTAGAACGTTTAATCATGCAGTTTTGGTACGACTGGCCTTGCTATTGTACAAAGTAACGAAAAGAAAGTGATTTTTTTGTAGGGATTGTGCATAGTCAGTCCGCCGTTCGTAGGGTAAGATGTGTATATAGAAATGTTGATAAATAAAGCATTTGAACGATAAATTGTAGGGGGAATGAAATCATGGCAGGCGTACGTTTAAATCATATCGTTAAAAGATATTCTGGTGCAGAAGAATCAACAGTTAAAGATTTCCACCTTGAAGTTGCTGACAAAGAGTTCGTAGTTCTTGTTGGTGCATCCGGTTGCGGAAAATCCACAACTCTTCGTATGATCGCAGGTTTAGAGGAAATCACTGAAGGTGAACTTTACATCGGAGACCGCCTTGTAAATGACGTAGCTCCAAAAGATCGCGATATCGCGATGGTATTCCAATCCTACGCTCTTTATCCGCATATGACTGTTTATCAAAACATGGCATTCGGATTGAAACTTCGTAAATTCAAAAAAGCTGATATCGATGCTCGCGTTCGCGAAGCAGCGAAAATTCTAGATATCGTTCACTTGCTTGATCGTAAGCCAAAAGCACTTTCTGGTGGTCAACGTCAACGTGTTGCCTTGGGTCGTGCGATTGTTCGTGAGCCACAAGTATTCTTAATGGATGAGCCGCTTTCCAACTTGGATGCGAAACTTCGTGTACAAATGCGTGCGGAAATCACAAAACTTACAAAACGTCTTGGTGTTACAACAATCTACGTAACGCATGACCAAATCGAAGCTATGACAATGGGTGATCGTATCGTTGTTATGGATAAAGGTATTATTCAACAAGCTGCTACACCAGAAGAAATCTACAACTTCCCAGTGAACATGTTCGTTGCAGGCTTCATCGGATCTCCATCCATGAACTTCATGTCCGGAACATTGGTATCTGAAGGTGGCGGTGTATTCTTCAAAGCAGGTACTGTCAATGTTGAAGTTCCAGCTGGTAAAGCACAAGTTCTAAAAGACAAAGGATTTGTTGGCAAAGAAGTGATTCTGGGAGTTCGTCCAGAAGATATTCACGAAGAGCCAGTATTCTTGGAAGCTTCCCCGAAAACAGTATTCAACGTTAACGTTGAATTGACTGAGAACTTGGGTCACGAAATGTACTTGTACTTGAACGGTATCGGCGCTAACACAGTAATCGCGCGTGTTGACGGTCGTTCCGGAATCAAAGAAGGTACTAACGTTAAATTGGCACTAGACATGAACAAAGTTCATTTCTTCGATAAAGAATCAACACTTTCCATTTTGGTTAACCCAAACCTATAGGATTGTACTGAAAGGCCAGCCGTTATCGGCTGGTTTTTTTGTATATTTCCAGGTTCATGAACACAGTAGTTGATTTCAATTAGGTATTCCATTACGATGAAACTATTGGAAGCCTGCGTGCAACAAGGGAAGCATATGGTACATAAGCAAATTCGGAGGAGTTAGGACAATGGCCAAAAAGGTAAAGGTTTCCGAAATGATGGAACAGCTACATATGGAAGTGTTAGCAGGAGAGGGTGGACTGAAGCGTCCGATAACAACTGGTGATCTGTATCGTCCTGGTCTTGAAATGGCCGGATATTTCAATTACCATCCCAAAGAGCGAATTCAGATGCTTGGTAAAACTGAGATTACGTTTATAGAGATGTTGACGACGGGTGTCCGGAGAAATCGGGTTGAGCAGCTTTGTGCCCCTGAGGAAACGCCGTGTATTATTGTAACGCGAGGACTGGATGTTCCGGTTGAATTGCTCGAAGAGGCGACAAAGCGTGATTTGCCGGTGCTGAGGACGCAGCTTTCAACGACGATTTTTGCAAGTCGATTAACGGGCTTTCTTGAAAATAAGCTTGCTCCCAGCACGACGATCCATGGTGTACTTGTTGATGTCTACGGGGTAGGTATGTTGATTACCGGTAGCAGTGGAATCGGAAAAAGTGAAACCGCGCTTGAGCTTGTGAAACGAGGGCATCGACTGATTGCGGATGATGCAGTAGAAATTAGGCAAAATGGTGATAAAGTATTAACAGGTAATGCCCCAGAGTTGATTCGTCATTTACTTGAAATCCGCGGCGTAGGTATCATTAATGTCATGACGCTATTCGGTGCAGGGGCGATCCGTAATGTGAAGAAAATTTCGGTTGTTGTGAAATTGGAAAATTGGCAGCAAGAAAAGCAATATGATCGTTTAGGCTTAGATGAGGAGCTAACGCGGATTATCGATACCGATCTGCCTCTAGTTACGATACCTGTTAGACCAGGTCGAAACTTAGCCGTCATTGTTGAGGTTGCTGCGATGAATTATCGATTAAAGCGTATGGGTTATAACGCGGCGCTGCAGTTTACGAATAAGCTGACAGAATCGTTAAATGAAGATTTTGAGGATTTTGATTGAGAACCGACGTAAAGTTCACCAAATAAAGGAGTGGAACTATGTTAGAAAGTATTGCGTTCTCCTTAGGGCCGATTCATGTAAGGTGGTATGGCATTATTTTAGGAACAGCCGCATTGATCGGTTTAATGTTGGCAATCAGGGAAGGGAAACGATTCAAAATCGTACCTGACTTCTTCATGGATTTATTGTTAATTGGGGTTCCTTCTGCCATTATTGGGGCTAGAATTTATTATGTAGCTTTCCAATGGGCAGATTATAAGGATAATTTATGGGAAGTATTTATGATATGGCACGGTGGGATTGCAATTTATGGCGCTCTAATCGGGGCTATTATCGGTACTTCATTCTATATTCGTGCCAAAGGATACAACTTTTTTCGAATTGCTGATATTCTTGCGCCAGGTTTAATTGTTGGACAAGCGATTGGTCGTTGGGGCAATTTCATGAATCAGGAAGCTCACGGTGGTCCGGTAGAAGAGTCGTTTTTGAGAGATAGCTTGCATTTACCAAATTTTATTGTGAATCAAATGAATATTGAGGGGACATTCTACCACCCTGCGTTTCTCTATGAATCGATATGGAGTTTTGTAGGACTGCTGGTGTTGTTCTGGCTTCGTCGTAGGCCGTTTTTACGGGCAGGAGAGCTATTTCTAAGTTATTTCATCTGGTATTCGATCGGTCGTTTCTTCATTGAAGGGATCCGTACGGATAGCTTGGACATCACGGGGCCAGGTTGGTTAGCTTCATTGATGAATGCGTTATGGTCACCTATGAAAGTCGTGTTTGAACCAGGCGTATTGACGTATGGAGGGAATATTCGATTCTCCCAACTGCTTGCACTGCTGATTGTCATTGCGGCTGTGATCATGATTATCATTAGAAGGAAAAAAGGCTTTGCCAATGAACGTTACTCGGATCCGATTGTATCTACGCTGGCGCTTGATAAGAACAAAGTAGTCAAAGAAGAAGAGACAGATAAAGGAGTCAACTATGATTCAAACCGTACTATTTGATTTGGATGGCACGATTGTAGACACGAATGAGTTGATTGTGCAATCGTTCTTGCATAGCTTGGAAGGCGAAACACCGGAACCTATTAGTCGGGAGCTTATTATTCCTAATATGGGGCGGCCGTTAGTAGAGCAAATGGAGTTTTTTACAGGCAAGAAAGAAGTTGAAGCGCTCATTAGTAAGTATCGTACGTTCAACCTTGCTAAACATGATGAGCTTGTGCAGGAATTTCCGAACGTACGTACGGTGATGGCGAAGCTTCACGAAAAAGGTATCAAAATCGGTATCGTAACAAGTAAAATCAGAATTACCACATTGATGGGACTTAAACTTTGCGGGTTAGATGATTACGTCAGCGTTATTGTAACAGTGGATGATGTAAAAGAGCCAAAGCCGAGTCCTGAGGGTATCTTTGCAGCGCTTAAAGAGCTAGGCAGCTCAGCTGAAGAAGCAATGATGGTAGGCGATAGTCATTATGATATTGAGGCTGCTCAAAATGCAGGAGTTACTTCTGTCGGTGTATCCTGGTCCTGGAAGGGGCGCTCATATTTAGAGCAGTACAACCCGGACCATATTGTCGATGATATGTTTGACCTGTTGCCGTTAGTGGGGATATCGTCGGATGTGAAGGCAGATTGAGGCAAACAGAGAAGTATCCAGTAGACGGCCCGAATGCGCTATGGCAAATTTACCAAACGGTGAGTAAGTGGAAGGCCATGCGAAATTTCGTTTTTATTCAAATTACCCGTTATTCGCCATCGTTGCGGTTGAAAAACTGGATATATCGTCGTGTTCTGGGAATGACGGTTGGTGAGCACTCGGCATTTGCCTTGATGGTGATGGTTGATGTGTTTTTCCCAGAGCGGATCTACATTGGGAGCAATACAATAATTGGCTATAACACGACGATCCTGGCGCATGAGTATTTAACGAAGGAATATCGATTAGGTGATGTACGTATTGGATCTCATGTGATGGTTGGAGCTAATACGACAATCTTGCCAGGAGTGACGATTGGCGATTATGCGATTATTGGCGCGGGCACTGTCGTTCATAAAGATGTAGCACCGAATAGCTTCGTGGCAGGTAACCCGATGCAGGTTATTCGATCGGGCACAGCCTAGTATAAGAAATATAAATGTAGTGGACTTAACATCGTTGTGATGTTGGGTCCATTTTTTGGTTGTGATGAGGAAAGCCATGCATGCAATTTGCCCTCATAGAATCTCGAGAAAACGACTAATTAAAATAACTTATTGGGAATAGTAAAGACGCAGTAAAATTATAGGTTAAGGGAAGGTGTCGATGAAGTGCAGCATTGGAATCGTAGTAAAAACACAAAAGTGAAAAAAGGTAACTTTGGATGGTCTATAGGGAAGCATGTGGGTGTAGTGATTCTAGCCTTTATGCTGATGTTATCCTTGCCAACTACGAGCTTGGCTGTAGGCAAGCCTGCGAACGGACCAGATGTGTTCGTTATCCAAGGGATGCTGAAATCACTAGGTAGCTATTCTGGTGATATTAACGGTTACTACGATAATGCAACTGTACAAGGAGTAAAGTATTTTCAGAAAAAACACGGGCTGCCGGTAACCGGCGCTGTTGATAGCCGCACGCTCGAATCAATTACCTATAGCTATATGAGGCTTAAGGGTGTTGGACAGGGCCAAGGCGGCGGTAAAGGCGGAGGCAAGGGCCAAAGCGGTAGTGGAGGCACTGGCGGAGGCGGAGGCCAAGGCGGCGGTGGAGGCACTGGCGGAGGCAAAGGCCAAGGCGGCGGTGGAGGCACTGGCGGGGGCAAGGGCCAAGGTGGCGGTGGAGGTACTGGCGGAGGCGAAGGCCAAGGCGGCGGTGGAGGTATTGACGGGGGCAAAGGTCAAGGCGGCGGTGGAGGCACTGGCGGGGGCAAGGGCCAAGGTGGCGGTAACGGAACTGGCAGCGGCAAGTTCGAAGGTGGCGGTAACGGAGGAGGCCAAGGTCAAGGACCGAGTGCAACTCAAACACCGGGACCTAATGGTGGACCGAAGCCCGTACCATACGGCGGTCAATCGCCAGCACCGAAAGGTGGAGCAACACCTGCTCCATATGGTAACGGTAACAGTAACGGGCAAAATGGACAGGCGCCAAATGGTAACGGCAATGATCAATTTCAGTCCCCAAATGGCAATGGTAATGGCCTAAATGAAAATAAAGCTCCAAATGGTGGTCAACTACAGGCACCTAATGGTGGCGGTAAAACACCGAATGGAGCAGTGGAGGAAGACTAGTTCTAGATATTCATCTTGAAGAGGGCATGCTGCCGCGACAGCATGCCTTTTCTTATTGGGGTCATCGCAGAGATAGACCAGATACTGTTGACGACGTATGGGTTTATATGCCATTCTTAAAGCGCTGAACAAGGTGTAGACGATTGACGGTCCTAAAAATACGTGTTAAAATAGCCGTACATTCTTTATTTTGGTAGTATGGTAGAACGTTAACGCACTAAAGTATTTGAAAAACAATAAATTGAGAATAACTGATTATACTCCTACTTATAGAGGTGAGACGGTGTCGAAGCCAAAAGTATTTGAAAAACCGTTAGGCGCGAAAGATTATTTACCTGATGCGGTTACGAAACTCAGAAATATAGAATTCCGTGTATTGGCCTGTATGGAACGCTGGGGTTACAACCAGATTATTACACCTACACTTGAATATTACGATACAGTTGGCGTTGCAAGCTCGACAGAGGATAAGAAACTGTTTAAGCTACTAGATCGCAAGGGGAAAACACTCGTCCTGCGCTCGGAATTAACGGCGCCTATCGCGCGAGTAGCCTCTTCACTTTTAAAAGAACAAGAGTTTCCACTACGTCTTTCTTATCATTCGAATGTTTTCCGTTCGATTGAAGAAGAAGCGGGTAGAGATTCAGAGTTCTATCAAACTGGTGTTGAGTTGATTGGTGATGCTACATCTGAAGCGGATGCTGAAGTTGTGGCGCTAGCGATAGCTTCTTTACAAGCAGCTGGTGTCGAGAAATTTAAGATTGCGCTTGGTCATGTTGGTTTTCTGAACGGATTATTCCAAGAAACATTGGACGGGCGCACCGATGCGCAGCTTTCTCTGAAAGAGCATTTACTCGGCCGAGATTAC
Source organism: Paenibacillus sp. LjRoot153 (assembly GCF_964253085.1). Taxonomy (NCBI): domain Bacteria; kingdom Bacillati; phylum Bacillota; class Bacilli; order Caryophanales; family Paenibacillaceae; genus Paenibacillus; species Paenibacillus sp. LjRoot153. The sequence goes on from NZ_CAXUQH020000001.1 coordinate 293,274, forward strand.
GTAGGATACCGGGAAGCGATTAAGACACTTTCCCTAGCGCCTGACGTTGAGCGTGAGCTGAACGGAGTGCTAAGGCTTCGTGGCGGTGACGAAATCTGCGAGCAAGCTCGTATGGTTTCGCAGCATCCAATCGCACAGGACGCGATCCGACATCTATGTGAAGTGTGGGATGTGCTGAAAGCTTATGGTGTTAGTGAGCACGTGGTGATTGATTTAACGATGATTGGGGATTTCTCCTACTATACAGGTATGACGTTTGAAGGTTACGCCGCTGAGTTGGGCTTCCCGGTTTGCAGCGGGGGTCGGTACGATAATTTATTGAGTCAGTTTGGGCGTCCTGCTCCAGCAACAGGGTTTGCGTTGAAAACTAATCGAATCCTTGAAGTAACAGGCAAGGAGCAGGTGAACCAACCGAATCGTGTGCTTATTGCCTACGATGCGGAGCATCGCGAGGAAGCGTTGCAGCTGGCGAAGAATATGCGAAGCGATGACGAGATTAATCAGGCTCGTGTGGTTATCACGCAGCTTATAACGAACGGTCAGATCACTGGTCAATCTACAGCGGGATATGACCATGTAATTAAATTGATTACGGAATAACCTCTCAGCGAGAAGATGAGGGAAGTTTGGAGGAGGTTGGAACGGTGGATGACATTCTTAAAGTAGCGATGCCGAAAGGCCGTATTTATAAACAAGCAGCGAAGCTGTTTACGAAAGCGGGATTGCCCATTCCAGAGGATCTAGAAGAAGGGCGCCGTTTGATCATCCCTGTGCCAGGGGCGAAGATGGAATTTATTTTAGCCAAACCAGTCGACGTTCCTACTTATGTGGAGTATGGCGTTGCCGATATCGGGGTTGTGGGCAAGGATGTTCTGATGGAAGAAAATCGGAATGTTTACGAATTGCTGGATCTAGGGATCGCTCGGTGCCGCATGTCGGTGATTGGGCTGCCGGATTGGAAACAGGTGATCAACCCACGCGTTGCGACTAAGTATCCGAATGTGGCTTCTCAATATTTCCGGGAAAAAGGACAGCAAGTAGAAGTCATTAAGTTGAATGGTTCGATCGAGCTGGCGCCCTTAATCGGATTAGCTGACCGCATCGTAGATATGGTGGAGACAGGCCAAACTTTGAAGGAAAATGGTCTAGTGGAGCAAGAGGAAATCTTTCAAATCACGAGCCGCTTAATTGCGAATCGTGTGAGTTATCGGATGAAGAACGACTCCATCCAACGGTTGTGTGATATGCTGCAGGACGTACTGCCAATAGTGAAGCTATAGAGCAAAGTAAGTAGAAGAACGATGAGAGGAAGATGAAGATGCGGATTATGCCCGCCTCCGAATTTCAATTAAACCGCGAGGTCGAATACGGCTCACCGGAGCAAAATGAGTCCGTCCGGCGCATCATCGATGAGGTGCGGAAGGACGGAGACACCGCGCTGCGCCGCCTAGCGCAGCAGTTCGACGGCGTCAACGTCGCTGAGCTTCGCGTCAGCGACGAAGAGATCCAAGCGGCGTACGCGCAGGTCGACGCCGCGTTCCTGGCGGCGCTGCGTCAAGCCGCCGCTAACATTCGTGCGTTTCATGAGAAGCAGAAACGCAATTCCTGGATGGACCTGCAGCCGGACGGCAGTCTGCTGGGCCAAATCATCCGACCGCTGAAGCGGGTCGGATTGTATGTGCCCGGAGGGAAGGCGGCGTACCCGTCCTCCGTGCTCATGAACGCCATCCCCGCGATCGTCGCGGGGGTGCCAGAGATCGCGATGGTGACGCCACCGTCCACCGCGGGCGAAGAAGGCATTAACCCGCATATTCTCGTGGCCGCAGCCGAAGCGGGTGTGAAAGAGATCTACCGCGTAGGCGGAGCGCAAGCGATTGCCGCGCTAGCCTACGGGACAGAATCGATCGCGCCGGTCGATAAAATCGTCGGCCCCGGCAACATCTACGTCGCGCTGGCGAAGCGCTTCGTGTTCGGCGTCGTCGATATCGACATGATCGCCGGACCAACAGACATTGTCGTGCTCGCCGACGAGCACGCCGATCCTGAGTACGTCGCGGCCGATCTGCTGGCGCAGGCCGAGCATGATGAGATGTCACCGTCGATTCTGGTGACACCTTCCCGCGAGCTAGCCGAAGAGGTTCGGCTAGAGCTATGGCGGCAGCTGGATGTGCTGCCGAAGAAAGCAATTGCCGCCGTCTCGACAGCGACGAAAGGCGCGATCCTGCTTGTCGACTCACTCGACGAAGGTGTGGACGTGATCAATCGCTTGGCGCCGGAGCACTGTGAGCTACTGGTACAGGATCCTTTCACGTGGCTGCCGCGCATTGAAAATGCAGGTGCCATTTTCCTAGGCGCCTACAGCACGGAGCCTGTCGGCGATTATTTCGCCGGTCCGAACCATGTGCTGCCGACGAATGGCACAGCAAGGTTCTCATCGCCACTGAATGTGGACGATTTCCTCAAAAAATCAAGCGTTATTCACTATAGCAAGGAAGCCTTATTAGCGAACGGAGACATGATTATGACGCTGGCCCGGAATGAAGGGTTGGAAGGTCATGCGCGTGCCGTAGAGATCAGACTTAAAAAGGAAGGGAAGTTGACCTAGATGGCAGAACAGGATCAAGTAAGAACTCGCTCAGCGAGTGTAGCCCGTAAGACGAATGAAACGGACATCAAGCTCTCCTTTGATGTGGATGGTACAGGAGTTTCGGAGCTCCAAACGGATGTTCCCTTCCTAAACCATATGCTAGATTTATTCACCAAGCATGGTCACTTCAATTTGAAAGTGGACGCCAAAGGCGATATCGAAATCGATGATCATCACACGGTGGAAGACATCGGGATTTGTCTAGGTCAAACACTGCGTGAAGCACTCGGCGACAAAAGAGGCATCAAACGCTACGCGAGCGTATTCGTTCCGATGGACGAAGCATTGGCTCAAGTTGTGATTGATATCAGCAACCGTCCACATTTTGAATACCGTGCAGAATACCCGACAGCGAATGTTGGCAGCTTTGAAACACAGCTGGTAAAAGAGTTCCTTTGGAAATTTGCGCTAGAAGCTCGTATCACTTTGCATGTTATTGTGCATTACGGTGAAAACACGCATCACATGATCGAAGGTGTGTTTAAAGCGTTGGGACGTGCGCTGGATGAAGCAACATCGATTGATCCTCGTGTGCAGGGGGTTCCTTCGACGAAGGGAGTGCTGTAAGCATGATCGCTATTATTGATTATGGAATGGGTAATTTACATAGCGTAAGCAAAGCGGTTGAGCGGCTTGGCTATGAAGCGGTTGTGACGGGAGATCCGGAACAAATTCTAGCGGCAGAAGGGGCAATCCTTCCTGGTGTGGGTGCGTTCGGGGATGCGATGGAGCATCTGCGTGAAACATGTCTGGACGAGGTTGTAAAACAATATGCAGCGTCTGGCAAGCCCATGATCGGTATTTGTTTAGGGATGCAACTATTGTTCTCCAGCAGTGAAGAGCATGGACAGCATGAGGGGCTAGGGCTTCTGCCAGGTACGGTTGTACGTTTCCGCGGAGACTACAAAGTGCCGCATATGGGCTGGAATCGTCTGAGCTACAAGCAGAGTGAGAGTCCTATTTTCAAAGGGATTGAAGAAGGGCACGTGTACTTCGTACACTCCTACCATGCAAAGCCGGAGCGGGAAGGCGATTTGTTGGCAGTAACCGACTACTATCAACCCGTAACAGCTATCGTTGGGCGTGATAATGTCTACGGCATGCAGTTCCACCCTGAGAAAAGCGGCGATATCGGTATGCAGCTGTTGGGTAATTTTTTGACCCTGTGTAAATAAGGTGAAAATAGTCTCAAGGAGGTGCTGAGCATGTTAGCCAAAAGAATTATCCCTTGCCTCGACGTCAAGGATGGCCGAGTGGTGAAAGGCGTGAATTTCGTGAATTTACGTGATGCCGGTGATCCCGTAGAGCTTGCGGCGATTTATGATAAAGAGGGTGCGGATGAGCTTGTGTTTCTCGACATTTCCGCTTCTGTAGAAGGGCGCGCGACGATGGTCGAGGTGGTCCGTCAAACGGCTGGCGAGATCACGATTCCGTTCACGGTTGGCGGCGGGATCTCAAGTGTCGATGATATGAAACGTCTTCTTCGTGCGGGCGCGGACAAAATCGGAATCAACACGGCAGCGGTGCTTAATCCTCAGCTTGTTTCGGATGGTGCACGGAAGTTCGGTTCCCAGTGTATTGTGGTAGCCATTGACGCAAAGTTCAATCCCGAGTGGGGCGAGTGGGAAGTGTACACCCATGGTGGACGCAAACCGACGGGCATTAAGACGCTGGAGTGGGCGAAGCGCGTAGAGGAGTTAGGTGCAGGCGAAATCCTGCTGACGAGCATGGATGCGGACGGAACGAAAGACGGCTTTGATTTGAAACTGACACGTGCGGTATCCGAGCTGCTAACGATTCCTGTGATCGCTTCTGGCGGAGCGGGAAAAGCGGAACACTTCTACGATGTATTCACCGAAGGCAAGGCTGATGCGGGGCTGGCGGCAACGATTTTTCACTATAAAGAATTAACGATAGACGGGGTCAAGGCAGACCTGAAAGGAAAAGGGGTTGAAATTCGATGACATTTTCAGTGGATCAAATTAAATATGACGCGCATGGGCTTGTACCTGCCATCGTGCAAGATGCGGTTAGTAAAGAAGTGCTGATGCTGGCTTACATGAACAGTGAGTCCTTGCAACGTACGATTCAAACGGGGGACACTTGGTTCTGGAGCCGTTCACGTAATGAGCTTTGGAATAAAGGGGCAACTTCTGGTCATACGCAAAAAGTAAAAGCACTTCGCTACGACTGCGATGCGGACACGCTGCTTGTTCTTGTTGATCAAGTGGGACCTGCTTGTCATAATGGCACGTACACTTGTTTCACAGCGAACATTCCGGTGGAAGGTTCATCTTCAGAAACTGCGCCTGCGGTTGCTGGCGGAGACCGTTTCGCTATTCTAGCTGAGCTTGAAGCGGTGATTGCATCCCGTGATGCGGAGCGTCCTGAGGGCGCGTATACGACGTACCTTTTCGAAAAAGGGGTCGATAAAATCCTCAAAAAAGTCGGCGAAGAAACGGCAGAAGTCATTATTGCAGCCAAAAATAAAGACAATGAAGAGCTTCGTTATGAAGCGAGCGATCTTATTTTTCACTTAATGGTACTTTTACGTAATAATAAATTGCCATTGGATGATATTATGAAAGAGCTGGCTAATCGTCACGTTAAAAAATAAAGTAAACGACCTGGAGTGAATTCACGATGTTGATTGATTATCATACACATCATGTGCGCTGCGGTCATGCCTCTGGGGAACTGGAGGAATACGTCAAACGCGGCATCGAGATCGGGCTTACCCAGTTGGGGCTTTCTGATCATATGCCGCTTTTGCATGTCGACCCGCAAACGTATTGGCCGGAAATGGCGATGCCGATGGAGGAGCTTCCTCGTTATGTGGAAGAATGCCTTCATCTCAAGGAGAAGTACAAGGATCAGATCGATATTCGCGTGGGCTTAGAAGGCGATTATGTGGAAGGCTTTGAAAGTGAAATTGCTGCCATTATTAACGCCTACCCATGGGATTATGTGATCGGTTCGGTTCATTTTCTGGGCGAGTGGGATATTTCTGATTTTAGGCAGCTGGCAGGTTGGGAAGGTAAGGATATTTTTGAAGTTTATACCCAATACTACGAGGCAGTGAAGAAAGCAGTCCGAACCGGACTGTATGACTATATCGGCCATATCGATATGATCAAACGATTTGGTTACGTGCCAGATCGCGATACGTGGGAATTGGAGAAAGCAGCGTTAGATACCGTCAAAGAGTGTGGGCTAGCGATTGAATTGAATGCTTCCGGCCTACGCCATCCTTGTAAAGAGATGTTCCCAAGTCGTCGTATGCTAGAATACTGCCATAAGGTGGGAATTCCAGTAACACTCGGATCTGATGCGCATCAGCCGGAACGGTTGTCTCAGTATTTGGATGAGGCCAGAGAGCTGTTAAAAGCGATTGGATTTAACGAAATAGCCACATTTTCTGCTCGAAAACGACATCTTGTGACTTTTTAAATTCGACACGTATCATGTATAATGAGTAGGACTCTATAATCTATTTAATGAACCTTCGGAGGTAACCATTAACCATGCATAGCGACAATGTTAAAATTTTTTCCGGATCTTCGAATCCGAAGCTTGCGGAAAGTATTTGTAAAGAGCTCGGCCAGCCGCTAGGACAAATTAAATTATCACGTTTCAAAAGCGGAGAAATTTATTGCCTTTACGAAGAAACGATTCGTAACTGCGACGTCTTCCTGGTACAAACCTTCTCCCATCCGATTAATGAGCATATGATGGAGCTTTTGGTCATGATGGATGCGGCGAAAAGAGCATCTGCAAAAACGATCAACCTTGTCATCCCTTACTATGGTTACTCTCGTCAAGAACGTAAAGCAGCTCCGCGTGAGCCGATTTCAGCTAAATTAGTCGCTGACTTGTTCGCTTCAGCAGGCGCAACTCGTGTTGTTACGATTGATCTCCATGCGCCAGCGATCCAAGGTTTCTTCAATATCCCTGTGGATCACCTAACAGCGCTTGATCTGATTAGTGATTGCATTAAAAGAAAAAATTTGCCTAACCCAATTATCGTTTCCCCAGATGCGGGACGTGCGACAACAGCTGAGAAAATGGCTAACATTCTCGATGCGCCTTTCGCTATGATGATCAAGAAGCGCCCTGAGCACAATGAATCCGTGATTACACACGTTATTGGGGATGTTGCAGGACGCACACCAATCATTATCGAGGATCTTATTGATACAGGTACAACGATCGTCAATGTTGTCGAAAGCCTTAAAGAACGCGGTGCGCTTGATGTCTACATCTGTGCGACACACCCTGTATTCTCTGGTCCAGCGCTGCAACGATTGGATCACCCGAGCATTAAAGAAGTTATCATTACGGATTCCATTGCCATTCCAGAGGGGCACTCTGATAAGTTTAATGTGCTTTCAGTAGCACCTTTATTGTCGGATGCGATTCGTATTATTACTGACGGTGGGTCTCTATCCTCCCTATTCAAATACGGCGGCGTATAGGTCCAAATCTTACCTTCGGATAATGTTTTTGGCTTCTTAGCGATCTATGGTATAATTTGAGTGTAATCAAATTGCCGGAGGTGTCTTGCTATGGAAAAGAAAAAGCGCAAATCCGAAGCGCCAAAACCTAAAGTTATTTCAATTAACATGGATGCCGCATTCTTTTTCGAGAGAGCGGTTCAATCTTTGGATCGGTTTCATTATGATAAGGCATTGAAATATTTCCGGCGGGCAGCAGAGTATGAGCAGGATAATCCTGTGAATCACTGCAATCTCGCAGGAGTTCTCTCCGAAGTGGGCAATTATGACGAGTCGAACCAAATTTTGCAGCATATCCTTGAAACCATTGATCCCGAGATGACAGAATGTCACTTTTATATGGCGAACAACTATGCCAACATGGAAAACTTCGAGCAGGCGGAACAGGCATTAGTTCGGTATTTGGAGAATGACCCGACAGGGCAATTCATGGACGAATCCGAAGAAATGATGGAAATGCTGAGCTACGAGCTTGATCGTCCCGCCCCTCTCACTAGCATCAAGAGTCGAGAAGGGCTGTTCGAGCATGATAAAGCCCGTGCGTTGCTCGAGGAAGGTAAGTTCGCAGAGGCCGTAAGGCAGTTAGAGAAGTTGGTGAAGAAGCAGCCTGACTTCACAGCGGCTCGCAACAATCTAGCACTGGCTTATTATTACATGGGCCAATTCGAGAAGGCGATGGAAACGATCCGCGAAGTGCTGGTTATTGATCCTGGTAATCTGCATGCACTTTGTAATATGGCGATATTCCATCAGCATTTCGGTAACAAGAAGGAATTGACAGAGCTGACTACACTGTTAGGCAAGACGTTTCCGTTTCAGCAAGAGCATGTGTTCAAGCTGGCGACGACAATGGGTATTCTTGCTCAGCATGAGAAAGCCTACCATCTGTTTAAGCGTCTATTGAAGGCGGGGGATGGGGGCACAGATCCTTGTTTGTACCATTATGCGGCTGTTGCTGCCTGCCATATCGGTCGTTTCGCTGAAGCGTACCGCTTGTGGAAGCAGGTTCAGAAGCTGGATCCAGGTGCTGAAATTTCGAAGTTCTACTTAGAGCAATTGCGGATAAGAGAGAAGTCGGCGCTTCCGCTTACTTGGAGCTATCACTATCATCTGCCGTTCGAGGAACAATTCCGTGCGCTTGAGAAATCGACACAAGGAATTCCTGATCAATTGAAAAAAGACCCGCTTGTGCGGTCATCCTTCTTCTGGGCTTTGCGACATGGTGACGTAGAAACGAAGCTTCAAGTGATTCAAGCCTTTGGCTTGATTGCGGACAACGAAGTGAGAGACGCTCTTCAGGTTTTCATTCTGGATCACAAAGAGGATGACTACTTGAAGAAGGTTGCCATCTTCGTTCTGCGAAGTATGGGTATTCGTGAGTCGCTTCCGGCGTATCTCGAAAATAAGGACATCATGGTAGAGGCTTCTCCGTACTCGCCTCATCTTCCCGTATGGGATGCAACCTGGCAGCGAGTGATGGAAACAGCGCTATCGCACATGCACAAGCGATACGATATGGTTCAACAGTATGACTTAGAAATTCTGTGGGTTGAATTTCTGACGAAAGTGTACCCGAACGTGCCTAAGATTCACAAATCTGCAGGCTGGGCAGCGGCGTTAGAATATTTGATTGCCAAGATGCACCGCCGTACGATTTCCTATCAGGAAGTAGCTACACGCTATGGCGTCACGGTTTCTACGGTCAGTCGACATGTGAAACATATCGACGATACCTGTGGATTGCGTGAGAAAATGGATGCGATTTTCAATAAGTTTACGAGTCTTTGATAGCCGAGCTTGATGCATCATGAAAGTCTCGGCTTTCATACATATAGATGAACGGACTGTTCTTGTCGTAAACGGCAGTGAGCAATCCGCTGATAATCACGCTCATTAAAGATAGCTTTCCTCAGGAAAGCACCTAGGAGGGAAATCATATGTATAAATCAGTCGTAGTAGGAACAGGGCCATCCGGTCTAACAGCAGCTATTTACTTGGCGCGTGCGAACCTAAGCCCACTTGTCATTGAAGGACCAGAACCAGGCGGACAGTTGACCACAACTACCGAAGTAGAGAACTTCCCAGGATTTCCCGAAGGGATTATGGGACCAGAATTAATGGAAAACATGCGCAAGCAGGCTGAACGCTTTGGCGCTGAATTCAAAACAGGTTGGGTTAATTCCGTTGAATTGACGAACCGCCCTTTTAAATTGCAAGTAGAAGGTCTAGGAGAAATCGAAACAGAAACCCTGATCATCTCAACGGGGGCTTCTGCTAGATTGCTTGGTATCACGAATGAGAAAGAAAACATTGGGCGCGGCGTAAGTACTTGTGCAACGTGTGATGGCTTCTTCTTCCGCGGCAAAAAGATTATCGTCGTTGGCGGCGGTGACTCTGCTATGGAAGAGGCTAACTTCCTGACTCGCTTTGCTTCAGAAGTACGTTTGGTTCATCGCCGTGATGAGCTTCGCGCATCCAAAATTATGCAAGACCGCGCTCGTGGAAATGAGAAGGTGAAGTGGTCACTGAATAACACGCCGTTAGAAGTTGTAGCGGGTGATAAAGGTGTTACTGGCCTTAAAGTGAAAAACAACCAAACAGGTGAAGATGAAGTCCTTGAAACAGACGGTATCTTCGTAGCGATCGGTCATACGCCGAATACGAAGTTCCTTGGTGGACAAATCGACACGGATGAGCATGGCTACATCGTCGTGAAGCCAGGAACAACAGAAACGAACATCCCAGGCGTATTCGCTTGTGGTGACGTGCAAGATACGAAGTACCGTCAGGCTATCACAGCTGCTGGAAGCGGATGTGCGGCAGCGTTGGAAGCTGAGAAGTTCCTTGAAGGCAACAGCGTACATGACTGGAGTATTTCCTTGTAAGTCCTTATGGCAATTAGTTAACGTGGAGGGCTACGCTTTCCACGTTTTCTCTTTTGACAGGGTGCGGATGAATCTTGACCTCCCGGCAGGGTTGTCTTATAGTGGGAACAGGAGCATAAGTAAACCCCACAAAGTGATGAGTTGCCTTCGAAGCATATTCCTTCCGCATTGAGCTTTGCTCGATCGGCGTTTAAACTTACCGCTAATTGCGGTCATACATCATGAATTGCTTCGATGGAGTTTAAACATTACTTTGCGGGGACCCCAGAATCTTTTTGAAAATTTTATGATTATTCATGAGGTGACCTTGTAATGTCCAATCAAATTTATATCGGTGTAGATCTAGGCGGCACGAATATTAAAGTGGGTATTTGTGATGAGCAAGGCAAGCTTCTTAAAACGTTAGAAGGTCCCACTTCACCTGAACTAGGTGCAGAGTCGGTCCTTGAGCGAATTGCGCAATATGTACGTCAAGTTGTCGAAGAATCCGACTATTCGTGGGAGCAAGTAGCTGGAATTGGCGCGGGGTTGGCTGGATTTATGGATATTCCAGAAGGCTTCGTGAAATTTTCACCGAACCTGCAATGGCATAACGTACCGGCGAAGAAGACGCTTGAAGCACTTCTGGGTAAACAAGTTAAAATTGATAACGATGCGAATGTAGCTGCCCTTGGCGAAGCTTGGTCTGGAGCAGGAGCGGGTATTCCGAACGTTGTATGTTATACACTTGGAACAGGTGTTGGCGGCGGTATCATCATTAACAGTAAAATTTATCAGGGTTCTGCCGGTATGGCTGGCGAACTTGGACATATGTCCATCGTACCTGACATTGAAGCGATTCAGTGCGGATGTGGTCAAATGGGTTGTCTTGAAACCGTTTCTTCCGCAACAGGTATTGTTCGCATGGCGAAGGAAGCAGTGGAGCGCGGCGAGCGTACATCCCTAGCCCTTCACGAGAAAATTGAAGCTAAGCATGTGTTTGATGATGCAAAAAGCGGAGATGAAGTAGCTTTGCGCATCGTGAATCGCGCGGCTTATTATATCGGACGTTCAATGGCAGCGCTGGCTGTTGTCATTAATCCTAAACGCTTTATTATCGGCGGTGGTGTTTCGAAGGCCGGGGAGATCCTGTTCCAACCGATTCGTGAAACGTTCATCAAATTTACACCAGAAGCTGCAGCTGAGGGCGTTGAGATTGTTGCTGCTACACTTGGTAATGATGCCGGTGTTGTTGGAGCTGCAGGATTGAATTTACGATAGAAGGCTAGACCGGGTTCGCAGATGTAGATAAGAGAAGCTGATCTGCGAAAGCACCCCAAAGGAAGGTGTCAGGCATGGAAGAAAACCACCCTTTAGCGAAACTGGTCATTATTACAGGGATGTCGGGTGCAGGCAAGACAATAGCTGTTCAAAGCATGGAGGATCTAGGATTCTTCTGCGTTGACAACTTACCTCCCGTCCTGATTCCGAAGTTTGCTGAATTAATCGTGCAATCGATGGGTAAGATCGGCAAAGTCGCCTTGGTTATTGATTTGCGCGGACGTGAATTTTTCACTGCGCTCCAAGAGTCCTTACGATATATCCAAGAAAATTACACCCTTAGCTATGAAATTTTATTCCTAGACGCAACGGATGGGACGCTTGTTCAGCGGTACAAAGAGAGCCGTCGCCGTCATCCATTGGCACCAGACGGGGCGCCGCTTGAGGGAATAGGTCTTGAACGTAAGTTGCTGGAAGAACTCAAAGGTCTTGCGACGCAGGTAATTGACACTAGTAGCCTGAAACCGGTGCAGTTGAAGGAAAGAATCATTTCCCGGTTCACCAATCTAGAAGCTAATCGCATATCTATAAATGTAATCTCTTTCGGGTTCAAGTATGGTGTCCCTATTGACGCTGATCTAATCTTTGATGTGCGCTTCTTGCCTAATCCTCACTATGTGGAGCAACTGCGTCCGCAGACGGGTCAGGATCCAGATGTTTATGACTATGTGATGAAGTGGTCAGAGACGCAAGAATTCCTGACGAAGCTGCTCGATATGCTGAATTTCTTAATGCCTCAGTATAAGAAGGAAGGCAAGAGCCAGGTTGTTGTTGGTATAGGCTGCACAGGAGGCAAACATAGATCGGTTGCAATTACGGAATATCTAGGTAAAGTCATGGGGAACAGTGAGACTGAGACCGTGCGTCTAAGTCATCGAGATTCCGAGCGGGACCGTTTATAGACGGCTATGTGAGTAAGAGGGTGAAAGAAGTATGGAGCTTGGTCAATTACAACGTAAGCCCAGAATAGTCGTTATTGGCGGTGGAACAGGGCTCTCAGTTATGCTGAGAGGACTGAAAGAAAAGCCGGTTGATATCACAGCTATCGTGACCGTTGCAGACGATGGAGGAAGTTCCGGTATCTTGCGAAGTGAATTGCAAATGCCGCCTCCGGGGGATATTCGAAATGTGTTAACTTCGTTAGCTGACGTAGAGCCTTTGTTGTCTTTGATGCTTCAGTATCGATTTCAGAACGGTACAGGTTTAGCCGGACATAGTCTGGGAAATCTAATACTAGCGGCATTGACAGATATTACAGGTGATTTTGTTACTGCCGTGCAAGAAATGAATCGCGTGTTTGCTGTTCGCGGGAGAGTGCTCCCGGCTTCGAATCAAGCCATCGTGTTGAAAGCCATTATGGAGGACGGGACTTTAGTTGTCGGGGAGTCCAAAATTCCGAAGGCCGATGGACGGATCAAGAAAGTATTCATTGAACCGGCGGGGGTAACACCACTCACAGAAGCCGTTCAAGCGATACGCGAAGCAGATGCTATCTTGTGCGGTCCTGGCAGTTTATATACAAGTTTGCTGCCGAATTTGCTTGTTCCAGGGATTGCTAAGGAGATCGTGGCGTCGAATGCTGTAAAATTGTTCATATGTAATGTCATGACACAACCAGGCGAAACCGATGATTATTCTGTGAGCGATCATTTGGATGCGATTTATGATCATTTAGGTCAGCATTTGTTTGATTATGTGATCGTGAATAATGGTGAAATTCCACCTCAGGTGCAAGCCAAGTATGCGGAAAAAGGTTCAAAAGCGGTTCATTTAGATTTGGATGAAGTGATGAAAAGAGGATATCGGGTTATTGCAGATCGACTTGTTTTATTCCGTACCTATCTTCGTCATGATGCAGAGAAATTGAGTGACCATATCTATCAGCTCGTCGAAAGCTGGCTGTTAAGGAAGAAGTGAGTCCCTTGTCCTTTGCGGCAACAACCAAAAAAGAATTAACGTTAATTAATGATTCGGAGGCATGCTGTGAAAAAGCGGAGCTGTCTGCGCTCATTCGAATGAATGGCGCTGTTCAGTTAACGAGCCAACGTGTCGTGTTGGATGTATCCACGGAGAACGCAGCGATTGCTCGGCGAATTTACTCGCTGATCAAGAAGACGTATAATACACACACGGAGCTGCTCGTGCGTAAGAAAATGCGTCTAAAGAAGAATAATGTGTACATTGTAAGGGTACCTGGTCAAGTACAGGAGCTGCTCAGTGATTTGAAGATCGTCTCGGAGGGTTTTATTTTTACGACGGGGATTAACAAGGACATTATTCGCGGCAATTGCTGCAAGCGTGCTTATCTTCGAGGAGCCTTCATGGCTGGCGGTTCTGTCAATAATCCGGAGGGATCTTCCTACCATTTGGAAATTGCTTCGATTTATGAAGAACACTGTAAAGCTTTAACACAGCTTGCGAATAAGTTTGACTTGAACGCCCGATTCATTGAACGTAAGAAAGGGTTCGTGCTGTATATCAAGGAAGGCGAGAAAATTATCGAGTTTCTCAATATCATTGGGGCTCATCAGGCGCTGTTGCGTTTCGAGGATGTCCGGATTATGAAGGATATGAGGAATTCCGTTAATCGCATCGTGAACTGTGAAACGGCGAACTTGAATAAAACGATCGGGGCAGCCGTCAGACAAATCGAAAATATTCGATTGTTGCAGCGGGAGATCGGTCTAGATAGCTTGCCTGAGAAGTTAAGAGAGGTTGCGGAGATTAGACTTGCGCATCCTGACTTGAATTTGAAGGAAGTTGGAGACATGCTTTCGGGCAGTGTCAGCAAGTCAGGTGTGAATCATCGCCTGCGGAAAATAGACGAATTAGCCGAAAAACACCGAAATTCGTAGATAAGTCCGGGCTGTACAACGCTTGTATAAGTTTTTCGCATTTTTTCTAGTGTACTTGAAGGAAAAATGCTATAATGTTAAAACATAAGGTAAACGCTGTTATTAATAGTAATCCATATAAGCTCCACACTAGGGGGAATTAGTTCCATGTCCAGACGTCCAGTCGTTGTGAAGTTGAGAACAGGACTTCATGCCAGACCTGCGGCATTGTTTGTTCAAGAGGCGAATAAGTTTTCATCGGAGATCTTTGTTGAGAAAGATGAGAAGAAAGTGAATGCAAAGAGCATCATGGGAATTATGAGTCTTGCGATCAGCACAGGGACCGAAGTCTTCATAAGTGCAGAAGGTTCGGATGCAGAGCAGGCTGTAAACGCTTTAGTCACATTAGTCAGTAAGGAAGAGTTGGAAAACCAATAATCCTTTAAAAGCCTACCTTTCGAGGGGGCTTTTTTGCATTGTGTATGGCTGAATCACAATCGTGCTAAAAGTGTCAAAATTGTTAACAATTAGTGGCATGGAGCAACCTTTTCCAATTGATTACGTCTAATAGACGTGGTCGTGATGGATAAGGCTATTTGTATTTCCAAATAGCGCCCCTATCCCAAGATTGAAGAAGGAGCCGAAGTGAAATGAACGTAGTAAAGAAAGAAATGATTGCCCTACTGGCGTTACTCGTATTTCTAGTCAGTACGATAACAGCACCAGCCGCACATGCGGTATCAACGAGCTCGTCCTTTATTTTACTTTATATTGATAAGTCAGAAGCATTCGTAAATCAGGAGCAGATCCATCTTGAATCTCCATCTACCATTATTGATGGAAGCACCTTCGTCCCAGCCAAATTCTTGGGTGATACATTAGGATTTCAAGTAGAGTGGAACGATTTATCCCGTACGATTCAAATGGCGCCTCCAGGTTATAACATTGTTCTTGATTCCGATCATAAGACGGTGACAACAAATGGGGTGGATGTACCCTTTAATTCCGTAGCCGCTATCGTTAATGGCAAATTGCTTGTGAAGCTGACATGGTTAGCAGATTATATGGGTGCAAAGTACACTTATAACAGCGAACTAAGACGTGTAGAGATCGTGCATTTTAAGGCGCCTGAGGGCATCTACATCGATCAAGACAGCAATTCTCGTCCAGTGGCCAAGTTTGCTACTGCGAAGCCTACCTACAGGCTTGGCGAGCCTGTTAAGTATTTGGATTTGAGTTATGATCCAGATGCAGAAGGTATCGTATCCTTCGATTGGACAGGTAAACAAGAGGCATACTTCAAAGCTGGCCAATATCCAGTAACCTTAACGGTTAAGGATGGTCATGGGCATGTGAGTAAATTGTTCAAAAGCTTTGTGAACGTTGTTAATGAACCGTATTTGTCGGAAGTCGAGTATCCGATTTATATGAAACCGGTTGGCGGATTCATCAAAACGAACTGGACGACCATCTGGTCACATTTTAATGAGTTGCCAATGCTTCCGAAAGACGTGAAAGAAGTACAAGGGCGCACGCTGCTTGTGAGTGATAGCCCGGAAGAGTTCACATCGAGCGGTATTCTGTACCAAGACAATATTAATGGTAAAGCGCGTTTGTACGCGGATCATATCAATGGCACGCAAAAGAAGATGACGTTTGCCATCTTTGCAACTAATAACACAGACAAACCGATTACAATCAAAACGACGAATAAAGGTGAAGTATATCCTTCTGTTTATGCGAACTTGATTGGCAGCGAAGCGTCGGTTGATTTCCTTCTAAACAACGTGTACACGGAAGAGATGACGGTTCTGCCTCATGCAAGCTATGTGTATGCGAAACTACCTGAATTCTATCCAGGTCAAGGTGTGAATTTGTTCTATGATGTCGAAACAAACGGCGAGCTGCAAATGTCCTTTATCGCAACGGAGAAAATGCTGACGCCAACGACGGTGAAGGAGTTGCCTCTACTCTCCTTTAACGGTCATGTACGCGGTACTTTCCCCGTTTCGGAGATTGAATGGAAAATTGATGCCACAAGCTTCACCAAAGCCTCCGTGTTAACGATCGGAGATAATAAGACAGATCCATTCGTCAAAGGCTACGACGTGATGCGTAAGCAAGTCGTGGAGAATGGTGGGAATTATGGCGTAGTCTATAAAATCCATGCAGATAAGCCGCGCAAAATGGCTGTCATGATCATGGCTAGAGGCGGCGTGTTCAAGGGACCGTTTAAAATCAATGGTGAAATCATTCCTGTACCGTATTCTGGTGTCATTACGGCCTTCGATGGCTTGGAAGTATTAGCACGTACAACTGGTACCGAAGATGCCTTAGATATCGAGTTCACGCCTCCAGCGGGCTCAGCGTTTCCGATTGATTTGATCTTCTACCCATTGGAAGATAAGAAATGAGAAAAACTTCTATCGAAGTACTTCGAGGAAGAGCGACCGCGTTTTAAATGTAGTTTTTATCGCCAATAAGAATTTGATTTTGCGTGTATCGGAAACTTAGAAATTCTTATGTGGAGATTAAAAAAACCAGCCGAACATCAACGCTCATGCGAGCAATGTTGTTCAGGCTGGTTTTTTCATGTATGAAATGATTAGACGCGCTCGATGACTTTATCGATGAGTCCGTATTCGGCTGCTTCTTTAGCACTCATGAAGTTATCACGGTCTGTATCCTTCTCGATACGCTCGAACGTTTGTCCAGTGCGCTCAGCTAGGATCTTGTTCAGGTTATCTCTCATTTTCAAAATACGCTTCGCGCGAATCTCGATGTCGGAGGCTTGACCTTCTGCGCCGCCAAGCGGTTGGTGAATCATGACTTCGCTGTTTGGAAGCGCGTAACGCTTGCCTTTGGCACCAGCTGTGAGCAAGAAGGCACCCATCGAAGCGGCCATACCTACACAGATCGTGGATACGTCTGGTTTGATGAACTGCATCGTGTCGAAGATCGCCATGCCGGCTGTGATGGAGCCCCCTGGGCTGTTAATGTAAAGCGAGATATCTTTATCAGGATCTTGTGCGGCCAAGAAGAGCAACTGAGCAATGATGGAATTCGCCACAACATCGTTGACACCCGTGCCTAAGAATATAATGCGGTCCTTTAGCAAGCGAGAGTAGATGTCATATCCTCTTTCACCGCGCGCGTCTTGTTCGACGACCATAGGAATAAAACTCATGAGAATGACCTCCTTGGGGTTGGGTTACCTACTATTGGGTACATACTATTTACAGTATCTACAAGTATGATAACGAAAAAACGTCTGAAGGTCAAGAAAGGTCAAACTAAACACAAAAAAAAGCAGCTTCAGAGCTGATTTGGCGATTAAACCTTAACTCATGTAGCTGATTTGTTGGACGCGCCCGAAAGGAATCGAACCTTTATCTCAGGCTTCGGAGGCCTACGTCATATCCATTGGACCACGGGCGCATAGTTTAGAAAAAGTGAAGCAAGGGTTATTATAAGTCAGCTTTCCATAAAAAGCAAGGAGGTAAGCCCTTACAGGGCTATTTGGAGAAAAATGTTTGAACAAATGTTGAATGTTGAGTTGGAAATGGTTATAATAAGAACTGTAAATGAGAAATGAAATATGGAATTGCGCAAGGAACTTTTTTTTCACCCAGGTGGGACACAAAATGTATACCTGGGACAAAAAACGTCCTACTTTGGATCGGGAGCGTTGGAAGTCGTCCTATGAGAGAGATTCTAGACATTCAGAAACAGCTCATGCCTGATCTTATGGACATCATGAAGAAACGCTACTCGATTCTGCAACACATCTTGGTTTCCGGTGTTGTCGGACGAAGGACGTTAGCGTCCTCACTCGACATGACGGAGCGCGTACTCCGCGGTGAAGTCGATTTCCTGAAGGAGCTAGGGCTTCTGGAATCGGACGCAAGCGGTATGAAGATCAGCGAGTCTGGTCGTCAGCTGCTGGAAGATATGCAGCCGATCATTAAGATGGCGTTTGGCTTGACAGATTTGGAAGACAGCATTGCCAAAGCTTTTCACATCTCCCATGTGATTATCGTCCCTGGGGATTCAGATACTTCGGTATTTACGAAGAAGGAGCTTGGGCGCGCTGGTGCGGCCGCCTTACGTAAATATGTTGCCAAAGATGATATCATCGCGGTAACAGGTGGATCAACCATGGCTCAGATCGCTAATAACCTAGCCATCTCGTCTTCGATGAAAGGTAGTTGGTTCGTTCCTGCACGTGGAGGACTTGGTGAAAGTGTGGATATGCAAGCGAATACGATTGCTTCCATTATGGCCAAGAAAACTGGTGGGAAATACAGGCTGCTGCATGTGCCAGATCATCTTGGGGAAGAGGCGTATCAATCGCTGATTCAAGATCCACAGATTCAGGAAGTTGTGAACGCGGTGCGCAGTTGTCGCATTGTTGTACATGGTATCGGAGATGCTATGGTCATGGCACGCAGACGTAAGGTAGATAGTGATACTACAGGCAGTCTGAGAGCTGATGGTGCACTTGCTGAGGCGCTTGGATATTATTTTGACCGCCAAGGAAATGTGGTTCATAAGATGCCGACAGTCGGACTTAGACTGGAAGATCTGCAGCGTGTTGAGGTTGTGATTGGTGTTGCTGGCGGGAAGAGCAAGGGGGAAGCGATCGCTTCTGTACTGCGACATGGGCAAGAAGATGTACTTGTTACAGATGAAGCAGCTGCCTTAGAAATTATGAAACATGTATAGCATGAAGTTGCCATCATAACGTATGCCATTCATGGCTGCGTTTTGAAATATAATATTTATGTAATCTTAGGAGGAAATGACTATGACAACAAAAGTAGGTATTAACGGTTTCGGACGTATTGGTCGTAACGTATTCCGCGCAGCATTGAACAACGAAGATGTACAAATCGTAGCAGTTAACGATTTGACAGACGTTAAAACTTTGGCGCACTTGCTCAAATATGACACTACTCACGGTAAACTAGACGCTACAGTTGAAGCTGGTGAAGGTGAATTGATCGTTAACGGTCGTTCCATCAAGGTTTTTGCTGAGCGTGACCCTGGGAACCTGCCTTGGGCATCTGTAGGCGCTGAAATCGTAATCGAGTCCACTGGTATTTTCACAGCGAAAGAAAAAGCAGCTCTTCACTTGAAAGGTGGAGCTAAGAAAGTTATCATTTCCGCTCCTGCTTCCGACGAAGATATCACAATCGTACTTGGTGTTAACGAAGACAAATACGATCCAGCTGCACACACAATCATCTCCAATGCTTCATGTACTACGAACTGTCTAGCTCCTTTCGCGAAAGTTATCAACGATAGCTTCGGAATCGTAAAAGGTATGATGACAACAGTTCACTCGTACACAAATGACCAATCCGTTCTTGACGTTCCACATAAAGACCTTCGTCGCGCGCGTGCAGCAGCTGAGAACATCATTCCTTCCAGCACTGGCGCAGCAAAAGCAATCGGTCTAGTTCTTCCTGAGCTTAAAGGCAAATTGAACGGTATGGCTATGCGTGTTCCTACACCTAACGTTTCCGTAACTGATTTGGTTGTTGAGCTTAAAGTTAACGTAACTGTTGACGAAGTAAACGCAGCTTTGAAAGCAGCTTCCGAAGGCCCTCTTAAAGGCATTCTGAACTACACAGAAGATGCACTTGTATCCAGCGACTTCAATGGTGACCCAGCTTCTTCCACAATCGACGCATTGTCCACAATGGTAGTTGGCGACAACATGTTGAAAGTTGTTTCCTGGTACGATAACGAGTGGGGTTACTCCAACCGCGTTGTTGACTTGGTAGCTTTCATCGCGAAAAAAGGTCTGTAATTTCATAATTCATCAATTGGAAAACCACATGAAGGGGAGAAGCGATTCTCCTCTTTATGTGCGATTTACCCTGTAAAAGGATAGAACCGGAAGAAACCATACACGCCAGAGCTTATGCTTACGAAGATAGTTTTACTAAAGCAAAACTTTTAGGAGGCTTTTACGATGAATAAGAAAAGTGTTCGCGATGTTGAAGTAGCTGGTAAGAGAGTATTTGTTCGCGTTGATTTCAACGTGCCTGTAGAAAACGGACAAATTACGGACGATACACGTATCAGAGAAACGCTTCCTACGATTAAATTCTTAGTAGAAAAAGGCGCTAAAGTTATTCTTGCTGCTCATTTTGGTCGTCCAAACGGTCAAGTGGTGGAAGAGCTTCGTTTAACACCAGTTGCTGCAAAATTGGCTGAACTTCTTGGTCAAAACGTGATCAAAGCGGATCAATCCGTTGGTGAAATCGTGAAAGCACAAGTCGATGCGCTTGAAAATGGCGATGTTCTATTGCTTGAAAACGTTCGTTTCAATGAAGGTGAAGAGAAGAATGATCCAGAGTTGGCAAAAGCATTCGCTGACCTCGCGGATCTGTTCGTAAATGATGCATTCGGTGCTGCTCACCGTGCACACGCTTCGACTTCAGGGATCGCGGCATACATTCCAGCTGTTTCCGGTCTTTTGATGGAGAAAGAGCTTGATGTTCTTGGTAAAGCACTGAACAACCCAGAGCGTCCTTTCACAGCTATCGTTGGTGGATCCAAAGTAAAAGACAAAATCGCTGTCATTGAAAACCTCCTGAACATTGCAGACAACGTCTTGATTGGTGGCGGTCTGTCCTATACATTCTTGAAAGCACAAGGCTATGAAGTCGGTAAATCACTTCTGGACAATTCGAAGCTTGATCTAGCGCTTAGCTTTATTGCGAAAGCAAAAGAAAAAGGTGTAAACTTCCTGCTTCCGGTGGATATCGTTGTTGCTGACAAATTCGGTGCAGATGCAAACGTGCAAATCGTTGACATTGATAGCATTCCTGCGGATTGGGAAGGCATTGACATTGGACCGAAAACGCGTGAGCTTTATGCAGACGTTATAGCGAAGTCCAAACTAGTTGTTTGGAACGGACCGATGGGCGTATTCGAAATCGAGCCCTTCTCCCACGGTACACGTGCAGTAGCACAAGCTTGTGCGACAACTGAAGGTTACACAGTTATCGGTGGCGGTGATTCCGCTGCAGCAACTGAGAAATTCCATTTGGCTGAGCAAATGAACCACATGTCCACAGGCGGCGGCGCTTCCTTGGAGTTCATGGAAGGTAAAGCATTGCCAGGCGTAGTAGCGCTTAACGACAAATAAGAAATTATTTTTCATAAAAGGAGCCCTAATTCATGAGTAGAACACCGATTATTGCGGGTAACTGGAAAATGTTCAAAACCGTTTCTGAAGCAATCAGCTTCGTGAACGAAGTAAAAGGCAGCACAGTAGAAGGCGTGGAGAGCGTTATTTGCTCCCCTTTCACAAACCTTCCTGCTCTTGTTGAAGCTACAAAAGGTACGGACGTTCACGTTGGCGCACAAAACCTTCACTTTGAAGATAATGGCGCGTTCACAGGCGAAATCAGCGGTGTGATGCTGAAAGACCTTGGCGTTGAGTATGTCATCATTGGTCACTCAGAGCGTAGAGCTTACTTCGCTGAGTCCGACGAGATCGTGAACAAGAAAGTCGTTGCGGCTTTCAAACATGGCTTGAAACCAATTCTTTGCGTAGGCGAGAAATTGGAAGAGCGTGAAGCGGGTCAAACGAAAGAAGTTTGCAAAGTACAAACAGAAGCAGCTTTCGCTGGTTTGAGTGCAGAGCAAGCGGCGCAAGTCGTTATCGCTTACGAGCCAATCTGGGCAATCGGAACGGGCAAATCTTCAACAGCTGAAGATGCACAAGACGTGATCGGTTACATCCGTACATTGGTAAGTGGTCTTTATGGCGCAGCAGTGGCGGATAGCGTTCGTATCCAATACGGCGGCAGCGTGAAGCCTAACAACATTGCTGAGTACATGGCACAGCCTGACATCGACGGCGCACTTGTAGGTGGAGCGAGCTTAGAGTCCGCTTCCTACATTCAACTCGTCCAGGGGGCGAAGTAACATGTCCAGACCGAAACCGGTAGCACTCATCATTCTCGATGGCTTCGGACTCCGCTCGGAAGAGCAGGGGAATGCGGTTGCTCATGCCAAAAAGCCTAACTATGACCGTTACTGGTCTACATTTCCTCATACAACCCTCACTGCTTGCGGTGAGGCTGTAGGTTTGCCAGAAGGGCAGATGGGGAATTCTGAAGTAGGACACTTGAACATCGGCGCGGGCCGTACTGTGTATCAGGATCTGACACGGATTTCGAAATCGATTCGTGATGGTGAATTTTACGACAATGAAACGATTCTAGGCGCTGTGCGTCATGCCAAAGAAAACGGCAAGAAGCTTCACCTGTACGGTTTGCTTTCTGACGGCGGCGTGCACAGTCACATTCAGCATTTGTTTGCTCTATTGGAATTAGCGAAGAAAGAAGAGTTCAATGAAGTCTACATCCACGCATTCCTGGATGGCCGCGACGTGGCTCCGGATTCTGCGAAGGGGTACATGGAACAGCTGTTGAATAAAATCAAAGAAGTCGGCGTAGGCAAAATTGCGACTGTACAAGGCCGCTATTATGCGATGGACCGCGACAAACGCTGGGAGCGTACGGAGAAATCCTACCGCGCCATGGTGTATGGCGATGGACCAACCTACACGGATCCAATGAAAGCGATCGTTGAATCTTACGAGAAATCCGTTTACGATGAGTTCGTTATGCCAACGGTTATCGTTGGTGATGACGGCAAACCGGTAGGACTTGTAGAATCAGGCGATGCGGTAATCTTCTTTAACTTCCGTCCTGACCGTGCGATTCAGCTGTCCCAAGTCTTCACGAATGAAGACTTCCGCGGCTTTGATCGTGGTCCTAAAGTAGCTAAGAACCTCTACTACGTGTGTCTGACGCTGTTTAGCGAGTCCGTAGACGGTTTCGTAGCCTACAAACCGAAGGATCTCGACAACACGCTGGGCGAGGTGTTGGCTCAGAATGGTCTAACGCAGCTTCGCGCTGCTGAGACTGAGAAGTATCCGCATGTAACTTTCTTCTTCAGCGGTGGTCGGGATGCCGAATTGCCAGGTGAAACTCGCCTTCTGATTCCTTCCCCGAAAGTTGCGACGTACGATTTGCAACCGGAGATGAGCGCATACGAATTAGCGGAAGCAGTCGTGAAAGAAGTAGAAGCTGAGCGTCATGACGTGATCATTTTGAACTTCGCGAACCCTGACATGGTAGGTCATTCTGGATTGCTTGAGCCAACGGTAAAAGCGATCGAAGCGACAGACGAGTGTCTTGGTAAAGTTGTCGAAGCGATTCTAGCCAAAGGTGGCGTAGTCTGCATCACAGCGGATCACGGCAACGCGGATGTGGTTACGAATGCAGACGGTTCACGCAACACAGCGCATACAACGAATCCTGTGCCTTTTATTGTGACGGACAAATCTGTTACACTAAGAGACGGCGGTATTCTGGCAGATATTGCACCAACAATGCTAGACTTCTTAGAAGTGAAGCAACCAGAGCAAATGACGGGTGCAACAATTCTAAAAAAATAACTTATATTATTGAAGGAGTGTTTTATCACAATGACAATTATTTCTGATGTTTACGCACGCGAAGTATTGGATTCCCGCGGTAACCCAACGGTTGAAGTAGAAGTATACCTAGAGTCCGGCGCATTCGGCCGTGCTATCGTCCCTTCAGGCGCTTCTACAGGCGCATACGAGGCTGTTGAGCTTCGTGATGGTGACAAAGGTCGTTACCTTGGTAAAGGCGTTCTGAAAGCTGTTGAGAACGTAAATGAAATCATCGCTCCTGAAATCATCGGTCTAGACGCACTTGATCAAGTTGGCATCGACAACAAAATGATCGAGCTTGACGGTACTCCTAACAAAGCTAAACTGGGTGCTAACGCAATTCTAGCTGTTTCCATGGCTGTTGCTCGCGCAGCTGCTGACGCTTTGGACGTGCCATTGTACGTTTACCTTGGTGGATTCAACGCCAAAACTCTTCCAGTTCCAATGATGAACATCATCAACGGTGGGGCACATGCCGACAACAACGTTGACGTTCAAGAGTTCATGGTTCTGCCAGTTGGCGCTCCAACATTCAAAGAAGCTCTTCGCATCGGCGCTGAGATTTTCCATAGCTTGAAATCCGTATTGAAAGAAAAAGGCCTTAACACAGCAGTTGGCGACGAAGGCGGATTCGCTCCTAACTTCAAATCAAATGAAGAAGCAATCACTACAATCCTTACAGCTATCGAAAACGCTGGTTACAAACCAGGTGTTGACGTATTCTTGGGTATGGACGTTGCTTCCACTGAGTTCTTCAAAGATGGTAAATATCACCTTGAAGGCGAAGGCAAATCCTTCACATCCGCTGAGTGGGTTGACTTCTTGGCTGCATGGGTTGATAAATACCCAATCATCACTGTTGAAGATGGTTGCTCCGAAGACGATTGGGAAGGTTGGAAATTGCTTACTGAGAAATTGGGTAACAAAATTCAACTCGTTGGTGATGACTTGTTCGTTACGAACACGGAGCGTCTATCCCGCGGAATCGAAGAAAACATCGGTAACTCCATCTTGGTTAAAGTTAACCAAATCGGTACGCTTACTGAGACTTTTGATGCGATCGAAATGGCAAAACGCGCTGGTTACACAGCAGTTATCTCCCACCGTTCCGGTGAGAGCGAAGACAGCACAATCGCTGATATCGCTGTTGCTACTAACGCTGGTCAAATCAAAACAGGTGCTCCGTCCCGTACGGACCGTGTAGCGAAATACAACCAACTTCTTCGTATCGAAGACGAGTTGTTCACTGTAGCTCAATACGCTGGTAAAAAAGCATTCTACAACTTGAGAAACTTCAAGTAATAAGATCCGTATGTAACTATATGGCGGGCAGGTGGCTTACACCTGCCCGTTTTGGCGTATAATGGGGTAAAGTCGTCTGATGCAATGGAGGTTATGCTTTTGAGCAACTGGGTAAAAACGATCCTGTTCCTAATAGGCTCCGCAGTGCTCACGCACTGGATTCCTTCTTCATTTTTTCGGAACCTGGACACGATGGTACATGAGTTCGGGCATGCAGTTGCGACACTTGCGCTGTCCGGCAAAGTCATGTACATCGAGCTGTACAGGGACCACAGCGGCGTCACTTACTCGTCCATGACTAAGTCATGGGCCATTATCCCAGTCTCGCTGGCGGGTTATATGACCGCCTCGCTGTTTGCTTGGTTTTTGTTCTCGGCTTACGCCAGAGGTAAGCAGCGGCTGGGGCTGCAGGTGATGACGGCGCTGTCTGCGCTGTCACTCGTACTATTCGTACGGAACAGCTTTGGCGTTACGTTCCTGCTCGGTTTTATTCTCTTGACCGTGCTGGCTTTGGCGCTTGCGCCGAAGTGGCTGCGCGATTTCTATTACCTGCTGCTGGCGTTCTTATGCCTGGAGGAGTCGGTATTCGGCCCAGGGTCCTTAATCGTATATGCTTTGCAAAACAGCCGGGGTGCTGGTGATGCGAGTAATTTGGCCAACCACACAGGGATACCCGCCATTGTGTGGGCGATCGGGTTTACGTTGTTCGCACTATGGTGTGCGAAGCAAGCGGTGCAGGCCTTCCTCGGGCGCAAAAAAGGAGCGCAGCGCTCTACTAGATCTACCGCAATGTCATATCGCGACTAGGTCGGCACACAATAAGCGGCAGCCTGGACTGAGAACATAGTCCTAGGCTGCCGCTGTTTTGTTTAATCAGGTATTATTGCTTGCCTGCGACGGACCGAATGATAAACGCTTACTGATAGCCTTAGAGATGACGTAAATCAGTAGAGGGAACAAGACATAATAATAGGGATCCCACCACGCGCGAATATCGAGTATTTCACTATTTTTTAGGACAAGCGTTAGGATATAAAAAGATGCTGTCAGCATACAAAGATTGATCCATCCTTGCTTCCATCGGAGCTTCACCAATGTGATGACGATGAGGGTTGCGAATACATAATAAATGGCTGCAAAGGCGGTTGTATCGTGAGCAGGGTCGGTAAACCAGCCAGGATGATAGAATCGGTTTTGGAACACCATGATCGGGATGATATGGAAGGTTCCGAGGAATGGAGCGGTACACATAAAAAGTAATAGCGAGTGAAGCCATCCTTTGAGGGGTTGTAATAGGTCAGAATAGATCCGTTTGGCTACCATAAAGTAAATAGGAAGCCCAAGGGAGGTATACTCAATTCGCCACCAGTATAGCGTATAGATATGCAGCTTGACGAACAGCCATTCCACACCCGCAAAGAGCCCGATAAAGACGATTTTCCAAAACCAGCCCAGTTGAAACGTCGTTAAGAAGGTTGCTGCGGCGGGGACAGCAAACATATTGGAGGTCAACGCTCCAATATTGCTATCATAGTAAGCGAAGCTTTTGATTATTTTAGGGTGATACTGATAACTACCTAAATAAATATAAATGACAGTTTCAATGATGTAAGCGATTTGCACCATGATCAGAAAATGCAAAAAGCTTCGGATCGTATTTTTTCTGAAGCATATGTAAGCTAGCAGGGATAAACTGATCAGGCTCAACCCTATATACCAATAGGAGTTGTGACTCAATAGAATATTCTCCTTTTCGACAAAAGAGATTTGTTATTTTAAGGGTATTATGCCTACCTATGATGAAAGATATGAGGGGCTAAGTAAATCACAAATGGTTCGTCGCATCACATCGGGCATTTGTTGTGTTCCTGGACGAACTATGTTAAAATACTTATGCTAGTTGTATAAGGCAAAGAATCGGCAATTGGGGTGCTAATATGTTAATCTTTATGAAAATTTTGTTAATCATAGCTTCGGTTGGATTAATCGCGATTGTCCTTTTACAAAAAGGGAAAAGCGCAGGCTTGTCCGGTGCCATTTCCGGTGGCGCAGAGCACTTATTTGGTAAACAAAAAGCTCGTGGTTTGGAACTATTTTTGTCCCGTGCAACAATGGGTCTTGCTGCTGCATTCTTTATTCTTTCTATTGTCGTAGCATACGTAGTGAAAAGCTAACACACATAAAACGATAACAGCAGGAGAACTATACTCCTGCTGTTTTTTCATTTTAAACGCGTATATAGGATAGACGGATTGGTATGGGCATGTGCTGGAGAAACTAATCTCCATCTAGGAAGAGGAGTCATGTGCGTATACCAAAACGCCGATTCGGATGCGCGAGAAAGCCAAGGGAGGCTGATGTGCTCTGAGTTTATCCTTTCCTTAGAAGTGGCATACTATGGAGTGAGGGAATCGGGTACGGCGATCGAAGAGCTTGGCTCAACAACAACAAGAAGGTGAAGAGAGTACATGATAAAAGAGAATGAAATCGTAAGTTTGATGCAAGAAGAGGCGTATAAGCCTATGTCCTATAAAGAGCTTGAGAAGCATTTCGGGATTGGCAGCGCAAATGAGTTTAAAGATTTTATAAAAATGCTCAATCAATTAGAAGAAAGCGGTCATATTGTACGAAGCCCAAATGATCGTTATGGCGTTCCTGAACGGATGAATTTGGTGCGAGGCAAGCTGCAAGCCCATGCGAAGGGTTTTGCATTCTTAATTCCTGAGGATCGTGAGCACCCAGACGTATACATTAATGCGCACGACCTGAATACCGCGATGAACGGTGATATCGTATTTGTGAAAGTCACATCGCGCAGCCAAGGCGGCGGCCGTCTAGAAGGCGAAGTTGTACGTGTGATTACGCGGGCGAACTCGCAGATCGTTGGTGTTTTCCAAAGCCAAGATACGTATGCCTTCGTCATTGCAGATGATAAACGGGTGACAAGAGATATTTTTATCCCGCAGCATGCTTTTATGGGAGCAGTTTCTGGACAAAAGGTCGTTGTCAAAATCGTGAACTACCCAGAGGGACGATCAGCGGCGGAAGGTGAAGTGATAGAGATTCTGGGTCATAAAGATGATCCAGGTGTCGATATTTTGGCTATCATACGCAAACATCAATTACCAGAAGCGTTCCAGCCAGAAGTTCTGGCGGAAGCTGATGCAGCACCAGATTCGATTACAGAAGAAGAAATCATCGGGCAAGGTCGTCGTGATCTTCGTGCGAAAACCATTGTAACCATCGATGGTGAAGATGCGAAGGATTTGGATGATGCGGTAAATGTGGAGTTGTTGGAAAATGGTAACGTTCGACTTGGCGTGCATATTGCCGATGTAAGCTACTATGTGCGGGAAGGTACGGCACTTGATATTGAGGCTTACAACCGCGGATGCTCCGTGTATTTGACCGATCGTGTGATTCCGATGCTGCCGCACCGTTTATCTAACGGGATTTGTTCGTTGAACCCGCAAGTAGACCGGCTGACGATGTCTTGTGAGATGGAATTTGACCAAGATTTAAAGGTTGTTAATCATGAGATTTTCACCAGTGTAATCAAAACAAAAGAACGAATGACGTATACGAATGTACGCAAGCTGCTGACAGGCGAGGCAGAGCCAGAAATCGTGGAGAAATATGCGTATTTAATGGAAGACTTCAAACGTATGGAAGAACTAGCAGCTAGGCTTCGTTCTAGACGGATGAAGCGCGGCGCGATTGATTTCGACTTTGAAGAGTCCAAGATCCTTGTAGATGCTGAGGGTAAGCCAACCGATATTGTCAAAAGAGAGCGCTCTGTCGCTGAAATGATGATTGAAGAGTTCATGCTAGCCGCGAATGAGACGGTAGCGGAGCATTTCACTTGGCTGAAAGTGCCATTCCTGTATCGGGTGCATGAAGATCCGGATGCCGAGAAGTTGATGAACTTCATGGAGTTCGTGACGACCTTTGGTTATGCGATGCGTGGCGGTAAAGGTGGGGCTATTCATGCGCGTTCCTTGCAGGCTCTTCTTGAGGATATCAAGGGATCGCCGGAAGAGACTGTGATTAGCAAAGTGATGCTGCGCTCGATGAAGCAGGCTAAGTATGATGCACAGAGTTTGGGACATTTTGGCTTAGCGGCTGAGTTTTATTCCCATTTCACATCACCGATTCGTCGTTATCCGGATTTGGTTATCCATCGAGTTATTCGTGAGGTGTTGGAGAACGGTGGAACTCTTTCAGATAAACGTCATGATTATTTAGCTTCGCGTATGAACGATATTGCCCAGCAGTCCTCCGAGCGTGAGCGTGTTGCTGTTGATGCAGAACGTGATACAGAGGCCCTGAAGAAAGCACAGTACATGCTGGATAAAGTCGGGGAAGAATTCGAGGGTATTATCTCGAGCGTAACGGGCTTCGGTATGTTCATTGAGTTGGATAACACGGTTGAAGGGTTAATTCGCTTGAGTGATTTGACGGATGATTACTACAACCATCATGAGAAGCAGCATGCGTTAATTGGCGAGCGGACTTCCAAAATTTATCGGCTTGGTGACAGTATTAAGGTGCGAGTTGCACGCGTGAGTATGGAAGATCATACGATTGATTTTGAATTGCTGGATATGAAACCTCGCAAAGAGGGTGGCTTTAACCGCGGTGGCGGCGGCCAGTTCAAAGGTGCAGGCGGGTTTAAAGGCTTCCGCGGTAAGACGGAAAATAGCAGAGCCGATAAAGGTAAAGGCCGGTCAGAAAAGGGCAAGGGTGGATACAAAGGGAAGGGTGGCTTCGCGAAGTCGCAACCTGTGGTTGGGCAAGGCGAGAGCACCAATAAGAGCGATGCTTCTGGGAATCAGGTAAACCGTGGAGACGCTGGGACAGGTCAAGGGAAGAAGCGTGGGCGTGCCGATAATGGTGCGGCGCGGCGGATTGAAATGGCCGCTCGCGGAGCTGCTGAAGGCGCTGGTGGTACAGAAGGCGCGGCAGGAACAGAGCAAGGGCGTAGAAGATCTAGGGGCAAAGGTCGAGGCCAAGGTCAAGGACAATGGCAAGGAAATGGCCAAGGTCAAGGTGAAGCTCAAGGTCAAGGTCAAGGCCAAGGAAGAAGAGGTCAGGGTCAAGGTCAAGGAAGAGCTGAGGGCTTTGCTGGAAGTGGAGATGGCAAAGCAGAGCACATTGCTGGTATTGGCGTGGGAGAAGGCCAAGGTGGAGCTTTCCAAGGCAATGCAGCAGGCCAAGGGAAATCGCGTCGTGGCAAGGGTGGTACTAAGCCTTGGAGCGATAAGCGCGAAAAAGGCGGAAAGATTGGCGAAGGCGGCAGCTTGCGCCAGCGGTTGCAGTCAGTCGGCGCAGGGCGGACTGACAGTGGTGTTGGCCGCGGCGGCGAGCGTGGCCGTGGGGTTTCGCTTGGGGGCGAAGCCCAAGCGGGCGGTGGCGGTGGCGCTGCTGCGGAGCGCAGCGGCATGGATTGGGCGAGCGGCGTGAACGCGCTCGCCAAGGGTAGTCGTCGCCGGAGCGACGACGGCGATGGTAGCAAGAAGCGGCGGAGATAGTCGCCGCTTCTTGCTTTTCGGGCTTGATCTTGCTACAATAGGTTGCACATTGTAGCAAGATTTACCTGCATTTTAGCGTGCGGGAGGAGGATCTCACGTGGCAACTAAAAAGGCTGATGGCAAATTACTCGCCCAGAATAAAAAGGCTTCACACGATTATTTCATTGAAGATACGTATGAATGCGGTCTTGTCCTGACCGGCACGGAGATCAAGTCCTTACGGGCAGGTAAAGCCAACATTGGCGACAGCTTTTCGACGATTCGGAATGGCGAGGCTTTTGTACACAATATGCATATTAGCCCTTTCGAACAAGGTAATCGCAGCAATCCGGAAGATCCTACACGGACGCGGAAATTGCTTCTGAAGAAAGTGCAAATCGCCAAAATATTAGGCCAGGCTAAGCAAGAAGGGTATACCGTCGTTCCACTGAAGGTGTACATCCGAAATGGCTACGCGAAGCTTCTTATTGGCATTGGTAAAGGGAAGAAACAATACGACAAGCGTGAGTCTGCTGCCAAGAAAGATGCACAACGCGATATTCAACGCGCATTGCGTGAGAAGCAAAAGATTGCTAGATAGCTTGGATGTATTGGAAGGTAACACCTTATCTTCCATGAACCTAGTGTTCATATTTCATCTACTTATGGTATACTAATAACTGTAACGAAGAGATTTCAAGTGTAACTTGGCTCTACAGCTTGTCCTTTTAACCTTCACCGTCTCTGACGGTTACGAAGGCAATCCGGGGGTGTTCTTGGATTCGACGGGGATAGTTTGAGCGCGGGTTGCGGGTAGTGGGGCCGCGTCCACTATAAAACGCTAAAGCCTATTAAATGGCAAACAACAACAACCTTACGCTTTAGCAGCTTAATAACCTGTTAGCGTGCTTCTACTCAGCATCGCCCATGTGACTGGGATAGGGGCTCAACTATAGTGGGATACGACGTTTGGTCTCCGCCTGGGGTCGGACGTAGGAAGACAATCAGGCTGACCCAACGCATAGCCGGTTACGGGGCGCTGCTCGGGTGACATCAAAACTGTGACTACACCCGTAGATGCCTGTGTGGCAATATTTTCGGACAGGGGTTCGACTCCCCTCACCTCCATACAAAGAAGAAAGCACCCGTTGAGGGTGCTTTTTCTTTTGTATGTATGGAACGGGAGTTGAACCCCTCGAGGGTTCGCCCGCGCAGACCGTAGCGTAAGCGGAGGGAGCACGGCATTGAAATGTACCGCTAGGGTAGTCATCGGTGAGTAGGCTTCGATAGTAGGTTAGATGGACATTTCAATACTCCCCTCACCTCCATACTAGTACAGAAAAAGCACCCTTTGAGGGTGCTTTTTTCTTGTGCTTGTATGGGCGAGATTAGGTGTTGCCCCCTATATACCCATTTATTGAGGCACTTCCCTCTTCAACGCTGCACGTGCGCGATGTCCCAAAAAGACCAAGGCACAAGTTCCCGCAATTATACTCGCAAAACCTGCCAAATATAGTGAATACTTAAACCCTTGGAGGAACATCTCTGGCATAAGTTCAAGACTAGATGAGTCAGTGCGTTGTGATATCAATGTGCCGGATAAGGCGACACTAAAAACCGCGCTTAATTGGCGAAACGTGTTCGTGACACCATATGCAGCGCCAACAGGTTCAGGAGGAACCGCTTCGATCAGAGCTATAGTTGAAGCGGCTCCTATGAATGATACACCGATACCGACGAGTGCAAGGGCCCAGCAATACGTAAGATAACCGCTCCCCTCCATGAGTGCAGTAAGGGAGAGGACACCGACGCCTACTAGGAAGGTTCCCCAAATAATTAGCTTCAGGTATCCGAAGCGGGAAGCGACTGTACTACCTACGAAGGAGGCCACCATAATACTGATTGTTAGAGGTAGAAATCGGATACCGGTCCCAAGTGCAGAATAATGATTAATGTTTTGAAGGTATAACGTTAATAGAAAAATGACGGTATACATGCCAAAAAATCCAAAGTAATTTACGGAGCAGGCGACATTGAAAATACGATTTTGAAAAAAACAGGTGGGATAAGCGGCACCTCACATCGTAACTCCCACCATACAAAAAGAATGAAACAAATAATAAACGCCCCAATAGAAAGCAGGATAGGTATAGAAATCCAGCCTAGGGAATTACCCTCAATGCAGGCAAAGGTGAGAGCAGCAATTCCAACAATAAATAAGATTTGTCCAGGCAGATCATGTTTCTGCTTTCGTATCGTCCCTGTTTCTTTTAAAACTAAGACTAGAACGATTGCTGCAATGAATCCTAATGGTATGTTGATCCAAAAGATACTCTGCCAGCCGAAATGCTCGACCAGCAGGCCTCCCACAACAGGTTCAACCGCTAAAGCCAATCCTCCTACACCTGCCCAAATGCCAATCGCCCTCGCTCTTGCAGTAGAATCGTGATAGATCCCTCGAATGATCGCCAATGAGACGAGAATCATCATGGACCCCATAATTCCTTGCAGAGCTCTTCCCAACAAGAGAATACTAATCGAAGGGGCAAGTACGCAGACCAGTGAAGCTAAGGTAAACCCCACCAGTCCAGTAATAAAAATTCTCTTATGACCATAAATATCCCCCAGGTTCCCAGCAGTCAGTAGAAGGCAGGCGAAGGTAATCGTATAAGCGTCAATGACCCACTGTAAACTGGAGATGCCGACCTGCAGATCACTGCGGATCGAGGGAAGAGCGACATTAACAATCATCGAATCCAAGTAAACCATAAAGATACCAAAGCAAATAAAAAGCAAAACAATGCTGCGGTTGTGAACCGGAGTGGTCGTCTGTACCGCATCCATTCGGATCATCCTTTCCTTCACATAGCCTCTATTTCCGATTTGGCAGCAATCGTGTCGCTATGCCAATTCGATTCCAACTATTAATGGTGTTTATGGCCATAAGCAGCACCATGAATTGTCGCTCATCAAATTCTTTTATCACCTGTTCATACACTTCATCCGGTACACCTGCATCTGCGATTAGAGTCACTGCTTCGGTTAATGCCAATACGGCACACTCCCTCTCAGTATAAAAAGCGACCTCTCTCCATACTGGAAGCAAATAGAGACGCTGATCCGTCTCGCCTAGCTTCAGTAAGTTTTTCGTATGAGAGTCAATGCAGTAAGAACAGCCGTTTATCTGAGACGACCGCAGCTTGATTAACTCGTATAACTTTGCATCTAATCCGTTGCTTTTAACAAACTCTTCTAGCTTTAACATCGTTTCTGTTGCTTCAGGACAGGCTTTGTAATAATCAAATCGGGTATTCATCATAATCTCCTCGTTTCTTATCATTTTGGTTTATCGTGTTCTAGACAAGTGACGATAACTTTTCGTGACAAAAAAATTGTTGCATAAAAAAAATCCACAACAGCCTATTTCTGACGAACCTGCACATATGGAAAATTTTTCTTTCCGCTGATATACTAGGTCTGCATCTGTCTATCCCTATAGCTATTTTCCATGTATAAAAATAAACTATCGCCACTCATTTAATGTTGGAGGGGATAGATCAGAAAGGGGAATATTGTGACAATACATTTCCAAACGCTCTATGCCACCTATTATTCATATCTGAATTCCGTGGCGTACCATATGCTGGGGTCAGTTTCGGATGCGGAAGATGTTGTTCAGGAACTATTTTTGGACGTTCACGACAAGCTGGATCGGATTGAACATCTGAAGACGTATCTGACGCGTGCTACGACGAATAGGTGCCTAAATATATTGCAATCAGCTAGGAAGAAGAGGGAGGTATACCCAGGAACATGGCTACCGGAACCAACCTCCGAAGTTTGGCAGCAACCGAATCAATTGGCGGAGCAGCGTGAATCGCTATCGTACGCCTTTATGATTATGCTTGAGCAGTTGGAGCCGCTGGAAAGAGCTATTATCGTAATGCGGGAGGCTTATGATTATCCGTATGCCGAGATTGCCCAAGTGTTGGACAAATCAGAGGTAAACTGTCGTAAAATCTATAGTCGTGCTAAAAAGAAACTGGACCCGGAACGCTTAAAAACACCAGTCAGCCAAGGGCAGCAGGCGTTGCTCGTTGAACAGTTTGTGACTGCGTTTCAAAAAGGAGACTCGCACACATTAGTTCGATTATTGAGGGACACTTCGATACTGGTATCTGATGGCGGCGGGAAAGTTAGCACGGCTATCAACCCGATCTATGGCA
Organism: Paenibacillus sp. LjRoot153; assembly: GCF_964253085.1. Classification (NCBI taxonomy): domain Bacteria; kingdom Bacillati; phylum Bacillota; class Bacilli; order Caryophanales; family Paenibacillaceae; genus Paenibacillus; species Paenibacillus sp. LjRoot153. Next base: position 328,020 of record NZ_CAXUQH020000001.1, read on the forward strand.
GGGAGAGAGTGGTGTCCTTTTTAGTTGGGGTTTCCGCCAAGCGGTATACGCACTTGGCGTATAAAATGACTATCTTGAACGGGCATCCAGCTGTGGTGTTTTATGAGAAAGAGACGCCAGTTTCTTTGCTTATGCTGGAAATGGAATCGCGGGGTTCGCATTTTCAAAATGTATATTTCGTTATTAACCCAGATAAAATTCGGCTAGGGCATTACTAATTTTCATTTGTGTTAGTTGAAAATAGGAGGGGGAGAACTTCTAGAATAAAATTAAGGGGGAGTTATCTTGTTAAAAAGAAAAATACTTTCCGCTTTTTTTTCTTCAAGTTATTTCGTTTTGTTTCTCTCATTTCTAGATGGTTATAATGAATTGCAAAATGATACATTTGGGTACCTTGCCAAATATTTGGTTGGGAATGTTAATCTACTCACTTTATACCTTCGCAATTGTATTTGTATATGGTATTGCTGTGTCGGTGTTAATAGAAAACTTACTCAATAAAGCTAATATGAAGATAATGAGGTTGTTTTCAGGAGTCTTACATATACTTTTAGGTGCAATAGGTGGTTTAGCGTTTATGAATGTAAGGACATTAGTATTTGGAGGGGTTGTTTCTTTACTTTTTTTCATAGTTGATGAAGTATTAAAAAAACACCTTCGAGCAAGAAAGACACTAGCTATCATTTCACTTTTTCCATTATGCTTTGTGTTATTTAGCATTCTTCTGTATCACCCATATTGGAAGCAGGAAGATGCTAAGTTCTCTGCGAGTCAAGCAGCCCAGTTTGCAGTGTCATCCCAAGGAACGTATAACTCTCTTTTTCCAGATGAGTTAAACAAAGTCATCCAAACACTACATGAAGGTTATGTGGTGACTCGATCCACTGATGTTGAGAAGATAGGCAACGGAAATTATAAGGTTAAGCTTATTGAAAAATGGCATAAGACAGGTGCAAGTGGTGAAAGAATCACTCTTTATCATGTTCAGAGAAAGGAAGGAGGTACTTCGTCCAATGCTGCTGGTTCAGTTGGAGATACTATTCCATATAAATACTAGGTACACTTTTCTATTCTTTCCTACCTATGAATCTATTATAAGAGACATGAAATACAAGCGTGGGCCGTCGACATCGCCAACGAGTGGATGGAGTACACCCGCGTAGCGCAGTTGGTTTTCATTCCGATGATCTTTGTTTCACCGCCTCTCCTAAAGGGTAATAAGTAGAAAAAGCATCATATCCTTCAGGAGGTGTTCCACTATGGAAGCAAACAACACGTTTCACGAAGCTGAGGAGGAAGTTGTCCTACAAAAGCAAGGCAACGCCTTCATCCTCAGCACGCTGTCAGGTACGATCGGCGAGATTACTTACAGGCTGGTCGATACCGATACCTGGGTAATTGATCATACCTACGTGGACCCGCGCTACCGTGGTCGTCAACTGGGTAAACAACTCCTGGACATGGTCGTCCACGAAGCCCGCGATAGAGGACGCAAGATTATCCCTTCCTGCTCCTTCGCGTTGGAGGAATTCAAGAAAAACGCCACGTATGCCGATGTTTGGGATAATGATAAATCGGCGAGCGAGTTCTCCGACACGTATAGCTCAGGCAGCGCCATAATGAATCCATAGGGATCGACACAAGCAGGCTAGCGTCCGACAGGATGCAGGCCTGCTTGTATTTTTTATGGATTCAGGATGACTTGGGGTAAATCTTCATAGTTGCTGAACTCTGCAGTCACACGCAGATGATTAGGTCATTATTGCTGATTTATCATCGAATCTTTGGTCTCCGACCAAAGATCCCTATATAGGGTATGGCTGGTTTGAGGTTGGATTGTGGCTTGCGAACGCAAGGTGGCTGCCGATTCATGTTTAGATGTATAAACTACAGCTAATTTGCTCGAATTAGACTTACTTTCGTAATTAAATGGAAAAAATACATTTAATTTGTATGAAATTTAAAGAATCGAGCAAATCGAAGGAATTTAACTACAGGAAATACAGTTAATCTTTCGAATTCGAGAAATCCGCTTCAAATAGATGGAGAAAATCCAGTTAGATTGTGGGAAGCAGGTTTATTACTCATCGGTCATTAACGAAAAAAGAGGCTGTTTCCAAAAGTCTAAATTGACTTTTGAGACAGCCTCTTGCAGGTCTTAGCTGTGTACATGTTATGCTATCGGCATTCCATCCTGATGATATGTCAGGCACAGCGCCGGCTTTAAAAGTTATTGCGATAGCGGTTGTTGGCGCTGTCTGTGCTGCTTACGTACCCGTAGTCTGGGCTATATGTATCCGCATTGAGCGACTTGTGGTCGCGAAAAATCCGATACGCCATATTGGCGCGTTCGGTGTCGCCGTCTACGAGCACGAGCACTTTGCCATTTTGAACATATTCGTCATAAAGCATCGCGTCTTTCTCGGGGATACCGAGTCCGATCAAGCCGCCGACCAGTCCACCTGCACTTGCCCCGACAGCTGCACCTGTTAGGGTCGCAACGATTGGACCTGCTACAAGGATGGGACCCAGCCCGGGAATCGCCAAAGCGCCGATGCTCACGAGCAGCCCCGTCACCCCGCCCAGTACGCCTCCTGTCGCAGCGCCTGTTGCAAGGCCTTCTTCCGCTTTGGTCGCGGTCGCTTCTTCGATGTGGTCCAGATCACCGCGGTTGCGGCCCACTACTGAGAGTTCCTCCGAGTGATATCCCTCTGCCTTCAATTGGTTGATAACGCGAATCGCTTCCTCTTCCGTGTTGAATACGCCGATAATATGTTTGCTCATGGTAATCCCTCCTGGAAAGTTGAGTGTTAGCAAGCCGCTCAGGCGACTGTGGCATATGGTTACTTACCCCAAATACCCTATTATTAAACAACTTTTATTGGATCGAAGTGAAAAACTTAATTTTCGACCGTGGGTGTTTCTTTCTATCTCTATAGGTGATTTTTAAAAGTGCAATCATTGCGATCTCTACACACAAACCTATATACTAGCTTTAGGAAGCGATGAGGAATGTCCATTATTTTATCTGAAAGGTGAGATAACCATGTCGATTGATTTATCCAAAGGTCAACGCATTGACCTAACCAAAACGAACCCAGGTCTAACCAAAATCATTGTAGGACTTGGCTGGGATACCAATAAATATAATGGCGGTGGAGATTTCGATCTTGATGCCTCTGCGTTTCTTCTTCAAGAAGACGGTAAAGCCAAATCAGCTGCAGATTTCGTTTTTTATAATAACCTCAAAGCCTATGACGGCGCTGTTGTTCACACAGGAGACAATCGTACGGGTGAAGGTGATGGTGATGATGAAAAAATCTTGATCGATTTCACTAAAGTACCAGCAGCCATCAGTCGGATAGGGATTACGGTCACGATACATGATGCACAACAACGCGGTCAAAATTTCGGACAAGTTAGTCACGCATTCGTAAGGGTAGTAAATGAAGCGAATAAGAATGAGATTCTTCGTTATGATTTGGGTGAAGAGTTTTCCATTGAAACAGCAGTGGTCTTCTGTGAGTTTTATCGATATGGAAGTGACTGGAAATTCCAGGCAGTAGGTAGTGGTTTCGCAGGTGGTTTGGCTGCGCTAGTTACGAACTATGGATTGAGCTAGAGATTGGCTTGTATAGGGTGGTTGCCTTCTGGTTGCCACCCTTAGGTTTACATCTCTTACAAAGAAGGGTGAAGTCAACATGGCCGTCGTAGCAGTTGTCAAAGGGCAGAAGGCAGATTTAACGAAAGTGCATCCCAACCTTTCCAAGTTGACTGTATGTATTGGCTGGCATGCGCCCGATCACATGGAGCTTGATGCTTCGGCCTTTTTACTTGCGCAGAACGGTAAGGTTCAGGGTGATGAAGATCTCATATTTTACGGAAACTCGAGCAATAGATTTATTACATACAAAGAGAAATCAGCGAATGAAAGAGAACTTCAGATCGAGTTGAATACGGTTCTACCCGCAGTAGACAAGATGGCGTTTACGCTGACTATCTATGAAAGCGAAGCCAAACGACAAAATTTTAGTACGGTCAATAACGTCTATATCCGTTTCATAAATCAAGCATCAGGGCAAGAAATACTTCGATATGACTTGGGAAATCATTTCTCCATAGAATCGTCGATTGTTATAGGAGAATTATATAGATACAACGGTGAGTGGAAGTTCCATGCAATCGGTGCTGGATACGCGGGTGGCCTTAAAGCACTTTGTGAGAGCTATGGTGTTGTTGTAAAAAATGATCAGCCAACGGTAAAAGCTCAAGAATTTCTAGTTGCACCGCCTGAACCGAAACCGGAAAAGGGGCTACAGATTAATCTTTCCAAAATTGAATTAACGAAAAAGGGGGATAAGATTAACCTCGAGAAGAAATCGGGCGGTCTAGGGGAAATCTTAATCAACCTGAATTGGAATCAACAACCAGCAAGCAACCGTGGCTTCTGGGGGGAATCATCTAGCGGGATCGATCTTGATTTAGCCTGTCTCTATGAACTTAAGGATGGCAGAAAAGGGTTAATTCAGGCGCTAGGAAATACATTTGGATCCCTTACGCGTGAACCTTATATAGCTCTTGATGGTGATGATCGAACAGGTTCGGTTAAAACCGGAGAGAACATTCGCATTAATGGAACCAAGCTTGCAAATTTCAAACGGATACTCATTTTCACCTTCATTTATGAGGGTGTGTCGAGATGGTCAGAGGCGGATGGCCTTGTCACGATTAAACAAAATGGCGGACCTGACGTCATTGTTAAACTCGATGAGCACGACAACGATCTCCCGATGTGTGCCATCGCTTTGATTCAAAATGTGAAAGATGAAACGTTGAGTATTGAACGAATCGTACGGCATTTTAAGGGACATCCCGAAATGGATCAAGCCTATAACTGGGGGTTAAGATGGGTTGTAGGAAGCAAATAAGTCAAGTCATGACCTACGAAAAGGGTATCGTTCTGGGAGGTTCCGTCCATGTTAGAATTCTCTTTTGAAATCATGTCAGATTCTAATATTAACATCGAATATATCTATGGCAGCGAACTGTTCAAGTTAAATCTTTTTCTGAAAAATGGTTATTGGACAATCCACCCCTTTGACGGAATGCTCCTTCAAAATCGCGAGTTATGCAAACTCGTCATCATTGATTTATTCAAAAATAAATATTTTCAAATCATGCTTGCCAAAGAAAACATTGCTTTGTCGAGTTTAAGAACATCGATTGAATTGGATCCATCGAGAGAGCCTGAAGGATTAAATCCTGCCGAGCGTAGAGGGGGCAGACGGGAAGATCCTATTGATGAAACAGAAGAATTTATTGGCAATCATTCCATTGAGGAAATTATCCAGATCGAGCATGATTTGCTTGAGCAAAGAGTTACCTTTTACGCAGATTTGTTGAAGAAAATGTTTATGGACAACTATGGTCCTGGAGATTATGAGTTTGATAAGGTGCAATCCCTGCTACGTATATTCAAGGAGTCACAAGGTAAGATGATCGAGCTTACGAAGACCAAGTAGTCGAGATGAGTTATTAGGAAATAGACCTCACCTGCCACAAAGTGGTCAAGGAGGTCTATTTTTTCGTGTTTTTATCACCTCTTTACATACGGGAGCAAGAAAAGAGAAGTTTAGTCAAAAATGTCATATATCTGCCAAATGGTATCTTACAAGAGAATTCCCTTTTTGAAAAAATGTCTAATAGACGGCGTAACCAGCCAAGTCCTACACTTAGTACACGGGCCAATCGTACCAACAGGTATGAGCTGTATGGGTCATCGTTATGGATTCTGTTTGGCGGGGAGGGGAAGAAAGAGCAGTTCTGAACAATGGCAGAAAGTGATTCTCAGCATATGCAAAACCTTGCACGATGAGGAATTTCCGAGAGTTATCAAGATCCGCTCGCAGCTCAAACAGAAGGAGTGAAATTAAAAAAATGCGAAATAGCAGGCAATGGAAAAAAGTCGTTTCGATACTTCTTGCAAGCGCTCTCTTAATACCGAACTGGTTGGTGGCGTCTGCCGCTGTGGGTAACAATGGGGACGAACTGGATAGTGTTTATTATAGTGATTTCGGCGATTCAGTCGCACCTGATCCCGTCAATTGGGGATTTGTAACAGCGAATGCTACGGTATCGATTAATACATATGAAGTGATGGGGAATAACACCCCGATGCTGCAGTTCACCCAGACGAACCAAAGCGGGGGGCGCGTAGCGACCAAGAACTTCGGTACTTCGGTTAAAGGCAGCCAAATTCTCGTTGAATTTGATTGGTATCCTGGCAAAGTTAATGATAAAGCTGCGAGCAACCCTAGTGAAAACGGCGGGGAGTTTAGAATCCTCGATAGCACTGGCAATACGGTATTTACATTAAACAATACCAATCATGCACCTTTGCAATATTTTGCAGGTAAGCAGCCTGCCGCTAGTACGGGTATTACGAATCCTCAAGCGTGGTATAAGGTAGGGATTAATCTTGATGTGGAAAATGAGGTCGTCAAATTTAAGCTAACCGACAAAGCTGCGGGTACAAGTCAAGAATTCACGTCATCGTTGAATGGTGTAGCTTTTGACGGTTCAGTCGCTTCGGTTAAATTGGTGGGCATGCGGACCTCTGGCAATAATATTGCTTGGACGACATACCTTGATAACTTTGGTGTTTATCATAAGCCTATTCCGGATAATCGAATTACGAAAGTAGATAAATTATCCTATCACACTGTGTATGTAGATCAAACTACGTCGGATATCCATTCCATTGGGTTACCACAATCGGTTAGCGTTACTATTGCAAATAATAGTAAGGTAACCGTGCCTGTAAGTTCATGGGTTAGCGTTGGCAAGCCATGGAATCCTCAAGAAGCTGGCGTTTACACGTTTAAGGGTGAACTTGCAGTTCCTGCGAGTTTGGAGAACGGTTTTGGCAGATATGCAACCCAATATGTATACAACCGTCTTACACCGCCAGATACGGCAAGACAGACAGAGTGGCTGGACAGAGGTGTTATCGCTTTAAAATCAAATGAGGGCATATTCGTGAGCTGGCGTCTGCTTGCAGATGAGTATGAGCGCGATGTGACATTCAATATTTACCGTAATGGGCAAAAGCTGAATACGTCACCATTGTCTGTTACCAATTATGTGGATACAGCTGGCGTCCCTGGTGACGCCTACGAAGTGGAGACCCTAGTTAAAGGGGCGCGAACGGATAAGGAAGAAACGACAGCGGCAGCTAACGACTATCTTTCCATCCCTATGCAAAAGCCTGAAGGAGGAACTACGGCCACAGGCAGCTACACGTATAGTGTCAATGACGCTGGTGTAGGTGATTTGGACGGTGATGGGGAGTATGAGGTTATCGTGAAATGGTACCCTTCCAACGCCATTGACAGCTCACAAAACGCGATGACGGGGCCGACGATTTTTGATGCTTATAAAATGGACGGGACACTATTGTGGCGGATGAATATGGGGCTTAACCTCACATCAGGAGCCCATTATCATCAATTTATTATCGCGGATTATGATGGGGATGGCAAAAGCGAGTTCCTCATTAAAACGGCAGATGCTACGACCGTCTATGGGGTAACCGATGGGAAATTCGATAGCAGCAAAGTGATTAGCGTCATTGGCAATGCCGCGGATAATGGCAAATGGGTGAATGAGTTTGGCCATATTTTCGGTGGACCTGAGTACATTTCTGTGTTCAAAGGTGAAACGGGTAAGGAAATCGATACCATTGATTATGCATTTCCACTGGGTGATGTAGCTTCCTGGGGAGACACTTGGCATAACCGTTCGGATCGTTTCCTTGCAGGATTGGCATATTTGGACGGTAAGAAACCGAGTGCCATTTATGGCAGAGGCTATTATGAACGGACAACGTATGTGGCCTATAGCTTAGTGCATGGCAAGCTCAAAGAAGAGTGGACCTTCGACTCCGCTCAAGCGGGGAGAGGGGCAGGCTTAGGATTCCACAATCTGGCCACAGCGGATGTTGATAATGATGGTTTCGACGAAATTATCGCAGGATCGTTGACGCTGGATCAGGACGGCAGCATTCTGTATGAAATGGATGGTGAGATGCAGCGTGAACAGGGTTCACATGGTGACGCGCTTCATGTAGGGGCGTTTGATCCAGCTCGTGAAGGTTTGCAGGTCATGGCGGTACATGAAGTCCCATCCGTTGCATCGGTAGAGCTCCATGATGCTGCAACAGGGGAAACACTGATGTCCTATAATGGTTACGTGGATACAGGACGTGGCTTGGCGGCTAATATTACTGCAAGCCCAGGCTTTGAGTTCTGGGGGACAGGTGGAACAACGCCAGCGTCGGGCGGAGGTATTTACAACGTACAGGGGAAGGTTGAAGCCGATAGCTTTAGAACGGCAGGCGTATCTGTTAACTTCTCTCTTCTCTGGGATGGGGATTTATTAAATGAGTTGCTGGACAATACATCGATTACGAAATTTAATCCTAGCACGAAGAAAGCTGAGCCTTTGAAAAGCTTTGCAGACGTAGTGAGCAATAATGGAACGAAGGCGACTCCGACTTTACAGGCTGATATCCTAGGAGACTGGCGTGAGGAAGTTCTTTTGCCTACCACAGACAGCTCAGAACTGAGAATCTTCAGCACGACGATTCCTACGGAATACCGGATTTATACGCTGATGCATGACCCGGTTTACAGAAATGGGATCGCATGGCAGAACACAGCGTACAATCAGCCGCCGCATTTAAGCTTCTACCTCGGCGAAGACATCAAAGAGACTGTTCTGGCAGGCGGACTGCAAGCGCCTAAAGTCGATTACACTGACAAGCACCATGATAAAAAGCCGAAGAAACCGAAAGATCCAAAAGACCCAAAAGACCCCAAGGATCCAAAAGATCACGAATGATGGAAAACCCCGCTCATGGAGCGGGGTTTTCTCATTGTTTACAACGTCTACATATGATTACTCCTTGGCGTAACCGTGCCTTCACAAACAGAAACTCAACACGACCGTAATATCGGTCTCCGTTAGATCAATATGTCCGTGTTCGTTTCGGTTTAATTGATACCCGTTCTCCTCGATCCCCTTACATATACGGAATAGCCGATATTCATCCATTTGGATTAGCTTTGCGAAATGTGCTAGATACATGGGCTTATCATTTAGAGAAATCATCTTACCTACCTACTCTCTGTCAGGGTTATTTGCGACTTAGAATTAAATTAACAAGAATGGGTTAAAAAGTATCAGGAAAATTGTCGTCGACAGGTTCAAAATAAGGATTGTTTGATAGTTTGTCACAAACCGTGGTCAGGCAGTCAAAGGTGAACTGAGACAACAACAAAAGACCATCGCATCATAGCGACAGCCTACTTACATAAATCTATTTAAGCATGTACGAATTGTTTATCTACAGAGCCACGATGTACACCGTTTCGACCGTTCCTTTTGGCTCGGTAAAGGGCCTTGTCACACGTGGAGTAAAGCTCCTCAATATGCGTCTGCTCATCCGGGATGAACGTGAGAACTCCTAAACTGATGGTATAGGAGAGCTTTAATCCAGGAACAAGAGCTCCTTCTGCGGCTTGTCTAAGTTTCTCGGAATAAAGCGAGGATTCCGCTTCATCCATTCCTGGTACGATGATAGCAAATTCGTCTCCGCCGTATCTGGCGAAAAGATCATTAGCGCCGAGCTGTTCCTTCATTCGTGTTGTGAGGTCGACAAGCACCTGATCTCCGGTATCATGACCGAATGAATCATTAATGGACTTGAAATTATCAATATCAAAAAGCAGTAAGGTGATTGGCTTTTGTGTCTTTGCATAAGCGGCAATGTATTGATTGGTACGTGTGATGAACGTCCTGCGGTTCAGTGTACCCGTCAAATCATCATAATTGGCCAGTCGAAGCAGGATTTGGTCTGTTTGTTCTTTCATTAAGAGAATAAATCCCGTGTTTCCTGCAATCATAACGAAATATTGGGCTAGCAGCATCATGGTTTGATTGCCGTTAAGATGGTAATAGCTCATCAGTGTGTCGAAGAATATCGCACTAACGACTCTAATCAGAAGAACTGCAAGGATCGTTAGATAAAAATAGCCAATGACCTTGGTTAGTGTAGATGAGGTTTGACTTCGAATCATTCTGAATGCCGGAAGTAGGAGTCCAGCAGCTACTGCAATGGAAACAAAGATAATTCTGAACTTCTCTTCGTTGGAAAATAAAAGGATGCCATGAAAGCCGACAATATTGAAAATGGTCAGCGCGATATACATATTTCGTCCGAACCTGCTTAGGGCATTCTGAATCTTCAGGACGGATATGGTTTCTAATGTGTAGCCGATTAACAGCAAGGAGTTCACCAGGGATACTGTAAGTGTATCTGATAGGCCGCCACGAAGAATTAAGATCAGCCACGCAGCGGCTTGAAAACATTTTGCATAGAAAAAGTATCTGATTGTGCTTTCGTTCTTATGTTGACGCCAGTAGGCGATAATGAGTACGGCTGTAAATAGGTGGCCGATGACCAGTGTCAACAGGATAGTTTTCATATCTAAAAGTAGATCCATTTTGAACCTCATCTGACTGTTGGAAGTATTGGATGTTCTCAAAAAATGTCGAATACCAATACTTTACCATAAAATGCTGTAAATTTCTGCTAACGATAATTTTCGAGTCGATTCGACTGCACAAACCAAATATTTCTTGAAATATATGGAACAAGTGTGTCACTATAGACCTATATAGACACAAATTGGATGATGGTGATTTGGGATGAAGTATTCGGGACGAATCGTTATAATTTCGGTCGTTATAGTCACGATTGTAGCCTTAAGAACCTATGGTACGATGTATTATAATTTTCCCACTCTTCAGTTTCCTGTCGCTGGCGTATTCATTTTATTGGCAAGTTGGGTACTAGGCACGCAATATGATCGATTGAAGTTCCTCTCTGAAAAGGATAACCTCACAACGCTGTATAACAGAAGATTCATCCTGGAAGCCTTTCCTAAGCTTATTTCTTCGGTGGAGCGCAGACGAGGACAGTTGATTTTATATTTCATCGATGTAGATAACTTTAAATTAATTAATGACTCTCGCGGGCACAAGATCGGTGATCAAGTTCTGCAGCGCATCGCGAATGTCTTACTGCTCGATTTACAGAAAAAAGATTTAGCCGCACGGTGGGCGGGGGATGAATTCTTGATTCTTTCGGCTTCTACGGATGCGTCCAAGAAAGCAGTGTTGATCAGTCATATTCAGAACGAATTGATGTTAGCTTCGAGAGAGTTCAATTTAGAAATATCCGTATCGATCGGAACGGCTGTATATCCTGATGAGGCGCGGAGCTTGGATGATTTACTACATGCAGCAGATCTCGATATGTACTCGTTAAAATCAGATAGAAAAAATACGAACATTGTGGTTGAGAGCCATTAAATAGAATCAGATAGAGCCTGTCACTTGAGTATGGTGACAGGCTCTTTTCTTTATGTCGGAGTGGAAGTGGAGTTTTTGTTCGCGGAATAGCTTTTTGGGAAGCAATTTATTAATCGTATTTTATAAAGCCCGCATCCGATTATTTCTTGGATTGTGTTCGACTTCCGCAAGACCGAGTGCCTCCATTAATGGGGGGACATACATGCCGAATCTTCCGCGGAAACCTTTCTTCAAGCCATACCAACCGCCAATTGGGTTTTCAGGAGAGCGACCCCAAGCTTCAACCGTACCTTCTTTGGCTGGCTTCTGCTCATCAGCGCTGCCTAGCTCGATCCAATCTCCATGCTGCTTGAGCATCGCGTGCAAGTCATCAATACAACGGTAGTCGTAATGCAAAACGGTTTTGCCTACTGTGCAAACAAGGATAGCCTTGCCATCTTTTTCGTCTTTATACATTTCATATTCGGAGGTTAGTGGGGGCGTTTTTAATGGCCATGGATTTTCTTTCGTACCGATCACTGTCGACATTGGTATGACTCCTCTGATTTAGTATTTGAACTTATGTACAGAATATATCAAATGAGGAAACACTACAATCACTTTAATTAAGTTGACACTTAATTAAGTATATGCTAAATTAATGTCATGATAGATAAAGCCATTCAAGCGATAACGGAGCCTAGGCGCAGAGATATTTTACATCTTGTCCGTGATGGAGAGCTGACCTCCAGCGCGATTGCGTCACATTTTGACGTATCAGCACCAGCCATATCACAGCACCTGAAGGTGCTCGAAGAAGCAGGACTCGTTGTTGTGAGACGAGACGGAACCAAACGATTTTATGGCATAAGGAGGGAAGGGTTCGCTGAGTTGATGATGTATATCGAGAGCTTCTGGGACGACAGCTTGCTGCGCTTGAAGGAAGCCGCGGAAGAGGAGGAAAGGAGAAAACATGACGCCAATCAGTAGCAGCGACACGATTAAGAAAGAAATTTTTATCGAATGCCGTCCAGAGACGTTGTTTTCATTTTTTACGGATCCTGAGAAATTAGTTCGTTGGATGGGACGCCACGTACTGCTTGATCCGAGTATCGGGGGCAAGTATCGCATTGATGTGAATGGCAGCGACATTGCGATGGGGGAATATAAGGAATTGATTCCGAACGAGAAAATCGTGATGACGTGGGGCTGGGAAAAATCGAAGTTGGTTCCGCCGGGGGCCAGTACGGTTGAATTTAAACTGACGCCGAAAGATAACGGGACGCTTTTGGAATTAACGCATTATGATTTGCCAGCAACCGAAGTTGCTTCACATGTACAAGGATGGACACATTATTTGCCTCGTATTCAAGCTATTGCACAAGGCCAAGATCCGGGTGTCGATCCTTGGTCAGAGCAAGCTATGCATTAAACATTGGAATACCATAAAAATGACTACACTAATTTGAAATTGTGGAGGCACGTAATGATGAGTGGAACGATTCGTCAAGAAGTAACATTTACAGCTGATCCTGCACGTATTTACGAAATCCTTACGAGCAGCGAGCAATTCAGCAAAGCTAGCGGCGGTGCTCCCACGGAGATTAGCACAGAAGAAGGCGGAACTTTCTCCTGCTTCGGCGGCATGATTCTTGGCCGTAACATTGAGCTTGTACCGAACAAACGTGTTGTACAAGCCTGGCGTGTGGCGAATTGGCCGGAAGGTGTCTATTCGCTAGTCAAATTCGAGCTTCAGGAGAAAGGGTCGGAAACGTTGCTGGTATTTGACCATTCTGCCTTCCCGGAAGAGCAAGGCGAGCATCTTGCAGCAGGTTGGCATACGAATTATTGGGAGCCGATAGCGAAATTATTGGCTTAATTAAGTGAAGAAGCGCGGCCGAATGGCAAACACCTTGCAAAGGGCTAACCAAAAGGACTTGAATAAAGTGAAGTTGATTAAGGAAACGAGCTCGTGAGTGCATTAATTAAATATTCCTGGTTGCAGCGAAATCATCAAAGTAGAAGAAGCACCCGCGAGGGTGCTTCTTCTTGTGATAGGTGCAAACACCGCTTATGGTTTGTTTGGAACAACACATGTGCCGTCCAAACAAGCCTCATCGCTGGCTGCTTTTGCAACCTGTGTTGGCTGCTCGGTATCCCAAAGCTGCTGCAGAGCGTTCAAGTAAACGCCGCTTGCTTGTGCTCCGGATATGGCGTGTTTGCTGTTGATGACATAATACGGAACGCCGCGGATGCCCATGCGGCTGCCATTCTCTTCTTCGGTACGCACCGACTGAGCGAACTGATCGCTCGCGAGAACGGACAAAGCTTCGTTCCGATCAATCCCAACGGCTGCAGCAATGTCGGCAAGGATGCTGTGGTCGCTGATGTTTTTGGATTCGGTGAAATAGGCGCGGAACAATAACTCTGATATGGCGACACCTTGGCCATGTTGCTCGGCAAATAGCCGTAACCGATGAGCATCGAATGTATTCGTCAGCACCAGGCCATCGAACTGAAAATCAAGCCCGTCTGCCGCAGCTTGCCGACGCATCTGCTCATTCATGGCGATAGCTTCCTGACGGCTCATGCCGTACCTGGAAGAGAGCATATCATAGACATCGTGCGGGACACTTTTGGGCGCATGACGGTCAAGCTCGAAGCTGCGATAGACAACTTGAACCTGATCGCGGTATGCAAAGTCCGCTAGAGCTTGCTCAAAGCGACGTTTGCCAATGTAACAGAACGGACACGCGAAGTCCGACCAAATTTCAACTTGCATAAGGCTCACCTCTATGTTGGTTAATAAAACGATTATTCATTGAATAATAGCGCAATACTTTCATGAATGGAAGTAGGTTTCTTCCCAATTAGTTTCTCAAGGTCGCCAGACGTGCGTCCTTCTGTTCCTGCAGCCATTTTGCTATCAATGGCAACTAAAAATTGTACAAGACCTTCAGGCAGCCCGGCTTGCACCATACCTTGCAAGGAGTCAGCATCAGAGACGGATTGGTGAGCTACTTTTTTACCGGATACGTGTGATAAAATGTCTGCTAATTGCTCGTAGCTCCATGACTCGGATGACGCTAACTCGTAGACTTGGTCTTGATGCCCCTCTTCGGCAAGAACAGTTGCAGCAGCCAACGCTAAGTCGTCGCGTGTCGCTGTATTAATTTTCCCTGTACCTGCAGAATTTATAATGCTGCCGTTATCGATGTAAGCTTGCAAGCTTGGATTAACGTAAAGCTCCTGATACCACGTATTGCGCAGGATCGTTGTTGGAATGCCTGATGCCTTCAGCGCGAATTCGGTTGCTAGATGCACGTTTGCCAGAGGGGCGAAGGCATCTACATCCGCAAAGGCGAAACTCGTGTAGACAATGTGGGGAACGCCTGCTTTTTTGGCGGCTTCAATAGCACTAACATGTTTGCGAACACGACTGATCGACTCATCTTGTGGGGAAGAAATCAGCAACAGCTTGGATGCATCCGCATAAGCCTGCTCCAGTGAGGCGGGAACATCCCAATCACCATATCGAACTTCAATGCCTAAATCTGCAAATTCAGCAGCTTTCTCGATATTGCGGACACTCACGGCAATCTCACTTGCTGGAACTTTCGCTAATAAATGTTTGACTACTCTTTTCCCTAATTCACCTGTTGCTGCGGTAACGACGATTTTTGACATTGTGATGTCCTCCTATATAAATAAATGTTGTTGGATAATTCGCTATAGTCATATATTATTATAGTAGCTCGAAATATGTAAGTAGTCATTAAAAAGTGACCTAGTCATAAAAATAGAACCATCAAGGAAGGAGCGGGATTGCGCATGTCTCGGACAACATTTCAGGGAGAAATTCCAGAGGAACAAATCGAAGTCTGCCCCGTTACCGCAACCCAAAATGTTATTGCGGGGAAATGGAAAATCCTTATTCTGTGGCATTTAAGGGAAACGAGGAGATTCGGCGAGCTGCAACGATTGGTGCCAGGGGTATCGAAAGGCATACTGACGTCGCAGTTGAGAGAGTTAGAAAAGGATGACATGGTTCATCGGAAAGTTTATCAGGAGGTCCCTCCGAAGGTGGAATACTCGCTGACCGATGCCGGACGAAGCTTCATGCCGATCCTCGAACGTATGGGGGAGTGGGGGAAGAAGTACGGGATGAGTAAGAAGAGTGGTGAGTGAAAGCCGCGAAAAGCGATGGTACTTAATTTCAAAGAAGGCAGTGATCTATATGAAGGCGAAAAGCACTGAGAATAGCAAAGTAAGCTTGGCTGGGTGAGTATGCAGAAGGTGTGTCAGCTCATCCGTCATATGATCAAAGCCGTCGGTGGCGATCGTGCGGAGAAGTTAGTTACTCATTTCCGGTTGAAGTATCCTAATAGATCTGCTTTTATAGATGAGTTGGATAAAATTAAGTTCAATTAGTACAACCCCCGACTTCGAGAGTCGGGGGTTTATTTGGGTTCACGTATATGTAGGTAAAGTTTTCTTACTGTGGATTCGCAATAATCTTCCCGTTTTGCCACTCGAATTCATACTCGAATTGTTCCGTGGAGTCATAAAGGGCTGGTGAGTACGGACTAACAATGTGTTTGTCTGTACGTTGATCCGTGGGCGGATCTGGCTGACTCTCTTTGGCAGCAACACCTAAAACCGATAGGGACAATATACAGAAAAATACGAAACCTATTTTGGTTGTCATCGTCGGATGCCTCCGTCACAATAAGATATTTTCATCATACGTTGCGTATGTCATTACAGTATTAGCTGAATGTAAAGTTATCTTAAGTTTACCCAACTACGATAGAAATGAACCAGGGAGCAATATCGGACTAATGCAAAGGGGAGATTGCTAGTCATCCTGCTAGATTTCCAGAGAATTGGAAGCGATTCCAAGTGCGCTGCGCCTTGCTTTATATCATTTTGACCTCTGTTCAAACTCTTATAGTAAGAAGTCATAGATTCGGATATAATTTAGGAGAAAAATGTCGAATTCATAGGTATAATCTACGTTTTACATAATGGGGGAGCAGGCTGGCGTGAAACGTAAATTGTGGCAGCAAATCGGAATAGGGATCGTCGGGGGTGTTCTTGCAGCCATTGGGCTTGCCGCTTATATCCCTGCGAATACAGAGATGAATGACTCTCCTAATGTGGGTAAACGTCATGTCATGATCCGACTAGAGGATGTCGGACTTGGCGGTGATTACAACACACTCGAAGGTCTAGGGAAACTGCGGGCCGTGATGACCTATATTGAGTCTGAGCATGTGCCTTTTCATGTCGCTGTGATTCCAAGAAGAATGAGCCTGCAGGCGGATGGTGTTTGGAAAGAGAAGGGCATTGACGACCCTAATCCAGACGAAGTTGTCAGCGCTTTTATTCATCTTCTTCAACAGGCCGAGCAGCATGGCGGCGTATTAGGCATGCATGGGTACCGTCATCAATATGGAGAAACATATCGCTCAGATGGGGAGCAAAATTCAGGAATAGGCTCTGAATTTAACATTAAAGATGCACCAGAAACGCAAGAGCTTTCTTATGCAGCGGAACGGATGAAAGAAAGCTTGGCTGCCTTTGCTAGAGCGGATTTGCATCCTGCGTTCTGGGAGTCTCCCCACTATAAAGATACCCATGAGCAACAAGGTGTGTTTCGTTCTTTTGTCGGCCTTATGTATCAACCGGATCTCTACGCCAAAAACGCTCGTGATGATATGAATACCTATGATACGATTAATACGTACGGTCAAGATAGTTTGGGTTCCGTCTATATCCCTGCACCATATCGCTATATAAGCGATGACAAATCGGTTGACCAGATGTTGGAGAAGGCAGCGAAGGATGATGGACTAGCTTCCTTTTACTTCCATCCATTTTTGGAGTTCTCGCACCTAGAGCCTGTTATGGCTGCAGACGGAAATCCAGAAGAGAAGGATGGTATTCCCGTCTATCAATATAAAGAGGGAGATAAGGGCTCCTACCTGCATAAATTGATTACTGGCTTCAAAAAGCTGGACTATCGCTGGATGTCACTGCATGACATCGTCCCTTTCACCCCAGCGCATCGTGTGATGCTGCCGCCTAGAACGAAGCTGCAGAATGTGATGCTTGGCGATGTTACAGGCCGCGGGCACGCGGATGTTGTTGTACGCCAGATGCATCGCATACTGGTTATTCCGGGGAATTACGATATGCCGAGAAATCGCCAGCAGGAAGCTTCACAAGTATGGTTAAGAGAAACGTTTACGCCCGATGAGTCACTCCTGCTCGTTGATGTCAATGGCGATGGGAAGCAAGATCTGCTCGCGTATAACGCAGAAACGGGAAATGTGCGGGTGGCCTTGGCAGATAAGCAGCAGTTCTTGCCAGTACGCGCAATCGGTGCTTTACCGCTCGGACTTTCATCTGTTCGTACGCTCCGATCTAGTCATGGCGTGGGCTTAATTGCCAAAGGAGACAAGGGGGGGCTCGTGCTAGTTAACCTGCGGAATCAGCAGTTAACGTACACAGAGTCAAACTCGCAGCTGCCCGATGATGCAGAAATTTTCACGGCCCAAATGCAGGACACTGATGACGATGATGACATCCTGTGCGTCTCGCATAAGGATAGACGCGTATCCATTATGTATCATCAAGGGCAAGGGATGTTCGCTGAACCCCAGACGGCGGGTGGGGTTTCCTTTGGAAATAGCGACCAGCTGCTAGTCGGCGATACGAATGGCGACGGGCGCAGTGATCTGATTGCCTACACCGCTGAGACGGGCATTTGGCGGGTATTCCAGAACGAGGGAGAGAACCACTTCCAGCCGCTGGATAACGAGTTTGGCCCATGGGCACAAGGCAAAGAAAGACGGGGTGTCGTTGCTGATTTTGACGGCAATCGGAAGACGGATATTAGCTCCTATAATGAAACCGAGCATGTGTTGGATTTGGCGCTTTCTTTTCGGAGCGGAACGCCTTAGTCATGCGAAAAAAGCACCCTGGGGGTGCTTTTTTTCTATTTGTAACTCATACTATCGATCATTCAGTCCTTTTAGTGTATTGTCAGAACGCTCCATGACGTTGGACAATGATTCAATAAGCTTTGAGGATTCTTTGGAATTGATTGGATTTATCGCTGTGCAATGGCGAATTGATCAGGGAGTCTACTGTGCGATCTGATATAATAGGAAGGGTACATACGAGATCGTAGACCACTAGAACAGTCATCATATGGAGGTACAACACATTGGTAAACGCAATCCTAGGTTTTAGCAGAAAAATACAAATCGTCCGTGTAAGCCTATTCGTTCTGCTTGTGATCGTGGCGTCAGCCTGTTCGTCGTCAGAAGTGGACGTGGAGAGCACAACACCTTCCGCAGCGGCCTCTGCGTCTGTCAGGGCAACAGTCAAAGGAACGGCTAATGATTCTGCGATGAATAAGCAAATTCCCGCTAAAGTAGTTCGGGTCGTTGATGGCGACACTATGAAGGTCTCTTTTACCGACGGCGGCAAAGTCAAAGAGGAAACGATTCGTCTGCTCCTTGTAGATACGCCAGAAAGCGTGGATCCCGAGAAGCCGGTTCAACCTTTTGCGCTGGATGCGTCCAACTATGCGAAAACGATGCTCACGGGCAAGGACGTTCGACTAGAATTGGATGTGTCGGAGCGGGACAAATACGGCCGATTACTATGTTATCTCTACATTGGGGATAAGATGTTCAACGAGCTTCTGCTCGAAAATGGCTATGCTAGAGTTGCGTATATTTATCCGCCAAACGTGAAGTATGTCGATCAGTTCCGTGAGATTCAGAAGAAGGCACAGCAGAAAGGTTTGAACATCTGGAGCGTAGAGAATTATGCGCAAGAGGATGGGTATCATGAGGGTGTAGTAAAAGGGAGCGCAACGCCATCGGCGAAGTCATCCACAACGACTACACCGAAACCCGTGACTACGTCGCAGCCAAAAACAACCGTGACCTACAACTCCTGCAAGGAAGCCAACGCGGCTGGAGCTTACAAGATCAAGAAAGGCGAGCCAGGCTACAGCGCGAAGCTGGATGGGGACGGGGACGGCGTAGCATGTGAGTAGTGAGACAGGTTTAGATGGATTTCCTCCATCTAATTTCTGGTTTTCATGCAAATTTGGCCGAATAACTGGATTTCCTCCATCTAAATCAACCCATTCCAGCAGAAAAGTGAATTTTGTCGCGAAAATACCTGCATGTTTTCCAGTTAAAGTGAATTTAAAGATGAAATCGCCGAAATTAACTACGTATTTTCCAGTTATTTGGTGAGTGGTGCCTAACTGGCAAACAGGGAGTTCTCACCTGCCTCAAACAGGTATAGTAACCATGCAAATAATGAAAAAGCACCCTTGCGGGTGCTTTTTATAATTAGCCTACTGCAACGCAGTTTGCTTATCATACTGATTAAACATCATGTTGTAGATCGCAGCGGAGAGAACCGCTAGTGCTGCCAACAAGATGAACGTCCAGGTAAAGCCGATCCACGAGCTGATCGGGATAGACAGCGGTGCTATGGTACGCCCGAGCGTATAACGCAAGCTAGAGGCAGCAAAATATTGGCCGCGGATATGATCCGGCGCCAATCTGGACACGAAAGCTTGCTGTGGTCCTGCGGACATGAGCTCGGCAAGCGTGAAGACGGCTATCGCAATGGTTAATCCCCAGAAGGTAGACATCTGGCAGAACATCACCATGCCCAGCGCATAGAAAAGCGAGCCGCCAATGAACACATAGCGATCGCGATACGCGAGCATCCATTTGGTCACGATGACCGTGAAAATGGCGACGAATAGACCATTCTCGGAGACGATCAAGCCGAACAGTTGCTTACCCGTGAGCTGGAGATCCCAGTCGTTGTAGGAGAAGATCGTCGTCAATGGCATCGTTTCTTCCAAGAAGACGGGGAAAAGCAAGTCGAGCTGCATGAAGGTCTGCGAAAGCAGTACGCCAGCGATGACGAACAGCAGGAATACGCGGTCCGTGGCAATGATTTTGTAGTCCCGCAGCTGCACCGCGATGGCATGGTACCAAGGGGTGTCAGCCTGTGCGCGATGGCGATCCGCTAGCTGCTTCGGCAGTGTTTCGTGTAAGCGTCGTGCCATCATGAGCGCGAGTAACACGCAAACCACAGCCGCCGCGGCCAGCACGAGATACGGATTGTCCTTATAGAGGAGAGAGCCGAGCAAAGGTCCGACGACGACTGCCATGTTCGCGGTTGTATAGAAGATAGCGAACACGCTGGAGCGATGCTCCTCATCCACGACATCCGCCACCATAGCTTGGCTGGCAGGCCAGTACAACGAGCCGCAAAAGCTAGCGAAGCTGAAGCCAATGAAGCTCATAACCGGCATTGCCAGCCATGGAGAAGCGGCCAGTGCGAAGAGCCCGTAGCCGACCGCTTGTCCCAAAGCGGCGATCACCATCATTCGTTTCCGCCCGAACCGATCCGCGCTGTATCCGCCGAGCAAATTGCCGAACACAGAAAGCGCCTGCGATAAGACAAGAAGAATCCCCGTCCAACCTTTACCGAACGAATTGGCGAAATAGATGGATAAGAACGGAAAGAATGCCCAAAAAATAACGTTAAAAGCGGTTTCTCCGCCGAGGCGGATTTTTAAATTAATGTCCCAATCTCTCATCTTCATGATTTAATTTACCTCTGGTTAATTTAAGTATCTCCCTATCATACTACCATTCTTCGTTTGGAAACAAGGCGGTTAGGAGAATGAATGGTTCCAGTTGTGGAAACTTTTAACGTAAAAAGGAGCTGCCACAGATGAACTGTGACAGGCTCCTTCTAATTTAATCGAGGGTAATCGAGGTGATGCTGCCATTCGTTTTAAAATCTTGCGTATACGTCACTACGGCTTTGGCCGTCACGGTGCCAGTAGGTCCAGTGATGTTAACTGTCGGCGTGGAGGAATAGCCAGCTCCCGGATTCGTGATGGTAACGCCAGTTACCACGCCATCAGTGACGATGGCTGTTGCGGTTGCCGAGGTCTTTTGCCAAGTTGCGGTTCGATTCCCGTTGTAGCGGTAGAAATTAGATACCTCATCTAGACGCTCATTGGTGATGCCGTAAGGCTCAAGTACCTTCATCAAAGCGGCTTTGTTTCGTTGTGCGAGCTCGTGACTCGGTTGGCTGTCTAACCCAGATGGCGTCACTCCGCTAAAAGCTTCTCGAAACACTTCGGTAGGTACGCCGAGAGCGGAGGCAATCAACACAACGGGCCGTCCTTTGTCCTGAGGATTTGTTGTGAGACCACCTGTAATCACGACGGAATAGGTAGAAAGATTCGTAATCCCGCTAGTTGCTTCACCATTCGAAAGGGTTGAGCTTCCCGGCGGGCTTGGCGTTGCTTCTGCTCCTCTTTCTCCTTCTCCTTGTCCCGGGCAATCCAAACCGTCGCGGTTAGGCGGAGGTGGATTTTGACCATTAACACGAGGGCCATCTGGCTTGCCGGCTTCCCCTTGTCTTGGCTTCGGCTTTGCTGGCTTATCCTGCGGGGCAGATGTTGCCGTTGGCGACGTGTCGGTTGCAGCGAATACTTGGCTGCCAGCGCTTAAAGCAATGACTCCACTGCCTGCTAATACAACGGATAGTGCGCTTGCTAGAATGATTTTCATTTTTGTTTTCATGGGGATCTTCCCTTCGTTTTCGTAGATTTGTTGTTCCATGAGACCAATCTTAACCCCACTTGGTGAAATTACGGTGAAAGCCCGAAGGCGATAGATTATACTTGATAGTAATAGAGCGAACGAGAGAAGGTGGCAGATAGATGAAGCTTTTATTAGCAGAAGATGACGTGAAATTAGGCGAGCTAACGACGTATATGTTGAAAAAAAAGACGGGATGCAGCGTCGATTGGGTGCAAACGGGGAACGATGCCTTCGACTATGCCGCAGCCTCCAGTTATGATGTGGTTATTCTCGATTGGATGATGCCAGAGGGAGATGGCCGTGACACTTGTGCTAGGCTGCGCCAGGCCGGATATCGAGGAGCTATTCTTATGCTGACAGCCAAGGACGGTCTGCGAGATCGAGTTGAAGGGCTGGATGCGGGAGCGGATGATTATCTCGTGAAGCCTTTTGAAATGGACGAGCTGTTGGCACGCTTGCGGGCGCTGATGCGCAGAAGCTTTGCTCCTTTGCAGGACGACATTGTGCGAATGGGAGAGCTGGAATTGCAGCGGACGAATCAGATGGTTCGGCAGGGTGGTCAAGAGATCCAGTTGTCTCCGCGTGAGTTTCAGATTTTGGACCTGCTGTTGCAGAACAAGGGGCGGACGCTTACGCGCGAGGTTATTTTAGATAAAGTATGGGGCTTAGATGCTGACGTGAATTTAAAATCGATCGACGCGATCATCAAATTAATTCGTAAGAAGCTAGAGTCTTCCGGTGCACGGGAGCTCATTCAGAGCGTGAGAGGCGTAGGGTATAAAATTGAAGCGTAACAAGAGTTGGCTGAATAAGCGCCTGTCTCAAGGGAATTTATTTGACCAGACACGCAATAAACTTACGCTGCAATATAGCGGCGTGCTAATGATCTTTCTCGGGTTATTCGTAGTCATTGTATATGCGTTGCTGTATGTGTTCATCTGGAGCGACCAACGGTCTCATCTGACCGAGTTGACGAATAGTGAGCTGCAGGTTTTGCAGAAATGGGTGGACGGGGACACCAATCCTAAGCGTCAGCCACCGCGCTCTGTGGAGGATGCCTTCTCGATTAGCGCAGATCAATCGTTCTATTACCTTATTTCCGATACAGGGAATGTGCAATTGGGTGATGAGACGCAGCCGGAATTGCGAGAACAGATGATGGCTTTAATCGCAAAGGGCCAGTTCAAGGGAGAGCAGACCCAGCAAACGACCTTGCAGACGTTCGATCAACCCTCGGTGGATACCCAAGGTCGACCGCAAAATGGGGAGGACGCCCGGTTTCTCGTAACCAATCGCGAGCTTAAGAAGAACGGACAGTTGATCGGCACCTTATATGTGGGGAAGGAGGTGACCTTCCAGCATCAGCTTTTTCGCTTATTGCTGATTCTGATGCTAGGAATGGCGCTGCTCTTCTTTGTACTCGCGCTGTGGTTCAGTCATCGTATGGCGCGTAGAGCGATCATTCCGATTGCCAAAGCGTATGAGCGGCAACGCGAGTTCGTTGCCGATGCTTCGCATGAGCTGCGTACCCCGCTCAGTGTTATGCTCACCTCGATCGAGGCGCTGCAGCTCGATGCAGATGAAAGCAATCCCTTCACGAATAACGTGCTGAAGGGTATGAAAGATGAAGTCAACGCCATCACGAGGCTGACCAGCGAGCTGTTGCAGCTGGCACGTTCGGATGCTGACGAGTTCGTGCTGGAGCGTTCTGCTTTTCAGTTGAAAGCAGCTGCCGAGAGCGTAATAGCGAAGCTGCTGCCTGCAGCGCAGGCCAAAGGCATGGCACTGGAGCTGCATGTTCCTGACGAGCTGAATGTGGAGTGGGATCAGGGCAAATTGACACAATTGCTGGTGATTCTCATCGATAATGCGATTAAATATACGCAGGATGGTGGAGACGTACATGTCATTCTTGCGGATAAGGTGGAAAAAGGGACCCGCTTTCTCACGCTCGACGTGAGGGATAACGGAATGGGGATCGCACCTGAGGCGCTTCCGCGTGTTTTTGATCGGTTTTACCGGCAGGATAAGGCTCGAACCCGACAGGTTGGCGGTCATGGGCTTGGACTAGCCATCGCGAAGAACCTTGTAGATGCCGCACAAGGGACGATCGAAGTAGAGAGTCAGCAGGGTGTAGGCAGCGTCTTTCGCGTGCGGATTCCTGTGTAGGGAGTGGGAAAAAGCTTGGGCACAATTGTGCTCAAGCTTTTTTGGTCTTTCGTAGAGGTGATCTGAAGCGCTGATTTCCAGAAGTAGACACCTTGGCATCTTCCAGATGTAACGGAACCACGCTCCGTTAGAAGAGGCTATCGTGGTGCGTTCAGCATTTTTTAAGTTGAAAAAATCATCAAAACACAGTATCATTCATTAATAATGATTATCAATCGCAATTGGAGTTAAGGAGTGAAATGTGCATGGAACAGAACGAATTGTTTGATGTAACGGTAATTGGCGGGGGACCAGCGGGTCTTTACTCGGCTTTCTATAGTGGGCTTCGTGAAATGAAGACCAAAATCATTGAATTTCAACCGCATCTCGGCGGCAAAATACATGTATATCCCGAAAAAATGATATGGGACGTAGGCGGCGTCACGCCTACTCCAGGAGCGAAGCTGATCAATCAGCTTGTTGAGCAAGGACTTACGTTCAGCCCTGAAGTGGTGTTGAATGAAAAAGTAGAAGCAATCGCTAAAAACGAAGAGGATGTCTTCGTCCTACGCACAACATCAGGTCAGCTTCACTACTCCAAAACCGTCATCGTCGCGGTAGGCTCCGGCATTCTTAACCCGAAAAAACTGGAGATCGAAGGCGCGGAGCGCTACGAAGTTTCGAATTTGAGCTATACGGTAAAATCATTGGAGCGCTTCAAGAATAAGACTGTTGTCATTTCCGGTGGCGGCAACTCGGCAGTGGATTGGTCGAATGAGCTGGAGCCATTCGCGAAGCAGGTGATTTTGAGCTATCGCAAAGAACAGCTGACAGGGCATGAGGCCCAAGTGAAGCAGCTACAGAATAGCTCCGTGGCGTGCTTTTTGAACACCTCGATTACGAAACTGTTTGCTTCTGGTGAGGACGCCTCCATTGAACGTGTGGAGCTAACGAATCATGAAACAGGTGAAGTGACCTCATTCCACGTGGATGAAGTCGTTATCAACCATGGTTATGATCGCGACACAACCTTGCTCGAGAATAGTGAAATCGAGATCGAACGAGCGGAGAATTACTATATCGCGGGTAATGCGAACAGTGAATCCTCAGTGCCAGGACTATATGCAGCTGGGGACATTCTTCATCATCCAGGCAAAGTGCATCTGATCGCGGGAGCCTTCCAAGACGCGGCGAATGCGGTGAATAAAGCGAAACAGTACATTCAGCCAACAGCAGAGAAGTTCGGGATGGTCTCTTCGCATAATCAAGCATTTAAGAAGCGGAATAAAGAGTTAGTGAAGCAAATGTTCCAATCGTAATCTGGATAAGCTACATACATCAAATAAACTAGGCACCCTGCGGGGTGCTTTTTGCCATCCAAGTGTGTTGTCAGTCTCAAGACGGAGGTGAAATCTTACGTGTGATCGTATAATTTCTGTAGAACTTGTCATCGAAAGGAGCACTACGATATGAATGCTGAAACACTCATCGGTTATGGAATCGGTGCTGTAGTTATTATTTTAGTTATTTGGCTAAGAACGCGAGGGAAAGCGAAGCCGATTCGGAATAAAGGAAGAGGCATGCTGATTCCCGTTTTCCTGCTTCTCATTGTGTTCGGGCTTAGTATTAACTCGCTGACACATATACCGGATCATCCTTTCCATATACCAGCGATTTGGGAGCTGCTGTGTGCAGGCGTGCTCGGCGTGGCGTTAGGCAGTATTATGCTGTACCACACGGGGTATGAGAAGCGGGAGGATGGTTTGGTCTACTCGAAACCTAACCCCAACTTCAAATATGTGATTATTGCCGTTATCGCGGTCCGATTGATATTATCCCAGTATTTCAAAGGCTTGGATCCGTCGGAATTTGCTGTGTTAACGATGGTCATGGCGTACTTATACATTTGCGTGTGGCGTATCGGCAGCTTTCTCAAGTACCGGAAGGTTAGTGCTAGCTAACCTGGTTTATAAAAGGGTGCCCAACCAAGGGTGCCCTTTTTTGCATCCCTATCTCGCTTGTAACACTTCCCGCCCCGATGTTGTATTTCTTACAACAAGAATGATGATTTCGAGCAGCTATCGAGCCTGAAGTTGCTGCCGATTTTGGCGTAGGCATAGGAATTAGAAAAAGAAAAGACACCTTGTGGGGTGTCTTTTCTATTTATTGAGGGTATTTGTATTTAAGCTGGAAACCCGCCGAGCGGCAAGTACGGCCCGCTGAACAATCCCAATATACACGATATCCGCAATCGTCACTAACACGCACATGATCGTAAGTAGAAAAGAGTCCGGATACAGCGAGTAGCAAA
This sequence comes from Paenibacillus sp. LjRoot153, assembly GCF_964253085.1. Taxonomy (NCBI): domain Bacteria; kingdom Bacillati; phylum Bacillota; class Bacilli; order Caryophanales; family Paenibacillaceae; genus Paenibacillus; species Paenibacillus sp. LjRoot153. Next base: position 354,567 of record NZ_CAXUQH020000001.1, read on the forward strand.
GTATAGATGCGCACAAGGTGCCGATCATTTTGTAGTAGGCGATGTAGATCGTCTGGCCTTTGAGGCCTTGTTTGAAAGGTAGCTGGATAAACAGAAGCGACATCATCAAATTGATGCCAAAGGCTGTATATTTCCCCTCTTGATCATGAAACTCAACAACCATGCCGACGTGAAGCAGCAGAGAAATGACAAGTAAAGAGAAAATCGCAGGCAGGAGCAGGCGTGGCGGAAACTGACGTTTGGCAAAGTAGACACCTTGGAATAGAATGACACAGTCGAGCAGAAACCAGACCAGTGAAATGATCATCTGCAGCGGGTGAAACGGCATCACGAATGCGAACAGAAACTCCCACGTGATATTGGCGCATATAGCTGCCAGTGGCATGCCGCAGGCGCGATCCTTGAACCCTTGGATGATGATGAGGATATAGGTGACTGTCCAGAAAATAGCTAGTCCATATTGAAGGAAGAGCTCCATTTGATTAGACAGCAAGTGTTGCATCGCCATAGTGGGAAAGCACATCCTTTCGAGGGTGTCTCTCTCCATTTCTATGTACAACCTTTGGGAAAAAGAAGGGGCCTTGGTGTTCAACTTAAATGTTTCGTAGTTGTGGGTAGCAAATGGGCTCCTCACAAATACAAATCTGCGCTCGTATTGCCCAAACAAGCCGCCTTCTGGAGGGTTAGATGGAAAATCTCCATTAAAATTCCCTCAAAAACACTGATTTTTTATTTTAACTGGAAAAGGTGTAGTTAATTTTGCTGATATTGGCGGATCGGCAAGAAATGGCCGTAAATAACTGGAGGAAATCCAGCTATATTCTCAAATTGGCCAGTTTTAAAGAAATTAGCTGTATTTTTTACAGTTAACCGCCGCCCCACGCCCACCTCGCGGCGGATATTCAAACGATTGTTGCGGAAGAGGTCCGCCAGCATAGCCCAAGACTTACACTAATTCATACAACGGACACGAAAGACACCCTAGTGGTGTCTTTTCTCATCGCTGCATTTGCGTAGAGCGATCTCCATGATTTAAACTAGCAAGGAATGGGAAAATAACCATGACCAAAGGATGGAATTGTGGATGAATATGATCACGAATCAGTTTTCGATGAATGATTTGAAAAAGTTTAAGCACGAAATTACACGCTTCATGATGACCTATAAGTTTGCGCTGGATGAAATGGAAACCAGGATTGATATCCTCGTTCAAGAATTCGAGATGCTGCATGAATATAACCCGATTGAACATACGAAGTCTCGGTTGAAATCGCCGGAAGGTATTTTTCAAAAGCTAATGAGAAAAGGCGGAGAGCTCTCTTTCGAAGGCATTAAGGGCAGCGTGAAGGACATTGCGGGTCTCCGCATTACGTGCTCCTTCGTCTCCGATATTTATGTCATTTCTAAGATGCTTAGAAATCAGAATGACCTTCATATTTTGAGCGAAAAAGACTATATCAAAAACCCAAAGCCCAATGGCTACCAAAGCTTACATTTGCTCATTGAAGTACCCGTACATATGTCGGATCGCGAAGAGCGCGTCTGTATGGAAGTTCAAATTCGTACGATTGCCATGGACTGTTGGGCGAGCCTGGAGCATAAAATATTTTATAAATTTAATGAAGGCAACCAAGCCGTACCCGCTCGTCTCTTAGAAGAGTTAAAGCAAGCAGCAGCTTCAGCGGCGGCACTCGATTCACAGATGGAGCGGCTGCATGCGGAGATCAGTGTGATTAAGGAAGAGCAGGCGGATATCGCCGAAGATGCCTTGAATCAAATCATGATAAGCAATCAGAAATTTCCGTTGCCGAAAGCGCTGCTGGCACTCATGAGCGGAGAGGAGTCCTAGTTGGCAGATGAAGGTAATTGGGTGATGCAGGTGTTTTCGTGCTATAATAGAAGGATCGGATTGAGAAGGGTGCGAAAACATGCAATCATTTGAAGACTGGAATCAAAAGGTGAAGACAACCTTCAACGCGACTAGCAATGAAGCGGTGCTCACGGTAATGGAAGCGGGTAAAATCTTAGGTCTGTCCAAAGATCAGATGAAGCAATATGTGGACAAAAACAATTTGACGAAAGTGCCGATCATGCGAAGTGTGCACCGTTATCTATTGTTAGAGAGTGAGATTACTCAGATTGTGGGGAAATAAGTAGATGAAGGTTCAGAATTATGTCAATCATCGACGTATGCATCCGTTGTTTCATTACTTTTTCTCATTGTTAGCATTAGGCTTAGTGGTCCTATCCATTATGCAGCTTGTTAGCGCCTTACAGGCGGGCGATCAGGTGCTGCCAGCAGTCATCTTTGTTCTCATAGCTGTTATTGTGGTTGTGATCTTTTTGCTTATCCGATCCTACCCCATCAAGGCGCAGGATCGGGCGATTCGGGCAGAAGAGAACCTTCGGCATTTTGTGCTGACACAGAAGCTGCTAGATAAGAAGTTGACGATGGGACAAATTACGGCTTTGCGTTTTGCATCGGATGAAGAGTTTCCTGCACTTTGTAAGAAGGCAGCAGAGGAGCGGATGGCTCCGGATGCGATTAAGAAAGCAATTCGCAGCTGGAGAGGCGACAATTTTAGAATATAAAATGTCATCTTCAAGAAGACACATCCGCCGGATGTTGTCTTTTTTTGTATTTTTGTACGTTATTTTATTGAAAATGTAGTTATTTTTTCCTAGGACTTCTGATACAATTTTAGGAAAGAGTCATGATCGTTTAATTGTAGAATGAGGTGTCGTGTGAGTAGCAGTATTAGTAAAACGTATCGTTCTTTTTTAGGTAAAATGACGGAGGATAAGAAGGAATACAGAAAAGTATTTCTGTTATTTGCCTATTTGTTCTTTGTGGTATCCGCATCAACAATCGGACGAACGGCGGCGGATACACTCTTCCTAAGTCGGTTCGACAATTCGTATTTGTCCTTGATGTACTTGCCGCAGGCACTCGTCATGATTACGGCAGGCATCGTATTTCAACGTTTCTCTCCCAAGGTACGCTTAGAAACTCTCCTCAAGCTGATGATTCCACTGATCTCGACCTTCGTGTTGATCTCTAGATTCGGTGTAGGGCTCGAGCTGAGATGGGTGTTTCCTGTCATTTATATCGGATACGATGTGTTCAATTTCCTGATGATCGTATGCTTCTGGCAGTTCGCAACATCGGTGATGGACCAACGGAAAGCGAAGCAGATGATTGGACTCGTTGGCAGCGGGGGGATTATGGGAGGGATTTTGAGCGGCTTCGGCCTCAAAGTTCTTGTTCCACTCGTCGGAACGGCGAATTTAATCTATGTGTATGCTGGTCTGCAATTACTCGGTCTTGTTGCTGTGTTTGTCATATTGGGCATGACCAAAGATCATGGTGATTCGAAGCCAGCGCAGGCTCGCAAAGCCTCATCGAAGTCGTCATCTGTCCAACAAAAAGGTGGACTTTTCGCGAGTGTGCCGCATCTCAAGTATGTCGCAATATTGGCTGCTGCGCTCGTCGTATCGCTAACCCTAATTGATTATCAATTCAAGGTCATTCTGCGTGGCACCCTGCAAAATGAAGCATTAGCCGGCTTTATGGGAAGCTTTTACGGCTTCTCTGGGTTGATTGCCCTCTGTGTGCAATTGTTCGTTTCAGGGCGTGTGATTACGCGGTTTGGCGTGATGACGGCGCTGTTAATTTTTCCAATTGCTCTCTTCGCGGGAAGTCTCGGGATTCTCATATTGCCGGTCCTTGCTATGGCGGTTGTTGTCAAAGGAAGCGATAAAGTCGTCGGAGACACGATTTACTCCTCGGTCAGCCAATTAGTGATGTTCCCCGTTCCTCCAGAATGGCGGAATAAAGCGAAGGGCTTCTTGGACGGGATTGTCCGTAACGGTGCCAAAGGACTTGCGGCCATCTGCCTTCTCCTCGTTACACGATTCGTAGCCCCTGAGAAGTTGAGTTATATCGTGTTAGTTTTGCTCGTTGTAGGGATTTTTGCGGGCATCAAGGTAAAGAAAGCGTACTTGACAACGCTCCTGTCCAATCTCAAAACAGGCGGCGATGACCTGCAAAAGGTCGAGCTTAATCTCATGGATTCCGTGACTCGGCAAATCTTGATCGATGCGCTGAACGGTTCGGACAAGCAGCAAGCGTTGTACGCGTTCGGTCTTTTAAAGGAGACAAGTTCATTTGACCTAACTCCGCATTTGGACGGTTTACTGCGTCATGCCATACCCGAAATTCGCTTAGAAGCCTTGGCATATGTGGAGGTGAAGGTGCCAGAAGGTTTTGAACCCGTTCTGAAGGAACTGATCGCATCTGAACATGTACAAGTCAGAGCCAAGGCCATTATCGCCCTCTCCGCTTATGCGGATGAAGATTATGTGGATGAGATTACTGTGCATTTGGAAGACCTTTCTGTCGAAGTTCAAGCAGCAACAATTGCTGGCCTAGTCAAATATTACAGTATTGAAGGCATGTTCCGCGCGGTTGGGAAGCTGAAAGACATGATGGAGAGCGGACATGAAGAGGAACGGATCGCCATGGCTGCGTTATTTGGACAAATCCGTGTGAAAAACTTCTACAAGCCGCTCATCTCCCTTTTGCAGGATAACAGTCCGTTGGTTCGAATTCGGGCCTTGGAGTCAGCGGCAATCCTGCATGTTCCTCCATTACTTGTACCGATTATTGGCAGGCTAAAAGACAGCAAAACCCGGCGCTACGCCATAGACGCGCTCGCCGCGTACGACGAAGATGATGTGCTGCCACAGCTGGCTCCATACTTGGAGCAACAGGAAATTAGCTTGTATTTGCCTGCGGTGTTTGAAAGGATCGCTACCCAACGTGCGATTGACATGTTGTTTGCTTGTTATGAGAAGGCGCCATACGCTCTGCGTGATCGTATCTTAGAGTCATTGCAACGCATGAGTAAGCAGTTGCTTCAGCCGGATAGCCGCAAGGTGGAGGGCTATATTTTTCAAGAGCTTACGCTGTATGCACAGTTCGCTGAGCATGGTGCATGCGTTGTTGGCGTAGATGACTATGCGGAAATTGAGAAGATGATCGGCGAAATTCGTACGGCCATTACTCGGCGTGTGTTTTTATTGCTGGCGCTTCTGAAAGATGGGCAAACCATGCAGGCCGTGTATCTGGACTGGTCCGAAGGGGACTCACGTCAGCAGGCCAATGCTGAAGAGGTTATTGATCAGACGCTTCAAGGGACTTTGCGTACAGAGATGGCCAAATTCATGGCAGGTTCCCGCAAGCTGTCCAAGGTAGCCGCAAGCAAGGTTGAGCTGAATCTGCATTTGAGCTGGTTAGCTGAGCAAGGTGATGAGTGGCTGACTCAAACGATTCAGTACCATACGCATCGGAAGTCGGATACGTTTGTGAACGTCGAGCTTGCAGATCTCATGCATCGCGTGCAGTTGCTTCGTCGTGTTTCGTTATTCCAGGGTCTCACGAGCAGAGACTTATCTGTGATCGCCAAGCGACTGCATAAATTGGTCGTCGAACAAGGCAATACAATCATTAAAGAAGGCGATCCAGGCGATTCCCTTATGCTCGTAGATGAGGGCAGAGCTGGCGTTTATCGCAATAAGCAACTCCTCGGAGAGCTGAATCTTGGCGATTGTTTTGGTGAAATGGCAATTCTGACGAACAGCGCGCGTACAGCAACGATTAAAGCGGAAGAAAACATGGTGCTGTGGCGACTAGACTCGTCTGTCTTCTACGATATGATGTTCGATCAGACGAGCATTGCTGTAGAAATGATGAAGCTGCTTTCGCGCAGACTGCGCTCTGAGTTGGAGCGAGGTCAGGGGAAAGGGCAGGCTTCTGTGGTGGAGCAGGGAGAAGAGTTGGCAGGAGATCAGGTGCAAGTGCGAGATCAAGGACGAGATGGGAATGAAGAAGCTGCTCGGTCAGAGCTTGTTCTTGCTCAGGCGGAGGCTGCCGCAGCGGCATTGCAGGAGCCACAGGCTGCGACAGATTTGACGAGGGATGAAGTGATTTTACGTCGGATCCTCGTCTTGCAAAAGATCGACCTCTTCGCCCATCTGGGCCCGAACGACTTCATGTGGTTGGCTCAAATGGTCGAGGAAGTTGCCTATGAGCCTGGTGAAGCGATCTGCCGCGCAGGTGACTTCGGAGATACGATGTATGGCATCATCGAGGGAAGCATCCGCGTCCATCGCGGCAGCGAGGAGTTCGCGCTGTTGGGCGAAGGCGCATTCTTCGGCGAGATGGCCATCATCGACAGCGGCCCTCGATCAGCAGATTGCACAGCGAAGGACCCAGCCGTGCTGCTCCAGCTGCACCGTGATCTCGTGCTGAGCTTCTGCTTCCAGAACATCGACGTACTGCGCAGCATGATGCGAGTCATTGCGGATCGCCTGCGAGGCATGATCTAGCATAGTAAACAGAGAAGGAGTCCAACCCTGGTAGAGGGTTGGACTCCTTTTTGGTAGGAAATCGGGGGAGTGAAGTGACACCTAATTTATGTCTGGTGCGGAGTTCCCCCTACTCCCCGATCACCCATCCAATCAGCGTGTCAAACACGAATAACTGGATTTACTCCATCTAAATTAAGCATTGTTTCACGCATTCGAAGGTTTAGATGTATTTCCTGTAGTTAATTTTCAGGTTTTAGCCCGACTCTTCGAAATCTCAACGAATTAGCTGTATATTTTCCAGTTATTCGTCAGAAACAAGCGAATTCGCGAAAATTAACTGTAGTTTATACAGTTAAAGCGGATGCAGGCACGTAGGCGCTCGCACTCTGACGCCCGATTCCACCTCAACCACAGAGGCTTTCCACGGATTGCCTCTTCAATATTAGCTAGTTTGAAACAATAGGAGCTTGAGAAGCGCAAATAGATCAAAGGTAGCAATGGGAGTTAGTTAAGGAGTTGTTCCCTACCGCCGACGCCGCTCGCGGCGCAGCAAATAAATAAAGTACGGCGTCCCGATGACCGCCGTCATAATCCCCACGGGGACTTCCCGTGGGAGAATAATGACGCGGCCGACTAAGTCGCCGAGCAGCATGAGATCCGCGCCGATCAAGGCGGCGAGCGGGATCAACCATTGGTGCCGGCCGCCGACGAGGCTTCGCGCAATATGGGGCGCGATCAGGCCGATGAAGCTGATCGCTCCGACAGCCGACACGGAGATGCCGGCTAAGCTAACGGCGAGCAGCAGCAGCCAGAAGCGCTGCCGCCCAATTCGCACGCCCAACGCGGCGGTCATCTCGTCCCCAAGCTGAAACACGTTCAGCTTGGCGAAGTTCGCCCATACGATGGGCAACAGCACGGCAATCCACGGCAGCAGGCTGTATACGTTGCTCCAGCTGCGGTTCCACAGACTGCCTGAGAGCCAAAGCAGCGCCGCATTGATGTCACTAGGATGGCGAACAATCAAATACTGGATGCCAGCCTGAAAGATCGTCCCAATCGCAATGCCCACAAGGGCAAGATGGGAGGGACGCAGGGTTAGCCGGCGACTTAACAAGAGCAGCAAGAGGAAGGCAGCGAATGCCCCAATGAAAGCGGCAATCGGTAAGTAATAGCTTGGCGGCTTAGGGAACAAGAAAATGACCCCGGCGGCCATAAAGCCAGCCCCTTTGGTAATCCCGATAACATCGGGGCTCGCCAAAGGGTTTCGAATGACGCTTTGGAGAATCACGCCACCAACCGCCAGTCCAAAACCAGCAAGAATAGCAACCAGTATACGAGGTAAGCGCAATTGGTGCACGATAAAATACGAAGGATGCTTTGCATCCGTAAGCGCTGCCCATACGTCGCGATAAGGAATACGAACCGCGCCAACATGCGCATAGATGATGGCTAAGATGATCATCAGCAGGAAAGCAATGATCAACGAAATAACGGGGATCCGCAATGCTTTCCGAGTCATCCTCTTGACCTCCCTTGCTTTAAAGCCAAGTAAATGAAGAAGGGAGCGCCGATGACGGAAGTTACGATGCCAACGGGTGACTCGAACGGAAAGGCAATAAAACGGCTTAAAAAATCAGCATATAACAGCAGAATACCGCCAAGTAAAGCCGTTAACGGTCCGAGAACGACCAAGTTCGTACCTACTAATGCGCGCGCAATATGCGGCACAATCAGGCAGACGAAGCCGATGGGACCACATAAGGCTACCGCGGAGCCAGCGAGTACAATGACGAGCAGCACGCTGATGCCGCGCACGAACGTGATGCGTTGGCCAAGCCCCGTCGCAATTTCATCATCGACAAGCAGCAGTTTAAACGAAGGGAGCATGAACGCAAATAGCAGCATACCTCCTATAAAAAACGGAAGAATCACGCGCACTTCGGTCCAAGCGGCTTGACTCAAAGAGCCGACCAACCAGAAAATCATGCTGTCTGTCGCATGCTGATTAAGAATAATGACCCCTTCCGTCAACGAGGAAAGGAGGAAGTGGATCGTGATGCCAGCGAGCGCAATATAGACGTATTGTTTGCTACCCGTTCCAGCAAGCGACCAGACCAGCAAAGCACCTAGCGCAGCGCCGACAAAGGCAAAAGCAATCAACCCCATGTTGCCGAAATGTGGCAAAAAAACAAGTCCAACTACAACCGCTAAAGCACCTCCCGCATTGATGCCGAAAATGTGAGGGGAAGCCAGCGGGTTTTTGGTCGTGAGCTGGGTGAGCAGCCCTGCCAACCCAAGCTGCATCCCGACGATGCAAGCCATGATGGCGCGCGGTAAGCGCAGCGTTTGGATATACAGATGAGCCTTATCATTGCCTTGATAGGTCACAGCTTCGTACAACGTGTGCCATGACACGGGGGATTGGCCCCATTTTAAACTAGCCATAATCCCAATTAGTATAGCTAGTAGACTCGCAGAAAATAGGAAGAGCAGAGGCCATTTACGGCTCTGCTTCTCAAGGTTCATGGGTTGGTTCATTGAACTACTGCCCCAAATTCTTCACGATATCGTCGAGGATTTTCTCCGACCCGATCATGCCACGGGACAAGGACCAGTCACGTCTCTCAACAGTGAATACTTTTTTGTTAGCTACAGCATCAATTTTCTGCCAGAGCGGGTTCTTTTCCCATTCTTGCACGATGGTAACTTTCTCAGTTGGCATTACGAATAGGACTTTTGGATTCGACTCTACCAGCTGTTCAAGGGTAAGCTGTGGATAAGCTGTCGCATTTTTAACTGGATCATTGTAGCCAAGCATAGAGAGGAAGGAGCCACTGTACGCATGATCGGAGTGTGCGAAGAAGCCTTTTGGATTCACAACCGCAGGGAGAACGCTAATGTTCGATGCGGCTAGCTTCTTTTTCATCGCTTCAACTTTCGTTTGGTGTTCAGCTAGGCGCTTCTTGCCTTCTTCAACTTTACCAACGGCTTGTGCGATAATGCCTACATTTTTAAGCATTTGATTGTAGTCCGCTTGGAAGTCATCCAAAACAAGGACAGGTGCGATACCTTTGAGCTGTGGAATCGCAGCTTTATGTTTATTAATATCAACGATAATCAGATCTGGTTTAAGGGAAGAAATAAGTTCAATGTTAGGCTCGTAGCGTGAGCCGACGGATGTGTAAGTTTTCAGCAATGCTTTTACGGAGTCCATCAAAAGGTCTGGAGAGCTATCGTCCGCAACGCCGATTGGCTGTACGCCAAGAGAAACAAGGATATCTGTGAAGCCGAATTCCATGGCTACGATACGTTCAGGCTTCTTAGGCAGTTCAACCGTGCCTACCGCATCTTGAACAGTTATTTTTCCATCCGCTTTGGCAGCAGGGGTTGGGCTAGCGGCAGCTGGTGTCGTTGTTGCAGCTGATTCGGTATTCGTCGTTTTGCCACAAGCAGCAAGGCTTAGTGCAAAAACGCTGATCAGTGCGATAAGGCTAATACGGGTAAATAAGGATTTCATCTCAGCATTCCTCCGTGAAAATGATTATTATTCTCAATGAGTATAATACCGAATAATGGTTACATAGAACATGTCCAATATGCAGATTGGACATGTCTTATTGTTAGATTTTAGAGTGAGTGGTGACATATTCGGAAGGTGTATAACCTGTTTTTTTCTTGAAAACCTTGCTGAAATGGAAGTAATCGACGAATCCAACGCGGCTCGCGATCTCTTTGGCCAGCAGATCTGTCTGCAGGAACATGATCTTAGCTTTCTCGATACGCAAGGCATACAAGTAGCTCATGAGTGTCTTTCCAGTCATCTTTTTAAATAAAACTGTAAAATACCCCACACTCATTCCTGCACGTCGTGCCAGCATAGGCAAGGTAAGCTCTAGCATATAATGCTCGTTGATATAGGAGATCGTGCCCTCGATCGATTCTGCAGCTGACTTCTTCTCGTGAGTCAAATCGGATTCGTGCAGATAAATAAATAGAATGCGCTCCAGCATCATCCTCATTCGCATCCTATGTGTCGCGTCATCTTGGGCGGTCTGGGGAGTAAGCTCCTGTGTTCTTCGGATAATCTCATCGAGCATATAGTGAATTTTGATTTCGCTTAAGGTTGTTAGATGTCCTTGTAAGGTCCAAACATGCTCATCTGGCACCATGGTATAGGTAATGACGACATAGTCGACGATTTTCGTTCTGGGTACTTGAATGGTGTAGTCACCTTGATTAGGATGACAGGCATAAGCTTGTGAACAAATGATGGGTTCATGGCCGGCGAAGTGTAGCATGAAGTGACCTTGGCGTACAATAACTAATTGATATTTGCTAGGTGAACTAGTGATGGCTAGGGTGGAAGAAGCCACCTGAATATGATCAATCAGCGGAACAAGTGGAATCATTTGATGGAAATTCACATCGCATGAACTCCTTTCTAAGCAGCGTAGGTAGTAGTCTCATAGTGACATAAAAGCAGTACAGCAACAAGCCTTCACTGACAAAAAAAGCACCCCATTCGGGGTGCCGCGCGATCACATCGCATATACACTCTTACTAATGATTTCTGGTAATTCAGCACGCTGGGCTAGATATTGCTCAGGTGTGATGCTGCCATTAAACAGTCGCAACTGCAGCTGCTCTGTTAGTTCCGCTAATTGGAGTTCAATGACCTTCTGTACATCAACCTGGTTAGCTTTCGCGATATCGGCCAACGAAAATCCGTTAACTTGTGCTGTATAAATGTCTTCCTCGGACGAAAGTTTTAGGACATGCAGTAAATCTTCTTTGATTGGTTTAGGATCACGTCTACGAATATGAATCTCCACCCCTACAGATCATGTACTCTATTGTATTCAGATGAAAGCCAAGTGGAATGGGGGGATATCACAGAATTCGAAGATGGCGGAATATTATATTGGTTTTCAATGAGGTGGCCAACACATAATCTCCTGCCGTGGTGTGGCATATTAGTAACAGTCCCAATTGGCTGTAACTCGCCACAACTCATCACACAAGGCAAGGAGTGCATGACATCCATATGAAAATCTTGCGTATTCTCCTATTTTCCCTAGCTCTTATGGCGGGGCAAGTGACCATGGTCTCAGCGGATGGAACTTATCATTTTGGTTTCAAAAAGAGTGTCAACGGCCAACCGCCATCGATCGATGAAGAGGGATTCAAGGGTCTCTTGAAGCAGCACGGCGCTGTCTTTACAGGCGATCAGTCTCAAAAGGAATTGTACTTAACCTTCGATAACGGGTATGAACAAGGCTACACAGGTCGAATTCTGGATGTGCTCAAAGAGAAGCAGGTACCGGCCATATTTTTCGTAACGGGCCACTACATTCGGACGGAACCGGAGTTGCTCAAGCGCATGGCAGCCGAGGGGCATCTGATCGGCAACCATTCATGGAGCCATCCCGATATGAGCCAGATTCCGGCAGAACGCATTCAGAAAGAGCTCAACAAAGTGAAAGATGAGGTCGCCGCGGTGACAGGGCAAAAGGAAATGCACTATCTGCGTGCTCCGCGGGGCATATTCAACGACCGCTCGCTGGCTGTCAGTCAGGGGCTTAACTACACGAATGTGTTCTGGTCCGTTGCGTATCGCGACTGGGAACCCAAGCAGCAGAAGGGCTGGGAGTATGCCTACAAAAATGTGATGGCCCAGCTGCATCCAGGTGCTGTCATCCTGTTGCATTCCGTATCCAGCGATAATACGGAAGCGCTCGGTAAAATCATTGATGCCGCGCGGGCACAGGGCTACCAGTTCAAGAGTCTAGACGAGATGAAGCTTCGCACCCCGTAGATAGGAAATAGAAAGCCCCTTAGCTACTGTAGCTAAGGGGCTTGTTTGGTGTTTTGTAGGTGGTGGTGGTGCGCCTAGCGGACCGATTAGATGGATTTTATGCATCTATTTTCATGCAATTACCCCGGATTTCCGAAATAGATGGATTTCATGCAGCTAATTAGCGACATTTTTTAAGCAGAAACTGGTTGGAATTAACTGGATGTTTTCCATCTAAATCGAGATTCGAGTGGAAAAAGCTCAATTTAACTACCTATTTTACAGTTATTTCAGTTCACATGCGCCGTACGGAAGCCAAGACTAGGTTGTCTTAGTCAAGTCGGCAAGATTATTTTCAATCTTTGCTTCGGATTTCTTTTGTTCCAACCAAGTTTGGGAAAGCGTTGAGATCTTTTGATCGACTAACGATTGTTTAATTGTAGCTGTTTTGTCTGCAAGCGTTGGTGTCGAAGCAGCTTTATGATCCGTTACCTTAATAACATCGTAACCTGTTGCTGTTTGTACTGCAGAGCTTAGACCGCCTGTTTCCAAAGCAAACGCCGCGGCTTCAAAGACCGGATCTCCTTGTCCTGCCGAGATATAACCAAGATCTCCGCCTTTATCCTTCGTTGCTGCATCCGTGGAGCTTTCTTTCGCAAGTGTTGCGAAATCCCCGCCGCTTTTCAGCTTCGCAATAATTGCCTCAGCTTCAGCCTCCGTCGCTACAGAGATATGAGAAGCTTTCACTTGTGCAGGTACTTTTAATGATTCTAAATTTTCATCATAATATTTCTTAATTTCATCGTCAGTGACCGTGACTTGTGGCTCCAAAAGCTTTTTCAGCATCACTTGGGACTGCATGTTTTTCTTCAAATCGTCGAGTGTCATGCCATAGTTGGCAAGCGCTTGGTTAAATTCATCGTCGGAGCCATACGTAGCTTTAATCGTTTGAATCTCATTCGTCACATCGGCATCCGTAATCTGGACTCCCGCCTTCTTACTCTCTTGGTTGATAAGCTCTTCCGTGATCATAGAGTCTAGCGTTTGTTCTCCGCCACTTGCTACCAACGCGCTATACAGCTTAGTCGTACTTATTTCAACACCGTTGACCTTGGCAACGGCTTTCTCATTGTTACTTTTAGAAACAGGTGGAAATACCGAAGCGTAAGCGATCAAGCTGACCAAAAGGGCGGATGATGTCCATACCCATATGCGATTATTTTTTGAATTCATGTATATACTTCCTCTCGTGATGTGGCTGTTTGTGTGGGTCGTTCTCTTTCTGTACCCCATTATGCCTGACCAAGCTGAAGAAAGTATGAGTGCAAGCTGAACGTGAGCTTAATACATGATAGGTATGTATTTTAAATTGTGTACAATTTAATTGTTGACAAAATAAACTGTGATTGATATGATTTGTTCATAAGGTTTGTCACCAATTAAATTTTACACAATATAAAAGTATGAATTAAGTGTCAGCATACCGGTAGAAAAAAAGGAGGAATTCCTATGCATCATAAAGCGATCATTATCGGAACAGGACCTGCAGGACTAACTGCAGCCATTTACTTAGCGAGAGCGAACATTTCGCCACTTGTTATAGAGGGTATACAGCCAGGTGGTCAACTGACCACGACGACAGAGGTCGATAACTTCCCAGGTTTCCCTGATGGAATTACGGGGCCTGAGCTAATGGACAACATGAGGAAACAAGCGCTTCGCTTCGGGGCAACGATTCAGTCGGGGCGTGTAACAGAGGTGGACTTCTCCAAACGTCCATTCACTTTATTTCTCGAGGACGGCGGACAATTAACCGCAGACTCGTTAATTATTTCGACAGGTGCAACAGCTAAGAAATTAGGCATACCTGGTGAGGCAGACAATATCGGCAAAGGGGTAAGTACTTGCGCGACGTGTGACGGATTTTTCTTTCGGAACAAAAAAATCATCGTCATCGGCGGCGGCGACACTGCAATGGAGGAAGCACAATTCCTGACAAGATTCGCGTCTGAAGTGCGCATAGTACATCGTAGAGACGATCTCAAAGCTTCAAAAATCATGCAAGATCACGCTCGCGGCAACAGCAAAGTAGCTTGGAGCTTGAATCGTACACCACTTGAAGTGGTGGCAGGACCGATGGGTGTGACAGGACTGAAAGTCCACAATAACGCTACAGGTAAAGAAGAGTTACTCGAGGCGGACGGGATTTTCCTCGCAATCGGGCATACCCCTAATACCGGTTTCTTAGGTGGGCAGCTGCCAACCGATGAGCTTGGTTACTTGCAGGTGATACCGGGTACGTCCCAAACAATGATCCCAGGGGTATTCGCTTGCGGCGATGTACAGGATCGGATCTACCGTCAAGCGATTACTTCAGCAGGCAGCGGATGTATGGCTGCACTCGATGCCGAACGCTATATTTCGGAGCAACAAGCTTCCGTAGAGCACGAATTACAAGGAGGAATGAGCTATGTCCGTTAATCATATTTCCGATGTTTCTTTTCAAAATGAAACTGGGACTGGTACCGTCCTCGTCGATTTCTGGGCACCATGGTGCGGCCCTTGTAAAATGATCGCTCCAATCTTAGATGAACTCTCAGCTGAACTCGGTGACACTGCGAAAATTGTTAAAATCAACGTCGATGATAACCCAGAGTCCGCTGCAAAGTACAACGTGATGAGCATCCCGACATTACTTGTTTTCAAAGATGGGCAAGTGGTCGATCAGCTGGTTGGGTTTCAGAGCAAAGAGAAGTTGAAAGCCGTTATTGCAGCGGTTTAAGCTAGACCGTACATTCTAAATCGTTGTTAACTACATTCACGAACAACGAAATCACTCACATATACCTTAGGAGGATTACCATATGACACAGACAAACCTACAAGAACGTACAGGCATCGCTACCCTTGGAGGCAATCCAATTACTTTACTGGGACCAGAAATTAAAGTAGGGGATCAAGCACCAGACTTTAAAGTAAATAAGGATCTGATGACGGAAGTCAGCTTGGCGGACTATGCGGGCAAAGTGAAACTTATTTCCGTTGTACCTTCCGTGGATACAGGAACATGTGACGCTCAGACGCGCCGCTTCAATGTGGAAGCTGACAAACTTGGCGATGACGTCGTCATTTTGACGATTTCGGTGGATTTGCCTTTTGCACAAAGCCGTTTCTGCGGTGCTGCCGGTATTGATAAAGTCGTCACCCTTTCCGACTACAAAAATCGTTCCTTCGGTCAAGCATACGGCGTGCTTATCAAAGAAATTCAGTTGGATCAGCGTGCGATCTTCATCGTAGATGCGAATGATACAGTTCGCTATGTGGAGTATTTGACTGAAATGAGTAACCATCCGGATTATGAGGCAGCTTTAAAGGCGTTGAGAGCGTTAGTGTAAAATGTCGAGATGAAAGAAAAGAGCAGTCATCCTTGTGGGATGGCTGCTCTTTGGTATGAAGAGGGAATGTTGTAGGTTGTACAACAACATATTGTTTGAAGGCTCATGTAGCAGGGTAATGTTGTATGCCATACAACATTACTGCTCGATTTCGCTGGAAATGAAATAAATCAGAGAATATTGTTGTATGCGATACAACATTACGCTGGAAATGACACAAATCCAAGCATAATGTTGTAGTTTCTACAACATCTGAGTCGAAAGAGGAAGATCAGCAACAGCTACCGCCGCGCCAGCGCGATCTCGCGGCTGCCCTTGACCATGCCCGTGCCGCAGAGCGGGCACGCCTTCGCCGCGAGTCGTGCCTCCTTCGGCGAAGAGATCCGCGACCAGGCTTTGCAGCGGGTCGCGCCGCACAACCAAGCCGCGACCCGCTCGGTCGCGGTCGCAGCACTACCGCCAGCCACGGCTCCGCCTGTGGCCGGGCCGAACCCACCAGCCGGCTTGCTGCGGCTGGTCACGGCTCCGTCCGCGCCAGGGAACGCGGACAGCAAGAACCGGGAAGGCTCCGCCTTCTTCCCGCGGTAGAACGCCGGCGAGCTAATCAGCAGCTCGCCTTTCGCCCTTGTCACGGCGACATAAGCTAGTCGCCGTTCTTCCTCGAGCGCGGCGGTGCCCTTGTCGCGCCCCGCAACGCCCGCCATTTTGACATCGTCCAAATGGCTTGCATCGAGTGCCGAGCTATGCGGCATATTGCCTTCAATCGCACAGAGCAGGTACACAATCGGGAACTCGAGTCCCTTCGATTTATGAATCGTCATCAGCGAGATTTTGTCCGCGAATTGTTCTTTGCTTTGCATCCGCATTTCCGTGCGTTTTTCCGCCACTTCATGGATAAAATAAAGGAACTGCTCGACCGTATTGAACCGCTTGGCAGAGGACTCTAGCTCGTCCAGCGTTTCCTTCAGCATTTCACGATGCTGTGTGAGCTTGCTGCGCTTATTCGTCTCGAGGAAAGTATCATAGAAATCCTTGCGAATCGCCTGAATCGCTGCGAGCGGCGTCATCTCCACGAGAGATTTGATCAAACGAATGCGGGCTTTCAACTTTTCTTTCTGAAATTCCTTTAACTGTGGAAGCCCCAGCAGATGGATTAAAGGCCACTTTTTTGCCTGAATCGCTTCTTGATCTTGAATAATACGCATGCCTTGGTCTCGTCCAATATATAATGAGGGGAGGACCCCTTCGATGGCTTCGAAATTCCGTCGCTCATGCGCAATCCGCAAATGGTCAATAATCGGCTTCACCATCCACTGTTCGTAGAAGGAATCATTCGAACCGTAATCGACAAAAGGGAGGTTGTGTAGGATCAACGCCTCAATAATGGCCCGACTGTTGCTCGCCGTCCGATATAATATCGCGAAATCCCCATACTGGTTGCCGTCCTCAGCAACTTTAAGCCGAATATCGTCGATTAACCAATCCGCTTCGTCATCGCTGTTCGCAGGCTTCACATAATGCGGCTTTAGTGTGCTTTCCTTGGTGGCCAGAAGCGTTTTCGATTTCCGCTGCACGTTATGCTTAATGATCGCATTGCCTAAGCCAACAATACTCGATGTCGATCGATAATTGATATCCAGTGTGACGGTTGTTGCAGTAGGGTACTGTTCATGGAATTGCAAAATGAACTCATTTCTTGCGCCATTGAACGAGTAAATGGTTTGGTCATCGTCACCCACGACCATCAGATTCTGATGAACCGCCGCAATCATTTTTATAATTTCATACTGAACGGTATTCGTATCCTGGAACTCATCAACGCTGATGTATGTGAATTTGCGCTGCATGGAGCGGAGAATGTCGGGATTGTAAAGCAATAACTGATACGCTTTGATCAAAATATCATCGAAATCGATCTTCATCTGCTCCATTTTCCACTGTTCATACTGCAAGAAAATTTTCTTAACTTCCTGTTCTTCTTCCGTACTTTCAGGGAGATCTTCGACGTCGGTAAGCTGCATTTTGTAGGAGGAAAGCAGTGTAATCAGCACCTCTGGCTGATAAGTATCCTGCAAGCCCATACTAAGCATGATCCGCTTGAAAACAATTTGTTGAAAGCGGCCATCGCTCAGAATCTCCTGTTGCAGCCCGTTCATTCGTAGTAAACGCAGGCAAAATGCATGAAAGGTCCGCACCTGCATCACATTAGCCATACTCGCATGAAGACCGGGCAACGTCGTGAGACGTTCTCGCATTTCTTCAGCGGCTTTTTTGGAAAACGTAATCAGCAACAGATTCGCAGGCTGCACCTGATGGACACGGAGTAAGTAAGCAACGCGGCACACAAGCACCGTCGTTTTACCAGAACCGGCGCCAGCTAGCGTGAGCAGGGGGCCTTTGAAATGTCGGACTGCCTTAATTTGAGCTTCATTTAGAAGGATGCCGTGCTCCTCTAGATCACGGAAAAAATAGCTATCTGCATCTGTATCGGGCACAAGCTCCGTGCTATTCGTAAGAAGTGCCATTTTCGCATGGGGCACGGGGCGTTCTGTCGTTGGTTTAAAGCCTAACGGCGTTGTATACATAGGAAGAGAGTTCATGTGACCACCTGTTTCATAACAATGTTTCTTGCAAGACTGAACCACCTATTTTACCACAATTATAGCCGTATGAAAGGAAAAATAGCCGTATGGTTAAATCTTACGTTAAATTGTTGTGGGGGCAGTTCAATGAACACGATGCCACCGGGCTTGCCGCACAGTGCGCTTACTATTTTCTGCTCTCCCTTTTTCCATTACTGCTGTTCGTAATGAGCTTACTCGGGTACTTGCCGTTCTCCTCCGACGATGTCGTCGGCTTGATTCGGGAGTACATTCCGGGTGCTGTGGCAGGGTGGCTCGAGGAAACACTCAGTAACCTGCTCAATGTCAAAAGAGGAGGCACACTCTCCTTCGGTTTAATCTTGGCCTTAGTGAGTGCCAGCGCGGCGATGAACGCAATTGTTCGGGCAGTCAACAAAGCGTACGGATTGCCAGCTCGTAAAAGCTTTATTCACTCTCGCTTTTTAGCTATCATGCTTACTTTAGGTATGTTAGTCGTGATCATCTCAGCGCTGTTGCTCAGCGTATTCGGTCACTGGATTGGGGATTGGTTAGCGGAGCATGTCCATGTGGCGACTTCCCATATTGAGCTGTGGAACCATCTGCGCTGGATTATTAACTTTGTCATCATTTTTGTCGTATTCATCGGCATTTACTATATCGCACCCAACACATGTTTAACTTGTAAAAGCGTGCTGCCCGGCGCGTTATTCGCCGCCATCGGTTGGCAAGGAACGTCGTTGGCGTTCTCCTTCTATGTCAACAGCTTCACCAACTACAGCGCGACATATGGTAGTATTGGCGGGATCATTGTGTTGATGACCTGGTTTTACATTTCAGCCCTCATTATCATTATCGGCGGCGAAATTAATGCCTTGCGCCATGTGAAAAATATACACAAGGCCAATGCGGCCCTTGAAACGACGGAAAAGAACCGAGTCTGATCATCAGAATCGGTTCTTTTGATGTGATTCAGTTGGGGCTGGCCTGGCGATCCAGTGAACTCACCAACTCAGTACCCCACCCTCCAACCGCTTAACGCCGCGGATTTTGCCAAGCTGCTCCGCAAGACGGAATAGAGCCAAATCCTTCACCTTCGCTTCAATCATGACGTCGATGCGGGGAAGATCGATTTCTTTGCAGCTTTTGAGAAAAGCCGTGAGCATCTCCGGTTCGATGTAATCCGAGTGGGAGCGAAATTCCTTCTCGCTCTTGGGCGAGGAGACGTGGATCTTTATCGGCAGTTCTCCCCATGTCTGGGCAATTTGGGGAAGCAGCTCTATGGGAGAAAGAACGGATGGATTGCACCAATCATGGTGCAAATCCAGCATGCACGGGCGCTGCAGCTTCTGGCTTACGGCAAGGGTCTCCTCCAACGTGTACGTTTTATCATCGTTCTCGAACGTCAGCCGCCGCATCGCAGACTCGGGTACCTTCGGCGCGTTGTCGAAAAGCTTCTGCGTCGCAGCCTCCTTATCGCCATACACACCGCCAACATGGATGTTAATGATGCCGGCCTCGTCCAGTCCCATGCCATCCAGAATGGCCGCATGATAATTCAAATCTTCGATCGCCGCAGCAACCACTTTATCGCTTCCGTTGAGCAGCGTGAATTGATTCGGATGCATGCTGAGCCGAATATCGTGTGCCTTCGCGAAGTCACCGAGCTTGCGAAGCTCGTCCGCATACTCACTGGCTACATCAATCCGCACATCTGGATGTGTGGCCAGCGGGATTAGTGCAGACGACAGTCGAAACAAACGAATGCCGTGAGCGGCATTGTAATAGAGAATCCGCTGCGTAGCTTGGAGGTTTTTGCGGCCAATTTCAATAGCACGCTGCATGGCTTCGTCGCGCGGCCGCTCGGAGAATAGCTTATATGTGAACGTTGAACTAGGCGTGTTATTATAAATCGCCATTGCAGTAGATACGAATCCAAGTCGAATAATCACGTGCGTCCTCCGTTGCTCGAAAGTTAATGGTTACTCTAGTGTACCCCTTTTCCTAGCTAGCTTTCTCACAAACTTTCATCTTGGTGGCAGGGGGACACAAAAAAGCCTCCCACTCCACAGGACAAGGGTGGAAGGGAGGCTTAATGGTCTGTGCTACGCAGGCAGTTAACTGTAAAAAGTACAGCTAATTGACTGACATTGCGCCGAAAATTGCAGTTAGATGGAGAAAGTCCATCTATTTCTCGATATTTAACCGATTTCCTAGTGATTCCTCGAAAATAACGGGAGTTTTTCCCGTTATTTCGTTTCGCCAGCCGTTATCGCCGAAATTAGATGGAGGTTTTCCATCTAATCGTTTCCGTGGGGGCGTCGGGGAGGCGGTGGTTGCAGCAAGAAATCAGTTGATTGCGGTGGTTTGGTATGATGCCCTTAAACTCGCTCAACCTTCAACAGGTTGGTTGTACCGGACTTCCCAACTGGAATACCGGCGGAGACGACCGTGAGGTCGCCTTTCTTCACATAACCAAGCGTCTCCGCTTGGTTGATCGCGGAGCGAATCATCGCATCCGTCGATTCGCAGAACTCACCAAGAACAGGGATAACGCCCTGCACCATGCTCAATTGGCTGATCGCGTGCTGGCTGTTCGTTACCGCGATAATCGGTGCTTCTGGGCGATATTTCGCGATCATACGCGCCGTGAAGCCTGTCTCTGTCGGTGTGAGAATCGCCGCAGCATGCAGCTTGTTCGCGGAAGATACAACCGCTTGGCACAACACTTCCGTGATTTCGTTGTTGGATTGCAGCTGCGCATCAACCAAGGAGCTGCGCACCATGGTTTGCTCGACGCGCTCAGCGATGGTCGCCATCATCGTCACGGACTCGATCGGATATTTACCAGCGGCTGTCTCGCCGGAAAGCATCACAACGTCACTGCCGTCAAGCACGGCATTGGCCACGTCACTCACTTCAGCGCGAGTCGGACGCGGGTTGCGCTGCATGGAATCCAGCATTTGCGTAGCTGTGATAACTGGTTTACCAGCGAGGTTACAAGCGCGAATCATATCTTTTTGTGCAATCGGAACTTCCTCTGTCGGAATTTCAACCCCAAGGTCACCACGGGCAACCATGATGCCATCGGACGCTTCCAAGATGGAAGCGAAGTTCGTCATGCCTTCTTCGTTCTCGATTTTGGAGATGATCGGCGTCAAACCAGCGCCGTGCTGCTCCAGAAGCGCGCGAACCTCACTAACATCGTTTCCGTTACGAACGAAGGACATCGCGACGATCGAAATATTTTCCTCAACGCCGAATTTGATGTGCATCACATCGCGCTCTGTCACACCTGGCAAGGATGTACGTACGCCTGGCAAGTTAACGCCTTTGCGCTGCTTCAACTGAGCGGGGTTCAAGACACTGCATGTCACTTCTGTGCCGTCGATCATTTCAACGCGCAGTTCAATGGAGCCATCGTCGATCAACACAAGATTGCCTGGTTTAACATCTTGCGGCAAGCCTGGGTAGTTCACGGATACGCGGCTGGAGTCACCGATAATTTGTTCGGTCGTCAAGACGATGCGATCGCCCGTTTGCAAGTCATAGGAAGCATCTTTCAGTTGACCGATGCGGATTTCTGGACCCTTGATATCCATCAGGATCGGGATAATAACACCCATTTCTTGAGCAGCTTGGCGTACACGCTGAATACGACCGCGGTGTTCATCCAAATCGCCATGTGCCATATTTAAACGCGCAACGCTCATGCCAGCGCCAATTAATTCTTTCAGAGTTGAAACGGAGTCGCACGCAGGACCCATCGTACAAATGATTTTCGTTTTACGCATCGTGAAGGACTTCCTTTCGAATGTAAGAGATTAGTTGGCTTCATTATATGCCTTATTCATGCGATTTTCTATGAACTATAGTATGATATATGTAATATAGTATGATAAAAAGAGGCGAGGATCCTATGCAGCTAACCGGCTTTCACTATGATAAAAGCAGTACATGGAACGAGGAACAGCCCAATAAGCGTCCGGATTGGACGCTGATATTCGTGATCTATGGCCGCTGTGTATACTGGATTAATGAGAAAAAACAGGTGCTAGAGAAAGGGCAATGGCTGCTCATCCCGAGTGAAACTCCCTACTATGGTCGAAGTGTACCCACGAAAATTCATGAGAAATTTGTGCTGCATGTAGATGCACAAACAGCCTCTCACATATTTCCGCTGCTCCAACAAGCGTCCTACACCTGCCGACAGACCGGCAAATTCGACATCATCGCAGATCGGCTGCGCTTGATTCATCGCGGCTGGCAAGACAAACAGCCCTATTACATGGCGCTATGTGAAGCGCACCTGCAAGAGCTGTTTGTGTATCTCCAACGGGAGTGGGATCAGGCAGCCACAACCTCGGCGACCGCACTTCTCGTGGAGCAAATGAAAGGCTATATCCAGAATCATTATCGCGAGCATGTCACCAAGGACGAGTTAGGCACCTGTATCAGCCGCTCGCCGAATTATGCAGCGTCGCTTTTTCGCCAAGTCACAGGTCAAACCATCAGCGAATTCGTTCACGTCACGAGAATCAAAACAGCCGTCTACATGCTGCGCCATTCCGCCCTGACCGTCACCGAAATTGCCGAGTTTATCGGCTATAATGATCCTTCTTATTTTTATCGTGTATTCCGAAGAATGACCGGGTTAGTGCCAACCGAGCTAGTTTCAGATCGTGAAACCATTCGAAAATAATTACATCGTTCCGCCGCCGAGACGTACGTTAGCTGGAATTTGTTCAGGACCTTTGTTGATATAGTCGTGAATGAATGTACCGACACTAGCTTCATCGAATTTGGCGAGTGACATTGTTTTCGTCCAAGCTGTAACCACGACCTCTTGATCGGCAGGCACATCCACATTAGGTACTGCGAGAACACCAGCACCAGCCGTCTTGAAGTGGGTCAAATATTCAAGTCGATCGAGCAGCTCCTTCGGTGCATCGGGATGGTAATGGATGATGATATCGCCATGCTCCAAGTTGTGGACAAGCATCTCGTAACCAGGTCTTTCCTTATAGAAACCGAATTTCAAATCATGAGGGCTATGCGTACCTGAAGTAGGAATTTTCATGTCGTACATCAAGGTGCCATCTTTATGATCGCGCCCGTAATCTTTATCTGTTGTGACCTGAATATTGGCATGGAAATTAAGCTTATCTAGGCTGTACTTGCCTGCGGAGCTTTGAATAAGTGAAGTACCGACGCTGCCGAGAGCGATAATGAGCAGGGCATGTGAAAGAAGGAGCCATGTTTTATGTTTCTTTTTCAGTGCTTGCTTTTCAGCCTTTTTCAACCGCGAGGTGTTGTCTTTGTTTATTTTTGCTGCGAGCACATAACCAATGATAGCTGCAATGAATAGAGCTAGTCCGATATAGAGCAATATGGTCATCATTTCAATCCCTTTCTGCATCGTGGAATGATCCACCCTGAATAAGTTCCATTATTGAAAAATAATGAAGACACTACAAATTGTAGTTTTTCTAAGGGGTGGAAGTCAACTTCTAATGTTTTCCTGATTTTGGAATGCCAAATAAAGGGTTTGAAGAACTATTTGTTGAATGGTGTAGAGAAATGTCTGATTTTGTAGAAAGTTATTTAGGGGGGAGTAACAATGACGGATCAACTGCTTGAATTAAACAGAAGGAACAGCTTAATGGTTAAGCTTTTATGGGCGTGTCTTGCCCTTGGGGTCGCGGCTGCGTATACATCCGCATCCATGATGATAAGCCTTTCCTCGGTCGGTGTACCGATTGCCATTGTATGCACGATTTTAACCTGGAAGAAGATTGCTATTCCGTATACGAAGTATGTTATTGCAGTTGGGCTTAGTGCGATTTCTTATTTTTTCATGTCACATAGTGCATCTTTGTTTGGTCTGTTTATTTTGTACCTAAGCTTAGCCCTCATTTCTTTATACATGGACTATAAGCCGCTCGTACTGAATGGTGTACTCGGACTGATTAATTTGAACTATTACATAACAACGCTAACTCCACATGTAGATCCCATTGGGGTTAATGTTTTTTATCTGCTCACGATCATGACACTCATCGGTCAAAGTCAGATTGGGAGAAGAATGTTAACGAACGTTGCCAGAAGTGCGAAGGAATCGGAGCTTGCTAAAATCAAGACCGATGAAGTACTGTCAGGCGTGCGTACAACGACAGAAGTGCTGGGTACATCGAGTGGAAACCTGCAAGAGAATGCTACGGTAACAGGTAGAATTACGGAGGAAGTCGTTGCTGCCTTTCAGGAGATTACGATCGGTATTGAATCACAAGCGTCCAGCATTAACGATATTACATCAGCTATTCAGAATGTGAATGAGACGGTGGAACAGACCACTGCGGCATCGAATACGATGAGCAGCAGATCTCAGGATACGGCGAGAATGACGAACGAAGGCAAGACCCAGATGGAAGATTTGTCGCTCAAAATCAATGATATCACCGTCATCGTCACCGAGACTTCCGATATCATGAATGAAGTGAATGAAGAAAACGTGAAAATCGGGAATATCGTTTCCACCATTGCAGAAATCGCGAACCAGACGAATCTATTGTCGCTGAATGCTTCAATCGAGGCTGCTCGTGCAGGCGAGCATGGCAAGGGCTTCTCCGTTGTAGCCAACGAAATTAGGAAGCTGGCGCAGAACGCGCACATTGCATCGACGGATATTTCAGAAATCCTCGGCTCAATTCAGGCCAAAGTTGTGAAAGCCGCCCAGAAGGTTGCCGTTGGCATTACTGCCGTAGAATCCGGGAAGAAATCGACAGTTAGCGTCAATCAATTGTTCGAGGTTATCAATTCGAATACAGCGGAAGTGATGGAGCAGGCGGGGCACCTGCAGCGCATGAATCAACAATTGCAGATCTCATCGCAGCGTGTAGCGGAAGAGATGACGTCTGTTGCAGCAATTACCGAGGAGTCCGCAGCATCCGTTCAAGAAGTGCTGGCTAGCGCGGAAGTGCAGCAGCATCGGGTGCAGAATATCGTAGACAGCATCCGTCAATTAAACGGATTGACGCAGGATCTGAAGCATCTGATTGAGAAATAAATGTGCACGAGGATCCTTTGGGAAAAAAAGGATTGCCAAAGAGCGGCTAATCCGCTACAGTTAAGCCAAATGAATAGCAACACGGGTGCTTGATGAAGTCAGGCTGAGATAGTGGCCCTAATGCCACTGACCGTTAATCTGATCTGGATAATGCCAGCGTAGAGACCTGATGTGCTTTTTTTATGCACAAATGTTCAAGCCTGCCGGTATTTCGGTGGGCTTTTTTTGTCCTTTAGGGGCAAGGAGACCATGTATCCAAGGTTGGCGTGTTCGCCTATCTCATTGACAAATATGAATGGGAAAAAGGAGTCGAGAAGAAGATGGCGCAAAGGGAAGCAAGCAAAAAAGGGTTGAAGCTGACAGATATTTTGATCACGATTGTTATTTCAGCAGTGTTTGGTGTGATTTATCGGATTTGGGGACCGATTTATGATCTCATGAAGCCCCTAGGCTTACATGCGGAGCAGTTGAGCTATGGCATGTGGTTCATGGCGGCAACTTTCGCGTTCCTCGTGATCCGCAAACCTGGTGTTGCTCTGTTGGCTGAATTGGCAGCGGCAACGATCGAGGCCTTGTATGGCGGCCATTGGGGTGTGGCGACGCTTGTCTTTGGATTACTGCAAGGGCTTGGTGCTGAGCTGGTGTTCGCGGCTTTCCGCTATCGTCGCACCAATGTGGGGGTAACTATTCTTGCAGCTTTCGCTTCAGCCATCATGTCCATTTTTGTGGATACGTACTATGGCTACATCGATCAGCTGGCTTTCTGGAATTATACGTTATTCATTGGTTTACGTTTACTGGGCAGCGCTTTGATCGCTGGCGTATTCGCCTACTATTTGACGAGCGCCTTGTCTCGCACGGGTGTGCTGAATCTGATTCGACCTGTTTCCAAAAAAGATTACGACGTATTGGGGTAACGAGATGAGTGAAGGAATGAGCGTTACGAATCTACGGTTAAAATATCCCGGCGATGACGCCCCCCTGATCTTTCAGGGGGTTTCCTTTTCCATCGAGCCTGGTGAGAAGGTGCTGCTTCTAGGACCTAGCGGCAGCGGGAAATCGACGCTGCTTCAAGTGCTGAGCGGAATTGTCCCGGACATGATTGAGCTTCCGCTCAAAGCGGATGAGATTCGCAGGCCTAGCCGGTGGGGGTATGTATTTCAAGATCCAGATACACAGTTCTGTATGCCTTATATTGACGAAGAAATCGCGTTCGTGTTGGAAAATCAGGAAGTGCCGCGGGCAGATATGCCTGCGCGCATTCGGTATTATTTGGACTTGGTCGGGTTGCATGTGCCCGATGCGCATACGTTGATTAGTACGCTGTCTCAAGGAATGAAGCAGCGTCTAGCGATTGCTAGCGTGCTGGCGCTTGAGCCGGAGGTACTCTTTCTCGATGAGCCCACGGCATTGTTGGATGAAGAAGGTACGAAACAAGTGTGGGACACGATTCGAGCGATTAGCGGGGACAAAACCCTCCTCATTGTTGAGCACAAAATTAGCGGCATGCTGGATTTGCTCGATCGGTTGATCATCCTGACACCCGAGGGTAGGGTTCTAGCGGATGGACCGCCGAATACCATGTTCGAGCTGTACAAAGAGCAAATGAGGGAATATGGCATTTGGTATCCTGAGGTGTGGGAGGATTACGCCAAGGAGAATTTGCTTGCGGATGTGAGGGGAGAGGACCAAGGGAATATGGAGCCCACAAGTGTGGTGCCGCTGGCGCCCGTTATGGTCTTTCAGGATTTCGTCGGTGTTCGCGGCGGGCAGATCAGGACCTCTGTGGATAACTTTATCGTCTATCCAGGTGATTGGATCACCGTTGTCGGCGCCAACGGTGCAGGCAAAAGCTCGCTCCTCCTCGCGATCATGCGGCTCATCCCAACCCGCGGAAGCTGTGTGATCGCGGGCGTGAAGGGCAACAAAGTCGAGCACCTTGCGGAGCAAGTCGGCTTTGTGTTCCAGAACCCGGAGTTCCAGTTCGTCACGAACTCCGTGGAGGAGGAGCTGACCTATGGCTTGCCAGAGGGTCAGCCAAAGAACGGGCAGTGGGCAGCGGCTGAGCTGCTGCTCCGAGAATACGACCTGCTCGCGCTGCGCGAGCGGCACCCGTTCCAGCTCTCGCTGGGCCAGAAGCGCAGGCTCAGCGTGGCGTCCGCGATGGTTCGCGGGCCACGCATCCTGCTGCTGGATGAGCCCACCTTCGGGCTCGATGCGCGCGGCACGCTGCGCATGCTCGAGCAGCTGGAGCGGCTGCGCGCCAGCGGAACTGTGATCGTGATGGTGACCCACGATCACGAGATCGTCCAGCGCTGGGCGACCCGCGTCTGGCAGGTCGAGGCGGGGCGCGTGACCGAAAGTGCTCCTAAGCTGTCTGCCCACGTCGTGCATGCCGTCACGGGAGGTGAGCCGCTGCTATGCAAATAACGTTCAGCTTTCGTGAGACGTGGCTGCACCGGGTGAACCCGGGAGTGAAGCTCGTCTTGTCGATTCTGCTATTCATCGTGGTTGTCTTCACACATAACCTCAACATGATGCTGTTCCTGACGTTAGGCGCCTTGCTGCCGTTGGCGCTATTATCAGGACATCCTACGAAGAGACTGTTACTATATGCGTCGCCATTTCTGCTGATTTTCGTGTCCTCCACCGCGGGGATGATGATGTTCGGTAACGGGGAGACCGAATGGTTTCATCTCGGGATTATTCGAATCACCGAGGAGAGCTTCTACCGCGGAATCCATCTTGGTTTGCGCGGCATACAGGTAGCCTCCGTAGGCTTGTTGTTCAGCTTGACCACGCGGCCTGTCGCCTTGTTCTATGCGATGATGCAGCAGTGGAAGGTCGCGCCGAAGTACGCGTACAGTTTTCTGGCAGCATTGCGCATGCTGCCTGTCATCTTGGAGGAGCTGCAGACGCTTCGCTATGCGCTCAAGGTCAGGGGCAAGCGCAAGCAGCGGAATCCGCTGACATCGTGGTATACCACGATGCGGATGATCGCGATCCCGCTGCTGGCTCAAAGCATTCGCCGTGCCCATCGGACGGCGGTGGCGATGGAAGCGAAGCGTTTTTCGATGAGTCGCAAACGCACGTATTATTATGTATCCACTTACTCTAGGTTGGATGTATATTACAGTCTCTACTGGGTCGTACTGATTGCAGCATCCTATTGGCTAGCAGTTACGTGGCCGCTTCTAAGCAGTGTAGATGTGCGTTAAAAAAAGAGCAATCCAACTCCTGATGCGAGGTGGGTTGCTCTTTGGCTCATTCGCCCCATTTGAGCATGAGCGTGACTCGGCAGCATGGATTGCCAGTGACGCGTGGGCCAACCACGAACTGTACAGCACTTGGGCTGTAGCTAGTTTCAATAGAAGATTCACTACCGAGGGATTGAACAATGCGATCTACTTCTTTTTGATTGCCACTCTGAGCATTTGTCATTAACTGTTGGGCAATCGTGGGGTCTGTGAGCTTCTTGACGAGGAAGGAAGCATCCTTCAGTAGGTGCTCAGAGGTAACGACCGAGTTAGACAGCATTTTAGTATTAACAGGGGGAAAGTTGCGGTCCCACGCCCAGTAAGGTGCGTAGTGGTAGGGATGAACTGGATACTGATGATACTGAACTGGGGGATAGGAGTAATAGGTTGGGTCGTTGTACATCGAGACCGACCCCTTTCTGTAAAATGATGAGCACTAGCAATATATGTGATAGATGGGCGAGTGTGCGTCCGCGTACAAAAAAGCTCCCCAGGCGGGGAGCTGCATTTCTTCGTTCAACTTCACTTTATTTAGTTAGTGTAACGTAGCTGGTAACTTTTACACCCGTTGCTGAAACTGCTGTAAGTTCAAAATATGTCACATTACCCGTTACATGCACGGTACCATCGGAATCGACCGATACCGAGCCAACAGTGGAGCCTGCTTCCCCTCGCACATCATTCGTGATGAATAAAGTGCCTAGAGCAAAGTTGTAATTTGGAATGTCGAGGCCCTTGTATGTGTTTCCATAGCTATCTGTAGCCGTAAGATCCATAGCTGTGTAAGCGTTGAAATTAGCTTTGTATACACTGTCAGCAACATCTATTGCCATGGGTTCCGTAAAGGAAGTTTCACCGACCGTCAATGTCTTTACACTCACAGGATCGCTTTGGACTGTTACGCTGACATGCAGTTGTTTAGCTTCCCCAGTACCCACTTGCACAATCACACTTACGTCAGTGGTTCCTGCTTTGTTCCCCAACACGTAGGCACGATGGTCGGAAGTAAGGCCTACTTTGGCAATGCTAGGATCTGTGGAGACAACAGACTGTACAATTCCGGGAATCGCGATTTCTTCACCAGCAGATGATGTTACTTTTATTTTGATCTCTTTTGCAAATTTACTTTGCGTAGGATCTTCAGCAATCGTTTTTGTGATGATACCTGTAGCGGAGCTAGTCAAACCACTATCGATGACACTAGCCAAATGGTAATCACCTACAATGGATACATTGCTTGGGTTAGATGGAGATACGATCGGCAGATTCTGAGCTTTGAATGCATCTTGAGCCCCGTACGAGCTAAGTACGAGATCTTCACGTGTCGCGGCTTGGTCGCCAGCTTTGCTAGTTGGATGAATACCAAGCGCAGTGGCCTGTTTAACCGCATCGGTATACCAAGGCGAGCCTGTCATAGAAACCGTTTTTCCTAATCCTTTAAGAAGCACGGTATCCAACTGAGCCGCCGTAACCGATTCGCCAGGCTGGAAGGTTGTATCTGTAACGCCGTCGATGAGACCGGCTTTTTTGGCCGCTTCAATATAAGGGATTGCCCAACCGTTAGCTGCGTCATCCGCATGAACATCTGTGAAGCTGGACACGTTAATAGTAAGATCAACCGGGATATTGTAGATTTTCGTAGCTACTTTAGCGAATTGAGCACGCGTCATATTTTGCGAGATTCCAAAAGTTGTACCCGAGACTCCCTCGAAAATACCATCAGCGATCATACGATCGATTTTCGTTTTCAAAGTTGCGTTACTTCCAGCCAAATCTGTAAAATCAGCGCTTGTTTTAACAGCGGCGGAGGCAGGTTGAACAAGTGTTAGAGCAGCGAATAGTGATAAAGCCATGGCAGTTGTCGAGATCACCGTAAGTTTTTTATTAGATTTCATATAGGAATGGCCTCCTTGGCATGTTACGAGTTTTGTGTTTCTAGCATTTCTAGTTATCTCGTATTTCACGTGCTTGTCTTGTTGCTATAACTATAGCTTGCCTGATCATCCACGTCATTGTCAAATTTCTGGCAGTCTCAATAGGAGAGTGCTAATTCAATATGGATTTTAAGCTGCGAATAGAAAAACAGTTCGCTTCATGATATACTCACATACAGGAGATGATCAGATGAATGCGAAGGTTTCTTTCCAAACGCTCCGCCGCCCCAAGCTTGTCGATGATGTTGTGACACAGCTGCAGAAGAAAATTTCGGATGGCGAGCTGAAAATCGGTGATAAGATACCGACGGAGCCGGAATTGATGGAGCAGTTCGGCGTCGGCCGCTCTACCATACGTGAGGCTGTAAGAGTGCTTGTGCATGCGGGACTGCTGGAGAAGAAGCAGGGCTTTGGCACGTTTCTAACGGGGCATTCCGATGCAGCGATGCAGGAACCGCTAGTCCACCGACTGCGTCGGGCGGAAATTTTGGAAGTCTACGAAGTTAGAAAAATGCTCGAGCTAGAAATATCCAGACTCGCAGCAGTACGTCGCGACGAAACGGATTTGGAGCAAATGAGTGAAGCATTGGATCAACGGTTGCAGGCGCTGGAGCGAGGGGACACGAACGCTTATTTAGCGGCAGACATGGCTTTTCATCAGGCGATTGCGGTCGCTAGCAAAAACAGCATTGTTGTCGATCTGTATCGCTCATTTTCAGCGGTGTTGTTGGATGCTCTGACGAATTTAGTAAAAGATGAGCAGGTTCACGATCACCATCATCTCTTTCATGTGAATTTGTTTCAAGCGATCCAAGATAAGGATGTTGCCGCTGCGGAGCATTGGACGCTTCAGAATCTGGAAGGGACCGTCCAGCAAGTCAAAAAGTTTCTTCAACAGGACTAGAGTAAGAATAGCTTCAAGAGGAAGATGGGAGCGGAAGTCATCCTTGCCTTTCTCATGTTTTTAAACATCAGATGATATGATGATAAGGAGTGATTTTCATGCAAACAGCAACAAGATCAGCTACTGCTACCAATTCAGCACAGACACAAGCACGTACGGTCTACGCCATTTTATTCTCGATCAGCTTGGTGCATTTATTGAATGATGCGATTCAGTCGGTCATTCCCGCCATTTTCCCGATTCTGCATGACTCCCTACAATTAAGTTTTACGCAGATCGGCTGGATCGCCTTTACGCTCAATGTGACAGCTTCTTTGTTCCAGCCCTTAATTGGGTTGTATACGGACGCGAGACCGAAGCCCTATTTATTGCCAATCGGCGTGGTGTTCTCGTTGTTAGGTATTGTCGTACTGGCCTATGCTGGAACGTTTTCACATGTGATCATGGCAGTTATTCTCGTTGGATTAGGGTCTTCGGTGCTGCATCCGGAGTCTTCGCGGGTCGCCTTTTTAGCTGCGGGTCCTCGTAGAGGGCTGGCGCAGTCGATTTTTCAAACAGGCGGGAACATTGGCCAGGCGTTGGCTCCTATTTTTACCGCACTCATTTTCGTACCGTTAGGTCAGTTCGGAATCATCTGGTTTACGTTTGCGGCGGCAGCGGGGATAGTGGTTCAGATATTTGTGGCAAAATGGTACCAAGGCGCGCTAGTTGTGCGTTCCACTGTTCGTAAATCGGCTTCGGTGAAGAAGCCTTTGCCTAAGAAAACAGTTGCCTACGCGCTAGGTATTCTGATCATGCTGCTCTTTTCCAAGTTCGTCTATGTGGCGAGTATGACGGGGTTCTACGCGTTCTATTTAATGGACCACTTCGGAGTCACGACGGGGAAAGCACAGCTCATTATTTTCACCTTGCTAGCAGCTGGGGCTGTGGGTACATTTATGGGTGGCCCCTTGGCTGACCGATTTGGTAGAAGAAATATGATCTGGTTCTCCATTCTGGGAACGGCGCCTTTCTCGTTGCTGCTTCCGTTTGTGAGCTTGTTCTGGTCAGCGGTTCTATGTGCGTGCATCGGGTTCATTCTGTTGTCTGGCTTCTCCGTGATCGTGGTCTACGCGCAAGAGCTGTTGCCAGGCAAGGTTGGCACGGTATCTGGGCTATTCTTCGGTCTGGCGTTTGGCTTAGGCGGGATTGGTTCAGCGGTACTCGGGACTTTGGCGGATGCGACCAGCATTGGCTTCGTGATTCGGCTATGTGCGTACTTGCCATTGCTAGGACTGCTAGCAGCCTTTCTTCCTACGGATAAAAAGCTAAACATGACAAATGAATAGCGAAGAATAGGCTCATTGAGAATGATAATTATCCTCATTTACTAACTTTTAATTAACTACTTTACAAATGTAAGTGAGTTGGATATAATAAACCCAACACAAGATTACATTTGGAGGAGGTAGAGATCATGGGTAAATGTGCATGCGGAAACACACAAAACGGTGAGGGCAACTGCGACGGTTCACACGCTAAAAAAGACAAATAAGGTTCGGCACACATAGAAGATTTGGAAAAGGACTCCGGCGAGGTTAGGCTCGTTAGGGTCCTTTTTTTGACGTGTATTTTGGGAGATTTCTCCGCGGGCATCTGCATCAAATGCGAATTGTAGCGGGCTGAAGGGGAAGGATGAGGGGCCTCGTTTAACTGGAAAATCTACAGCTAATTTCATGTTCCACGGGTAAAAATCACGATTAAATGGAAAAAGGGTAGTTATTTTCAGCGTATCCGCCATTTTCGCTGGAAACGGGCGGAATTAACTACATGTTATCCAGCTATTTCAATATAAAAGGGGAATAGTACGAATATAACAGTACTATTTCCATGTATCTTCGGGAAGTTCAAACATTTGCTATCTGTACACCTTATCTCCACCTTGCAACTATCGCTCGCACAAGCTAGCTGGGTAGTTATCTCTCTTCCCGAGACTTTTAAAAAATTGAAAATAATCAGGGGAACATGTACATTAAGACTAAGATGTTATCTGAAATGGGGAGTGGGAAGCATGGATGTGAAAGAAGCGATTCGCCAGCGGCGCAGTATTGGGAAACTCAAGCAGGATCCCATCGAGCACGCGCTGATTGAAGAGATCTTGGAAGCTGCTGTCTGGGCACCTAATCACGCGAATACGGAACCTTGGCGGTTCTGGGTGATGTCAGGTGAAGGCAGAAAGCTGTTGGGACGCGGGTATGCCGAAGTCGCCATTGCGGAAGCGAAGGCAGGTGCAGATGCGGCACTGTCTGAGGAAGAAGAAGAGCAGCTGCGCAGCAGCAGTGAGAAGAAAGCGTTTCGAGCTCCGCTCGTTATTGCTGTGGCTGTCTCCCCAGCCGAAAAGCCAGTCGTACCTGTGATTGAGGAGTATGCGGCTGTTCACTGCGCCGTACAGAATATGATGCTAGCTGCACATGCCCTGGGCTTAGGCACCATCTGGCGTACTGGTGATCCCACGTATCATCCGAAAATGCAAGAGAACTTCGGTCTCGCAGGCAAAGAAGAGATGGTCGGCTTCATCTACATCGGTTACCCGGAAGTCATTCCAACGAAGGCAGCACGTGTTCCCTTTGCATTAAAAACGCAATGGATAACGGAGTAACTACCGTTTTCCGAACCTTTTTGGAGGGAGTATCCCTACTCGTTAACACAACATGGGAATCGGTAGCCAAATAAAGCCAATCATCGTTATGGTCATAAAAAAACTCGCCCCCCTATGCGGGGAGCGAGTCTATTCTAGTTCTTCAGCGCAACCGCAATCCTTGCGGCGGTCTGCGCGTTGTGATAAACGAGCGCGATGTTCGTCTCCAGGCTGCGCCCTTCCGTCAGCTGCTTGATCCGCGCTAGCAAGAAAGGCGTGACCTTCTTCCCGGTCACGTTCTGCTCTTTGGCCTCATTCAGCGCCTGCTGGATGACGGCCTCGATCTCGACATGGTCCATAGCGGATTCCGCTGGGACCGGGTTGGCGATGACGGCGCCGCCGCGTAAGGACAGCTCCCACTTCGTGCGGAGCATAGCGGCCACGTCAGCCGCCTCATCGAGGCGGAAGTCTACGCCATAGCCGCTTTCGCGGGCGTAGAAGGACGGGAACTCGCTCGTTTGGTAACCAACCACGGGCACGCCGTGGGTTTCCAAGTACTCGAGCGTACGTCCAATGTCGAGGATCGATTTCACGCCGGCGCAGACGACAGCGACGTTGGTTGCCGCCAGCTCCGTCAAATCAGCGGAGATGTCCATGGAGGTTTCTCCCTCGCGGTGGACACCGCCAATGCCACCGGTAGCGAACACTTCGATGCCAGCGAGGGCAGCACCGATCATCGTCGCAGATACCGTGGTTGCACCGATTTTTCCAGAGGAGAGGATGTACGGGAAGTCGCGGCGGCTTACTTTTTCCACATGGCCATTCGTTGCAAAAGCTTCGAGCTCCTGTTCGTTTAAGCCGATCTTGATTTTGCCATCCATGATGCCGATCGTTGCCGGAACAGCGCCGTTATCGCGAATAATTTGTTCCACTTTTTTCGCCATTTCAATATTTTGCGGGTAGGGCATACCGTGGGAAATAATCGTTGTTTCCAACGCCACGATCGGTTTATTGTTCGCGAGAGCTTCCTTCACTTCATCGGTAAAAGTTAAATATGAGTTAGATAACATGGTTTAATCTCCTTTAGTCATCGTGTTTATCGTAAGATGCAAGCGTTCCTCGTTCAGCTCGCTGGACGTGGATTGACTGGTTTGAAGCGTAATGTGCGCAGCAGCAAGACCGAATTCACAGGATTTCAGATATGATTGTTGATGGGTAACGCCATAGACAATACCTGCTACGAAAGCATCCCCTGCGCCTGTAACCTCGACCACCTGAGTGGGAAACGGAGGAAAGAAATGTTCGCCTTCTTCGCCCGCATAGTGAACTCCTCGGCTTCCGAGTGTAATGTAAACATGCTTCACACCCCGCTCGCGAATGGCCCCAGCAATTTTCGAATGGTCTGGCTCTACATAGAACATATCAATGACGTCCTGGTTCTTGGATAGTGGTGTGTGAGTTAGTTGTATGGCCTCTTCTAAATTGGGGAAAATAGCCGTTACACCAGACAGATCAGTCGGAAGCTTCTTCGATTTCTCCGAGGAAACAGGATCAATGAAGAGGGGGATATTCTCCTCCTGACATCGACGGATCAGCTCCTCCAAGGTGTCACTAGGTAGATTCGTATCTGCAATCACGAGCTTGGCAGCGGCAACATGGGACCATTTATCCCGAAGCATCGCTGGTGAAAATTTATCGTAGATGTCCATATTGGCAAAAGCGAGAAACATCTCACCCGAAGTATCTAGGAGTGCGGTATATGATCCCGTATTCTCACCATTCAATACGATGGCTTGGCTGACGTCAACACCTCGTCGCCTCGTTTCCTCCAGTACCCACTGGCCCGTTTTGTCGTCGCCAACCACAGTTAGGAGCGCCGTTTGCCGATCTAATCCGGCTAAAGCTTCAGCGATGTTGCGTGCAACGCCGCCACAAGACTCGGTTACGGTTACAGGGTTAGAGGAAGCTAAGCGGATCGCTTGTTTGCCAGTGGCTTTACTGTCGAGATTGGCTCCGCCGATGCAGACAATCATGTCTTCATCCGAAGTGACATAGGCTCTGCCGCGAATCGTTCCCTTCTTGGTCAAAGAGGCAATATAACCAGCAACAGCGGACCGGGAGATCCCGATGATACCTGCCATTTCATGCTGGGAAATGAATGGATTTTGACGGATAAGCGCTAGGATTTGCTGTTCACGATCCATGCAAAACTCCCCTCCTTCGTCTTTCTCTCCTTATTTTAACGCACCTCAAAACAAAAGTCTATTTAATAAACAAGTGTCCATGTGAGCGTGCCAAAAAGCCCGTTCCCCAATTAGGAACTAGGCTTCTCTAGTGGCCCAAACAAAAGCTATTCCGAATGCGTAGAGTTGGAGCGCGACCCTAGTCCAAGCAAACCGAGTAAGCCCAATAAACCGAGGTAGCTGTACCACGGCTTTGTTTTATTTTTTGGCGCAGTAGTGACGGACTGAGCTTGTAGGGTTGTGACGTTAAGCGCCGTTGGCGGTGTAATCCCATAAGCAGCAGCATAGCCATTCAAGTTCACAGTTGGGAGTAAACGAGTGTCTGCCCCTGGCATACCAAAAGGATTGGTTTGATACATCGTGGCAGAGCCACTTTTTAAATGTTGCAGATTTTCGGTCTGTGACACATTCGAGCTGTGATCGTTGGCATGCAGCCGATATTGATGTGCACCGAGTAGAAGCGAAAAAGTAAGGAAAGAAATCGAAGCTAATTTGAAAGAGCGGGTAACCATTATCCATACCTCCAGGTATTTAGTAGATAGGAGTCATTCAGTGTAGGTAAGCATATATTCCCCTGCGAATGAGAAGTTATGCATGGAGGAGGCTTGTCGTTTGACGCTATACAAAGAAAAAACCGTCGCCCCTAGATAACTAGGAGACAACGGTTCTGTACAACCATTTACTTTGTGACTGTCACTTGAACGGTCGTTTTCATGTTGGCAAAAGTAACGGTAATACGGGCAGTCCCTTTGCCAGTTGCTTTGATAATGCCATCTTTGACATCTGCGTTCATGATGTTGGAAGTTGTCCAGAGTGCGGGCTTGGTTACATCTTCTTCGGATCCGTCTGTATACGTAGCCAAGGCTTCCACTTTCGCTGTTTCGCCTTCTTTAAGCGTTAGTTTAACGACATTGGTCTTCAAATATTTCAAAGAATCAATTTCGACAGGAATCGATACGGTTTTACCTCCAAAGAAGCCAGTGATATTGGTTTTCCCTGAAGCTGTCGCTGTGAAAAGTCCTTTATCGATGGTACCGAGTTTGTAGGAGCTCACTTTCCAAATCGCGCTTTCTGTTACATCCTTCGTTGTCCCGTCGGACAAAGTTGCGGTTAATTTCAGTTGAGTTTGAACACCGCTTTTGGTAACGAAGAACGCTTTATCAGCGGTTAGTCCATCAATCACGCCGATTTCAACCGGAATGGAAATACTTTTACCGCCAAAAGTCGCTGTGATCGTCGCTTTGCCGCGGGCAACTGGCGTCACGAGACCTTTGGACACCGTAACAATAGAGCTATTGCTTGTTTTCCACTCGGCTTCCGTTGTTACCGTACGCGATGCTTCATTCGCATCAGTGGCTGTAAGGGCAATGATTCTTGTTTCGTTCAGATCAAAAATGAGGCTAGCGACATTCGCTGTTAATTCACTTGCCATATCCACCTGCACGGGGATTGTGACCGTTGTTGTATCCAGTTGAGCCGTCAAAGTCGATACACCAGATCCGATAGCTTTCACAACACCTTTATCGACGGTGACTGCTTTGATATTACTGCTAGTCCAGATAACATCTGCGGTGACATCTTTCTCCTTGTCGTCGGTGTACAAAGCTTCGGCTGTTAGTGTAACGGATGCGCCCTTCTTCAGGACCAGTTCCTCTTCACTAATCGTTAGACTCTTCAGCACGCCTACCGAAACTTGAACGACTGCTTTCCGTGTCCCGTATTCTGCAGTAATTGATGCAGCGCCTGTAGCCGTGCCTGTAATGGTCCCGCCGCGTACCTCTGCAATCGCTTCGGAGCTAGTTTTCCAGGTAGCTTTGTCCGTCACTTCAACTTCGCGACCGTCTTTAAAATAAGCAGTCAACTCGACGTTAGCCGAATCGCCAATCTGCATGTTGACGATCTTCTGTGAAGCTTTAATGAGTGTAGGCACATCAACTTCGACTTGTGTCGTTGTTGTTTTGCCGCCATAAGTTGCTGTTACTTTGGCAATTCCGGCTTTATAAGTTGTGATATTTCCTTTGGTAACAAAAGCAATATCCTCATCGTCAACGCTCCAGGCAGCGCTATCCGTTATGATTGCCGTTGTGCCATCGGCATAGGTAGCACGCAGCACGAGCTGCGCAGTGTCGCCTGTTTTCAATGTTACCAATTCAGAGTCCACAACTAGACGTCGTGGAACCTCAACGTCAACCTTAGCCGTAACTACTTTCTCTCCATACTTCGCAGTAACGGTTGCTTCACCGATCGCATTGCCGAGCAGTTGGCCATTCGTTACGTTCACGATATCTTCATTGCTTGACGTCCATTCTGCACGATCCGAAATATCTGTCGTGGTTCCGTTCGCATAGGTAGCTGTAAGCTTTAACGAGCCAGTCCCATATTTCTTGAGCAAAATGCTTTGTTTATCCAATTCAAGCTTCACTGTGCTGTCTACATCAACCGTTATCGTTGTTGATTTCGTGCCGTAGGTAGCTGTTAGTGTTGCTTTACCAACGCTATAACCCGTAATCGTTCCTTTGATCGCATCCGCTACAGCTGATTTATCCGTTGTCCATACCGCTTTACTCGATACGTCATCTACGGAGCCATCCGGATAAGTCGCCATCAACTTAAGTTTCGCTGTACCATTCAGAAGTAAGGAAACATTTGATTTCTCTGCATCTAATCGACGTACAACTTCGACATCGACGTCCAAGGCAAGGGTTTGATTCATATACGTAACTGTAATCGTGGCGCTGCCGGGATTTTGTCCTTTGACTAATCCATTGGTTACCGTTGCGATTGAGCTTGCATCGACGGTGTAATCAGCTTTACTCGTCACATTCTCTGAGGTGCCATCTTCATAGTAAGCAGTAATTGTGACTTGATCTGTCCCATTGAGACGAAGATCAAGGGCTTGCTTATCCGTCGTTAACGATTTCACTTTCTTACTTACGGTTACCGTAACGATCTCCGTTTTACCCAAGTAAGTAGCCGTAATAACCGCTTTTCCTTCTTTTTTCGCAGTAACGACACCTGCATATACGGAAGCTACGTCCGTTGAACCCGAATTCCAGTCTGTTTTGACAGTAGCATTTTCCGTCGAACCGCTGACAAATATAGCTGTAGCCGATAAATTTGCTGTATTACCGACTTGTAAGCTGAGTTCATTTTTGTTCAAAACGAGCTTAGAAATCTCATCTGCTGCCAAAGCACTTCCTGTGAAAATAGCCTGACTTGCTAAAATGAAAATCACGACTAGGGACAACCATTTACTTTGAGAAAACCTCTTCATGCTTCATTTCCCTCCATTAAAGCTGTTGCTAGAATTTGCTTGATGAAAATAGATATTTATTTTCATCGGCATTTCATAGCGGAAAATGAAGGGAAATCATGGTATTACTTGCTGAAAGTTTGCTGAATATGTCGAAAAAAAGAAAACCCCGGTTTCACGCGCCTGCGGGGTTCAAGGTTTAACCGCGTTTCACAATTTTGAAGTTATCTTCAAGCAGCAGCCAGTTCTGCGGGAACTTAAGTCCTAGCTTCCAATAGCTGATGCCGCGAAGACCGAGCTCTTGGATCAAACGGAACTTAGCTTGAATAGAGCGAGCATCCTCAAACCAAACCGTATGTTCCTTACCCGCGTCATCCCAATAGTTAAAATGCGGAGCTTGCGCGGTGTAATCGTATAAAATTTGCGCGTTATATTTACGGGCTAGATCGATTGCAGCCTGTGGTGAAATCGCTTTGGCGTAAGCGCCTCCTTGCACAAAGGGTAGCGTCCAGTCGTAGCCGTACAAATTTTGACCCATCATGATTTTCGAAGAGGGCATTTCACTGCGGGCATACTCCAACACTTTGCGAACGGGTCCTATAGGAGAAACGGCCATTGGCGGTCCGCCGCTGTAGCCCCACTCATAGGTCATGATGATGACAAAATCGACAATTTGACCATGGGCTTTATAATCGTGAGCTTCGTACCAAGCACCAGCTTGTGTTGCACTTGTTTTAGGTGCGAGCGCGGTGGATACGAGATAGCCTTTCCGATGGAAGCGATCTACGGCTTTGCGCAGGAATTTGTTATACGCCTCGCGATCTGTCGGGAGAAGATGTTCAATGTCAAAATGAATATCTTTAAACCCAAGCCTCTCCGCTGTTGTTTCGATGGTATCGAGCAAACGATTTTGAACAGCCTCGTCGGTTAGGATAACATGCCCAAGTTCTGCGCTGAATTGATCATTCTCAAGGTTGGTGACCACCATCATCAGGGTGACTCCATGCTGCTTCGCGATGTCTCGCAAATGGTCAAGTGGCGGCTGAACCAAGGTTCCATCGCGGTTAATGCGGAAGCTGAAGGGAGCTAAGTAGGTCAAATGAGGTGATGCTTCGCGAGCGGCTTGAACGAGAACAGGTGACACATCAGAGCCTCTAGGCTCAATATAGGCATTTACTTCGGCTTGTTTGCGCGGGGTAGGGGGGATATATAATCGGAAACCGCTAGGCAATGTTTGATATAACGTGAGTCCGTTGACAGAAGCGAGTTCGTCTAGGTCAATGCCAAGCTTTTGTGCGATCCGGTAAAGACCCTCGCCAGGCTGTACCCAATAGTAGGAGCCAACAATCGGAATGACTAATGCCTGTCCGATGACTAACGATTGCGAGGGAGTTAACTCATTCGCTTCTGCCACCTCTTCGACCGACACGCCGTAGGTTTGCGAAATACGATACAACGTTTGCCCCTTTTGGACAACGTGAATTTGCATAGGTTATGCCTCCTTAAAAAAATAACCGAGCCGCCTACATGGAAGTCTCAGTGGCTGAAACTGGCTAAAAGCGCAACTAAGACACCCAAAGTGGGAGGCTCAGGAGATGGGGAGTCGGAAATGACTGTATCCGAGCCTGCTTTTCGATAAAACTAACCTCTTAACCGTGGTCGTTCATCCCTGGAATGACCTCGTCAAAGGTTTTCTCATATGTTATTCCGCCAGTGGGCGTTAGGTGAATGTCTTGGGGAAAAAGATAAAGAGCTCGCCTCTGCGGACCCACGTAGGGTCAAAGAGGCGAGCTTGGTTACAGCCCTTGCTGCCGAAGCAGCTGGGCTGTCAGCTCTGGATGCGAGATTGGGAAATGGTGCGCTGCCGCGATCTCGATCACGCGGGCGGAGCGAAGCTCCTCCGCCAAAGCCAATGCGCGATCCTGTGTGCCCCACAGGATCGAAGCCTCCCGCAGCAGCTCCGCCTGTTGCTGCGGGGGAAACGCCTCTGCGCGGGTCAGCGCAGAGAGGGTCTCGGCAGTCGACTTCCGCACACGCGGCGACTGCAGCTCTTGCAGGACATAAGTGACATACGAAGTCGGTATGTCACTTATGTCTACGAAGCAGCGCTGCGCCAGCAGCTGCTTCCGCAGGTCTTTCTCGCGCAGCCGGCGCAGCGCAAGATGGTTGAGGCGCGCGCTGCGGTACATGCGTGCGGCTGGTTGCAGGGCAGGCTGCAGCAAATGCAGCCTGTGGATCCGCTCCGGCACGCGGGCGTAGGCGTGGGCGGCCAGCAAGCCGCCCAGAGAGTGGCCCACGAGCGTGACCGGGCTGTCGAAGGCGCGGATCGCCTCGACGAGCGCCGCGATGTGGCCCTCCATCACATCGCTTGCGTGATGGTAGGGCGAGCGCCCGAAGCCTGGCAGATCGACTAGGCAGACGTCGTGCTCTGGGAACTGCGCTGCGAGAGGGAGCAGGCAATCTGCTCCGCTAAGCGTGCCGTGCACGAAGAGGAGGGTGTTTTTTTGCGGCTCCAAAGGCTTTCGTTCCAGCCGTAGTTCAGCGTCGCTCCTTACCAAACCCTCTGTCGATGTACGACGCCCAGTTCCGCTTCGCTCCAGACTAGCCAAAGGCCCTCGCTTCCCTCTCACAAACCCTTCCGCAGGCATATGGCCATGCACGAGCTGAAAATCAAGATCCGCAATCGTAAAAGGCAGTATCTCACCCTGAACCTTATTCGGGAGCTTATGTTTGTGCAGCAAGCTTTCTTTCGGTGCAACCGGAAAAGGGGTGTTCTTTTTTACGATAAATTCTAGGGATTCCTTGGGGATACCTAACTTTTGTCCTAAAGAAGTACCTAAAAGCTTACTGAGCCACTTTGGCGAGATGGATCCATGAGGCTTACTGACACGCAGCTCTTTGGCGATCATGGCAACTAGCTCCTGCATGGAAAGACTTACCTTGGGATCGTCCAACAAATAGTAAGTTTGCGTAGACGGTGGTGCAGCTTCTTTGGTTAATAAGTTGACGAAGGAGGCGACATGATCGACATGGACCAGCGGCAACCAATGTGTAGAACCGCCAGGTACGATAGACATCAAGCCGCGCGCCGTAGCTCGGACAAGAATGCCGAGACCGCCGGTTTGGGGCGTTTCTCCATGCTGCGAGCTGCCGATGACCACGCTGGGATGAACGATGGACAGAGGGAATCCAAGTTCCTGAGCGCCTTCCCGAATGCGCAAATCCGCGAGGCATTTCATCAGCTCATACGGCGGACCTTGTTCCAATTGTGCGATGACGGGAGCGGGATTGTGCATATTTTCGTCCGTCCAAGGGCTTTTGAACCCAACCACGTGGATAAAATGCTTTAATCCTCCGCGCAGCTGAATGTCCGCAGCCAATCGAAGCATTTCCTCTGCAGCCTGCAGGAAAACCACGCGTGCCTTCGCTTCGCTGATCCGAATATCCATCGGTCCACCTGCATGAATAATGACATTTGCGGTCATAACCTTTTCCCTGTCAGCGTGGCTCAAGCCAAGGCCAGGCGTGCCCAAATCACCAATGACAGGGCGAATGCGACTTGTCATGGGGGCAGCACTGTATGACCAACCTAGTTCTTTACAAATTTGCTCCCAACGCAAACTTGACCGCACGAGCACAGACACCGTGTGATTCTCTTGGGAAAGCTGCTCTAACGTGTGCGTTCCGATAAATCCTGTACCACCAGTCATAAAAATATGAGCCAAATGAATAACCTCCATCTTGTGTTTTTTTAGTACCAAACAGTACTAAAGATGAGTAAAAAAATTACTTTAGCAATTGGGCTAAAGTAGTAAGTGTTTGACCCAACAAAGCTGGATCTTGATTCGCATGCTGTAGAAATAGAGCGCCTTCGAGTGTCGAAACGATAAGCCCTGCGACAGCTTTTGTAGAAAGAGTAGGAGAGAACTCTCCTTTGCGCACGCCTTCGAGAAGCAGATCTTCCACTAGGCGCATTTGATCCTGAAAAAACAACCCCACTTTCCGTCTAAGTTCGTCTGCCTCCTGCGGCATTTGGGTATACAGCGTGAGGAAGGGGCACCCAGCTAAGAAACTAGTTTCTGGGCCTGCCATGCTTTGAAGGAACAGATCGAAACGCTCCTGTACAGGTAAGTCTGAACGAGCTGCGATCTCTTGCATCTGCCGTGTGTAGGCCCCAATAAGCTGATCGAGAATCGCGGCCAAGAGCTCTTCTTTGCTTTTGAAATAATAGTAAATATTCGTCTTAGACACCTTGCTGGTGATCACGATTTCATCCATACTCGTCGCCAGATAGCCTTGAGTCAGAAAGAGATTCCTAGCTGTCAGAAGTACAACATCACGATTGGTTATTCTTTTTGTCTTTGTCATAAATAGTACTATACAGTACTAAAACGTGAGTGTCAAATTGTTCCATGTCATTTAGGCGGGATGGGGGAGGATGAACAGGTGGAATAGGGGATGCGGAGGTGTTGGTGGTGCTGTAGTGATGGTTTTCATGCTTACAGCTGGTGAAACAGGTGTTGTTAGAGGTGTGTGGGAGAAAGAGGAGTTTAGGCTTAGTCTTAGGAGTAGGTACTATTGGAAAATAGTACTATTTGGAAAAGGCGCAGTACCATATACTGAGTATCAAGAGAGCAAGTCATTCATAACGTTGCTTGGCAACGATAGGGGGATTTTTAGATG
This sequence comes from Paenibacillus sp. LjRoot153, assembly GCF_964253085.1. Classification (NCBI taxonomy): domain Bacteria; kingdom Bacillati; phylum Bacillota; class Bacilli; order Caryophanales; family Paenibacillaceae; genus Paenibacillus; species Paenibacillus sp. LjRoot153. The sequence continues at coordinate 398,685 of NZ_CAXUQH020000001.1, forward strand.
ATGAATCAGCGGAAACGGAACACAACGGCGTTTACTTTTATGGCGTGGGCATCCTTTATCGGAGCTTTCGTAGCAATGTTTATTGGGATATATACACTTGAAGAATCGCTTAGCGTGAAGGGGTATTTCGCGGTGTGTGCACTGTTTCTCACCATGTCGGCGTTCGTGCTGCAGAAGGTCATTCGAGATAATTTGGAGGATGGGTACGAATCCCGTAAACGGAATACATCCGCTTTTACCTTCTTGGCGTGGATCTCCTTCGCATTAGCACTACTGGGCATGTTCATCGGGATTATTAATTTGGACCAGATTCTTTCTGTTAAAGGGTACTACGCTGTAACAGCTTTGTTCCTGACGATGTCCTCCTTTGTTCTGCAAAAAACAGTTCGTGATAACAATGATGACGATTCGTTGATCTCTGTGCAGCATGTACACACAACTTCCCATGCAAACGAAATGAAAATGGAAGAGTAGTCTTAACAAATATTGCCAACCCCCCTCTCGTTCTAGTAATCTATGAATGGGGAGGGATTTGGTATGATTAGGAAAATAAGTAAAGTAATCTCTGCGTTGATGCTAATAGGCTGTCTTGGGTTTACAGTTCCCGTGTGGGGGGCTGAGCAAGTTGTCACCAAGCCTGGCAGTATCACGTATGAGATGCAGGATATTCAGGTGCAGTATGCGGCCGAATTTACCGCTTATCCGCAAGCAATGGTAGGGAAATCTACGGTATCTAAGTCAGTCTACGATGCGGTTTACAGTGACTCGGCTAAGCCATTGCAAGTGTTGTATGGTGTGGTTAAGTTGACGATGCCGACGGGCTACTCCTTCACAGAGGAGTTCATTAGCGTTACGGATGGCGTGAATATTGCACGTGGTTTATCGAATGGTGGCGGTTCTATTTACAACTTGAATAACCAAGTAAGAGGGCAGGAAACCGAGTTCGTGACCGGTAAAAAGCTAGCCGAAAAAAGCGTCGTAAAGGATTACTCCGATGGCTGGAAAGCGATTAGACTGACGCGCAACTGGGATGATTACGGGAACCCGATGAATTTTGCGATTAGTTTCAAATGGGATTTGAAAGGTTCAACGGATCCTTTTTTCCAAAAGCTAACGGAAACTTCCTATGTCATCGACCTCACCACGCTTCGTCATAAAGGCGCGAATCAGGCGGTGCAGCGATGAGGGGATTCTTAGGCAAGGTATCTATTGTCAAAAAGCTAGCTATGACAGCGGCTGGAACTGCGCTCTTATCCACGTTGCTTGTCACAGGAGCTTGGGCTGCGGACGATGGGGCAAAGCACACGGCTGAAGCCGACAGCTTGAACAAGCTGCAGCTGTTTCAAGGCACGGATCGCGGCTACGAGCTAGACCAGACGCTAACACGGGCGCAAGGCGCCACGATGCTGCTGCGTCTGTTCGGCTGGGAAACCGCCGCGAATGCGCAAGAGCTGAGCTCACCGTTCACAGATGTGCCAGCTGCGCACTGGGCCGCGAAGTCCGTTGGCTTCGCGTTTAGTAAAGCGTTGGTGCACGGTGTCAGCGACGTGCACTTTGCGCCGGATGCGAGCGTCACCGGCGAGCAGTTCTTGGCGCTGACGCTGCGCGCGCTCGGCTATGCAGAGGCAGAGCCGCAGACGGCCAGCGAGCTTGCGGCGACAAGCGAGCTGCTCAGCGCGAGTGAAGCGCAGCTGATCGCGCAAGGCACAGCGTTCCGCCGCGACGAGATGGTCGCGGTGGCGTATCGCGCGATCCAGACCAAGCTTAAGGGCAGCACGCGCACGCTGCTGCAGAAGCTGGTCGAGGACGACAAGGCCGTGAGTGCTGAAGCCGCTGTGGCTAGTGGGCTTTATAAGGCACCGGGCAGCGATCCGATGGATCAGATCGAAGCTGCGATCCGCGATGCATTGAAATAGGCGCGTTCGAAGTAGGAAGCGATGAATCGAAAAATCCCGCACGACGAGGTGCTTAACTGTAAAAACTACAGCTAATTTTCTCCAGATCAGTTAATTTAGACGAATAGATGGAAAATATACAGTTAAAATTACCGTATACGCTGATTTCGGGCTGATGCGACTAAATTAGCTGCATTTTATCCATTTATTCCAATGAAATGAGCATTTACCATGAAATTAGCTGCAAAAAATCCAGTTATTTCATCGGGGGAGCAAGGTGGCTCATACGTTTCAGTGACTCAAATCCAAAAAAAATCCCGCCCCAGCCTAATGGCTGAAGCGGGATTTTTGGTGTTAAACAAATTATGCGTTAAGCAAATATTGATTCACAGTTGCCTTGATCAATTCCAAACGACCAGATTGGTTCACAATCGGAGCGTTGTTCTCAAGCGCATAAGCTTCAAGGGACTTGAAGTCTGCTTTGCCAGACACGATGTCTGCGCCGATGCCGGACTTGAAGGAACCATAGCGCGTGTCAAGGATGTTGTCGAATACTTTATCTTCGATCAATTTAGCTGCAACTTGCAAGCCGCGAGCGAATGCGTCCATACCTGCGATGTGTGCATAAACAACGTCGATTGGCTCGAAGGAAGTACGGCGAACTTTCGCGTCGAAGTTCACGCCGCCACGGCCGATGCCGCCTTCGTTCAAGAGGATTTCGTACATCGCCATCGTTGTCGAGTATAGGTCAGTTGGGAACTCATCTGTATCCCAACCTAGCAGCAAGTCGCCTTGGTTAGCATCGATGGAACCAAGAATGCCGTTAACGCGAGCTACACGAAGTTCGTGCTCGAACGTGTGACCAGCAAGCGTAGCATGGTTAGCTTCAAGGTTTAATTTGAAGTAAGGAAGCAGGTCGTATTTTTGTAAGAATGAAAGTGTTGTAGCTGCATCGAAATCGTATTGGTGCTTGGAAGGCTCTTTCGGTTTAGGCTCGATCAAGAATTGACCTGTGTAGCCGATTTCTTTGGCATAAGCTACAGCCATATGAAGGAAACGAGCAAGGTTGTCGAGCTCAAGACCAAGATCCGTGTTCAAAAGCGTTTCGTAACCTTCACGCCCACCCCAGAACACGTAGTTTTCAGAGCCAAGCTCTTTCGCGTGGTCCAGAGCTTTCTTCACTTGTGCTGCTGCATAAGCAAAAACTTCTGCATTGTTGGAAGTAGCAGCTCCGTGAACGAAGCGCGGGTTAGTGAACATGTTCGCTGTATTCCAAAGCAGTTTTTTGCCTGTGGAAGCCATTTTATCTTTGATTAAACCAACGATTTCATCGAGGTTAGCATTAGTTTCTTGCAAGGTGTTGCCTTCTGGCGCGATATCACGATCATGGAATGCGAAGTAGTCGACACCTAGAATGTTTAGAAGCTCGAAGCAAGCGTCAACGCGAGCTTTCGCCAGCTCTAAGCCGTCGTATTTGTCCCAAGCACGGATGTTAGTACCCGCACCGAATGGGTCGGAACCATTCGCAGAGAAAGAATGCCAGTAAGCAACGGCGAAACGCATATGCTCACGCATTGTTTTGCCTAGAATAACTTGATCTGGATTGTAAAATTTAAAGGAAAGTGGGTTCGTGGATGTCGGGCCCTCGTAATTAACTGGTTGAATGTTGTCAAAGTAGCTCATGAATTCAGCCTCCATATAAATGAATGATAAGTGCTTATGAAGTCATCATAGCATCATTCCGAAAGTTTGTAAATTCATTAAACAAACTTAGTTAGTGCGCGAAAAAGTCTTCTATGTTAGAATCATTTCCATAGCGATGACTCGTAGCATTGGGAACGGTATGGAGGATAATTATGAAACAAACAGGCGACTTAAACCTCGTGAAAAAGATAAATAAAACGATCGTCTTGCATCACATCCGAACGGATTCGCCGATCTCACGCGCTAAAATCGCTGAAATCACAGGGCTGACGAAAGCGACGGTATCTAGTCTCGTGAATGAGCTCATCGAGAGCTCTCTAGTTGAGGAGATCGGCGCCGGGGAATCGAGCGGTGGGCGCAAGCCTATGATGCTGCTATTTAATAGCATGGCGGGATATGCGATTGGCGTTGATCTTGGTGTGCATGATATGTTGGCTGTTCTCACCGATTTGACGGGTAAAGTGATTCGCGAAAACCGCATCCAGCATCACAATGAATCTGTAGAGCAGGTTACGCACTTACTCAAAACGACGATCCGTGAGTTGATTGAAACGGCGCCAGAAAGCGTTTATGGTGTGATTGGCATCGGCCTTGGCGTGCCAGGCATCGTAGATGAGGAAGGGAATTTGTTGTTTGCCCCGAATCTAGGCTGGGAGAATGTGCCGCTGCAGAGCCAGTTAGAAGCTGAATTCGGACTCCCTGTTGTCATTGATAATGAAGCGAATGCTGGAGCAGTGGGCGAGAAGCAATTCGGCGCTGGCAAAGACACTGCGAATCTCATTTATGTATCCATTGGTATGGGGATCGGTGCGGGCATTATTATTAAAAACGAGCTATATCGCGGGGCGACGGGTTTCTCCGGCGAGATCGGGCACATCTCAATTCAGCATGATGGTCCGAAGTGTCGCTGCGGCAGCTTGGGCTGCTGGGAGCTATACGCATCGGAGCATGCATTATTGGAGCAAGCAGGGCGAGAGCTAGGGCATGAAGTCGACCTGGAAATCATGCTTAGAAAAGCCGAAAGCGGCGACACGAGGGTCATTTCGCTTTTTGAGCGGCTGGGCTACTACCTTGGGGTCGGTGTGGTGAACATCATTAACGGGTATAATCCGGAATTTATTATTCTCGGTGGACGCTTGGCTGGCGGTGAAAAGTGGCTGATGAAGCCGCTTTTGGAGCTGCTAGAGAAGCGATCTTTGCCGCATCCGCGCAAGCAGTTGAAGGTGGAGTTTTCGGAGCTTGGGGATCGGTCGACTGTGCTTGGGGCGGCGTCTTTTGCTGTGGCGAAGTTTTTTGCTTCGACAACCGTGTCGGTGGATCGGAGCTAATTAAGCGAAAAATAAGGAAAAAATGACATAACATGGCATGTAAAGTTATTGACTGATTCTCTGTTTTTTTTGTAAAATGGGAGAGGTCTGTTTTGGATCGGCCTCATGCCATCTTACTAAAGAAAAGGACGGGAACCAACGATGTTTCTTCGTTCACTTATGATTTGCTGTTATTTGATGGGAGCTTATTGGGCATCCTATCACTTTCCATCGCTGAAGATGGTCTTTTACCCAACGTTGGGCGCATTCAGTTTTCTATTCATGCATCGCGTAGACAACATTAGAGAAATACGCCGCATTATTCTCGGAGCCATTATTGCGGTAACGATGGGCAGTCTTTTTTATACCATTAGCACGGGAGCCGTTTCTTTCTTCCTGACAGCCCTCGTGACGATCACCTTAATTCAATTTTTCAAATGGAATGCGGCGCCAATTCTGGCGGTATCGTTCATCCCTTATTTCGCACATCCGGTCTCCATGTGGGCATTGCCGATTGCTGTTCTCGTATCGCTTACAGGATTACTGATATCGATTTGGTTCATTGGCAAGGTCGAGCAGTTGAATTGGTACGTTAGCTTAACGGGGAAATTAACACAGGCGCGTCTGTTGATTCGGACGCCACTTGAGCCATTGAAGAAAGAGCTATAAGCACGCCGTCATGAGTGTGCAAATGAAAAAGCGATCAGCCCAAGGTGCTGTCGCTTTTTTGCTCATTAAAGGAGATACGAAGATGAAACTGCATAAGGGAGAAATTCTATTCCGCCAAGGAGAGTCGGGCTCTCTATTCAGGCTGCATTCAGGTCTGTTGAAAATCGTCCGATCGCATGAGGACGGAAATACGACGCTCGTAAATATCATTGTACCGGGTGAGACGATTCCGCATCACTCGCTGATTAGTCCAAGTGCCTACTATGCAACAGCGATTGCGCTGGTGACAAGTGACGTTGAAGTGCTGCCTGCCGAGCACTGGTATGGGGAATTGGAACGCAACCCCGACCACTTTCGCACGATCGCGCGTCAATTACAAGGCAAGCTGCGCATGATGCAGCAGCGTATTGATCAGCTAACAGCAGTTGCTCCAGCGGCTAAATTGTTGAAAATGGAGGCATGGTTTGGGCAGTATATCGGCACTTTGAAGTTGACAGATGTGCTTACCCAAGAAGAAATTGGCCAGTTCATTGGGCTTCGCCGCGAAACCGTGAATCGGCTGCTACGAGAAACAGGGAGAAAGTAATTACACATCGGAGATAACAGAGAATGAGTGCTAGGGGCTAATCTTCGGTCAAACTAGCGGATCGCACACCCTCCAACAAATGGATTGCACACCTTCCGGAAAATAGACCTCACACCTACCGACAAATGAACCGCTCACCCTCCAACAAATTAGATGGATTTTGTGCTGTTATATTAGTGTAATCTAGCGCTAAAAGAGGAATAGCTGGAATATATGTAGTTATTTTCAGTGATTTCACACCAGTTTGGGAAAAGTAGCTAAATTACCTGTATAAAATCCAGTTAATCACCTTCTTCGCACAAAATGAGCTCAATTAGATGGACAAATTCCAGTTATCCTGCGATGAGATCCCCGCTCTACCTAGATGTATTCAAACAAAACGGCCCTGTCGCATCATGCGAACAGAGCCGTTTTTAAATTAGGTGTCAGAGAACATAAGCCAATGGGCCTTTTTCGTTCTTAGGAAAGCGCACCTGCAGGACCGAAGAATTCGTAATGACGGTCCGCTTCCGCAACGCCCCACGCGATGAGCGATTGATTGACAGTTTTCATGAACGGCAACGGTCCACAGAAGTAAAAGCAGCCATCCGCAGTCGGCACAAGGCTTTGAATCCAAGGCAGATCGAGAAAGCCCTCTTTGTGGTAAGCCTGCTCACGGGTATCGACAGCTGTTGGCTGAGCATAACACCAAGCAATAGTGACTTGAGGGTGTTCCTTAGCAAGCTGTTCGACTTCAGTACGGAGCGCATGATGCCCCCCATTTTGAGCCGCATGGATAAAAGTAACCTTACGATCTGGCTGCGTAGTTACAAGTGAATGCAGCATGCTTACCATTGGGGTAAGTCCGACACCGCCGCTGAGAAGCGTAATAGGTCGTGTATCCGCTGAATCTAGTGTAAAGTCGCCTGCTGGCGCGGAAAGCCAGACGACATCCCCCTCTTGAACCTGGTTGTGCAAATAGACGGAAACCTTGCCTGCAGGGACAGCCGGGTTCGTGTCTTCGCGTTTAACCGAAATTCGATAGAACGGCTGACCAGATGCATTGGAGAGGCTGTATTGACGAATATGTGTGTAATCATCGCCTGGAATTTGAACGCGAATACTGACATATTGTCCAGCTTCAAATCCAGCAATAGGCCCTTGATCCTGCGGGGTCAAGTAAAAGGATGTGATGACGTCGCTTTCTCTTTCTTTGCGGGCGATGACGAAAGGTCTGAAATCAGACCATCCCCCAGGCTGCAAGGCAGAATTCGCATACATGTCGGACTCAATACCGATGAATGCACTGGCGATGACTCCATAAGCCTCAGCCCAAGCCCCCAGAATGTCGTCCGTTGCGGCATCGCCTAGGACTTCTTTAATCGCGCCTAGCAAATGCTCCCCGACGATGGGATACTGCTCGGGTTTGACGCCAAGACTGCGATGTTTATGCGCGATTTGTTTGACTGCAGGTAGAATGGCTTCCAATCGATCGATATGCACAGCTGCTGCATAGACGGCATTTGCGAGAGCCGTTTGCTGTCTGCCTTGCTTTTGATTGGCGTGATTGAAAAGATTCAACAGCTCTGGATGAGCCGTGAACAGCCTGTCGTAGAAACGTTTGGTTATCGCTACACCATGAACTTCTAGTACAGGCACAGTGGATTTAATGATTCGGATGGTTTGTTCGCTTAGCATGAGGATCATCTCATTTCCAATAGAATGACTTTATGCCTTTAGTATAACGAACAAGAGTAGGGCACCTCTGTGATTAGAATCACAGAGAATAGCAACAAAGTGTGTCTATGGGCAACGAAAGAGATACACGATATACTGGATATAACATCCAAAAGAGGGAGGCGGCCTATGCCCGATTGGTCGTATCATACGTTATTTAAACCGTTGCTGTTTCGCCTTAGCGGACGGAGGGCTAGGGATCTCACGCTGCATGCGATAGGCGGGCTAAGCCGCATACCTGGCGGTACCTTTGTGATTCGCACGATGGGCCACATGGAAATGTCGCCGCATCTTGCGAGCGAGCTAGCAGGCGTGCCGATTGCCTGCCCCGTCGGCCTCAGCGGCGGGCTTGACCCGCACGGCACCGCACACAAGGCCCTCGCCCAGTTCGGGCTCGGTTTCATCGAGCTCGGCCCCGTGACGGTCCGAGCTGTACAGAGCCATGCATCGATTACTCGCATGGCGGAAGTGGAAGCCATCGTTTACCCCGATGGCTATGAGAACGACGGCGCGGACGCGATCGCCGCGCGCCTGCGCAAGGGCACGGGGCATCGTCTGCCGCACTTCGTGCGGCTGCGGCCGATGCCGGGAAGTTCGCCGCGCGAAGCGCTAGAGGAGCAGCGGGAGCTGCTGCTTAAGTTGGCTCCGTACGCGGCGGGGTTCACCCTCGATGGCCTCGCCGAAGGCTGGCCAACAGAGGAGGCTTTGGCGTACCTCGCGGAGGTGCGCCAGGTTGTACAAGCGGCAGCCCCGGGCAAGCCGGTGCTGTTGGTTGTGCCGCAGCAGCTCCCAGAGGGGGAGCTGCAAGAGCTTGCGGACACCGCGCGCAGCTTCAGCGGTGTCGTCCTCGGCGACGCGCAGCGGGAGCCGTGCACCCGTCGCGAGCGCGTCGGCGGCGGTGCTGCGTTGCTCAGCGCGCAGCTGAGCAAGGTCCGTTTGCTGCGCGAGTCGCTGGGCGAGCGCAGCGCGATTGTCGCGGCCGGCGGCGTGCATCAGCCGGAGGACGCGCTCGCGCTGCTGGCAGCAGGAGCGAATAGCGTCATGCTGCACAGCGGGCTCGTCTACGCGGGGCCGGGGCTGCCGAAGCGGATCAATGAAGCGATCCTGTATGATCGCATCACAGCTCCTGCGACCTCGGCGGGCACTGAGAATTTGCGGAACGAAGTGGGTGCTTCCGCTAACGAGCACGATTCCGATTCTATAGTCGCTGTCACAGTCCATTCCCACTCATCGTCCACACCACAGCGGGGAGTGGTCCCATCTAACACATCCATTCCAGCATCCCTATCGTTCCCGCCAAGTCTATCCTCCCCAGCTTCCCCTGCCTTCTGGGCGAATTGGGGTTGGATGAGCCTGCTGGGATTAGGGATGGTAATCGGCGGTGTGCTCGCATGGTTTATTGCAGCAACGACGGTACTTTTGCCTTATGATGAAGACTTTTTGGGCAAATCACGCAGTGAAATTATCCGTTTCAATACACATCTATTGCATTTCATGTCTCATGATCGCATTACTTTAGCGGGCACGATGATTTCCCTGGGCATCTTCTATTATCAGCTAGCTCATCACGGATTGCGTTACGGGCTGCATTGGGCGCGAACAGCAGCTATATCCTCTTGTGTTGTCGGCTTTAGCAGTTTCTTTCTTTATTTGGGATACGGTTATTTTGATCCTCTTCATGCGGCTGTAGCAGTTGTTTTGCTGCCTATGCTGCTGCTGACGATGCGTGGTTTGAAGGATCGTCCGTCTCGTAAGCCGCCAGGTCTACGAAATGATCGAGTTTGGTTAAGGGCGCAGTGGGGGCAGTGCTGCTTCGTGATACTTGGCTTTGGTTTGGGAATCGGGGGACTTACGATATCCTTCGTCGGCATCACGGATGTATTCGTCCCAAGTGATTTGGTCTATTTGGAACTAACTTCTTCACAGTTGTCAGCTTGGAGTGAGGCTATTATCCCGCTTATCGCACATGATCGTGCGGGCTTTGGTGGTGCGCTGTTTTCATTAGCAGTAGCGATAACCGCTTCGGCGCTGTGGGGTGTTAATCAAGGTGAGGGCTGGTTATGGTGGACGTTCCTCTGGGGTGGGCTACCTGGATTCGCAGCAGGATTAGTGGTTCATTATCATATTGGATACACGGATTTTGTTCATTTACTGCCTGTTTACATAGCCGTGATGCTGTATGTCGGCGGGTTATACTTAACTTATCCCTATCTCGTAGGAAAAGGGGATACTAGTGTTAAGCCAGCTAGATCCGAATTCGAAGTGTAAAGATGATCTGTCTAACGGACACTAGCGCCCTTATTCCACAAAAAAGATGCCTTTTTCAACGTAACGGACGCCAGCGACGTTATTTGATCATTTTGTGTGACTAGCATGTGCAAATAAAGTATATAGCGTCTCTCATGTCCGTTAGCCATGCTAGGGGGCACTTTTGAACCAATTAGGGTCTTCTGTGTCCGTTAAACAGCTCACTCCTGCTAATTAATATCATCTGCTCTACCGAGCTAAGCGGCTAATCCAAAAAGAAAAAACTGCCCCCCATTATCTTGGGGGACAGCTCCTTATTAAAACGTATGCGCCAAATCCTTCGCACGCGCAATCGCGTCCTCTTTAATCTGCTGCGCTTTATCAGGGAATTGATTATGTCCCTCTACGAATAGTCCCTGTGTTTCCATAATCCCGAAAAACGCCATGATAATTGCAATATACCGATGACCTGATTCCATACCAGCCGCAGGCCCTTCCGAATACACGCCGCCGCGCGCTTGGATGTGCAGTGCCTTTTTGCCAGAGAGTAATCCGACAGGACCTTCCGCAGTGTATTTAAAAGTTTTGCCAGCCACACAAAGTGCATCCAGATAAGCTTTCATCACAGGAGGAAATGAGAAATTCCACATCGGTGTGACGAATACGTATTTGTCCGCAGCTATAAATTGCTCGGTAAGTTCATTAATTCTTCCTACTTTGGAACTCTCATCGTTAGTTAAGGAAGAGAATTCCTGACCGCTGCGCAGCTTGCCCCATCCGCTGAAAACATCCGCATCAATATGCGGTACTTGGACACGATACAAGTCAATAGGAATCACTTCATCACTGGGATTCGCTTCTCGATAAGCATCGATGAAAGCTTTACCAACAGCCATACTGTAAGAGGTTTGATGATCATGAGGGTGGGCGGTAATATACAGAACAGTTGCCAAATGTGATCCATCCTTTCGGGTACGTGATCTAGGAAATCCTCTTCTAATGTTCATTAAAAGCACTTGAAATATGCTGGTAGGTAATGGTTAAACCGTAACATGCGTGAAATTGATGCACGTGTCGAGAAAGATTTGGTCACAGAACTACCTATTTACATTGAGCCTTAGCTACTTTTGAGTTATGATGGGAGACGATGTTTTTTATTTGAATTTTCTACGAGACTATTAACTAAATTTAGATAAAGTGAGATGACGGATGATGACGAAACCTAAAGATGTAAACTATAGCATGCCAGCAGAATGGACAGAGCACGAGCGGACTTTTATTTCTTGGCCAGTTCAAGCGTCGATGGTTTACCCAGAGGATCACGCGGTTGTGTCCCAAGGGTATGCAGATTTGGCAAAAGCGATTGCCGAATTTGAGCCTGTTACCGTGATTGTGAACCCTTCTGATGCAGACCAAGTGAAAGCGATGTTCACAGAGTCCAACGTGGATTTCCTTGAGATCCCGCATAATGACGCTTGGTTCCGCGACAATGGTCCGACTTTCGTGTTGAACGAGCAGCAAGAAATCGCAGCAGTCAACTGGAAGTTCAACGCATGGGGCGGCAAGTACGCGCCTTGGGATCTGGATGATAACGTAGCCCCGCAAATTGCGGAGCATCATGGTGTGAAACGTTTTGACGCTCCGCTCGTCATGGAGGGCGGTTCCATCCACGTGGATGGGGAAGGTACGCTTTTGACTACAGAGGAATGTCTGTTGAACACGAATCGTAACCCGGAACTGAGCCGTGAGGAGATTGAGGAGCATGTCCGCAATTTCGTGAACGTGGAAAAAATTATCTGGTTGAACAAAGGTCTGGACGGCGACGAGACGGATGGTCACGTGGATAATATTGCTTGCTTCGCAGCTCCAGGCAAAATCATTCTGCAAGTTTGTGGCGATCCTTCGGATGCCAACTATGCGATTACGCAGGAGAATTTGGAAATTCTCCGCAGCGCGACAGATGCGAAAGGGCGCTCTTTCGAGATCATTCAGATCGAGCAGCCACCGCTTACGTTCTTTGAAGAGCAGCGCTTGACGCTTAGCTATTTGAACTTTTATTTCGTGAACGGCGGCATTATTTTGCCGGTGTTTGGCGGGACAGCCGAGGAGACGGATCGTAAGGCGATCGAGGTGCTTCAAGCGACGTTCCCAGAACGTCGAATCCGTACAATTAACGGCATGTCCATCATAAAAGAAGGCGGCAATGTTCACTGCACGACGCAGCAAATGCCAGCCAGTAAGAAAGGGTGATTCAACGTGAGAAAAGTGACTGTAGCAGCTACACAAATGAGCTGTTCCGATAACATAGAAGAAAACATCGCCAAAGCAGAGAAATTGGTTCGCGAAGCCGCGGCTAAGGGTGCGCAAATTATTTTGATCCAAGAGCTGTTCGAAACGCCGTATTTCTGCCAAAAAGAAAAATCCGATTACTACCGCTTCGCAACAGAACTAGAGACGAACAAAGCGATCAATCACTTCCGTGAGATCGCCAAAGAACTGCAAGTTGTTCTGCCAATCAGCTTCTACGAGAAAAAGAACTATGCACGCTACAACTCGCTTGCCGTGATTGATGCCGACGGTTCTGTGCTTGGCACGTACCGCAAAAGCCACATCCCTGACGGTCCGGGGTATGAGGAGAAGTTTTATTTTAACCCGGGAGATACGGGGTTCAAAGTGTGGAAAACACGCTACGCCAAAATCGGCGTAGGTGTTTGTTGGGATCAGTGGTACCCGGAAGCTGCCCGCGTGATGGCGCTGATGGGGGCGGAGCTGTTGTTCTATCCAACGGCCATCGGCTCGGAGCCGCAGGATGGTTCCATTGATTCGAAGGATCACTGGCAGATGTGCATGCGAGGCCACGCGGCGTGCAACTTGATGCCGGTTATCGCATCGAATCGGATCGGTAAGGAAGAAGATGAGGATTCCAGCATCAACTTCTATGGTTCGTCTTTCATTGCAGGCCCGCAGGGCAATCTGGTGGAGGAAGCTGGCCGTGATGAGGAAACGGTTCTCGTTGCCGAGTTTGACCTGGATCAGCTGGAAATCCAGCGTATCGAATGGGGAATTTTCCGAGATCGTCGTCCAGATCTATACAAGAAAATCGCTACGTACGATGGTGAGCAGGTGTTCTAAACGTGTGGCTGATTCCCTTGCTTAAGGGCCTGTTATTAGGCTTTTCTATCGCGGCACCTGTCGGCCCCATTGGAATCCTATGCATGCGTAGAACATTGACGTTAGGCCGCTTGCATGGCTTTCTATCTGGACTTGGCGCTGCTACGGCGGATGCCATCTATGGCTTTATCGCTGGTTTCGGCTTGACGTTGATTACCAGCTTTCTTTTGAATCAAAAGGTGATCCTCCAGCTGGTAGGTGGATTGTTCCTTATCTATTTAGGCGTGCAGACCTTCCGCTCCAAGCCAGCCGCTGAGGCCGCCAAAGCGACAGGGGACACATTGATTAAATCGTATGCGTCCACGCTGCTGCTCACGATTACGAATCCGATGACGATCATGTCGTTTGTCGGTGCCTTCGCGGGGCTTGGGCTTGGTGATAGCGCGGATGCAGGATTTACGCCTGCGATTGCCTTGGTGATCGGCGTTTTTGCAGGCTCGGCGCTATGGTGGTTGCTGCTCAGCTTGTTGGTTGGACTGTTGCGGGAGCGGCTCAAAGGAGCGGCGTTCCTGTGGATTAATCGCGTCTCTGGTACGATGTTATCGATGTTTGGTTTGTTTGCGGAAATGGGGCTACTCCTTCGGGGGTAGCTTTTTTTGCCATGTTATGGAATATGACATAGTGCCTTATTTTCTCATTGGCATTTGTCGATATATAGAGAGTAACTCGTCGAAAATTGTCGATTTATGCGTTCTTAGATGGTTACAAAAAGAGAAAAAGAACCTTCTTGAGTTCAAAGGGAATAGAACGATGAACGTAACTTAGCGGCTAGAATTCAAAACAAGAAAGAAGGGGTCTTTTCATGATTAAAAATTGGTCATTAAAAACGAAACTATTATCTGGCATGCTCTTAGTTATTTTATTATTTACGATTGCTGCAGTGAACAATTACTTTAAACTATCTCAAGTCGAAAGTGCAATGAATCAGGAAACTGAACGCAACGCGGAGGTAAAGGCAGCTTACGAGCTTAAGAACTACGTAGGTATACTGTACAGTAATCAAGCCGATGTCATTATCAATCAAAGTGATGAGGCTGCTAAAGAGTACAAGGATAACGAAGTGAAATTCAAACAGTACATCGAGTTCATTGCCCTAAAATCGGACAGCCCAAAGGAGCAAGAGTGGGCTGCAAGTTTGCGGACTGCCAGCGAGGGTTTTATCAAATCATTTGATGTGGTCATGGACATTAATAAAAAAAACAGTAAATTAACGGCCGCTCAGCTTCGCGATGAAAATAAAAAGGCAGATGATCAGACGGACGAGTTCAAACAAATCATCTACACCGTGGCAGATCAGTATATTAATAGCTTCAATCAAGAATCTAAGGAATCCACAGATTACTTAACGGAGCAAATTCATTCAGTCAATTTCACACTCGTTATTTCGTGTATTATTGATGTTTTACTTGGCATAGGCATAGCATTGCTGCTTAGCAGAATCATCATTGGACCTATCAATGTGTTGATGAATGTCGCACAAAGCATCGCCGGGGGAGATTTAACACGCACGATTACGAGCCGTAGTAAGGATGAAATAGGAAAATTAACCGATAGCTTTGGTCGAATGATCCTTAATTTGCAAGAGCTGATTAGGGAGGTAAATGCAAGCTCAAATGATGTAGCAGTTTCCTCTAAGCAGCTTTCGGCAAGCGCAGAAGAAACCTCGGCGGCTTCGAACGAAATCGCGACTTCCATCCAGGCAGTAGCGCGAGGGGCTGAAGCTCAGGGCCTAACTTCCAATGAAAGTGCACGAGCCATGGAGGAGATGTCAATAGGCATACAACGGATTGCAGAAACGTCTTCTTCCGTATCGGAAGTTTCAATGGATGCCTCTGAGAAAGCAAGGCATGGAAACGTATCTTTACAGCAAGTCATTCGTCAGATGGAATCCATTCGGGCCACTGTTGATCGCACAGCCTCTATGGTGCAGAAGCTCGACAAGCAATCCATAGAAATTGGCAGCATTGTAAGTGTAATCTCCAATATCGCCACCCAGACGAATCTGCTTGCGCTCAATGCAGCTATTGAAGCGGCTCGTGCTGGAGAACACGGTCGCGGCTTTGCGGTCGTTGCTGGAGAAGTACGGAAGCTAGCCGAACAATCAGGCAGTTCTGCCAATCAGATTATCGAGTTGATTGAACAAATCCAGCAAGGGACTCAGCTAGCTGTCGATGCGATGAACGAGGGAACCAGAGAGGTTCATACGGGGATCGTCGTCGTGCACGAGGCAGGTGAGGCCTTTCAATTGATTCTGCAGGCAATTGATCAAGTGGCTGATCAGATCCGTGATGTGTCTGCCGTGGCTGAAGAGATGTCGGCTGGATCCGAACAGGTGACGGCTTCTGTGATCGAATCGGCTAACATTGCACAGCAATCCGCCCACGCTGCTCAGAATGTGGCGGGGAGCGCCGAGCAGCAGCTTGCAGCGCTGCAAGAAGTCGCTGCTTTCGCGAACGACTTGAACAGTATGTCAATAAGACTGCAGCAAGCCGTTGGTAAGTTCAAGCTATAAGACAGGAGTAGGAACCTTCAGGGGCGAAGTAGACCATCACTAGAGTTGCAAAGGAGGCTAAACCAAAGCCATGCGAAGCGAACAAGAAATGATGTCCATGATCCTAGACACGGCTCGAGAAGATGATCGAATCCGAGCCGTAATGATGAACGGATCCCGTACAAATCCGAACGTGCCACGAGATGATTTTCAGGACTACGATATCGTCTATTTCGTACAGGAAACCGGCTCTTTCCGGTCGGATCCAGGCTGGATCAATCGGTTCGGAGAACGGCTCATCATGCAGATGCCGGATGATAACGAATTTTATCCAATAGCGGAGCCTACAGAGCGCCTCGTGTATCTTATGCAATTCCAAGATGGGAATCGGATTGACCTCACATTAATCCCTTTGGCGCAGCGGCAGCAGTTGATGAAGCCTGACAGCTTGAGTGTATTGCTATTGGATAAAGATGGAACGATCGGTCCACTTCCTGTCTCGAGCGACAGCGACTATTATATCCGTAGGCCCACAGAGAAACAATTTCAAGGGGCATGCAATGAGTTCTGGTGGATCTGTTTAAATATGGCGAAGGGACTTTGGCGCGAAGAGTTGACCTATGTCATGTTCATGCACGAGCAAATCAATCGAAATGTCCTGATTCAGATGCTCGAGTGGAAAATTGGGATGCGTGCTGATTTTACGATGAGTGCTGGCAAATGCGGTAAGTACATGCCAAACCACCTGACTGCTGACGAATGGCAGGCGTTCACAAGGACGTATCCGAATTCCGCCGATTACGATAACATTTGGCATTCGCTCTTTAAGATGTGTGACCTGTTCAGTGAAACCGCGCAAGAGGTTGCTGCGTATTTGAACTTCGAGTATGTTCATATGGAAGAAAGAAATGTTCGTGCTTATTTGCATGAGGTGCGAAATCGGCCGAAGAAGAGTTGAAATGAATAGTAGCATGAAAGGCCTGCGGTGATGTTGCTGTGGGTCTTTCTCGCGTTAGGCGGCGTCAGGAATTATTTAATCGGGAAAAAGGGAAAATCTAGATTTTTGCCGAATTGAAATAGCAAATAAGTTAGAGGAGGCCACCCTTACATGATTAATGACGTATTTACAGCTGCACGCACGGGCGACGTAAACCGAGTCAAGGATTTATTGGACACGGATCTTTCGCTTGCCAATACTGAGAACAGTGATGGCCTTACCCTTCTGGGATTTGCAGCACATTTCGGTCAGAGCGAAGTGGTTAGGCTGCTTTTGGAAAATGGCGCTGATGTGAATGCTGTATCGCATTCTAAAGTTAGCTATATCCCTTCAAATACGGCACTACATGCGGCTATTGCCGGCGAGCGGAGCCTAGAGGTCATACAACTGCTGCTCGCTCACCGTGCGAAGCCGACGATTAAGGATAGCAATGGGCATACGAGTCTGCATGTGGCCGCCTTCCATAAGGATAGTACTCAGATCATTGGACTTTTAATCAACCAGGGTGCGGATGTGAATGCGAAGTCAGAGGACGGCATCTATGCGATTGATCTAGCCAAAGAGCAGGGTCATACTGCGGTAATTGGCTTGTTGCGAGAGCACGGGGCTATAGGGTAACGGATCGCGAAGAGTGGTGAATAGAGGACATTCAGCTAACCGGATAGCGGATCAGAGAATGTCCTTTTTGGCTTGGAGTCTTTTATTGGCAGCAACTAAACGGTATAGACTAATGCTCAGTAAGCCAAGGACTGGCACATAGAGGATCAGCAAGGGATAAAAGATCGTATTTTTTATATTTATCATGAAAATTGGGATTTGTGCGGCAGTAACTGCCGTAAATACGCCAATGAGTCGTTTATTCCGCTCGATCATGGAGTCGATGTCAGTGAAAATTTCAGGCTTTGTATGCTGATACGTTTGTCTCCAGATATACCAGCCTGCGCCGCTGTAAATTTTATCCCAACCTGTATCCTCGAAAATACCTGCATAATTAGCATCGACCTTCGTTTGGTAATCTACGCAATAGCTCATCTTGCGGGGAGCGCCTTTTTGAAAATGAAATCGCAAGCCATTCCAATTTACACGAAGTAAATGCCAGCCTTGCGCCTCCATATCCTCCAACCACGCCGTAATCGTCTCCGATTGTGAACTGTCCCACCATTTAAACACTTTTTTGATCTCAGTCATAAAGATCCCTCTACTTTCTTAGCATTTTCGTATAACACCGTAATTCTGGCAATCTCCAGCTTGAGCAGTTCTTTACCCGATGGGGTAATGCGGTACAGCTTACGACGTTCTTCTTCAGCTACAGCCTGAATCAAACGATCCTTTTCCATCCGTGATAAGCTGCCATAAATCGTTCCAGGACCTAGGCGAATTCGACCTTGTGTGAGCTCCTCAACCCACTGAATAATGCCGTAACCATGCCGGACTTCAGTCAGGGAAAGCAAAATGTAATAGGCGGTTTCAGACATCGGCAAGTACTGACGGTAGAGCTTCTCGCTATCCATAAATTCTCCTTTTTCTTACATCATCAGGATATCTTATATCATGTCTCGTTGTATCACGTCGTGATATATCATGAGATGAGTATATCACCGCGTGATATAGAGTGCAATAGGCATTTGCAATTGACACTACCACTAATGTCATCGTTTATGATGCATGTATATCTGATAAGGAGATGATTGCATGCTCGTATTAACGTTTCAATACAAACAAGGTATCCCCTTCGATGAAGCTTATTATCTGAATACACATGTTGCTTTACTATCGCAGAAGACGGTGCTTGAAATGGGGGCGGCCAAGTATGAGGTCAAAAAGGTCCTGTCCTCAGCAGATGGAACGACGCCTAGGTATTCGTTTATATTCAGTTTGTATTTTGAAACGAAAGAAGCTTTGGAATCGTTCATCAGCGATCCTAGAGTTCAGGAATTGAAGGATGATGTTGCGAACTATTATATCGGGGAGCAGGATATCTATATCGAGGAAGTTGTGGCTTCTTTCCAAGGGTAATGAAGGAAATACCCTCTTTGCGTGAGTGAACGAATGCTTTTAACAGGCGGTACGAACTTAGCGACGGATACCTCAGACGGCTTTGCGAATGGAGCTTACTGAGCCCGTCGTTCTTTGCTCTTTGAGCATAAACCGAATATTCATAAGCCCAAACACCAAGAAACATACCCAAGGAAGACTCTTCCAGCCGAGGTAATTGCCCAGATCATACAAATAGCCGCCACCTACGTTTCCGATGATAGCCCCGATGGAAAGCGCAAAGCTGTTAAAACCAAAATAGCTGGCAATCTGCTCATCCCCGGCATAATCGGAAACCATGGTATTCATCATGGGCTGTAGAAAAACCTGTCCAATCATAAAGGCAATAACCCCCGCATAAATCCCCCACATGGACCCCATCATCCCCATTGTAAATAAGCCCCCAGCGAGCAGTAAGGTACCGAGTGACATCACGCCAAAAGGCTGTAACTTACTGTTGCCTAATTTAGAAAGTGGAACCTGCAGAAGGACCATAACGATGGCACCAGAGCTGTAAATGAGTCCGATATTCGCATCCGAAGCGAGCTGATGGACACGAAATGGAACGGCAATATATAACTGAGTGACAAGAGACCACGAGATCATCGTGAATAACATAAAGCGTCGGAAAGGGCGATTGCTCCAGACGATTTGCATCTGGGACCAGATGCCTGTATAGGCCTTGCGAGATTGTTCACTCTGGATAGCCGGCAAAAAGAAGAGACTAAAGAAAAAGGAAAATGCGAAAATAAGTGTAGCGGCCAAACTCACGTATTTGAAATTAAAACCCATGAGTAAAGCACCCAGGACGGGACCCACGACGAATCCCATATTGCTTAACATTTCTCGAATGGAATAGATGGTAATACGGTTACTCGAAGTAGATAGTGCTGCATAATACGCATAACTAGCTGGGTTGAAAAGAGATCCGCCTAAACCAGAGAAGAAACAAGCGATGATAAAGCCCGGGATGCTGTCGACAAAGCCGAACATGGCAAACCCAAAGGTACGGATGAGCAAACCGATCAGAATCGTGCGCTTATAGCCCAGCTTGTCGGCCAACGTACCGCAGAGGACGGAAAGTCCTTGCTGGCTGAAGCTGCGTATAGCGGAAATGATACCAACCATGGTGACGGTCAGCAGGATATCATTTAATAAATAAGAAGCAAGCAGGGGGATCATCATATAAAATCCGACCGCCATACTGAAAGTATTCATAAACATGACCCAGAAAGGCAGTCGAATGGAAGTAAGTTTACGCAGGGCTGGAATCATACGATGGCCTCATTTCATGCTGTAAGATGTCGATTTCAACACCATACAGGATAAGCTATGCGTTGTATAGGGGCTTTCTTTGGATGGACTTGGGTAAAAGTTAGTTGAGGCTGCTTGGATCTATGTTGAGGATAAAATCGTGACAGTAACTTCCAGCGAATGGTAAAATGAGCGAGTGGTGTGTTCAGCTTACGCCGCCCGATTATCATCGAACGGAGGTAGAATGCACATGCTAAACGTAGTTCGGCGAATGCCCAGATACGCTTTGGTGACAGGGATCCTCTTTATCATGCTTATCCTAGCCTATTCCACGATCTATGTGATAGAAAAGCCGGGAGGTATAGCGGATTGGCGGCTGTCCAAAGCGATGGGATTAACAGAGACTCTGCGTATTCCACTCGAACGAACATCCGAAGAGGCGATACGACAATTTCGAGGTTCTTCCAATGAAGATAAATATAAAGTCATTTTTCGGAAGCCTGTTCACGAAGGCGTTCTACAATTCAGCAAAAGGCTGCAAGATCATAGCGGGACAGACTTGAAAGTAGAAATCGCAAAGAAATCATGGCGGGGGTGGAAATGGGCTTCTGGTGGTGGGTACTCTATTGGCGCAGATAAGATGGACACATCGTCGGATACTGCCCTTTCCTATATGATAATGCCAATTCGTTTGGAAAAGCCTAGGGGGACCTCTCTGTTATTTGGAGAAATAGGAGATACGTCTATAACGCATATCGTTGTGAAGGGCGATGAAACAGGGGCGATGGAATATGAGGCCGAAATTGTAAAAACTGACGAGGGTTATGTCGTTTGGTACATCATTTTGCCTGCCTCTGTCAGCGTGCCTTTCGAATTGCAAGCGTACACGAATCAGAACGAGCTGCGTGCCATGCTGACGATAACCGATGAGCGAGAGAATGGTTCGATCGGGCGATCGTCTATACACTAAATATACAAAGGGCTATTCTTCAAGTATCAACTTGAGAGCAGCCCTTTGTGGGTAGAATGTTAGACCAGTCGTATGCGTGTTATAAGGTTAGTCGCGTACCTGGCTTTCAAAATGTCCCTTATGAGCACCGTTACAATAAGGTTTGTTCGAAGAGAGTCCGCAACGACATAGGTAAATCTGTTCTTTCGTTTCCATGGGATCTCCTTCCCCATCCATTAACGTAACGCCACTTACGAGTAGGGGACCATTATCCAGAACTTTAATTTCTGCCACAACCATACGCCTCCAATTTTTTTTGCCATAGTAGAAAGTATGAGGTTTGGTTCCCGCAATCATCTTTCTACTGGCCATAATAGTTCCTCTAATCCGGCTGCATCCTTGAATGGCCGAGGGTAGAGGATTTCTCACCATTGTTGCCAGATGCGATTATCTATAATCAATTAGCGCATAACAATAAGAATTAAGCTTCAAGCGTGAGATAGGTGTAAAATAGGGGTATATACAGAGTAATTGCTGATGAATGGAGTGATCGCTACATGAATGCGTCCAAATATGAAAAGTATTTCTCAATTGATGGCTTCTGGTCCAAGTTGAAAAAAGGTGCTAAGAAAGCAGGCAGTAAAGTGATTTATAGTGGCTTGCTGTTGTTTTACGCATTGGATAGCCCGAAAACACCGCTACGCGCAAAGGTTCAAATCTATGGTGCGCTGGGGTATCTTATCTTGCCGTTAGATCTTATGCCAGATTTATTGCCGATTGTGGGATATGTGGATGATCTAAGTGCACTGGGCTTTGCCTTGGCGGCTGTATCGAAGAGCATCGATGACGATGTCAGGCGGAAAGCGAAAAGCAAGCTGAGAGATTTCCTTGGAGACGATGTTGTGAGCAGCAAGGATATTATCGATATTGATGGTCACGTGGTGGAAGAGCAAGGGAAAGCGAAGGACGATGACGTGCATGTGGAGAAGTAGTTGGTAGAGGGATGCAGGTATCCGATAAGGGAACGTGAGGGCGCTATTTGAAGCAAAAACAAAAGGAACGAGGGGCCGGCGGCGGCGGGTGCCGCGCCATATGTGGGGAGTGGTTGAAGGAGCTGAGCCCGCTGAGTTCCTCGTATAACTGGAAAATCTACAGCTAATTTCACGGTTTACGGGTAAAAATAACGATTAGATGGAAAATACGTAGTTATTTTCCGCACATCCGCCAGTTTCGCTGAAAACGAGCGGAAATAACTACATGTTTTCCAGCTATCCCGCTAAAGTCGGGGATTAGCGTGGATTTAACTGTATGATTTCCAGCTATTCGAAGTAGTTGAAGTTTTTGAGGTAGTCTGGTGAGGGCCAACTTGCTAGCCACCAACCCTGCCTCTATTCAAACATCTATGTACCTAAACAGCATCAATGAACAAATAACCGACGAATTTTTCCTTCGTCGGTTATTTGCTCCGCAGTTATTTCGCGACAAAATAGATCTTAAACCTTTAACAACCAACTGAACGTGTCCGGCAGCTTCCCACTTTGAATACCTGTGATCGTTGTATATAGTCGCTCGACAAGCTTGCCGATCTCCCCATGGTTTACGACCATCGGTGTACCGTTCCACAGCAGGCTGCCAATTGGCGATACGACCGCAGCGGTACCGGTGCCGAAAGCCTCTTCCAGCGTTCCATCCGCATGAGCCTTAACGATGTCATCGATTGAAATTTTCCGCTCAGATACGGGGATGCCCCATTCTTTCAGCAGGTGGATGATGCTACCACGCGTGATACCCTCCAGAATGCTGCCGCTAAGGCTAGGCGTGACTACTTCTCCGTTGATTTTGAAAAAAACATTCATACTGCCGACTTCTTCTAAATACTTCTTCTCGATCGCATCCAACCAGAGCACCTGCGCACAGTTATGCTCTTTAGCCAGCGTTTGCGCCTTCAGACTGGCTGCGTAATTGCCGGCTACTTTGGCATTGCCCGTCCCGCCTTGCACGGATCGAGCATAATAGCTTTCCACAAGGATGTTAATCGGCTGCAACCCCTCATCATAGTAAGCATCGACAGGCGACATAATGATGATAAAGGAATACTGCATAGATGGGCGGACACCTAAAATCGCTTCCGTAGCAATGACGAAGGGGCGAATATAAAGGGAGGAGCCTTTCTTCTTCGGCACCCAAGCAGCATCGACACGAACTAGCTCCTGAATGGCACGGACAACGAATTCTTCATCCATTTGTGGGATGCTGAGTCGTTCGCTGGAGCGGTTCAAACGCTTGGCGTTTTGATCAGGTCGGAACAACACGATCTCATCGTTCTCGGTGCGAAACGCCTTCATACCTTCGAAAACCGCTTGCCCATAGTGGAAAACCATCGCCGCGGGATCATGTGAGATTGGACCGTAAGGAATGATGCGCGGATCATGCCAGCCCTGGCCTTCTTCGTAATCCATCATAAACATATGTTCTGTAAAATGTTTACCAAACCCTAGATTCTCATCTAAATTGGGCATGGGCTTGCCCTTTAGATGCTGTTCGATGCGAATGCTTCCGTACATACGTTGTGCCACCTTTCCCATTGAGGGTTCTCACAATCTTTTACCTTTAACTATAAAAAAAACGGATTCATTGATCAATTGCGATTTATCAATTACTATCATAGTTAATAACTATGATCGGGGGGCTTCAGGTGGATTATCGGTTATTGGTGTATTTTTTGGCGGTGTGTGAGGAGCTGCACTTCACCAAAGCAGCAGAGAAGCTGGGCATTAGCCAGCCTACACTTAGTCAACAGATCCGATTGCTGGAGGATCGAGTGGGGTCTCCGCTTTTTCAGCGCATGGGTAAAAAAGTATATGTGACCGAAGCGGGCGAGATTTTGCGCAAGCATAGCCGGAATATTTTTCATGAGCTGGAGCAAGCGCAGACGGCGATGAATGAGCTCCAAGGCATGCAGCGTGGACGATTGCGAATCGGCTGTTCAGGGAATCATTTGCTGACGGCGACAATCATGACGTTTCATGCCAAATATCCGAATATTGAGCTTTCCGTCATGGAGCTGGCGACCGAGGAGACCAAGGAAAAACTGCTGAGCAATGAGTTGGATGTTGGTGTGGTTTTTTTGCCGGAGGAGGACGAGCAGCTGCGGTGTATGCCGTTATACCAAGAGAAGCTTCAGCTTGTGGTATCGGCTCAGCATTCATTTGCCCAAGATCAGGTGAAGGAGATCAGGTTGGCGGAGCTGACTGAGATTCCGATTGCGATGCTTCAGCAGAAGTTCTATGTTCGGCAAATGATGGATAATTGTTGCGCGCAGATTGGTCTTGCTTGGAAGCCTATTGTGGAGCTGTCAACGCTCGAATCTCTGCTGCAAATGGCGAAAAACCATGTGTGTGGCGCAATTTTGCCTCAATCGTATGTGGAGGGGATGAGCGTTCAGATGCGTGAGCAGAAGCTTTGCGCGATCCCGATTATCGATCCCGTTCCACAGAAGGAAGTGGGCATTGTGTATCGGAAGGATATGTTTTTGTGCAAAACAATGGATACGTTCGTGAAGCAGGTTATTCAGGAATTTGCTTCGTGTTGAGGGAAGAGTGAGGGTATGGGTATGGGTATGGTGCAAAAGAGTATATATGTATTCGCCTGTCATGAAGATGAGCAGGCGTTGTGTCAGTTGGAGCTGCGCACGTTGTTGGGCGCAGACGCAGTAATAGGTGCGCGCTACGCGGTCAGCGTGCGCAGGGTAGAGCCGAGCCGCAGCCCGTTTCTAAAGCTACGGATGGATGTTGCCTTTGAGGCCGACAGCCTGTCGGATCTGGCCTCGCAGTTGGAGACGTTGACCGTGCGCGGCGCAACGTTTAAGGTCGTGTTCGCGGAGACGGACACGGCGGTCAGCTATGACCGCCAGCGAAGCGTCGAGCGCGAACTAGGGCTGGGGCTGCGCGGCAAGGCCGAGATGCGCAGGCCGGAGCAATATTTCGCCGTGACGGAGCTGGGAGGCCGGTGGTTGTTCGGCGAGGGCAGCTACGGCGAAGCTGTGTGGCTTCAGCATCAGCAGAAGCCACAGAACTACTCCACCGCCCTTGGTACGCGCCTCGCGCGGGCGGTGGTGAACATCGCCGTGCCCGAGGTCGCGGGCACGCGGGTCATTGACCCGTGCTGCGGCATCGGCACGGTGCTGGTGGAGGCGATGTCGATGGGGATCGACATCGTGGGCTACGACATCAACCCGCTGGCCGTGCGCGGCGCGCGGGTGAATTTGGACCACTTCGGCATGCCGGATGTGGTTCAAATCGCGGACATGCGGACGCTCGTTCCGCATCCTACAGCCCTGCAAGGCAGTCCAGAGCCCATCTACGATGCGCTGATCTTGGACATGCCATACAATCTGTGCTCTGTCTTGCCCGAGGCAGAGAAACTGGACATGCTGCAAACAGCCCGCCGATTAGCGCGGCGCGCGGTAATCGTAACGACAGAGCAGATCGACCCGCTTTTGACCCAAGCAGGCTTCCACATCGATTCACGCTGCACCGTGAACAAGGGCAATTTCAGCAGGCAGATTATCGTCTGCGTCTAGCCCTGATTAGTACATCATTTTCCCGAGCGGGCTGTCTTCAGCAATCATATCTTGCAGCGCATAGACGGAAATCGGGAAGTAGAGGAATCCATATACATAAGCGGCAAGTTCATACACTTGAAAATAAATAACGAGAGATTTATCAGCTATATAATAATCCTGATCGGGGCGAATGCTTTTAAAATCAACCAACAAAGGGATATCCCGTAACTTGATCTCGGCTGCAATCATGGCACTCAGCTTAGCGACATAATCGCTGCCTGGCTTAAATAACTCGCTCAGCTTATAGCTTTTTCCAGTTTCCGTATTGAAGGTTAACGAATGTTGAATCGTGAGTCCGTGAGCCCCGCCTGAAAAAGCATAATTGATCAAAGATAAACTAAGTACACGGCGTTCGTTTGTTTTAATTTCGTAATAGGCCGTCACATCGGTTGACGGGTTTTGCGGGTAGCCCTGATCATGCAGCTGTTTGTTCACGGCATCGACAATCGTTGTGTTAATGGTATGCTGCACCATCGGCGGATTCAAATGAATAACAGCGGGGTACAACAGATTTAAATTGCTCTTCAACACTTTATAGGTTTGTATACTAACGGGTTGGTGTTCCAATTCCAAGTCCTGGTCCATGTCTCTCATGACTTTCGTGTCTCTCATGTGTCATCATCCCAACGTTTTTGCTACACCATATTCAAAAACTGGGCGTTTGGTTCAATACATGGGAGGAATTCATGCCATTGCCAAAGATAAAGAGCTTTCCCTACATCGCGATTGGCGTGAGGGAAAGCTCTTTATTTGGTGCAGAACTGAAGCGAATTATTCCTGTGAGGTGTTTTCCTCATCACTAGCATCGGATGTTGAACTTTGCAGCGCAGCAGACAATTCCTCAACCTGTTGCTGGGATTGGCTGTCTTCAGCATTCGCCTGAGCAGCATTAATCGCGTGACTGACTACGTCGTCATTACTGTTCGTCGTTGACATGGTACGATCACCTCCTTCACGTTTTCGCCAGAAAACTGGCGTCGTAAGCATTAGCTAAGATTCAACCAACTAAGTATTCTTCAAATGGTGGTAAAATATGCAAACATAACGCAAGATTTTTACTGACGTTATTCCAAAATACCCGTGTTAAGAATCTTAACCTTAACTTGTGGCTTAATGCTGAGTTTCGGATACTGTTCGCGCCACCAGTCGATGCCTCCAAACAGCTTCGGATGATAGGCTGAAACCTCATGTCCAAGCTGTAAGTAATCGCAATTGGTCTTCTGCAAGGTTGCAATCACGTTAGTCACTTTTGCCGTAATATCAGCAGTGATTTTTTTTTCGATCTCTGTGAGGCTGTCTTTCGTATGTCTTTTAACGTCAAGTCCTGCTTCGATTAGTTTAAGATCCAGGTTTAACGAGATTTCAATGTCACGAAGACTGCCATCCTTATCGTTAATATGGAAATCCCGATGGGCGTTCTGCACCTGCGCCGAGTAATTCTTTCCATCCAATTTACCCGTAATCAGCTGGTTTTTGCCCGATGTGCCACCCAAAAGAGTGGCGAAGAGGGTATCCTCATCATCCAGATTGATTCCGGTAAACGTCCCGTCTCGAAACAAGGAGGTACCTGCTAGACGAACCCCGTTCTCGTAAGGCTCGAACCGATTAAGTGCGAAATCGTTAAGGAACCCCGCTCCCCCGAGTATAAATTGGACTAATTTGTTTAAAGGGATTGTCCCCCTCTTCTTCTCCTCTTCTAATAATCCTACCAGAAATTCCGATAAGGTCTGATCTTTAATTTTCTTCTTATGCAACAGCGTCGAAAGATCGCCGTCATATACCGCCAGATAGCCGTATAACGGATTGGCGATGAATTGGCTGGTAACATTCAGATAGTTCAGCGGCTGATCTTTGGCGAATCGGGTGCTTATTAGAAATAACCTGGTTTCCAGTACAGAAAGAATGCCAGGAAATTCTTTATTTGTTTTACTCACGGCGTCATAGATGTTATCGCCTGTTGACTCCACGAATAAGTTGTTCGGATTGCCTCCCCCTTGATTGGCATTCTGAAGCGAGGAAATGACATAGCTGATCTTAAGCTGCTTGCTGTCACCCTCGTAATCTACGCCGATCACATCGACAAAAAGCAGCTTCTTCAGCTGGGACTGATCCCAGCATCCTGTCAGCAGTAAGCAGACGAGCAGCGCCGCTATCACTTTCTTCATATCTCGTTCCTCCCCGCACCGCGTAGCCCGGAAATGATGAGCAGAACGGCTGGCAGACCGATGACCAACAGGATCGACATGATATCCTGAATCGTAGCAAACTGCAAAATGTCGTTACGCTTCGTTAGGAAGAAACCTCCAAGGAAACAAAGCGCGACCATCGTCCATACCCAAACATGCTGCTTACCCAAGCCCTGGCTGCGTAGATGCAGGAATGCTTTAACAGCCATAAAGAAATACACATAGATCGTCGCCGATACAATGCATACATAGAAGATGAGGAACAAGATGTCAATGCTCTGCAAGATATCAACGCGATAATTTTTTAAGATAAAAATGATAGGTTCCGGTATAACCTCAAGCTGTTTCAAGTTGAACTTCATGGAACAGATCAGGCAAACGGCAATATAAAACACGGCCGTGGAGGCGTTCGCCAGAGTCATCGAAAGCAGCAGCTTTTTTTTGCTTTGGGATTGTACGTACGGGTAAGCATAAAGGAGCAGATCATAACCAACATAAGCACTAAATGCTGAATAAGCCCCCTTCAGAATGGGATACCAACCGCCCTGCAAAATCGGCAGCAAATTTCTCACATCAAGACCGTAGATTCCGCTAAATACGATAAGCACAAAGCTGATGTAAGCGAAGACCATAAAGGTTTGCGATACGTTAGCAAGCTGTTTCAACGTTGACGTAGCCGCATAGCCGCACACAAGGAGAATCATAAGAATGAGAACCCATCTAGGCGTGAGTTGAAACAGCCATCTTTTTAAGATGTCGCTATAAAGTAATGTCAACAAGAGTCCAGAAAGGGTGTAATAGCATCCAAATAACAAATTGATACTGGTTCCAATAGGTTTACCTACAATAAGTGGGATGTAGGCATAGAAGATACGCGTTGGATAGCGGCTGCCAAGCCACCAAAGCAAAGTAATGCCTACTTGTGAGGCCAGTGCAGCTAGCAAGACAGCCAACCATGTATCATGGCCTGCAACTCTAGCTTCTACATGGGGCAGGGATAATACTTCGGTTCCGAGCTGAACCATAATGACTAGCGAGATCAGCTGTCTTCTCGTGATGGTTTCTTCCTTTTTCAACGTTTCCAACTCCTTGGATTCCGTATCCGTATTCGATTGCTCGAAACCGCTCCTATCGGGTGCTTACGCATGCTCCAAAGCGGTGCCCGAAACAGCGTATCCTTCGTATCACGAAAGGAAAAGGGCGGCGTATAATACGGGAGTCCCAGCGTTGTCATTTGGCACAGATGGATACAAATCATCATGAAGAAGAATGCGAGGCCAAACAAGCCGAACAACGAGGAAAGAAGGAGCGCAGGATAGCTTAGCAGGCGAACTGCACTGCTCATCTCGTAAGAAGGCAAGACAAAGGAGGCTAGTCCGGTTAAAGCAGTTACGATAACAATGGTATTGGAAACCAAATTGGCCTGCACAACCACTGTTCCGATAACAATACCGCCCACTACGCCAATGGTTTGGCCGACGGGACTCGCCAGCCGAATGGTCGCTTCTCTTAAAATCTCAAGCATGAACATCATCGAAAGCGCCTCGAGTACCGGTGGGAACGTGACGAATTTCAGTG
This sequence comes from Paenibacillus sp. LjRoot153, assembly GCF_964253085.1. Lineage (NCBI taxonomy): Bacteria > Bacillati > Bacillota > Bacilli > Caryophanales > Paenibacillaceae > Paenibacillus > Paenibacillus sp. LjRoot153. Next base: position 428,093 of record NZ_CAXUQH020000001.1, read on the forward strand.
AGCTCTGCAGCGTATTGACGAAATTGATCGGCAGCAGTTGTGGATTAAAGGCACTGACTGCCACATAAACGGCAGGCAGGCCAATCGTAATGAAAAGGCAGCTAATGCGCAAAAGTCGAAAAAAAGTACCTATCAGCCAACTTACTTGGTAATCATCAGGGCTTTGGAAGAAGGACCAGAACGTCACTGGCAGGATGATCGTGTCTGGTGACCCTGCTGTTCCAATGACGACTTTCCCCTCCATTAAATAGGCGCGCGCGCGGTCTGGACGTTCCGTAATGAGTAGTTGCGGAAATAGGCTGAATTTCTTCTCATGGATCATCTCATCGATAAATCCTGGTGCTTCGACATAGTCCATGTCAATGCTTTTAAGCCTCTTGTCTATTTCCTCTACGATCGCTTTTTTTGCAATCGACTTGATGTACATGACAGCGACCTTCGTCCGCGAGAGTCGGCCAATTGTATATGTTTTTACGACGAATTCGGTAGAGTTAATTAGCTTGCGCATGAGATTGATGTTGGTATCTAAGTTTTCTATGAAGGCTTCGTTCGCACCGCGTAAAACCCGTTCGTTGGTCGGGATATTGATGGAGCGTTCCTTCTTTAAATCCACCCCGAGCAGGTAAAGCTTGCTGTCTCCGCCGTGATGGAGTACGACTTTACCGTACAAAATGGCCTGAACCGCTTCCTCCAGATGCTCCGTTTCGGCATAGTCGAGAATCGACACTACCTCGCGAATCGCATCCTGAGGATGGAGAAACAGCGGCTTCAGAATAAAATCTTGAACGAGGGACGAATCGACCATCGTGTCGAAATAAAACAGCCTAAACACAGTTCCTCCAATGAGCAACTGTTTCGATTGAAAGTCGCTTTGTTCGGAGAAAAGTTGTTTGAAATAGGGCTCTGCCGCTTCAATCGTTGGACTTTGTTTCACGCGTGTCCCCTCCTGCATCATCACTTCCCCTTACTTTAACCTGTAAATTCCATAAATATGTAAAAGCGATCGGTGAGAATTTGATCGATGCATGGATACGTATCGCTATAGGTAATTCCTATGGAGTGGATATAATTTATGTATTTTACAAATAGAGTTACGGAGCACATAATAGAAGAAAATGGAAAGTGAGTGAGTGCAAAATGGGGAAATCATTCGCGGCACTACTGCCGGAACACGAGGCGTTTATCGCTAAGCAACACATCTTTTTCGTGGGGTCAGCCCCGCTATCTGCGGAAGGTCATGTTAATATCTCGCCAAAGGGGCACGATGTGCTACGTGTGCTATCTCCTAGTGAAGTGGCGTATCTGGATTTAACAGGGAGTGGCAATGAAACCAGCGCGCATCTAACGGAAAATGGCCGCATCACGATCATGTTCATGGCGATTGAAGGACCTCCACAAATTATAAGACTATATGGTAAAGGACGCGTGGTTTTGCTTGGATCGGAGGAGTGGGAACAGTTGGCGCCGAAGTTCGAGTTGCTGCCGGGTGCACGGCAAATCATGGTCGTAGACATTCATGAGGTGAAGTCCTCCTGCGGCTACAGCGTTCCATTTTACACCTATGAGGGTGAGCGGAATACGCTGCAAAATTGGGCAACGAAGCAAGGGGATGAAGGACTGCTCGCCTATTGGCAGAAGAAAAATATGACGAGCATGGACGGACTGCCGACACCGATCGGCGAGAAGTTATCCACAGATAGTATGTAATTTGCCTATGCATATGGGGCCAATGGTTTCGCCGTGGGATGCATAATTACTTCCAATTCGGAGGAAACTACTACCAAAAAGGAAGTCCCGTATATGGATTTGACCCAATGGATCCGCGAGAGGCTGCAAGATCGTTTAGATATGGTCTCGCAAAGGATTGAGCAGGATGACTTCATCTGCACAATTTACTATATGATGGATGCGATTGATTTGGAGATGCTGCAAACGCATGTACTGCGTAAGTTGCTGCAGCCATATCCGGGACGTAGTGACGAGCGTCTCCAAAGCATATTCCAGAGTTACACGTTTTTTCCGACGACTTATTCCGTTGCACATACGCCAGAAAAAGCGTTAGAAGGCTTATTGGACGGGTATGTCTTACTCTGTATTTCCGGTGAGACAGCGGGCGTCTTGTTCCCATTTCCTCAAAAAGCGAAGCGAGTAGTTAGTATTTCTGAGAATGAGAAGACGATTCGAGGTCCGAAGGAATCCTTCGTAGAAGATGTATGGACGAACTTGTCACTCATCCGTCAGCGTATCAAAAGCGAAAATCTTGTCGTTGAGCAATTTATTATCGGGAGTGAATCACGAACCATTGTTCTTCTGGTCTATATGAATGGTCGCTGTGCCCCTGATATGGTGCAGCAATTTAAAACGAAACTTGGGGAGATTCGAACGGACCGTGTTCCGGGCAGCAGCTTTCTAGAAGAGTTACTAGACGATCGTCTTATATCTCCATTTCCTAAAATGCTGAATACAGAGAGACCTGATGTTGTGGTTTCTTCGTTATTTGAAGGACGCTTGGCGTTGCTGACAGACGGAACACCAAGTAATTTGGTCGCCCCTGCGACCTTATTGTCGTTTATGCAGTCGGCAGAGGATTATTATCAGCGCTATTTCTTCAGTAGTTGGATCCGTCTGCTGCGATACATTTTTTTCGTTGTCAGTCTAGTTTTGCCATCAGCTTATGTGGCCATTACGACCTTTCATCCAGAGATGCTTCCCTATAATATGCTGATCTCTTTGGCCGCAAGCAGGGATATTGTACCATTCCCAGCGATCTTGGAGGCCTTAATTATGGAGGTAACGTTTGAAGTTATGCGAGAAGCGGGGCAGCGTATCCCTACAACCATGGGACAGACGATCTCCATCGTCGGAGCCATTGTCATAGGGGAAGCGGCTGTTCAGGCAGGCATCGTGAGTGCGCCAATGGTTATTATTGTTGCCCTCACTGGAATTTCTTCCTTTGTTGTACCGCATTTCTCACTTACCTTGACGATTCGAATCCTGAGATTCGCGCTATTGTTTATCTCGGCCATATTTGGGCTTCTCGGATTATTGATTGGGGTCTTTTTTATTTATATTCATTTGTTATCGATGGAGTCTTATGGCACGCCTTATCTTTCTCCGTTCATTCCTTTTAAGTCTGAACAGATGAGGGATGCCGCTGGCCGATTTCCTTGGACGAATTGGATTAGCAAGAAACGACCTTGATCAATCAGGGAGGGGCTGCCATGTTGCGAAATATAAAGCGTGTCGTTGTTATGCTGGTGCTTATCACGGCTGTCCCAACAGGGTTAACCGGATGCTGGTCCAAACAAGAACTCAATGACCGCACCTTCGTATCGACGATGCTTGTTGATTTGAACGAAGATGGACAGACCGAAGTTTCTACGCTGTTCATGTTGCCAAATCGCATATCTAATGGAGTCAATTCGAATAGTGTTAATCAAAAACCGTTCGTATCGATTTCGGGCAAAGGCTCCGATGTCGCTGAGGCGCTCCAGCATATTCAGGCGGAGTTACCTAGATCGGTTACGTGGGGACAGATGCAAGTCGTCGTGATTGGTGATCGTTTCGCACGTGCAGGGTTGACCCCTCTGTTTGATCATTTGATTCGTGCAACGGACTTCAGGTTGCCGATCTATGTGTTTTATTTCAACGGCCTCGCCAGGAATCTAGCGAAGTTAGAATCTGTGTTTGAGCGGTTCCCCACTGAAATTTGGCGAGAATCAGCGCATACCAAGCGAATTCCTCCAATCAGAATCCGAGAATTATTATATGCCCAATGGAATAACTTAGGGGACTCTTATATTCCGGAGTTAAGTTTGCGTGATCTTAAGCTGCTGACAGAAGCCAAGACGGTGAAGTGGTCGGGGGTTGGGGGCGCTGCCATCATGAAAAATGGCACTGTTACAGGTAGATTTACGAATGAAGAAACGATGGGCATTTTAATCATGATGAACCGGATTCCTGAGATGATCATTACGGGGAAACTCCCAGATAAAAAGGGTGTTTTTAGCGCCAGGCTCATTGATGTGAAGCATAAAACGCGAGCGATTCGCAGCGGAAGCAAGGTCACCATTCAGGTATCTATTCAGGCAAAATCAGATCTCATTTCCATTGAATCCAATATGAATTTAAACGCGCCAGAGAATATCACAATCGTGGAGAGGGCAGTGAGTGATCGTATTCGACAACTGGTTCAATCTGCGACTGAGAAAGCGCAAGATCATCAGGCCGATGTTTTTCAGTGGAGCGAATTAGTTAAATATAAATACCCCGGGATATGGCAGGAATGGGCGGAAAACCCCCGCGAGATGATGTTTACACATACAGATCCTGAAATACATGTTCATGTGGTTTTGCGAAGCACGGGCATAAGCCGCTCAGCGAAACTTTGAATTCGAAAGGAGATCACAGTCCTTGTTGTATGTAATCATAGGTATTGGTTGTATCCTGATCTATCAAATCTCGTTGCTTCGACGTCAATCTGCAAGCCCGAAAGAAAGGAGAATTGCTCTGTCGGTTACCGGTGCCGCGTTTGTTTTTGGCACCATCAGTATCTTCTGGCCGGAGTGGGTAAATCCCAGTCACGCGATTCATTTGCTATTTGAGCCGATTCAAAGCTTCATTACTCAAAGATAGGCATGCAGGGAGGCGGCAAGGTGAAGCAGCAAGGAACAGTGACAGGACTGCAGTTGGGTGCCTTGACCTTTGTGTTCGTATTTTCAACCACGATAGCCTTTCTCATCAGTCCTCTTGCGGGTGCGGTCTCCTTTGATGGCGGATGGTGCATCCTACTTGCCTCGATCTGTGGCACAGGGCTTGCGACCCTCAGCCTCCGATTTGCTCTGCGCCAACCCTCGAACTATCTTGGTGAGTACGGCGGCACCATCATAAACAAGTACTTGCATAAAGGTATTCTGTTGCTGGTGTCATTCTTTTTTCTACATTTGGCCTCTTATATTTTGCGCGAGTTTACCGACTTCTTCATACCGACTTATTTGCGGGAAACACCGCCCGTCGCTGTTGCTGTGCTGGTTATGGCTGCCGTTGCATCTTTGACCCAATCCGGGGTCTCAACTGTGTTCAGATTTGCCCAGGGGTGCTTTTTATTTATAGGCGTGCTGTTCGTGTTCAAACCATTATTTTTTCTTACGGCTATGGATACACCCATGTGGTACGAGTTTACGCGTATTCATGATTGGAAGGCACTGTGGGCTCAAACGTATGCCATGATCCCATGGTATGGCGAATTAATTATGTTCTCGTATATCGTCCCAGAGCTAAATACCAAGCAAAAAAACCGCAAAATCATTTGGATAGGATCCTTGGCGGGCACTTACATACTTCTTGTAGAATTTCTGTTAATGATGTTTTTCTTCGGGCCTAAGCTTGGGGCTACATTAAGGTATCCTGCGCTAGAGCTTACGGGATTCCTGCATTTAGGCGACTTTCTACGCAACACAGATGCGCTAATTGTCTCGATCTGGTTCACTGGCTATTTCATTAAGCTGAGTATTATTTTTACGATAGGGACGCTGCTTTGCTCGCAAGCCCTGTCGCTAAGTACTTACAAACCAATTACATTCTCGCTGGCGGCCATTGTCGTCTTGCTGTCACTTATTTTAGCTAAGAATCCCGTAGAGCTGGCGGAATATTTTAATAGCAGCTGGGCTACCTTTGCCCTATTCATCGAGGGTTTGTTCTTCATCTATCCGGTTGTCTTCTGGATAAAAAGCAGAAGAGCCCGTATTAATCAACCAGCTCCCAAACCGTGAAGCGGTCTATGACTCCGATTTCTTTCATACATTTTGAATGAAAGAAAGGCGTGCGGAGGAGGGACCTGCAAGATGATAGAGACGCGAATAACAGTGAAGGAAGAGCATCTTTTCTGGCTTGAGGTGCTAGAAGATCATGCGCATTTTCTGAGGGATTATTTATCTCCAGTGGAAATCAAGTGGTGGCAGGAAGCTGAGAGGTTCATCCCGCAATTTCAAGAGGCTATCCAACAGGCGAAAGGGTTATCACCGATAGATACAGCTGATTCTCCGAACATGCAGGCTTTCGCGAGACATGTATACCCCCTAGCAGACGCATATTGCAGGCTTGAAGGACACATGCAGCATTTGCGGTTGTGGAATCGCGTCAATCTGAATTTAACGCCCTCTTACTTTAATGGGACCATTAATGAAAACAGAGAGTATTTGCGGCAACTCACGTACTGGATGCAAGGAGTTCCCGCTGTACCTTTGAAACTGACTCAATTGTTGGATCTCTGGCTTGAGGATCAGCTAGGGCATGCCGTGCTGCTTAATGGGCTGCTGGACCCTGTGGAGCGAATACTTGGTCTAGAGACGGATAAATTTGCTTCGCTTTTCTCGTCCTATATGACGAAAAATCGCGCCATGCAAGGTTATTTGCGGTTCACACCGCCAGGCTTCCCAGCGGAGATTCAATTTGCTAAGGAAGTATTAGGAACTGTGAAAGCATTCTATGATTTCGTACAGCGAATCGTTGTTCAATATCGCAATGCTCAATTGCTATCGAAATCGACACTGCGTTTTCTAGAACACCATTTTCCGGAGTCGTGCTATTTCATGCGCAAGCTCACTGAATTCATACCTGACGCGCCGCCACTCGGTCACTGTCCGCTAACTCGGCCTTCGCTTATGCCGAACGATTAGACGAAATGCGTTCGTAATGCCGCCGGGGCCTCCCGGCTTTTGCGCGTTGTGCTGTCCATCGTCACGCTGGTCACAAGTGCATCTGCACACAGTTCGCCTTGCTGGTTACGAATCTCTTGTTGCAGCACATAGCTGGAGCTGCCGATCTTCTCCGGGCGGCAGCTCACCGTTAGATGCTCACCTTGCTTGCATTCTTTACGATAATTGATGTTGATATTGACGGTTACCGTTTGAATACCAAGGGCATCAAAAGTCTCGTAAGATAGCTCACAGGCCTCATACCACTCTTCACGCCCCCATTCGAGGTACTCCAAATATTTGGCATTATTTACATGACCATTCACATCAATTTCAGTGGAGCGGACAATGATTGCTAGCTTTGTTTCCATATGTGTGATCTCCTTTTGTTTTGAATGACTAGTATGAAAGGGTGCGGGAACCGGTAACCGCCGAACCGCAGTACGCGCTGTAACTCGTAACCCAAATACAACGTGGCATTCGACAGTGGGAAGGGCAATAGATGCAGATGTCTATCCTCTAACATTCACTATTATAGCTTTCCCGGTAGGGGGATAACCAGTAGCGACTCATAAGGCACCAACATTTGGGGAAACTATGCGATGCGTGTTTATGCGTACCCAAGTGTGGGTAGTAGTGGGTATGGGTACGGTACTAAGTAAAGATGTGTTAGTTTGGCATGACCTAGGAGGGAACATATGACGCAAGAATATCGCATAGAACGTGATACCATGGGGGAAATCAGAGTACCTGTGGATAAGTTATGGGGGGCACAGACACAGCGCAGCTTCGAAAATTTCAAAATCGGTACGGAGCGGATGCCGCCACGCTTGATAAGCGCTTTTGCACTGCTCAAAAAAGCAGCCGCTCACGTTAACCGTGACCTCGGCGGTTTGCCGCCGGAGAAAGCGGAGGCGATCTCTCAAGCGGCGGATGAAATCGTACAAGGCCGATGGAACGACGAGTTCCCGCTTGTCGTCTGGCAGACGGGCAGCGGCACGCAGTCGAACATGAACGTCAACGAGGTGATCGCCCACCGAGGCAACGAACTGCTCGGGGAGGGCGCTCCGCGCATCCATCCCAACGATGATGTGAATCGTTCGCAGAGCTCGAACGATACGTTCCCGACCGCAATGCACGTTGCCGGTGTCATCGCGGTAGAGCAAGAGCTGCTGCCTGCGCTGGAGTTGCTGCAGGCGACGCTATACACCAAGATGTCGGCCTTCGCCGACATCGTCAAGATCGGCCGCACCCACCTGCAGGACGCGACCCCGCTGACGCTGGGTCAGGAGATCAGCGGGTGGTGGGCGATGCTGGACATGACGGCGCGCATGGTGCGCGGCGCCGTAGATACGATGCGCGAGCTCGCGATCGGCGGGACCGCCGTCGGCACGGGGCTGAACGCGCATCCCGAATTCGGCGCCCGCGTCGCCGAAGCCCTGACTCGCGAGACGGGCACGCGCTTCGTCTCGGCGGAGAACAAATATCATGCGCTGACCAGCCATGATCAGATCGTTTACGCCCACGGCGCGCTCAAGGCGCTGGCGGCGAACTTAATGAAGATAGCCAACGATGTTCGGTGGCTATCGAGCGGTCCCCGCTGCGGAATCGGTGAAATCACGATTCCGGAGAACGAGCCCGGCAGCTCGATCATGCCGGGCAAGGTCAACCCCACGCAGAGCGAAGCGATGACGATGGTCGTGTGCCAGGTCATGGGCAACGATGCGACCATCGGCTTCGCCGCTAGCCAAGGCAATTTCGAGCTGAACGTGTTCAAGCCCGTGATCATCCACAGCTTCCTGCAGTCCGTACGACTGCTGGCGGATAGCATGCGCTCGTTCAACGATCACTGCCTCGCAGGCATGGAACCGAACCGCGCGGTGATTCAGCGCAATCTCGAGCAGTCGCTTATGCTGGTCACGGCGCTCAACCCGTATATCGGGTATGAGAAGGCTGCCAGCATTGCGAAGCAAGCGCACAAGGAAGGGCTGACGCTGAAGGAGTCAGCGGTGCGCAGCGGATACTTAACAGCGGAGCAATTCGACAGCTACGTGAAGCCAGAGGATATGGTACATCCGAAGGCATAAGGTTGGTATATAAGGGGAGCATCCACGCTTCCAGCCGAATTTCCAAAAAAAAGGAGCTAAGCGCAAACACGCTTTAGCTCCTTTGTCATTTCGGTTTTTCCAGATATCGGATGAAACAGTCTGCTATTATGTCCAATCCACTACGGCATCGGATCAGGAACCATATCGTTCTCTATGAGCTCGCTATTGGTTTTCATATGCTTCATTTCATTCCCGAGTTTCTTCATTTCGTCCATATCCTGAGCCATAGAGCCGTTGTTGGCTTCTTCAATGGATTTACCGGCCGATCCATTACAGATCTGCTCAAGCTCAATTAATTTATCCAGCGCGGCCCGGCGAACTTGAAGAGGAATGAATTGGTTGTCTGTGAAATCGGCCTCATGGAAATGCACGGTTGTGCTCCCAAGCTCTGAGGTTACGGTGGTTAACGTCAACGGATAGGCCGCTGAGGTGGCATCATTGTAAATATCAATGCGGTACACGGACTTTTCGACGTATTCCATACGTTCAAGTCCAAGGTCAGTTAATTGTTGATGCAAGGTATGTTTGTCCATCGGATATCGCTCCTTTCGTAGGGGACGAACCCATTACAGCTAGTGTTAATTATTTTGAAAGGTTGTTTTCGCTGCCTGGATCGAGTCTGTGACACGATGCTGACTTTCTTTAGCTGTATCTACGAGGTCTTCCGTTTTTTGGCTAACGGATTCCGCAAGGGCTTTTGAGTTTTCGCTTACGGAGGAGGCGAACTCTTTCGTTTTATCCTGCCAAGTACGATAGGTGCTCCAGAGATCTTTGCGCAGCTTCGACCCCGCTTTAGGGGCAATTAACAATGAGGTTATCGCGCCGACAGCACCACCAATCACTAGACCTAACCATAGTCCGCCTTTGTTCGTCTCGACTGTTTCACTCATACGTCATCTCTCCTTCAGTTTGTGGGGATAGGTGTTGCATGTCCATACTTGGATGTACCCGCTTAGAGGCATATTGAAACAGGGGAGTGCACAAATGTTAATCTGTCACTTTTTTCTGACGCCTTGGGAAGTGTAATTATTGGATAATATTTCAAAATTATTTATTACCTGATTGAATTGTCGGCGATAGGGTTATAGGATATATGATAGATTATATGTATGGGGACTTTGTTCCTATTCACCCGAAAGGGGTTAGTGCGATGAGTATTGCAATTGTGGATGATAATAAGACGAATTTATTAATTATTGAAAAGATTTTGGAGAAAGCGGGCTACACAGATTTAATTGCGCTTTCTTCGGCAAGAGAGCTCTATCACTTGCTTGGTATGGATACACCCGATCAAGCGGAAATAACAGTTGATCTCATTCTTATGGATATGATGATGCCGGAAATCGACGGGGTAGAAGCATGTCGTAGGGTACAAGCTGATGAGCGGTTAAGGGATATTCCGATCATTTTCGTAACGGCGATGGGGGATTCCAATAAGTTGGCAGAGGCATTAGATGCAGGGGCGTTGGATTATGTAATGAAACCGATTAACAAGGTGGAGCTTCTAGCGCGGATTCGTTCAACACTTCGTTTGAAATATGAGAAGGATTGGCATAAAGAGCGCGACAAACGGATTAAGTATGAGCTTGATTTGGCTAAACAGGTCCAACTTAGTGTGCTTAGCCATCCACTGAAGAAAGAGAATATCGAGATTTCCGCGGTGTATCGGCCTTCGTCAGAACTGGCGGGTGACTTTTATGCGTGGTATCCGATCGGGCCGCATCAATATGGCATTATTTTGCTCGACATGATGGGGCATGGTATTTCTTCATCCTTAGTATGTATGTACATCTACTCGGCTTTGAAGGATACGATCACGGGGATAGGCGATCCAGAGCTGGTGATGCAGGAGCTTAATCGGCGAATGAATCAGCTTCATGTCACGGATAGTCTTATTAATTATTACTTTACCGCGATCTATCTGGTACTTGATACCGAGCAGCGTACCATTGAATATGTGAATGCAGGCCATCCAGCTGGCGTTGCTGTGCTCGATGGCGAAGTGCAGCTGCTCTCTGAAGGATGCTGTGCAATTGGCTTTTTTGAAGGTATTGGGATTACCAAAGGGTATGCGAGTTACGAGGAACAAGCTCAGATTGTCTTATACACCGATGGATTGACGGAATGGATCGCGGACGAGGAGCAGGATGGTATGGCTCAAATTAAGGGCAGCCTCAAGAATATGAACGGGCATGACCCGGAAGGGCTAATCGAAAGGCTCTCTCCTACAACGATGAGCGACCCTTCGCAGGATGATATGTGCCTGGTGATGATCTCGGCCTCCTAGCTTGCGCAAGTCAGTGAAACTTGAATACTAGTAGTGGTCTTGATGGGATTTAGACAATAATGACTAGGGAGTGTGGCTTATGTCCTCAGAAAGATTTCAAATGGATCTTGAAGAATCGGAGAAGTCGATACAGCTCATTATTCGTGGGGAGCTTGATTTGGCAGCAGCACAAGCCTTCCGCCAGGCACTGGAGGCCGTTGTTCATCGGGAAGATAAAGAATTAATTCTCAATTTGAAGCATTTAAGCTATATCGATAGTACGGGGATTGGCATCGTGGTATCTACCTTGAAAATTCGCGATGAAATCAAAGCGCCGTTTGCCGTTCATGATATTCCGCCAGGGGTAAGGAAGCTGTTTGATTTGACGGGGATTACCGGATTTCTGAATGAAGGGATCGAAGACAGCGTATGAGGGTCATTCGCTTACATATTCCAGCAGCAGCGGAGCATTTGGAGATCGTGAGACTTAGCTTGTATGGTGTAGCAACGAAACTAGGCTTCTCGTATGAAGACATTGAAGACATGAAGGTAGCTGTATCTGAAGCTTGTAATAATGCCATTCTGCATGCGAATTCCGGAGATGGCAGCGGCCACATCGACATTAGCTATGAACTTAGTGACGATGCACTCCGGGTGAAAGTGAAGGATAACGGTACAGGCTACGAGGCGTCTAACGAAAGCCGACAAACGGCTCCTTTCACGGGGACGACGCCGAGCGAGCTTACCACCGGTGGTCTGGGCATTTATCTGATGGAAGCGTTAATGGACGAAGTCCTGATCGATACAACGGATGGCACTGAGGTTACTTTAGTTAAATATGTTCACAGCAAAAACCACGGAATGACGGAATAACCGCCAAACCGTGGTTTTTCTTTGCTGTTCTATTTGCCGAGATAGGCGGCTAGCATCCAGCTGTGTTTCTCCAAGGAGGAGCGGATGGTAATAAGCATATCCGCTGTAGGCTGATCCTTTTGGTCTTCAGCCAGTTGGATCCCCTCGGTCAATTCTGAGCATAACAAAGTGAAATCATCAACGAGTTGTTCCACCATGAGATTGCCATCATTTTCAGTCTTCTTAGCTTCGTTAATTGAAGCCAAGTGTAGATGCTCTTTCAGGGTGGCAGTCGGGATCGCGCGCAGGGAAAGCATTCTTTCTGCAATCGTATCCAAATGGAGTGTGGCTTCCGTGTACAATTCCTCGAATTTGATATGTAGGGTGAAGAACTGCTCACCTTTCACATACCAATGATAATTATGCAGCTTCATATAGAGTACCGAGAAGTTGGCGACCTGTTTATCGAGCATGTCTGTTAGCGGGCTAGCCTTCGTTATAGTAGTCGTATTAACCATGATCATACCTCCACATAATTGGTTTTGTTGTGTCTACAAGATAAGTACCCTTACGGGGACGAAGTGAAACAGTTAAGTTAAGATGAACATATTTGTGATTCATGTGTTTCAACTTCCTCTAACTTGGGTAACTACGTAATAACAAGGCAAATAGGAGGGATTCCCATGATGCTTCAAATAAGTGTAAGCCTAGTAGCAGTTGCGTTTGCATTTCTGGTCTTTTATTTGATCCAAACCTTAAAATCATTGAAGCATTCCCTTGATGAGATAACGTCAACGATGGGGCAGATGAAAAATGAAGTGACGGAGATCAGTTCCGATGTGAAGGATGTCATTCTCAATACGAATGAGGTTGCGATCGATATGCGAATGAAGCTTTCCAATCTTAATCATCTATTCAGCTCCGTGCAGGATGTAGGTCAAGTGATCCATGAGCTATCTTCTTCCGTCAAACAATCAGCCTCAAGCATTCTTGCTTCTGTCCAACCCAAGGGTGCATCATCGAAGCAGGCTTCTCCGTTTAGCGGAAAGCTGAGAACTATTCTGCAAGGAGCGACCATGACGCTCGAAATTTGGGATAAAATGAAAAGTAAGAAGTCATCACCGCAAGCCGGTACGATGAAATAGAGAGGGGTCATCACGTGAACGCCATACGTAAATTTATGTTTTATAAACAGTCGGATGGGAAAGAAAATAGGATATATCTCAGTGGGGAGCTTGATCTCTCAGCGGCCTCTTCACTAGCTAGTGTACTGGACTCTGTAGTTTGGAAAGCGGAAGAAACACTTATCCTAGATTTGAAGGAGTTAAAATATATAGATAGCACGGGAATCGGGCTCATTGTCTCCGCGATTAAAGTCAGGGCTGCTACGCACGCAGCGTTCCAGATCGACCATATCCCGGCCAAAGTTAGACGGTTATTCGATATTACAGGCGTTTCCAGTTATTTGCATAACAATGGCAGTTTAAGAGAAAATCAAGGCGTTGCTGAAAGGAAAGAAGAAATCATATGAGCCCATACATCGGTCTGACCATACCTGCACAAGCAGAATATTTGGATATTGTTCGACTCACTTTATACGGCGTTGCAACTAAAGCTGGCTTTTCCTTTGAAGATATTGAAGATATGAAAGTCGCTGTCGCGGAAGCTTGCAACAATGCTATTCTTCATGCTTATGCAGAGGGGGAGCCAGGCATAGTAGAGATTCAATTTGAGCTTAGCGAGGGCTATATGAAAATAACGGTGAAGGATGAAGGGGGCAGTTTTCATTATGTTCAAACGGACCCCGAGGAAGTAACGCTGCACCATAAATCCATTCATGAGGCTACGGTTGGGGGACTAGGTCTCTTTCTTATGCAAGCTTTAATGGATGATGTGCAGGTATTTGCGCGCGGTGGCCAGGGAACTGAGGTCATTCTAACCAAGCAGGTGTGTAGAAAAGAGGAGATTGTATGAATGCGAAGGGAACTGTCTCTTCCTCCGACTCTTTATATGATATCTATGAAAAGAAGAAGATTTATAAGGAAACCGGGTGCCAAGAGGCAGCTACCGCATTGCTCCTGCACTATGAACCGATTGTTCGAATGGCAGTAGGCAAAATGTCTCGAAGCCGCCCTGACCTTTATGAAGACCTATTTCAAGTCGCTCAGATGTCCATGCTCAAGTTATTTGCGCAGTATGACCATGCCATGGAAGTGCCTTTTGAAGGCTACGCGATGAAAAGCATCATAGGTCATCTCAAAAATTATTTACGCGACAAATCATGGTACATACAAGTTCCCAGACGTATTAAGGAAAAGGGAGCGCAGATTGGGCGTGCGTTGGACGAGCTGACAGCTAAGCTGGAGCGCTCACCGAATGTCGAGGAAATTGCAGCTTATCTAGAGCTGAGTTCAGAAGAAACCATTGAGATCTTAGCTGGTCGTGATTATTATCATTACACATCCCTAGATACCCCGCTCACAAGTGATGGGGATGGGGGGGCTACAATTGGGGATATGATTGCAGGTACCTCCGATGATTATCAGGTCTTAGAGCGGCGTATGGATCTAGCGGAAGCCATGGATTGCTTGAAGGAAGAGGAACGCACAGTTATTGGTATGATTTACCAAGAAGGACAGTCTCAACGCCATATTGCTGAGCAGCTAGGCATCTCTCAGATGAGTGTATCTCGCATTCAGAAGAGGGCGATGCTGAAATTGAAAACAGCCTTGACCCCAAACATATAGAGGCTAGCTACCTGCTAGAGGCAGTAAGTGTGGTATAGTAGGTTAGTATAATGTCATTACATTTGCTACCAACTGTACCAGGAGGCACGCTCACATGTTTACTTCCCAATTGAAGATTAAACCGAAAATTATGATGAGTTATGTATTAATTCTTATTTGCCTTGGTCTAGCGCTATTGGTCGTAAGTAGTCGTGTGACCGATCTACAGAAAGAAGTTAGTTATGTTTCTTCGCATGATATGGATGTGCACGACCAGTTGCACGGCTTACTGAAAAATGTGCTTGATATGGAAACAGGCATGCGCGGCTATGTGATTACAGGTGAGGAGCAGTATCTTGAGCCTTACATTGAAGGCAATCGCAACTGGCAGGAGACGTATGATCACCTTCATCAACTTATCAGTGACAACCCATCCCAAGTGCAAAGCTTGGAAGGGATCGAAGAGACGATTCAGAGTTGGTTGAAAACTGGCGGGGACAATGTCATTCGTATGAAAAAAGAAAACAATACAGCTGCAATCAATGAGTTTTATAAGCAGAATGTAGGCAAGAAATTGACGGATCAGCTGCGGACGCAATTTGATGCCTTCCTCATCACGGAGAAGATGCTTACATCCAAAAGAGTTCAGCAAATCGCCAAAAGCAACTATAATCTTAAAGTTGTTCTTTTTACTATTTTAGGCCTTATTTCGATTATTGCTGTTATTGTGGCATTGATTTTATCAAATTCGATAACGAACACAATTAAACAAGTTACTCGAAAAATTCGTGATATAACCGCGATGGAGGGCAGTCTTACCTCAAGGATTGAAGTGAGAACGAATGATGAAATTCGTGTGCTGGCCGAAGCTACGAACGAGTTATTGGCGAATTTGGAGAAAACGAGCTGGATTCAATCCAGTATTACCGAGGTGTCCACCCTCTATCAAGGTATACGTGATATAACTGTTCTCAGTGAGGCTTTTATACAAAAGCTTGCTCCCATGCTGGAGGCAAGTTATGGCGTTATTTACTTGAGGCAGAACGAGGGAGGGCAGCCTTCTTATGTGAAAATTGCAGGCTATGCTGCTTCTGGACAATATCAAGCGGTATCAAGCTTTCAATTAGGTGAGGGCCTGATTGGACAATGTGCAATTGACAAGCGGATCTTTCTCATGGACAACCTCCCCGACAATCATGTGAAAATAACGTCTGGTCTCGGGGTTTCGACACCTCGCAGCCTATTAGTGGCACCGATTCTTGTCGATGGAAATACAGAGGCTGTTATTGAGTTAGCCTCCCTTCATCAATTTGAGTCGAAGCATCTGACTTTAATTGATTCTCTGCAAGAGAAGTTCGGGACGGCGATTACGAGTGTGCGCAGCCGTATGGAAGTGGAGCGTCTCCTCTCAGAGTCGCAAATGCTGACAGAGGAGCTGCAAGCTCAATCAGAGGAGCTTCAGACACAGTCGGAAGAGCTGCAGATGCAACAGGAGCAGCTGCGGATGACGAATGAGTTTCTGGAGGAGCAGAACCATTTTGCCGAACAGAAAGCGATGGAGCTAGAGAAGGCCAAAGACGAACTCGAAGACTATTCGTTGAAGTTAAAGACAAGTTCGCAGTACAAATCCGACTTCTTGGCTAATATGTCCCATGAATTGCGAACACCGCTGAATAGCATCATGATTCTTTCGCAAATGCTAGCGGAGAGTAATGGAGACATTCAAATGTCCGAGGTCGTGGAGTATTCGCGTGTAGTGAATGCAGCGGGTCATGATTTGCTGTCGCTCATCGATGATATTCTAGATTTGTCCAAGGTCGAAGCTGGGAAAATAGAGATCATGCAGGATGAAGTTAATGTGACGGAGCTACCGCAGGCTATGGAGCTTATGTTTGCACCGGTGGCCGCTAAGAAGGCGCTTGATTTCCATATTATTCTTGAGCCTAATGTGCCGTCCGTCATCGTAACAGATGGTCAACGACTGCAGCAAATTTTGAAGAACTTGCTGTCGAATGCTTTTAAATTTACCGAAAAAGGCTCGGTTTCCATGCGAATAGCGCTTGCTGAATCGGCACGTATTAAAGAACTTCTCCACCGAGATCCAGAGGAAACGATTCTTGCGATCTCGATTAAGGATACTGGTATTGGGATTCCAATTGATAAGCAGCACATTATTTTCGAAGCTTTCCAACAAGTGGATGGTACAACGAATCGTCAGTATGGCGGAACGGGTCTTGGTTTATCCATCTGCCGCGAGTTTACCCGTTTGCTTGGGGGCACGATCGTTGTTAAGAGTGAGCTGCAGGTAGGCTCTACGTTCACCCTGTATATTCCCAATAATGGCCAAGAAGAGCTGATCCGTCATGACGATACCTACGCACAAGGTCAGATCGCCGCTTCTAATGAGCAAGGGATTCCGTATATGGGGGGAGCCTCCTATCGGAAGAGCTCCTTTAGCGAAGCCGGTCCATCCCTAGATGTGCCCATCCATGCGGATGCGCAGTTGTTCGAAGGGAAGAGGGTTTTGCTTGTCGATGATGACGCCCGTAACGTATTCGCTCTGGTTAGTGCCTTGGAATTAAAAGGCATAACAGTCGTTGTTGCCGAGAATGGCCGAGAAGCAATTGATCTATTAACTGAGAAGCCAGATTACGATTTGGTATTAATGGATATTATGATGCCAATTATGGGTGGCTACGACGCAATGAAGGAGATACGGGCAGGACTGGAATTACGCCATTTGCCAATCATTGCATTGACAGCGAAGGCGATGAAGAGTGAGAAAGAGAAATGTCTCGAAGCGGGAGCATCGGACTATATTACGAAGCCGTTGCAGATGGAACAACTCTTCTCACTGATGCGAGTGTGGCTCACGAAGCAGGTGAAGAAGCATTGACACGTGAACCTCAGGATGGTTGGAATGAGGTGGAAGAGCTGCCTGACGATGAGAGGCAAAATATTGAGATCAATCTGCTTCTGGAGGGCTTATTTCAAATGTACGGATTTGATTTCCGTCATTATATACGCTCCTCTTTACGCAGGCGTATTCTGAATCGAATGAAAATGGAAAAGCTGCCAACGATTTCAGCACTCCTGGAAAAAGTGTTACATGAGCCGCTGTTCGTAGACAAACTACTGGGAGACATGTCGATTCGCGTGACGGAAATGTTCCGAGATCCGAGTTTCTTCCATGCTTTTCGGAGCCTAGTTGTGCCAGAGCTTCGGGACTATCCGGAGATTCGCATCTGGCACGCAGGTTGCGCGACAGGCGAAGAAGCCTATGCCATGGCCATCCTCATGCAAGAGGAGGGCTTGGCGGAGAAGACGCGCATTTATGCTACTGACATGAATGAGCACGCCATTGAGTCCGCGCAAAGAGGTGCTTTCCCGCTGAAGCAGATGCAGCTGTATACCACGAATTATTTGGAATCTGGCGGCACCAAAGCGTTCTCGGAGTATTACACGACCGATCATCAGTTTGCCTATTTTAAACCCCAGCTGAAAGAAAATATGATGTTTGCCCAACATAACCTGGTGACAGACGGCTCTTTTAACGAATTTCACGTCATCCTCTGCCGGAATGTGATGATCTACTTCGATCAGAAGCTGCAGCAGCAGGTGCACAGGTTGTTCTACAGCAGCTTAACCCCGCAAGGTTACTTGGGTCTGGGGAAGAAAGAGTATATTCTTCACGTGCCTGAAGGTGTGCACTACGATGATTTTGTGCCACAAGAGCGTATCTACCGTAAGAAATCGTAGCAGGCGTTATTGGATAGGTGCCCCAAAGCCATATATATGGCGGGGGCGCCTCTTTTTTTGACCAGATTCGTTTAAAGGCCTGTTTCAACCCTAGGTGGTGTGGGTAATAGATAGCATAGCAAGATGAACACTATCGAAAAGGAAGAGAGAGGTGTTGGGTATGCTAGGATGGGCTATCATGTTTCTCGTAATTGCGCTAGTTGCAGGTGTTTTTGGATTCTTTGGGATTGTCTCAACAGCAGTAGGTATCGCCAAAATTTTGTTCTTCGTCTTCCTTATTATGTTCGTAGTATCTCTGATTTTCGGCAGACGTCAACGCGTCTAGCTAGCATGTAACTTAAGGATGTAACTCGAGTAACACGGATACACCCAATAAAACCCATTGACGAGGAGGAATTACCATGAGTACGTATACCAGAGTAAGTGTGACATCAAGTCTTGAGGATACGCAGAATAAGGTACAACAGCTGCATAACGAAGGCTTTAAAAAAGATCATATTTATGTTCTGACACATAGTGCTGAAGGTACAGATTACGTTGCGGAGTTTACGGGTGCAGAGCAGATTTCGATGGCGGAAGAAGGATTGTTCACGTCGATCGCCAATCTGTTCCGATCACGTGGTGAAGAGCTCAAAGCCAAGATTATGGCGCTCGGCGTGCCAGAAGAGGAAGCGGACAGACTCATAACTGAACTGGAGTGGGGGAAAATCCTCGTATTAGCCACGCCTCATATGAGCGAAGAAGATACCTTGTTGATGTACCAAGGAGAAGCTTTCCAGCGAACTATCATATAAGAGGATACTATGTATTAGTCCTATAACTTCCTATAACAAGCAAAAGCCCTTGTCTCCATTGGAGACAGGGGCTTTTGTGCCGGATTCATCGCCTGCTGCTTGTGTTCGATAAGGTTGGGAGCATCTTTAAATCCTTGACCATGGATGAATTGCAAATCGGACATGCGGGACTATCCGCGAATGAAAAGTTATCTCTCATCCAGCAAGAGCACTGATCAGTGCTGCAGGTCCAGATGCTGGTTTGTTCCTCCGGTACTGGTTCCAATGATTTTTTTGAAAAGTACAATCGAACTCCTCCTTGTCATAATTGACTCTGACGCGCAAGCAGTTAAAGCATATGTGATGAAGGACTACAGCTTGACTACATTTTCAGCTTGCGGTCCGCGGTTACCTTGAACAACTTCGAATTGAACACGTTGGCCTTCATCCAAGCTTTTAAAACCTTCTCCTGTAATGGCGCTGAAATGAACGAATACGTCATTGCCGCCTTCCATTTCGATAAACCCAAATCCTTTTTCTGCGTTAAACCATTTTACTGTACCAGTTTCCATGTGTTCATAAACCTCCAACAATAATTTGTGCCTGCGATTCTCATCGGCGGATTCAACTCGTTCCGAAGAGTTTGTAAGTTATTAACGCAGCTTTGATAATATATCCATTATTCAGGAAGCTTATTCCACTTTTCTGAAAAAACATCAAAGTTATTTTCAGGCAGCGATATGATCTTGCCGCTCAGCAATAATCAATTAAAAAAGCTCGCTCCCTTGGCCTACGGCCTTGAGGAGTGAGCTTTCTGTTTTAGGCGAGCAGAAGGATAACCAAAAGCTCATAGAGCACGAGTGTCATAATTTGGTTATATTGTGCTGGTGTGTAGATGGGTCTGTGATGACCTTGATGGTGCCCATGATGAGGATCCGTATTCAGATACACGTGATGACCATCTGCGTTAATGAGGACACCTTCATGTGTATGCCCATCAATTGTCGTTACACGAATCTTACGGCCCATGAGCGGATGCAGTGCATGCATGACTGCGTCTCTTTTGTGCTTCATCATGTGCTGCCAGTTGGGCTCTGATTGGTACACCACATGAGGTCCTTGGTGCCCATGATGGCCTTGCGGCCCTTGCGGATGCATAGGGTTTGTATAGATAAACGTTCACTCCTTCTCGTACAACTGCGCACTCGCAGCAGGCTTTCTGCCTAGGTTCATTACTAGACTATTCAGCTTTACGAAAAGGGTGATCGCCTAGGAGCAATTTATCCCTTAATCACGGTGGATCGTGACGACACGCGTCTCATTATTGAACGAAACTACGCAGCCAAGCTGCTCAGCAATGAAGCGAATAGGAACAAAAGTTGAGTTATCGGACAGTGTAGCTGCACTTTCCAGTTCAGGAACGGCTGCGCCATTTACAGTTGCGTTTGTGCTATTCAACGTCAAGAGGAGTGTTTTGCCATTGATAAAATCTGTAATGGTAACTTGTTTGAGCTCACCATTCCAGCCTACCTCAGCACCTAGCTGCTCGGAAACAAAGCGAACCGGTACCATCGTCGTGCCATTTGCATTAATAAATGGTTGAGGTGCGTCGTCTTTAGCCCCCGACCCATCGGTAACCATATTGATATCTTTTTTCGTTACTTGCAGATCATTTTTAAGCATTTTATATAGCGTAGACTGCTTATCGAGTGTAGCAAGCACCTTGAAGATGGCCGTAGCATCTGGTTTAAGTTGGAGTGCGCCAGACGTATTAATTGTGCTCGCCGTAACTGGTTTATTCAAATTCCAAGATTCACTCACATAGGAAATCTTAATCGCGGAAGCGCCATTGTTTGATTCTGTAATTGGCATATGGATTGCGATGTTCTGCTTACGGATTTGCTTGTCACTATCGATGTATACATCTGCTTGAAGCGATGCCTTGCTACTAAACATATCTTTCGTTGGATCAATTGAATCCGCCAATCCCGCTAGGTAATCGTGGATCGGGGAGTACACAAAGCCAAGCGTCAGATCTTTATTCGATAGAAGACTCAAAGTAATGCTTTTATCTCCAGCTGCGATTTGTTCTTGGATCACAGGAGCAAGCGCATCGTACAACTGGCTAAGCACTTTTTTGAGGCCAGCTTCGTCGGCAAGAACGTTAGCTAACAGCTGTTGCAGAAGGGAAGCTAATTCAGTGCCGCTAAGCTCTACATGGGCTTTGCGCAATGAGAGCGATTCATCATTGACTTTATCTGTTACCGAAGTAATCGCTAGATTAGCAGGATCAGAGGTGTTCGCTAAAATAAGTTCGATGAGTGCTGATTTGATCTCAAGTAATTTATTACCGAATTGTTCTTGGATTGCCTTAGGTAGGAAACTTAAGAAAGAAATATCAGCCCCGCTTAAAAGATCAATAACAATCGGCTGTTTCGCACCTTCAATGCTTAGATTGATTTTCGTTCCTTCCATGGTGACAGTGAAAGGAATGGTACCTTTACTGTAAATAATCTTACCGTCGGCAGATAGATGTTGGCTATCCTGCGTTTTTACCGCGAGCTCAACCTTCACATTCTGCAAGGCTGCAAGTGCCGCTTTTTCACCCGCGGATAGCTTTGACGTATCTCCTGGGACAAGCTCGAACTGCAAAGTACCTTTTGACTCGGAAGACTTCACATTCGCGTCATTCTGAACGGCTTTCGCCAGTTCCATGCCTTGTATTGATTGACAACCCGTTAGTGTCAACATCATGATTACCAGCGCTGCCGAAATTAACCAAGTCCATTTTTTTGTGTGCATGGGATAATCTACTCCTTTGTTTTAATAGAATTAACGATAAGTCATCGAATGATTATACGCAAGTAATATGAGAAGGATGCGTTTTGCATGTAAGTAATTGCATCGGTATTTCGAATCCCCTAATTCCAATAATCCAAAAACATCGAACTATTCCTACTTTGAAATGAATAATTTTTGGGATAGTCCTAACAAAGGAAACTAAATTAGCCTAAACAACTAAATCGAGTTGAATCGAAACCTTTTATTCCCAATTTCGTCTAAATTTATGTGGGAGGTAAAGCCGATGATGACGATGTTTATTGTTTGTTTTTTTGTAGGTCTCGTACTTACGTTGCTCATCACACTCTTCGGTGTGGACAGCTTCGAGCTGCATGGCGATGCAGGCGCTACACATGGACACGGGCACGGGCAAAGCGGCCCATCGTGGTTCAATTTGTCCTCATTGCTCGCGGGTTTAACCGTATTCGGCGGTATGGGGTATATCTTGGGCAAGGTTGGCATGACAAGCGGTTTAATGATTCTTCTAGTTGCCATTGCGGCTGGTCTTGTGATGGCGTGGCTCTTCTTTCTTTTGTACGCCAAGGTTATTTATAAGCATGATGACAGTATGAGGGAGAGCGATTTTGAGCTCAGCGGTCAGTTGGGGAAGCTTACAGTTCCGATTATTGGAAAAGGCATGGGTGAAATGGTGTATGTGCTCCAAGGAACCACACGCTCTATCAGCGTTCGTTCCGAGAACGGTGAGTCCCTGGCGAAAGGGACGAAGGTTGTTATTTTGAACATGAGCAAAGGTGTTGCTACGGTGACGGAATTTAGTGAATTTGAATGACAGGTTCTTGCTTCAACCAATAGTGAGGAATGACAGGGAGGTAGGGCAGGAATGATGTATTCAGTACTTATTATGGTAGTTGCCATTGTGGTTGTTGTTTTTATCTTACTAGCTTCGATTGTAAAAGCGTATAAAAAGGTGCCGCCGAATGAAGCGATGATCGTGTTTGGTTTAGGTGGCAAAAGAGTCGTACAAGGCGGTGGGACATTCGTTATCCCCGGTTTTCAGAGCTACAAAACCATCTCAATGATGCTTACGAGCTTTGACGTGAAGCCGGACCAGCCGATGTTCTCTCTGCAAGGTATTCGTCTCAAAATTGAAGCTGTCGCTCAGATCAAAATCCAAAGCGATCCCGTCGCGATCGCAACCGCTTCCGAGCAGTTCCTCGATCATTCGATGGCGGAGCGGGAAGCGATGATTTTGCACTCAGTAGAAGGGCATTTGCGGGGATTGGTCGGGCAATTGACGGTAGAATCGATCCTCAAGAACCCCGATGAGCTCAACAGTAAGATGAGGGAAACGTGTTCAGAGGATTTGGATAAAATGGGACTCAACCTCATTTCCTTCGTGCTGAAGCGGGTAGCGGACGATCAGGGCTACATCGAGAACTTGGGTGTACCTGAGGTGGAGCGGATTCGCAAAAGCGCGAGTATTGCCAAGGCGGAAGTCGAGCGGGATATTCAAATTAGGCAGGCAGATACGGAGAAGGAGTCGGCCATTCGCAAGGCGGAAGCCCATCAATTGACGATTGAAGCGGAGAGTGCGGCATCGGCGAAGGAAGCCCAGTACCGCAAGGAGCTCAGCATGAAGGAAGCCGAGTTCAAGCAGGAGACGACGAGTCGTCAAGCGGAAGCTGATTTGGCCTATGAATTGAAGCAAAAGCAAATTCAGCAGCAACTTGTGACGGAGCAGGTACGGATCCGTCAGATGGAAGCGGAGGCGAACAAAACCGTTCGCCAGATCGAGGTCGAGCTGAAGCAGAAGGAGCTCGAGGCTTCTGTTATTAAACCAGCCGAAGCGGAGAGGCTGGCGGCCATTATGCGCGCCGAGGTGAGCAAGCAACGGCAAATCCTTGAGGCCGAGGCGGAAGCGGAGTCGACGAGAAAGCGCGGCGAAGCCACGGCGGAAGCGGAACTCGCCATAGGGAAGGCGAACGCTGAGGTCGTGCGCCTAGCGGGGCTTGCGGAAGCGGAGGCGCTGGAGAAGAAAGCCGAGGCCTACAAGCAGTACACGCAGGCGGCTGTGACGGTGGAAATCCTCCGCATCCTGCCGGAGCTGGCGGAGAAAATTGCAGCACCGCTAAGCAACGTGGATAAGATCACCGTGATCTCGCAGGACGGCTCGACGTCAGGCGTGAATCGCATCACCGGTGATATTGCCAAAATGATCGCGCAGGTACCGGAAATCACCCAGACGCTCACAGGCAAAAGCGTAACCGACTTGGCGCGCGCGTTCCTAGGTACGGATGCCGACCCGACGTTGAAGCGGGAAGGATAGGGAGGGGGCCGCGGATAAGGTAAGGCCCGAAAGGGGCGCTAAAACCGCGGACACGGACCAAACAAAGCCACACTCTTAGCTGTAGAGCGTGGCTTTTTCCTTTTGCCAGAATAGCTAGCAATCTAATCGATTTTACTAGAGTTATCAAGCAGATTTCACTAGATTACGATACAATAGAGGGGATGCGAGTCTACTTCGCACTAAGCATAGTTTGGATAGAGGCGGGGAGACAAATGCTGATATACAGAAAATTTCTGCGTGATCTTTTACGAAATTATATGATGGGTTCGGGTATTGCTGTTCTTGTTGTAGGCGGGGTTATTATTTCGACAACACTTACGATTTCGGGTGTCGAGTTGTTCCGTGTGTTTATTATTATGATTTCATCGTTATGTGTAATGATGCTTGCGGAGTTTCTGGTATTTCGCCGACACATGAGTCCTATTCGCGAAATGATGGGGCAAGAGAAGCCGTCACTGGCGACTATTCGTGCAGCCTACTTACAGACACATCGCTTTCCTGCGTTGTCGGTGATGCGGATTATGGGGCCGCACTTTTTGGGGCTATCGATTCCAGCAATGACTATGGCGAGCTTAGGGATTGCATGGGGTTGGTTGACATTGCCGGCTTTTTATATCGGGCTGGCGGGCATAGGGGCCATACTGATTGCCAGTATGCATGCGTTACTTGAGTTTTTTACGACGGCGCAAGCCATTCGGCCCATGCTGATACATATACGCGAGTTGGGTCAGCGGCTTTATGGAGAAGACGTCTCGTTGGATGGACGCGTCATTGTGTCGATTCAGCGCAAATTTCAGTTGAGTGCGTTCCTCATTGGTACGATGCCGCTATTTCTTTTTAGCTTAGCAACGCAAATTCGGTTGAGCACAAGCGGGGATTCCTCCCAGCTGATCGCTGATTATTGGAAATGGGCGGCGATTATTCTTTTGCTGGGCGTTGGTTTCTCGTCTTTGGGAGCACGCCTGCTGGCCAGTGATATTCAACAACCGATTGAAGATTTACATCGCGTGATGAAGCAAGTGCAGTCCGGTGATCTCAAAGTAAGGGCCTCTGACTTATACTCGGATGAGTTTTCGCGGTTATTTGCGGGCTTTAACCATATGGTGAAGGGCCTCGATGCCCGTGAAAAAATGAACAATCAGCTCCTGCACAGCTATTACGCTACACTTGCAGCAGCTCTCGATGCGCGAGATGCCTATACAGCAGGGCATTCAACGCGCGTCGCCAAGTACTCCTTGTTGATTGGACGAGCGGTTAACCTGAGCGAACAAGAGCTCGATTGGTTGAACAAAACAGCGCTGCTGCACGATATCGGCAAAATCGGCGTGCGCGATGCGGTGCTATTGAAGGATGGCCGATTAACCGAGGAGGAATTTGAGCAAATCAAGCTTCACCCAGATCTGGGTGAGTCGATTTTAAAACAGATTGAGCCTGTTGAGGCGATGGCTCCTTTGCTTCCAGGCGTGCGCTCGCATCACGAGCGCTACGATGGCGCCGGATATCCCGATGGCCTGAAGGGCCAGGATATCCCTGTGTTCGGCCGCATCATTGCAGTAGCGGATGCGTTCGATGCGATGACGTCCGATCGTCCGTATCGGAAAGGAATGCCTATCGAGAAGGCAATGGACATTCTCGCGGACGGGAAGGGGAGCCAGTGGGATCCCCGGTTTGTTCAGGGCTTTATGGATGCGTACAAGGACAAGGACTAGTTAGCTGGAAGTGGTAGTCAGGGGGCCACAGGGGAGTAGGGTAGCCGAGCGGCCTGTGGTGTCGAATAGATGGAAAAAGTGCAGCTATTATGGCCAGAATTGGAGATAATGCGGAAGGCTGGTAAACACCTGCCCAGCCGAAACCACAATAAACCCGCTCTGTCCAGGAGGACCAGCGGGTTTTATTAATCTCTAGCGAGATTTGGTTTGTGTTTCCATTTGCAGTCCCGCCGCAGACCCAGTAGCACCCACGGGCCTGAAATCCGTCTCAGTGGATAGATAGCGTCCGACCTTGTCGATCCACTCCTGGACGTAGTGATCTGTGGCCCATTGAGCCATGACGAGCTGTTCACCAGGCGCCAGATCTAAGGTAAGCTGCGGAATGCTGCCGGGCGCTTGCCCGTAGGAGTAGAATTTGAGCGTATCTCCCTCGAAGATGACGAGCATATCGTCCAAGGGGGAGGTTAGCGCATCTTTAGCTTGCGGCCACGAGGACTTGATATTGTTCCAAGAACAACAGATATCGTCGTGATTAACGACTTTATCCGGCAGCTGACGTGGGAAATTGCGCAGTACGTAAGAATCAGGTCTCGATAAACCAGCTTTAGGCGTTTCAGCAACTTTGCCAACCCACTGTCCTGGCTCACGCTGCACTGTCCAGCTCTGCCCAGAAACCTCACTAAGCGCATTGTCTTCAATGCTCGACATCTTCGCAAGATCAGTGCTCGTACTTGTGCCAAAGACATCCATCAAGGACACATGGTTCTTGTCCACTGGCTTTTTGTAGAATTGCAATGTGCGTGCTTCCTTCAATTGCGGGAGTGTGCGCACCCAGATGCGATCCGCATGATAGGGAGCATTGCCATTCCAAGCTGCCTCCGACTCGGCTATGGAGACGTACTGGTTGCCTGCAAACAACAGTGTTTCTACGCGATTAAACTCTTGATCCTCTGGCTCTGCGAAGCGTTCTGGCTTGACGGGCTGATCAGCCAAATGAGCAGATAAATAGTGAGACTCGCCTTTGTTCGTTATATGTGTGAGGGAGTCGATTTTCCAGAAATTTTGCTTATACGGCATCAAAATGCCAGCGCCTTCGGAGGTTTTCTGTAATTGCCCGCGAACGGGCGCAATGAGCATCGTTCGATAGGTGCTGTAACGAAGCGGCGACAGTACGCGCCCTTGGCCGCTTGCGGCAGACTCATGCTCTGTCCGTAGTCCAATAAGCAAGGCTGTGCTAATGGGAGCAGGAGGGGGCGTGGAGACGGTGACTGCCGCCGGCATCATTTTCCCCTCGAGAGCTGCTGCCTCACTTTGTGTATGCATCGTATGCCATGGGAAAAAAAGTACAACAGCCAAGACAGTACCTAAACCAGCGACACAGAGAAGAGGCTTTACCTTGGACTTGCTGCGCTCCTTCTGTCGAATCGTTTGCTCGATGTCATGCTGAAGCTTGGAGGTGAACCCCTTCTGCTGAAGGGGCCCATCTTCCAATTGCTTCTGGAAGTCATCCGGCTCAGGAGTGTTCAAGCGCTTCACGCTCCTTCAGACTAAGTACCTTAAGTCTGGCGTGGTGAAGCCTGGATTTAACTGTTCCTTCCGAAATATCCAGAATAGCTGCCATTTCCTTGGTGGTCATCTGATAATGTGCGTGAAGAATCAAAATTTCTCTATATTTTGCGGATAAGGTCATGACTTTCTGCCAAATTTCACTTGCATATAAATTCTCAACCGCTTCTGTTTCTGCCGAGCTTGTGGTACCTCCCGATTGCACGAATCCAACCAGAGTCACCTTGCGCCAAAATGCTTTGCGCATATAATCATAAGCGGTATTGCGGGTTATCGTAAGCAACCAGGTTTTTACCGCAGCTTCACCACGGAAAGTCGTCAGATTGCGATATACTTTTAAGAAAGCATCTTGTGCAATATCGTCAGCTGCATCTTTATTGCGACAAATACTGAAGGCATAATTCCACACATCATTCCCGTAGGTTTCCATCAAATTACGAAGGATCACCTTCTGATCTGTTGTTTCTGCAATGTACTTCAAATAATCAAATACATGGACACCGGTCGTTTCCAATTCTCTCACCTCTTCTATATAGACGCATCTATTCCTGAAAAGTTCATCATTCGAAATAAAAACTTTACTTACATCTTTCGTAAGCCGCTGCCCCTTTGTGCCTCATCAGAGCGTATTCTTTTGTAGATCTGTTCATGCCCAATAGCTAGATCGTGATCGGCAGGAAATTATGCCTAGGAAAGAGAAGAATAAGAGTAGAAACTGGAACGTATGCGGACTTGCTTGACAACGAAGCGCTTTAGCACGCAATATGAAGGAAGGACTAGATCCTTCGGAGAGGAAGAGCAGCATGAATTTCGTTGAGCATATAGCAGATCATTTGCGATCCGGACTAATAAGCAATTATCCGCAGCCGATTGCCCTGAACTTAGGTTTAGTGTACACCGTGAAGCTAGAAGACAAGAAGACGAATTTAATTTGGCTTCCTTATGAATATACAGGTTTAGCCTATATCGATATGGGCCTGCAGGTGAATGTTTACCCGTACTATCGGGGTACAATTATCGAGGAAATTGAGCTTTCCCGAGGAACGGATCTCTACAAGCCACAGACGGAAGAAGCGTTCACGAAGACTCTCTACACGAAGGGGTACGAGCTGCAACAGCTGCTGCAGGAAGAGCAGTACAGTCATTTGCAGGGGAGTGCACCCGATTACTTAGCTAAAATGATGTACATAGTCGATTGGATGCGCTATTATAATTCTGCCAAAGCGGTAGCAAGTACGAAAAAGAAAGTATAATAACGTTCACGATAGCGGATCTTGCTTTCTACCTAGTAGAGGGCAGGGTCTTTTTGGCCTTTTATATGGCTATAGACCCAGTTAAGGTGGGATTATTCTGCCTTAATGAATGGGCTTTTTAGCATGTTCTCAAAGACTAGTAGAAGGCTTATCCTAGAGAATGGTAGAAGTTGGTGCCGAAAATTAGGACAGAAGCGGAGAAATTGGCGATGATACGATGGAATAAATGGCTGACAATTGCGACGATCGGTTGCCTATTAACAATAGGTGGTCTGCAAGGTAGAAGCGAGGCAGCAGGGTTTAAGGATATTGGGGGACATTGGGCGGAACAGACGATTGATCAAATGGTACAGCAAGGTTTATTGGATGGCTTTCCAGATGGAACATTCCGACCGGATGAGACCGTTACCGCAGATCAATTTGTGAAAATTGTACTTCTAGCCTTCACAGATAAGTTCCCAAATGGGGAACGGAAGTGGAAGACAAGCTTTTTGCAAACGCTGAGTGCCAGTAATCAAAATATTTTACAACAGGACTACCGGGATTTCACGTTTAAGCCGAACACGGTCGGTTACTGGGCTAAGCCATATTTGGATTTGGCAAGTGATCTTCATTTTATAAGCAAAGGACAATTCACTGATTATAAAGCTTCATTGAAGCGAGAAGATGTCGCGGAGATTTTGTACTATTTATTGAAGGAAACGGAATATTTGGAGGACGAGACATATAGTCTTGCAGCAGCATCTCATTTCGGAGATTTACAGAGCGCAACGAGCAGGCAGCAGAAGTTTATCGGAGAGTCGATGACGAAGGGGATCATGGAAGGGTATCCGAATGGCTACTTCGGGGTGGGTCAATATGTGACACGTGCCGAAGCGTTGCAAATTATTACGCGTTTGCAGACGAAATCAAAGCGCGTCAGCGTGAAAAACGATAACGAAGCTTTCATCAAAGTCGTGCCAACCAAGGATGGCAGCTACAAGAAGCTCGTTTTCCCAGATGAGCGCATGCTGCAAGCCTACGAAGTGATGGAAGGGGCAGGCAAGCTGCGCGGGACGAATTACGATCTGGAAGAAACGACGCTGCGTCTATTTCGGAATTCAGAAGCCAAAGCGCAATCTCTGAGCGGAGCTACGGCGGAAGCGCGCAACAGCAATGAAGCTTCTCTCTGGTTGGATCCACAGTTTGCGACCTATGGAGTCACTGTGCGACTGGAGGACGGGGTGCTTGCTCGTAATACGGAAAGCATACGCAAGTTTACGGATTTCCTATTCGGTTATGATGCAGATATTTTCAACCGTCAATTTACGGATGCATGCGGGCGCGCAGCAGCGAAGGGTGTTCTCGAAACAACAACAAAACAAATCGGCAATTATTCGGTGGAAACGCGGCTGGAGTCCGATGGGAAGACGATTGTTTTCTCAATTATTCATTCTTAAATGATGCTGTACATATAAAGAGCCAACGCGTATTACGGGCAAAAATAAGATTTATCAAGGGCAATCGGCTGACTCAGCTGATTGTCCTTTT
Organism: Paenibacillus sp. LjRoot153; assembly: GCF_964253085.1. NCBI lineage: Bacteria > Bacillati > Bacillota > Bacilli > Caryophanales > Paenibacillaceae > Paenibacillus > Paenibacillus sp. LjRoot153. The sequence goes on from NZ_CAXUQH020000001.1 coordinate 458,479, forward strand.
TGTTGCATGCGACCCTAAGCTGCGCTTTACATCTTTTGGCGGGGAGCCGTTCATTTGGTATGATGAAAAGTAGACTAGGCAGAAGAGGATGATGACAGATGTTTGCGAAATCGAATTATAGTGGAACAAAAGAAGAACAATATACCTTGCTGATTGGGCAAGTTGAAGCATTAATACAGGATGAACCAAACCGTATTGCTAATCTGGCGAATGCCTCCGCATTGCTGGGGCAGTTCCTAGAGGACGTGAATTGGGTAGGATTCTACTTGGTGGATGAGCAGCTTGACCGGAAGGAGCTTGTGCTCGGTCCTTTTCAGGGATTACCAGCCTGCGTACGAATTCCTTTCGGTAAAGGGGTGTGTGGTACGGCTGCTGAGCGCATGGAAACTGTGCTTGTTCCTGATGTCCATGCTTTCCCGGGACATATCGCTTGTGATGCGGCTTCGCAATCGGAGATCGTGATCCCGATTGTGGCAGGAGCTGAACTTGTCGGGGTGCTGGATATCGACAGTCCGAGCCTCAATCGGTTCAATGACGTCGACCAGCGCTATCTGGAGCAGTTTGTGCAAAAGCTCGCCGCGGCGATGCAGCATCAAAATTAACGAAGGGCGGCGTTCGGCGCGATATTATTGGTGTCTAATAGCGAATAACTGGATAATATCCAGCTAATTCTCGCTAATTTATCGATCTGAAGAGAATAGCAGGATAATATACAGCTAAATTCCAGCATTCAGCTCCAAAACGGTGGAGGTGACTGGATTAACTGTAGGTTCTCTTAGGCCCCCTAATGAAACTGGAGTCTTCCTACCCATTTTATTAAAATAGGGATAAGGGAGATGATCCGGTATGGGAAAAAGATTGAAGCAAGAAGAACGTCTGAAAATTGTTAAAGAAGCATTGGCTGGAGTTAAGGTTGGGGTGTTAGCTCGTATGTACGACATTCATCCTGAGACCATTCGCGAGTGGGTTAGGGAGCACCGTGACTCCATTCCACAAGAAGAAATACCTATGGCGGACGAGCATTTGCAAGAGCTTCAAAGGCTACAAGAAGTTGAAGAGCGCTATGAAAAGGCCTGTAAGGTGCTTGGTGAAAAGGAACTAGAAATTGAGATTTTACGTGAGCTGCTAAAAAAGAAGAACCCCGCTTATCTGAAAAATTTGAAGTAGCAGATCTATTTATTAAGCGGGGAAATTCAACTGCAAAGGTTCTGCGCATACTTGGATTGTCTGAATCCACATACTATGATCGGAAAAAGCGATCTGCACAATCTAGGCCGATATGCCCGACAAATGCTGTAATGGGACGCCCCGTGCCTGGTTACTCGCATACAGAAACAGGTAATAAGGTTAGTGATGAACAAATCAAAGAGTGGCTTCTAGAGCTTCTTGAAGGCGAGGAACATGTCTACGGCTATAAACTTCTAGCACAATGCATTCGCAACCAACATGGCGTGAGACTGAACAAAAAGAAGTCGTATCGCTTGTGTAAAGAGCTAGGGATCCTTCAAAAACAACGCAAACGAATTCAGACACATCCCCGTAGATTAGCGAAAAATAGATCCATAACAGGGCACAACCAGCTCTGGCAAATGGATATTAAGTATGGCTATGTCATTGGACTGGAACGTTTCTTCTATGTACTCAGTATTATTGATGTGTTTGACCGCGTCGTTGTTGGGCAATACAAAGGTCCGATTTGTGAAGCCAAACATGCCGTCCAAACATTATGGAACGCAATACAGAGCCGTATAACGGCTAGTGAGGAATTACCAGTCGTTCGAACGGACAACGGGCCTCAATTCATTAGTAAGTTATTTCAAGACACCTGTGAGAGCCTCGATTTGGTACATGAACGCATACCGCCAAAGACTCCGAACCTTAATGCATTCATCGAGTCTTTCCATAGCCTCTTAGAACGTGATCTCTTCAGTCAAAGAGATTTTATGACCTTTGATGAAGCGTACAAGAAACTCGATGACTATATGGATTTTTACAATAATCGTAAAATGCACGGTAGTTTGAGATTAATGCCTCCAAGCAAGTTTTCAGAATGGGTAAAGACACTGGAAGACTCTTCGGCATTTCATAATTCCATGTAAACGCTCGAAATAGTGAGCTTTTCTAAGAATGCACAATTACTGTAGGCTAAGACTCCAAATTAAGGGGGCCTAGCCGGGTTTTCCATCTGTTTTACGTATCTAGCGAAAAACAGCAGGATTAGCTGTAGTTTTTCCAGTTAGTCGGGGTGTCCGCGTACCTCTGGGCATTTCGCCTCACATCAGCTCGCCGCACCCTAACGCATCGCTCAATATCACAAAGAACCGCCAGCTGCTCATGCAACTGGCGGTTCTTTGTGGTCTCATTATGAAGGATAAGCGTCGGTGCTGATAATAGCTGATAGAAGCTTGCGCATCGATCGAGTTCCGACTTTATCCATGATTTTCTCGATGTGCACTTTGACTGTTTTCTCACTGATAAAGCAATAATCTGCGATTTCTTTGTTGCTATAACCACGCAAAGCGATAAGGCTAATAATTTCGGCTTCACGCGTTGTAAGGACATGTCGAGATGCAAAGTGTGTGATAACAGAAGGTAGTTTGGTAGGAAGAAGATTTCTCACAAGATTCTCTTGAACAGGGGGCATGCTTAAACGACCTCAATATCTCAATAAATGTCTAGCTTATCCTTTATTGTAACAGAGTAAGCAATCCTATAGTATGGAAGTGCGTGTCGAATTTCCAAATTTTCATGTAACTTTGCCGGATTACAAGGTGGAGTGGTCCCTAATCCTTGCTTTGAATCACAAGCAAGAGACCTGAAGACAGCTCGATGAGACCATCTGGCTCAAGGAGAATATTACTGATGCCAAGCGACATCCCAATTTCAAGTGTTGCTTGATGAAGGGGATATTGGAAGCCATGCAGCGTGATCCCCGTGACCTCTAAGCTTAGTGGGAGCAGGGAAGTATGTGTGTACGGACCCTTCCTCACGCGAGTGGGTTGATCGATCACCATTATGAGATTATTGGCATCCATAATCGCACAGGGAATGCCATGCGCGATGCCTTTGCGAAGCAAATGCACATTGGCAAGGGAATGATCGAACCGCGTGCCTAACGCGCCGACGAGCAGAATTTGGCTTGGCTTTTGATCCAGCGCCCAATTAAAAGCCATCTCCGTATCCGTCAGATCCTTATAAATAGGATCACAGTCTATGAATTCTTTGCTAGAAGCTCGAATAAGGGCAAGCTCCTCGGCTGTGACGGAGTCGAAATCCCCCATCGAAATATGAGGGAGGTGGCCGTTTTGAATGAGGAAGAGGGCCCCACGATCGGAACCAACCAGAATATCATCCGCGCGAATCTCCTTTAGTGCCCAATCGCCAAGTGTGCCGCCTGTAATTATCATTATGCGTGTCATATCAAGAATCCCCCGGGGAAAAATTAACCAATGTATTCCCCTTAGTATAGCACAGAAGAGTAAAAAACCGAGAAGCCATAGAGGCCGCTCGGTTTCTTTTTGCAGGATGCATGCTTAGTAAAGCTTAGGTTCTTGCATCTACACGCTTACGCATAGGGTTAAGCTCCGACTGATCGTGATCAATCTCCGCTTCATCGGCAAAGCCTTGCAGCTCATACGTACTACGGCCTAGAACCAGATCGGCGGGGAATTCATCACCTCGTTTAAGTGTGACTTCTTGTCCAGCCTCATTGGCATAAATACCGTCGGTTTCGACCGTATCGCCAGTCATGGGATCCATTGATTTGTTCTTCGACATTCAACATGCCTCCTTTCCTGTTGCTTATCCTTACCATTTCCAAGGTTGCAGGAAATTATGAGGAGAATCATGTAGAATGAGAAGGTCATCATAGCTTGTACGCAGAGAGGAATGAAAGGCATGGCTTTATGGGGGACGATCGTGAATGCAGTTGCCATTATTATCGGTGGATTATTAGGCATACTGCTGCCCCGCATCTCAGAAAGTATAAAAAACACAGTCCTGCAGGGCCTTGGGCTCGCAATCACTGTGTTAGGTATTACAATGGCACTCAAATCAGATCAAATTGTGATTGTCATCATGAGCATTGTGATTGGCGGTATTCTCGGAGAGCTCATGCGGATAGAAGCGAATCTCACCAAACTTGGCGATTGGCTGCAGACCAAGATGAGCAAGCAACCGACATCTCATCCAGCAGCGCCAACCAGCATATCGGAAGGCTTCGTCACCTGTACACTCGTGTATTGCATCGGCGCTATGGCGATATTAGGTCCCTTGGATGGCGGGCTGCGGCATAATCACGATATTTTATACACCAAGTCACTGCTCGACGGATTCTTATCCATCATCTTCGCATCCACCTTGGGGATTGGCGTTATCTTCTCCGCCGCATCTGTGTTTGTGATGCAAGGAACGATTGCATTGTTGGCAACCGTAATCGCCATGGCGTTTAGCCAAGCGTCTCTGGATGCGATGATTGTTCAAATTACCGCGGTAGGTGGCGTGTTGGTGATTGGTGTGGGAATGAATATTTTACAAATAAGGAAAATCAACGTGGCGAACATGCTGCCTGCACTTGTCATTGCCGCGGCAGCGGTGCCACTTCAGCAGTTCATAACGGATTGGCTGAATAAATAAATTTATACAGCGGAGCCATTAAATTTGTAGCCTACGCCTCGTACAGTAATAATGTAGCGGGGCTCAGCTGGATTAAGTTCAATTTTTTTGCGTAAATTGCTAATATGTACAATGAGTGTGCGTGGATCGCCCATGCTGTCCAAGCTCCAGATGAGTTCAAAGAGGTGTTCGATTTTATAAACACGGTTAGGTGTCTTGGCCATTAGGGAGAGCAGATCAAATTCTTTGGCTGAAAGGGAGATCGTTTGTCCATTTGCACGTACGATGTGGCTCACGAGATCGATTTCTAATCCAGGGAATTTAACCAATTGGGGATCATCCTGATGCTGCTCGCGAATGGAGTTACGGCGAAGATGTGCTTTGACCCGGGCCACAAGCTGACTTGGGCTGAACGGCTTCGTCATGTAATCGTCACCACCCATGCTAAGACCAAGAATGATGTCAATATCCTCGCTTTTGCATGAAATAAATAAGATTGGCGTATTACTCGTTTTGCGGAGCTGACGACACACCTCTATACCATCAAGTCCTGGCAGCAAAATATCCAGAATAATGAGATCAGGCTTATGTTCTCTAACAATACCAAACACATCATGTCCGTTATTGGCACTGATTACTGTGTAGCCTTCACGCGCCAAGTAGAGTTGAATTAACTGGACAATTTCTTGCTCGTCATCAACGACTAAAATGGTTTCTCCTGCCATGTTTGAAATCCCCCTCAGTGATGAAACAACTCCTAAAGTAAGAAGGGTGTTTCCCTCTCTCGAATATTACATATATTACCTACATTATAGAACGATTCTCCTAATAATTTCTATCCATTTATTGACAAAAGGTAGATTCTCGCGGGCTAAATTGATACATTTAGGTATACAGTAGGTTTCGGGTCATCCAAAATGGCAAGTGAATTGACAGCGTTCGCTAATTTTCGACCTTTGGCTTATTCCTCCTCATGCAAGAAGTTTCTTATTGCTATGTAATTGAAGTTGACAGCCATGTCGGAGAGATTCCCCTTTTTTTTCAACCAGTGTGCTAAAACGGTGAGCTGCCATTCTATTTTGTCTCTTGTCCCCAGAATCCAATCGTCGACGTAGCCGGATAGAAGATGACGTGGAAGGTTCTCCCATATCTGAAGGATACGAGCGGCCTTCACTTCCTCATTCTGTTCGTTCATCGCTTCTTTCAAGTTATGTATCAAGTCGAGCAAATCGCAGCGTATATTCCCTTGAAGTGTGATATGTTCCCGGTCGATACGCAGAAACTCACTCCCTTCGGAATGCTGCTCAAGTAACGACTTCAAATGACTCAAGCAGACCCGCAAATAATTTTGTGCTTTCTTCAGTTCGTAATTCGGCCATAAATCGTCGTACATTTGCTGACGAGTTGCATTGGGGAAAAGCAACAAATATAGAAGTAGTTGTTTGGCGAACCGTTTGTTCCAGCCTGTAGGAAGCTCAACGCCATTTACACAAATCCGGAACGAATGCAGAAATTGGATGTCCAATTCCTGCCGGTTCTGTAAAAGGTGTTGTCCCGATTGAATGACTTTATGCAAGGAAATCGTGGTATCTGGCATCGCGTTTTCGGTATCGATCGCAATGGAAGACGATGTGTCGATATGTTTACAAACCCAATAAGCTGTCCACTTGGGCTGATCCATGAAAATGAGGTTCGCGGCGCCAGGAATGACCTGGAAGCGCCCTTGTGGAATATAGCTGGCACTTATAGCAGAAAGCACTGGCGTATAAACGGGGTCCTGCTCTCCTACCAAAAGGATGGTGGGTGTACTCAAACTCTTCAAATCAGCAATCGTATCATTTTCACGGAACAACTGTAAGAGTTTGAGATAGTTCCCTGTATGGACACTTTGGTAGGCTTGAGAGATGCGCGAGCTTATTTCATCGGATTCATACTGAAGCGTCAATGAAGGCAGGATATGCGTAATAAAACTAGCGCGATCGTTGCTTAGCATAAGCTTAATTCTATCTTCAATCCCTTGTTTTAAATATTCAGATGGAATAAATCCCGGCAAGGAGAGCAAGCTGAGCGACTGTATACGTAAGGGGACTCGTAGAGCTGCTTTAACAGCGAGATTGGCTCCAAGGCCATGGCCGATGAGATGGACGGTGTCTAATCGGTTTTTATCCAAAAAAGCAATAAATTGATCGCATATATCAGACCAAGTGAAAGGGAGCGGATGTACATGCTCAACCCCGTGGCCCGGCAAGTCATAGGTGATAATGTAATATTTATCATACAAATAGGGCGTCAAAGTCTCCCATAGTGCGCTATTCAGCCCTAATCCATGAATAAGTACGACAGCTTGTTTAGGTCCTTCTAGCCTGTTAGAAGGGGAATGGGCATCAAAAAAATCATTAATAAGGCGCATGACAAACTCCTTAATGTGTCTAAAGTGCTAGCGTGTAATGCTATTGTAATTCCTTGTTTAGTAAGATGGAAGTCGAAATACTAGAAATTTTGTTAAATTATGTATAAGGAGGAATGGCGAGGAATGAGTAAAAAGACGTCATTACGTTGGTTACAGCTTGCGCTTGCCGTTATATTGTTGTTTGGCAGCAGTTTACCAGCGTTCGCAGAGGTTCAGGAAGTCAATGGTCTGATTGCCCAGGTTGAAAATGACACGGGTGCACCTATGCAAGATGGAGAGGTGAATCTCTATGTATACATGCACTATTCTTCAAACGGGGAACAGCAGTATTATACGAACCAGGCATTCACTACCAGGGTTCGTAACGGGGAGATTTTCATCCCGAATTCTTTTATTTTAAAAGGTAAGCAGTATGAGCTTCAAGTGAGAGGAACATCTTCCTCTGGTGAAGCAATTGTTTACCACTATAGCTTTATAGGTGGAGATATAAGCAGCTTGAATTTCGGCAAAGATCAATTAAAAAGACTGACATTCACACATGGTAAAGAAGCAACAGGTAATTTGCTGCTGATGCCTACAGATATTTATGGCAAGACAGATAAGGTATCCTACCCTATGTATACCCGTCCATTCAATGAGCAAGGTGAAGTGACAGCATGGGTAGCTTCCAACGCAGGATTTAAAGCATATGCATCTCTAGTGACACAAGGTTATTCAGAAACTTATATGCTAGAGGCAAACATTCCTGCCGATGTGCAAAGCGGGCAATCCATTTCTTTCGGCGGTGAGACGGTCAAGGTTACACCACCGACGGGTTATGATAACTCAGGGGTATCGCTTGGATTGCAAAACATTGGATCAGCCTTTCAGGCTCGAGTAGGCTATGTTAGCAAAGGCATGATAGGCAGTGTAAATTTTAGTGTCTTAAAAGATAATACGAGATATATTTTTTCAAGAGGCAATATTTCTTTTACTGAAAACATAACTCTACAACTGGACAGCACATTTCAAGGGAAAGTCTCCTATGTAAACAGCAATGGAAATGGCGAGTACTACACATATGCTTATTACTTTGACAGATACAATAATCAATTGCAATTCGTAGATTCACTACCAGCGGGCGCTTTCAGCACGTCTATGCAAGAGAAGGGACTCTGGAATGAGACGTTAGGTACGAACGGAACACCGGTCCGATCTTCGCTCAACAGCGCAGGGACTGGCATCGATCCTAATGGTGTCGTACAAGCGCTTGATTGGAATGACCCGATTTTGGAGTATCAGCTTAGCCAGAATGGCACATTACTGAGAACCCTCTCAGGGATAAGACAAATCTCATATCCGATTCAAATCAATAATGTGTCTCAAGGTACATATCGTCTTAAATTGAATAGGCAGTTGTTTCCTACCAATGTCGTGTCTTTATCCTTGGATCAGTCCATTCAGATTGGACAAAACAACAGCACGAAGTCAATTGGTGTTCAACTACCTTCCGGCTACTCCACCAGTTACTTAAATAGAGGGGCAATTATTGAACTCGACGGCAGTCGTGTGACAGCTAGTCAAACTATATCTGGCGGCAGTCTCGAATTTTATAAAGAGATTAATCCTGCACGTCAATACCGAATAGTGGCTGCATTTCTAATTTCGAGTTCGACTGGGAGTCCAACTGCCGGTTATCTGGTAGACCAAACTTTCACAGGCGAACAAATGCAGAATCTACAATCGCTGCCGCTGCAAAGCGGACTTGTTCGGACGGTATTCTCTCTGGACGGAACATCGATTACCCAAATGGCAAATGTGGTTTTATCTCTACCAATAACAGCCTTGAATGACCAGGTATCATTCTCAGCGCCAGGTGTATTATTAAGTACGCCTACCACTTTGGAGGCATCACTTGTTGGTACAGATGGCTCAACGAATGCGTATCATTACAATAAGTCGGTTACGATTCCGGCACAAGAGCAGAACATCGTAAGTTTTGCTGAGTTGGCTAACAGCCTCATTTCAGTGGAATTGAAGAACGGTCAAACCAACGTTCCCTTCGAAATGGTCAGTGTGCTTAAATCCAATTATTCCTACTCGTCTATCTTGCCATCAACCAGTAAAACGGAAGAGAATAAGCTAACGAAATTGTATACGACGCCAGGCGAATATCGATTCCAGTTTTCTCAGGTTAAGAAAGCGGACTACGAAACACCGTGGCGCTACATATGGAGTTCGGAACGAAGAGTCTACTCAGAAGCTACGAGCTTGAGCTTTAATGATGATATTCAAGGCGTTTTCGGTCCAATCCAGACCTATGACTATACGAATCCTGATCGGACGTTACTCTACACATCGGCAATCATCAAAGCCGGCGACTTGAATCTTAATCAAGTGTTCGTAAAGCAAGGCAACAGTTATCAAACGTTTAGCACTGCAATTGTGGGGAAAGGTCCTTATGATGACGGAGGGTATTCCTACTATAATTCCGTCCCAGGGACGCTTACCGTCAAAGATGAGAGCGGCAATGTTGTGATAAAATCGGATTCTTCTTATTCGGATTCGGTTTATGCAGAGATTCCTGACAAAAACGGCAATTATCTGTTAACCTACCAATTACCGATTGGACCTGGACAAGAAATTGCATTTTCTCAGCCTTATTCTGTAGGCGATCCGAACGCTCCTCCGGGCAAGCCGGATCCGAAAGCAACTTTCGCTGGCCAAGGGCTTAAGCTGACTTGGGATGCCGTGTCTGGAGCGTCGTATTACGACGTCTATGCAGCAGAGCAAGGTCAAACTTTGGTCAAAATCAAAGGCAATGTTACGGGTACATCCTTCACTTACGCAGAGGCCCAACCTGGCAAGATCTACGATCTTAAGGTTGTTGCAGTAAATAGTAAGGGCATTAGCACGGAATCCAGCATTATTCATTTTGCTGTTCCAGCATTTGCTGTGTCACAGCTGGATGTGAAAACATCCACAGTTCAAAGCTCAGCTGGACTTCTCAAAATGGGCAGCCAAATGCCTATCGAACTGACTGGATCCATCGGAGATGGAATTAGCGCGAAAGCGGTGGTTTCTTTCAAGAAAGGTACGGGTACAGAGGTGCTCACGGAGGAGGTCGTTCTTACACCTAGCCAAGGCAAGTACCTAGGTACATTCGAGATTAAAGAAGGTGTGACCGAGATTGTTTCGGTTAAAGCTTATTTGACGAGAGACGGAACGAACTCGGATGAGAAGAAAGTTGAATTGAACAAGAAAGTCGGCGCAACGCTGGCAGGTACCATTAAGCAGCGCGATGCAGCTGTCACAGACAAACCGGATATAGAATTTATCATTGGTGGCCAGTACGTGAAAGTAAATGCGGATGCCAACGGCAATTTTACGGCAGCAGGTCTGCCGGGCGGTTCCGTTAAAATCAATGTGATTGGCACAGGCACAGACCGCTACACAGATGTGGTTCAGGGAATTACAACTGAGCTTGGTGTCAAACAGACGGGTATTATAGTTAAATTACCAGTGCTGCAGAACGTGAAGCTTCGTTTGCTAGAACAAGGAACGCAGGTACCTGTAACCAGATCGCTGCACGTTTCGATCTCAGGTTCTGTCAACAAAGAAGGGTATATCGGACAGGACGGTTACTTCGCGACCTACTCTGGTGAATCGGAGCTTAGGCGATTAAAGCCAGGCAGTTATACCATTTCCATTATAGGCGATAGCTTATATGAAGAAACGAAAACGACATTTAACGTAGATGAAGTTTCCAATTACGTAACAAATCCGGTAACGATCTCAGTTGCCAAAAAGATCAAAGGAATTGCCAATGTTACGTTAAAGCTCTTCATGCCAGAGGGTGCTCAAACGAATCAGTTGGAATCTTATTATCTTTATAGTTCCACAGCTTCTCAATCATTTGGTTGGGAGTCAGGCTATCTCTATGGGTACAATCAATCCATGACCGTATCGGAACGTGTCTATGTGCCGAATCCACTGCTTGTGCTGGAAGGTGCAGATCCAACGGTTACTCAGAAAGTATACGGATATTATGGCACTCTTTCGCTTCCTGGGATTGCGGCTGCAAATGACTACACACTTAACGTTTCCGTACCTGGCCTTCAACCTGTGAACAAGTCCCAAGTAACCGTTGTTACAGGAACTTCGACGCTTGAGGTTGCGCTTCAGCCTTCGGTTGTGTATACCGGTCGGATCGTAGATGAAGCTGGACGTCCAGTCGTGGGTGCTGATGTATCTGCGTATGCAGGATCATCTTACGCGTATGCGCGTACGGATGCGGACGGCAGCTACAGACTGGATCGATTGAGTGAATCGAATCAAATTCAGATTTCGGTGCATGCTGTTGGATTTACGGATAATACGGCGATGCAACAGGTTACCGATCACCAAATTCCGTTGATTACGCTTGAAAATGATCAATTCATACACGGTAAGGTTGTTGATAAAGACAACAAACCGCTGAAATATGTGAGTGTATATGCAAGCAACAGCAAGAACAGCGGATGGGCAAGAACCGATGCCGATGGTTATTTCAAAATTCGTGGATTGTCCGCAGGAACCTACAAATTCAGTGCTTCCTTGTATGGTTATCCGAGCTATGAGAATAATCTCGTAACAAGCGCAGACCAACGAACCATCGTTCTACAGTCACAAGGTGGACACTTCTTCGGAGAAGGTAATAGCTTTGCTCCGTCTGTAGCTACAGTTATTTTAGGGAAAGAATTTAGCTACAGTTTGAAATATAAGAACAATAATACGTCCACATCTGTCAGCACGATCTGGAGTTTTGAACTGCCGTCCAATGTGAAGTTGGTCAATGGTTCTGTAGAATTGAATGGCAAAATAGTAAATGCAACGGCAACAAACGGCGTACTTCAAGTTCCAGCCGGAGATGTTATTGCGGGGGGAAGCGGTGAGATCAGCTTTAAGGCTCTCGTCGATCAAGCGGATGAAGCTTCGATTCGTACATCTGCTTACCCGGTCATTAACGGGAACAAAGAAGAGCCAACACAGATCGCTACTTCAAATGTATTGTATGTGACTTTGAATGCACCGGCTGTAACCGGGGATAAGAAGATCAAAGTATACGGGTCGACAAAGCCGGGATCTACGGTGGAAATTTTTGCAGGCTCCATGAGTCTGGGACGTGTGACAGCAGAAGGCCGTTGGTGGTATGCAGATGTTGTATTGCCAGTAGCAGCTGATGCGGATGAAGCTGAGCTTCGACTTACTGCACAGGTTGTAGAAAATAATCAAAGCCAATCTTCGGAAGCTGTGAATGTGAAGTATAAGTCTGGCGTACCGGGGATTGATGAGGCTAGAATTACAGCAGGTTGGAACGTAGATGTGAAGTTGAATCCGAAAGTTTCAGTAGCTACATTCGCGGTTACGGAGAAAACGCCGATTTCAACAAAGGTTGTATTTAAAGAGGCTGTCAATGAGGCGTCCATTTCCTTTATCGGAAGCACGTATCCATTGACCAAATCTAGTGATGGAAAAACCTTTACAGGCGAAGTGCCTTATGGATGGAGCTCATACGGTGAGCAAATGCTTACGCTCACTTATGTTAAGAATGGGCTAAGTGTTACTGTGCCACTGATGGAAGTTATCGTGCTCATCGATCCATCTGGTTACGTATTTGAAGGCAGTATGGATAACCGAGTGTCTGGTGTGACAGCTGTCGTACAACAGGAAAATAACACGCAGTGGACTAGCTGGAATGCAGACGATTATGGTCAAATCAACCCGCAAACCACGGATGTTGAAGGCCGCTACGGTTGGGATGTCCTACAAGGCAATTGGCGTGTATTGTTTAGCAAAGAAGGCTATGAAGACTATACTTCCCGGATCGTAGTTGTGCCTCCAGCGGAAACGCAATTGAATGTACCGCTAGTACGTACAACAACGCCAGAGATTACATCTATCACACCTGCGAACAATGCGCAGGATGTTAATGTAAGCTCGAATGTGGATATTGTCTTTGATCGCCCAATGGATGAAACGAGTTTGAATACGGATGTTATTCAGCTTGTGAAGGTTGAGGGAGTGCAAGAGACACCGATTGATGTTACGTTTGAGTATCAGCACATGAAGGGCTACAAAGAAGATCTATCATTGCGAGATGCCCAACTTCTGGATGGCAATAACCAGAGTGGTTGGTTTATCGAAGATGATTCGAAGAAATTAAGTAAGAAGCTGACGCTGAAACCGCGGACTGCGCTTGCGTCAGGTTCGACATATAAAGTTATCGTTAAAGGCAACTTGCTTGACTATAGCGGCAGCAACATACTCGTAGCTGACACAAGTTATACGTTTAAGACAGTAACTTCGGCAAAGCCGATGCAAACTGGTGGTGGCGGTGGTAATTCCGTTGCTTCGAATGAACTGGAATTGGATTTCGTTACTTTATCCAAATCCGTGACGAATAATGAAGTGCATGTAACTCTGACTGACAAACAAGATACAATTCTTGTTAAAGGGAATGTATGGAACGCCATTCAATCCAAAGGCTACATCGTGAAACTGCAGCATAAAGATGCTGAGGTTACGATTCCAGCCAAAGCTTTTGTCTTAAAAGACGACGAGACATTGGAGCTAGTACTGCAACCGAGTAAATCAACTTATCCTGTCGGTTATACAGCTTCAAGTCAAACGCTTCAAGTTAGCTTGGGCAAGAAGAATAACGGTAAAAAAGAAGAGCTTACAGCTGCTGAGCCATTGATCTTAAGGCTTTCTGCAACGCCTTCGAATGAACCTGAGTTGCTAGGCGCATATGAATTTGTTAATGGTACGCCACATTACCTTGGTAGAGAAATTAATGTATCCTTCTCTGCATCAGGAACATTTGGGTTGGCTAAATTCGAACGCAAATTTATGGATGTGGATAACCACTGGGCAAAACAAGATATTCAATATTTAGTGTCTCATCATATCGTTGATGGTACCACGGATACGGAATTTGATCCTGCAGGTACAACGACACGCGGGCAAATTGCCAAATTGTTTGCACAAATGCTTCAATTAAAGAATTCAGATACAGCGTCTTCCTTCGTAGATGTGTCAGCAAATGCTTGGTATGCGGATGCCGTAGCTGCCGTAGAGAAAGCAGGTATCTTCCAAGGAGCAGATGGACAATTCCGTCCTGATGCGGCAATCAGCCGACAAGAGCTGGCTGTTGTGATTTCACGTTTGGTGAAACAGGCGGATCTGACGGTAAACAAAACATTTGCAGATCAAGATCAGATTGCGGATTGGGCAAAGGCAGGTGTGAACTTAGCTGTGAAGATAGGTATTATCCAAGGGGATGATGCAGGCAAGTTCCTGCCGCAAGCTAATGCAACCCGCGCTGAAGCAGCGGCTATGATTCGCCGTTTAATCCAAGCCTTAGACAAAGATTAAGAACAACTAGACTACATTTATAGGAAAAGCTGGCGGTGATTTAACCGTAATAAGGCCAGTATGTTTGACCTTTACGGCAGTGTGTAATCACGCTGCCGTAAAGGTTTTTTGGCGTATCCCCAGAATTTACTCGTAGCGATTTTGGTAGCTTTCTAGGATGATAGAAGGAATCAAAACGAATCGAATAGGGGATGAGACAAGGTGAAATCCAAACGTGGATGGCGAAGGCTTGTTATGTCCCTAGTCGTCGTCGGTGCGATGTGTCAGGTAACGTTCGTGTACAAGAATGAGGTTCTAGCTGAGGCTACGGTGGCTCAGGGGAAATTCAATATGTCCTACTTATTCAGTGGAGCGCCTAGCACCTATACGTCACAAGTAAATAAGAGCGGAGATACCTTAGATGTGGTGTCGCCGAGTTATTATCACATAAAAGAAGATGGTCGTTTAGACGTCATAGATCTGCAGGCCTCCTTCATAACGGAGATGCACAGGCAAGGGAAGAGAGTTGTTCCTTTTCTAAGTAACGATTTCGATAGAACGCTAGGTGAGAAAGCGATCGATGAACGCGAAACACTAGTTAAAGAACTTGTTGCAAGTATCAAAGCCAATCAGCTTGACGGCATCCAGTTAGATATTGAAAATGTAGGCGCAGCATACCGCGATAAGTACACAGATTTCGTTAAAAAGCTCCGTGCGGAGCTGCCGACCACGATGGAGGTTTCTGTTGCTGTGGCCGCAAATCCAACAGGCTCTACGACGAGCTGGATCGGTCTGTATGACTATAAAGCATTAGCGTCGGTCAGTAATTATCTAATGGTGATGACCTATGATGAGAGCTATCCTGGTGATCCTACACCGGGTCCTGTTGCTAGCTTACCCTTTGTCGAGAAATCCATTCAGTATGCGTTGTCCCAAGCTCCAGCAAATAAAATCGTATTGGGAATCCCATTATATGGCCGCTATTGGAACCAAGATCCTGCATCCAATGGGGCAGGTATAACTGCTAAGAGCGTTCAAAAGCTGGTATATCAATATCAAGGGACAGTACGTTATGATGCAGCAAGTCAGTCACCTGTTGCTACATTTACGATCCAATCAACGGATGCGAAAGCAACCGTGAATGGCAAAGAGTTAGCAGCAGGTACTTACACGGTTTGGTTCGATAACGAGCAATCTATGAAAGCTAAGCTGAAGTTAGTAGGGAAATATCAGTTGAAAGGAACCGGCAGCTGGAGCTTAAATCAAGAGGCTGACGATACTTGGAGTTACTACCAGCTTTGGGCTGATGGTTTTTACTTCACGGATATGCAAAAGCACTGGGCCCAGGCCGACGTCCTGAACGCCGCGAATCGCGGCTGGATGCTTGGCGTAGCCGCAGACACATTCGCGCCCGACGCGGCGCTCACAAGGGCAGAAGCCGCGACGATTATCGTGCGCGCGCTCGGTTTAGAGAGCGCGGCGGTCGTCATCAGTGCCGCGTTCAAGGATGTGCCTGCGACCCACTGGGCGTCGCAGAATATCGGGATCGCGCAGCAGAACGGGCTGATGCAGGGCATCAGCAACGATCGCTTCGCGCCCGATCAGACCATGACGCGGGAGCAGATGAGTGTGCTGCTCTCCCGCGCCTTAAAGCTGACCACGCCGGCTAGCGGCGTGGCGAAGACGTTCACGGACGTGCCAGCTGACAGCTGGTCGGCAGAGGCCATTGCTGCGATGAGCAGCAGGGGCCTTGTCGACGGCTTCGAGGGCGGCACGTTCCGCCCGCTCGCGTCCTTGACGCGAGCTCAGATGGCTGCACTACTACGCCGTGCGCAGCCGCTGCTCACGCAGTGATAGGTAAAAGAGGGGTCCCCAAAGCCACGTATGTGGCGGGGACCCCTCTTCTTGCAAGGGTGACATGGAAATGCTGCGACCAGGAAGATATTTCTCCAAATCACCTTGTTCGTATTATGAATTAAGCTGTGAAGCATTGGAAGTGCAAAGATGAAACATTTTTTATCGAAGTAACCTCTCGATCTGAAATGTTTGCAAAAGTTAAAAAGACTTACGTTGGTGTAGATTGTAGCTGCTGAGTGACAAATACAATACGTGGCGGCTTCTTCTCAGCAGCAGTTGTCGACTTTGGTGGGGGTTCGCCAAGCGTATCATCTGTCCCTGTATAAACGAATGTTGTTTGTTCCTTCGGACCTGGTTTATTAGTCACGAATTGACGAATATTTTTGATGCGGGTTTCGGCGGTCGTGACGCGATTGCTGCCAATTTGAAAGAGAGATGAAGCCGCGACTCCGAGAATGCGGATGTTACGAACTGTTATATAGCTCCCTAAGTTATCCACACACATTGTGAAGGGTTCAGGAGGCTGTGGAATAGGGAAAGGTCGTTGGAAGAAAGAGTAAGCAGCAAAGCTGCCCTCATTCCCATAATAAAAAGGCACTTCACGTTGGACAGCAAAAACTCTGTTCTGCAAGGCAGTATAAACATTATCACCCGTATGCATCGTGCTTGCTGAGCCTATGCTATTGATATAGATGTTGCCAACAATCGATAGTCGAACCATCGATTAGCCTTCCGAAGCAAGTGGAACGAAAGGGGAGATAATGACGGATTCCGGCGGCGTGTCAAACATGGAGGATAAGGAGATGACCTCTGTATCCCCGATCAGGAAAACGGACGCACTGGATACCCCAACGATACGGACATCGCCAACACAGATTTGTTTGTTTTCAACATGTAAATTAAACATCTTTAGCCCTTCTCTCCCTAAAATAGTTGATCAAGTTGGAACCATTTACTTGGGCAGACTGGATATGTAAGTCTCTATTGCTGTAAGGATGTCTTGCTTCGTTTTGTCCATGATATTGTTGGTTACAGCCTCCAAAGGTTCTTTGAACCCAACGCCGCGGTATTGATTCACATAATGTTGGATACGTGTATCCAGTTGCTTGCGAATATCTTCGATGATCAAATCTTTGTAATCCTCATCGAGTGGATGCTGATATTTATGTTCAAGGTTATTAATATCGCCCTGTACGCCAAACTGTAAATACTGTTCAATGCCCCTAGCAACATCGGCTTGAATGTCTTTGCCTTGCTTTGCAGCTTCTCCTCGTACGGCCTCTTGACCCGCACCGATCCCGCCACTTGGCCCTGTTCCCTGATATTGCCCGCCCTGGTAAAAAGGATTCATATCCATGGGAGCCATGCCGCCACCGGTATTCTCTTTGTTCAGGGAGTTACCATTCACGCTGAAGTCTTCAATCTGATCCAGTGCACTGGGACTGATTCCGATCGTGAGCGTCCCGTCTAGCTTTTCAACCTTAAGCTGATCAAAATTATATTCTATTTTATCAATGTGAATGCGCTTCTCGTCCTTCATGGCTTTCAGATCCGCCTGCAGCTTGTTTACGGTTTGCTCTAACTTATCGATGCGCTGTTTCTGCATGTCGACATAGCTGCAGAGTTGTTGGGCCCATTGCTGCCACGTGATCGCATTATTCATTCGAGAATGCACCTCCTTCCGGATGACTCCGATATTCAAAGGACTGCCTGGCTAATCTTGAAGCGAAATGTATAAGGTTGAGTTAACATTATGTCGGTGCCGGCAGAGGAACAAGGGCGACAGGATTAACTTCACTTGTTCCAAGCTCAGGAGCAGGCTCTACGAAACCACCTGTATTGTACAGATTAGACAAGGAACGAATCGATCCCGCTGTGCCAATTTGGAGGACGGATGAGTTGGCGACAGAGTTTACTTTTAGCTGCTGAATCATAATGGTTTGATGGATGGTCCAGTTCATATGCCGTGGAACACCTCGCTCTAGGCTGACAATTGTCAGAGGATATTGCCGCTCGCATTCGCATCAATAAAGTCAGAATCATTGGTGACCGTCGTACTGTAAGTATTATAGACACGTGGGAAATCCCCGGTGTTAAATGAACCGGCTCCGGCAAAAGTCTTGGAGGAGCTAGTGGGTGAAATAATAAAGGAATCGCCGAAATGAACGACAGAACTGGAACCGACACTAATAATTTTCACATTCCCGACGATAGCTGGCATAATCCGATCCCCCTTGCGTTATCACACCTACAGTATATGAGGTATCCGCCTAGAGGTGCTCTGAATTTTCGGAAGGGTGTCACATCGGGACGTAGGCACATATACTGTTAACAAAATGAGGTGATAGGCTTGAGCGGATTTAATCGCCATCCTTGGCTGAAGTGGGAACAGGTTGAGAAGTTTCTTGGACAAAAGCTGCCATTCGCCGAAAAAGGGCAGACCTTTCTAGATAATATGACGTGGGCTGAAGGATATGTACAGGACATGCTGAAAAAAGCGATGCCAGGCATGGATGCCAGCATTTCATCCTCTGGAACCATCGGAACAGAAATTTTTGAAACCCATGAGCATGTCATAGTTAAGGTGAAAATTGCGAAGGAAGAAGATCCGAGGGCGCTCCAAGTGTTCGTCAAATCGAATCAAATTAAGCTGACAGGATTTACGAATGGTAAGAATCGAATTGTAAAGGTGCCAACACTCGTGCTGCCGAGAACTGCCAATGTGACCTATAAGCAGCGAGTATTGGAGATCAAGATTCGCAAGCGCGGGTTGAAGGAGAGCTATCATGAGGCGTATATCCGGTACTAGTCACCGCGTAGGAACTGAAGGAACCCCCTTAAGCCATATGGCTGAGGGGGTTCTTTCGTTTCGGTGTAGGGGAGGGAGGAGCGGCTGAGCTGGTAGGGGGATATGAATCTCCAGTAGCTCCCCAACAGAGCAACTCTCCATGAGCCAATCCACGATCAGATCCCCAACAGAAGCAGGCTCAATTCTCCATGAGCACTCCAACAACCCACAGCAAGCTCAGCTCCCCATGCTCAATTCCCCCACCATACCCGCCGCTCTGCCGCAAACTAGATGGATTTACTGTAGTTATTTTCGCGGAAAACAAGCCGAAAAAGAAAACAAATGGATTTAATGTAGTTAATTTCAGTGTTTCCTCATCTGTTTGCGAAATTAGCCAATATTAACGGGAGAAAATCCAGCTATTTGGATTTTTCACGCAAAAAGAGCCGAAATAGATGGATGATTTCCATCTATTCGACTCTCACTCTCTCACTCTCTCATTCATGGGGCAAAACACATGGCCGTTAACCTACTACAGCACGCGACGTGCTGTCATATAACGGGATGACCAAGTACCACTGTACAGATTGGTAATCCGTACACCACCTGCGCCGTAGGTTTGAAGGATTTTGTTATTACCTGCATAAATCCCTACATGGTGAATGACACCCGGCTTACCTGGGATCGAGAAGAACACCAAATCGCCAACCCGCAGGTTGCTGCGAGATACATACTTACCTACACGAGCTTGTTGTTGGGATGTACGCGGCAGGCGAACGCCTACTTTTTTAAATACATATTGCGTGAAGGAAGAACAGTCAAAGTTACGTGTTTGACCTGCAGTAGCTCCGAATTTGTAAGGTGTTCCTAAATATCTTTTACCAATGGAAATGACTTGACTGCCTCTAGAAGTTGAGGTTGCAGATGCTGTAAGCGCTGTAGCGTTGGTTACTTCTGTAGACGCAGCTGTAGCTGCCTCTGCCTTAGCTGGTGTAGCTGCTGCAGCTACTGATAATCCTATAGATACGGACAATGCCGTAACGACTAATTTTTTGTACCAAGTTTTTTGTGTGTTTTTCATAGGGGTTGCCTCCTTAGAGTTTTTCGCGAGAAAGCTTATTAGGTAAGCACTCGCTGATTTATCTCAAGTAAACTTATTTCATACTGTTGAATGAGTTTGGCGATGTGGTTGACCACCTGAGACTCAGTATAGCAGATGAAATTTGCCCTATTATTTACCACGCAACCATGTAATTCGTGCTATATCAAGGGGAAAGCCCAATTCTGAGAGAATGATGAGAATCCCCTTATAATGTTCTTATTGACAGGATTGTGGAAGCGTTACAACGGCCGTGGAGCCTTGTCCTAGACTGCTTTGGAGCTCTATTGTTCCTCGATGTTTTTGCACAATATGCTGGGCAATAGCGAGTCCAAGACCTGCTCCTCCTTGTTTACGGTTTCTAGCTTTATCAGACCGATAGAAGCGGTCAAAGACATGGGGGAGATCCTCTTCAGCGATGCCAATACCTTGATCCATGACCTTAAGAATCACTTGTTTATCCTGCAAACAGATGCGAATATCCACGATCTTCTGGCTATATTTTAAAGCGTTGTCTATTAAAATAATAAGTAACTGCCTGATCTGATAGGGATCCCCTGTCATCGGAAGTTCCTTCATATTGAGCTCGGACTGTACCCGAATCTCTCGGGAAGAAGTGACGCGAAGAGACGCGGCGGTTTGCTCTACCAGTAGAATAAGGTCGAAGTCTGTATTCTGCTCACAGTTTTCACGGTTGGTATTCGTGAGTGAAAGCAGATTTTGCGTGAGCAGCTTCAGCTGGGCGGACTCTGACACGATGGCCTCTAGGGCCTCTTCGCGCAATTGATCATTGCTGGAAGCCCATCTCCGCAAGAGACTTGCGTAGCTTTCAATAATCGTGAGCGGGGTTCTAAGCTCATGAGATGCGTCGGCGAGGAATTGCTCCTGTTTGCGAAACATATCTTGCAGCCTGTCAATCATGCGATTGAAGGTGTTAGCGAGCATCATCAATTCATCATTGGCTTGGTTGGCAGGTAGTGTAATATGACGGAATGAACCGCTTTCCTCAATGTTTTGCATAGTAACGATGAATTGTTTAAGCGGTCGAAACAGCACATTTGTATAAAAATAACCCCCAATCAGAGTCAATATGAGCGCGCCAATGGAAGTCAGGACAAGAATCGAGATCAACATTTCGGAGTACGTGCCAAGTCTTCGCAAGTTACGTCCTATTTCTAAGAGGGCAACTTGTTTCCCGTCTTTGAATACGGGTGTCCGAACGAATAATAGAATGCCATCCGCATCGGTTAATAAGATTTCAGACGCCTCAGTCGAATAGCTTGCTGGGTAACTGGCAAGATACGTATCTGAATAAATCTGGTGTGCGACCTTCGAGTCTGGTGTAATATATCGCAGCATTTCTTGCGGGATGAGCAATTCATCCATTTGCATATTATCTTTCCAATACTCGGGATGGTTAGGTAAATCCTTTAGCAGCAAAGCGCTGGCTTTATCCTTCAAAAGGTCAATTTCACCCTTCGTTGTCACGCGGATAAACATGTAATATACGAAGGTAAAGCAGACGAATAGGATCACCATCAATCCGACCGATACCCATAACGTAATTTTCAATCTTAGGCTCATACCGACTCCTGCCCATCATCGGAGAGTGAAGAACTGCCTTCTGAATCCGTCTTATCTGACTTAATCAAATAGCCGATGCCGCGAATCGTCTGAATCAGCTTGGTGGTAAAGGGCTTGTCCACTTTCTGACGTAAATAGCGAATATACACATCGACAACATTCGTATCCCCGATAAAATCATAGCCCCACACCTCGGTAATAATTTGCTCGCGGGACATCACTTCATTCTGATGCTGAATGAGAAAGCGCAGCAAATCAAACTCCGTTGGCGTCAGCTCAATGGCAGTGCCCTCACGCGAGACCGCGCGGCTCTTCAAATCCATCGTTAGGTCATCGATTTTCAGCAAATGATCCTGTTCGGGCACTTGCTCTTGCAGGCTCTTCTGCCGGAGCAGACTGCGAATACGGGCTAGCAGCTCCACGGTTGCAAAAGGCTTCGTGACATAGTCGTTGGCGCCTTGATCCAGCCCGCTGACGCGATCAGGGATAGCATCGCGTGCAGTCAGCAGAATGACAGGCAGGGAGGCATTTACCTGTCTAAGCCGTCTTAGAACCTCAAGTCCGTTGAGTTCCGGGAGCATGACGTCAAGAAGGATGAGATCCCATCCGTCTTCGCTTAAGGCAGCTTGAAGTCCAGATCGCCCATCCCCACAAATTAGTACCTCATAGCCTTCATGCTCAAGCTCTAGCTGCAGCACACGGGCAATACGTTCTTCATCTTCAATTAGCAAAATGCGGCTCATAACGGCTCATATTCACTCCCAAAGTCACTGCTTAGAGGCAGCGATATCGATTTGTATCGGATTCGGCATCCAGAAAATCTCTTCGCATTTAATAAAAGATTGAAGAAATTCCGGTTCAACTGGAATCTGTGTACGGTAGGCGAGCAGCGCCTGCCACTTGCAATAGGCCTGGGCCAATGTCAGTGGTCGGCGGATCGGTGGCGGCCAAGGTACGTTCAAAGGAACGCGATGTCCCTCTACAAGGTGCGCCTCGAAAGGAAGATCTGGTGTGATACCACGTGGCCAAGGCCACTGAGATTCGGCACCGCTATGGATCAAATATGTGTAGACCGCACCCGTATACCCAGTTTGCAGGACGGCTTCCATGACGAATGCATGGGCCGCCGCATGGTCGAGATGGGTATCGGCAGCATCTGTGACATAGATCTCTTTGGGCTGCAGCATCGCGATTAATACCTTCGTATCGCCGAGGGCGCAAGCCTTTCGATACGGTGCAGGGCAGCCGTAATACATCGAGTGAAAATCAGGCACAAGCCCGCCGTAGGTCGCCTGCCGCTGCGTGAAACGCTGCTGAAAGGGCGGCATGGCGCCCGTAGTGGCATATACACGGCCCAGCCCGGCATCTGGATAGCCGAGGAAGGTCAGATCCTGCGGGCGGAGCCCGATCAGCGTCGCGGCTGTCAAAGCCTCTTGCTGGCGTATGCGTGCCAGCTCCAAATAATGCGCTGGCCCCAGCTCCTCAGGACGCTTGCCAAATAAGAGGGTAGCTGCTTCCGGGTACCCATCACCATTCGTGAAGAACACAACATGAACTCTCTTGCCGCAGGCAATGGCGTCCATGATCGTGCCAGCTGTCCCGAGTATTTCATCATCGGGATGCGGAGCAAATATAAGTAAATCAACCGGGTTTATCTTCAAGCACAATTCCTCCCACGATCACATTAATCAATGATATTAATGTATGTGGGCAGAAGTGGATGCGTGTTAACCCGACCTACTTCCAACCAGGGAATAATGGTTTGGTAGGTTCTGGAAGACGAAATCCGCCGATAAAGGCGCATCCGATCCCCCAAGCTATGATCATCCAGAGGAGAAAGACCAAAGCTTGTTTGCGGCTTCCCTGTCTCGTCCAATAGGACATTTGCTGGATGGCAATGAGGATGGATGGAATCGTAAGGGCGGTCATTTTGAGCCACATTATTGACTAATCTCATCCTCTCTTAAGTAATAGGGAGCGCCCTGAACACCGATTTGATAAATATTAGCGTCAACCTTGAACTGAACGTCCACTTCAGGAAACATAGTCTCCCAATCTTTCTCAATTTTTTTCCACAACTTTGGATATTTCCGATAGACAGATTGTCCGAGACCTGCGTTGTCTGTCTTGTAGGTCGTTTGCAGGGTGTGAAAGAGCTTCTGATAACTCTGCGTTAGTTGCTCTTGAAAGGACGCATTGAGTTTCTCCATAACAGCCGGATCACTTGGATCCAGCTTTGAGCGATTATCCATGATACGGCCAGTAGCTTTAATGTCCATAATAAAATGCGGCTGCTCATCGGAAGAGACTTCCACTCGTTTTTTAGCAGATAACGTACTGACTCGAACAGACAATTTACTTTCCTGATCGGGGAGAGCTACATCCACGTCACCGAAGGGCTTTTTGCCCAATAGACTCGTAAGCGCGACAGCTTGCATATCATCCACATAGCCTACCAAAGTAGTTTTATTAAACAAGGCGACGCTGCTCAGCAGAATTTTACCGTCCTTATCCTTGGAGAACGCTGCCGCAATGGGCTCAATACCGGCAGCAGCGGAGGAGGCATAGAAACTGCGGAGCATCGAAGGGATCTGCATTTTACGCACAATGATTTCACGCAAAGCTTCTTCCTTCGTGGCTTCCAAGGGATACTCCGTCTCGACGAGACTTTTGGCATCGGTATCCCGAGCAATAACAAGATAGGTGCGCAATCGATTTTTGGGATTTCTTGAAATCAAATCTAGCAAGGGCGCCATGTTTTGCCGGGCTAATGATTCTCCGACCATGAAAATCCGGCGGTGTGACGGCAACGCATCTCTTGAAAGCTTACGCTCTAGCTTCACGGTCATAGCCTCCATATTGTCGCCATAATCGACGAGCGGCATGTACGTCTTCTGTTGCGTGCCACCACTTGTGGTCAATTGGCCCGCACCAATCGATTTAGGAATCGCAATTTGAACATAGCCACGGTACTTGCCTGTATCCGGCATCAGATCAAATGCGGCAAGCTGAATAATGGCAATGTCATTAATTTCTTTTCGATCCCAGCACCCTGTCAGAAGGAGAAGCATCATCGTATACGTTATCAGTTGACTCAGTCTTCTCATCATTCGTGCCTCTTGGTATCCGCCTCTGGCGGAGTTGTAACCAGATCACGGTCCAGGATCCAATGCGGGGAACGGACTAGAAAGTCTCGCAGCCCTTTTAATCGCAAAGGTCCAATCGGAGATAAGTAGGGAACGCCAACAGAGCGGATTCCCGTCAAATAGAGAGCAAGTGTGAACAGCCCAAGCAGGATTCCGACGAAGCCGAGCGTACCTGCAAGCAAGAGCAGCAGCAAGCGCATAATCCGAATGGAAAAGGTCATGTTATAGCGCGGAATCATGAACGAAGCGATCCCCGTCACTGAAACAACGATGACCATGGGTGTAGATACGATCCCAGCTTGTACAACCGCTTGTCCGATGACGAGAGCGCCGACGATACTGACGGTTTGTCCCATGATGCGCGGTAACCGGAGTATCGCTTCCCGGAGTGCTTCGAAGGTAATTTCCATGATGAGTGCCTCGACCATAGCAGGGAAAGGAGAGGCTTCACGAGCACCTGCAACAGCGAGCAGTAAATTCGTCGGCAGCATTTCAGGGTGGAAGGTTGTAATGGCCACATAGAGAGAAGGCAATAGAAGAGCCAGAATGATAGACAAAGAGCGAATAAACCGAATGAAGGTTGCGCTGGTGAACATCAAGTAGTAGTCTTCACTGGACTGAAAGGCCGACCAGAACTGAAACGGAGCAATTAACACGAAAGGCGTATTATTTGTGAAAATAGATACCTTCCCTTCCAAGAGTGCGCCTGCTACCACATCGGGCCTTTCCGTGTATTCCATGGTAGGGAAAATACTGAAGGGATTATCCCGAATCAATTCTTCGATATAGCTGCTTTCCAGTACGGCATCAATATGAATAGCGGATAGCCGTTTGATAATTTCATCGACAATTTCTTGATCCGCGATACCTTCCAAATAAATGAGTCGTACTTCCGTTTGGCTGAGCGCGCCGATTTGCCAGGTTTTTATCCGCATTTTGTCTGTTTTCAAACGACGTCGAAGTAAGGCAACATTCGTTTCCAAATGCTCTGTAAAGCCCTCCCTAGGGCCGCGGACACCAGATTCTGTTTCAGGCTGCTCAATATTACGATGTGGCAGGCAGGCCAGATTGGCCAATAGCACCTGCCTCTCCCCTTGCTCGGCGATCATAACAAAGCCAATGAGCAGACTATCGATCAACGTTTCGAAAAGATTGGTTTGTTTGACTTCAGGCGTCAATAGATGGGAGGAAAGCGTTTCTGTTGTTGGCTGTGCTTCAGATAAGGGTTTGGTTATCTCGCGTTCAATCCGCTCTGCGTCAACCAAGCCTGAGATGTAGACAATGAGGGTAGAACGGATGTACACAAAGACTAAATCTGGATCGTGATCAAGCTGCTGAGTGATATCAGATTGCAGTTGAGTAATGTCGATGGCTTCATCAACAGGTGTTTGTAGCATCCGCTTCTCCCTCCTTAGCTCTCTACGCTGCGTTTTCTGAATACCCCGTTCAGGATGAAAATAACCAATGGGATTACGACGAATAAAGGGAGTTCGATAATCCAAGGCACAACCTTCAGGCCTACAAAAATATGGCTGGCAATATTTTTGGCGGTGTAGATGGAAATAAACCAAATCAGCAAGGTGACCGGTATAATAACGACGCGATGATTCTCCATTTTCCACTGTGTGGTGATCGTTGTGCATGCCGCGTAGGCATACAGAATGATTTTGAACAAACCGCCTGTAATGAAAGTTGTTACAACAAAAGGATCCAAATTGTCGATGAAATCGGCGATTCGGATCAACTGAAAGCTGGTGAGCAGCGGGTAAAAAGAACGGTAGAACAGGTCTGGTCCTAGCGTACTAACGGCAATGAGATCAAGTACCACAAAAACAGCGCCGACTAGAAGGGAGGAGTACAGCGCAGCCTTGCGAAACTTGTTAGGGCTTACAGTTAATTTCCAGAATACAGCGAAGACAATAATTTCACCGAAGGTTGTTGTTAAGCCTAGGGGGAATACCGTTACACCAATACTTCTCCAATCCGATGCAACAGGCAGCAGCCAGGAGAAGTCAATAACATCCGAGAAAAGAAGCAGAATGAGCTGGATGCAGGTAAACAAAAAAACGATGATAATACTGAGTTCAGCTAGCCGAGCAATGCGTTCAATCCCTGCATAACAAGCATAAGCAACCAATAGGACAAGAAGCAGCATTAAGAACGGAGCTGGTGTACTTGGGAGTAGAAACGTGCTCATCAACTCACCTAAATCCCTCAGAATGCGCCCCGATTCATAAATAAAAGCAAAAATATAGAGTGAGGTTAAAAAGTGGCCAACGTACTTGCCGAAGGTTATCTGGAGCAGGGAAACTAAGGTTTCACCTGGATTGCGTTCATAAATACGAGTAAACATCCATACGATGCTTATTCCTATGGTGGCACTGATTAGGGCAGCTAGCCAAGCGTCCTGCTTAGCTCCGCCAGCGAAGCCGAATACAATGGTTGTACCCAGCTGGAATAAAAACAAAAGACAGAATGTTTGCCATGTCGAGAGCACTTGGATCACGCAGAACCCCCCTGACGTGCTAATGATCTTACTATTTTCAAATTGGGGAAAAAATATCCTTCCTTGCCTTTAAACACCTGAAGTCATACGGAATAGAGGAGTGAAATTGTCCATTAGCCTAGTCCACATGACCCGATTGCGACATAAAATAAACCTATAGACGTAATGAAGGAGTAGAACCTATGAGTATAGAACCAATGAGTATTTCTCCCAAAAAGAAGGTACGCATCAAAGCTAAACACAAGGTAGCGATTTTACTCCAAGATCACGACGCTACCGCCAAAGTCTATGTGGAGATTCTTGGAGATTTGAAATCACGGGAAGTCATGATGGAAGCTATAAAACGCTTAGAAGATGGGTTAATCTACACGGATGAGAAATGTACGATGTTAATCGACAGTGAATATATCGAGGTTCTTCCTAGAAGGAATTTTAATCGCAGAGTAGGGGAGGATTTCATTTTCCTAATCGATCGTGCTTACGCAGAAAACTATGTCGTTTCGGCAAAGATTATCAAATAGTGGTCAACTTGTGTCGCAAAAAACCCCTAGTCGTGCAGTCAGGTGATAAACTTACCTGAACTGTCGATTAGGGGTTTTTGAAGTTAAGTTGATTATTATTTCTTGCTTGCTGACGGGAACGTTTCTACGGAAGTTAAACGATCGTAGAAGTCGGTGAAATTATTTCTCTCAGGTGAGTCAAGCAATGCCATTGCCGTGCGAGGGTGCTCGTCTAGTGCACCAACGATCATGTAAGGAATGAGGTAGCCCCAATCCCATTTCTCACGCATTGTGATCATATGCTTCTCAATAATTTCAAGAACTGGACGCACATCGTAGCGTGCACCCTTGAGGTGGCTGAGCAACAATTCGGTCGTACAGTTACCTGCAGCGCGACCCATACCGTACACGGATGAATCCAAGAAAGTTACACCTTTGGAAGCTCCAGTGATTGTGTTAGCGAAAGCAAGCTGCATGTTATTGTGCATATGCAAGCCTAGCTCCTTCTCAGGAAGTAAGCGTTGGAATTTGGATACGAGGTAGTCAATGTCTTTGCTGCCCATGCTGCCGTAAGAATCTACGACATAAACAACGTCAACTGCGCTTTTGTTGATTTCTTCAAAAGCTTCTGTCAATTCGTTCTCCATTACGTGGGAAAGCGCCATGATGTTCAGGGACGTCTCGTAACCCATGTCATGGAATTTCTGAACCAGCTCAAGGCCTTTATCAACATCCTTGATGTAACAAGCAACGCGGATCAGGTCAAGTAAGCTGTCTTCACGAGGCAAAATGTCTTTCTCATCCACACGTCCGATATCAACAAGAGCGGATAGCTTTGTATCTGTTTTTTTGGTGATAACATCACGCAAGAAGGATTCGTTAAGGAATCTCCAAGGGCCGGATGATCCGCCTTTTAGTAGCTTTTCTGAGTTTTTGTAACCAATTTCCATATATTCTACGCCGGCAGCGCTTAAACCGCGATACATATCTTGGACAAACTCCACGCTAAAATCCCAATCGTTAACTAAACCGCCGTCTCGAATCGTACAATCCAAAATCTTGTGTTGATGATGCTTTACCATACTCGCAAATACCCCTTTCGACAGCTCTTGTCGCCTTCTGATTTTGCTATATTATCACTTATGAACAGGTGGCTTGTCAATGCAAGCGTAGGCTTCCGCGCAACTTTTCTAGGTAGGATATGGTAATATGGAAAAGACAGAAGTGATCACGCGAGGGGGATGAACGGAATGAATCGGAACGAATGGACATTAGCAAGAGAGGTTGCTGTAGGAGCGGCTGTGAAAGCAGGTGAATTGGCCAAGAAACGTTTCGGTGGTCAATTAATCCTTCAGCACAAAGATGAGCGCGGTGATCTCGTGACGGAGGTGGATGTGCAGGCGGATCGTCTCATCGTGGATGACATCTTGAGCGTGTTTCCGACTCATCGCATATATAGTGAAGAAGCGGGTGAGGGTGGAGCAGCGAGTGACTGGGTGTGGCATGTGGATCCCTTGGATGGGACGAACAATTTCGCACTGGGCCTCCCCTTGTACGGCGTTTCCATTTCTTTGAGCTATCAAGGTCGGATTGTACTTGGCGTCGTTCATGATTCGGCTATGGAACTGACTTATGTGGCGGTTCAAGATGAAGGAGCGTGGCAAGGTGACAGGCGGCTGATGGCAAGGCCTAGTGGTACGCTGACGAAGTCTACCCTTTCATGGATTCAAGGGCATGCCGTAACGAAGGACGATCAGCGGGCATTAGCGCTTCGACATCATCTGGAGTATGCAGTCAAAAGAGTGATGCGCTTATGGGCGCCTTCCATTGTGTGGGCGATGCTGGCCAGAGGTGATCTGCATGGGGTTGTCATGTACAACTCCGAAGGGGAAGATCTCTATGCTGGCTTGCTGCTTGCGCAGGAGGCTGGTGTGAAAGTGACGGATTTCGCGGGTAATCCGGTTGCTTTGCTCGGTGGCATAGCCGTTGTAGATGAAGCGGTCACAGACGGAGCTAGCTATTTGGTCGCCGCTGTGCCAGCCTATCATGCAGAGTTGCTACAACTCGTTCAAGAGGCGCTGCGTACAGCGAAATAGGTTTTCGAATAGGATAGGAACAATTGGTCAAACCTAATGGCAGACTTTCCATTTGAAGGAAGAAAGGGTGCTGTTAGATGAAGGACTTTGTTCCTATCTTTTTTGAATTCGATCAAACGCGAGATGCGTTGCTGGCGTTAGACACATTAGAAGAGCTCGGCTACAAGCCGGAGCTGCTGGAAGGGGAGCGCGCAACGCTGCACATTCATCTAGATGAGCAGGAGATCACCTCGGCAATCGAAATCGCTCAATCTCACGGCGGGCGGCTCGTGGATCGGCCGCAGATGCAGTCCGAGCAGGCCACCTTCGCAATGGCGTATGACTTGGAGGGCTCCATCCGCATCCCGGCACATACCGTGAATGAGGATTGGTCTGACAGCTATGCCGCATCCGCGGTGGCAGTGGATCGTGATGCGGTACCGAGTGATGACGAGGCTGCTTTCGATCCTTCGGCGGATGACTACAATCATTTTAGCGCAGGTATTCGCATTTAATTGGCACATAACCAGAAGAGCCCGAGGAAGCAATTCTCGGGCTCTTCTGGTTACTTAGCTTGTTTGGGGTTGGAGCGCCGGTATTTTTTAATTCTGCTAAGCGGTTACCGCATCTTTCCAATGGTAATAATAGCTGGTGCGGGTAGGGTCTGCTCCATCCAAATATTCCGAGACGTTGTGCTTTTGACAGCGGAAGCGAATCAGATTGTTTCGAGAGGATACTATGCATAAAATTTCCGTCTATCAGTTATTCGCGATTACTTTTATTTTCCAATTAGGTACTACCATTGTCTTCGGCTTCGGAGGCTTAGCCGGCCGGGATGCGTGGATTGGCGAACTGGTTTCCTGTTGTCTGGGTGTATTCGTAGTTCTGATCTATATCGCCTTAATGCGGATGAATCCGGGGTTAACCCTTGTCCAATGGTTTCCAGCACAATTCGGGCGCGCGATCGGGACGCCTCTTGCATTTCTGTACCCTCTTATGTCTCTATACGTGGTTGGACGGATTATTGCGGATATCAGAGATATGGTGTCATCTACCGTATTATTTAATACACCGCTGATTATTATCGCAGGGGTATTTGTCATCATCATTGCCTATTGCGTATATGGCGGCATTGAGATCGTTTCTCGACTGGGAGAAATGTTCCTTCCCATCGTATTAATCATGTTTTGTATTGAAGTTATTCTTCTTTTTAGCTCCGACGTCATGCATATCAATAATTTACTGCCTATGTTTGAAAAAGGGTGGGCGCCTGTCTGGAAGGTTGTTTACCCATCCGGCATCACGCAATCCTTTGGGGAAACACTCGTCTTTGCCATGTTCTGGCCGGAGACCAAACGCCCTGAAAAAGTAATGAAGCTTACAGTCCTCGCCACTTTGCTGTCCGGAATCATGATATCCAGCTTTGACGTGTTGGCTCTTTTAGTTTTTGGAGGTATGTTTTCGGGATTTCTGTATCCTCTTTACACCTTACTGAGTTTGATAAGTATCGGAAATTTCATTGAAAATTTACAGATGATCGGCGTCCTCTATTTCTTTATGACGGCACTTTTAAAAAGCGTCGTTCATATGCTCGCAGCGGTAAAAGGGATTCAGCAATTAACGAATATGAAGGATTACCGCGTACTGGTCATCCCTGCATGCGCCATCGCACTATTCCTTGGGATGACTATGTCTAAAAACATTTCCGAGCACGTTTATCGTCACCACTTTGAAATACTTGTTCCTTATGTGTGGGTGCCTTTGCTCCTAGTCTTACCAACAATCCTTCTCATCGTTACTTGGTTGCGGCAATTGAAGAAATGAACCTTCATTTCTTAATCTCGTTTACGTTTAATTGTAAGGATGGCCCTGTTATTCCTATCCGTCGAACCGTCAATTTCGTGTTCACGGAAATTTCAGCTTCTCGAAACGCCGCTTCCCAGTCATTCCTTACGGATTTCCACAATGGCAAATTTTTTCTGCGAATGTTATCACTAAATCCGAACACATCTGTCCCATAGTTTTTTTGCACTTTGGTAATCGTTCGAAGTACATTCTCTTCAACTTGTTTGTCTAGTGCGTTTTGCAGAAGGGTAATATATTTTGTCTGCGTAAGGTCCAGGCTGGTGTTGTTTTCACGAATCGCTCCTTGCCCCGTTAACGTGACATGGATTTTTATCTTGCCCCCTTGGATAACCGATTGGATCTTGTTGCCTAACTTGTATATGTCCATACTGACGTTGCCGTCCTCTTGCGGTATCGCTGCCGAAACCGTCAGCTTCTTTAGATTTCCGGATACCCATCGCATGGCCTGACCTTCCTCTACATTCAAGAATCCAACTAATTTCAAATCTTTATTAAAAATGCCAGGCCCTACGATTCGAAACCCATCCTCATCGGATTGATCTTTCTGATTGTCTCCATCTTGTGAAGCAGGGTTCATGCCAACTGCAACTGAGGGTACGGATGGACAAGCTCCTTCGCTGTTTGCAGAGAGCAAAAAGGTTAAGATCCCCATTTCTCTGAATGTCCCCAACTGGTTAATTTCGCCTAAAACCGCGAGACCGGGAATAGTCTCTAATGGGTAAGATATTTTTAAGAAATCCTTAGCAGTACCTCCCTTGACAACAAATATATCTGTTCGAAGCTTGAGGTTCGGATCTCGTGTGTAGGTATCGAGTACCTCCTTAATCCCCTGTCTAGCCATGGATTCCCCAATTACAATGACTCGCCGATGACCACGGAACACTTGCCGGGAAAGCTTAGTCTGCATCCGCTGTACCGCATCGAGCGTATTCATCCCATCGCTCGTGACAACAAAAAAAGGTTTTCCCTTGCTTGCTCCACCTGTACCATCGTACTGCCCTCCCTTTATTTTCGACGGGATGATTGCCTGAGCACTTATCATGACTTTCTTATTGGGGGCTTTGTCGACCCCCCACGCGAGTTCAATGGCAAGCTCGTTAACTTCCGAACTATCCCAACAGCCCGTTATAAATAAAAGAGAGAGAACCAGACAGAGGCGCCCCCCTCGTTTTCTTTTCATTTGCCATCTCTCCCTCGTTTTGGACTTGGTTGTTGCCCTTCTGGGATGCGCCTCTTATTTACCCCTGAAAAGAGTGAAGGTCGCTGATTCATACTCCATCTGGGCGCACGTATGAATACATCCTTCAGGCCTTGAGTCATTAGCGGAACTACCGGACTCATATACGGAACTCCAAACGAACGTAGACTAAGAAGATGGATAATCATGAGAAATACTCCGCTTATAATTCCATATAAACCTAGCATTCCCGCCAATATTAACATCGGGAAACGAAGAAGCCGGTATGCGGTCCCGAAATTATATCGTGGAATGGCAAACGATGCGATCCCGGTCGTGGCTACGACAATCACGACAGGGGCTGATACGATGCCTGCTTGTACGGCGGCTTGCCCAATGACAAGCGCTCCCACAATGCTTACGGCCGAACCAACGGCTTTAGGCATACGAATTCCCGCCTCCCGGAGTCCCTCGAACATAAACTCCATCAACAACGTCTCGACAAACGTCGGAAATGGAACTCCTTCCCTGGAACTAGCGATACTGATGAGTAAGTTGGTAGGAATAAGTTGTTGATGAAAGGTTGAGAGCGCGACGTACAAAGACGGAAGTAATAGTGCGATATTTAATAAGGAATATCGCACGAATCGAACGAAGGTCGTATAGATTGAACGTTCGTAATAATCCTCTACCGCCTGCAAGCCAGTCCAAAAAGTCATTGGAAGGATCAGTGCGAAGGGGGTGTTATCGACAATAATCGCTATTTTCCCTTCAAGCAGACTGGCGCATACGATATCGGGCCGTTCGGTATTTTGAATTTGGGGGAATGGAGACCAAGTGGCATCTTCAATAAATTCTTCGATAAAACCCGATTCCAGTATCCCGTCAATTTGGATTCGGTCGATTCTTTTACGGACTTCCTTCAAAATCGGATTCGAGACAATCCCATCAATATATACGATTACGATATCGGTCTGAGAAACTTGACCAACCGTAATCGATTCCATTTTCAGCTTTGGACTGCGAATTCGTCTACGAATTAAGCTTGTATTGATTCGTAACGTTTCCGTAAAGCCGTCTCTGGGTCCGCGGATAGAAACTTCGGCGGCCGGTTCTTCAACAGCTCGTTTCTCGAATCCTTTGAGATCCGCGATTATAGCCATGTTTTCTCCGTCAACCAATAGGGCGATATTCGCCTTCAGAATCCCATCGGTCACATCCTTGACTGTAGAAACCGTTTGAATTTGCGAGATGGCAACCAGTTGCTCTTGGATGATCTGTCCTGAAATAGGAACTCCGTTCAACTCGCCGGGAGTTCCATTAAATAAGATTGGCGTTAACACAACTATATCCAACGTTTTTGTATCGATTAAACCATCTGTGTAAATTAAAAGTACTTTAGGGTTGTTGCAAATAGGACGAAATACGATATCGGAGCATTCTTGAAAAGTTTCTCTAAGCATCTTCTCGTTCATAACGAGTTCTGTACTTAATTCTGCATTTTGTTCGTTAGGGAGAGGGGGATTTGTCGATTCAATCTGGTTAGAGCTATGACTCTTTATCCGCACGAAACGCATATACCTCCTCCATTTTTTAGCGATGCTTCCAGTTGTGTAGTATATCCAATAGCTCTAAGATTAACAAAAGATGAAGGCAAAGCTTTGGGGTGGTCAAGTCCCATACAACGCTAATTTGAACCAGTAAATTATCCAATCATGGCGCATGAACGAGAACGGAGGAGAACGGTTTCAATTTTATTTTGATTGTAGATATATAGTCTGTAACCTTTCGCAACCCGCATACGTTTGGTGTAATAAGGAAGATAGTTGAAGAAGGGGTGGTTCTCATGGGAAGTAGGAGGAAGATCGTCATGGCCGTGGTTATGGTCAGTTTGGTCAGCGCATTAGCAGGCTGCAGCGAGAAGGAGACCGTAAATGGGGGCACGAGCAGTTCTCAGCCAACGACGCAACCAACCACGAGTGTCACTTCGTCGCCCTCCCCTGTACCAACGCCAGCAGCGACATCCGTACCAACTACTGTTCCAGGAACATCGCAACCATCATCTCCACCAGTATCCACTACGAATCCGCAGGCGACAGCCAGCTCGCAACCTACGCCAGCAGCAACGCCACCAAGCTTTTCCTCTGCGGCAGATGCCAAGAAAGTTATTGAAGCCCGTGCCCTAGAAGTGATGACCGCGCTGAAAGAGCGTAATATAACAAAGCTTGTCAGTCTCGTGCATCCGCAGAAAGGTGTACAATTCTCACCGTATTCCTATATTCACACAGCGACAGACATTCAAGTGCAAGGCAGCAATCTTGCGGCCCTATGGGCTAGCCCAAGTCTCACGCATTGGGGAACTTTCGATGGGTCAGGCGACCCTATTGATCTTACGATGCCAAACTACTGGGCTAAATTTGTGTATAACGCTAACTTTGCCGCTGCGCCACAGATTAGCTATAATACGATGATTGGCAAAGGGAATATGATCAACAATGTGTTCAGCGTGTACCCTACATCTTCCTATATAACGGTTGAATATCACTTCCCGGGCTTCGGTCCACAGTATCAAGGTATGGATTGGACCAGCTTACGGCTAGTTTTTGAATATACAGGATCACAGTGGTATGTGGTTGCTATCGTCCATGACCAGCATACGATGTAGATGTTTTACATGAAATTTCATAAAAATGATCTAAAGCCGAATCGACCTTCGTATAAATAGGAGGAATGTTCGGTTTTTCGTGCTAACTGGAAATAGTAACCATTGACAGCCGATGTGAGTTGTCATATATTTATCACAATTAAACCAAGTGAACCAATGGGGATTGGAGATGTTGACCATGCAAAACAACTTAGTAAGTGCATTTCAAACGAACTGGGTCAGTTTAGTCGTTTCATTAGTAGTGATTGGCTTTATTTATTTTCTGGGTAAAAAGAAAGTCAGTTTTGGTAACCGAGTATTTATCGGTTTAGGA
Source organism: Paenibacillus sp. LjRoot153 (assembly GCF_964253085.1). NCBI lineage: Bacteria > Bacillati > Bacillota > Bacilli > Caryophanales > Paenibacillaceae > Paenibacillus > Paenibacillus sp. LjRoot153. Next base: position 494,453 of record NZ_CAXUQH020000001.1, read on the forward strand.
TTAGGTATCATCGCAGGGGTCATTTTCAATCAGGCAGGTCTGCAATTTAAAAGTGTTAGCACGATCGGAACAATTTACGTCAATCTGATCAAAATGCTTGTTATGCCGCTTGTATTTATTCTAGTAATTAATAGTATTTCGTCGTTGTCCAACATGGCTCAACTTCGTAAATTAGGTTTCAAAACAATTGGCTGGTTCCTACTTACAACGGGGATCGCAGCATTGATCGGTCTACTAGTCGCATTGGCGATTGATCCAGGTAATGGGATCGCACAAGCAGTTCCGAAGGATTTTAAAGCCAAAGAAATTCCGACTTTCTCACAAGTTATTTTGGATCTAGTACCTTCCAATCCAATTAGCGACATGGCAAGCGGTAAGGTTGTACCGGTTCTAATCTTCGCGATTTTCGTAGCTGTTGCCATTGTATCGGTAGGTTCCAAGAAACCTGAAGCTGTAGCATCCGTGAAGGCGTTCATTGCTTCAGCTGCTGCGGTTATGCACCAAGTTGTTAAGTATGTAATTCGTTTGACACCTTATGGGGTGTACGCGTTGATCGCGGCTATGGCAGGGAAATACGGTTGGGAAACATTAGAGCCGTTAGCTAAAATCATTTTGACTTCCTACGTGGCATTAATTATTCACTTCGTCTTGGTATTCGGTGGCCTAGTGCTGCTGGTTGCGAAAGTAAACCCTATTAAATTCTTCAAAAAGGCATATCCGACGATCGCTGTTGCTTTCACAACACGTAGTAGTTATGCAACACTTCCAGTGAATTTGGAAGTTATTACGAAACGTCTTCGCGTATCACCGCGAATTGCCAGCTTCGTGGCACCGCTTGGGGCAACAATGAACTTCAACGGCTGTGGTGGTGTTTGGCCGGCGATTGTGGCAATTTTCGTAGCAAAAGTATACAATCTTCCGCTTGGCATTTCCGAGTATGCCTTGTTAATCTTAGTAGCTGTCATTTCCTCCATCGGGGTAGCTGGTGTACCAGGTCCTGCATCCATCTCAACAACGGTTGTATTGACTGCACTTGGCTTGCCGATTGAAGGTATGGGTCTAGTTCTAGGCGTTGAAGCATTGATCGACATGGGTCGTACAGCAGTTAATGCAACTGGAACTACGGTAACGGCTCTGTTAGTAGCTGAATCCGAAGGTGAATTCGACCGCGCTTCATTCGATCGTGACGAAGAAGATGAATTGGAATTAGCAACTGCTTAATCGCGGTAAATAAATGAAAAAAGACGAACAGCACCTTGGGTGTGTGTTCGTCTTTTTGGTTTTTGTCGATGTATGTTCTAAAACCGCGGAAATACGTAGCGGACCAGGAAATACAGCAGTCCAAAAATGATAATGATGTACGCTGCATATTTGATAAAAGTTGATGCGACAAGTCCCTTGTCATATTTTTGCTCAATTCGCTTCTGCTCAATGTCCACGCTTTTCATCGGTTCCATCGTTTTCAGCTCCCTTTTCTGGTATGGGGGTTGACCTTTATACCAAATAATACCCATTCGGGCGGAGACTGAATCACCGGACTGCTACAAATGGAACAAAAGACATCAACTTCGTATCCGCCAATCGCAGATATTAGTCATGCAGCGCTGCATGCGTGAGTGCCGCCCGCCCGCCAAGTAACGCTCCACCTCCAAGTAACACGACTCTTCTAAGTAACACTTTTCCGCCAAGCGATTTTCTCATTCTAGCTACCCGAGGGGGGCGAGTAGTAGCATTAAATGGAAAACCTACAGTTAAACTAATCGATTAGAATCGAAATCACCATTTAAATGGAAAAAATCCAGTTAATTTTTCGTCATTCGTCAATTTCAACGAAGATGTGCAAAATTAGCTGGAGGAAATCCAGTTATTCAAAATAAAAGGCGTTTCTTGCGCAAACTAGCTGTAGTTTTTCCAGTTAATGAAGTAAAAGAGCGTCGGTGGTGGAGTTTCTGTATAAAAGGAGATATCACCTAGCTCTGCATTGCCGCATGCGTGCCCGCCATATATCCCGTCGAAAAGGCTGCTGTAATGTTATACCCACCCGTATATCCGTGGATGTCGAGGATTTCGCCGCAGAAGTAGAGACCTTGAACCAGCTTAGATTGCATCGTGCTCGGATCTACTTCTTTGAGCGTGACGCCGCCGCCTGTGACGAAAGCTTCCTCCAAGGATAGCGTCCCTTTGACGATGACGGGGAATGCTTTCATGAGCTTGCACAACTCCAACCATTTCTGCTTCGGAATGTTGTTGTACGTCAGCAGCTCGTCCAGCTCCGACTTCGCAAGCAGAAGAGGAATGAGCCGCTCGGATAGCAGGGATTTGAGCACGTTTTTGATCGCTTTCTTCGCATCGCTTCTCGCGAGCGCCATGCTCTGATTGTACACCTCGTCGGTGCTTAGATCAGGGAACAAATCCACCGTGACGAGCACTTCCTTGCGCTCGGATTTGTTCAGTTCCTTCACGACGAACTGGCTGCAGCGCAGCGCGATTGGCCCAGAAAGGCCGAAGTGGGTGAACAACATATCACCGCGATGCGCGATGATCGGCTTCCCCTTCGCGTTCAGCACGCTGAGCGTCACGTCGCGCAAGGACAGTCCTTGCAGCTCGCGGCTGCGAATGAAAGACTCCTTCGAGGTTAACGGAACCTCGGTCGGAAACAGCGGCGTGATGGTGTGCCCGCCCGCCTCAGCCCACGCATAACCGTCTCCCGTGGAGCCGGTATGCGGCACCGAGCATCCGCCGGAGGCGACGATCACAGCGTTGCTGTTTAGCGTCTCTCCGCCATGCAGCTGAACGCCGCTCACGGCGCCGTCAGCGTACAAGACCTTTTTGACCGGACTGTTGGTCCGGATCTCCACACCCTGGCGCCTCACTTGGCCTATCAACGCGTCGACGACGGTTTTGGCTTTGTCGCTGATGGGAAACATCCGACCATTGTCCTCTTCCTTGAGATGGATGCCGAGATTTTCAAAGAAAGCAATAATGTCCTTATTCCCAAAATGGGTAAATGCACTATAAAGGAATCGCCCGTTGCCGGGGATATGTTTGATCAATTCATCCATCTCTTTGTTGTTCGTCACATTACATCTGCCGCCGCCAGAAATACCGAGCTTACGCCCCAGTTTATCGCCTTTATCGACGAGCAGCACCTTTGCGCCGTCCCTGCTTGCGGCAATACTAGCCATGAGGCCAGCAGAACCACCGCCAATTACAATTACATCATATGTCATCCGAATAAAGCCCCTGCCTCGCGTATTTTGTATCATCATAGCATGTGAAGGGCTTCATATTCAAAAGATACACACAGTACGTGGATAACTTGTTGATAAAATAGCTGTTTTCGTGGATAACTGACCTATCGTCTGTGGACAATCGTAGGCGAAATGTGGATAACATGCATTTTTTCCTAATTTCATCCACAAACGTTCTTCAATACAAATCCTTCAGGTGAAACTATCAACATCCTTCCTACCATGTTTGTCGCTAAAATGATAATGATCTACCTGAAGATCTAGCCATCGATGCCCGAGGGAGGTTTCCCGCCCATAGTAGTGAATCTCATCTTGCTTGGTAAGCACAATCGCTTCACAAGCGTCACTGCGTTTGGCGAAAAGGGGCAGGCCAGCCTCTAGCCCAAGTGAGCCTAACAATCGTGCCCATACATGGCATGCCACGAGATCATGGCCAGCAACTGTGCATTGCAGTACATCGCTGCCGGAGTCACCATCTCTGCGGTCCTCGAGCGGGCTGTAAGTAGATAACGCACCCTCTGGCATCGCAATCGCTCCTAACTTGGCATTCTCGTTCCATGGATTTTGGATCCCGATCATCCATGGCTCCTGCTCGGCGCTAGCTGGCCCCCATACGGTTACATCGCCCTGAGATAGCAGGCGTCCACGTGAAATGGATAAGGTTTTCTTGAAATAGTCGGTTAATCGTTTCAGGGACCAGCTTTTGTCGAGTCCTTGCAAATGAATAGAGGTATGCTCTGGCAGGGTTACTGATTTGGTTGTAGGATTTACCTTCCAGCCTTGCGCAGCAGAAGCTGGCATGCGCGTTAGTGTTGTCTTTTCTTTATATAGAAGAGGCGTATATTTACCATCTGTGATGGCTTGATACATCTCAGCAAGGAAGAGCACCTCTAGCATGGAGTTGGAGACAAGGCAGCATTCTCCGGCTAATGTATTTAAAAGGTTGATTTCACTGTCAGGGAGACTGTGGCTGAATCGCTTCTCCTCACGCTCGAACCACTCGTTGCCGATCTCATGAATCCGCAACTGTTGTTGCTGCTCACCGCAGGGAAGAAGAAGTTCAATAGCTGAGTCCAGCGTTTGAAAATGAAAGGGGAGGAAGGTGTTTGTTGTCATTGTCATCAGGAATTCCTCTTTTCTGTCGAATCCGTACTTAATCTGAGATCAGTATATGAGGGATAGCTGAGATTGAATTGACCGTTAGCTGAAAGCTAGCTGAAGATTTAACTTTCAGCTAGCTTTCAGCCGCTGCTCAGATTGCTTTTAGGCAGGATATGGGATACTGATTGTAGAAGTCGTATATGAATGAAATTCGGGGGAGTCGAGTGCAGATGCGTCAATTAAAAGGGATTAAAATATTACTCGTCGATGACGAGCCACATATCTTAGAATTTCTAGAGCTAGGTCTAACGAACGAAGGCTTCGAAGTGATGACGGCACAGGATGGCATCAGTGCGATCACAGCTTGTAATAAATTTCAGCCGCATATCGCGATTCTGGATGTCATGATGCCAGGCATGGATGGTTTCGAGGTGTGTCGCATGATCAAGAAGACGGACAATGTCGCGGTCATTATGCTAACTGCCAAAGATGAAATCGATGATCGGGTGAAGGGGCTCACGCTCGGAGCCGATGATTACATGATCAAACCGTTTAGCTTTGAGGAGTTGCTGGCGCGGATCTACGCGCGGATTCGAAACCATTTTCCAAACTTGTTCGGGGAAGTCGTTATTGGACCGCTTCGCATGGACGATCGCCGCAAAGAAATTAGTATGTATGACCGAATCTTAGAACTATCGCCAACGGAATACGAATTGCTGAAATTTATGGCGATCAATCACGGCCTCGTGCTGAGTAAGACGATGATTCTGGATAAAGTATGGGGCTATGATTTTGGCGGCGAAGAAAATATTGTGGAAGTGTACATACGTTCCTTGCGTGACAAGTTAGGGGATAAGGAGCACAAGCTGATTCGCACCATTCGCGGCGCGGGGTATCGGATGGATTTGACATGAAGACGCGCGGTTGGTTAGCTGCTGTCTTGGAGACGAGATCCTTAAAGTTTCAAATTTTATCTCGCACCTTATTGGTCATGTCTGCACTATTGCTGTTAATCGGCGTGTTTCAATATGTATTCATGCAGCAGTTTATGTTTCAAAATAAAGCAGAGACGATCCGCAATCAGCTTGCAGCGCTGCCGCCTAACGTGTGGCTTCGGGCTGAGCTAGGGGGAGATAAGAGTACGAGTCCATTTCTGCCTAGGCAGGATTTCACGCGAAACAATCGGCAGGATAATGTCGGCGAAGGTCCACGGATTTTCGTACCGGATCTAACGATTGCGCTTATTGATGACAAGGGGACCTATAAACTCGTTTCCTCCCAAGATGAACAGTCGACGTTGGAGTTAGGCAAGGAAGAATATGTGAGAATCCTGCAAAAGCGAACAAAGAAGCAGGAACACCTGATTATGAAAGACAGCAAAGGAAATGAGCAATTAATTGTGTTTCATCAAATCGGGGGAGGGGAACCGGATCATTCCCGCGGCTATCAGGGGCTCATTCAAGCAAGCACAAGCACAGCGCCGATTAAGGATGTTCTCCTAAGGCAGCTGCTCACGTTCCTATTTCTATCAATGCTGGCGATGGTCATTGGATTGTTAGGCTTCCTGCCTGTGCTGCGGCGGACGCTTGTGCCGCTGTCTAATTTGGTAGATACGGTGAAAAGTATTGATTCGGGTAACTTGAATGAACGCTTTCCTGACCATCAAGGGCAGGCTGAGATGGATCGCTTGGCGACTTCCTTCAATAGCATGCTAGAGCGGTTGGAATTTTCATTTGAAGCGGAAAAGGAAGCGAAGGAGCAGATGCGTCGTTTTGCCGCTGATGCCTCGCATGAACTTCGCACGCCACTGACCTCCATTCATGGCTTCCTGGAGGTACTGCTGCGCGGGGCCTATCAACAGCCTGAACCGCTGTTGAAAGCTTTGAAAAGCATGCACGGTGAATCCATCCGCATTAATAAATTAGTTGAGGACCTACTGCTGTTGGCTCGGTTGGACCGAACGCCGTCTTTCCATAAGACGGAGGTAGCCATGGACGATGTGCTTCATGAAATGGAGCACCAGCTGCGTCTGCTCGCAGGTGAGCGGTCGGTCACCTTCCTCTTGGAGCCGGAGACGCAGTGCCATTGCGACCCGGATAAAATCAAGCAGGTCATTCTCAACCTGTTCCATAACGCGGTCCAGCATACACATTCGGAGACAGGTGAGGTAAGAGTCTCACTTATGAAAACGGACGCAGGCGCTGAGATCGCTGTACGCGATAATGGTCCTGGGATTGCGCCGGAGCATATCGCGCATTTGTTTGATCGGTTTTACCGCATCGACTCCTCGCGGGCAAGACGCAGCGGCGGAGCGGGCTTAGGCCTTTCAATTACTCGCTCCATCGTGGAGCTGCATGGCGGAACCATCCATGTGGAGAGTAGCGTTGGTGAGGGTAGCGCATTTATCGTGCGGTTGCCGCGATAGGTAGGAAGAGAAGAAGCTGACGCTGAGGCGTTGGCTTTTTTTGGTGTGTGTTGTAGAGAGCAGGGATGTAGATGGACAAAAGTAGGGGCATAGCAGGATTCATGCCGAGTATACAGCCTCAGCGGCGGAAATAGCTGGATTTCATACAGTTAATTTGGATGGAAATCTTGCTTTTGAGCAAATAGATGGATTTCATGTAGCTAAATTCAGCCGAAGTGGCCGATTTTACTGAAATCGTAAGAAATAGATGGAGGAAATCCAGTTAAACGTTGAGATCAGGGGGGAATGCGGGAATTAACTGTATTTTTTACAGTTAATGGTCGTGGGGGGAAGGAAATCATCCCAACGGACACGGCACCAGCACCCTCAACGACAACAGACTAGCTACTTAACCCCTCGCCCCCATCGACAGAGTCTCCCAGCATAACCAGTTATCGGCCTCCAACCATAGACTAGCTACTCTCACCCATCCTTCCCCAACAGCCTCCCCTCACGCATGAACACCAAAAAGGCCAATCGTCGAACGGTTGGCCTTTGGCATCAACGGCTAAGAGACAAGTTTGCGGCTGCGCGGGCGAAGTGCCCATGAAGCCATGACGAGCGCTAGAAACACAAGTGGTTGAGCAGCGAGAGCTAGGCTGTCGCCATTCAAAATGTGCGATGCTGCAGCTCCCGTAAGCTCGAAGAAAAAGCCTGCGTATGCCCACTCCTTCAGTCGTGGAAAACGTGGGATAAGGATTGCGATGACGGCCATCAGCTTCCAGAAGCCCAGGATGGTTAAGATATACTCGGGATATCCGAGCCCGGTTAATGTAGCGATTTGCTGCTCACCATGGGTAAGGAAGAAGAATCCGCCGATGACGAAACTTGCAGGTCCTAGGATGGTGGTTACCCAGTAAGCGATTAGTTTATTACGCTCTTTACGATAAGACATTAGACAGCATCCCCCTATTTCGGAATTGTGCTCATATAATCCTTATTCTACCATAAAATAAGCGAAAGCGAACACCAGTACGTAAAATTTCCATTCAATACTTTCCATGCCACTTTCAGCCAATGCTCAGATAGTTCTCAACCAACCTTCAGTTTACGCTCAGATGGGTTTCAGGTAAGGGGTCTATACTTGGTTTTGTAAGGGAAACACAAAACACAAATCCAAAGATGAGGTGGAATTCAATTATGAAAAAAATCAGCAAAAAAATTCTCGCAGGTTCACTAGTAGCATCTTTTGTCATCGGAGTTGGCTTAGTAGGAGCCCTACATAATGAAGCGTTCGCAGATACAGTAGTAGGCAATTCAACGAGTACAGCAGCTCCCGCAGCAGGACAGGGCGGCAAAGGCTTTAACGATAAAGGTCGTGGACAAATGGGAGATCGAGGTGGCTTCCGTGGCGGCAATGTGATCAAAGAAACAGCAACGATTCTAGGTGTTGAAGAAAGTGTTGTGCAGGAAGCACTTAAAGCAGATAAAACATTAGCTGCTTTTGCTCTTGAAAAAGGACTATCGAAGGAAGATTACTTATCTAAGCTGGTTGCAGCCGAGACAGCTGCGATTACAGCTGATGTCACAGCTGGGAAGCTGACACAAGAGAAGGCAGATGAGAGGATTAAAGGCCTGAGCGACCAATTAACGAAGCAAATTGATGGCACTGGCTTCAAGGGCGGTTTCCCAGGCGGCGGTAAAGGCGGTCCAGGAGGTTTCGGTGGCGGACATTTCGGCAATCCGGAAGTCATCACGACTATTCTGGGTCTTACACAAGATGAGTTGAGAACAGAACTAGAATCAGGCAAATCCCTCGTGGATATCGCAACAGCGAAAGGGATTAGCGAAGATGATTTAATCAGCAAAATTAAAGACGGCATGACGGATTCTATCAAGAAGGCTGTAGAGGAAAAAGGTACTGCTCAGCAGCGTCCTGAGGGTGGTAAAGGTCGTCCGGGTCGCAACGCATCCACACAATCAACAACACCAGCCCCGACAGCTGCCAACTAAGGGGATGTAATAGGAAGCTGCTCACCATGTGAGCGGCTTTTTGTGCTTGAGGTGGCAGTTATATGGGAATTTTACTGGGCGGGGAGCTCTTAGAGTAGCTAAGTGAGGAAATGTGCCGAGCGTAACAACAGCTGAGGCGGCACGGAACTTGTCCCCATTTTCAGCAAACACTCAGCTTTCGTTCAACTTACTTTCAGCTTACACTCAGACAGGTTTCAGTCGTCCCTAGTAGACTACATCTTGTGAAGAATGTTAGGCCTAGGCATGGAAGTCTAGGTAAACCGTGAGAGGGGTTATGACGGATGAAAGTAGGCAGTAAGAAAAGGTGGCTCATTGTAGCCCTGGCGGCCATCCTGTGTGGGGCAGGAACATACTACTATGTACATAATAATGCGAAGCCAGCTGCAACGGCAGCACAACAAACGACAATGAAAGTGGCCAAGGGTGCCATTTCGATGGCCGTATCAGGTACCTCCCAATTGGACGCTAAGGATAAGCAAAACATAGTGATTCCGATCGAAGGGATCATCAAAACAATGAATCTAACCCAGAATCAAGCGGTAAAAAAAGGCGATGTGCTCGTCGAACTTTCTGTCCCGTCAACGGAAACGAATCTCAAGGAAGCGCAAGTGACCTTGGGGCAGCTGGAAAGTGATCTAGCCGAGCTGCAGTCTGAACAAGGAAATATGAGCGTATCCTCTCCGATGTCGGGCAAGATTACCTTGAATGCTAATTTTGATGTCGGCAGCCAAGTGAGTAAAACGACTAAGATCGGTACGATTTCAGATACAACGCAGTTTAAGGTAAAACTGCCATTTTCACTGCAAGAAGCTGTTCAACTGAAAAAAGGTGACCCCGTGGAGCTGAGCGTGGATGGTTACTTGTTATCGAAGGTTGGTGCTGTCGATACGATCGGTCACGAAATTAGCGCCGACGCGAATGGGAATAAAGTGGTATTGGTCGATGTACTCGTCGATAATGACGGTACACTTTCGGCGGGCTTGAAGGTCAAAGGCAGCATCGGCAGCGGCACTACCAAGGTGGCGTCCTCCGATCAGGCTGAACTTGCTTATGTGCGCACGGCGTCTATTTTCTCCGAAGCTAGCGGTACTGTGAAAACGCTGAAATTCAAAGATGGCGATACGATTAAACAAGGCGATCTGATTGTGACCCTTTTTAACGACGACATTCAAAAGAATATCATCTCCAAACAATCTGCGATTGAAAGCCAGAAAATCCGTGTCAGCGATGCTCAGCAAAAAGTCGATCAATTGACGATCAAAGCACCGTTTGATGGCGTGTTCTCGGCGGATTTTGCCAACAGTAAAAATAACGTCCTTCGGAATTACCCGGCTGGCGCGCAAATTAATGCGAACACAACGCTCGGTGCAGTAGCAAGCTTAAGCACAATGCAGCTCGCGATTGCTGTGGATGAGCTCGATCTAACGAGTGTGAAGGTAGGGCAAAAAGTTAACGTAAAAGTAGATGCGATTGCAGGGAAAACTTTTACAGGTGAAGTGACATCTGTCTCCAATGTGGGTACAACGACGAATGGCGTGACCACCTATGATGCGGTTGTGGCGATTCCAAATACAGCACAGAACGATTTGAAATATGCGATGACGGCGACTGCTGAAATCCTCATTCAAGATAAGAAGGATATTCTCGTTCTTCCGATCCAAGTGGTGACGACAACAAGAGGCAAGTCGACGGTTACGGTGAAGAAGGCCGATGGTACGACGGAAGAGCGTGAACTGCAAGTAGGTATCCGCAGCAAAACGCAGGTTGAAGTTCTAGGCGGGGTAAAAGAAGGCGAAGAGGTCGTCATGCCGGTGCGTAGAGCAACAACCACGACGAACCAGCAACAGCAAGGCTTCCCAGGCGGAGGTGCCTTCCCAGGTGGTGCAGGCGGCTTCCAAGGCGGTGCAGGTGGAGCTGCTGGCGGCGGTGGTTTCCAGGGTGGCGGTAATGCTGGCGGTGGCGGAGCGCGTCAATAAAGAGCTAATCTCGCCCGGAAAGGAGTTAATGGGATGAATATCATTGAGCTAAATGAGATCACGAAGAGTTACACCCGTGGTGCGGAGGAATTGCAGATTTTGCGGGGCATTACCCTGCATATTGCAGAAGGGGATTTTGTCGCCATTATTGGTCCCAGCGGATCGGGGAAATCGACGTTGATGAATACAATTGGGCTGCTAGACAGCCCAACGTCAGGTTCATATACATTGGATGGCGTAGCTACTGAGAAAATGTCAGACAACGGACTTGCTCAGCTGCGCAATCGGAAGATTGGTTTTATTTTTCAACAGTTTAACCTGTTGCCAAGGCTGTCAGCGACGGAGAACGTCGAGCTCCCCATGATTTATGCAGGCATACCTGCCAAACAGCGGAGAGAACAAGCCAAACGCATGCTAGAGAAGTTGGGGATGGGTGAGCGTGGACATCACAAACCAAGTGAGCTTTCGGGTGGACAGCAGCAGCGGGTTGCGATTGCACGAGCGTTGGCTATTTCACCGTCGCTCATTCTGGCGGATGAACCGACAGGTGCACTGGACTCGAAGACAGGTATCGAGGTACTCGAGTTGATCAAAGAATTAAATCAGCAGGGCAACACGATTGTGTTAATCACTCATGATCATCACATTGCAGACAATGCGAAGCGTGTGGTGGCGCTGCGAGATGGCGAAATCGTCAGTGATACACGCAATGATGCGTGGTCGGTTGAAGTGCCTAAGTTAGAGGAGGCGCATTCATGAGAATTTGGGAGCTTTTCCAAATGGCCATGAGCACGATTCGTTCTAATCCGTTACGAACGATTCTGACCATGCTAGGCGTTATTATCGGGGTTGCTTCGGTGATTACGCTTGTGTCCATCGGTCAAGGGACGTCCAAAGCCATCGAAAAGCAGTACGAAGGTCTGGGGACGAATCTGCTAACGGTTAACCTAATGGGGAACGGGCGCGCCACACAGTTGAATTACGATGAGTTCATGACCCTGGAGGGTACAGCGGGCATCTCGTCGATTGCACCTACAATGACGCAGAATAGCAGCATTAAATTCGACCGCACAACGGAGAGCTACAATGTGATCGGAACGAATGACCGTTATTTGGAGTTGCAAAAAGGGAAGATGGCCAGCGGACGTTTCCTCGCTCAAGCAGATCTGGATTTCCGCAATCACGTTGCAGTTATCGGGAGTGAAGTGGCTACGAAGTTTTTTGGCAAGGAAGATCCAATCGACGAAGAAATTAATGTGAAGGGCTACATGTACACGATTATCGGTGTTCTTCAAACGAAGGGTTCCAATACGAGCGGAACCTCATTGGATAGCTCCGTGTTAGTGCCGCTGCCGACGATGAGCCGGGATTTTAAGTTAGGTAATATTCGGACCGCCTATGTGGAAGCATCCTCTGGTGATCTTGTCAGCCGTGCACAATTAGCCGTAGAAGCTTACTTATATCAGAAGTTTAAAAGTACAACCGGCTACAATATTTTGAACTCATCCGAGCTCATTAGCGCAAGACAAACGGCGTCTAGTACGCTGACCAACCAATTGGTTGCTGTTGCTGCGATTTCCCTGCTTGTAGGCGGGATCGGGATTATGAATATTATGCTCGTGACGGTGAGTGAGCGGACGAGAGAGATCGGGATTCGGAAGTCGATTGGGGCGAAGCGAAGAAATATTTTGCTGCAATTCCTAGTCGAAGCTACCTTGATTAGCGGGATGGGCGGTCTGATCGGTCTACTGGTCGGGGTCGCTTTATCACTGGCCTGGCCGTATATCAATCCAAGCCAAGAGACGAGCTTATCGCTCAACGTCGGGTTTTACGCGTTCTTATTCTCAGCACTTGTTGGTGTCATTTTCGGTTTATATCCAGCGAATAAAGCATCAAAATTAAAACCTATCGACGCACTGCGTTACGATTAGGCAACAGGAGGTTTGTACCATGATTCGTCAACTAACATCGATTGGACTCCGATCCAAAAACTCATTTAAACAGACAAGTCTAGCTGTACTGCTGACGGGAAGTTTGCTGGCTGCCTCATGGGCAGCTCCGGCGCCATCCGCACACGCTGCATCTGAAGGCGTTTTTATCTCGAAAGATTCCTATTTTATGCTAAATAGAGCCTCACTTTCCTCTTCATCCCTACAATTCTCCGTCCTGTTCCACAATGGGGAAAATCAGACGCTTGATTTTAACAAGTATGGTGTTCGCGTGACGGATAGTGCTGGACACAGCTACACGGCCAATTTGAGTGAGAAAAAGAGCGGCATCGTGAATGGCGGGCAAGAGGAGAGCTTCCGATTCTACGCGAATTTGCCAGCAGGTGAAACTGCAGCTGATTTGAAAGTAGATGTATTCCGTTGGGATTACAATAAATCCGATTTCATGAATCATCTCGGCGAGCTGCCAATTGTCTCCGTCATCCAAGAAGGGCAGCTGGAAGCGCCAGAAGAAATTATTAGCTTGCGTACGCTAGACAGCACACTTGCGAATGATGCTTCCCTTGCTTTTGGGCTAGGCCAGAGCGTACGTGTGACCGAGAATGGCAAATGGTACATGTACACGCAAGTCGCAGCGAAGAACTTAGGTTCAAGCAGTGTGAAAGTACCCGCAGGATTGCTTGCTAGACTTGTGGATGCCAATGGCATGAAATATACGGCTACCGTCCAGAGTGGGGCGGATACGGCTATTTTGCCAAATCAGTCCGACACATTGACGCTCAAAACGCTAATTTCCAAAGGCATGCCTACAAGCGGGCTAACGTTGGAATATTATTACCTCAATCAAAGTGAAGATGTTTCACTGGGAACTTTGAGTATGAATTCGTCGCTGAATACGGTAGCTCTGGGCGTGAAACAGAGCTATGCGGGGCAGCAAGATGGCGAGAACGTGACAGCGAAGGCAAGCTCTTCTACGTATTCCATTCAGGCCGATGGTGTCCATGTTCAGACTGTGGTCACACTGAGTAATGATGGGGACGTAGTCGCACCTGTTCCTGCATTGGCAGCCTCCTACCAGTTCGGCGATTCCGGTTCATCCGTATCCTCGACAGACAACAGTACGCGCAGCGGCTTTTTAGCGCCGAAGGAAACGTCGACCTATTACTTCAATGCGACACTGCCAACGGGTGTCGATCCGAATGCGGCACAGCTCGTGCTGTGGCAGAAAGCAGCGGCGGCGAGTACGGGAAGTACGACGGGAAGCACAGCGGGGAGCGGGACAACGACTGGAACAGGTAGCAGTACGGCCACGACAGGAATCAGTACATCGACAACAACAGGGCAACAGCCTGTGGCTGTGTTCGTGCTCAAAGGTGCGAGCGAAGCCCAAAACGGCTTCACCACAGCGGTAGACTATGAGCTTGGAACCAAGCTTGCTCTGGGCAGCAGCGTTGTGAGCCCGAATCTTGATGTATCGCTCATTGAGCTTCATGCGCATGAGAATGATGATCTCGGCTACAAAACCGCGATCGCCAAATACAAAATCACGAACAACGGAACGAGCACGCTCGCACTGCCTGAGCTGCAGAACGAGATCATCGATAATAAAGGTAATGCTTATACCGGCTCTCGACAAAGCGAGGCGGCCACACAAATTACACCAGGAAGCTCCTATGTAGTCAGCTATTCCTACTTGCTGCCTAATAAGGAAACTGATGACGAGGATGATTCTTTTGCGCTGAATGTGTATGATGATAAGTCCGTTTCTGAAGGCAATGTGTCCGCAGGGACGTTCAAAGTGGCTTTGCAAGAAGCAGAGACAGGAGATACCATTGCGATCTATCCGTTCTCGCTCAAAATTAATGACAGCTCGATTGGCTGGACGTATAGTGGAGGGACCTACTCCTATGTCCTGAGTTTGGATATGGATATTTCTCATGAAGATCAAGTGATTATTGATGCTAATTTCTCCAAGATTCAATTCGAAATGGTCGATTCTCTCGGTCGTATCGTTGGCACCCAAGATGCTTCTTTAATGGGCACGGGCAAATTAACGAGCGGCAGCCAGAGAGTAACCATTTCTGGATTGAAAAACGAGCAAGTAAGTTCCGGCATCGTCGTCAATATGTATGAAGTCATTAACACACCGAACGGAACAGCGAAGCGCCTTCTGAAGCAATTTAAGTAAAAGAGAAACAGCCCGACCCTTGGACTTGCCATGGGGTGGGCTGTTTTTGTTTTATTAGCCGATAAATACGAAAGCCGAAATACCAGAACGAACCGTACGTGTACGGAAGAGGACACCGTCTTCATCGAAAGTCCTAAGCACTAAAGTACGTGTAGTAGGCGTACCGATTGTACGGAATACGGCAGTTCCAAAAGCGTCAAATCGAGCAGTTGCAAGACGAGTTCCGTTTAAAGTACGAGCCTCGCAGAAGAAGCCGGAGGTGACGAAAGGGACACCATTAGTAGCTACCCAAAGAATCGTAAGTCGTCTTAGTGTTTGTGTAGGACCGATGTTTTTGCTGAGGGGAATGCGAGTGTACGATTTACCTAGCTTGCCAGAGTCTTTGAGAGTAGGGATGCTGCGTTTTTTGTTTTGCATCTATGTTTCACCTCCTTCTCTCTATCTGCTTATAGTAGATGTCGAAACAGGCATGCCCGTTAACTAGATTTACCCATGTAAGAAAAAATGTGTTAATAGATTGATTAATAGATTCGGGATTGCGTGAATGTTAAAATCGTTGATTGGGCTGAATCCGTGAGTAGATGAAGATAACGAGGGACAGAAGAAGGAAAAACAAGAGGAAAAGAAAGAGGAAAAGAAAGAGACCGTTCCAATAGGGAAGGGTCTCTTTCAATGCTAATCAATAGTTCGGATCTTCGGACTTAAATGAGCCCAGGAACGGCAGCCTCACTTCATATCATACCCCTTAGCGATGGATGGCTCGATCCATCGCTTTTCGGTATGCTCGCGGCGCAGAATGACGACGCGTTCGGGGTAGACATCGACGACGAGGCTCTGGCTAAGCAATCGCGTCTCGGGCTCATTTTTAGCGCTCCATACCTCGCGGATGGAGGCGCTGGAAGCGGCAAGAAACTTCAGCTGCTTCACTTGGCTGGTCGTTTCGATGTTCCAGTGGGTGTGCCCACTGAACAAAATGACGTTTGGGTGTGCGTCAAGTATCGCACGCAGTTCCTTGTGCTGGACGACCCCCAGCTCCGTATCTGTACCATCCAGCGTCTGCGGCAGCGGCTGGTGGAGGAACACGAACACGGGCTTGCCGGCATCCGCCGAGCTCGCCGCTGTGAGCCGCTCGCTCAGCCAGCTGAGCTGCGCGGGAGAGAGGTACGCATCCTCGTTGATGGATGCGTCTACGTCTCTGTACGCTTCCCCGCTAAGGAACAGGAAGCGGTAGCCCTCCACGACAAGCTCGTGATACGGCTTGTCGTAACCCATCATGCGGTCGAATAACGCGACCGCATCACGACTCGTCCACGATGTATTCATCTTCGTGTAATCCATCTGCCCATCCGGCTTGCGCCACACGCCATAGTAGTCATGGTTGCCCATGGTTGCCTGCACAGGGGCATGGGGCTGGCGACTGAGCAGCGCCAACAAGCTGCGGTAATCGCCTTCACTGCCATTCGTGAGATCGCCGTTCAGGACAAGCAACTTGCTGTCTGGGCGCAGCTCATGGTGATCGGCGAGCGCTTGCCGCAGAAGCAGCTGGGAAGCCGAGTCCGACGATAGGATATGAACGTCGCTCATCACCGAGAAGGAAAACAACGGTGCAGCGGTTTTCGGTTCTACTTGTGCAGCAGCTGTTTGCGGCGCCACTTGTACAGATGCATGCTGTGACGCGCGCGTAGACTTTATTCCTTCCCCAGCAGGGTTAATCAACGCCAACCCCAACAAAACCGCCAAACTACTCCGTATGATAGATAGAAACATAGAAAACCTACCTTCCTATAAAAGTGTCGTGATGCGCTTGCTCTATGTCTTTAACCATCTCTTCCTCTATTTAACCAATTCCTGCCCTTGTATCATTACCTCGTCCGGCTCCCACCCCACGCCCTACTGGTATTCCCCTACAAAAAAGAAATTATTTAACTACCCAACTTTTGTAATTTACTTGACTTCAATGTTATTTGGTTGTATGGTTAATTACATGAGTAACTAACCAATGTAGTGATGAAAGCGGTGGTGAGAATTGTGGGATTTATGATGGATGATAGCCGCCCGATTTTTATGCAAATCGCAGAGCAGATTGAAGATGACATTATCGAATCACGCATGCCGGAAGAATCGCAGGTTCCTTCTACGAATCAATTTGCAGCCTTTTATCAGATCAATCCGGCAACGGCAGCGAAGGGTGTTAACCTGCTAGTGGACCAAGGGATTTTATACAAGAAGCGTGGAATTGGCATGTTTGTAGCGGAGGGAGCGAGGGCTAAGCTGATGGAGAAGCGTAAAGAACTCTTTTATGAGCAATATGTCGTGACGATGGTGAGAGAAGCGGAGAAGCTGGGCATAACGGTAGAGCAACTGACGGAAATGGTGCGGAGGGGGGAGAAAGCTTAATGATGAACGTTGTTGAGGTAAAAGGACTGACGAAGGCCTATGGCCAAGTTAAGGCTGTTGACGGGGTCAGCTTCACGGTAGAAGCGAACAAAATTTATGGCTTACTCGGCAGAAATGGCGCAGGCAAAACGACCATCATGCATATGATCTCCGCACAGCAATTCGCGACTAGCGGCGAGTTGAGGGTGTTTGGCGAGGAGCCTTTTGAGAATAGTCGGGTGCTGAATCAGATTTGTTTTATCAAAGAGAGCCAGAAATATCCGGATACATTCCGTATTATTGATGTGCTGGCGGTTGCCAAAACGTTATACCCGAATTGGGATGATGCGTATGCCTACGCGTTAATTGAAGATTTCCGACTTCCGATCAAAAGGAAAATTAAAAAGCTTTCCAGAGGTATGCTCTCCTCGGTGGGAATTGTGGTTGGGCTCGCTAGCCGCGCGCCATTGACGATTTTTGATGAGCCCTATCTAGGCTTAGATGCTGTAGCACGCGTACTTTTTTATGATAGCTTGCTGCAAGATTATGCAGAATACCCGAGAACCGTCATCCTTTCTACGCACTTGATTGACGAGGTAAGTCGTTTACTGGAGCATGTGCTTGTGATCGATAACGGTAAGTTGATTCTTAATGAAGATGCCGATGCGTTACGCGGCCGTGCTTGTACGGTTTCTGGATTGAAATCAGCGGTAGATGCGTTCGCACGGGGGAAAGAGGTGCTGGAGCGAACGGCAATTGGTTCTGCTGCAACAGCGACCATCATAGGGGCTCTTTCGGTGCAAGATCGCAAATACGCCGAAGAATTAGGACTGGAATTCGAGCCAGTTTCCATCCAGCAGCTCATTGTTCATCTGACACGCACGCAAGTGGCGGGAAAGGGGTCTGAATCACTATGAACCGAGTTAAGCAAGTCGTCATGCTCCATCTGAGGAATAAGAACACATGGTTTTTGGTTCCATGGGCCATCCTGGGCGCTAATTTTCTGATCAATGCTTTAATTGCTCTTTCACTTAATGAAGGCGAAGTTATAAATACGGGTGCGATTGCCTCCATCTTTGTCTACACATTTATAGCAGGCACGCTTACGCTCAAAGAAACGTTCCCATTCGCCATCGGTCTTAGCATTCGGAGAAAGGATTATTTCTTCGGTACAGCATTGACTGTCCTGTTGGTGAATACGATTTCAGGGATAGCCATAACCATACTTTCGGCCATTGAGCATGCAACGAATGGGTGGAATGTGAATTTGCATCTATTTGAAATAGGGTTCCTTAACGATCTACCATACATCGCTATACTGGGGATTAATATCATCCTATTGATACATTTGTACTTTCTTGGATTTGCCATTTCGAGCTTGCATCGCCGTTTTGGCAGAATGTCGATGTACATCTTCTTTACAGCCGCGCTGTTGTTAGGGACGATCACGTCCTACACGCTGACGCATTTCGGACTTTGGGACGATATTGGGCATTGGGTAGCGCATCACTATATGGATTTGTTCTGGTGGTTGATCCCATTGGTTGTCATCTATTCGCTCATTTCGTACGGATTGCTGCGCAGAGCGGCTGTATAAACTTTCACCAAAAAGAGCCCCAGAATCACTTCTGGAGGCTCTTTTACTGTATTTATTAAGCTGTGATTTTCGTTAGGTACTCATCCAATTGCTTGAATGTTCCGCCGAAGCCTTCTTCCATAGAACCTTTCATGGAAGCGAAGAAATTCAATTCTTCTTCTGTCGCGTTGATTGGACCTCCACGCATAGTAAGAATCGTCTTCCCATCCTCTTCTGTGAACGTTAAGTGGTTCATAATTTCCATTGGGAAAATGGGGCTAAATGGGGCGCGAATCACATTAGCCTCTGCATCAGCGAAGGAGCTCACATAAGATAACGTCTCAGGTGCAGCAACTTCGTGATAAACGAATTTACCGAACATTTCAAAGCCTTCAGGTGACTTCATCGAGTAGTGGAAGCTGCCGCCAGGGCGAACATCTAAGGATTCCACCGTTAGCTTCATGCCTGTAGGTCCCCACCATTCTGCTAAATGTTCAGGTGTCGTCCATACTTGAAATACAAGTTCACGAGGGGCATTAATGATACGTGTAATCACCAATTCTGAGCCATCGTTTTTCATTTCATATTTGTAAGTTGCGTTTTCTTGTGTCATTGTAAATACCTCCAATTGGTTGATCTAATCCTGGTTTATTCCGGATCAGTCGGTTTGCTGTCTTTCGCTTGCATGGTTGCTAGATAGGCCTCCAACCGATCGAATTGTGATTCCCATAGGCGACGGAAGGAACCAAGCCAGTTTTCAATGTCTTGAAGGGACTGCGGCCGCAGTTTATAGACCCTTCGATTCGCTATTGGCTGTACCTCTACAAGTCCTGCTTCACTAAGTACACGCAGATGTTTGGAAACTTGTGGCTGACTAAGGCCGAGCCGCTCGACTATCTCCCCTACAGTCAGGGGGCCGTCTCGCAAAAGCTCAACCATGTGTAAGCGATGTGGTTCGGCAAGAGCACTGAATATCGTATTCATGTATTGAATATAACTCAAACGGAATATTCCTGTCAAGGCATATTCTAATGGGTAAATGTATCAAGACTCATTCATTTTGCTTTTGATATCAGCCATAGGTCTACTATCGTAAACAGAATAAGGTGGAAATATACAAGACAGCCCTTATGGTTCTCTCTTAATGTTCCTATGTATCTATCATTAATTTCATAGGAAATGTATAGAAAGTTTACTTTTAGCCGAGTCTAGTAGCTATAACTCTATTAACTTTTCTAGGAGGAGCTATAGCTATGATGTTTCGTAAAATATGTATTTCGACCTTATCCCTCATCTTGTTGCTTGGATTGTGGTTCATGCAATCGAAGGCATATTCGTATCCAACGAACGATGAAGATATGGATATGTCGCCTGTCTATGTGGCTTCTTCGAATGAAAGCTCGGATACTTCGATAGCTGAAGCTCCAGCCGCTGAAGTCGAACAAGCTGTGACAACGTACAAAGTAAGCCAAGGAGACACCCTGTTCAAAATAGCAAAAAGCTTTGAAATCGCTGTCGATGACCTCATTTCTGCCAATTCAATTTCCAATCCGAACCAACTGACGATCGGACAAAGTCTAACCATCCCCCTTGTCGCTGTAGCATCTGCATCCGAGGGACAGCCGAAAATTATTAAAAAAGTAATTAATACAACGTTAACCGCGTATACCGCGGGCTTTGAATCGACAGGCAAAAAAGCCTCTCATCCTACATACGGCATTACTTATAGTGGTATTAAAGCCAAGGAGGGACGCACGATTGCTGTAGATCCAGCCGTCATTCCCTTAGGATCAACGGTGTTCATCGAAGGTATTGGCATTCGGAAAGCGGAAGATATCGGATCGGCGATTCGTGGCTCTAGAATTGATGTCTTCATGAATGATTTGGGCCAAGCCCAGGAGTTTGGTGTGAAAAAGAACGTGAAGGTGTATGTGTTAGATAGAGAAAACGTGTAGCAGCGACTATGAGAATAGGAAAAACCGCCGTCATTTGACGGCGGTTTTTCTTTCATTTTCAAGCATACATCTTGGGTTTAGTAGGCGTAGCCGTATGTTGATCCAACCAACCTAGTAAATCAGAAAGAAATTGCTCTCGCCCTAGGTCATCAAAAGGACGATGACGCATCGTATCGTAAGCATAGCTCTTTTTATCCTGCGAACCCACCAAGTGCAGGAATTGCTGAAGCTTAGCGGGGGGAGTCAATTGATCTTCTAGTCCGTATTGTAGGAGAAGGGGGAGTTGAAACGATTGTGCTTGATTCAAGATTCTTGGAATGGCTTGACTTAGTCCAAGGCCTAAGCCTGGCGTTACGGTACTATGACGCAATGGATCAGATTGCAGTTTGGCCGCCATGTCAGGATCTTGAGTTAATCCCTCTACACTGCCGGATTTTTGAATGGTGAGTTGTGGCCGGAGCTTTCCCAGAAGCTTAATGAGCCAATTTTCAAAGGTCGTCATTTCATATGAAATCGCAGGAGCCACCAAAACGAGTCCACTAATCCCAGTACCCTGATCAAGCACATAGTCCGCACTAATCACACCACCCATACTGTGACCGATGATAAAGAGAGGCAATTCAGGATTTTCAGATAGGACGAGTTCTCTAAATATGTGCAGATCTCCTTTGTATTCATCCCATGAGCGAATGAATCCACGAATACCTGGGCTTCGCCCATGACCACGTGAATCAGCCGAATA
Source organism: Paenibacillus sp. LjRoot153 (assembly GCF_964253085.1). Classification (NCBI taxonomy): domain Bacteria; kingdom Bacillati; phylum Bacillota; class Bacilli; order Caryophanales; family Paenibacillaceae; genus Paenibacillus; species Paenibacillus sp. LjRoot153. The sequence goes on from NZ_CAXUQH020000001.1 coordinate 516,005, forward strand.
GACGATATAACCACCCTGTACGAGTGCGTCACACATATTGACTAATCCACCGCTGTGGTCGCCATGTCCATGGACAGCAATAATAGCGCCTTTGGCTGGTGCTTCTGACGGAGTGGCTTTTCTATAGAAAAGGTCAACCCCGCCAACTCCCTGAAACGTTCCCTCCGTGATGTTCACAAGAGAATCCTCCTTACGCAATAAGCGAGATAGTTCAACTAGCCCTTATTTTACCATACTTCCTAAATGGCACTCACGATAATTTTAGTCATGCCAGAAGGGGGGGGATACCCGTCTATCAGAGGTCGTAGACCCACCCCGACTAAGGTCTAGGAGCAAATACCGTCCACGGTCCGTTTTGGAAAGCTGCGATTTTACCTAGAATAAAGACATGAAGAAGACGACGACAAACAACGAAAGGCGGTGACGAAACGATGAAAAGAAATACAGGATTTGCCGCTCTGCTAATCGCATTCGGCGCACTGATTTTATTTAACAAGCTAGGTTTTCACTTAGGAGACTTTATAGGCTCGGTGATGGGATATGTGATTCCCCTCATTATGGTTGGACTGGGTTACCTAGGGATTAAGAACGATAAGAAAATAGGATGGGTAATTGCCGGAATCGGGATAATCATTCTAGTAAGTAAGCTAGCAGGTTGGATCATTATCCTTCTGGCAATCGGGTTAATCGGATATGGATTTTCAATGTTAAAAGGAAGAACAGCTTAACGTAAGCAGGAAAAGAATCGAATACAGAGTGTGAAAAAGGTGGAGTGAAGATGAGCCTATTTAGGCGGATGAGAGATATAACCGTGGCAACTTTGAATGAGCATTTAGAGAAGTCGGAAGATCCGGTACGCTTGATTGACCAATACTTAGCAGCCCAGCGTGAGCAGCTTGTGCAGTCAGAAAGATTGTATCAGCAATGCGTAAGTCATGCAGCGTCACTTCGGCAGCAATATTTAACGGCACTAGAAACGAAAGAAAAGCGCGAGCATCAAGCGCTGCTGGCTTTGAAGGCTGGCGAAGAACATATGGCACGAATCGTGCTGCAAGAGAAGTTGCAGGCGGAAGAGAAAAGCGTGCAATACCATGATCTTTATGAGCAGGCGAAGCAGTCCATCCTTGAGCTTGATGAGGAGCTGCAACAATTGAAGGCAGATTACAAAGAAGTCGCAGACAAACGAAGCTACTACTTGGCTCGTATGGAGTCCGCTCGCTTGCAGCAGCGAATGCACGCTCGCAGCAGTGTCACACAAGATGGGGCACCGCGGATGTTCGGCCGATTGGAAGAGCGCGTATCCGATATGGAGCTGCACGCCAGGACGCTTCGCGACGTTAGGAAGATGGGTCGCGAAAGCTACTACAGTGGGGGTAACCCAGCTGTAGATGCGGAAATGGAAGCACTTCGCAATAGACTGAAACAGGAGGGAACAAAGGATCATGAACAAACTGTATCGCTCACGAAGAGATAAGAAATTAACGGGGCTATGCGGGGGACTTGCAGAAGCCATGAATGTAGATGTCACACTATTACGTTTACTAGTCGTGATCACCACGTTTTTCACCGGAGGCACCGTCATTTTCGTCTACTTTGTAGCGGCGATTGTTATTCCGAAGGAACCTGGGTTTGATCAGCCCCCATTTGATCCCTATGCAAGCTCGTATGGTCATCAAAACTATTCAGGGGGAGCATGGAATCATCATAAATCCCATAACCACCGCCAAGCGCCACAACCGACTAGCAAGTACGCTTCCTATGAAGCGAGCCAACCAACGAACAACATCGATGAGATGATGAAAGACATTGAGAAGAAAGCCTTGCAAAGAGAAGTAGACGAACTAAGAGCTAAAGTGGCTCGCTTTGAAAAACAAACATTGGATAGTAAAAAAGGAGACGTGTAAACCATGGGTGTATTTACAAGAATGAAAGATATGACGAAAGCTTCAATTCACGAGGTATTAGATAAAATTGAAGATCCAATCGTAATGTTGAACCAATATCTTCGCGATATGGAGCAAGAAATTGCCCAAGCGGAAGTAACTGTTGCTCGCCAAATCGCAAGTGAGCGCAAGCTGAAGCAGCGCCTTGAGGAATCAGTTCGCCTTGTAGCTGACCGCGAAGCGAAAGCTTCCGCAGCAATCAAAAACGGCCAAGAAGCGATTGCTCGCCAAGCAGTTGAAGAAAAACTGTACCACGAAGATAAAATTGTTGAGTACACAGATCTATACGCTTCTGCGAAAGCACATGCGGATGAGTTGACACAGCAATTGCACGAGATGAAAGATGAATTCTACAAAATGCGCAACAAACGCAACGAGCTTGTATCCCGCGCTCAGTTGGCGAAAGCGAAGAAACAAATGGCACAAGTGTCCTACAACGGTGTGATCGAGAGCGGCAACGCATCCCGCGGCTTCCAGCGCATGGAAGAGAAAATCATCCAGCTTGAAGTTGAAGCTGAGATCGCTCGCAAGCCATACGTACCCGGAGGTACTGTTGGCAGCTACACGCCGATCGATACAGCGAAGCAAGCTAAAGTGGATGAGCAGTTGAACCTGCTCAAAGAGAAATTGAACGGTCAAGCTGCTGAGTAGCAGATTGGTGTGTAGTGCGGAAAGCCCCTCCTGGTGAGGGGCTTTTTGCGGTGTTTGGGGGTAGTACGGAACTCCCCAGCCCCTAGCACGCCCCTCAATTAACTCCTCAAGTTGCGAAACGTGGTTACCCATCCAGCCCGCCTATTTTACTCATTCCATTGAATTTCTCCAATGGAGCTCGCTGTTCGGTGCCCAGCACACGATGAGCCCGTCTCCCATCATACGCAGCCCGGTCTTAGAGTCAGCGCACGACGTCCTGTCCCCCACTTAGCTCCAACCCCACGCTCAGAATCAGAAGATTTTCAACGTTTTTGAAGAGATTTATCCACTCTCATTCCAACTTCTGGCGGGTAGAATGAACTCATGAACAAGGGACATGACGAACTGGGGTACGAGGTGAGATAGACGATGAGAGATGAAGTTTTGCTCAGGATGGAAGGGATTGAGAAGCATTTTCCTGGTGTACATGCGCTGCATCAGTGTCAGTTGACGCTGGCTGCTGGTGAGGTGCATGCGCTAGTCGGTGAGAATGGGGCAGGGAAATCAACGTTGATGAAAATTGCTACAGGTGTGTACCAGAAGGACGAAGGACGCATCCTTGTGAAGGGGAAGGAAGTGAGCCTCCCCCATACAAGAGCAGCGCAGCAGCTAGGTATTTCGATGATTCATCAAGAGTTGAACCTGATGCCAGATTTGACGATCGCACAGAATATCTTTATCGGCCGCGAGCCGAGACATGGCATCAAGCTATTCGTCGATGAACGCATGCTGAATGAGCAAGCGCAGAACCTCCTGGATCAGATGAACCTACAGCTAGACCCGCGAACGATGGTGGCGGATTTGACAGTAGCCAAGCAGCAGATGGTAGAGATTGCGAAGGCGCTATCCTTTCAATCCGAGGTGCTGATTATGGACGAACCGACAGCCGCCCTCACGCATGCAGAGATAGAGGAGCTGTTCCGCATCATCCATCAGCTCCGCAGCCGCGGTGTGGGAATCGTCTACATCTCTCACCGGATGGAAGAGCTGAAACGCATCAGTGATCGCATCACCGTCATGCGTGACGGCCGTTATATAGATACGGTACAGACGCAGAGGACATCCATCGATCAGATCATTGCGATGATGGTAGGGCGCGAGCTCTACGTCAGCCCGAATCAACAAACAACCACCACCTCAAAAGAGAAGGTGTTGGAAGTTTCCAAACTAAACCGCGGCTCAGCGGTGAAGGATGTTTCCTTCCATCTGGCCAAAGGTGAAATCCTCGGCTTCGCCGGTCTGATGGGAGCGGGGCGTACGGAGGTGGCGCGGGCGATTTTTGGCGCAGACGCCATCGATTCCGGAGACATCCGCATCCATGGACAGCAGGTCCGTATCCAAGCGCCGCATGACGCGGTGAGGCACGGCATCGGTTACTTGTCTGAGGACCGCAAGCGCTTCGGGCTCATGGTGGAGATGGATGTGAAAATGAACATCGCACTCGCCTCCTATCGAAAGGCGCGGCGACTCGGCTGGATGCAAGACAGCATCATCGGCGAGAAAGCGCAGCACTATGTGGAAGCGCTTCAAATCAAAACACCAACGATCCATCAACAGGTGAAATTCCTATCCGGCGGTAACCAACAGAAGGTCGTTATCGGTAAATGGCTGCTGCGGGACTGCGATATTCTCATTTTCGATGAACCGACAAGAGGCATCGATGTGGGAGCCAAAACCGAGATTTACAAGCTGCTCGATGATCTCGCGGCGCAAGGGAAATCGATCATCATGATCTCCTCGGAGCTGCCAGAAATATTACGTATGAGTCATCGCATCATGGTCATGTGCGAAGGTCGCATTACCGGTGAACTCACGCAGCAAGAAGCCACACAGGAAGCTATTATGCGATTCGCCACGATGCGAATCAGTTAGGAGGAGTCTCATGTCAACAAGACTTGCACATGCCTACAAAAAAACAATTCCCACCTTGTCCAAACAAAACGGAGCTGCACAGAAGCTATTGGCATTTGCCAGTTTAATCATGCTCGTTCTCATTTTTTCCATCTCGTCGAGCAACTTTTTCCAATTCGATAACCTCATTGCTATTATGCTCTCAACCGCCGTTATCGGGGTTCTAGCGTTAGGCTCTACGTTCGTTATCATCACCTCGGGGATCGATTTGGCCGTTGGAACCGTGATGACCTTTTCCTCCGTCATGGCCGGCGTGATCATCACGACGTGGCAGCTCCCGATGCCGCTCGGCATTGTCGGAGGCATTCTGACTGGGGCTGTCTGCGGACTCATTAGCGGGCTGCTTGTAGCTAAAATGAAAATTCCGCCCTTCATCGCAACGCTTGCCATGATGATGGTGACGAAGGGCTTATCGCTTGTCATATCGGGAACGAAGCCGATTTATTTTAACGATACGCCTGCATTCACGAAGATTTCGATGGGCTCACTAGTTAGCGACATTTTCCCAGGTGTGGAAATTCCGAACGCGATTCTCGTGTTCTTCGGCGCTGCGATCATAGCCAGTATTATTTTGACCAAAACGATCATTGGCCGTTACAACTTTGCCCTAGGCAGCAATGAAGAATCTACTAGGCTTTCTGGCGTCAACGTGGACTACTGGAAAATCGTCATTTACACACTAACAGGTGTGTTCAGCGGAATTGCCGGCATCATGATGGCCTCTCGCCTCAACTCAGCGCAGCCTGCACTTGGATCTGGCTATGAGCTCGAAGCCATCGCAGCCGTGGTCATTGGGGGCACGTCCCTCAGCGGGGGCAAAGGTTCCATCCTTGGAACCGTCATCGGTGCGCTGATCATGAGTGTGCTGACGAATGGACTTCGTATTTTATCCGTGAAGCAGGAGTGGCAGACGGTAATTGTCGGGATCGTCATTGTGCTGGCGGTATACGCAGATATGATGCGCCGCCGCAAGAAATAACCTTGGTATTCACTCCGTCAGGAGTCCTATACAACCAAAAATTGAGAAGCAAGGGGCGAGGTACAGTGCTTAAACGGACAAAGAAATTGGCTGTTGCATCATCTTTGGTATTGCTGTCAGCCATTTTATTGAGTGCATGCAGTTCCACGACGAAAACAGCGACATCCACAGCGGGATCAACGACAACAGTAAAGTCAGATAAAATCTATATTCCGGTCATCTCCAAGGGCTTCCAGCACCAGTTCTGGCAAGCGGTGAAGCAAGGCGCAGAGAAAGCAGCGAAGGAATTCAATGTGGAGATTACATTTGAAGGTCCTGAGACAGAAACACAGGTGGATAAGCAAATTGAAATGCTGCAAGCTGCACTGGGCAAAAAGCCACAGGCCATCGCATTCGCTGCCCTTGACAGTAAGGCGGCGACGCCGCTGCTCGAGAAGGCCAAAGCAAGCAAAATCCCGGTCATCGGCTTCGACTCCGGTGTGGATAGCGACATTCCGGTGACGACTGCCGCTACTGATAATAAAGCGGCTGCTGCGCTCGCCGCCGACAAAATGGCTGCGCTTATCGGAGGCGAAGGCGAAATCGCACTTGTCGTGCATGACCAAACGAGCCGCACAGGGATCGATCGTCGAGATGGCTTCACGAATCAGATCAAAGCAAAATATCCGAACATCAAAATCGTCGATACCCAATACGGCGGTGGCGACCAGCTCAAATCAACAGACTTAGCCAAAGCGATTGTTCAAGCACACCCGAATATCAAAGGCTTCTTCGGTGCCAATGAAGGTTCAGCTATCGGTGTTCTGAATGCGGTGACTGAGCTCAAGAAAGACAAAATCGTTGTTATCGGTTACGACTCCGGCAAACAACAAATGGATGCCATCCGCAGCGGTAAAATGGCTGGGGCGATTACGCAAGATCCGATCGGCATCGGCTATTGGTCCGTAAAAGCGGCCGTGCAAGCGATCAAAGGCGAAACAGTTGCCAAAAACATCGATACAGGTTTCCACTGGTATGACAAAACGAACATTGATGCTGCGGATATCAAGCCGCTACTTTACGAATAAAAACGACATCATGCGACGTTATATTTAAATTGGAAATGAATTAGAAAAACTGTCTGCAGGAAGCATCTTTCACGCTAACATGGTGAATGATGCTTTTTTTTGCTGCGTAGTTAAGTTCTCGGGATGATTGTTGATTCATGCTCGTTAATGTGTACAATTAACTTTAAAATCCGACAGAGACCGATACATCGTTCAATCTAAAAGTGGGAAGCTATGTATAGTCCACAAAGGAGTAAGTCATGGAGACGTATTGCAAGATATTAATTGTTGATGATGAGATGCTAGTTCGTCAAGGGATCAGACATCTTCTCGATTGGGAAAGCGAAGGATTCCAGATTGTCGGCGAGGCTTCTAACGGTCAGGATGCGCTTGACATGGTCAAGCGACTCGAACCCAACCTGATCCTGACAGATATTGTTATGCCGGTTATGAGTGGAGAGGAATTGGTCAGAGTTGTGAAAGGCCTCTATCCAGAGATTGAAATCGTGGTGCTCAGCAGCTACGGTGAATTTGAGTATGTGCGCTCTACGTTTCAGAATGGTGTAGCAGATTATTTATTAAAACCTAAATTAGATGCAAATTCGCTGTTAGCTGTATTAAAAAAGACCGTACAAGGGATGCCAGCCTTTCGACACATGGACTTTACGAATGAAAAAGGACAGTCTGTCGACTATGTGTTGGACAGGCTCATTTCCGGCTATGCCATGGAGATGGAGGGTGCGGAGATCAGTACTCACTTCCCGTATCCTTGCTTTATTTTATTCGTTGCAGATATGCAAGATAGCTCATCTTCTTCGATGAAACGAAACGAGGAATGGATCGAAACCTTATTGAAAGGGTTGGTTCAGGATGCCGAGCAACCCTTTATCATTCATCGTTTGTCCCATCAAGACAGCCATGTCCGATTTTTGCTGAATACAGAGGATGCTAGCAGAATGGATGCCATTCATTTATGTGAACAGGTAGTGGATTCTGGCGTAAGAGGGGGATCCTCCTTCTATGTGGCGCTTAGCAAAAATTTCAAGAAAATCGAAGAACTCCATGACGTATATACGCAAGATATTCTCAAAGTGTTGGATCACCGTTTCTTTTTATCGGATCAACAACTGTTCTTTGCAGACGAACTGGTAGAACATGAAGGGAACGGAGAATCATTTGATTCGGAGGCGTTTAGCGCTGAACTGAATCATCAAGATTTTCAACAAGCTTTTGAACGTCTTGGCCGTTATGTAGCCTCCATGCCTGGCAGATTGGATACGGATATGTTCGAGTTTAAATCCTTTCTAGGCCACAGCCTATTCAATATTATTGTCTCTTTACTGCATTTTCACTATGAGGCTAGAACGCTGGATGAAGCGAAGTATGAGTATTTCCGTGCCATTCATGAGGCCAAACATATCGGGGAAGTGCGTGCTCTTCTAGCCAAGTTTCTTAATGAGGCGACAGACTGTGTGACAGGAAACAAAACGAGTTCTCCGGGCATACAGAAGATTTTAATGTATCTGGATGAGCATTTTACGGAACCGCTGACGCTGACAGAAGTAGCCAAACAGTTTCATTTCAACCCCTCCTATCTATCCAATTATTTCACCATTCATAATAAAGAAGGCTTCAATGAGTATTTGAATCGGATTCGGATCGAACGTGCGTGTGAATTACTAAGAGATAGCACGCATATGTCGATTTCAGAAATTAGCGCTCTTGTTGGCTACTCCGATCATAGTTACTTCACGAAAGTGTTTCGGAAGTTGATGGGGACTTCACCTAGCCACTATCGCAAAAAATGAAGACGAAGGGAATCATAAGACATATGGGGGCATGGTTAAGAAAATTCTCCGATCAAAGCTTATTCAGTAAGTTGTTTCTTGTGATGGTGCTTAGCATGATCACTGTCACGGTGGCGACTTCTTGGGTTACCGTGCAAATGTCGGAAAAGCTTTTTGTGAAGACATTTAGTATCACAAATTCCAAAATAATTGAACAAATTAAAAGCGGTTTGGAATCCATTCATTATTCAAATGTAAATATTGTCGTTAACGCAGCGCAAAGCGGCGCGATTAAGAGTTTTCTGACCGAAGGAGATACCGATTCGGTAACCAACTTCAAGGTGGCCTTCGGTATGAGCGAACAGATGAAGCGAATCCAGTCGGGCATTGGAGCCAAGAACATTGGGATGATCATTTCGGGCATAAATGGCAAAAACTATACGAGCGACCGTACCTACTGGTCAGGTTCTTTGGCGGATTTAGGGCGAAATCCGATTACACAAGAGTCGCGGAACCAGCCAGGACGCTTGTTATACAGCTATTTGGATGAAGGGAGGCCAGGTTCTGGAGATCCAGGACTGGTTGCCGCCAAAGCTCTGACTGATCCTGTCAGTAAAGATTGGTATGGGACGCTTTATATCATCATGAAAGAAAGCGATCTAAGATCCATTTATGCAAGCTTCACAAGTGATGGGAATGATGTGTTGATATTAGATCGTCAAGGTCTAATCGTTTCTAGCAATCGAGCTGAGCTGATCGGAACTACATCGAAAGAGCTCTTAGAGAGTGCCCAGAGGATTCGTCAGCATAACTTGGCCAATGATGAAATGGAGATGTCCGATAAGGATGTCATTGTATTGGCTGGAGAGTTGCCGTTGTACGATTTTTACATCATGAATGTCATTGATAAGAAGGCGACACTTGGTCAAATGCTCAACAGGAAAGCGATTTTCTTCATTGTTGCGGGAATCGTTGCTATTGCTGTGCTCCTTGTGTATGTGATTACGCGGAGGCTGACGCTCTCGTTAAGAAAGCTTGTTAAGAAAATGTCCACGGTAACGAAAGAGAATTTTCATAATTATATGGCGGTAACGGGCACCTATGAGACAAGGGAACTTAGCCGATCCTTCAATTTCATGCTCGATGAGTTGAACGACTATATTAGTCAGCTTGTTGAAACGCAGAAAGAGCAGCGCAAGGCAGAATTAGCCGCGCTGCAGCAGCAGATTAATCCGCATTTTTTATATAATACGCTAGCTTCTGTTAACATCCTTGTTCAGCGAGGGAGCCAAGAGTCCGCCACGCAAACGATTCATGCGCTTATTTCTCTCCTGCAGAATACCATCAGCAATGTCAAAGAAACGATTCCCGTTGTGCAAGAGTTGGTGAATTTAAAGCATTACGTATTCATTAATCAGATTCGTTATGGCCAAGGGATTAAGGTTGATTACTTTGTTTCACCGGACTGCTTCCCTGCGCAAGTGCCTAATTTGATGCTGCAACCTTTTATTGAGAATGCTTTTTTTCATGCTTTTAATAAGAAAGGTACGGGATATATTTATGTCATCATCACGAAAGAGAGGGATACGCTGCTCTGTGAAGTCGTTGACAATGGGGATGGCATGGAACTTTCTAACGAAGCGGATGAGATGCCGAATCCCACAAGTGCAAGGCAAATGTTCACAGGAATTGGTATTCGTAATGTTCATGATCGCCTGGTTCTTTTGTACGGAGAAGAATATGGGGTTGCGATAACAAGCACGTTGGGACAAGGGACGAAAGTATCGATTACCCTTCCATGGCGTACAGAACAGTACACGTAGAAGTATAAAAAACTAAAATAAATACAAAATATAAAAATAATACAAATGAACGATGGAGGATGGGATTTCAGACACAATAAAAACGCTAATTTCAGTAAATTTCGTTCTAACAAGACGATTTGCCCAAATGATATTATCTATAAGTAAGCACTTACAAATTCAAATCATCAGGGGGATCATATGAAGAAGAAAATTTCTACGGTTTTACTTGCAAGTTTTATGCTTTTGACGGCATGTTCAAGTAATTCGTCAGACACATCATCAACGACTACTCCTAGCGGCGGTGCTGCAAGCACTAGTAAAGAAATTACCGTTTGGGCATGGGATAAGAACTTTAATATCGCAGCAATGAACCTAGCGAAAGACGCTTATGCCAAGGATCATCCTGATGTGAAGATCAATGTTGTTGAATATGCACAAGATGACATTATTCAAAAGATGAACACTGGTTTGAACTCTGGTTCAAAGTCAGGCCTTCCGAATGTTGTATTGATTGAAGATTATCGTGCACAAAGCTTTTTGAAAACATATCCAGATGCATTCGCAGATATGTCCGCATCCATTAAGGCTTCGGATTTCGCTGAATACAAGTTAGGCCCAACGAGCTTGAATGGCAAACAATACGGTGTGCCATTTGACTCCGGTGTTACTGGTCTTTACGTACGTAGAGATTATTTGGAAACAGCTGGCTATAAAGTTGATGATTTGAAAAATATCGATTGGCAGAAATTCATTGAAGTCGGTAAAGCGGTTAAAGCCAAAACAGGTAAAGATTTGCTGACGCAAGATCCAAATGATCTTGGTTTGATCCGTATGATGATTCAATCCGCAGGCGCTTGGTATCTGAAAAGTGACGGCACGACCCCAGATCTGAAAGACAACGCTGTGTTGAAAGAAGCTTTCGAAACATACAAAGAAATCATGAACGCGAACATTGTTAAAATCAACTCGGATTGGAACTCCTTCCTAGCTGGATTCAATAGCGGTGCTGTTGCTTCTGTTCCGACAGGTAACTGGATTACGCCATCGGTTAAATCACAAGCTGATCAATCCGGTAAATGGGCAGTTGTTCCTTTTCCTAAGTTGAAAAATACAGCTAGTTCCGTTAACGCATCTAACCTAGGGGGAAGCTCCTGGTATGTATTGAACAGTACGGGGAAAGATACCGCTGCTGATTTCCTTGGAAAAACACTCGGTTCTGATGTGAATTTGTATCAAAAATTAGTGACAGACGTAGGGGTTGTTGGTACTTATAAACCTGCTGCGCAAGGTGAAGCTTATACGAAAGCCGATGATTTCTTCGGAGGTCAAAAGGTGATTTCTGATTTCGCAACATGGACGGCTCAAATTCCTAAAGTCAACTATGGTCTGCATACGTATGCGATTGAAGATATTCTCAAAGTTGAGATGCAAAACTACCTGAAGGGTAAAGACATCGCAAAAGTATTCAGTGATGCTCAGTCCCAAGCAGAATCCCAACTTAAGTAAGTTTCTCTTCCCATTAACCTATGGAACGCTGACCTCTGAATTGCAAATATGCAAAGCAGGGGACAGCGTTTCGATTTTTCATCGTAAATAATGGAAGGATTTGAATTCTAATGAACTACTCGATGCGTAGCCGTGCAAAGCTTACGGGATGGCTGTTTATCGCTATTGCCGTATTGATGATATGTTTGTTTTACTTTTATCCCATGATTCAAGCATTGCTGCTATCCTTTAAAACAGGCGCGGGTGCGAATCTACATTTCAACGGGATCAGCAACTATAAGCGGCTCTTTAGCGATAAGACTTTTATTACTGCCGTGAAGAATACGTTTATCTATTTGATTATCCAGGTGCCGGTAATGATCATTCTTTCAATGATGATTTCCGTGTTGTTAAATGACAGTAAGCTTCGTTTCAAAGGATTTTTCCGTACAGCAATTTTCTTGCCTTGTGTAACTTCACTTGTTGCCTACTCGGTAGTTTTCAAATATTTATTTGGCAATGATGGTTTGATCAATATGGCTTTAATTAAGATTCACTTGATTTCACAGCCCATCGCATGGATTTCGGATCCTTTCTGGGCGAAAATTACGATTATCCTTGCCATTACATGGCGCTGGACAGGATATAATATGATTTTTTTCCTTTCCTCTTTGCAAAACATTGACAGCTCTATTTATGAGGCAGCTCGTATTGACGGAGCGTCTTCGATCAAGCAGTTTTTCTTTATTACGTTTCCAATGCTTAAGCCTATTGTTCTCTTCACGTCCATTACCTCGACGATTGGTACCCTGCAATTGTTCGATGAGATTATGAATATTACGAAGGGTGGCCCAGGTAATTCTACCCTCTCCATATCGCAGTACATCTACAATCTTTCGTTTAAATACACACCTGATTTTGGCTATGCAGCAACAGTTTCCTACTCGGTTGTTGTCATGATCATTGTGTTATCTGTCCTTCAAATCAAATTGGCGGGTGATAAAAAATGATAGCTCTAAGACGTACAATCATATATATCTTTCTTTTTGCAGTGGCTGTAATATCCATATTTCCATTCCTATGGATGGTTATTAGTTCCACGAATCTGTCTGTGGACGTTACGCAGGGCAGAATGTTACCAGGAACGCATTTCATGGACAACTTCCACAAATTAACGAAGTCAATCAATCTCGTTCCTGCACTTTGGAATTCATTGAGAATCTCGTTAGCTACAACGATCTTAGCCTTAGTGGTTGCTTCGCTAGCAGGTTATGCTTTTGAAATTTATCGGAGTAAAGCCAAGGATATCGTGTTTAATATCCTTCTTGTCTCCATGATGATTCCTTTCGCAGCGTTAATGGTTCCGCTTTACCAAATGTTTTCCAGCCTATCTCGTGCGGTCCCGTTTATCGGGATCAACACGATGAATGCGGTAGTCCTTCCGACATTTACGACAGCGTTTCTCATTTTCTTCTTCCGTCAAAGCACGAAAATGTTTGCTAAAGAGCTTCTGGAAGCTGGGCGTATTGATGGATTGACGGAATTAGGATTGTTTTTCCGTGTGTATATGCCGACAATGAAAACAACGTATTCAGCTGCCGCTATCATTACTTTTATGTCTAGCTGGAACAACTACTTGTGGCCGCTTATTGTCTTGCAAACACCGGAGAAACGAACAATTCCTTTGTTGATTTCCAATTTGGGTTCGAGTTATTCACCGGATTTTGGGGTGATTATGACGGCAATTGTGATCTCAACACTACCGACAGCGCTCGTATTTTTCTTAATGCAGAAACAATTTGTCGCTGGTATGGTAGGTTCTGTAAAATAGTGCTTAATTAGAGACCCTTTTTGGGTCTTATTTTTTGGGAGGCGTAGAAAAATGAAACATTCGGTACCAAGCCTTGATTGGCTTCAAGATGTGCGGGTTTTCAAAGTGAACAGGCTGGATGCCCATTCGGATCATCGCTATTATGAGTCAATGGCGTCTGCGGAGGCAGGCGCGCCTATGGATATGCGGCATAGCTTGAACGGGCGCTGGCAGTTCAGTTATGCGGTTAACCCCGCAAGTCGTGTGCAGTCTTTTTATCAAATGGATTATAACTGTAGTGCTTGGGAGCATATTCAAGTACCTGGCCATATCCAGCTTCAAGGCTGGGGGCAACCGCAATATGTCAACACGATGTATCCGTGGGATGGTGTAGAGGCGCTTCGTCCTCCGCACATTTCGCAAGAGCATAATCCAGTTGGCAGCTATGTGAAAAATTTTGAATTACCTGATACGATGTTTGGCAAGCCCGTCTATATTTCCTTCCAAGGAGTTGAATCGGCCTTCTATGTCTGGCTGAACGGGGAATTCATCGGTTACAGCGAGGATAGCTTTACGCCTGCTGAGTTTGACTTAACGCCTCATATTCGTGAAGGTGAGAATAAACTGGCTGTTGAGGTTTATCAGCGGAGCACAGGAAGCTGGCTCGAAGATCAGGATTTCTGGCGGATGTCAGGTATTTTCCGTGAGGTGTATTTGTACACCGTACCAAAAGTGCATGTATGGGATATGCGTGTGAAGGCAGATTTGGATGATGCATATGAGCAAGGACTGCTTGAGATTGAGCTCAAGCTTCGCAATGAGCATACGGAATCCGTTCGCGCTAAGCTGGAACTAAAGGATGCTGAAGGACAAATTTGCCTCACAAAAGAAGGTGAATTCCGTGGTGGCAACCTATCATTCAACGTTTCAGCAGGTACTGTTCAGCCTTGGAGTGCGGAAAGCCCTTATTTATATGCCGCGTGTATCTCGATCTACGATGAGAGCGGAAATTTAGTTGAAGCCATCGTTCAGAAGACGGGGTTCCGTCGTTTTGAAATGAAGGACAAGCTGATGTGCATCAATGGGAAACGCATTGTTTTCAAAGGTGTCAATCGACATGAGTTTAACAGCCGCAGCGGACGTGCGATTACGAAGCAGGATATGTTGTGGGATATTCAAACAATCAAGCGCAGTAACATTAATGCGGTCCGTACGTCTCACTATCCGAACCAGACGCTTTGGTATGAGCTTTGTGATGAGTACGGGGTCTATGTTATTGATGAAATGAATTTAGAGACGCACGGCTCATGGCAAAAGATGGGCGCTGTTGAACCTTCCTGGAATATTCCGGGTAACGATATGGGGTGGCAAGACATCGTAATGGACCGCGCGATTTCGATGGTGGAGCGGGATAAGAACCATCCGTCGATTCTCATTTGGTCTTGCGGTAATGAGTCGTATGCTGGCCAAGTTATTCTAAATGTGTCCAACTATTTCCGCGAAACGGATCCTACGCGATTAGTTCACTACGAAGGTGTTTTCTACGATCGCAATTATGGAGCTACCAGCGACATGGAAAGCCGCATGTATGCGAAGCCAGCGGATATTGAGGCGTACCTCAAAAGTCAACCAGATAAGCCATACATTAGCTGCGAATACATGCACGCGATGGGGAATTCCGTCGGAGGCCTTCATAAATATACGGAGCTTGAGAACAAATATCCGATGTATCAAGGCGGCTTTATTTGGGATTATATCGATCAGGCAATTGTGAAAAAGGACCGAAATGGCCGTGAGTTTTTGGCGTATGGTGGAGATTTCAAAGATCGTCCAACCGATTACAGCTTCTGCGGCAATGGTCTAGTCTTTGCTGATCGTCAAATAACACCTAAAATGCAGGAAGTTAAATTCCTGTATCAGAATATCAAGCTGGAACCAACAAGAACTCATATTAACATCGTGAACGAGAATTTATTTGCGAATACAGATGATTTCGTGCTTGTGTATCGTCTGTACCATGAGGGGAAAGAAATTGGCGGTGGGCAAGCGAATATCGAAGTCGAAGCTCAGAGTGAATTCAGTCTGCCAATTGAACTGCCAGATGTAGAAGAAATACCAGGTGAGTACTGCATTCAGGCTTCTTTGGTTCTGAGAGAAGCTACGATTTGGGCCGATGCTGGATTTGAGACTACGTTTGGTGAAACAACATTTGTGATTGGGGCAAGCCGTCAGAATGAGCAGCCATCTGGTGAAGTCGTCGTCGTTGAAGGCGATGTGAATATGAGCGTGACGGGTAAAGGTTTCTCCGTCATTTTCTCCAAACAGGTAGGATCGCTTGTTTCATTGAAATACGAGGGTCGCGAAATGATCGCAACGCCTCCTGCTCCATTATTCTGGCGGGCAACTACGGATAATGACAAAGGAACCGCGATGAGCTTTACGGCCGGGGCTTGGTATGCCGCCAGTCTTGCGCGCAAATGTGTCAATTGGGAGCTGCGTCAAGACAAAGGTTCGGCAACGGTCATTTTTGATTACAAATTCAGCATTAGCGCTGAAGTGACTGTTCGCATTGCATACACAGTATTAGCGAATGGAACGATTCGCGTGAATACACACTATAAAGGTGCCGCGGGTCTGCCGAATTTGCCGATACTAGCCGTATCGTTCAAGATGTCTGCGGATTATAACCAATCCGAATGGTATGCAATGGGGCCTGAGGAAAACTATATCGATCGCAATTTCGGTGCTCGTTTGGGCGTATTTAGCCGTCAAGTGGATCAATTGCCTACTCCTTATCTGGTTCCACAGGAATCTGGCAACCGGACCGGTGTCCGCCGTGTGAATGTGACGGATGTAGCGGGTATTGGTCTATCGATTCAGTCAGATCCATTAGCACCTGTAGAGTGCAACTTGTCTCCTTATACGGCATTTGAACTTGAACATGCGGATCATGCCTTTGAACTGCCAGAGGTTCATTACACGGTTGTTACTATTGCGGGCAAACAAATGGGTGTCGGCGGGGATGACAGTTGGGGTGCGCCTGTCCATGAAGAATATCAGATCCCAGCGGATCAAGAGATTCAGTTTGAGTTCTTCTTGTCTACTCATAACGTACCTTTATAAGCATAGTAGAAAAAGTTCTCGGTTCTCGGAAAATAATCATACAAGCGATAGGGGCTGCAATTATGCAGCCTCTTTTGTGTGCTTGTCAGCGATCGACTAAGGAGTATGCATTGCCAGTTACTGAGACTGCTGTGTACAATACACATAGAGCCTAATTCGATTTCGCCAGAGGTGAACCCAGATGTACACAATTATCATGATAGATGATGAGGATGAAGTCAGAGAAGGCATCAAGAAGAAGACGAACTGGGAAGCTTGCGGCTTCCAGCTGGTTGGTGATTACGATAATGGCCGTGACGCCTACGAGGCGGTTGAGCGGCTGCAGCCAGATGTCGTCATCACCGACATTAATATGCCGTTTATGGACGGACTTCAGCTCACGGAGCGGATAGTCGCCAAGTATCGTACTATTAAAGTCGTAATTGTAACCGGTTACGAGGATTTTGACTATGCGAAGCAAGCGATTAAGCTGAAGGTCAAAGACTATTTACTGAAGCCGATCAATAGTGCAGAATTCACAGAATTCCTACAGAAGCTATGCCTCGAGCTGGATGAGGAGCGTAAGCAGCGTGAGGACATCACGTTCCTTCGCCATCAATTTCAAGAGAGCATGCCCTTGCTGCGCGAGCGATTTCTGGAACGGTTGGTCACGTCCGGCATGCGGAAAGACGAGATCGAGCGGAAGCTGCCGATGTTTGGTTTGCACTTGAACGGTTCAGGTTCGGGGCATGCCGTGCTCGCCCTGGATATTGATGATTTTGGGAGGGAGCTGTACAGCGACCAGGTGGCGGAAGAAGAGCTGCTTCGGTTTGCGGCTTATAATATTCTGCATGAAATTGTAGAGAAGGAGTATGGCGGTACGGTTTTCCGGACCCGTGATGATAAGCTTGTCGGGCTCGTTTCGGGCGCTGAGGATCAGGTCGAGGTCATCTGCCAAACGCTGGCTGAACAAGCGAGATACAGCATTGAGAAATACTTAGGGATGACCGTCACGGTAGGCATTAGCCGCATGTGCGAGGGACTGCAGGAGCTGCCGAAGGCTTTTCAAGAGGCGCTAACGGCTCTCGATTACCGCTTTATGCTGGGAAATAATCGGATCATTGCTATTGGGGATATGGAGTTCGGGAGCAGCCAAGATAATACGAGCTATTTACGTACAGAGAAGAGATTGATTGCAGCGATCAAAACAGGTGAAAAGACGGCCATCACGAACACGCTGCACGAGTGGATCGACGATTTGAAGAAGTCGGCGTGCCCGATGGAGACTTGTTACGGCAAGCTGCACAAATTGCTCGTCGCCCTGATGAATGCTGGGGTGGAGACCGGGCTGGATGAAGGAGACATGCTAGGCGATCATTCGTTCATGGAACTCTACACACGCAAAACATTGGATGATGTGCGACTATGGCTAGAGGGCATTTGTTTAGCCTTCGTAGATCGGTTGGCGGAGAAGCGTACGCATGTGTCAGGGGCGCAGTTGGAGTCGGCGGTTGCCTATATCCATGAACATTATGCCGATGAGCAGCTTTCGCTGCAGCAGGTGTGCAATCATATCTATATGAGCATGAGCTACTTCAGCGCCTTATTTAAGCCGCATACGGGGGAGACCTTCATTGAGTATGTGACCCGATACCGGTTGGAGAAAGCCAAGGAAATGCTAGCCACCACACAGCTCAAAACGTATGAGCTCGCTGCCAAGGTCGGTTATGGTGATCCGCAATATTTTAGTGTGATTTTCAAAAGACATACGGGCATGACGCCGAAGGAGTTCAGAGCCGCCAACAAGGCTGGACTGAGCTTATGAGAAGTCTACTTCGATCCTTTCAATTCAAAAGCATTCATACGAAGTTCGCATTGGCCTTTTCTTGTTTAATTTTATGTACAACCGTCATTCTCAGCTATAGCGCCTATCGTCTCTCGACAGTTGCTGTAACGGATGCCTCGCTGACGTATACGAACCAACTGATGGAGCAAGTGAATAAGAATATCCAAACTTACATTGGCAACATGGAGAGCATTTCTACCCTTTCTTTGAGCAACACGGATCTGAGGCAATATCTCTCTCTGAAAAGTCTAGAAGATACGGAAGCGCAACAGCTGAAGAGCCAGATCAGCAGCTATTTCAGCACAATCGTTGCATCACGTAATGATATCGCTTCCATTGTGTTCATCGGTTCCAATGGTGCCGTTGTGTCGGATCGGGTGTCACCCGAATTTAAGCCCTATGCCGAGCTGATTTCACAGGAATGGTACACGAAAGCGAGCAGGAGCAAGGGGGATGTCGTCATTTCCTCTTCCCATGTGCAGCATGTGTATAAAGATGAATATAAATGGGTCGTTTCGATCTCGAAACAGATGCCAAGTTCACAGTCAGGAGGCGCAAGCGGGGTGCTGCTCGTTGACCTGAACTTTAACCTCATTAATGATTTGTGTAATCAAATTCAGTTGGGTCAGCGGGGGTACGTATTCATCCTCGATCAGAGCGGTGATCTCATTTATCATCCGCAGCAGCAGCTGCTGTATTCGGGCTTGAAATCGGAGGATATCCGTGCATTGATGCAGGCCAAGGATAGTACGTTCGAGAAGGTGGTGACGGATGAAAATAAGATCTATACCGTACGTACAACGAGCTTTGGTTGGAAAATGATTGGCGTAACCTATGCTGGTGACCTCAGCGGGAACAAAAAAGACATGCAGTTAACCTCCGCCATGTGGGGCGGTATTGCGCTTATTATTGCGCTGGCGATTTCGATTTGGCTGTCGATCACGTTGACCAAACCGATTAAACAGCTCGAAGTGCACATGAAGCAGGTTGAGAAGGGGAACTTCGACATCCGTGTTGATGTGGAAGGAGCGAATGAGATTAGCAAGCTGTCACGGACGTTCAATCTGATGATTAGCAAAATCAAAGAGCTGATGAGCCAGACGGTGCTGGATCAGGAGGTCAAACGGATTAGCGAGCTGAAGGCCTTGCAAGCGCAGATTCAGCCACATTTTCTATACAATACGCTGGATTCGATTATTTGGATGG
Organism: Paenibacillus sp. LjRoot153; assembly: GCF_964253085.1. Lineage (NCBI taxonomy): Bacteria > Bacillati > Bacillota > Bacilli > Caryophanales > Paenibacillaceae > Paenibacillus > Paenibacillus sp. LjRoot153. Next base: position 535,615 of record NZ_CAXUQH020000001.1, read on the forward strand.
CCGAGATGGGGAAAGTCGATGATGTTGTGACGATGACCTCTGCCTTGTCCAAGCTGCTGCGTTCGAGCATTAGCAAAGGGGAGGAACTCGTTCCTATCCGTGTGGAATTGGCTCATATTGAGAACTATTTAACGATACAAAATATCCGTTACCGCAATAAATTTACGTACGACATTGAGGTGGAAGCGGATCTATTGGAGGATCGTAGTTTGAAAATCGTGCTGCAGCCGCTCGTGGAAAATGCGATCTATCATGGCATGAAGCATTTGGCAGAAAGCGGGCATATCCGTATTACCGGGCGGAAGCGGGACGGTGTAATTGAGCTTAAGGTCATAGATAACGGCGTTGGCATGAGCGAGGAGCAGTTGAAGGCTTTAAGACTGAAGACAACACATCAATCGCAATCAGGGAAAGGCTTCGGTGTGCTTAATGTGAATCACCGTATTCAGCTGTACTTTGGAGAGCTGTACGGATTGCAATTCGAAAGCGAACTCGAAGAGGGTACGACAGTCACAATTACGTTTCCTGAAATGCCGCCCGTTCCGGATCAAAGTGAAGGCTAGAAGTGAGGTGTTCTTTTGAAAATTAGAATTAGTGCTGTTGTGATTACGCTTGCCGCTGCCGTTATTCTGATCACGGGATATCTAATCATCGCTAACCAATTCGGGGCCAAGAACAATTCCATTATTGTGATCCCCAAGACGATTGATCCACATGTGGAATTCTGGCAGGTGTTGAATCAAGGCGTATTTGCAGCCGCGAAAGAGTATAATGCAGAGATTAAGATCATGGGAACCGCATCGGAATCACAAATTGAGGAACAGATTAAGTTTGTGGAACAAGCGATAGCGGAGAAGCCGAAGGCGATCATACTGGCGGCTACGGACTACAATCGGCTAGTTCCTGTTGCTAGGCGTGCGATAGATGCAGGGATTACGCTGATCACGGTCGATTCAGGTCTTGCGGGCGGCCTTTCGGAGAGCTTTATTGCAACAGATAATTACGCGGCAGGGCGCAAAGCTGTGGAAACGATGAAGGGTTATGTGCAAGGGCCAGCAACGTACGCAATCGTTAGCTTTGTGAAAACCTCGACCACCCAGATGGATCGCGAAAACGGGGTGCGAGATAGCTTGAACAGTGATGCTTCCGTTAAGCTGCTAGATTCGTTGTATAGTAACGGATCTGAAGACAAGGCGTATGAGCAAACGAAGGAACTTCTCAGGGAGCACTCGGAAATCAAAGGCATTTTTGGTTTGAATGAGGTTTCGACTATTGGCGCCGGGAGGGCTCTAAAGGAGATGGACCCTGGGCGAACAATAAAGCTTGTCGGCTTTGACAGCTCAATGAATGAAATTTCCTTCCTTGAGGCTGGGATTTTGCAAGCAACGGTCGTCCAGAAGCCTTTTAACATGGGATATCTCGCTGTCAAAACGGCACTCCAAGCGCATCGCGGCGAAACGGTCAAACACGTGATGGATACGGGCTCTGAGGTTATCACCAAGGATAACATGTATACGAACGAGAATCAGAAGCTGTTGTTTCCTTTTGTCGGGAAATAGGATGGGACGACGATCTCGGTAGGTAGCTGTGATCGATCATCAGTAATTTCGAGGGATTTAGACAAACGTTCACGCTCTTCTGCAAAATTTCCCAGGAAATAGTAAGCGTCTTGTCGAAACTTAAGGGTATTAATGATAATGATACATGTAATGGAAAAACGGAGGTCACCTATGCCTGAAGTGGTATCCATCGGACCGCTGCAATTGCAGGGGCAATTAATCGCATTGTTGTTGGCGTGTGTGTTCGGGTTTTGGTTGATGCGGCGTGTATTGCGGCAATGGAATCAGGCAGAGCTGGAAGTGCCAGAAGGGGCTGAAGTGCCAAATGATGCTCGGGTAGCTGTAAAAGGTTTGGATGATTTGATCTTAAATGGGGTCTTGATCGTGTTCTTTACATGGCGATTAGGCGGCCTGCTGACGCAGCCATCCCTGCTATGGGAAAGTCCGATGAAGCTGCTTCTGACAGCAGGCTCTAAGATGGAGATCGTAGTAGGCATCGTGTTAGCGTATATCTATCTATCGTATCAAGTACGTAAGCATGGTATTGCTTGGCGAGTTTTGCTGGATATGTTGGCTATCGGTGCTGCGTCAGCGGTATTTCTTTATGCGGCGTTGACGCCTGTATTCGGACTGCCAACCCTTTTGCCCTGGGGGATTGGGGTGGAAGGTACCGTGTCGAGGTTTCATCCCCATCACGCGTACCTGGCGATCTTATTGCTGCCGTTACTGGTGTGGCAGCAGCTGTGGACTGCTCGTTCGACGACGGTTCTGGGATCAGGCAAGCTGCTGAAAGACACCTTGTTCTATGGCGGTGCAGCGGGGATGGTTGCGAGCTATTTTGCTTTATCGGAGCCGACCGCGGTGTATCTCACCCTTGAGCAGTTGATGAACCTACTCATGCTGATTATTGGAATGAACCTCCCTATTTTGTCACATACTACGGGCAGAAGGGAGCTGATAGATATGAGTCAGAATGATTCTAAAACGCAAATCCAGCAAGAACAGCAAAACCAAGAACGCGCTAAATCACCTGCCAGTAAAGAGGGTTATGTCGATAAAAAACTGGACGGTCCCAACCGCCCATCCACATGAGTCAGGATCATACGAAGTCGACCAAGTCAGCCAAGGAGCAGAGTGATCTCGATCCCTATGAGATTGAATTTCTACCACAGTTTGAACAGGGGCGAGGCCCGCGGCTTCCATTTGTGAATGAGTATGGTGTCACCATCGGTGATCATGATTATGAATCCGACAACTCTCCATTGGAGCAGTGGACATCGGACACGAACCCTGAGGTCATGGCGGGAGATCAATGGGTTCATCCCTTTAAGGATGTCGGCTTCCAAAGTGCCGAGAATCGAGAGCTATTTGAAGAGGGCATCAAGCCGCAGAGCGGGATATTTACCCATGCGGATAAGAATGTGGCCTCTGTGACGGCCGAAGCTACGACCAGCAAAAAAAATGATGAAGCGGAAGCCTAACAGCTTTCGCTTTATTTCTATGTTATGGAGCTGGGACATTGGACTTTGCTTTCATCGCTAACGGATGTATAATATAAGTTATAGTCATTACGTTTTAAGAGTAACTATCAAATCCTAAGGGGTGGCACATATGGCAATGTCTTTTGATTCCTACATGAAAGATATGGTTAAACCGATGAGAGAAGATTTGACTCGTCTGGGTATTACGGAGCTTCTGACTCCTGAGCAAGTAGAGGAAGCAATTGAGAAATCCAAGGATGGCACGATGCTGCTTGTCGTGAACTCCGTTTGTGGCTGTGCAGCTGGTCAATGTCGTCCAGGTGTTGCGAAAGCCCTTCAGAACGAAACCGTACCAACTTACACGTACACGGTGTTCGCTGGTCAAGAGAAGGATGCTACGGCAAAAGCGCGTGAATTCTTGGCGCCATACCCGCCATCATCCCCATCCATCGCGTTGTTCAAGAACGGTGAGCTAGCTCACTTCATTCAACGTCACCAAATCGAAGATCGTTCCGCAGACATGATCGCTGGCGATTTGATTGGTGCTTTTGAACAATATTGCAAATAATACAAGCAAGGAACCATAAGGGCCCTACCTGCCAATGAGCAGGTGGGCTTTTTTTATTTTTGGGGCGTGGAAAAGCAATCCTTGAGGACCTGCAGGAGCAGTAAGTCGAAAAATCGACTTACTGGCACTTCCCTTAGCTATTTCTGCACATCTACTTCAATCCGTCTCCTTCTGCACATCGGCTTTCAAACTAGCTATCTCTTCCAACCTAAACAGCACCTGCGTCATTATCAAGCTGTGGCTTACCACTTCCGGAACGAATAGCTGGAAAAAGTACAGCTAATTTTAGCGTTTTCATACCGCTGCTAATGCTCGATTGGTGTGAAATTAGATGTAGGAAATCCAGTTAATCGTTAGTGGGGCTTGGAGTGAAGGTGTTTGCGGGGGAAGGTTTGGTTTGTGAGATACTGGAGTAAGTTGTGTTTGAACGAAAGTGGGAAAAAGCAAAAAGAGCTGCCATCAAGTAGGAGGATTCCACTCCTAGACGGAAAAATCGACTTACTCGTCTTTCGCGAGGCTGTTTTTTCCATTACACTTTGAAATTTGAAGGCTGAAAGTCTATACTAATGCTTAAAGAAGGCATCATTCCAAAATTTAGATAAAAGGTGGAGAGTTGCATGAGTTTGCAAGCAGAAATTATCGCTAAGCTCGGCGTTAAACCGGAAATTGATATTGATGAAGAGATCCGTAAACGCGTAGATTTCCTGAAAAATTACGTGCTTGGCGCACACGCGAACGGCCTGCTGATCGCGATCAGCGGCGGTATCGACAGCGCGGTAGCGGCAGGACTATGTAAGCAAGCTACGGACGAACTGACAGCGGAAAAAGGCAAAGAATACAAAACCGTCGGCGTGTTCCAGCCTTATGGCCAGCAAGTCGACATTGAGGATAGCTATGCTGTAGCCAAAGCCTTCGATTTGAAGTATCAAATCGAGAACAACATCGAAGAATCCGTCGATGAGATTGCCATCGAAGTCGAATACGGCCTCAAGCATATCGGCGTTCACCAGCATGTGAGCCGCGGCGGCAAAGGCAACATCAAGGCACGTACGCGCATGGTCATGCAGTATGCCTTGGCTTTTGAACTGGGCTTGATCGTCGTAGGTACGGATCATGCTTCTGAAGCAATCACCGGCTTCTTCACGAAGTACGGCGACGGTGCGGTTGACATTACGCCGCTGAGCACGCTGAACAAGCGCCAAGTGCGCTCGCTCGCTGCGAAGATCGGCGTTCCGCAAAGCGTGCTGGACAAAGCCCCGACAGCCGGGCTTTGGGACGGTCAAACCGACGAGGATGAGCTCGGCATCACCTATGGTGATAACAGCGACTACCTCGAAGGCAAGCAAATTGATCCAGCTGTGCAAGAGAAGCTGGAGAAGCAGTATTTGAAAACGGAGCATAAACGGATCCCGATTCCAGGGGTTTAGGCGTTAAAGTATAGAGACTATCCATGTTAAACATGGATAGTCTTTTTTTATTTCTCGAACGACTCAGCTTGACAAGTTTGGATTACAACTGTAATATTCAATTTGTATTACAGTTGTAATCCAACCGAAAGGAGGAAACGATGTGAAGACGGTCCCTCATATTACGGATGCCGAATGGGAAGTTATGAAGGTACTCTGGAACGAATCACCACGCACGGCTAATGAAGTTATTGATGCCATGCAGGAGAGGACAGAGTGGAAGCCCAAAACAATTCGAACCTTGTTGAACAGGTTAGCGCAGAAGCAGGCGATATCATTTACGCAAGAGAACAGAGTGTATGCTTACTTCCCTTTGGTCTCTGAGGGTGAGTGTGTGAAGTCGGAGACGCAATCTTTTTTGAAAAGAATTTATGGCGGGGCCTTTAAGCCGATGCTCGTTAATTTTTTGAAAGAGGAACAGTTGTCAGAGGAAGACATCAAAGAGTTAAGAGATATGCTAGACGGTAAAAGCAAATGACAAGGAACCCGAGATTGGGCATCGCTTCAGCAAGGTTCCACTTCTAGGAGTGAAGGGAGGGGTGAACGTGAACCAAATGAGTGAACTTCTTACTGGTTTTTTTGATTGGATCATATCGGTATCGATCATGGCAACCATTACAGTTGTGTTCATCATGCTGATTAAGCGCATTCTGCATAAACGGATAAAACCTAGATGGCACTATCTCATGTGGCTGTTGGTGCTCGTAAGACTGCTCCTACCTTGGCACTTGGAGAGCAATTTAAGCATTTATAATTGGTTATCTTACCCTGATACGATTCACGAACTCGATCAAGCAGTGGAGATAGGAACGCATGAGGAGTTGGCAGTTGGTGACTCAATGGCGAATATTTTTTATAAGTATGCCATGTATGTATGGTTGCTGGGGATTGTCCTATTTGCGATATATACGTTTGTGATCAACCGTAAATTTGTGCTGAAAATAACGAAAGAAACGAGACCGATATCGGACATCGGCATCATGCAGTTGTTCGCTCAGTGTCAACAGCAAATGTCGATACATAAACCGGTCACATTAGTGGTATCAGACAAATTGTCAATGCCGACGCTATTTGGATTCAGGAATCCCTGTTTAGTTATATCGCAGACGGTAATTAACAGTTTGAACCATGAACAATTACGGCATGTTTTTCTACATGAACTGGCACATTGTAAACGAAATGATATTGGCGTCAATTGGCTAATGCAATTTCTGTTGATTATTCATTGGTTCAACCCTGTACTTTGGTACGCATATCAACGTATGCGTGAAGACCAGGAGATTGCAAGCGATGCCTTAGCCCTTTCTTATATAGAGCCAGCCAAAAGAGAAGAGTACGGATATACACTCATTCAATTATTAGAAAGCTATGTACGTCCCGTAAGTGTGCCAGGCAATGTTCATTTATCCGGAAACAAGTCACAGTTAAAGAGGAGAATTATGATGATTAAACAGTTTCAATTTAATTCGTATCGTTGGTCGTTCCTAGGTTTGGCCGCCATTCTCATCATTAGTGGTTGTTCATTGACGAATGCTAGTGTAGATAAGAAGTCAGCAACGGAATCGAATTCTACGATTGTTGATCAAAAGACAACAGATACAAGCTCACTAACAACGGGAACGGATAAGAATACCTCCATAGAAACCGTAGGTGAAACCAAGGCGGCCGACGTAGTGACACCAACCACTCCAACGGTGGAGTCAAGTCCAACACCAACACTAACACCTGCGCCAGCTCAAGCAACAGAGGGATCAGCACCTGCAGCAGCCCAAGAAGTGAGGAAGCCAAGTTCAGCTCCAGCTCAAGTTGTGGAGGGTCCAAGATCAGCGCCTGCAGCAGCCCCAGCGGTGAGGGAGTTAACGTCAGCACCGACAGCCGTGCCAGCAAGTAAGTAAACCTAATCGAAGAAGACCCGAGGCAAAGTATGCCTTGGGTCTTTTTTTATAATCAAATAACTGTAAAATATATAGCTAAAATTGTCGTATTATCTAAGATTTAGCGAATAGATGGAAAAAATACAGCTAATATCAGCGAGATTGGCCGTTTGGTGGACTTTGGTGGAAATTAACTGTAGGAAATCCATCTAGTGCTCCCAAATGGGGAGAAGTAGCAAAATTAGCTACATAAAATCCATTAATTTGTTTAGTGCGCGTAGAATAGGCTGGATGGTTAAGCGGTTTAGGAGTAGAAGGAGGATTAGGAGTAGAGGTCACCCAAAAAATAGTAACCATAGCTGAACTTTGAAGCCTTACATCGTCCGAATAGAAGACCTATAATGAGTGAAGTGAAAGTGCTTACAAGGAAGAAGACACAGGAGGTGCAGCCAGAAATGAAGACGGAGACGGAAATCGCCACTCCGAATCACAAGTCAGTCCCCTTCCGCAAATCAGCGTCAAGGCTGCTCCGCATCGTATATGCACAGCGATATTTGCAGGTCATGGCGTTGCTGGGCGTCGTGTGGATGATCATTTTTCACTATGTCCCCATGTACGGGATCATCATCGCCTTTAAGGATTTCAATATTGTTAAACCAATATCGGCAGCACCCTGGGCGGGGCTTGAGCACTTTAAGGCTTTTCTGGAAGATGACAATTTGGCAAGCGTCATTAAAAATACCGTCGGGATGAGTGTGCTCAAACTCATTATTGGCTTTCCGCTTCCCATTGTGTTCGCGTTATTTCTGAATGAACTCCGTTCTATCCGTTTTAAGAAGCTGGTTCAAACCATTTCCTATTTACCCCACTTCTTATCTTGGGTTATTCTCGGTGGCATACTTGCCACATGGTTAGCTGACGTGGGCTTAGTCAATAAAGTTCTCCTAGCGCTCAATATCATCCAAGAGCCTATCAGTTATCTCGCAGAGCCTTCGTATTTCTGGAGTATTATCATCACCTCCGATATCTGGAAAGAGCTTGGCTGGTCGGCAATTATCTATTTAGCTGCGATGTCCGGCGTATCCCCGGATATGTATGAGGCGGCTACGATTGATGGGGCAGGACGCTTTCAGAAAATGTTCTATGTGACCCTTCCATCCATTAAAGGAACGATCACGATCCTCTTCATTCTTTCTGTGAGCGGTATTCTGAACTCCAACTTTGACCAAATTCTCGTACTCAAAAACCAACTAAACGCCAGCGCCAGCAACGTGATCGATGTGTATGTGTATGAAGTAGGTCTTCGTCAGAGCCGCTTTTCCTATGCAACGGCGGTGGGCTTAATTAAGTCTCTCATTTCACTCATCCTGCTGCTTTCGGCGAACTTCATCACCAAGCGTCTTAATAACACATCGTTATTTTAAAATCATCATGCTTCAATGCTAGGAGGTGAGCCAACGATGCTTTCCCTGAATCGCAGAACCTACAAAGAGGCTGCATTCGATCATTTCAATTTTATTTTCATGCTAGTTATCTGCTTCGTAACCATCTATCCGATCTGGTATGTGCTGGTCAATTCCTTCAATGAAGGGAATGACGCCATGCGAGGGGGAATTTACTGGTGGCCACGGGTGTTCAGTATCGACAGCTATAGGGCTGTTTTTGCGAATAATGGCATTATGCTTGCAATGGGAGTAACGGTAGCGAAAACACTGATAGGTACCGTGGTTCACGTGCTTTTTACAGCGATGGTTGCCTACGCATTTTCCCGCAAGGAGTTAATCGGCCGCAACGTCTACATGCTGATCGGTACGGTAACCTTATTTTTCAGCGGAGGCTTAATTCCGTATTACTTGTTAATTCGTGATTTAGGGATGCTCGACAGCTTCCTTGTGTATATCATTCCTGCGATGTTCAGCTTTTTTGATCTCATTATTTTCTTATCCTTCTTCCGAGAGATCCCGGATGCGTTGGAGGAAGCGGCGAAGATTGATGGCGCGAATGATTTCAAAATCTTTTATCAAATTATCCTGCCAGTTTCCATGCCCGTCGTGGCGACGATTGCCCTCTTTCATGGCGTCTACCAGTGGAATGATTACTTTACAGGGATGATTTATATTAACAAAAGCGAGCTTCAACCGATTCAGACGTATCTCTATCGGGTTGTTGCGCAGTCCAGCTCCAATCAAATGATGGCCGCAACGACGGGAAGTGTGGCGAAGACGGTATCGTCTCAGTCGATTAAGCTCGCAACGATGGTTGTGACCACTTTACCCATTGTGTTGGTATATCCGTTCTTACAGAAGTATTTTGTAAAAGGTTTTATGATTGGCTCTATTAAAGGTTAGTCGCTTGGAGCTGAATGATACTGGTGGCCAGCTCTGTTCGTAAACAGAGATTACACATATGACAATGAATCAGAAAAGGGGAAACGCCGATGAGAAAACCACGCAAAACGCTAACGACCTTGCTTGCTTTATTTACAGCTTTTTCAATAACCGCCTGTACGACGGATAAAGAGACCAACACCAGTACTGCAAGTCCTGAGGCGACCAAGCCAGCTGAAACGGCTGCAGCACAATCGGCTGCACCTGTGGCGAATGCGAATGATCCCGGTTGGAAATCCGATACAAAGCCGATTACTTTCGATTGGTACCTCAACTTTTCATGGTTTCCTAATAAATGGGGCGTTGATGCTACTTCGCAATACATAACCAAGAAAACCGGTGTAAATATCAACTTTATCGTGCCTGCTGGCAATGAGAACGAGAAGCTGAATACGATGATTGCTTCCGGGAAGCTGCCTGACTTTATCACACTGGGCTGGTACGAAGATGCTGTGAAGAAAATGATCGAAGGCAATATGGTGCTTCCGCTGAATGAGCTTGCCAAACAGTATGATCCTTATTTCATTAAGGTCGCTGACCCGGCTAAGACCTCGTGGTACACACAGAAAGATGGCAATTTCTACGGCTATCCAAACGCTTCCTCCTCCTCAGAGGACTATAAGAAATACGGGCAAAACTTCGTATCCAACCAAACGTTCCTTGTGCGCAAAGATATGTATGAGGCGATCGGTAAACCGGATATGAGAACACAAGAAGGGTTCCTGAACGCGCTCAAGGCTGCGAAAGAGAAGTTCCCTGATGTGAACGGTCAGCCGCTGATTCCGCTAGGTTTGCATGAGTTCGGAGACTTAGGGAATAGTTCACTGCTTGATGCTGGTCAAAATGGTTCCATGCTGCAGAATTTCTTAGCGATTCCTTATGAAAAAGATAACAAGCTCTACGATCGTTCCACGGATCCAGAGTTCGTGAGCTGGCTCAAAACGTTCCGTAAAGCCAATGAAATGGGCTTGCTGGCCAAAGATATTTTTATCGATAAGCGCCCTCAAATGGAAGAAAAGATTGCGCAAGGCCGTTATTTTTCCATGTTGTATCAACGTTCTGATTTAGCGAATCAAAATATTTCCCTGTACCAAAAAGATCCGAACAAAGTCTACATCGCCGTAGACGGTCCAGCGAATGCTGCGAAAAGCCCACCAACCCTAGCAGGTCCTGGGATCTCCGGTTGGACAGTGACCTTGATTTCCAAAGACGTGAAGGACAAAGCAAGAGCGATTAAATTCCTGAGCTACCTCATTAGCGAGGAAGGCAACAAGGATCTGTACCTAGGTGAGAAAGGCGTAAGCTATGACACCATCAATGGCAAGGATCAATTTAAACCCGAAGTGCTGGATCTGATGAATAAAGACCGGGCTGCTTTTGATAAGAAATACGGCTCGTCCTACACCTTTTGGATGCTCATGGATACGAACATGAATCTGCAATGGGCTCCGCCTAGCGTAGAACCAATCAAACAACCTGAAGAGTGGACGAAAGGCAAGTCGAAGAGCTTCTCGCAGTACGATAACATTGTGCCAACAGGGACATCGGAAGAGGGGATTGCCAATACGAAAATCGCCCAGGCGTGGGGCAAAACGCTTCCGAAGCTGCTATTAGCCAAGACAGATGCCGAATTCGATCAGCTTTTCGATAAGTACCAAAAGGATCGCAAAGCAGCTGGATTGGATAAGGTGCAGGCCTATCAACAGAAAGAATTTGAATCCAACGTGAAGAAAATTGCCCAATCCTCAAAGTAAATCGATAAGATGACCTGAGAGCCCGAATTTATCGGGTTTTCGGGTTTTTCGCTGCAAATAGTTCCCGCATGCGCTGTATTTTAGTTTAAAATAAGAGAATTACCGAAAGAAAGACGGGATATGAGGCCATGGGATTCATGCTGGGCAAAGGGAGAATGCGGGTTACGCAGATAACGAACCGTATTTCGATTCAAACGAAACTAATCGGTGCCTATATCATCATCATTTTGATTCCCATTATATTGATTTCTTGGTATTTATTTAATGAATTTTACCAAAATACGATCCAAGACACCGTAAACAATAATCAATATGCGTTAGAGAGCGAGAAGGCGAGTATTCTTAACAATATTGAAGCGATGGGGCGTGCCGCTCAGTTTTCCATAACGGACAGAGAGGTTATTCAATATCTGCATAGCGCTCATGAGCTTGAAGTGTCCGAACTTGTTGATTTTAATATGAATACGTTTTCAAATTTGCAGCGCCTCCTGTTTAACAACCCGAATATCGCCAATGTGCGCTTGTTTACAGATAATCCGAATACGGAAGAGATTTGGCCCATTTTTCTAAAAGAGAACCGAATTGCCGATCGTCCTTGGTACAAGGATGTGCTTGCGCGTAAGGGCGAGGCTCAGTGGGAAATTTTACAGAATGAGAAAGATATTATGAATCGGTACAACACGGATAATGAAGCTAGCTGGACGTATGTATCCTTGTTGAAAGAAATCTATTATCCCAAGGACACGCGTGTCGCGATTCTTGAGGTTGATATGCTGATGGAGAAGTTTTTTCAGAAGCTGTTCAGTCCCATTCAGGATGGTCAGTCGCATATGCTCGTCGTCGATCGACATGGTGGGATGTTCACTGGGAATGGTGATGCGTTTTTCAAAGGCATGAACATGGAGCAGCTGCGCCAAGCGTGGAGTGCCAACCCGCATCCAGAAGGGTCTAATTTTACAGTAACCATCGGGGATACGCCGTACCTGATCTTAGCGACAGTCATCGATAATTTGGATGCTCACTTGCTGAATGTGGTGTCTTTAAAAGAACCCGTAACCCAAATTCGCCATACCCGCAATCTATTTATCGCGGCTGCTGTTGTGTTAATTGCGCTTTTGTCAGCGATTACGTATTTCCTACAAGGATTAATTTTGAAAAAATTGCATATCTTGCGAGATTCGATGAAAAAGGTTCGCAGAGGCGATCTCAATGTCCAGATTGATATGGATGCTGGCGGAGAAGTTGGCGAGCTTGCCCACCATTTCCGGCAAATGATGAAGAAGATGAATGAGCTCATTGTGGAGGCTGTGAACAAACAAGCGGCGACCAAAGAGGCGGAGCTGAGTTCATTGAAAAATCAGATCGATGCGCATTTCTTATACAACACGTTGGAAAATTTGAAAATGATGGCTGAAGTCGAAGCGCAGTATACGATTTCCAATGCGTTAACTTCACTTGGCGCGATGATGCGCTACAGTCTGAAGTGGTCCAGCGATCAGGTTCAGCTGCGGAATGAAATTCAGCATATTCAGAATTACATCGCGATCATGAACATTCGATATGATGATAAATTAGAGCTGAAACTGGATATCCCGAGCAGTTATTTAGAGCAAGAAGTGTTGAAAATGTCGCTTCAGCCCCTTGTAGAGAACGCGGTGAAGCACGGCATGAATATCGAGCGTGCCAGACGAGCGGGTGTCACGATCTGGATTCGTGCGAGCCAGAGTGCGGATGGCATGCTCATCGAGGTGGGGGATAACGGTGCAGGCATGTCAGCGCGTCAGCTGGAGGAGCTTCACGAAAAGATGCATATGGAGGATGCTTATTTTCATAACAAATATGGGAATAGGTCTGAGCGTGAGCAGGAAGGCAACGGCATTGGGATGCGAAATGTGACGCAGCGTATCAAAATGTACTATGGGAATGAGTATGGGATTTGGGTAGAGAGTGCGGAGGGGACGTATACCAAAGTATTCATGAAGCTGCCTTATTTGATATTATCTGGAGGAATGTCTACGGATGAGAAACATACTTATCGTTGACGATGAGAAAAATATCCGACTCGGCTTGAAAGCCATGATTGCCCGCGAATTTCCGGAAGCTTATACGTTCGAGTTTGCTGAGGACGGCGAAGAAGCGCTGCAACTGTTGCAGAGTGTCACTATAGATATTGTCATTACGGATATTCGTATGCCTGTGATGGATGGAATTACGCTGATAAATCGTATTCAAGAGATGGCTCAGAAACCTGCGGTTATCATTCTAAGCGGACACGATGACTTCCCCTATGCAAAGGAAGCGATCCGTTGTGAGGTGAAGGAATATCTCTTGAAGCCTATTATTCGGGATGAGCTGTCCAGCACGCTAGTTCGTTTGGAGAATGACCTGAAGCTGAAGGAGCAAATATCCGAGCAACTGAGCAGCTCCTTCCAGCAGCGGGAAGCTTTCAAGGAGAGCCAGTTGAGTTATCTGCTCAGGCATTCTCATATGGACGGTGAAACCATGCGGAGCAAGCTGGGGCAGATTGACATGGCATGGGTGGAGGCAGGGTTTCAAGTTGGGGTGCTTCACTATCGGGGAACGATACCGGGGATGAAGCATTCCGAATTTCTAGCTCGTATCCAAGATGAGCTTGCCCAAGTGCCAGACCACTGCCGTGATCGGCATGCGATCGTGCTGGATAAAGAAAACCAGCTAGTGTTCATTGCCGAGCAGGGTGATTTGTTTCCGTATTTAACGGAGCGGATCGCTGGGGCGGGTTATTTCATGTACAGCATGGGGGCAAGCGACTACACGCGTGGAGCGGAGCGGTTGCAGCCTGCGTATATGGAAGCTCTAGAGGCGCTGAAGTATACGTTTTTACAGTCGGGGCCAGGCAGTGTTAGTTATGAAAGTATTTGTCATAAAAATAAGGATTTCACTGTCCCTATTCCACTCATCCAGAGAATCGCCAATATGTTGGGAACGGATCGCAATAAGGAAATGTCCGCTCTGCTATTGGAAATACTGGACATGAAAACTGTAGCTCGGCTCGATATCGCCTATGTGGAGGCTGTGAGCAAAGCCTTGAATGAGCTTGTGTTTGATAAAGTATTTCATGTGTATGGGGGAGAGTCTGTAGAGATCCTGCGGCTGTTCAAAAAGGTCGGGGATATCTCGAATTTTTATTATTTCTCCGATTACTTTCATAGTGTCGAGGGTCTGTTGGATCGACTCAATGAGTATGTGCGCACGATGAAGACGTTCCATATTGATCACAGAGAAATGAAGAAAGCCACACAATACATACAGGAGAACTTTGATAAAGATTTGAATATGGCCATGGTTTCGAATCATGTTTCCTTCAATTACTCCTATTTCAGTCAGGCATTCAAGGAATACACTGGCGAAAGCTTCGTTCACTATTTGAAAAGGCTGCGCATTGTACGGGCACGTGAGTTGCTCGCCACGACGGACTTCAAGGTTTATGAAATCAGCGAGCGAGCTGGCTTCGAGAATGTGAAACATTTTAGCCGTGTGTTCAAGGAGATGGAGGGTGTTAGCCCCCAGGAGTATCGGGATTTGCGTGAAGTGATAAGCTGAGAAAAAAGGCCGTCTCCTAGTAGGTTCTTCTACTTGGGGACGGCCTTATGTGCGTGGGCACGCAGATGCCCAGGATATAAACGGCTAAGGCATGCGCACGCCGCGGGAGCTTTCGAGCAGCGTGTACCACTCTTCGCGACTCATGGTGTCCGCGATGCGAACTGCATCTTCACAAGCGACGATACGCTGTGCGGAGGAAGTTCCGATGACCGGCTGGATGCGTGCCGGATGCTTCATGAGCCAGCCGAGCACGATGGCTTCGGGCGTCGTTTCTTTCTCAGTGGCCAGCTTCTGAACAAGCGCGGCCGTTTTCTTGACGGTATCAGGCGCGTCAGAGATATCGCTGCCTGAGAACTTACCTTTGGCGAGAGGGCCCCATGCCTGAATTTGAACGTCGTTCATTTGGCAATATTCGAGGATGCCATCGGCGAAATTGACGCTGTTTCCTACCTTCTGATTCACCAGAATGCCTTGCTCAATCCAGTCCAAGCGTGCCAAACTCAACTCCAATTGGTTCACGACAAGTGGTTCAGGAAGTGAGTTTTGAATGAAGCGCATTTGTGCGGAAGTCATGTTGGACACGCCGAAATGGCGCACCTTACCTGCAGAGCGCAGTGTATTGAAAGCTTCCGCGATTTCTTCAGGCTCCATGAGCGGGTCGGGACGGTGCAGCAGCAAGATATCGATGTGCTCAACCCCAAGACGACCGAGAATACCATCGACGGAGCTTAGGATGTGATTTTTGCTGAAATCAAAACGCTGTGGATGCTGATCATCTTGGAAGCGAATCCCACATTTCGATTGCAAAATAATTTGGTCGCGCAAATCAGGTCTATTTTTGAGAACCTGACCGAAGACAGTCTCGGAGTTCCCTCTTTTATAAATGTCAGCATGATCGAACATCGTAATTCCAATTGATAATGCGGCTTCTACGGCTTTTTCAGCGGTGATGTAATCTTCCTTAGTTAATGGATTGCCGGCCCAATCTCCGCCTAATCCCATACATCCGAAGACTATGCGGCTGTTCGAAATCCCGCGTCTTTCCAATGGCATGATTTTCACAATGATGGCCTCCTAAGCTATAAGTTCTACGCATAGTATAACGCCTGATACAGATCAGCATAAGACCTGAAAATAGTGTTACTTACTTACCTTTACGTAAGCAATGGTCCTTGTGCATGTTATCTCACTTGACCTTAAGCGAGGAATCGGTTAAATTGTACGCAAAAGGCTAGTTCTGGAAAAAGAGAGGATCGGCTGAGGATGATCATTGGGGTCGGAACGGATTTAATTGAAATTGAGCGGATAGGCAAAATGCTAGAGGGCTCTTCAGGAGGTCGGTTTATGGAGCGGGTCTTGACACCGGCGGAGCGAGAGTTGGCACAGAAGCGCCGTGGACGGCTCGCGGAGTTCGTTGCTGGCCGTTTCGCTGCGAAGGAAGCGATCGTGAAAGCCATCGGCTGCGGCATTGGCAAGCAGATTGGTTTTCAAGATGTAGAAGTGCTGCCGGACCTACTAGGTAAACCGGTCTGCACCGTGACAGATGAGGCCTTGCTGCGCGCAGGCCTTCAAGGCAGTCATCGTCTTCATATCAGCATTACGCATACTGGGGCTATGGCTGCCGCCTACGCGATTGTTGAGCAAGTATAAGTAGCGACTTCCACCTATGCCGCAATCTGCAGCAAAATAACTGGATTTTCTGCATCTAAATGACCGGGATTTCGGCGTTTAAAGCAAATAGATGGATTTTCTGCTGTTAATTTCAGCCGATTGAGCTAAATTAGCTACTATCGGCGAAAATAGATGCAGAAAATCCATCTAATCGTTGAAAAAAGTGAATTTCCCCTAAATTAGCTGGAGGTTTGCTCTTCTGTCAAGAAAGTGGACGTCACTAAGTTATGCGACCTGCTGGTAGTATAGCTGCTCAAATTGCTCAGGTGACATGTAACCAATTGTGCTATTCGACCTTGTCCTGTTGTAAAAGAACTCAAGATACCGATACAGCTTCTGCTGAGCTTCTTGTTTGGTCTTGAATTTTGGGTTGCTATAGATGAATTCACGCTTCAAAATGCTATGAAATGCCTCAATACAGGCATTGTCATAACAGTTTCCTTTTCGACTCATACTTGGTGTTATCCCGTAGTTTTCGAGCTGTTTGCGGTACTCTTTGGACGCATATTGAGAACCTCGGTCGGAATGGTGAATCAGGTCTTCTCTAGGCTTCTTCACGCTATAAGCCTTCTTAAGTGCATCTAAGACGAGATCCGTTGTCATTCGGTCACACAGTTTCCATCCAACAATTTGCTTTGTGTAAAGATCTAATATGCTTGCAAGGTAGAGCTTTCCTTGACGGCATGGAATGTAAGTAATATCTGCTACCCATTTTTCATTTGGCTTCGTTGCAGCAAAATCTTGCTGAAGGAGATTGGGCGCAATCGGCTGGTCGTGGTTAGAATCCGTTGTTTGCACTCTGAATTTACGTGCCATGCAGGAGCGTAACCCTTGTTCACGCATAATAAGGCCGACCGTCCGTTCCGATACGCACAAGCCTTCCTTTAGAAGTTCTTTGTGTATACGTGGGCTGCCATAGATTTCATGCTTCAGTTGAAAATAGTATTTAATACGATCTGTTAGTTCCTCTTTACGCTTGCACTGCTCAGAGACGTCAGCTGTTTTCCATTTGTAATATCCGCTCTTGGACACTTTTAAAACGTTGCACATCTTCTCCAATCGAAACTCAGAGCGGTGATCTTCAATAAACTGAAATCTCAGTTCCTTTCTTTGCTGAAGATGTGCATGGCCTTTTTTAGAATTGCGATCTCTTCCTTGAGATCTTCGATTTCCCGTTTCTGATCATCAATGAGTTGAGACTGCTCGCGGAGGTTTTCCACTTTGTTCACAGGCTCATGATCAAACTCACGGTATTTCCCCAGCCAATTTCGAAGAGTACCAGGATTAACATTCAACTCGTCCGCGATATGCTCTAAGGATTTAGTCTGCTCTTGCACATACTTTACAGCTTCACGTTTAAAAGTTTCATTATATCGTTGTCTTGATTCGCTCATGGAGAGACACCTCTTAGTTAATTGTTAAGCTTATTATTACTTCTACACTAAGAGACGTCCACTTTTTATTCTAAGTGCAGTTTTCCAGTTAATTTGCCCCCTGTTATCAGCATTACGCAAGGTCGTCCAACGGCTGCGGTTTATGCGATAGTTGAGCAATTGCTGGTGCGCGCCTGAGCCCGTGTTGGGGCGGTTGATACTTAAGTACCCTATCTTCTCCAAACCCGCAGCATATACCCGCTAACAAGCAGGCTGATACCGCCCATTCCCTCGAGAATCACGCCCGAATACCCCAAATACCACACGCCCATCACCGCGGCCAGCGCGAAAAGCCACACTCCCAAATATATAAGAGGCCTGCCAAGCAACAGTCCGACCTGCACGAAACCAATCGCGAGTAGGAATGAACGCAGGATAGGGGCGAAAAACGGGTTCACCGCACCAATCGCCTCCATGAAAGCAACGGCAGCAACGAGCAGTGCTCCCGGCAGCACTAGTAATACCGGATGGCCCCAGCCACCTTTCACAGCATCATCCGTTGTACGCGTATCCGCCGTGTTAAACAGTTTCCGCATTCCCCAAATTTGGATCAAGCTGGCCACCACGGCCGTAACGAAAGCCGCTTGCTTCAGCCAATCTAGGTCGCGCCAGTAAAGGGCAAAATCAATGATTGCGCTGAATATCCATTCCGCGCCCCAAATGAACAGCAGGGTGATTAAGCCCTGTGCATCACGCAGCCAATCTTTTCTCTTATTTTCTAATTGTTGTTGCCCCGTGTTAGTCAAATCAGCTTGCTTCGACGTTTGCATACATTCACCTCTAGTTTTATGTTCCATACTTCTCGTATAATGGTACCATGTCCATTCATCCATTATAACTTGAACGTGCCCCATAGAGAAGGAGAGCTCATGTACAGCGAAGAACAGAAGATGTATTTTTCTAAGAATCTCTTGGATTGGTACCAAACACATAAACGTGATTTACCATGGCGAAGAAGTAAAAACCCTTATTATATATGGATTTCCGAAGTGATGCTGCAGCAAACGCGTGTGGATACCGTGATTCCGTATTTCCATCGGTTCGTTGATCAATTTCCAACTGTCGAGGCCTTAGCAACGGCACCAGAAGAAAATGTGCTCAAAGCGTGGGAAGGACTCGGCTACTACTCGCGAGCGAGAAATCTGCAATCAGCAGTCAGAGAAGTGCACGAACGTTACGAGGGCATTGTCCCTGCTAACAAAGAAGACATTTCTGCGCTCAAAGGTGTGGGTCCTTATACATCAGGCGCGATCCTCAGCATTGCCTACAATAAGCCGGAACCGGCTGTGGATGGCAATGTGATGCGCGTGCTTTCGCGTTATTTTCTTATCGAAGAAGATATTATGAAGCCATCGACGCGGACGATTATGGAAAAGCTGGCGCGGGAGCTCATTTTGGAAGGGACCGCCAGCGACTTCAACCAAGCACTAATGGAACTGGGGGCCATGGTGTGTACGCCGAGGTCACCACACTGTTTGACGTGCCCTGTAATGGCCCATTGTTCGGCCCGTGAAGCTGGCATGGAAGAAGCGCTGCCTATTAAAAAGAAAGCCAAACCACCCCGCCCAGAGCTGCGGGCTGTGGCTCTCATCGAAGGTACTGGGGAGCATGCAGGCAAATGGTTGATCCGACAGCGCCCGCAAGAGGGGCTGCTCGCTCGTATGTGGGAATTACCACATGTCGAGTGGGCGACTGCTGCCTGGCAATCGGATGAGGACAACCAGGCTGCACTTCGCGAAGCTCTCGCTGAGCAAGAGAAAATCGGTATCCAACCCGACATGTGGTTTATGGATACCGAGCATATTTTCAGCCATATTGTGTGGAAAATGAAGGTATACCGCGCTAAGCTTGGCGATGCGAACCGTCCGAGCACGGGGCAGGAATGGATTCCGTTCCATTACCGCTGGGTAGGCCCGGAGGATCTCCAAAACTATGCGTTTCCAAATGTTTTCGTACGGATCATGAAGGAATGGCAGGAGCGCAGTGACATGTAGCGAGGCTTGTATGATGAATTGAAAAGATACAAAAAGAGACCCTTTCGGGTCTCTTTTTCATTTTTGGCGAAAAAACCAATGTATGAGATTCATCACAATGGAATATCAATCAATGGTTGAGTAAAACATGGAAGTGTCCCAAGGAGCCTGTTCGCCCAAATAACAAAAAGGAGTTGATGTTAATTGGAATGGTATCTGAAGGTAATAACGAATTACGTCGGGTTTCAAGGTAGAGCAAGACGAAAGGAATATTGGATGTTTGTGCTGTTCAATATTATTATTTCAATCGGACTTGCGATCATTGAAGCCATTATCGGAACGAATCAAGTATTGTCCTTTATTTATTCATTAGCGGTTTTGCTACCCTCACTAGCCGTAGGATTTCGCAGATTGCATGACACAGGTAAAAGTGGTTGGTGGCTGCTCATTGGGCTGATTCCTTTGATTGGTTCCATCATATTGCTCGTGTTTTTCTGCCAGGATAGCGATGCCAACGATAATCAATATGGTCCAAACCCGAAGAGTTAGCCACTCGCTGCCTTGGTTTACCGAATCTCAGCCCGAATCGCCTCGATGTTGCGTAATGTAATTAATTTTTTATCAATGAAAATGAACTCATCATCCAACAATTCCTGCAAAACTTTCGTAACGGACTCACGCACGGTACCTACGAGGTTCGCCAACTGCTGGTGAGTCAGCTTCACATTGATGAGAATACCGTTTGGCGTAGCACTTCCGTGCTGCTCAGACAAGCGAATAATCGTTTTAATAATACGTGAGCGTACCCCAAGGAACGTCAAATCATAGATTTGATCATTAGCATGGCGCAGTCGCTGCATCGTCGTTTCCAAGAGCTTTAGGCATAGCCTAGGGCTCTTTTCCATGAAGTCCGTAAATGCCGTGCGATTGAGCACGTACAGCGTACAAGATTGCATCGCTTCGGCGGTTGCGGAACGAGTTAAACCGCTGCTAATGAGTGACATTTCACCGAAAAAATCCCCATCTCGAAACAACGCCAGAATAATCTCCTTGGCTTCATCCAAACGATATATTTTCACCACGCCGGTATGGATTAAAAATAGTTCTTCGCCAGCATCTCCCTCGACAAAAAGAATGGTTCCCTTCTTCACTTTCTTTTCAGTAAATAATGGGGCGATCCCAATTAAGTCTTCTTCAGCAAGCTCCTGAAAAAGGGGGATATGTTGAAGTAAAGGAACGATGGTCTTCAAGGAAGCGTCAACTCATTTCAGCTTTAGATTTATTTACCAATATCGTACAACTTCGCTTTAATGGCGTAAAGAGTCCTAGAGAGCGCTTTATTCCGTTTAAGGTGTTTATCGAGGAAAATGTAAATAAAATGTGAATTCTTTGCGAAAAAAAATCTATTACACAAAAAAAAGCGACCCTCAGGGTCGCTTTTTCAATGCCTATTACTTCGCTGCGTCGTAACGTTTGCCAACTTCGTTCCAGTTAACAACGTTCCAGAAAGCTGCGATGTAGTCAGGGCGTTTGTTTTGGTAGTTCAGGTAGTAAGCATGCTCCCAAACATCAAGACCAAGAACAGGCGTTTCGCCTTCCATGATCGGGCTGTCTTGGTTCGGCAAGCTGTATACTTTCAATTTACCAGCTTTGTCAACAGCTAGGAAAGCCCAGCCAGAGCCAAAACGTGTAGTTGCAGCAGCAGCGAAATCAGCTTTGAATTTATCAAATCCACCAAGCTCGCTGTCAATTGCAGCTGCTAGTGCGCCTGTTGGTGCGCCGCCAGCTTCTGGTCCGATTGTTTCCCAGAATAGGGAGTGGTTAGCGTGTCCGCCACCATTGTTACGAACTGCTGTGCGGATATCTTCAGGAAGGCTGTTAAGGTCAGCGATCAGGTCGTTAAGGGATTTGTCATGCAGAGCTGGGTGTTTGTCCAAAGCTGCATTCAAGTTTGTTACATAAGCGTTATGGTGACGATCGTGATGGATTTCCATTGTCTTTGCATCGATGTGCGGCTCAAGAGCCTCGTTAGCGTACGGAAGAGCGGGTAGTTGATGTGCCATTGAATAAATACCTCCTAAAAATTATGTAGTTTCAATCTCATTATGAAGGAACGAAGCTAATAAAGCAACATTTGTGTTTACTAAGTCGGCAGACTCTTAAATGCCACGACGTTCCATTTCTCGCGTGATTTGATTATGCATGGCTGTATCTTGCTCATGAAGATAGGGAGATAAGTCGCTCATAGTCCGGTGGAGCTGAAGGAGCTCAATTTCGGTCCATTCTTCAGGCTTTTTGGTGCTCAGCAGCTGAAAATCAGGAATATTACGGGGATACTCGCCTTCGTTATCTAGTTTAATAATTTTATCTGGCATAGGTTTCACCTCTTTCGTTATCGGAATATCCTCCTATAAGATGGTTTTATTTCATGCATCTCATTCATGCTTAAATGGTTTCGCCCATATTCTTTATTTTCGTCTCCACATGAACATTCACCTCGGCTTCTGAGAAAGCGTGCCCCCATTCATCCTGCACGTGTTCCCAAGCTTTGAACTGATAGCCGCGCGCATAAAGGCCAAGGCCGATAGGGTCAACTTCATGCTTCTGCATGTTCGTAACCAAAGCTTTCATTTGCTCATCTAACTGCTTATTGATTTCGGCTTCAAGCCTAGTCGCTTCATGCCTCACATCGTAGGTGAAAGGTTTTTCAGTCAATTGAATAGGAATGGAGAGTTGGATATCAAAAACGAACTTATTCTGCTCGAAGGTGACTTTAATGTCCCTTTTGACACGTAACGCATAGAAGCTGAGCGTGCCTGTTTCAAAGATGGAGTCGCCTTGCTCTTCTGGAAGCTTGATGGTAAAGGATAGAGCACCACTTTTCTCCTTTTGAAGCATTTGAAGAAGTTGGTTTTCATTATTGTTGATGGTGTATGCATACTTTCCTTTTTTACTCAAAAGCATTGTGCCCGCTGCCACAACTTCCGTATCTTTGCGGAGGTTAGTTAAGTAGGGCGTAATTCCTTTCTCATACATTTGCCGATGAAGCTCAAATAGTGTTGTGACTTGTACCAGGTTGCGCATATGAGCGGTATCCAATAGCTTGGCAATATGCAAGGACATTCTCCGTTTATCTGCTGGCGCAAAGTTCATAATCTCCTCGACGGAGCCCTCAACCGCGATGACTCTGGCCGTTTCAGATGTTTTGGGGTCACGGAAGAAGACATCCAGCAGTTTAAACCAGTCGTCATGGGCCAAGATGCGTTTGCTTATGAGCACATTTTGAATTTTACCTGCGCTAATAAGCGCCGAAGCACGCGAGTCTAATTTGTTTCGGCTATCCCTCACGTTAATCGATGTTACTTTTATGACTTCATTTTTCTCCTTGGCTTCTTTGTTAAAGACGGGACTTGATGCATAAATGACGAGGTTATTATCTTTATCTAAATCCATCCCGACCATGAGAACAAGCGTCACATTTTCTAAGGGCATCTGATCTTTACAACTAGATATCAAAATGAAAAGAGCGAAAAGCGGAAATAAAATAAGGCTCGTTCGCATCGGCTTCATGGCGAGGCCCTCTTTAAGATTCGACGCATGCCTGCTAGAATGCCCCATAAGAGTGGCGGCATAATAAAAACGATCCCGATTCCGATATTTTGAACAAAATCTTTTAATCGCTCACTTTCATTCCAACCAGGCTTCAAAATCCATGTGACGCCAACCATAGCGGCAAGAATAAGGAGGATATGTAGTCGGGGCTGCCCTTTGAACCCAAGCTGCTGTGTACAAATAACAGCAGCATACAGCAGTGGTATGAAAGTTCTTACGACAATGAGCAAGTAGGTGGAGAGGATTAGAATATCAAAACGTTCCAGAAAACGAAACTCAATGATTTTAAATAAAGAGATGACTGTATTATGGTATTGTGTTATTTCGTCTGGACTGAAATTGACAAAAGCAAGTAAGGTAAACAGCATGTAAACGAAGAAGGTAATCGAATTCGCAATAATAATGCCGAGAGAGGCAGAGCTTTTTTTTTCTAAGTACGGGTATAGAAAGAAGGCAATCTCAAACCCGATAAAAGCCAGAATGTTGGTTCTTACAGTTTGTAAGATAGGCGTCCAGCCATGTTTCATGATGGGAAGCAGATGAATCCAGTGCGCATGTTTGAATAGATAGAGGGAAGTTAATAGTAAGCCGCTAGAAAGGAAAAGGAGAATTTCAGAATAGCGGCCAATAATTCGAAATCCACCCTTGGTGATCATATAAGCCGGAATAAGGAAAAGCAGCATGAGAATGGCAATATTCGTTTGCTGCATGACCCAATTCTGAACCAGCAGGGCCATACGACTATAAATTAAATAAATGAAGAGGAGGAAATAGCCGACAAACATAACCATTCCCAATTTTCCAACCCATTTTCCAAAGTAGTGACTCAGTAAATCAATGATCGTACCATTGGGGTGCCTTCTCATGATCTGAATGATAATCAGGCTGATGGCCATAGAAGCGAGCCATCCGATGATTAAAACAATCCATCCGTCTGTCCCGCAGCCTTTCGCAAGATCGCCCGGCAAAGGAATGAGGCCAATACCGAGTTGAACACTGTGAATGATCAAAATATATTGAAACAGCGTAATCTGATTGCCTTTGCCTGGATTCATGAAGAATCCCCCCCTTCCTGTTTCATCTTGCCATATCGACGCTTTTGAAGAGACCGTACACTTTTGGGGCGGTGGACCATTTTTTTGAGCGGTAGGCGGATGAAAACATCTTTCCAGTCCGCCATTCGCAGCGGTGCAATAGGAGAACTATATGGCTCTCCGAGTGATTTTAAACTAATGATATGAGCTAGGATGACCATGGCGCCTGCCATCATCCCAATGATTCCATACATGGACGCGATCGTCATCATCGGAAAGCGAATTAAACGAACGGAAGCCGCCATGTCATAATTCGGAAGGATGAACGAGGCAACCGCTGTAGAGGCGACGACAACGACCATGAGGTTGCTCACAATGCCCGCTTGTACCGCTGCTTGTCCGATGACAATTCCTCCTACAATCCCCACAGTTTGGCCCACGGGCGCAGGAAGACGAACGCCAGCCTCTCTCAGCATTTCGAGCATAATCTCCATGATAAGCGCCTCTATAAAAGGAGGAAAGGGGACCGCTGATCGAAACTCGCCTATCGATAAAATCAAATCCAAAGGAATCAGTTCATGGTTAAATGACACACAGGCAATATAGAAAGCGGGAAGAAATGCAGCGATGATACAGGCGAAGAAACGAAGCAGTCGAAAGAACGTAGCAACGGGCCAGCGCGTGCTGTAATCATCAATACCTTGAAAGAAGGCGGCTAATCCTACAGGTGCTATCAACACGGAGGAAGATCGATCCACAACTACGCAGAATCTTCCTTGCAGCAGCTGAGATGCAGCTGTGTCCGGACGTTCGGTTGTAATCATCTGTGGGAACAGGGAGAAGGGGTTATCTTCGATTAACTCCGCAAGCTCGCCTGTATTTAAGATGCAGTCGATCTGCAAGCTGGAGATGCGGCGCTCTAATTCCTGACGTATTTCCGGAAGAGCTACATCTTCTAAATATAAGATGGATACTTTGCTTTTGGTCCTGTTTCCGACATAGAATTCTTTAATCTTGAGCTCTCGGCTGGAGATGTATCGACGAATTAAGGCAATATTTTGACTACCTGTTTCAATAAAGCCTTGATGTGCGCCTTTAAGCGATGCTTCGACCTGAGAATCCGAAATGCCTCGTTGCGGCCAGCCTTGTGTTTCTAAAGAAAAGGCATGAGCTTGCCCATCGATGAAAAGAATGCTGTATCCGCGCAAAATTGCATTTTCTACGGATTCCCAGTCAAGGAGGCTTTTGATTTCTCCTAAAGCGACAGACAATTCATCCCTGTCATCCGTAGTCGTGTGAAATATGAGTTCGTGGAGAACGTTATTATTGATGGAGTTTTTATCCACTAGCCCATCGAGATAGGCAAGAGCTGCTGGAACCCCGGATTGTTTATATGTAAACGTGCGAACGATTAAATCTGGCGTATCACTGAAAATCGTAGCGAGTTGAGCGATATTCTGCGATAGGGCAGCGTTTATTTCGACAATTTCGGATGTGGCTATTTCCTGTTGAGAGTTAGCATTTTTCTCGAGCATCCGATTTGCGGCTTTTAATATGCGGCGGAGCAGTTCCATGTTCAACCATCCCATAAATTCTCAATTTCACAGTTCTGTCTTTCATTGTTCCTTGGCATGTGTCATTTTATGCGTCTTAGAGGCTAGATCATAACGAATCGCAAGGAGGTAGAAAGAACTAGAATAATCTGCAAAAATCGAGTGAATAAAATTGAAAACGCTTGCATTTAAGCGCTTTCAAGAGATATTTCGAAAAAAACAAAGTTTTTTGTGAATTTCATCACATTTTCAGCAGGATTTCGTGTTTTTTTGTCGTATTTACTTCTTTACCAGAAAATTAATCTCAACAAATTAATATGGAATTGGGAGAGAACCGTATGCATGTTCGTTCATTTCAGCTTGGTGATACCTCTTCGGTTAAAGAACTTCTAGAAGACGTTCTGTCGGAAACCTGCTATGAGGAGACGATTGAAGCCTTCGCTCGTCAGCTATCGTGGGACACGGAGCTCGTTTTAATCGCTCAAGAAGAAGAGCAAGTCGTAGGCATGATTATCGGCACGATTGATAATAACAATGGCTACTACTATAGGATCGCAGTCGCAACAGCATATCAACGTAAGGGTATTGGCAAAGCTTTGATCGAGGCAATGAAGCAGCGGTTTCTCGGGCGGAATGTTAAGAAAATTATGGTAACGGTAGATGTGCACAATGAAATGGTGCTGCCTGTGTATGAGTCTGCTGGTTACAGTTCAAATGACTTTTCCAGAGCTGCTCATCGGCTAAGTATTGTGAAAAAAGTAAGCGTGTAGTCTTTCACGGGTTACAGGTAGGGAAATCATAAGTTTGACTTATAGGGAGCATATCTGTGCCGCCATTGCAATTGGGGGTCAGATATGCTTTTCTAGTATAATAAGGTGACGTTTCGGCAGCAATTTACAGAGGAGCTTGAACATGGATAATTTCACGCCGTATGTGATAAAAAGCTTCAAACACGACGGGCATCTCCATCGCATGTGGTTGACCAACTGGCGGGTTCCTTCAAGTATGCTTCATGAAGAGCATCAGAAACAGGGCATGCTTGTGTTCATTAATAGTCAGACTAAGATTCAAGAAGCGGATGGCAAGGAGTGGGTTAGCCGCATTCCAGGGGTTTCTTTTTTTATTCCGAAAATGTGGTTCAATATCGTAGCGCTCATGGAGGAGACGGGGGTGCGCTATTACTGTAATGTCGCCTCTCCGTTATATGTGAATCAGCAAGTCTTAACGTATATCGATTATGACTTGGATGTTATACGGTTGCCGGATCGAACGGTACATATTGTGGATCAAGATGAATACGAGCGTCATAAGATCGGCTATCATTACTCGTCCCTTGTCGAAACGAAGGTGAAGGAAGGGCTCGCAGCGCTGCTGGCGCTAGTGAATGAGGATAAGCCTCCTTTCCAGGATGACATGGTGAACTACTATTATGAGCAATGGGAAAAGTATAAGAGCGGAGGCGGATGAATGAGCTTCTTTGTAGGGCGTGAAGATTCGAATAGGAAAGTTACTGCGCAAGGAATTGTTCAAGAATCGAAAAGTTTCACGCACGAGCTGTGGGATTGGACGAAATCCATTCTAGTAGCTCTTCTTGTTGTTATCATTGTTCATCAATTCGGCTTCAATTTATCTACGGTGCGCGGTCACTCGATGGATCCGACGCTTCGGGAGGGTGAGTGGCTCTTCGTGAATAAAGCCATCACCTATTTGAAAGCACCAAGCCGAGGTGAAATCGTTATTCTCCAGGAGCCTGAGAAGTTAGCGTTACCGCAGCACCCTTTGTTGGTCAAAAGGGTCATTGCAATCGCAGGTGATGAGGTGCAGGGCCGCGAAGGGGCTCTTTATGTGAACGGCGATAAAGTCACCGAGCCCTATGCAGATACGCCTATTGAGGATGGCGACTTCGGACCGACAGAAGTCGGACCCGGCCAGATCTTCGTAATGGGCGATAATCGCCATCTGGCAGCAAGTGCAGACAGCCGAATGTTCGGGGTCATACCGATCAGTCTCGTCCAAGGACGGGCTGAGTTCGTGTTATGGCCGCTCGATATGGCGGGGAAGCTGTAAATGCGTGTACCGGAAGTTCCGGCTGAATTCAATATTCGATGTCGAGTATGCTTCTTGGACTACTTCGTGATCAAAACTGGACTTGAGAGAGGTGAGCAGATTGGCGGTTTCCCTTGCAGAGACAACAGACTGGCGCAAGCTACAACAAGAGATCGTGGAAGCCGCACCATCTCTTGGTATTGATAAGATCGGCTTCACCTCTGCGGAGCCGTTCCACGAACTGAAGGATATCCTTCTCCGCCACAGGGAGAAGGGCTTCGAATCCGGCTTCGAGGAGCCGGATATCGAGAAGCGGGTACACCCAGAGCTAAGCTTCGACGCGCCGCGGTCGATCATCTCGATCGCCGTCGCGTACCCGTCGAAGCTCCCGAACCCGCCACGATCTGAGCCTGGGGCTTATCGGGGCATGATCTCGCGCTCCTCGTGGGGGAGCGACTACCACGACGTGCTTCGCGACCGGCTCGCGAAGCTGGAGGCCTTCATCGCCCAGCGCGTGCCGGAGGCGAGGCTGCAGAGCATGGTCGACACCGGTGCCCTGGTCGACCGGGCCGTCGCCGAGCGTGCCGGCATCGGCTGGAGCGGCAAAAACTGCGCCGTCATCACCCCCGAATGGGGATCGTGGGTGTATTTGGGCGAAATGATCACGAACATCCCATTCGCATCCGATATATCGATTATGGACCAATGCGGGGACTGCACAATTTGCATCGATGCCTGTCCAACAGGGGCGCTAGTCGGCCCAGGACAGCTCAATTCGAGCCGCTGCATCTCGTTCATCACACAGACCAAGGGGTATGTGGATGACGAATACAAACGTAAAATCGGCAACCGACTCTACGGCTGTGATACCTGCCAGGTCGTCTGTCCGAAGAACAAGGGAATGAACTGGACGCATCATCCCGAGCTTACGCCTGACCCCGAGAAGGTCAAGCCGCTCCTAATTCCCTTGCTCACAATGTCGAACAAGGATTTTAAAGAGCAGTACGGGCGCATCGCGGCATCTTGGCGCGGCAAAAAACCGATCCAGCGCAACGCAATCATCGCGTTGGGCAATTTCAAGGACCGCACAGCGGTGCCGGTCCTGGGGGACCTGCTGCTGAGTGACCCTCGCCCGGAGATCCGGGCTACCGCAGCGTGGGCGCTAGGGCGTATCGGCGGCGAGGAAGCTTTCGCCGCTTTAAGTAAAGCCGCTGCGGCTGAGCAAGAGCCGCAGGTGAAGAAGGACATCGAGAAAGCCATAGCTGTACAGAACAGTCAAGCAGTGGCCGTACAAGAGGAGGAATAAGATGAAACAGCCGCAGGAGACAGTCTTGCTCACCTATACCGAGATCGACTCTCCCATCGGTCCCCTCGTGCTAGTGGCATCGCCACAAGGCCTCTGCAAGGTCGAGTTCGGTACCTATGAGAAGAATCGAGAACAACGTGAGCAATGGGCAGGTCGATGGTATGGACAATATGAGTTTAACGAGAATGCCGAGCAATTGGAGGCAACCACTCAGCAGTTAACGCAGTATTTTAAGAGAGAACGGGAGAGCTTTGAAGGGGAACTGGATTTGCAGGGGACGGATTTCCAGAAGCGTGTATGGCTGGCCTTGCAAACGATCCCTTATGGGGAGACAGCTTCCTATAAACATATAGCGGAAGCGATTGGCTCGCCTAAAGCGGTTAGAGCCGTAGGGGGAGCGAACAATCAAAATCCCATTCCTGTCATCATCCCTTGTCATCGGATCATTGGAGCAAACGGCGATCTTGTGGGGTATGGCGGGGGGCTTCCGACCAAAATGCACTTATTAGATTTGGAACAACGAACATTGCTCTCCTAGAAGTTCAACAACTACAACATGTGGAGTGAATCCTATGAAATATGTGCATTTGGATTCGGTGGAGTCTGGTCAATACCTGGGACGTACGATATATGCCAGCAATGGGGCTATTTTGCTTTCGGAGAATGTGCAGCTAACCGTATTTATGATTAATACGCTGAATCGAATTGGCGTGACGATGATTTATATCAAAGACCCGAACCTAGAAGATGTGGAGATCCCAGAAATCCTGTCGGAAGAAACGAAGCGGCTTGTCATGACACAGATGGGGCAGACGTTCGCATCTATTCAGTCGGGGAAAGAGTTCAACTCGCGCAACGTCAGCATGTCCATCAATACGCTATTAGATGAGATTATGAAAAATCGCGATGTCCTCGTACAGCTGAATGATATCCGGACGCAGGATAATCAAATGTACATCCATGCGATGAACGTGTGTATGATGTCTGTGCTCATCGGGATGAATATGGGGATGAATGCGACCCAATTGAAAGAATTGGCCATGGGGGCCTTGCTGCATGATATAGGGAAAGTGGAGCTGCTAACGGACGATGCGTCGGACGATCCGAGGCGGCATCATACGTGGCGTGGGTTTGAGCTTTTGAAGAATAAGCGTGAGTTCAGTCTGCTCATTGCGCATGTCGCTTTCCAGCATCATGAGGCATTGAATGGGGAAGGTGTGCCTCGGGGGCTCATGAGCGAGGACATTCATATCTATGCCAAAATAACCGCCGTCGCCAACATGTACGACAACCTGCTCTTTGATATGTCTGCAGGGCGCCGCAAGCTGCCGCATGAAGCATGCGAATATATGCTGGCACTGGCGGAGACGAAGCTGGACCGGGATGTGCTGATTCAATTTTTGAAAATTGTCTCGATCTATCCGACAGGTACTTCGGTTCGGTTGACCAATCGGGAGACTGGCGTTGTCGTGGGTCAGCACAGAGGACTTCCGACCCGTCCGATTATTCGGATTGTGAAGCAGGATGCCACAGATAAATTGCTGGAGATCAAAGAGATCGATCTGGCCAAAGAAACGACTGTATTCATTGAGCAAGTTCTTTAATTTGTAAACCGTGGAACAGTAATGATATGATAGAACAAGCATTCTATTCTAAATTTGTACAAGCAGGGGGCACTGGTTATGTGGAGTTATTTAATTCCCATTCTCACATTGATTGTTGGTTTGGTTGGCGGTTTCTTTATTGGTGTATTCTATTTGAAGAGACAGCTGGAATCCATGCAAAACAATCCTGAAATGCTGGCCAAAATGGCCAAGCAAATGGGCTACAACATGAATAAACAACAATTGAATAAAGCGCAGCAAATGATGAAAAACCAAAATTTTAACCAAAAGCGGAAATAAGAAATAGGGTGGAGTGGTAGAGAAGATGGCATCCATCGATTATAAAAATGCATTAGTCGCTGAAAATCGCGAGCAGATTGAAAGTCATGTTCGTGAAATTTTGCGACTGATTGGTGAAGATGTAGATCGGGAAGGCCTTCTAGATACGCCAGCTCGTGTAACGCGTATGTATGAAGAAATTTTTGCAGGGTATGCTGCGGATCCTCGCGAAGTACTTGGTGTAACCTTTGATGAACAGCATGAAGAGCTGGTTATTATCAAGGATATCATTTACTACAGCCAGTGTGAGCACCATATGGCGCCTTTCTTTGGCAAAGTCCATGTTGGTTACTTACCAAGCGGTAAAGTGGCTGGTCTCAGCAAATTTGCTCGTTTGGTTGATGTCGTTACACGCAAGCTGCAGGTACAAGAACGGATTACCTCTGAAATTGCTGACATCCTTTTCGATGTGCTTAAGCCGCATGGCGTTATGGTTGTCGTTGAAGGCGAGCATATGTGCATGTGCGCAAGAGGTGTGAAGAAATACGGCAGTCAAACCGTAACATCCGCTGTGCGCGGCTCCTTCCGGAAGGATTCAACACTGCGTTCGGAATTTCTATCCTTATTAAAATAATTAGAGCACCAGGGAATGTGCATGAAGACAATGGTCTTGTGCATCATTCCCTTTTTTCACTTGTGCATCATGTTAGGCTTGTTGGGGCATGGAGAATATAGTATTCTTTTAAAAATATAATCCTTCTTCATCAATGGGTCGAATTGTGACTATCGTACATGCTCTCGCATAAACTGATAGCAGTGTGAGGAATCGCCCCAGCAGCAGGATACAGGTGAGATCGGCGCCCTACAGCGCTAGAGGGCTAGAGGAGGCAAGCATATGAATAACATACGGAAATATCGGCCTGGTGAGGCGGCTTCCTCAAAATGGAGTGAAGAACGAGATGAATTTGAGCGGGATTATGCAAGATTGATTCAATCGCCGACTTTTCGGCGTCTGCAAGGGAAGTCTCAGGTGTTCGGAGCCGGCTCGGGAGATTACTATCGGACTCGTCTGACGCATTCCTTGGAAGTTGCACAGATTGCGCGTGAAGTAGCGAAGCGTTTAGAGCGGACGAATCCCTTTTTGAGCAAAAGAGAGCATCCAGGCCTGATCATCGATCCGACCGTCGTCGAGTGTGCATCCATTGCGCATGACTTCGGTCACCCGCCTTTTGGACATAAGGGCGAAGAGGTGCTCAATCATATCCTCATGAAGGATCACGGCTTAAAATATGAGGGCAATGCACAAAACTTCCGAATCCTTATGTTCCTGGAAAAACGAGCGGGCAGCGAGAGTGGTCTAGATCTGACGGCAGCTGTGCTCCTCGGTATCAATAAATATCCCTTCCTCATCGAGGAAGAGGGGCGATTGAAGGGCGTATACGGGGCAGAGTGGGACGTCATTCGTGAGCTGCGCGACATTTGGAAAATGCCTGTGGGCTGCTCCACATTGGAAGCGCAATTGATGGACCTATGCGATGATATTGCGTATTCGACGCACGATATTGAGGATGGCATTCGGGCAGGAAAAATTCAAATGAACGCCACCTTTTTTGAGGATCAACGATTGATTCGACATCTCGTGATGGAGATATTGAACGATCCCAATCAGCATAAATTTGGCTGGGAGCAAGTTGATATTGAGCAGATGGTGCGCCGGGTTCTGCATGATTATTTGGAGCAATGGCAGCTTATTTTTGCTGAGTGCAACCGTGAGGAATCACGGACGCGCAGAGAGATGAAAGCGCGCTGGGTCAGCTCATTCGCGAGCCGTCTCGATATTATCGATGACACGGAACGCGGCTGGAAGAAGGTCGCCCTCGTCAAAGACGGCGTTGAGGATATGGATTTGCTTCGGACGATGGAGATCCTCAAGAAGCTGGCGTGGGTCACGCTGATCAAGGATTTCCGCGTCCTGCGCCTGCAAAAGCGCAGCGAGATCATCGTCGAGCGTCTCTGGGACAGCTTCATCGAAAAGGACAAAGGGCAGTGGATCATCCCGCCCGACTGGATCGATAGCTACGAGCGGCGCAGCATCAATAGTAATTGGAGCTGGCCGCGCTTCGTGGCGGACTACATCTCGGGCATGACCGACGCGTACGCGGAGAAGGTCTACGCTGAGCTGTTTGCGAGTAAATCGGGCTCGATTTATGAGATGGATTGAGTGGGGGTATGCCCCCACAACAGTACTTGGTAACTACACGTGGATACAAGCAAATAGAAACAACTTGAAGCAGATACAAGAAGCTAATCCAACTACAACGTAGATACAAGACGCTACAGCACCTACAAGAAGATAGAAGCACCTACAAGAAGATAGAAGCACCTACAAGCACCTTACAAGCCACCCCACCGTGACCTCCCCGCCGCCGCCTCGCGTGCGAATAGATGGATTTTCTACAGCTAATTTAGCTAGTTTTTCAAGTTTAAAATGATTAGATGGATTTCCTGTAGTTAATTAAGTGGTTTTAAGGGGAATTGGCGGAAACCGCAACATTTAGATGTACTTTTTCCATTTAAATTCAATAATCAATGAAATAAGCCAGAATTAGCTGTAGGTTTTCCAGTTAAGTTCCCGGCGTGGGAGCATTCGGTTAAGAGGTTGGCCGATTTTTATGAGGGGTTAAGCGATGCTTAACTCTTTTTCGTATAGGCACGTAAGCTGGTAAACGGCAAAAAAATACCGACCTCATCAGAGGTCGATTTTATAGGGAGGAGGGAATACCAGCGTTAACATGCTCGGATGTGACCGATGGTTCAATGCTGCCAAGGAAGTCTATCGTGCGGCTCACATACGTTTTAGGCTCAGCGCGGTACAGAAGTTCATGCTGTGCGTTAGGGAGAATCCATAGCTTTGAGGCGGTGTTGTGTTGCTGCTTGAACATGGCCTCGACTAAAACATGAGGAGCCTTGTTGTCATTTGTGCCATGAATCATGAAGATCGGCATCTCATATGACGTTGTGGTTACTTGAGTGAAGGGTACGTCATGCAAACTCACGCCATTAAGTAAAGGAAAGAATAGACGAACAAGCGGTAGAGAAGGGTATTTAGGCAGGCGCACGACTTGATTCATATTTTGATAAAGGGTGTCCGAGTTCAGTAGAAATGTACTGTCCAGGATCATCCCTGAAATATCTCCGTTTTGCTGCAGAGCAGTTTGTAAGGCAGTACCTGCCCCCATGGAAAAGCCCCAAATAAAGATCGAACCGCCAGTGGACTGTTTGATGTAATCTATAGCCCCAAGCAGCTCTTGGGATTCCTGAACACCGCCAGTCATGAGGCGACTACTGCCTGGATTCACGTAGCCATAGTCAAACATGAGAACGTTGTACTGCTTTTTATGAAGTTCGCGGGCCAAGGTGTACAACGGAACCCATTCTTCTTCGCGATTACCGCCATAGCCATGTGAGAAAATGACAGTTTTACTCGAGCCAACAGCTGGGATGAACCAGCCATCTAGATTGGATTTACCGTTTTGACTCGGGAAGGAAACGCTTGTATAAGGAAGTCGGACAGCCTTCATCGGATTCGAATGTAGAGGCTCAATATGTGGCCTAGCCAAAGTCCAAGCAATGTAAGCGTGGAAGATGAGAAGGATAGAAGTACATGCAATTAATAAGGCCAATAGAGTTGTGGCGATAAGCCTTCTTCTGCGTAAAAAAGGTTGCGTAATGACCTGATCAAGTGTAGGTTGAAGCGATCCTGCTACAGGATTTAGAGTAGTTGTAGACATCGATGAAGCCTCCCTCCGTGAAGATGTGTATGTGAAATGCTGCTAGTTAGAGGTGTAGAATGGGAAGGGAGAGTTAATTGTTTAAATATTCTGATAAGTATTACTGTACTTTCATAGTATTCTGAATACGCTTTCAAGTCAATGTAAATGCGGCATTTGTAAGCCTATTGTAACGGTTCTGTAATAATGGGAAAAAGAGGTGTTTGACCTTTACGGTTCCTTGTAGTTTCGTTATACTGAACATAACAAGGTTTCATATAGTGAAACAGTTTGGTTCATGAGGGTGGTGACTCTTCAATGGAAGATGGCAAGCTGACCGTGCGTGCTGTTGAGCGCGCTTTAGATATTATGCTTTGTTTCACGGGGGCGTCCGAGTTGACGTTAACCGAAATTGCTACACGTGTGCAGCTTCATAAAAGCACCGTACACCGCCTTCTAGCATCCCTAGAAGGCAAGGGCTTCATCATGCGTGATGAAGCGACAGATAAGTACAGACTGGGCTACCGGCTCTGGGAGCTTTCGGCTAACTTGTCCAAAGAGGGAGACCCCGGCATCATTCTGCTGCCGGAGATGGAACGGCTGCGCGATCAACTCGGCGAGACGATCTCGCTGTACGTGCAGGACGGCCTGGTGCGCGTGCGCATCCAAGCCGTGCAGAGCAACCATGCTATTCGCCGTGTTGCCCCTGTCGGGGCGCGAATGCCGCTTTACGTCGGCGCCTCGAGCAAGGTGCTCGTCGCCTTCGCTGAGCCAGGGCTGCTGGAGCAGCTGCTAACCTCGGCCGATTGGCCGACAGGGTTAGACACGCAGGCATACCTGCAGCAGCTCAGCGACACAAGGCGCTCAGGCTTCGCCACGAGCGTCGAAGAGCGCGAGCCCGGCGCGGCGGCTGTGGCCGCGCCGATTCTCGACCGAGGCGGCCGTCTAGTGGCCGCCCTCGCGGTCTCGGGTCCAGCGAATAGGCTCACGCTGGAGCTGATGCAAGAGCAGGCGCCGACGATTATGGAGGCGGCGCGACGGATGGGCACAATGCTGCGCTAGCGGCATGTCCCATGCACAGGACAATGCTTATGACTCGCACATATGCCTATTTGGCCATCTTGTCGCTCATAAGCATCTACGGCGGTCTTATCCCTTGATTTCCCCCGACAAAAGCAGTAATAAGCAAGGTATGAGTGCTTAACGCCAGGGCATACACCCGAAATCGGCCATCTTGCCGCTCATAAGCACCTACGGTTTCCCTTGATCTACTCCGACATAAGCAGTAATAAGCAAGCTAAACTTGCCTATTACTGCTTATTCATTCTCACGAATCCCCCAACATAGACGGATGCTTTGCCGCCGATAAGCCATACTAAACGTGGGAAGGGGAGTGGGCAAACCATGAAGAAGACAGCCTCGATGCTGGCGATCTGGATTAGTTTGGCCAGTAATATCGTGCTGACCGCCATCAAAATCATCGTCGGCCTCATGTTCCAAAGCCAAGTACTGATCGCCGACGGTATTCATAACGCTGGAGATGTTATTGCGACGGCAACGGCTTACAGCTCCATGCGCGTATCCTCTAAACCAGCAGATGCAGATCATCCTTATGGGCATGGAAAAGCAGAGGTGCTCGGCGCATTTATCGTTGCGATTATATTGGGCGGAGCCGCGATTTATATGGGCTATCACTCCATACATGCCCTTTTCGAGCCAGCGGGCGAGGCGCATATCATTGCCCTTTGTGCAGCTGTCGTTTCTCTCATTTGGAAACAAGTCCTCTACATTTACACCATGCGGATCGGTCGTAAGCTCAATAGCAAAGGGCTGATTGCTACAGCCTACGACCATTTAGCAGACGTCTACGCCTCTATCGCGGCTTCTGTGGGGATTGGCTTGGCATTGATCGGAGATCACTACAACATTAGCTACTTAGCATACGGAGATCCGGTAGCAGGGATTATCGTGTCATTCCTTGTATTAAAGCTGGCATACGAAATGGGCAGCGAATCCTTCGACATTCTGATGGAGCGCAGCGTCAGCCAATCGTATATCGAGCAATATGCCACGTTGATCCGAGATGTACCAGAGGTTAAGCGGATTGATCGACTCCGTGCCAGGGAGCATGGTCATTACATATTAGTAGATGCGAGACTTGGCGTGTCGGGTAAGCTGACGATCCAAGAAGGTCATGATATCAGTCGCAGCATTAAGCGGAAAATTAAAGATGCCCATAGTGATGTGGATGAGGTACTCGTCCATTTGAATCCTTGGTATGAAGAGCAAGCTGACGCATGAGTAAGTGCGTTGGCTTTTTTTTCATATTTTTTGGTTATTATTTACAATCACTCCAATTCACGTTAGATTAGTCATAGCATCTTATCGGCAACGTCTACGTTACAGTACAAGGGAGTGAAAACTTTGAGTCGAAGAGCCAAAGACATTTGGTTAGGTATCGCAGTGGCAAACGGATGTGGAATCTTCTTTATGCTTGTAACAGCTTATATTATCAAGTTAGCAACAGGCATGGAAGGCATATTGATTTTGTCCGATTTCGTCTTGCTTCCATTTATCATGGGTATCATTAATGCTTTTTTCTGGCGAAAACACCGCGTCACGGTTGGTCCGTGTTTTGGATACGCATTTCTTAATCTAGTTGTAGGTTTAATTTATAGTTATTTCATGATGAGCGAGGGGTATATTTGCCTTATCATCGTAGCTCCACTGATTTATTTCTTTATTTTACTTGGTGTTCTGGCGGGCAAACTCATGTTCAAATGGAACCAAACAACGTTAAACGTCAGTATTCTCGCGGCGATGACCGTTCTCATATTTGTAAATATCATCACAGCTCAGCCTGGCGAAAGCCAGGTCACCGATCGAATCTTAATTCATGCTAAGCCAGAAGTCGTATGGCAAAATGTCACTGCATTTTCACCCATTGAGTCAGAACCTGACTATTGGTTATTTAAAATCGGCTTGCCAAGCCCCGTACAATCCACGGCAGAAGGCCATTACGTCGGCGCAGAACGAAAGTGCATTTTCAGCAACGGTATCATTTTCGATGAAAAGATCGTAGAGTATGAAGAAAACAGGAAGCTAACCTTCGCCATTACAAAACTGCCTGATGATCCGGAAATACTAGGGCACTTGAGTTTGTCCAAAGGGCAATTCATCCTAGAAGACAATGGTGACGGGACTACGACATTAATAGGCACAAGCTGGTATGATCTGAAGGTAAAACCATCCCTCTATTTTGATATATGGACGAAAAGCATTATTCGCAATGTGCATCTCGAAGTTATGGAGCACATGAAAGAGTTAGCGGAACAAGCGTAGGCAGCATTCTTCTGTGACAAAAAAACACCTCAACACGAGCTCGCTTCAGCAGCGGCTTCGTCTAGAGGTGTTTTCTACTTTTACATCGTGCTCTTCACACGATTCGCATATTTTATTTTGCAAAAATATGATTCCCAATCTGTACTGTCTGTTGACGTGTCCAGATCCAAGAGCTTGTCGCAGTTTTCGGATTGAAATAGTAAAGCGCGCCACCCGTTGGGTCCCAGCCGCGAACTGCCTCTAATGCAGCTTTATAGGCTTCACTATCCGGTGTTAAATTATATTGGCCATCGCTGACTGCCGTAAAAGCACCAACCTCGAATACGATACCTTGAATGGTATTCTCGAACTGACTGGATTTTAACCGGTTCATAACGACGGCTCCTACAGCCACTTGACCCTCATAGGATTCACCGCGTGCTTCACTGTAAATAACTTTAGCTAGCATTTCCAGCTCAGCTTGATTCACCGTGAATTTACGCAAGTACTCCCACGTTTTCGCACCAACGATCCCATCCACGCTAAGTCCATAATTCGTTTGGAAGTTACGAACTGCCGCGGCTGTAATCGGACCATATTTTCCATCTATAGAAGGCTCATATAAGCCTAAAGTTTTTAGTCGGAATTGTGCGTCCCACACGTCACCATTTTGTGTGCCTTGCTTTAAAGTCGTAGCTGCTGCTGCGGATACCGTCGGGCTCCACGATCCTGCATTCATTCCTAATCCAAAGGAAGCTACGAGTGCGACTACGACTAGTTTTTTAATCAACATCATCTTCATCTCCCCTTTCGCTTTCCTAAGTATAGGTGCCGATATACATCGTCTCAACCCGCAGTTTTTGGAAATGTAAGTCAATCCCTTGGGGCAGTAAGAGTTGAGTAGGCTCAATTTTTGATCAAAACGAGCAAATTAAGTGCGGATTTTCCCATAAATAGGTAAAAGCCCGAGACCGCCACAATGGCAATCCCGAGCTTTTTTTGGTTATATGATGATCTTGAATGTGTGTGTTTGCTGTTGCTTAAACCGATAACTTAGTTCTTCTCAGCAAGAATGGAACGAAGAACGGTTTGAAGGATACCACCATTACGGTAGTAGTCTACATCTACCAAGCTATCCAAACGTACAAGTGCTGTGAATTCGAAGCTAGTGCCGTCTTCACGTGTAGCTGTTACTTTTACGGATGAACCTGGTTGAACGTCATTGCTAAGGCCTGTGATATCGAAAGTCTCGCGACCCGTAATACCTAGCGTTTTCCAGCTTTCGCCGTTAACGAATTGAAGTGGAAGAACACCCATACCAACAAGGTTACTACGGTGAATACGCTCGAAGCTTTCAGCGATAACAGCTTTAACGCCTAGCAAGAAAGTACCTTTTGCTGCCCAGTCACGGGAAGATCCAGTTCCGTACTCTTTACCTGCGATAACGACAAGGTTTTGGCCTTCAGCTTGATACTTCATGGAAGCATCATAGATGGACTCCACTTCGCCAGTTGGCAAGTAAGTTGTTACGCCGCCTTCAGTTCCTGGAGCGACTTGGTTACGAATACGAATGTTCGCGAACGTACCGCGCATCATCACTTCGTGGTTACCACGACGGGAACCGTAGGAGTTGAAATCTTCTCTTTTTACACCATGGTTGATCAAGTATTGGCCCCCTGGGCTGTCTACTTTGATGTTACCAGCAGGGGAGATGTGATCCGTTGTAACGGAATCGCCCATAAGTGCTAGTGTTTTTGCGCTGCGAATATCTGCGATATCATCAAGAACTGTGCCAAGGTCTGTGAAGAACGGAGGCTCTTGGATGTATGTGGAGTTCGTGTCGAACTCGTACAGATCGCCTTCAGGAATTTGAATTTGGTTGAAACGCTCGTTCGCGCGGAATACATTGCTGTATTTGTCGCGGAACATGTCAGGGCTCATAGCAATGTTAAGAGCATCTTGAATCTCTTGGTTTGTAGGCCAGATGTCTTTCAAGTAGACAGGTTGATCGTTCTCGCCATAACCAATTGGATCAGTTGCCAAATCGATATTTACAGTACCTGCAAGAGCATAAGCAACAACTAATGGAGGTGATCCAAGGTAGTTCGCTTTTACTTGTGCATGTACGCGGCCTTCAAAGTTACGGTTACCGGAGATAACAGCAGCTACTGTCATATCGTTGTCGATAATCGCTTTGCTAACTTCGTCTGGAAGCGGACCGGAGTTACCAATACAAGTCGCACAGCCGTAACCCGCAACGTGGAAGCCAAGAGCTTCTAGGGACTCAAGAAGGCCTGCTTTAATCAGGTACTCAGTAACAACTAGGGAACCTGGCGTCAAAGAGCTTTTTACGAAAGCTGGCTTTTTCAAACCAAGAGCTACCGCTTTTTTCGCTACGAGACCAGCACCGATCATAACGCTTGGGTTGGAAGTGTTCGTACAGGAAGTAATAGCCGCGATAACAACTGCGCCAGTACCCATTTTGACAGTTTCGCCACCTGGATAAACAACATCAACAACTTCAGCCACTTTCTCTTCTGTCAAACCGTAACCGCCTTTTTCGATCGGTGTACGGATGATAGCGTTGAAAGATTCTTTCATGTTCGTAAGTTCTACACGATCTTGCGGACGTTTAGGACCAGCTAAGCTTGGAACGACCGTGCTAAGATCAAGCTCAAGAACATCTGTGAACACTGGATCTGGTGTGCTGTCAGTACGGAACATGCCTTGTGCTTTGTAGTAAGCTTCTACAAGGGCAATTTGCTCTTCTTCACGGCCAGTAGCACGCAAGTAGTTCAATGTTTCGTTATCAACAGGGAAGAAACCGATTGTTGCGCCGTACTCAGGAGCCATGTTCGCAACCGTTGCGCGGTCAGCCAAGGAAATGTTGCTTAGTCCAGGACCGAAGAACTCAACGAATTTACCAACAACGCCTTTTTTACGCAAAATTTGAGTAACAGTCAACGCCAAGTCAGTCGCTGTAGCGCCTTCTGCCAGTTGACCAGTTAATTTGAAACCAACAACGTCTGGAGCGACGAAGTATAGAG
Organism: Paenibacillus sp. LjRoot153; assembly: GCF_964253085.1. Classification (NCBI taxonomy): domain Bacteria; kingdom Bacillati; phylum Bacillota; class Bacilli; order Caryophanales; family Paenibacillaceae; genus Paenibacillus; species Paenibacillus sp. LjRoot153. The sequence continues at coordinate 576,935 of NZ_CAXUQH020000001.1, forward strand.
GTTGACCAAGCATACCAGCTTCCGCTTCGATACCGCCAACGCCCCAACCTACAACACCAAGACCATTGATCATTGTTGTATGGGAGTCAGTACCTACGAGGGAATCTGGATACACGACAGTTTCGCCGTCGATTGTTTTCGTAGCTGCAACAGATGCCAAGTACTCCAAGTTAACTTGGTGAACGATACCTGTTGAAGGTGGCACTGCACGGAAATTATCGAATGCGGTTTGTGCCCAACGCAAGAAGCGGTAACGCTCTTCGTTTCTTTCGAATTCTAAGTTAATGTTCATTTCGAGTGCATCCGGGGAACCGAAAGCATCAACCATGACAGAGTGGTCAATTACAAGGTCAACAGGAACAAGCGGGTTAATACGTTTAGGATCTCCGCCTTCACGAGCCATAGTCGCACGCATTGCCGCAAGGTCAACGACGACTGGAACGCCTGTGAAATCTTGAAGAACGATACGAGCAGGGATGAAAGGGATTTCTTTGTTCTCATCGCGGCCTTCAGCCCAGCCAGCGATTTGTTTTACGTGCTCACTTGTAATAGCGCGACCGTCAAATTGACGAATAGCAGCTTCAAGCAAAACGCGGATGGAAACTGGAAGATTGTTGATCGTGCCGTGACCTTGGCTTTCAAAGTCAGGAAGGCTGTAATACTGGAACGATTTCGTGCCGACAGTTAACTGCTTGCGCACAGAAAAAGAGTCCTTATTGGACATAGGTAGTTCCTCCTCTAATAATATAATATCTAACCATGCCATCGAATTTCATCTAGTGAAACTCGATTTCATAATTCCCTCTACCTCAAGTATAGCGCTTCGCCACGTGTGAGTAAAGATTAATTTCAATCATTTTTACCGTCAAAATGTCATATATTGAATCAATTCAAAGCAATTCGGGCTTGTCCTAACGAAACGGATAAAAACCTTAATAAAAGCTAAGGAGGGATACCAAGATGTCCTGGAAAACAGCGCTCTACAATTACGTTCATGCGAAAAATCAGGCTGAGCTTGAGGGCTCATCTGCACCCTTGGAAGCATTTGTCTCGGACAGCGCTTATGTACGGAAACAGGATGTCAAGGTGCGAAGGCTCCTGAACAGTTACCGAGAACGTGATGCTAAGCTGCTGCGTGGAGAGACGAAGCTCCGTATGCAAGGTATTAAGGAATTGCCTTATGGTATTATTGCTGATATCCAGCTGCATCGGTTTTTGACCTATCAAATTGGTTTGATAGAACATCAGGAAGAGCGTATAGAGTCAGAACGTGTGATTATTGAGCAAAATGCTCTTGGTTGGAAGGTTCAAAGTGCGGAACTTTTACAAAGCGAAAAGTCCCAGCCCAGCCGCGGACGCAGCTTCCATTTGTCAGAGAATGAAACATTCCTAAACACCAAGCGAAGCTCGCCATCTCTTCCTTATATCAATCCTAGTATACGCAATACGAGTGGTCTGGAATCCGCTCACCGTAAAATCATTTATAATCGTCCCAAAGCCGTCCAATATGCGGAAAAGTGGTGGCAAACACCGAATCCGAGTTATGAGTATTTCGAAGTAGATTGCACGAATTATGTCTCGCAATGCCTCTTTGCAGGCGGGGCTCCAATGGACTATACTGGGAAAAGGGAATCAGGCTGGTGGTATGCTGGAAAAAAAGGGCATCAAGAGCTCTGGAGCTATAGTTGGGCAGTAGCCAACAGTTTGCATCATTATTTAGAACATCCTCATAAGCATGGTTTGACAGGTACAGCCGTCAAGAACGCTTGGGAGCTGCAGCCAGGAGACACCATCAGCTATGATTGGGATGGCGATGGTCGCTTCCAGCACAACACGATCGTTATAGGTAAAGATGCCAATGGGATGCCGCTCGTTAATGCGCATACCTTTAATAGCCGTAATCGGTACTGGGCATACAAGGATTCACCTGCTTGGTCAGAACGGACAAAATACATGTTCATTCATGTTGCTGATGAAATGTAAGATGGCATAGAGATTTGTAAATACTAGACGGAGGTACGTAATGAGCCGCAAAATACGAATTGGTTTAATTTATGGAGGGAAATCCGGCGAGCATGATGTGTCTTTGCAAACAGCATTGGCGGTTATGAAAGCTGTGGACTTCACGAAATATGAGATAACACCGTTTTATATATCCAAAAAAGGGGAATGGAGAAGCGGTGCGCCGCTTCTAGGTCCTGCTGAGTCCAAGGAAGTGCTGACCTTCAGTACGGGAGATGCTGGAGCTCCGGCTTCCAATGCATTGGCACCGATTTTCGGTGGTATTCAAACGAAGGGTGACGTAGCTGTTTCTTCTATTACATCCGCTGGAGCGGAGGATCTCGGATTAGATGTCGTGTTCCCGCTATTACACGGAACGTTCGGGGAAGATGGGACGATTCAAGGACTTTTGGAAATGGCGAACATCCCCTATGTAGGTGCTGGTGTACTGGCTTCTGCTGTCGGCATGGATAAAGTCATGATGAAGAAAGTTTTTGCACAGGAAGGACTTCCGCAGTGCATTTTCCGTCATTTTACCCGTACCGAGTGGGAAAAGAACCGCGCTTACCACCTCATGGAGCTGGAGACAGCGATTGGCTACCCATGCTTCGTGAAGCCGGCTAACTTAGGTTCAAGCGTTGGGATTTCCAAAGCTAGAAATCAAGAAGAGCTGATCGCGGCAGTTGCTTTTGCTTTCCAATATGATCGCAAAGTTATTATTGAAGAAAATATCGATGCCCGTGAAATCGAAGTTGCCGTTCTGGGGAATGATGAGCCTATCGCTTCGGTAGTAGGTGAGATCGTATCTTCTAATGAATTCTACGATTACAAAGCCAAATATCTGGATGGTAAATCAGCCATGATTATTCCTGCCGAGATCTCCCAAGAGGTATCGGATGAGGTTAGAGTGTTGGCGCTTCGCGCGTTCTTGGCGGTGGATGGCAGCGGGTTGTCACGTGTGGACTTCTTCCTAGGCAAAATAGATCAAAAAATCTACATCAATGAAATCAATACGATGCCTGGCTTCACCCCATTCAGCATGTACCCATTGCTATGGCAAGAGACAGGTAAACCTTATAAAGAGCTGCTGGATGATCTCATTCGTTTGGCGCTTGAGCGACACGCAGCTAAGCAAAATATCCAATATTCTTTCGATGCGGAGTAGATAAGCCATGGGTTTTCAAACGGAATTTAATTCAGTTTGCAAGTTTAAGTCCGAGCAAGAGCTCTATGAGCTGCTGGAGTATGGCCGCGGCAAAATGGTGAAAAGCGGCTTCCGCGTTTTCCCTACGGGCCAGAAGGTTATCGCGTATACACCTGAGAATCAAGCGATCGCTATCGTGCGCATCGTGGCCTCCATCGCGGAAATCAATTTCCAAGGTGAAGAGGTTACACAGGTGGAAATGGAGCTCATTCGGCGGTTAACCGAGGAAGAAGCTCGCATTCAGACCTCGCTTGCGTACGAAATGTTTTTCGGGGAGCAAGCCTAGAGGATGTTAAAAGCATAGAGAAACACCGACCTTTCGGGGGCGGTGTTTCTTTTTTTTTGCTCGGGTGGCGAAACATGTTTCCGCTATTCTTCCTAGTAACAGTCTATCTTTCATTTTGTATGATTATAGGGTTTCTATTGTCCCTTTCGAATAGATTGCTAGCTTCATAGAATAACTTATCCTAATCGAAAGGAAGTGATCATACATGAAAAAACACACAAAAATCATTAGTACAGACAGCAGTTGGGTAAACGCGATTGAAATTGCGCCATTTCCGACATGGGTGCAACCTCGAGCAGGTGAATATTACGTTTGGGGGGCGAATGATCCGTATGGGCCAGCAGCAGTGGTAGCCAAAACATTCAAGGTGGACTGGAAAAAAATTAAGAAAGCTACGTTATTCTTGTCCGTTGACAACTATGCCATCGTGCTAATTAACGGAGTGCCCGTAGTTATCGACCGACCGCAGGATACCTTTGCCTTTTTCAATCCGGGAAGAACGTTCCACATCGAGCCTTTCCTTAACCAAGGTGAAAATGATATTGTGATTGCTGGTTTTAATTCCCCATCCAATGCAAACCGAAGCCAAGGCAATCCAGCTGGCATACTTGCTCGTATCGAGATTAAATACGAACATTAATCGGATCTCCAAATAGTACAAAAGACCCTTATGACGTTCTTGAACGTCGAAGGGCCTGTTTGTATGTGCATCAATTCGCTAGGGTAATCTAATTGTGAGAAAATTCGGGTTTGCAGTAACATGCACCAAGCAGCCATATAATCCATTGGGAAACGAACCTGGAGGTTAACGAACATGCTCATTCACCTAGGATACGTAGCCATGTCCACCGTGGTAAAGAATGCTTCCCCGTCCAAGACGATGACGGCGACGAACTTCAGTAAGCTGCTCGATCGCGAGGCAGCGATCCGCAAGCTCGAGCGAATTGGCGCTGAAAATTTACATAACACGCTCCGCCTGCTCAAACATAATCGTGCTCATGACATCATGGTGTTTCGGTTTTCTTCTCGGTTTATTCCGCTGATTGGCCATGAAATGCTAGGTGACTGGGATCCAATCCCATCCCTATCGGCGGAGTTTGAGGAGCTTGGCAGCTATGCCAAGCAGAATAACATGCGCGTCAGCTTCCATCCCGATCACTTCACCGTGCTTAGCACGCCACGGAAGGACGTATTAGAGAAGTCTGTTCAGGATTTAGAGCGACATTCCGCCATGCTGAACGCCATGGGTCTTGGCATGGAGGCCATGTGCAACATCCATGTTGGCGGCTCTTATGGGGATAAAACGAAGGCAGCGAAGCGATTTGTTCAGAATTTCAGCGCGCTGCGCAAGCCAATTCAACAGCGAATCACCCTCGAAAATGACGACAAAACCTTCAATGCATTAGAAACACTCGAGATTGCCGAGGAAGTCGGTGCGCCTATGGTGCTGGATGTGCATCATCATGCGGTCAATAACAACGGGGAGGACATCTTGGAGTTATGGCCGCGCATCCAAGAAACCTGGCTCACACGCGCGCGCCTGCATCTAGATGAAGCATCAGCCTCGCTGCCTCCCAAAATTCACGTTTCCAGTCCCAAAGGCGAAACGGAGCCAAGAAGTCACGCCGATTATGTGGAGGTGGGGCCTTTATTTACGTTTCTCAAAGCGATAGCGCCCATCACACCGAAGCTTGATATCATGATTGAAGCAAAGATGAAGGATAGCGCCCTGTTCAAGCTCATGGAGGACCTCAAGGGACAAGAAGGTGTCACAGCCTTAGATGAAGCGTCGCTTCAGCTATAATCCCATATTTTTCTTGAATTGTTGGACAAAATGGGGTACTTTGGTTAAATGAACGACTAACCATGCCATTGTGAGAGGGGCTTCTACGAACCATGAGTCAATTATTAAACGGAAAAAATATACTTGTAATGGGTGTTGCCAATGATCGCAGTATCGCTTGGGCCATTGCACAATCTTTAGCCGCACAAGGCGCTAATCTGGTGTTCACGTTCGAAAACGAGCGCGTGGAGGAACGCGTACGCAAGTTGGCTGACACAATTCCAGGCTCCACGTTAATGCCTTGTAATGTAACCGTAGATGCAGAGATTGATACCTTGGCTTCCGCGCTCAAAGAGAAGTTCGGTGTCGTGCACGGTCTTGTACATAGTATTGCTTTTGCTAAAACAGAAGAGCTGGACGGGCTGTTCGTTGATACATCACGCGATGGTTTTGCGCTTGCGCATGACATCAGTGCTTACTCTCTAGTGGCAGTATCCAAACGCATTTACCCGCTGATGACAGAAGGCGGAAGCATCATGACCATGACATACCTTGGCGCAGAGCGCGCTATGAAGAACTACAACGTGATGGGCGTTGCCAAAGCTGCGCTTGAAGCTAGCGTTCGTTACCTCGCGGCAGATCTTGGCCAATTCGGTATCCGTGTAAACGGCATCTCGGCAGGTCCGATCCGTACGTTGGCTGCTAAAGGGATCAAGGATTTCAACTCCATCCTGCGTCAAGTTGAAGAGAAAGCTCCGCTTCGTAAAACAACAGATACAGCTGAAGTTGGCGACACGGCTATGTTCCTCATGAGCAACTTGTCCCGCGGCATCACGGGCGAAGTTATTTATGTAGACGGCGGGTACCACATTGTTGGAATTTAGAAGGCTTTATTTTCATAGATATTAAGAAGGAAATCCGTGCGGTCTTGGCCGTTACGGTTTTTTTTCGTTTGAATTTCGCGCCAATGTGAAAATGTACGAATAATTTAGGATGAAACGCACTAGTATTAGAAACGTATAATTTACTATACTTAACGTATTATCTAAATTAATGAAAAGAAAGAGTTGATATATATGGTACATGGTGAGACGGAAACCTTCGTGGTTGGGAGTAAAAGCTTTACAGCAGTAGCCATTAATACGGCAGCCAAAGCGGGACAATGGATCAAGACTAAACTTGGGGACATTAATCATGTGGGGACGAAGCACTCTGCCCAAGACTTGGTGACAGAGGTCGATAAAGGTTCTGAGAAGCTGATTCGTAATCTGATTATGACGCATTTCCCGAATCATTCCATCCTTGGAGAGGAAGGGGTTGAACCAGGTCCGGAGGCATCGGCCAAAGCGCTGCAAGAAATGAGTGACGAAGAGTACCTTTGGATCGTGGATCCGATTGATGGCACAACGAACTTCGTTCATGGTTTTCCTTTCTTCTCCGTATCGATCGCACTGGCGCACAAAGGTGAAGTCATCGTAGGTGTCGTATACGACCCTTCACGCGACGAATTATTCGTTGCTGAGAAAGGGAAAGGCGCCTATATGCACGGTAAAAAGACTGAGGTCTCCGAAGATGAGACGTTGCTCACCAGCTTAATCGCCACAGGCTTCCCAGCTGATCGTGATGGGGCGCTGCCTATTAACCTGAAGGGCGTTCAGGCGCTTTCGCCGAAAGTTCGTAATATCCGTGTGGCAGGCTCTGCCGCGCTGCATTTGGCCTATGTGGCTGCTGGGCGTCTTAGCGGCTTTTGGGAAATCGGTCTCAATGCCTGGGACATTGCAGCGGGTGCCTTGCTCATTACAGAGTCAGGCGGCCGTGTGACGGATACGGAAGGCAAGCCTTATCACTTAGGCGTTCGTAATGTGATGGCATCGAATGGACGCATTCACGAGGAGTTTCAGCACGAGCTAGCCTTAGCAGAGGCGACAAAAATATAAAATAAATTAACCTCTTGCAAGGTCGTTCCATGAGGAATGACCCGGCAAGAGGTTTTTTCCTCTATTTGGAACTAAGGCAGTCCGTCGTAAAAGTCTGGTGAAATTCGTTCAAATCCACTATAATATGAGATATCTCATTTATTTAAACGTTTCAATTAACGGGACACGCGAGTCGTGATCGGAATGGATGGAGTGCTTCTATGTCGGTAAATACAGGATCAGGACCAGATATTATTACGTTTGGAGAAACAATGGCACTGCTCATGCCTTCAGGTGGTAAGGGCTTAGAGTACTCTTCGGAGCTGCATAGCCTGTTTGGTGGTGCAGAGAGTAATGTGGCGATCGGCATTTCACGTCTTGGCGGTCATGTAGGTTGGTTCGGTAGACTAGGTAAGGACCCGTTAGGCCGTATGATTTTCAAAAAAATCCGTGGTGAAGGTGTCGATGTTTCCCGTGCGGAATTGACTACCGACGCGCCAACAGGACTCATGATGCGTGAAGTTCTAATGGGCAAAACGTCTGTTTACTACTATCGTAAAAACTCAGCAGCAAGTCAGATGAGCCCGAAACATTTGGATGAGGCGTACATTGCTGGGGCTAAAGTATTGCATATTACCGGTATCACACCGGCGTTAAGTGAGTCGTGTAGAGAAGCAGCTTTCGAAGCCGTTCGTTTGGCTCGTAAGCATGGCGTGAAGGTAAGCTTTGATCCGAATTTGCGCTTGAAGCTGTGGAGCATCGAAGAGGCGCGTCCTGTTCTGCTCGAGCTTGCGAAGCTGTCCGATATTTTCCTGCCAGGCCTAGATGAGCTGAAGCTGCTGTACCAAACAGAAGACTGGGATGTCATCGTGAGCAAGCTGCGCGAATTGTCGGCAGTTTCGATTGTTAAAGGTGGAGAAGATGTGACGTATGTCGTGACAGCGGATACGATTACAACAGTGCCTTACTTCAAAGCAGAGCAAGTCATTGATACCGTTGGTGCGGGCGATGGGTTCTGTGCGGGCTTTTTGGTTGGCGTGCTGAAAGCGTATGAGTACCCTGAGGCTGTTCGCATCGGGAATTTGGTGGGCTCCATGATCGTGCAGACGGAAGGCGACTGGGAAGGCGCTCCAACGTGGGAGCAAGTGGAAGCAGTACTTAACAACATTAAACATATTGAACGTTAATTGTTTGGACGAAGATACGGAACCTAAATTATACATGCGTACACATAGAAGGGAAGATGATTGTGAAGAAACTTCAATTACTTCAACAAATTACAAATGAGGGCGTCGTTGCCGTCCTACGTGGAGATACACCAGAAGAAGTCGTTGAAATGGCGGATCAAGCGATCGCCGGCGGTATCAAAGTCATCGAAGTCACGATGACCGTGCCTTTCGCGCTGCGCGCGATCGAGGAGCTTGCCAAGCGCTACTCGAGCACAGCGAAGGACGCGTCCAAGTACGCGATCATCGGGGTGGGCACAGCCCTAGACCCGGAAACAGCGCGTGCCGCGATCCTAAGCGGGGCCGAGTTCGTTGTCGGCCCGTCCTTAAACCCGAACACGGTTACGCTGTGTAACCGATATCGTGTGCCGATCATGCCAGGGTGCATGACGATTGCGGATATCCAAACCGCCTTGGAGCTAGGTGTGGATATCGTGAAGCTCTTCCCGGGTAATCTCTATTCCCCGGCGATGATTAAGGCCATTAAAGGTCCGCTGCCACAGGCGAACATTATGCCTACTGGCGGGGTTTCGCTAAGCAACCTCGGCGAATGGATCCAGGCCGGCGCAGTTGCCGTCGGCATCGGCTCCGATTTGACCAGCGAAGCGGTCAAAACAGGAAACTACAGCCTTGTTGCTAAGAAGGCTGCGCAATATATCGAGGCCTACCAAGCGGCCAAGAAGTAGGCATTTAAGATCGCTCCGTCGAAGTTAAGACGGAGCGTATTTTTTTGTGCGGAAATGGAGGTTGGGTAGATGGAGCAGAGTGGCCGGGCTAGAGTATTGCTCCGTATTAGCAATTTGGAGGCGTCGATAGCTTTTTATAGGAGTCAGCTAGGCTGGGAGTTACTTGAGCGGGACGAGGTGTGCTGTGCGGCCTTGCTGCACATGGGTGATACAGCAGATGAGGCTGTTCTGGTTGTGGAGGGTTGTGAAGCGAATGGGGCTCTGAACCGCTGGTTAAGACCGAATTACAGCGTAGCAGAAGCTGGAAGCCTTGTTTACATCGGTGTAGCTTCTGTAGCTGACGTGGAGTCGAACTTGATCGCCAGAGGCTTCCAGCAGGCAATAGGGAGTCAGGAGTCAGAACATATTCGTGAACGCCATGTTCCGACCATTGACGGACATACACTGGTCTACTGGGAGGAGCTATTTCCAACCGATGCTGAGATACTGGGCATGTTTGAAGTGGGTGCCACTGAACTGGAGTGCGCGATCACAGAACTGTCAGAGGCACAACTCAGCCTCAAGGAACATCCAGACAAGTGGTCCATTCGTGAGCACGTGCTGCATCTGATTGACCTAGAGCTGGTCACCATGCACAAGGTGAAATTTGCACTCGCCGAGCCTGGACGGATGTATCAAGGCAATTATTTTCAGCCAGATGATTGGCAGCAAGGATTAGCGTATGCAGAGAGACCGATCAGGAACGAAGTCCAATTATTCCGAGCGGCTAGAGGGCATATTCTTGGCCTATGCAAGCATCTGCCAGACGCTTTGTTCAGAACCATCCGTACCTCAAATAGAGAAGAAAGCGTTGCTCAATTACTGAAAATGATGGCCGGCCACGCGAAGCATCACATACGTGCTGTATTGCGTATCCGTGAAAAACATGGCTGCTAGCAGCGTTGCTCGCTCTGCCAACACGCTTCAATACCTGAATAGTAGAAACGAAAAAACAACCTTCGGATTACCTTGAGGTTGTTTTTTTTGTATCCTTTTGAGCTCGTGAAAGCGTTTAAGAAAAGTATAAAATTTATAAAAACTAGTTGTATTTTCGAAAAGACGCTGTCTGCCCCCGGCCCTATACTTAGGGTATGAAACACAAACCTGATGTAATCGAGAGGGGTAGTTCAGTTGAAAAAGATGTTATCTGTATTTGTTTTAATGTCCCTGATTCTAATGCTTGCCGCATGCGGAGCCAAAACCGTGACAACGGATCAAAAGGATGCAGCAGGCACAACGGCGCCATCTGCAGCAGCCAAAACGGATGCAAAAGCTGGCGGTAAAGTAGGAATCTCGATGCCGACGAAATCATCCGAAAGATGGGTGAGCGACGGGGCTAACATGGTTAAAGAATTCGAGAAATTAGGTTATAAAACGGATTTGCAATATGCGGAAGACGTTGTTGAGAACCAAGTATCTCAAATTGAAAATATGCTTACAAAAGGCGTTAGCATTCTTGTTATTGCTCCTATTGACGGAGAGTCTTTGACGGACGTTCTAAAGAAAGCGCACGATGCAAAGGTTGAGGTTATCGCTTATGATCGTTTGATTAAAAAGAGCGAGTTTGTCAGCTACTATGCGACTTTCGATAATTTCAAAGTAGGCGTACTACAAGCTTCCTACATTGAGAAGAAGCTTGGTTTGAAAGACGGCAAAGGTCCTTTCAACATTGAGCTTTTCGCGGGGTCGCCTGATGATAACAATGCGCATTTCTTCTTTGACGGAGCGTTGTCGGTACTTAAGCCTTACTTAGATTCAGGTAAATTAGTTGTAAAAAGTAAACAAACGCAATTCGATCAAGTAGCTACATTGCGTTGGGATGGTTCAGTCGCTCAATCCAGAATGGACAATCTGCTCAGCAAAAACTATGCCTCTGAGAAAGTCGATGCGGTGTTGTCTCCTTATGATGGCATTAGTATCGGAATCCTTTCTTCCTTAAAAGGTGTTGGTTATGGAACAGCTAGCAAAGCACTGCCGGTGATCACAGGGCAAGATGCTGAGTTGGCATCTGTGAAATCCATCATTGCTGGGGAGCAAACACAAACTGTATTTAAAGATACCCGCGAGCTTGCTAAAAAAGCGGTAGCAATGGCAGACAGCATTCTCAAAGGAAGTAAAGCGGAAGTAAATGATACGAAAACCTATAACAATGGGATTAAAGTAGTTCCTGCCTACTTGCTAGAGCCAGTATCCGTAGATGCAAGCAACTATGAAGCAGCCTTGGTTACCAGCGGATATTACACAAAAGATAAATTAGGTAAATAATTGTCGCTCTAGGAACTGCCTAAATGATCTAGTGATAGCCGAGTGTGACTATCGCTAGATCATTTATTACATGGAAGGCTTGGTGATCGCATGTCGGATGCCATATTAGAAATGAAACAAATAACGAAGACATTCCCAGGTGTGAAAGCGCTCAGTAATGTAAACCTCAAAGTTCACGAAGGTGAGATTCACGCTTTGCTTGGCGAGAACGGAGCAGGTAAATCAACACTTATGAAAGTATTGAGTGGTGTCTATCCGCACGGTTCCTACGAAGGGGATATTCTTTTTAAAGGTCAAGTGTGTGAGTTCAAGGATATCAAGCAAAGCGAGAATTTGGGCATTGTTATCATTCATCAAGAGCTGGCGCTTATTCCCTATTTATCTATTGCAGAAAATATCTTCTTGGGCAATGAACAAGCTACACGAGGAATCATCAATTGGAACGATACCATTGTTAAAACAAGGGAGCTTCTTCAAAAGGTTGGATTAAACGAGCAGCCTACGACGCTCACGCTTAATATTGGCGTCGGTAAGCAGCAGTTAGTTGAAATTGCCAAAGCATTATCCAAAAAAGTGAAGCTGCTCATCTTGGATGAACCTACGGCTGCTTTGAATGAAGAAGATAGTGATAACTTGCTGAAGCTGCTGCTGGAATTCAAGAAACAGGGAATCTCCTCCATTCTCATTTCTCACAAGTTAAACGAAATATCCAAAGTAGCCGATTCCATAACCATACTCAGAGATGGTCAAACCATTGAAACGTTAGATATGAGAAAAGATCAAATCACGGAAGACCGCATTATTAAAGGTATGGTTGGGCGAGATTTAACGCATCGCTATCCAACTCGAGAGCCGCAAATCGGCGATATGTTGTTTGAAGTCAAGGATTGGAACGTCTTTCATCCACTGCAAGACAATCGCAAAGTCATTGATCAAGTGAACTTAAACATACGTAAAGGTGAAATTGTCGGGATTGCCGGTCTGATGGGCGCAGGTAGAACCGAGCTGGCGATGAGCATTTTCGGCAAATCCTATGGGAAGAAAATTAGCGGTCATTTATATAAAGAGGGCAAGGAAATCCATCTTCCAACGATTGATAAAGCAATTAATCAAGGTATCGCTTATGTGACCGAAGACCGGAAGAACTATGGATTGATTCTGATGGATGATATTAAGCGGAACATTACCTTAGCGCGGCTGAATAAGATTTCGAAGAATAAGGTCGTTAACGAATATCAAGAAATTATACATGCGGAGAGCTTCCGCCAAAAAATGAATATCAAAACGCCGAGTGTTTTACAGAAAACTGGGAATTTAAGCGGAGGCAATCAACAGAAGGTTGTATTAAGCAAGTGGATTTTCTCTGAGCCGGATATTCTCATTCTCGATGAACCTACTAGGGGGATCGATGTAGGAGCCAAATATGAGATCTATACAATCATTAACCAGCTGGCGATGGAGGGCAAAGGCATTCTGCTTATCTCCTCAGAGCTTCCTGAAATTCTAGGCATGTGCGATCGTGTCTATGTGATGAATGAAGGGAAAATGGTGGGTGAATTAAGGAAAGAAGACGCTTCACAGGAAGCGATAATGAAATGTATTACGAGAGCAGGAGGGCACATGCATGGAAACACTGATTAAGCTGTTTAAGAGCAATATCCGGCAATATGGCATGATTATGGCACTCGTTTTAATTACGATATTTTTTCAAATCATGACAGACGGTGTTCTGTTAAAATCACTGAATGTAACGAATTTGATACTGCAAAACAGCTACATTCTGGTACTGGCAATCGGGATGTTGCTGGTTATTATCACTGGTAATATCGACTTATCTGTAGGTTCTGTGGCGGCATTTGTAGGGGCTCTATCTGCCGTGATGATGGTCGATATGAAGGTTCCGTTTGTAGCGGCTGTTATTATTTCATTGGTAATCGGGGCACTTGTCGGGGCGTGGCAAGGCTTCTGGGTCGCTTATGTACGAATTCCATCGTTTATCGTAACGTTAGCAGGGATGCTGATCTTCCGGGGACTAACCATGATTGTGCTGAAAGGGATGTCGATTGCACCGTTTCCGAAGACTTTTCAGAAAATAAGTTCAGGATTTATTCCTGATGCCATTGGCGGCGGCACGCTGCATAATACGACGATTATTATCGGAGCTGTGTTATCGCTCATTTTGATTTGGAGTGAGTTGAAGAAAAGAAAGAATCAATTAAAATACGAGTTTGAAGTGCTGCCGCTCGGCTTGCTGATTGCCAAAATCGTGGTTATGGTTGCGATCATTAACGTATTCACCTATGTTTTGGCTACGTATGCAGGTATTCCAAATATTCTGATTCTGTTATTTGTCCTCGTGGTGATTTACACATTTGTTATGAATAAAACGGTTATGGGGCGCCATATTTATGCACTGGGCGGAAGTGAAAAGGCAGCTAAATTATCAGGCATCAAAACGAAGCATGTCACCTTCTGGGTTTTTGTCAACATGGGCGTGCTGGCTGCGCTATCCGGTCTGGTATTTGCTGCAAGATTGAATGCTGCTACACCAAAAGCCGGTGTGAACTTTGAATTAGATGCCATTGCTGCTTGTTTTATCGGCGGGGCATCTGCAACAGGTGGAATCGGAACGGTTATCGGCGCTATTATTGGCGGACTTGTCATGGGTGTGATGAACAATGGGATGTCGCTTGTAGGCCTAGGTATCGACTGGCAGCAAGGGATTAAAGGTCTGGTGCTGTTACTGGCAGTCGGATTTGATATCTACAATAAATCGAAAACAGCTTAGTTAAATTTTATAAGGGCCGTATGGACCAAATGAGACTTTTCCTGAAGGGAAGGGTCTTATTTGGTCCTATAGATATGGAGGGAATCAATAATGACGCTTTCTGTCAGTAAGGGGAGAGCCTCTATCGAATTATCCATTAGCCAAATGAATGCCATTTATAATAAAATGAAAGTGCTTTCGGAAGAATAGAGGAGTTAATTAGTAAATTCCAATTCAAATCATTCACATAGAGAGACAAAGATCAGATTGTGCATGAGGGGGGGATAAAATGAAAAAGCTGTTGTTAGTGTATGCGATACTGATCGCAACTTTTTTGCTTTTCCTGTATGTGTATCAGTACAGCGATTCTACGGATAATTCGCTCAAGCAAATGAATGGCGGTTTAAAGGGGGATATAGAAGAGAAATATGTGATGGTTAACTTTCAGTCGGGTATTGATTACTGGAAAAGCTGTTTGAAGGGGTTTGAGGACGCCGCGAAGACGCTGAATGTGTCCGTCGAGTATCGAGGTGCCACACAGTACGATGTGAATGAAGAAGTGACGGTATTGGAGCAGGTTATTGCGAAAAAGCCGGCAGGGATTGCAGTTTCAGCTATTAATCCAGATGCCTTGGTTGTGACGATTAATAAAGCCGTCGAAGCGGGCATTCCTGTTGTGTTATTCGATTCCGGTGCGCCGAAAAGCAAGGCGTACTCGTTCCTTGGCACGAATAATTATAACGCTGGGGTCAGCGCAGCTCACAAAATGGCTGAATTGACGGGGAGCAGCGGCAAGCTAGCTATCATTACCTTGCCTAATCAATTAAACCATCAGGATCGGATGGCGGGATTTCAAGATACGATCAAAAGCACATATCCCAATTTACAAATTATAGCTATCGAAGACGGCAAGGGAGATCAATTGGCATCCGAACGGATTGCAGCTAAGGTACTTAAGGACCATCCTGACTTGAAGGGGATATTTGCGACTGAGGCGAATGGCGGCGTGGGGGTAGGTAATGCCGTGAGAAGTCTGGATCGGCTATCACAGGTGAAAATCATCGGATTTGATACGGATAAAGGGACGTTGGACATGGTGAAGAACGAAACGATTTCGGCAACGCTAGCGCAAGGAACCTGGAATATGGGGTATTGGTCGCTGATGCATCTGCTTCATTTGCAGAAGGAGGCACAGCAATCCCCTTTACCTTTGCAGAATAGCAAAGAGGCGCTTGTACCTACCTATGTGGATACCGGGATTACGATTGTAACCAAGGAAAATGTCGATATCTATTATGCCAAATGACAGCGTAGAGGTTAAGGATGAGGTGATGCGCATGAAAATGTTCAAATGGATTACACTCAATAACTGGCCGATCCGTTATAAACTGATCATGCACTTCTTATTAATCAGCATCTTGCCTGCCATTTGTCTAGGGATACTTATTGGCTTAGCAACAGATCGCATTATCGAGAAACAAGTGAATGAACATACCTCGCAATTAATCGGGACTGTCAATAAATCACTCGAGGCTTACGCGGGGAATTTACAAAATATCACTTATTTTACTTCCTTCAATCCGCAAGTGAAGCGATTTCTAATTGGTGAGACGGCTATTCAGGCGTCGGAAGCTTATGATATGCGGATTTTCCTTAAAGGCTTTACAACTTTATATCCAGAAGTGGCGGGTATTCTGGTCGTGAATGCCAAAGGCGATTACGTGAGTAACGAAATGTACGCCCGAACGAGTCGTAGCCTTACCGAAGAAAGCTGGTATAAGGAAGCTGTCGATGAGAAAGGTATATTCAGTATCGTAGGACACCCTTCTGGCCGTAATGTCACTACGCATGTTGACTATAAGGATGAAGATATCGTATCTGTGGTGAGGGCCATTCTGGATCCGGAAACCCAAGCGGTCCAAGGGGTTATTCTCATTGATTTAAAGCTTAGAGTTATCGCGGAAA
The DNA here is from genome assembly GCF_964253085.1 of Paenibacillus sp. LjRoot153. Taxonomy (NCBI): domain Bacteria; kingdom Bacillati; phylum Bacillota; class Bacilli; order Caryophanales; family Paenibacillaceae; genus Paenibacillus; species Paenibacillus sp. LjRoot153. Next base: position 593,073 of record NZ_CAXUQH020000001.1, read on the forward strand.
CGGTCCAGGATGTGAATCTAGGGAAATCCGGTTATTTAATGGTTCTTGACAATAAGGGGGAGAGCATCTACACGCCGCAGCATCCTTTAGTGGGTAAGTTTCAACGGAACTGGATTGATGAAAACCCTTCGGGCACTTTTTCCAAAAAGATCGACGGGAGAAATATGCAATTTATATATCGAAAATCATCCTTTACAAATTGGACGACCGTGGGTGTTTTCTCAACGCAGGAGTCGGTTAGAGAGGTCCGAGAAATCCGATTATATTTAGTCAGTTTTGTTTTCGTCGTCTGTTTGCTCGGTATTGCAGCTTCTTATTATTTATCCTATACGATTTCCTTACCTATTTGGCAGTTAACGTCTTTCATGAGGCGGGCAGAAGATGGCAATCTATCCATCCGCTTTAAGGATAAGCGAACCGACGAAGTAGGTATGCTCGGTAGAAGCTTCAACACTATGCTGATGCAAATAACGAAGTTGATCGGATTGGTTGAAAAGGAACAGAAACAGAAGAGGGAAGCAGAGTTAAGGAGCCTGCAAGCTCAAATTAAACCGCATTTTTTGTATAATACGTTAGATACGATACAATGGTTAGCTCGCAAGAGTGGGGCTCATGAAGTGACAGAGGTCGTCGAATCGCTTTCACGGCTGTTTCGCATAGGGCTTAGCAAAGGCAATGAAGTCATTTCACTCATGGAAGAATTCGAGCATGTAAAGAGTTATCTCATCATTCAAAAAACGAGATACAAAGAAAAGCTGAATTACACGATTGCCATTGAACCATCGCTGCATCAGTTCTATGTACTGAAGTTAATTCTTCAGCCGATTGTTGAGAATGCGATCTATCATGGCATTAAAGAACGCCGGGGTCCCGGTATCATTGATATACAGGCGCGTCATGAGAACGAACGAGTTGTAATTATCATTCGTGATAATGGAGCGGGTATGTCAGAGGAGAAGCTTGCGCAATTAAGACGAATCTTAGAAGCGGCAGCTTCGAAATCGAATCCCATCCAAAGTGAAGTTGAACAAGAAAAGGCAATGGATAACAAGCAGGAATTGTCTTATCACATAGCTTCTCCTCAATCAGGAGGAGGTTATGGCCTAACGAATGTTCAAGAGCGGATTGTGATCAGCTTCGGAGAGGTATATGGGGTATCCATCGATAGTATAAGGGGAGAAGGGACAACGGTGACAATTACACATCCAGTGCTAAAGAGAGAGGTGCCCATGTGAGTGCAAATCCGTTCTGGCGAGTATTGATCGCTGATGATGAATCGATTATTCGTGAAGGCATACAAAGCGCCATCGATTGGCAGCAGCTGGGCTTGGAGGTTGTGGCGGAAGCGGAAGACGGTGAAGAAGCCTTGGAACTGGCGCATAAACATAACATTCATATCCTGCTTGTTGATCTGAATATGCCAATTATGAGTGGTATGACATTAATTAAGCATATGCGTGAGGAACTGCCCGATTGCAAAATCATCATCATAACCGGACATGATGAGTTCGCTTATGCACAAGCAGCAATTCGTCTGGATGTGGATGATTATATCCTTAAACCAGTGAATCCTGCTCAGCTTACGGAGGTATTAACAAAAATCACGAAACAAATGACAATTTCTATGGAAAAAGAAGAACATTTGCAGATGGCCTCCAAACAGATCGAAAGGAACTTTTCGCTGTTGCGAGAGCGTTTTTGTTTAGAGTGGATGGATGGAGGACTTAGCGAGGTTGAGATCAAGGAGCAGCTGATGTTTCTCAAAATGCCTGAACGGGCACCGAGCACGCTGGGCGTCATTCAATGGTCAGGTAATTCTAGGGGCAAAGAGCTTTTATCAGAAAGGGATCGACAGCTTTACTTATTTGCGATTGAGAATATTGTTGAAGAGTTGCTAACGCCTTACACCCTTATTAAATTTCGAGACCATTTGGGCATGCTGGTTGTATTGCTATGGGAATCAGTCCCTGTGGAAAAGCTTCAGAAATTGGACGAAGCCGTGCAGACGTATTTGAAAATCACGATCGCCTCTCAATTCCTGTCCGTCACGGAAGGGGTTACAGGCGTTGCAGATGTGTATCAGCAAGGGAGAGCATCTTTGTATAAAGAAGTCCATTTATCCCCTTTTGTTCGTTTGGCCAAGGAAGCAATTGCTCAAAGATACCGTGACCCTGATATCACATTAGAACAGCTAGCGAATGAAATGAAGGTATCTCCTGTTTATTTAGGTCGTATATTTAAACAGGAAGTAGGTATCCCATTTGTGAATGTACTAACCCATACGCGTATCAAACACGCTACGCATTATCTGAATACAACCGATATGACGATTATTGAGATTTCGGAAAAAGTAGGCTACGATTCTCAACATTACTTTAGCACAGCATTTAAAAAAGTAGTCGGCATTGCGCCGATTCAATATCGGAAAGAAAGCGCGCCTCAAGTGTGAGTCGCCTAACACAAAGAACCCGAAGACCTTATTTCCTTAGAAATAGGTCGAACGGGCTCTTTGTGTTGGTCCCTCTAACATGTGGGAGGAGAGGGGGAATCCGTACTACTTGTTTTCCGCATCATACTCGCTGGCAAATTCGGCCAGGGCTTTCACCTTACCATGTGGTGGATGTTGAGCTTGTTTACGACCCTTCCATGCTGCTTCTTGGCGGCGCTTCGAGTGGCTCATCGCTGAAAACCTCCTGTGGCATGCGGATGGTGTTGCACTAATAAAATGTGATACATGAGGCTATTTTATGCAAAGCAGATACGATCTCTTTACGAGAAAAACTCCACCAGACCGACGAAGGTCTGGTGGAGTTTTTTGCAACCGATACTATTCCGTAGCAACGGATTGGTCAGCTTGCATGTTGACCGGGGAAATACGGATAAAGTTAGCTTCAAGATTGCTCAGCAAACCTTCGATTTTCGCCGCGGCTTCGGATTGACCGGAGTTCGCAAGCTCAGCGTGGTAAGCTGTTAGCAATTCAGTAAGATCTTTTTTACTTTGAAGGCCGATAGGCTCAAGTTTAACTTTAGCGCCTTTAGCGATACGACGTTCGATAGCCGCTTGATCAAGACCCATTTCTGGCACTAGACGTTGGTAGATAACCCCACCTGTCATACCTGCACAGATCCATGGACCTGGATCGCCCATAACAACGGCACGGCCGTTTGTCATGTACTCGAAAGCGAAGCCTTTGAGGTTCGCACGAGCTGCTAGACCGCCAAGCTCATCTTGCAGAGGTGTCGTGATTTCGCCGCCGAAGACAACGTCAGCACCCGAGAAACGGATACATGCACGAGTATCTGCACTGCCTTGAATCAAGAACAACCCTTTTTGAGCACCGTAACCGAACGATTTACCAACGCTGCCGTTGATGAAGGTATTGTTGTGGCCAAGTGACTTAACGATGGCTACTTTACCACCGAACGCCATTTTACCAAGACCGTCTTCAGCACCGCCGTGTACAGTAATGTCTACGCCACGTGCGTTGAATGCAGCCAGACCATTACCAGGAACGGAACCGTCAATAAGGTTCAGCGCAACAGTTGGAAGCTCATCGTAGCTGCCGTTGAAACGGTCTCTTACACGATGGCTGGAATAACGAGTTCCAAGGATACGGGACTCGGCATCCACTTTGGACCAGTTGCGAACGACAGGAGCATCGAACGATACGGAATCTGGGAAGAATTCCAAACCTTCTGCACCAGCCGCGATACGAATATCGGACGAAACTGCTGCTTCTTCAGCCGCTCTAGTCTCTTCAGAGATGAACTGTAATGGAGCTGGACGAAGAATGTCGGACAAGTCAATGCGTTCGATGTGACTGATTTGCTCCAAAAGATCGGAACGGCCAACGAGTTCTTGTAAGCTCTTGAAACCAAGGGAAGCAACGACTTCACGTACTTCTTCACCCATCGAACCGAACAAACGAACCAAGCTGTCTACAGCTAGATCGAATTGACGCGGTACGAAACGGCGAAGACCTTTTTCTTCAGCTTCTTCCATGGAATCGATTTGTGTTGCGATACCAACGTGACAAGTGTCTAAGTGACAACCACGACATGTTGTACAACCAATGGATTGCATTGCGATACTACCGAAACCAGCACGGTTCGCACCGAGCATAACCATTTTAACAACGTCAGCGCCTGATTTCAGACCGCCATCGGACCATAGCTCAACGCGGTGACGAAGACCAGCTTCAATCAAAGCAACGTGAGCAAGCTTCGTACCAATCTCCGTAGGAAGACCAACGTGCGTCAAGGAGTGAATACGAGCCGCACCTGTACCGCCGTCAAAACCAGAAAGGGTAATAACGTCAGCGCCAGCTTTGGCAACACCAACCGCAATCGTGCCGATACCAGGAACAACTGGGATTTTTACGATGATTTTGGCTTTACGTCCGCTGCCTTCTTTAAGCTCGGAAATGATTTGCGCCAAGTCCTCGATGGAATAGATATCGTGGTTGTTGGATGGCGAGATCAAGTCGGAACCGATTGTAGCGTTACGTGCTTCAGCGATTTTCGCTGTTACTTTGGAGCCTGGTAAGTGACCGCCTTCACCTGGCTTTGCCCCTTGACCGATTTTGATCTCAAGGAAAGCTACTGCGTTAGCAAGCTCAATGTTAACACCGAAACGTCCGGAAGCGACTTGCGCTCCGCGCGTTCTTTTGTAACGGCCAAGCATATCTTTAATCTCTCCGCCCTCGCCGTTCATGGTTACCATGTTCAGACGTTCGCCGGCTTCAGCATAGGCGCGGAAAGCTGTTTCATTTTGTGAACCGAAGGACATAGAAGAGATCAACATCGGCAAGGAATGACCGCCAATGGAAATATCAACTTGCGACGGATCAAGTGGTTGACGACCATCGCTGATTGCTTTGAAGCCCGCAATGTGACGAATGGAAATCGGATTCTTCTTCTCTTCTTCACGCAGCTTGTCGCGGTAGTCGCTGTAAGGAGCAGCTCCTGATGCAGCATCGCCTAGCGCTTTCCACATACGTTGGAAGAAACGGAAGTTTTTCGCCGCTTTCGCTTTCGGATTGATGTAATCCGCATAACGAGCTTCAGCTTCAGCTTCAAGCTGAGCAAAGCCAGTTCCTGCTTTTTCACTGCCGAGATAGTTCACGATATCCAGCACCTCGGAAACTTCCGGATGGAAGCCGATGGAGGAGAAGAAACGTGTATATCCACGAAGTTCATGCGTACCGATTGTTGAAATGACTTTTTCAAGTCCTTTCGTAAGTGCCGCGTACACTTTACGTGCTGCTGCTGCGTTGCCTTCTTTGTCAGAAGCCGTGGAGAACAGCAAGTAAGGTGAGATAACGTCTGCACCAAGACCACAAGCTACCGCGATATCATGCAGACTGCGAATAGCAGCTGAACGAAGGATCAATGTAACTTGACGGCGCAGGTTGTCGCCGAAACCGAGTTTCTCTGCACGAAGAGCGATATCGATTTTGGAAACAGCAAGGTGCGGATCCAGCCACAAACGGTCGTTTTGGTGAGCTGCAGAATCGTCCAAGACGAGCAGCACCGCGCCATTACGAACAGCAGAGATGGCATCAGCAGCAAGTGCAGCCAAACCATCCTTCAGAGACGTTCCTCTACCGAATGTTGTGGATAGAACGGCTACTTTGTTATCGCCTTGTGCACGGAATTGTGCAAGCAATTGCTCCAAAGATGGCTGGGATAAGTTCTCTTCACTGCCTACACCATTCGTTCCTTCAAGAACAAGCGGAGTAAGAAGCTCAAGACGAAGGTTGCTATCCACCTGTGCAAATACCGGAAGACGAGCTCCAGCAATAACACGCGTGGAGAAATGCTCCATTTCACGGTCACGGTCAATAGCCGGATTCGTTACAACGGCAACACTTTCTTTAATGAAGTCAGGCACGTTCTGGCGTTCCCAAGCAAGCGCTGCGTGAGGTGAATCATGACCCAATGAACGAATCGGCTCAGCGCCAGTTTCGGACATGGACTCGATGTGTGAAATACCGTCACGATCCCAACCAAATGCACTGTACACTTGATCAGTTGTAATAATATTCTCATTCAGCTCAGCTTCTGTATTCGTTTGAGCAGGGTTCAAATAAGAGCGGAGACCGCTAATATTTACACGCTTGCTTACACGGTCATACACTAAGGTTTGAACTTCATGATAAGGAATCACTTGAATATGCTCGCCTGGTGTTAGAACAACACCGACTTTCTCGCCTGGTGCGATCGGCTTCGGATCAGCAACCATTTCGCCAACAGTAATAACACCTTGCTCGGATGAGAAGTACAGGGACGTGTCACTTTCAACCATCCAAACTGGACGAAGACCTAACGCATCTACGCTGAAAATACACTCGTTACCGTAACGAGAAACGATACCTGCTGGACCTTGTGCAAAGTGGCCCCATACTTGACGGTAGTACACATATAGATCTTGAAGTTCCGGACGGAACTGTTTCATTTCATTAATAATAGGAGGGAACACCATTTCCATCGCTTCGAAAAGGGACAATCCAAAACGGTGAATGAACGTTTCAATCGTTCTGTTCATGTCTTGGGAGTCAGACCCGCCGCTTACAAGCGGAACGCCAACCATGTCAGCTTCAAGACGAAGTTTCTTCACCGTATTAATTTCACCGTTGTGTCCAAGAAGGGAGAACGGTTGAACACGGAAGAAGCTGGACAATGTGTTCGTTGAATAACGGTTATGACCAATGGTTACTTGGGACGCAAACAAAGGATCACGCAAGTCGTTAAAATATTTAGGAAGGATGCTTGCTGCACCTAATACTTTGTAGGCAGATGTCACATTGCTAAGTGTTGCAACATGAACGTTGTAACGATCTTCAATCGCAATATGCAGCTCATAAAGATGATCGGCAACTTGACCCTCTGTCTTATTGCTAATCGCTGCAATTTGCCAAAACGTAGGCTCATCGAGCAAACCGTTGGCACCAAGCGAACTGCTGTCAACAAGGTTTTCTTGCTCAAGAATAATGGATACATCATGGGAGGCAAAAAGCTCACGAATGCCGTTTTGAATCTCAGTAACAGTCAAATCCAACTTACGTGGAACAAAGATATGTCCAACAGAAAAACGGTTGTCATAAGCAAGCTTGCCATCCAGACCCGCATCTGTTAATTTCTTTTCCCAGAGACTACGTGGAATGTCTGTTAAAATACCGCAACCATCGCCTTCACCATTGATAAATCCTGAACGATGTTCCATTTTAACAAGGGCATCAATCGTTTTTTGGATGTTATCACGGGAAGGGTGACCATTCTTTTCAATAATACAAATAATACCGCAGCTGTCGTGTTCGGTTCCTAGTAGATCTTGAAAACGGCCTTCATTACGCATAATTTCATTCATTGCTCTGGTCAGTCGCCTGACCGTCACCTCCCATACATAATTAAAATCCTCTTGCTTTCGCTTCTTGCATTCTGGCGTCGATGAGCCTGCCAGCTCTTACATTTAGGGAGAAAAGCTACATTTTGCTTAAATCCGAAATATGCACGATTGTGTATAAAAATGCAATATAACTGAATATCATGCCAATTTGCAGGAGATATAACTCTCGAAATGCGGCATAAATCGACTCGTAGGAAAGTAAGGCATCGCACACAAAAATCCGTGTAGTATTTGTAAATCATGCCCTAACTTTCTAGGAAAATACTGTGTATTCAAGCCGTTTCGCTAAAAGGGTAAAAGTAATCTTAGAATAGCATGAAAAACTTCATCCGACAATACTTGCAGACGTAAATACCAAATGTAAGCGTTACCTTTTTTGTATATTGGTGAATAAAACCATATTATATATGACTCTAGCACATGTAGAAAGACGAACGAACTATAATCCTGATAGGATCATAGTTCGTTTTTGGAGCAATTAGCGGGTTTTCATGACTTTGAAAGCGCGATCTGCCGACTCTAGCGTTTGGGCAATATCGTCATCGGTGTGAGCGATGGTCATGAACCAAGCTTCGTATTTTGAAGGGGCAAGATTGATGCCTTGCTCGAGCATAAGTCGGAAGAAATCAGCAAAGCGTTCGCCATCGGTATCTTGCGCTTCTTCATAGTTGGTGATGGGATGATTACAAAAATGGGTTGAGAAGGCGCCGCCGATGCGGTTCAGCGTCAAGGCGATGCCATGGCGGGCGGCGGATTCGGCGATGCCTTGTGCAAGGCGTGTACCAAGCTGTTCGAGCTTGGTGTAAACACCTGGCTGCTGGAGCACCTCCAAGCAGGCGATACCGGCCGAGATGGAGGCGGGGTTCCCCGCCATCGTGCCGGCTTGATAAGCAGGTCCGAGCGGCGCGACCTGCTCCATCACTTCCTTGCGGCCCCCGTAGGCCCCGATCGGCAGCCCGCCGCCGATCACTTTGCCTAGGGCCGTCAGGTCCGGCTCGACGGCGGCGAAGCGCGCCGCCGCCTCGGTAGGGCCCCCCTCTAGAATAGGGAGGCCATCATAGGTCTGTGCCGATCCGTAATGGAATCGGAACGCTGTGATGACCTCGTCGTAGATGACGAGGGCGCCGTGCTTGCGAGCAGCTGCGCAGAGCTTCTCAAGGTAACCGGCATGGGGCATGACCATGCCGAAGTTGCCGACGATGGGCTCGACCATCACCGCGGCAATGTCTTCACCCCAGCGCGCAAGCGCGGCTTCGAGTGCCGGTATGTCATTGAACGGCACGGTGATGACCTCTTGCGCGATGCTCGCTGGCACGCCAGCGCTGTCCGGTGTGCCTAGGGTGGACGGCCCGGAACCGGCCGCCACCAGCACGAGATCCGAGTGGCCGTGGTAGCACCCGGCGAACTTAATGATCTTGGTGCGCTTCGTGAACGCGCGCGCCACGCGAATCGTCGTCATCACGGCCTCGGTGCCGGAGTTGACGAAGCGCACTTTGTCGAGCGAGGGAATCGCCGACTTCAGCATCTTGGCGAACTCGATCTCGAGTTCGGTCGGGGTGCCGTACAGCGTGCCGTTCTGTGCGGCGCGTATAATCGCTTCCGTCACGTGCGGATGCGCGTGACCGGTAATGATCGGGCCATAGGCGGCGAGGTAGTCAATGAAGCGATTCCCGTCTACGTCCCAGAAGTGTGCGCCTTGCGCACGCTTCATGAAGACGGGCGCGCCGCCGCCAACGGCTTTGAATGAGCGGGAAGGGGAGTTGACTCCGCCGACGATGTGTTGCAGTGCTTCTTGATAGAGGAGCTCGGATTGCTTGCGTTCCATGACGATATCATTCCTTTATATGTAGTAGTTGTTGTATTCATTAAGTAGCAAACTTGCGCGAAGTGAAGGGGTACGAGGGTACGCTTCGTCGGGAAATTCATGAGCGCAACTCGATGCGAATGATCGCTCATACAAAAAATAAGAGTGGATACCCACTCTTATTATCCGTTTTTCATGCTATGCATGCTGTAATGTGCATCCTGTTCATGTTTCTATTTCACGGTTTTCCCAGTCACCTTCGGCGTTGGGGAAGGTGATGGCTTGGTTGGCCCTGTATCCGCTTCAGCCGTACCCGCAAAAAGGTCTTTCATATACTTTTGAAGCTTCACTTTATCCGCAGTGATAACGGAAGCGCCGCGGATCGTTTTCTCCATCAGTAAGTCCGAAGGTGGGAGCTGCGAAGTGACTATACCGTCAGCTTTGGCTTCATAGCCAAGGCTTCCGAGCTTGAGCATGTCCGTTACGCTAAGATTCGTATCAATATACGGATCAATCGCATTCAGAATGCGCGGGAGCTTGATCAGCGATGAAGTGGATTGCATTTTCGCCGCAACAGCTGTCAGGAACTTTCTTTGCCTCTCCGTTCGGGAGAAGTCGGACAACGCATCATGGCGGAATCGCACATATTGCAAGGCTGTTTTGCCATCTAGATGCTGCTGCCCTTTTTTCAAATTAATGTCATACACATGATCATCTTCGGAGTCGGAATATTTCATATCCTTCTCGACATCAATGTCTATCCCGCCGACAGCATCAATAAGCGCGATGAAGCCTTTGAAATCGGTGTACACATAATATTGAACGGGAATGCCAAGCAGATCACTGACGGTTTTCATGGCCAAATTAGGACCGCCTGTCGTAATCGCTGTATTAATCCGATCTTCGCCTTCGCCGGGGATTTTCACGTAGGTGTCCCGTAGAATTGAGAATAGATGAGCCTTCTTCGTGACTGGATCGATGGAGGCTAGCATAATACTGTCTGATCTTGGTAACTCATTCTTCACCATGCCACGAGAATCGCCGCCTAACAGCAAAATATTCACCCGCTGCTTGCTTTCCCATTTTGGTGGTGTGTATTTATCTGGATCCTTCAAGTTGTTAGGAATTAAGCTTGTGCCCGCACTGCCTTTCCCATCATTACTGTCTGATTTATGAGAGATATTATTAGCGAAACTGTAGAAGGCGTAAGAATAATAGCCGGCGACCACCAAAAGAAGCATAACGATTAGGAGCATGGTCCGTTTAAAGATTTTCATACTATGTAAGCTCCTCTCCAAGGTAAAATTTAGCGTTGATTTAAAGGCAAATACGATGCCTGCTAATCTGTACTTTTTTTTCTTACAGAATTGGGGTATCATGAGCTTGTTGTACTTTTGTATGAAACGTCATTATGATCCATATTATAGATGCTACGAAACTTCGATAGCAAGTTATGACGAATGTTGCCGTAATATGTAACCGAGACGACGAAGTCAGGGGGGAAGATGCATGTTAGCCATAGATGTTCAAATGCTGCGCAAAGAATTTCAAGTTCAGCAAAGCCGCGGTGGCCTCAAGGGTGCCGTGCAAGATTTGTTTAAACGTGAGTATAAGCAAATTACAGCCGTGAAGGACATAAGTTTTCAGATTCCGAAAGGCGAAATTTGTGGATATATCGGTGAAAATGGGGCTGGGAAATCGACGACGATCAAAATGTTGACGGGTATTCTCGTACCTACGTCTGGTCACATCAAAGTGAATGGCTATGTGCCATTCAAAGAGCGGGAGAAATTCGTCGCTGGTATCGGTGTTGTTTTCGGTCAGCGCAGCCAGCTCTGGTGGGACATTGGCGTGGTGGAGTCATTCCAACTGTTGAAAAAGGTGTACCGTGTGTCCGAAGCCGATTACAAGAAACGCCTCGACGAGCTCGTCGACCGTTTGCAGCTATCGGACCTTCTATCACGACCTGTCCGTAAGCTAAGTTTGGGTCAGCGGATGCGTTGTGAATTAGCGGCTTCATTGCTGCATAATCCTGAAATCTTATTTCTGGATGAGCCAACCATAGGCCTTGATATTGTCGTTAAAACAGAGATCCGCGAATTTCTGAAGTCTCTCAATCAGCGGTATGAGACGACAATTCTGCTGACAACGCATGATCTGCAGGACATCGAAGCGCTGTGCTCCCGTGTTATTATGCTAGATGACGGCCGAATTATTTATGATGGCGGTCTGGAAGAATTGAAAGCGAGATGGGGCAAAGGAAAAGAAGTTGTGCTGCAGTTCGAGCAGCCAACAACATTAGCGCGACTTCAAGAGCTGACCCTTGGTTTAGATGTAGCTTGGCAGCTTGAGAATGAACTATCCGCTAAAGTGTTCATCCCTTACGAAAGAGCGAATATCTCGGAGGTGTTAAGCCGCGTTGTTGGCGTCCTGCAAATCCAAGATATCAAGATTAATGAAACGAATACGGATGATATTGTGCGTGAAATTTATAAATCAGGATCGGCCGAAGTGAAACGTTTGGAGATTGATCAGCCAGAGGGAGTTACGACCCATGCATAGAGCTTATATAGAAGTTATACGCATGCGGTTTCTCATGATGCTCGCTTATCGGGTGAATTATTACAGCGGAATCCTGATCTATGCGCTTAATATTGGCTCGTACTACTTCGTCTACAAAGCGATTTACGGCGACCAAGCTGTCATCGGTGGTCTTACCCTGGGTCAAATGACAACCTATGTGGCGATTTCCTGGATGGGCCGCGCTTTCTATTTTAATAACCTAGATCGTGAGATTGCTAACGAGATTCGGGATGGCAGTGTCGCGATTCAATTCATCCGGCCCTACAATTATATTTTTGTGAAAATGATGCAAGGTTTGGGCGAAGGGGTATTCCGTCTTCTACTTTTCACGACACCCGGTATGATCTTGATCTGGCTGCTACTCCCGATTCAGTTCCCAACGGATCCGAGCTTGTGGGTCATCTACTTAGTGATGCTGTTCTTCAGCTTTCTGATTAATACGCAGTTGAATATCATTACGGGTTTGTTTGCCTTTTTCCTCGAAAATAATGAAGGCCTTATGCGCATGAAGCGCGTAGCGGTTGATCTTTTTTCAGGACTCATTATTCCGATTTCCTTTTTCCCGGGATGGTCCAAGTCGATTCTCGAGTGGCTGCCCTTTCAGGCGATCACTTATTTACCCAGCGCAGTGTTTACCGGGAAAATTACGGGCAACGCCATACTCCAAAACTTTGGCGTACAAGTACTCTGGTTCCTGCTCCTTATTATTCCGATCTATGTGCTGTGGGTAAAATCCAAAACACGTCTATTCGTACAGGGAGGGTAACGCATGTTCTATATCACCCTCGTTTTCGACTATTTCAAAAACTACATGAAAACAAGGCTCACCTACCGATCCGATTTTTGGATTGAAGTGCTGTCCGACTTGTTGTTCAATGGGTTGAATCTATTCTTCATTCTTGTCGTCTTTCTGCAAACGCAATCGCTTGGCGGCTGGAATCAAGAACAAATTTTGTTCATCTACGGTTATTTTATGATCCCATATGGCATATTTATTTCCTTTTTTAATCTGTGGGGCTTTAGCGAGCGCTACATTGTCAAAGGGGAAATGGATCGTATCCTAACGCGGCCAGCTTATAATCTATGGCAGCTTATGCTCGAAAATCTCGATCCGGCTTCCATGTTCAGTGCATTGGCAGGTTTGGTCGTTATGATCTACTCCTGGGTGCAGCTGGATCTGCCGTTCCACTGGCATGATCCGCTGATCTTCATCGTCATGGTGGTGGGCTCGATCCTCATTTATGCAGGAGTGTACATCTCGCTGACTTCATTAGCCTTCTTCTCCGATGCGCCAACAGGCATCTTGCCGTTGATTTGGAACATTCAGAACTATGGCCGTTATCCAGCGACGATTTATAATAAACTGCTCAGAAGTATTCTGACGTGGATACTCCCGTTTGCGTTCGTTGGCTTCTATCCGGCTGCCTATTTCATTGATCCGGAGAACTGGAAGTGGTTCGCTCTTCTAACCCCTGTGGTGGGCATCGCGTTTAGTGCGCTGGGCATCACGGTGTGGAATATTGGCGTGAAGCGTTATCGCGGCGCAGGTTCATAACTCAAATCAAAAGGCCGTCCTACAAGGTGAATAACCTTGTGGGACGGCCTTATTTCATTAATCTGAGTATGAACCTTGAACAAAACATCATTCATTCTCAGAAGGAAGTTCTGAAATAGGTTCGGAAGGAGGTTCTGCGTTCGGGAGCGACTGCTCGATAGGCTGCTCAATAGAAGCGGTCGAAAAGTGCCGCTTAGGCGCCTTCTTCGCCTTAGAGCAGGTCAGGTCATATTTTCGACCATTGGCTCTGCCGAATTGGACGATTTTGCGGATGATTGTTTTGTCCGCCAGCTTGGTAAAGGGGCAGGGATCGGGTCGCGTGTTGACCTCGAGGATCCATGGCTTCAGCCGATGATCGACGGCAATATCGATGCCGAGCTCATTCATGGCAGGATAGGTGCGTCCTAATTGAGCTGAGGTCAAATAGGCAATTTTATCCATTTTAAACATAAGAATAGATGTGGCTTCAACGCCGAATCGGGGTTCCAAGAGGTCACAGGGACTGTAGATGGTGCCTCCTTGACTGCCATTAGTAACGGCCTTCTGTGGATGGGCAACTCGGGCTGCCGTACCCGTACATACCCATTTCCCCGAAGGGCTGCGCTGAATCATGACACGGAAGTCGTAGGGATTGCCCTCGTGCGTCAGTACATGAATACCTTTCTGAATGAGATAACGTTTGGTTCCGCAGCGGTGTTTAAGGGATTGATACATTTTCTCAAATGTCGGAAAACGGTAGATGTTTACCCCACTCTGATAGCGGTAAGTTCGACCACGTTTCTCAACGCGAATAACGCCTATTCCGAGCGAACCGATGTCGGGTTTAACATAGAGCATACCGTGCTGGGCGAGCATGGCAGATAGTCTATTGCGATTAAAAGGATGCGTAGTGGGCATGTGCTGGCGCAGCTTTACATTCCGAAGCATGACGCGTGTTTTAATCCATTTGCTTGAAACGGCCTTTAGTGAACTTGTCATGGTGACGATCCTCTCTCTACCGAGTACGGCGTATCATTATTTCAATATGATATGAGCGACACGGAAGGCGGGTGAACAGGGAAATGATTTAGGAAATTAGGAAAATAGAACGATGGGCAGGAAGGGCGCATAGAATATGTAGTCAGGTGGATTTGGTGAACAGGTTCAGTTATAGAGCTGAGAGGAGGAGCCGCACGTCTATGCGCATAGAGGAAGTTACACAAAGGATGAAGCGGCAATTTCCCTGGCTGCTGCCAGGACACGAGCTGGAAGAGCTCGCTGCACTACCGCTAGTGTCAGCTGGAATGTTGGAATCGCATTACTACACGGATACCAACCCGTTTCTACAACATGAGGAAATGAATCGTTATCAAACATCAGGTACGAGTTCGAAGCGGCGTAAGACCATTTTTTATTCCCGATCCGACGAAGAAGCTTATCTGCGAATTAAACTGGACGTTTTCCGAACCATTCTGAAAGGCACTTGTTACCGAACTGCGATGGCAGACATGGGTACAGGGCATGCGGAGGCAACGGCCGTCGAGGTATTTCGCGAGCTCGGAATGGCGGTGGAATCGGTATCCTTTCGACTTCCGATCGAGCAGCATATTGAACGGCTTCAAAGCTTTAGACCTGAAGTGCTGTATACGATGCCGTCCATTTTGGATCGGATTTTGCAGGCGTCGGAGGATCCTGCCCACTATGGCATCCAGCATGTCATTCTAGTTGGGGAGATTGCTTCGCCAGGCTGGAGACAACGCATAGCCGAAAGACTGGGGATAGCTGAAACGCAGGTCACCGATACGTACGGATCTATCGAGATTGGGACCATTGCCTACTTTTCACACGATCATGGTAGGTATTTGTTTGCAGAGGGCATCATGGCAGAGGGTGTCAAAGCGGAGCTGTTAGATGCCGATATGGAGCCGCTGCCAGATGAGCTAGAGCAAGTGTTGGTCCTCACCTCAACCGTAAGGGACTCCTTCCCAGCGCTGCGCTATGTCACTTACGATGTCGTACGTGATTTGAAAGTTATTGATGTGGACGGCGTTCCCACGCAGAGCTTTCAGAGTATTGTAAAGCGCATTGGACCCGACCTGAAGCACGGGGAGAAAATCAGTATCTATGACATCGAGGATGTCGTCTATCGTCATCTGCGTGAAGCAAGCGTGCGTGTACAGGTGAGTGGCAATGCATTAACGGTCTATGTCTACAGTGCGCTGGCAACACCAGCTGTTCTGAACAGTATTCGTACGGATGTGGAGAGCTGGATTCCAGCTATCGGCATGATGATTAAGGCTAAACTTTTGGATGGAATCCAAGTTATCGGGGGCACCTTTGAGGATTCACAAAACCGCACCTCCGTGAAAAATAAAAAGATTTTTTACACGTAAAGGAGGGGAAGCGAATGGAGCTTGAAGGAGGAATTGTCCGTGCGATCGGACATACGCCCCTGATTCGGCTGTCGCGTTTGTTTAAGGATCAACCCTTTGAGGTTTATGGCAAAATGGAGTGGATGAACCCTGGCGGCAGCGCGAAGGATCGGCCAGCATTGTTCATGCTGCGGGAGGCGATCCGCCGTGGTGAGGTTACGAGCGAGAGTGTCATCGTGGAGTCTAGCTCAGGCAACCTCGCGATCAGTCTGGCTCAGCTCTGTCGATATCTCGGGCTGCGATTCATCTGTGTTGTTGATCCTCGTACGACGCAGCAGCATTTGCAAATCATCCGCAGCTTCCACGGGGAAATCGACCTCGTTTCCGTACCGGATGAGGCGACGGGGGAGTTTCTACCAGCTCGCATTAAGCGAGTAGCGGAGCTGGTGAGTCAAATCCCGAATGCCTACTGGACGAATCAGTATGGAAGTCCAGACAATGCGTTGGCTCATAGCGAGACAACGATGCGGGAAATTGGCGAGCAGTTAGGTGCGGTTGACTATTTATTTTGCGGCGTCAGCTCATGTGGAACGATTCGAGGCTGCATGGAGTACATTCGCAGTCGCGGATGGTCGACACAGATCGTGGCGGTAGATGCCGAAGGCAGTGTTATTTTTGGCGGGGAAAAAGGTTCGAGAAAATTCCCTGGACTAGGCGCAGGTATCACACCAGGCTTACACCGGCATGATGTTGCGGATAAGGTTATTTACGTATCCGACAAGGAGTGTGTGGAGGGCTGTCGTGCCTTAGTGCGTGAAGAAGCCATACTAGCGGGTGCTTCTTCCGGAGGCGTTATTTCGGCAATACGACGAATGAGCGGAATGATTCCCTCAGGAGCCGTTGTTGCGGCGATTTTGCCGGACCGTGGTGAACGGTATTTGAATACGGTGTATAGCGATGAATGGGTAGGGCGTGAAATAGGGTATACACCGAGTAACTAGCATGGGAGACTTGCGGGATGCTGTACTTACAGGATGACCATATCCGAGAAATCGGAATCGATTGGACGAAACTAACCAACATCATTCAGGATGTTGTTGCGATACAAGATAGCGGGGATTGTGCTCACCCTTTGAAGCCATACTTACGTTTTCGTGATCCGAAAAACCGGATTATTGCGATGCCTGCCTATGTAGGTGGTAACATCGATATATCGGGCATCAAATGGATTGCGAGTTTTCCAAACAATCGTCTTTTGGGACTTCCCCGGGCCCATAATACGCTGATTCTGAATAAACCCTCGACGGGTGAGCCAATAGCATTTATCCACAGCGGTCTGTTAAATGGTCTTCGGACCGCAGCAGTTAGCGGTGTGATGTTGAGTCAATTTGTGAAAGCCAGACAGCCTGATCGTTTGCGCTTTCACTTAATCGGGTGGGGACCCATTGGCCGGCTGCATCTAGATATGTGTGTCGCTTTATTTGGCGAATGGATTGAAGAGGTTCGGATTTATGATCTGAATGGTGTGGGCTTGGAAACGATTCCTGCTGCCATTCAGAGCAAGACACAGATTATTAGTGATTGGCGCACTGGCTATCGCGAAGCTAATGTCATTATGACATGCACAGTGTCGGCGGAGAGATACATTGATGAAGCCCCACCTCGGGGGGCGCTTCTTCTCAATGTCTCGCTACGAGATTATAAACCGGAAAGTGTTGCTGGTGTGAAAGCGATCATTGTGGATGATTGGCGCGAGGTATGTCGTGAGCAGACGGATATCGAGCAGCTGCATCTCCTGTATAACTTACAGGAAAGGGATGTACACACATTAGCCGATGTAGTGCTTCGCGACCAGCTAGCTCGTGTGGAAGCAGATGAACCTGTGTATTTCAATCCGATGGGCCTAGGTATCTTCGATATTGCCATTGCAGGTTACTATTGGAGGGAAGCGTTGAGGCTGCGGAAGGGAGTTATGCTAGAGGGCAGTAAATATAAATAGCCACGGGGAGCTAATATTGCTGGAGATGCGGAATGAGGTTCCGCTATCTCGCCTAGAACAGCCATTCTTCAAACGAAACGGAACGTGAGGGCGCTATTTCGCTGGAATTGAAGCTTTGTGTGCGCAATTCTATGAAATAGCGGATCCTCGTTCCGTAAATATTGAAATTGGCAGATATTCGCTCGAATAGCGGAATGACGTTCCGTTACATTGGGGGAGTGCTGCAGATGGTGGGGGATAGGTAGAGGTAGAGGTAGAGGTAGAAACAAAAGCAAAAGCAAAAGCAAAAGTATAGGCATAGCTTTGGGTATCGACATCAGCATCGGTAAGTTTGGATCAGGTGCTACTGTGAATGGATGGTGCGGGTGTAGGTGCTAGTGTGTGAAGGTGCGTAAATGTAAATGTGAATGTGAATGTTGAATGTGAATGTTAATGTTGGTGTGAGTAAGTTTAGCTGTAAGTGCGGATACGAGTGCGCGTGGTTGAATGTGTAAATATAGATGTAACTGCAATTGTGAGTAAGTATAGCTGTAGCTCAACAGCGGTGCAATTGGAAATTAGTTTGTAGTGAGTTGGATGAACAGAGGAGCGCAACTGCAGCGCTGAGTGGAATGGTTACAAAAGTAAACAGGGGGCGTCTCAGAGGTTGTCGCCGAAACAAAAGCAGCCACTTTTTAGTCTTATACACATCTATCCACAGAGTTACCCACAAGTCCACAGGGCCTAAAGTCCCTGTTGTGCATAACTCAATCGACAGGTATTAACATATCCACAGACTGAGTTATCCACAAAAAATCGCCTGTGGATTATTATTTAGTTGGAGTGCTGCACGCAACCCTAACCCCAACCACGTTAGTCTTAGGTGTTACTTATCTAACTAACTGGATTTTCTACATCTATTCGAACTGTATTTCACGTTTCTGAGGGGTTAACTGGATTTCCTACAGTTAATTTTCAACTATTGTCCCGTTTCTTTAAATCTTCATTAAATTAACTGGAGTTTTTACAGCTAATGCTGGAAAACCATCGAATCCGCGAGAATTAACTGTATGTTATACAGCTAAACACGTGGACAAGCTACTTTAACCACCTTAACCCGTGCCGATATCAGAACAAGTCACCTCTCCCACTTCCACCCGTGCCCGCCAGCAGAACAAGCCATCTCAGTACCTTAATTCCTCACTTAAGCCACATCAATTCCACGACTGAACCCAACATTCACATAATCCTCTCTTCTTTTGTCACAAAAAACACTCCTAATTCGCCTTATAGATATAAAGCGAAACTGGAGGATGATGAACATGACAAAATACGATACAGCCGTCATTGGCGGAGGCTTAGCTGGATTCATTGCTGCACTTGAGGTAGCCAAAGGTGGCAGAAGCGTTGTGCTGTTGGAACGTTCGGGACGAATGGGTGGCAGAGCAATGACGAATAAGAAAAATGGTGTACTTTTCAACCTTGGAGGACATGCGTTATACCGTGCAGGAGATGCTTTTCGAATTTTGCAAGAGCTTGGTGTTCGCATCGAGGGAGGTCCACCTTCTGCGAAGGTCAATGCATTGTGGAACCAAGGGGTAGTGCCGATGCCGGCAACACCGCTAAGCATGCTTACATCTAAGCTGCTTTCGTGGTCCGGGAAACTGGGACTTCTGCGACTCGTCATACGGTTAACACAAATGGACGCGAGCAAGGTTGGAAACGAACCGCTCAGACAGTGGGCGGAGCAAGAGATTGCGGATCCGATGGTTCGTCATATTTTTTACTCTTTGTGCCGAACGGCATCCTACACGTATGATCCAGATAATCAGCTTGCTGGCCCGGTACTAGGGCAGGTACAGCGCTCATTAAAAGGAGTTCTTTACATCCACGGAGGCTGGCAAACGATCATTGATCAGCTTCATCAGAAAGCGATTCATGCAGGTGTCCACATCATAAGTGGTTCCGACGTGAAAGAAATTGTACATGCGAATGGTCAGGTGAAGGGTATCAAACTTGCTGATGAAGAAATGGTAGAAGTATCGCATGTCATCAGCACCGCGTCTCCATCGGAGACCTACAAGCTAGTCCCGAATGCAGATCGCACGATATTGAAACAGTGGAAGGACGAAGCGCGCCCTTCGAAGGCTGCTTGCCTAGACTTAGCCTTGAAAAGGCTCTCCGTTCCAGGTCGAGATGTGGCGATTGCGTTGGACCAACCGATCTTTTTCTCGCATCATACGTTAAATGCCAAGCTTAGTGAGGACGGCACACTAGTCGTGCATATGGTCAAATATAACGGGCCTGGGGAAAGTAATCCGAAAGATGATGAGGAAGCCCTCACTGCTGCCATGAATACCCTACATCCAGGGTGGGAAAAAGAAGTCGTAACAAAACAGTTTCTGCCGAACATGACGGTCGTCCATGACACTTTACATGTAGGTAAATCCAATCTGCAAACAGGTCCAGCCGTTGGAGACATTCGAGGACTCTATGTAGCGGGTGACTGGGCAAGTCATGGCGAAATGCTCGCGGATGCCTCAGCTGCAAGTGCTAGACGTGCGGCTCAAGCTATTTTAAAAATGCCTCAGTTCGCATAGAATTGTCCTATAACAGTAAATCGGGAGGTGTGACAAGATGGAGATCACAGGAGCAGGAGCTTCCGAGCAGATCTATCTGAGCTATAGACCGTTAATGTTTTCACTAGCGTATCGCATGCTAGGAAGTGTAATGGATGCGGAGGATGTGGTGCAGGAGGCATTTCTGTATGCCAATGAGACGAATCTGGACCATGTTCATAATCCTAAGGCTTATCTATGCAAAATCGTGACCAACCGCTGCATCGATAGCCTGCGCTCTGCCAGCAAAAAACGAGAGGTCTACGTCGGGCCTTGGCTGCCGGAGCCACTGATGACGACGAGCGCAGATCATCAGATCGCACCAGATCTCGCGTATACGCACAAAGAATCGCTATCCACCGCATACCTGTTGCTCCTGCAGCAGCTGTCCTGGGTGGAGCGGGCGGTATTCCTGCTTCGCGAGGTCCTGCAGTATGAATACGATGAAATAGCAGAGATTGTGGGCAAAAGCAGCACGAATTGCCGTCAAATTTTTCGTCGAGCGAAGAATGCGATAAGCCTCCCGCCAGAGCGGACTGGGGAAACGAAACAAACGACAGCAATCGTGGAACAATTCGTACATGCGTTAGTGTCGGGGAATATCGCTCAACTGTTATCCATCGTGAAATCCGATGCCATTCTGTACTCCGATGGCGGAGGTAAGGTGAAAGCAGCGACTAACCCTATCATGGGGGCAGAGCGAATTGCTATGTTCTTGTCTGGGGTTTTAGCCAAATTACCCGAGGGCTATCGCTCTACCTTAACGACTGTGAACGAACAACTAGGTATTGTTGCGTATGTGAATGATCAGCCCCATAATGTGATGACTTTCCAATTAGAGGATGGGCAGATCAAAGCATTCTATCTCGTCATGAATCCTGATAAATTGAAGCACATCGATACGAGGCAAACGAAACCATGAGGTCTTAACCTCCCATCATAGAAAGCTGCTCATGAGTCATTGCGATTCGTAGCAGCTTTTTTCGTTTGATGTCATCCGGTGAATGTCGCATAATGGGATGAAGTCAAGATTTACCTAGTAAGACGAGAAAGAGGAGAGAGTCGTATTGAAAAAAGGAAGTGAAACGGCAGTAACCAAGCGTAAGGCGCCAGCCTTTTCGCTGCCTGCCTCGAGCGGAGAGAAAGTTTCTTTAGCCGATTATAAAGGACGTAAAGTTGTTATTTATTTTTACCCGCAAGATAATACACCAACCTGTACCCAGCAATCCTGTGACTTTCGAGACTACAACGGAAAATTCGCGGAGTTAGGTGTAGAAGTGATTGGCATCAGTTTATCTACCGAAAATAGTACATAAATAAATGTGTGCATAAAGCAGAGAAGGAACCCTTTATAAATAAGGATTCCTTCTTTTTTTTGGTTTTCTACAATGTTCTTAATTTGAATGCAAAAAAACTTGTCGAAAACTGGATATATTGATAAAATTAAATCTATTATATTGTGCATATATATGGAGGAAGTAGTGATTATGGGGCAAAAAAAAGTAGTTCATATTGTTGGTAATAACAATGACATATATTTTAGGGTTAGAAGTGTCAAAGTTGAACTATTCATGAAGGTACGTGATAGTAAACCATACATAAGGCAACATGCGGTTGTAGCATTATGCAATTCGAAAAATAAAAGAGAAATCATACATCCAATAACTCAATTTGTTTTTGAAAAATGGAAGTACAAGGAATACAATACTCAAAAAACTCATGCGAATAATCTGTCTAGCTTTTTAAATTGGGTAATTACTCAAGGAGGGCGGATGAGGTTGAAGTCACTTGAGGAATTAAAGTTAATACATGCATCTGCATTTTTAAATCATCTTACTAAGCAAGGGAAGTCAAGGATAACTGTAGACAGTGCAGAGAGGACACTTACACATTTATACCATTATCTCTCTAAGAAAGAGCTATTAAAATATGTAACAGAACAAGAGTTTGAAATGAAACGTATACCTCAAACACCAAATAAGAAATATATTATCCCACCTTTTACGGGGGTTATTAAACCTAGCAAAGGAACACAGCATATTGCACACATGATACCTGAAAAATACATACTACCTTTCTTAGAGACAGTGGTACAAGTCGCTAACCCGATAGCACTAGGGGTCTATCTTCAAATGTTCGGGGGAATAAGGCAAGGTGAACAAGTTAATGTGGTACGAAGTGACGTTTCATCCATTGGTTCGTATGGTGCGGAGGGGCTAGTTATCAATCTTCGAAAGAAAATTCTAAGAGCAGATCTGATCGATAGCTCTGGGGCTGCGGGAGTTAAGAAGGAAAGAACTCAAATCGTGTTTCCTATTAGTGATTGGCTTCCAACGTTATATAAGTATCATCTTGAACAGTATAAAGCTAACGATGGGAGTAACGCATTATTCGTGAACAGAGATGGTAAAGCAATGTCTGGACGAGGGTATCGTTACTTTTTTGAAAAAGCAAAGGAACATTTCTTAGATGCACTCTCTTTATCAAAAGACCCAAGTGATAAGATAGCCGCTCTAAAGCTAAGGGAGTATAAATGGTCCACTCATATTGGCCGTGGTATCTTCACAAACCTACTTGCCGAGGAAGCGCAGAATCCTTATGATATCGCACTTCCCAGAGGTGATGAGAACCTATCTTCTTCGATGGTTTATCAAGGTAATACTCTTCGTATGAAAGAAAATCTTGAAGATAGAATGAATAATTTATATACAGGTTATCTACCCAAACTAATTATTAATTAAGTTAACAGGAGTTGCTTATGAGTAATGAAATTAGTGTGAAAGAGGCATGTATTAGATATGGGCTTTCAAAGTATTCAATCTTAAAGCTCATTAAAGAAAATAAAATTCCTAGTGCAGTGAAGAATAAATCATCATTAGTATTTTCTGAAGAAGAATTGGTAAAAGCAGCAGGATTGAATTATATCAGCATGGAAGAGGCGGCGACTACGTTAGGCATGCCGACAAGACAAGTGTACTATTTGGTAAGGAATAAAGAAATTATTGGTATGAAAGGCACCGCGGGAAAGACCTTGATTTCGAGAGAAGATCTTAATAGATATAAAATCTTATTAAAAAGACTCGAAACAATGTTGACCAATGCAGATATGGCAAAGAGGCTTGGTACAAGTGTTAGATATATTAATCAATTAATTGTGAAAAATAAGATTGTCCCTGATATTAAACATCAAAAAAAATGGTATACAACTGAGGAAGAGTATGAGCGATATCAAAGTACTATTTTAGATCGGGATAGGTACTTAACAATAGAAGAAACGGGGAGCCGACTATCGAGTACATCTAATCAAATTAAAAGTCTCATTAAAAATGGATCTCTTGAACATGTGATATATAAGACTCTATATTACATACCTATAGAATCCATTGAAGACTATGAGAATTTTCGGATTTTGACTAGGCCACAAGATATTTTTTTATATAAATATAAAAAAATGGCGATCCCTATATATTTGCAAAAATCTTTTTTTATGTTTGAGGAATATGCCATTATCAATTTTAATTCTCGTAAACAATCATATGAAAAAATGAAAGTTTTTATTTTTAAATATTTGAAGATAGCTGAATTGTTCCTTTTGCCATTAACCAAGGAACTTATTCATCATACTGATAAAGAAGTTGAACTTATATTAAAAAATAAACTTTTATTGTCATCAGATATAGAAGTTATTGCGCATTTTCTTACGTATTGTCAAGGTAGCGAAAATTGTTTGTTTAAAAACACATACACTATAGTGAAAACGAAAACCAGTGAGCAAGAAATTTATTCCCCTAAGGAATTCTATTCGTTTTATCTATATGTAAAAGATGATATTGAGCAACATATTCAGGCAGCGATTGAGAAAAGAAAATATTGTGTCACGTGGGTTTATATAATAATGCATTTAATAGACGCATGGAGACATACTGATATTCTTACAAAGCTGCCACATATTCCAATAGAAGTCATTGGAATGCACAGTTTTGACGATTTTAGTCCATTATCTGAGGAACAGGCGCAGATTTTAATTAATCATGTATTTAATAGAATTGAAAAAATGACAATATCTAAAACAGGAGCATTGGGGCACTTCCTTGTTCACGGTGATATGATAGTGCCAACTGCAACAGCATTAGCTATAGCAGAGATGCATCGACGTAAAAATAACGATAATACATTGCTTCGATTGTACGATACTTCCAATGGGACAAAAGTGGACAGAGATATGCATCTTCGTCTTTTTTTTGGAGAGCGAGAAGATTTATTGAGCTTTAAGAGCAGGAAAATGAACAAAAGTTTGCTGACCTACTTTTTTTATAGTGTAGTTGAAGGAAAAAAACACTCAGATATTGCATACGAACTCTCCCAGAGACTACGCGGACATACAGAAATAGATTCGACGAAAACTTACATAGAATCTACAAATAATGATGGAAGTATAAATAGAGTAAGCTTAAATCTTGTTAATAGAGGTCATTTTGGCTGGTTATATAATTTTATTATTCAAACATATCTAGATCCCACTAACAATCAAAGTTTAGAAGAGAGAACTCAGTCAATAGTGGCATTAAAAGGTGACTTTACCCCAATACAACTCGAAAATATATCGAATTTCATGGTGAAGAGACAACAAGAGAAAGAATCATTGGCGTTAAGGATTGCAAATTTGCCAATGGAAGAATTGGAGCGATTATTGTATAAGATCAGTCGAGGAGAGATGCCGGCAAAGATGCCACATTCTCAGTGTGTCATTCATCCTCAATGTAGTCAACCAAAGGCAGCTTCCTGTCTTTCTTGTGAAAATATTATTCCTAAAAATTATTTACTTTTCTCCATTAAGGAGGAAATATGGAAATTGGTAAGTTCTATTAGAAACACTAAATACAATGGGGTAATTGTTAGGGACTATAATATTTTAATATTAGTTCTAGAGCTTCTTAAACAGGCTGTGCAACAATTTGGCAAAGAATATGTGGGGACGTTTATTGATTTAAGACAATTAAAACGAGAACTGTTTACAGTCGATGAAAGATTCAAAGCTATGGGGGAATTAAAGAGTGACAAATAAAGATGCACTGGTCAGTAGGGAGACCTTGCGACACCTCTCCGATCATTATAGTTTAGAAGCAGTTAAAAAGGTTGTTTTTAGCGAAATGAGGATTGATACATACAAAAATATATTTCAAGGCCTGCTGCAAAAAAAGATCATTGTTGATTGTAGTTTTGAAGAGTGTCGCTGGATTTTAAATGTGACTGATTCCGGAAATAGAGCTATTATTAATTTTGATTTAGAAGTCTATGAAAAAATAAACTTATCGCTTAAATGTTATGCCCTTCAAAAAATCACTAACAACATTAACATTATAAACATACAAACCAACATCAATTACTTGAAATTAGCAATAATACAGTCTTTTGGGTTTAGCAAAGATAAAGCCA
The DNA here is from genome assembly GCF_964253085.1 of Paenibacillus sp. LjRoot153. Taxonomy (NCBI): domain Bacteria; kingdom Bacillati; phylum Bacillota; class Bacilli; order Caryophanales; family Paenibacillaceae; genus Paenibacillus; species Paenibacillus sp. LjRoot153. The sequence continues at coordinate 618,806 of NZ_CAXUQH020000001.1, forward strand.
ATGTGCTAGAGGAATATATTTCTGAACTTGGACACAGAAAACGGGCTAAAATGTGTTATGCCATTATAGAGTTCTTAAAGTTTTACCCACTTAATGAAAGTGAGATTTATACAGAGATAGCTACTCAATTTGCTAATTCCAAAAGTAACACTCGTGATTTACCGCCGTTTCACGATGTACTGATGTTTGACGAACTGATTATGCGGTATTTTTCAGAGTGCACGCTAGAGGATAGTGTTAAGTTCTCACTTGTTTATTTTTGGTGGAATCTAACGAAGATAATTCCAATGAGGCCTGTTGAGTTTTATGGCTTAACCAGGGATTGTATTAGGCATGAAGAGGACACCTACTGGTTAGTCCTTCCAAGGGCTAAACAATCACCTCGCAAAAGCGAAGAGATTGCAGTGACGGATACATTACAAATCAATTATGAGTTGTATGAGATAATAAGAAAATATCGTGATTTGAGCGAGTCCTATATGAATGTGGGTAATCCCAATCTTTTATTATCATATGACATATATAGAAGCTTTTGCGATTTTACTACTTCCAAACTTACCAAGAAAAGAGCAATTGATAGCATACGATTTCATAAGACCATTCGAAAATTTTATTTGGAAGTTATTAAAGGTCGATATGGTTATGAGGTAAGTGATCAATTAACGGCGGGTGATAATAGGCATTTCGCTTTTTGTAATATGATGCTTCAGGGGTTTAACATGTTAAGTATCGCCCGAATGGGGGGACACAAAACACTTTCTGTACAGATGCACTATCACGCTCATTTAGATCATTTCGCAGAATCTGCTGTTCAAATATTAGCTCAATCCTACTATAAGAGCAAAAAGTCATTTGCGAAACTCTCTTTGGACAAAGAAATCATTATCAGATCAAAGGTCTTTAATAAGTCTGATTATAAGCAGTTATATGAAGTGGATTTTGGTTATTGTACGGACCATCCTTCTCGGTGTAAAGTTGGTGATTGCCGTCTTTGTGAACATTATTTATTTTCCACTGAAAATAAGCAAGAAGGTTATTTATGGTTAAAGGACTTTTCGGAAGTGTTATCGAGGAGGGTACGTGAACAAGTTCAATTCATGATTTCGATCAGCAGTCAAATGGAATACAGCTTGAAAACCTTAGAATACCCTATTCACAAACAAGAGCAACTTTCAGGAAGCGCAAATGAGTTAAGGAGACTTATGGATCAGAAAGCAATGGTAGATTCTATATTATTGGGGGAATTTGAGAATGAGTCAAAATAGAGGTAGACCTATAAAATACTCAGATAATGATCTTAAAGATATACTAGTAAAATATGCAACCAAGCATCAAGGAAGGAAGGTCAATCCCTCACAGTTGGAAAAAGATACGGGGATTAAACGACATGTTTGGCTAAGAAGAATGCAATCTGTACTGAATGAATTAAATGAACCCATTAAAGTAACTGGCTCTGGTAAGAATACATTACCAATGCCTAATATAGTTGAATTGGTTGAAAAAAATTGGAATAATAAGACGGCTATGATTCGGGATTTACAACATTTTCAGGAAACTTTAGATTCTTTGTACGAGCAAGCAAAACAATATTTCGAGCTCAACCAGAAAGTTGAGCACTTAACGAAAGAGATTTTAGACCAGCAAAGGAAGAATAAGGAGCTGAAGAAAGAATCAAAATACTATAAGGATCTATATTATAAAACTGCAGTGAAAAGTACTTATAATGCCTTCCAAGAAGAAGAGGGCTTAAATAATGTAATCTCTATAAATAAAAATAAGAATAAAAGTCTTAGTACAGACCTCGCAACTCATTTTGCTGAGTTATTTGACGATGAGGACCAAGAAGAGGAGGACACTATTTAATGGCCACTGTAGTGGGGGAGTTTGCACCTGATTTCAGTCTAGCTGACAGTTATGGAATGAAAGTAAGGCTTACTGATTATATAGGCAAAAATGTCGTTCTTTATTTTTACCCAAAAGACCTTACACCAGCTTGTACAACTCAAGCGTGCGATTTTCGTGATCGACACGAAGAGTTTACAGACTTAAATACAGTTATTATTGGAATAAGCACAGATCCAGTAAAAAGACATGCAAAATTTAAAGAAAAATACAGCATTCCTTTCATTCTTTTATCGGACGAAGATCATTCTGTGTCCGAACTATATGGCGTTTGGAAACAAAAAAGTATGTATGGCAAACAATTTATGGGTATTGAACGATCGAGTTTTTTAATTGATAAGGAAGGTAAACTAATTAAAGAATGGCGTAAGGTTAAAGTTGCTAACCATATATCTAATGTTCTGACATATATTCTAACTACACATTCAAATTCAAACTATTCTTAATGTAATCCTATCTCTGTGCAAAGTTTCGCTTTTTTTAAGTCTTGTTGAACAATTCTCCTTATAACCTAATGAAGCAATTGCCTCTGGTAATTTCTCGCACACAAGCTCCTCAAATGATTAGCGTGAGAATATAAATAAGATGAATATTCATGACTTATTTAAACAACAAAATATCCTTAATAATTCTGTAAATAGTTTTCAACTCATCTATTTTTAGATTAACCAAGAGTAGATCTATTTTATTAAGGATTTCACTTTTTTCTTTATTTGTTTTTTCTTCCACTACCTCAAATAATTGATGGGGATATATATTCAAGACTTCCGATATTTTTTGTATCGTTTCAAGCGTTATATTTATTTCTCCTCGTTCTATTTTACCTAAATAGGATTGATCAATGTTTAGGAGAGCCCCAAGTTCCTCCTGAGATAATTTTGCAGCTTTTCTGTAGAATCTAACTTTTTTTCCAACAATAGCAAAGAACTTCGACATATACTCACCTCTCTATTAACAGAGTAGGTAAGTCTATAGAAAGTATGAAGTATAATATACTACTTAATTCCATTTGAAAATAGGTGTTATATAACCTAAAATAGGGATATACTAACCTATAAGGAGAATAACACCATGAGCAATTTGACAAGACATCACGTTATAGAAAACGTAATTCAATATAAAATGCGAGGGAAAGTTGCTTACCTGGGTAACTTATCTACGACATCTGCGTTACAACTCACTTATGTGAAGCCATATGATCATCCTTCAGGCAAAGGATATCAACGTCCTGTTGATATTAAAAGATGTAATGATTTTGCGATGTATCTTTCAAAAGGAGACAATGCCTTATTTACTCCGATTTTGTTAAATGCAGAATCGAAGTGGGAGTTTACGACTTATGATAAAAGCAGGCCATCCTATGGTAGGTTAATTTGCAAGGAAAAGGCTTCACTAATGGATGGACAACATAGATTAGGTGGAATCAAACGTTATGCACAGGATACCAATTCAGAAATCAATGTCCCCTTCCTGGCGTTTCATTTCCTCGATGAGGATGAGGAAATTCAATTATTTGATACAATAAATACAAAGGCTAAAGGAATCGGTATTTCTTTAAGTAGATACCTACGTAGATACTCTGATGATTTCAGTTGGATAGCTACCGAACTCATCGTTCGAAGTGATAGTCCTTTTCATTACATTGGGACCATTACCGGTAAAAGAAGTTCAGGCCGGCACGTTACCTTACAGAATTTGTATAAAATATTAGAATTTATTCTCAAGGCTAACCATGTAGCAAGTTTATCTAAGGATGAGAAACTCATGATTGTTTTGGTGTACTTTAATGCTTTTAAAGAACATTTTAATATGGAATGGTTGGATTATAAGGAGTATAGAATTACTCATATCGTTTGCTTAAATGCCCTTGCAATGGCAGGGGCTGTTATTTTTGCAAAGTGTGTTTCTGAAGAAAAGAACCAAATTGATTATAAACGTATGGCGAGTTATGTAAAGAAGCTTAAAGCTATAGATTGGTCCAGTTATGGTCCATTTAAGTATATTAAAGGTATAAGTGGATCTCGAACATTAGCGGCAGAATTGGTTTCACAGATGTTATCGGAATAACTAAGAGGATTAGTGAAGAGGCCTTAATTTCGGGTTATTTTATCTAAATTAAAAGAAGCGAACAACAAAAGCGCCCCAGCTAAGATGCAGGAGGGCGCTTTGTGTATAAACATAAAGAGTGGAGGTTGCTAACAACAAGAACTAGGAGCAGTCTTTGTTATCGCAGAATCTGATGCGCATCCACAACCATCCTGTCCATTGGCTTTTGCATTTGCATCTTCTACACAACACGCATTTGTTTCAGTTGGTGCAGGTCCCCCACAACAGCCTTGATCATTGATATTATTTTTTTTACTCATATTCTTTTCCTCCCTATTGATTAAAGTGTGTTACATATCTGTAGACGCACGATAACACGTAAGGACGCAATATACTCTAGGTTCCCTAATTGCAACAATCGGATGTGCTGCATTTCGTTTGGTTAGAATTTCGAGTCGTGTAGTCAATGATATTACCTAACCGGTCAAATTCAAAATTGCAACAACTAAGCAAGAGCTCTTTTAGCTTCTCCCTGCCGCGCTGTACTCTAGATTTTGCACCGGAAAAAGAAATACCTAGTTGCTCACTTAGTTGTTTTTGAGTGTAGTTACCTAATTCGGTTAGTTCAAGAGCATGCTTATAATTATCGGAGAGTTGCTGAACCATTGGTCTGATACAAGAGGCTATTTCCTTAATAGCCTCATTTAGATCCTCTGTATCCTCTAAAGGTAAATCTGTTGGCAATTCAACCTTCAGTTGGAGTTTCTCTTTTCTGTAATAATCCATGATGCAATTTCGAGTAATTTGATAGATCCAAGATTGCAGTTTCTGATCGTCCTTTAAAGTATCTAGATTAGCGTGTATTTTCATAAAAACATTCTGTAGAATGTCATCAGCATCATGCACAAGTTTTACTCTTTTAACAATAAAATTCCGCAAAGGGTTGTAAAAAGATTTCCAAACTTCCTCGGTGTTCATACGTTCCCTCCAGTATTGTTTAAATATAGAGACGCACGAAATTAAATTTGGACGCACGTTCTCAAAATACAGTTATAAGTCCTTGAAAAATAATATAAGCCCCTTTAGCAAGAAACATGCCAAGGGGCCTAATTAGATCACATCACTTGTTAAATAATTTCTCAAGCGCCTCACGTTGAGGCTGTTTAATACTAACAACAGGACGAATACTTTGCGCTAGTTTCTCAGCTTCTTCTATGGTTTGGCTCTTACCTAGAGCTAATAACGTGCCAATGGCCACAGCGCCAGTGCGCCCTTTTCCACCACCGCAATGGAATCCAACCTTTTTACCGCTCTTAAAAGCCTCTACAACGTGATCTATAGCTTGTTGGAATAGTTGGTCTTGTGGACCTTCTGCATTGTCACCAAGCGGCACCTGGAGCCATTCTACGCCAGCTGCAGGATAGGCACACTCCGTGGCCTCACCACGCAAATCGACTATGACCTCAACATTCTCATTTTTAATCATGTCTTCGACGTCTGCAGCTCCGCCAAAGAATATTTTGTCTTCAACCAGTGCTTGATAATTTTTCTCCATAATGAACTCCTTAGTTTTTCTTAAATGGTGTGAATTCAATTTTTACAGGCGAGGCTGGTGCAGAGGGAGGGGCACAACAAAGTGACATATCCTGCAAATCCCCTGCAGATTCAAATTCGGAATCTTCTTTGGTGTAGAAGATTTCCCAAGCGTTTCCGTCAGGATCATATACCCATACTTTATCTTGAACCGCATAGCAGCATGTCGTATTCATTTCATCGATAAGTAGTAGACCACTTTGTCTTAATCGCTCACCCATTGCGAGAACATCTTCCGTGTTATCAACTTGAAATCCCAAGTGATTGAGAACGCCTTTTTTCTCAAAAGGACGCACATTCAACGAAAAGTGGAGCGAGGGATCGTCTAGCTCAAATTTAGCGTAATTGTCTTTTACTTTAGATGGTTCCGTACCAAAGAAAGCACGGTAAAAATCAAGTGATTTCTGAAGATCTGAACAGTTAACCGCAACATGCATTCTTTTGATCATATTACTTGCCTTCTTTCAAGAATTGCTCGATTCGACTCTTAATAGAATCACGTACCTCACGGAATTTATCTGTAACTTCTTCTTCTGTTCCTGTTGCTTTTGCAGGATCTTCAAATCCCCAGTGCCATCTTTCAGCCTTATCGTTACGTACAACTGGACAGTGTTCGTCGGCATGACCGCACAACGTAATAATGTAATCAGCGCGCCCTAGCAGCTCAGGATCAATCACGTCAGATGTGTTGTTCGATATATCGATACCTGCCTCTTTCATCGTGGCAACCGCTCTTGGGTTCAATCCATGCGCTTCTAGACCTGCGCTTTTCACTTCGTAGATATCACTGCCTAAAGTCTTTAAAAATCCATCAGCGATTTGGCTGCGGCATGAGTTTCCTGTGCAAAGAAAATAGACTAATTTTTTGTCCATGTTGAACATCTCCTTAAGATTGATTTATGCGATTACGCTTAACCATAGATACAAGCCGATCAGTGTGATTAGCAAAGTTGGAACTGTAAGTATAATGCCTATTTTAAAATAGTAACCCCAGCCTATTTTAACTCCTTTGTTAGAAAGCACATGAAGCCATAAAAGCGTGGCAAGTGAGCCAATAGGGGTAATCTTAGGCCCTAAATCAGAGCCGATTACATTGGCATATACTAATGCTTCACGGATAATCCCATCTGTTTCAGTGCCCTTAATTGCCAATGCATCTATCATCACCGTAGGCATATTGTTCATGATCGAGGATAGAACGGCTGCTAGAAAACCCATTCCAATCGTGGCAACAAACAAACCTTGATCGGCCATTTTCTCGATAAGAGTTCCTAACGTATCCGTCAGACCAACGTTTTTTAAGCCGTAAACCACGACATACATACCAATCGAGAAAATAACAACTGCCCACGGTGCTTCTTTAATTACTCGTTTGATTTCAATAGCCTTGCTGGAGCGTGCAAAAAGGATAAACACAAGCGCCGCGATACCGGCAATGATGGAAACAGGAATCTGAATGAACCCACTGATTAGGTAAGCGACTAACAGAACACCAAGTACCACCCAAGATAAGCGGAATAGCTTAAGATCCTTAATTGCTTCTGCTGGGCGTTTAAGCTGTGTAATATCATAATTTTGAGGTATATCTTTTCTGAAAAATAGAAACAGAACAAGTAAACTTGCCCCTAATGAGAATAAGCTTGTAACGAACATCCTACTTGCATAGGTGACAAAATCAATGCCGAAGAAATCTGCAGAAACGATGTTAACCAAATTGCTTACAACAAAAGGAAGTGAGGTTGTATCCGCAATAAAACCACTTGCCATAATGAATGGGAGGATCATTTTGTCAGGGAATTTCAAAGCTCGAACCATGGCCAATACAATTGGTGTTAAGATCAATGCAGCTCCGTCATTCGCAAAAAGAGCTGCTACAGCTGCTCCGAGCAGTATGACATAGATAAACATGGTTTTCCCGTTTCCTTTTGCAATTCGGGCCATATGCAAGGCAGACCACTCGAAGAAACCAATTTGATCTAGGATTAATGAGATGAGGATTACAGCAACAAAAGCTAATGTTGCATTCCAAACAATACCCGTAACGATAACGACATCATGCAGAGATACGACTTGGCAAATGAGTGCTAGTACGGCACCCGCTGAGGCTGACCAACCGATATTTAAACCTTTAGGCTGCCAAATCACAAATGTTAATGTAAGTAAGAAAATAAAGACCGCTAAAAATACCATGTGTTCCTCCTAGTCGCAACAATCAAGTTGCTCACAAGAAATTGCATCAACTTTTTCTTTTTGGGAAGGTAAGTGTTGAAATAACTCTTGTAAGAATGGTTTATCGTTAATATTTAATGAATAATACACCCACTGACCTTTTTTATCTTCTTTAACCAAGCCGCCATCTTTGAGTTTTCGCATATGTTGACTCACATTAGGTTGGCTAGTTTGTAAGATCTCAACAATTTCATACACACAAAGATCGCGTTCTTTTAATAGGGAAAGAATTGTGAGTCTCATTTTATCCCCAAGTAGTTTGAACACATCAGATAACTTTTCAATTTCCACCTTGACTACACACTCCTTTACAAAGGCACATTCAAACCCTTTAGCAGTTCAATCACTTTCTTTTGTATCTCATCTCGTGCATATCTTACTGTTTGAATATCACCTGTAATTAGTGGGTCCTCGATATTCCAATCAATACTAGTGATACCAAAAGGAACTATTGGACATCGCTCAGCAACCTGCTGACAGAGCTTAACAATGACATTCGAGGAGATGAAATACTTCATATCAATTTTCTTAGAAGTAATCCCTGATAGCTCTATTCCAACTTCTTTCATGACTTCAACTGTAAAGGGATGAATATCATGTGGTTCTAATCCTGCACTTTCGACAACAACATGTTCCCCTCCGTAGTGTTTCGCAAATGCTTCTGCTATTTGGCTTCTGCAACGATTTTGAATACATAGGAAGTATATACGAACTGGTTTCTTCAACATTTTCTCAACTCCTAAACCATTTGTCAATGATTATATAATTATTTACTTATATTTAAAAGTTAAGATTTTGTAAATAGTTTGATTCTCTTAATTACATGTAATGAATAATTACGAATCTAATAGTTGTGGTTACAGGAGTTCATATCAAAACACGATGAAATTAGTAAGAACTCTTCCTTCAACTCCCAATAGGCATATGTATTTCAAAAGTGTACCATTATTATGGGTGATGAAGATAATGTTTATTCCTCCAATGCTTCTCCAATATGCCAAAAACAATGAACCATTTGACGATTCTTCAACGATTTCCGAGCTTAAGTGGGATGGCATAAGATTGATTGTTTCTAATATGGATAAGTTGAACTTATATACGAAGAACACAAATGCAACAGCCAAATATCCAGAGCTGCACAATCCACCTATCCCGAAGGGAACAATACTCGATGGTGAGATTGTCGTGTTAGATGAACATGGAAAAGCTGACTTCGAAGCATGTAATGCTCGTTTCAAGTCAAGCAGGATAAAACATAAAGTTGTCTTTTTCGCGTTCGATATCTTGTATCACCGCGGCATGGATGTAACCGGATTACCTTTGGAAGTTCGTAAGGGTCTACTTGAAGAGGCTTTACAAGAAAATGAACACTATCAAATTGTCAGGCCAATCAAAGGCAACGCGACAGATTTCTTCAACATCATTTGCCAACACGGGTTAGAAGGTATAGTTATTAAAAAGAAAAACTCGAAATACGAGAAGAATACACGCTCTTGGTCCTGGCAAAAAGTTATTAACTACCAACAAGCTGAAGTCTACATAACCGGCTACAGCAAGAAGGAACATTCATGGTTGCTTGGTTATCATGAGGATGGCCACATAAGACCTATCGGTTCTTTAGAGCTAGGAATAACACCATCAGCTCGTAAATCTATGTCCCCAGTGTTCGAAGCTTACAAGAGTGGAGAAAGCAAGGATCACGTTTATGTCAAGCCGTTGGTACGTTGCAAAGTGAAGTATCGAGACTGGTATAAGTCAGGAATCATGCGACTACCTGTGTTCGAGGAATTTATTGTTTAGGGGATGACTTTATGGAATATCGCGTAAAACATAAGGGAACTAATGAAGAGAAGACGCTGAGTCATCTTGAAGTAAATGATATGGTGTATGGCGATGCCGGGCAGATTATTGTTTTTGATACTTCAATGGTGGCATATGAACTTATTGCCGACGACGAGGATTGTTATGCTCTTGATAGTAAATATATAAAACAATAAAACAGCAACAAAAATTAAGATATATAGCCAATTAGTATAAATGAAAGCAAGTGTAATTAAGAAAGCCCAAGCCATAATGTTTTCTACGCACCTTTCCAGAACTACTAAAAATTAAAAGCCCTATGGGATGCTTTCCCACAGGGCTTTCGTATTGTCCGATGCTTCCGGTACAAGTTAATATTACCATACATTTCCAATATTGTCGATTATTTTTTAATTTGAGCTAATTCGATTACTTCAAAGTTTGAACTCAGACTGCCGTTGATTGATTAAGCTATTGTTCTCCGTTAGTTCAACGGCTAGATTTAAAATGTAATAACAAGGTTTGTTCTTTTATATTCATGGACAAAACCTGTTTTTTTATATAACGACTTAGCAACTTCATTAGTACTATCTACAGTTAGTCGGACTTTACTAACTCCAACATCTTTTAATTGCCTTAAAGCTTCGGATAAAAGAATCTTTCCAACTCCTTGCTTTTGCCAATTACGACTCACAGCTATCGTCGGAATACGAGCATGTGAGTCATTTACATTTGCTGAAAATATACCTATTGGATTTTCATTTTGATCGATACAGAATATAAAGAGATTCTTCAAGGATCTTGCTCCAACGAATTCATGCAAAATACTCTCAGTACTTCTGTTTTCATTAAATGCCTCATTGATGTACTATGTTCAAAACAATATGCATATTAGATTGCATCTGTTTGAAGTGATTAGTTCCTTTTATCGGAATTATCCTGTTTATTTTTGGACTTATCACGAGGGATAATAAATAGTCAACCGTTCAACAAACGTTCTCCGATAGCGTAACCGAATCAGTGTCTAATATCGTAACCTATGACTTCATTAGTCATTTTAACGGCGCTGCTGTGAATTTATTTGGATCGTCCCTAGTCGGTAACTACCGTTTACGTTCAACTACAGTTAGCCTTGAACCCACGGAGCAGACATTCATAATCGTAATTAGTCGATCGATCCTCGATATTACCGGTAAATTGCGCGACACGCGCCGTAAGGCTAGAGGCTGACTGTTCATAAAGCACATGTTTAGATTATAATTTGCTTATTTAATGAAAATTATTTTTAGATATTCGTTTGATATAGGAAAATTTATAAGAGGTTAGGTAAACCCAAAAATTGCTGTTCGCTTGACAGAATATCGCTTACTGCATATACTTATAATACAATAAGGGGTAAGTAATTACCCTCGTCTGGGAGTTGTACATCCTGTATCGCTAAGATACGAAATGTGCTCGATAAGATGGGAGTTGTACATCCTGTATCGTAAGATACGAAATGTGCTCGATAAGATGGGAGTTGTACATCCTGTATCGTAAGATACGAAATGTGCTCGATAAGATGGGGGTTGTACATCCTGTATCGCAAGATACGAAATGTGCTCGATAAGATGGGAGTTGTACATCCTGTATCGTAAGATACGAAATGTGCTCGATAAGATGGGAGTTGTACATCCTGTATCGCAAGATACGAAATGTGCTCGATAAGATGGGAGTTGTACATCCTGTATCGTAAGATACGAAATGTGCTCGATAAGATTTGGAAAAGACAGCGTAAGCTGTCTTTTCTTTTATGTTAGAGGGGGAAATTTTTCCATATGACAAAAGCGAATGAAACAACGGTCGTAGCTGATACTACACCACAGCCTGTAACAATTTTCGAAGAAGGAAAAGTTAAATTTTTTTGGATGAACACTAACTACAATAACTACTTACGAGGAATAGATGATAGGGTCCGAGTAAGTGTTAAAGACGGGAAAGGTCGGCCAAGCGTAGCTGTTGGGGTAGTTCTTAATGGCCATAATTATATTATTCCGCTAACCTCTCAATACAGTTCTAAATGGAAGAACCAAATGACATTCAAAATCAAAGAACAAGTGGAACAAGAAAATGGAAGCTTTACAGAAGAGATTATTTCTTGTTTGAAAATTAACAATATGCATCCAGCTCTAGAATCTGAAATTACCTACATAGATTTCGAAACACAAACAGAAGATTACAAGCGTCTTTTATATAAGGAATATGATTATATCAAAAAAAATCTAAATGAAGTTCTCGATAAAGCAAATAAACTTCACCAAAAAGTAATCAGCGGCAAAGGTAAGGATATTAAAGTTTTTAAAGATAATTCCTGTAACTTCGCATTACTTGAGGATCAATATCAGAAATATGATCCAAACATTACCTATCCCAATATTTCTATGTTTTATTGAAAACTGCTATTTTTGATATAGATATCCGAAGCTTATCCACGAATCATGTTTACCGCATTTCATCCTCATTAATACTCTTTATTGGCCCGAGGGAAAGTTTCCTTAGGCTTTTTTTTATTGTACCTGTGTTCAAAAAATCGCTTGCATATCGAATACGTGTTCGGTATATAATGAATAACACGAATGAGTGTTCGTATATGGTGGTGAGAAAATTGAGTGTTTTATCAAAAATTGAGAACGAAGAGGATGTTCAAATTATCAAAGAGTACACGTTGTTACCAATTTTGCTCGATATGTTAACCAGGGACATGGAGGAGCTGAAGATATATAAGGATAAAATTGTTTATAACCATGTACTCTTTTATCTGAAAGAGGTCGAGACCGCTATTTACCCCCAGATACAAAGTATTAAGAACAATATGAAAAAGCGTGATATCAAAGTGCTTAATACAACCATGAATTCAGTCGGTATTAATGTAGAATACAAAGTCCGAGGATACATCTATTATTTTACAATGCTACGAAGTTTGGTTAAAGCAGAACTAATGACCACACTGATGAACATGCGGAGGCGAGTTTAGATGAGCAAAAAATGCGAACGGACAATATTTCTATCCGACTGCCAGTCATTTTACGCAAGCGTTGAAAAGGCGACTCATCCCGGTCTTGATAATCTCCCTGTGGTTGTGGCAGGAGATCCGGCTAGGAGATCAGGAATTATTTTGGCGGCATGTCCAATTGCTAAAAGCTTTGGAATTACCACAGCTCAGCGGCTTGGTGAAGCCTTGCAACTGTGTCCAAATGCTATTGTAATGCGTCCGCACATGCAGCGATACATTGATGTTTCACTTGCTATAACAGACATTTACAAAGAATACACGGATCTCGTAGAGGTATTTTCAATTGATGAGCAGTTCTTGGACGTGACGGGATCACTCAATCATTTCCACACTACACCCGAAAAGTTAGCAGTCATGATTCAGAAAAAAGTTGCAGCATCTATGAACATACGTATTCGCGTAGGTATCGGTCCGACCAAAATACTTGCAAAGCAAGCGACAGATAATTTCGCAAAGAAAAATGAAAATGGTATTTTTACACTAGGTAAAGAAAATGTAGAACGTGATCTATGGCCGCTAACCATTGATAAAATGTACGGGGTGGGCTCGAGGATGACGCGACATTTCGTCTCACTCGGTATGACGACCATTGGTCATGTTGCTCGGACTCCTCTCGCATCCCTCAAGCAGAAGTTTCGGGCTCGCTTTGGTAAGCAATCGGATATCCAAGCAGAGGTAATGTGGCGTACTGCCAATGGCCTCGACGATAGTCCGGTCACACCAGGGACATTTAACGTAGCACCAAAGTCCATCGGTCATGCAATGACGTTGCCGCGAGACTACACGACAGGCGAAGAAGTTGATATTGTTCTCTTAGAATTAACAGAAGAAGTTTGCCGCGATGCGAGAACTAAAGGATTCACTAGTGGAACCGTCCATGTATTCTGCATGTGTTCGCCGTACGATGCGCCCACAGGGTTTAGTCAGCAACGAAAGATTCCTTACAGTACGAACAATACACTTAAAGTTTTCGGTTCAGTACGCGAGATATTTCACCGCAATTGGAATGGTCTTCCTGTACGAAAAGTCGGCGTTACACTTGGATCACTCGCGGACGAAGAGATTACACAGCTTGACCTATTCGAGGACGTAACAAAATTACGAAAGCTTGATAGTGTCTTGGATGGCATAAAAGATCGCTTCGGGAATACAGCTATAATTCGAGCATCAAGTCTCATGAGTGCAGGTTTAGCGGTTGATAGGGCTGGTAAAATAGGAGGACATTATCGATGAGTAAGAAACTAGAACAGAACGGTTTATGGGAGTCTAGTCGGATGATGCTTCCTCAACATAAAGAATCAGCAATAAGAAACCAAAAGGAAATGCACAGAATTCAGCGTTCAGCACTTGACGAGCAAGAGGTGCACGTCATCTCAGCTACACTCAGCCGGTCACAAATGTACAAAAAAACCATTTCGGTAAACGTGTACGATGAGTATAAGCCACGCATATTAACCGGTATTGTGACACGTAGCCAGCGCAGTGAATTTCGACTGGACACTGTTGATCCGTTTAGCGGAGTCGAAGACTGGGAATGGATCAGTTATAAGGATGTGTTGAAGGTAGAGCTGAGTAGAGAGTGGACTGAGGATGAAATGATCAATCCTTAGTGGCGCTAGTAGAGTAGAATTTCTATCTTCCCATTGTAATTTATAGTGAGTTTGAAAACGTCATCTGTAGTGGTTTTATTGGAATAGACTTCTGAATTTGCTTCAGATGACGTGTAAAAACTTCTAGCTCTTTGTAATTCCTGAGAATACTGGCTTTCAAACTTAAACCCATCTCCGCCAACTAATTGAATTGACACTCGCTAGGCAGATTTCTAATGCTCTGGTTTCAGCCTATATTTATTTAATCAAAAAAAATTGATTAAATTATTGCAATCTGATTTGCTTTGGTATATATTGTTATTAAATCAAAAATAATTGATTAACGAATCGGGTGAAAATAATGAAAACAATAATCCCAATCCATGAAGTAAAGATAAATCCTGCACCGAGCGACTCATTTTTTGAAACGTATGAAGCAAGGTTTAAAGCCTTGGCGGATCGCAAGAGACTGCAAATCATGTATGAGTTAACACAGCGGGGAAAAACGTGCGTTTGCGACCTATGCGAAATTATTGATATGGCTCAATCCAAGTTGTCTTATCACTTGAAGATCCTGTTAGATGCCGATCTAATTACGAAAGAAATCATCGGCACATGGAGCTACTACGAGATCAATAATTCTGCAGTGAATGGATTGCTTTCAGAAGAGCTATGCTGCATTTTTAGACCGAGTGGATCTTAAATTTTTTTAGAATTTATATCAATTTTTTTTGATGTATATATCAATATAATTTGATTAAGGAGTGGTTTTACATGTTATTTCACGATATTAATCCACAACTGATGTATGTAGAACAGCAAGGTAAACAAGTGATCATAGCGAAAGAGGCTCAAGGTCAGAGAGAAAAACAATTTAGTATTAGATTCATAAAGTTAGTAAGTTTATTTAGGATTAACAAAAAACAAAGCGTTTGCTGTGCATGTGCTTGCTCTTAAGAATGAGTAAGTTTGCGTCTTTCGTAAATAGCGAACGTCTTAAATCGATGATGAAGAAAACAAATATATGGAGGTATCTTTAATGAGTGAAAATACAGTACTATCTAAAGCGAAATTACCTGTTGCGATCATAGGTGCTGGGCCTGTTGGCCTTGCCGCAGCTGCACATTTAGTTACACGAGGAGAATCCTTTGTATTGTTCGATGCAGGGAAATCGGTGGGGGCTAGTGTCCTTCAATGGGCTCATGTACGTCTCTTTTCCCAATGGGAATACAATATAGATAAAGCAGCGCGGCAGTTACTTACTTCACATGGTTGGATAGCCCCAGATAATTCGAGTCTCCCTACTGGATTAGAAATGATTGAGCGCTATTTTAAGCCTTTCGCTGAGTTGCCTGAAATCAATCCTTTCATACACTTGAATGCTAAAGTGACCGCTGTGAGTAGAAAAGGCCTAAATAAGGTGAAAACACAAGGCCGCGATGACCTTCCATTTGTATTGCATGTTGAAAAAAATGGGGAACGATTCTTGGTTGAAGCCAAGGCTGTCATCGATGCTTCGGGTACCTGGACCAGTCCTAATCCAATCCTTTCTGAGGGGGTCTGGACATTTGAGGAGCAGTCAGTGAGCAAACAAGTGTTTTATGGTATACCTGAAGTTCTAGGTGAGCACAAAGAGCGGTATAGTGGAAAGAAAGTTCTTGTTGTTGGTAGTGGCCATTCTGCGATCAATACACTTTTGGAACTCGGAGAACTTAAAGGGCAAGTACAGGAGACTGAAATTGTCTGGGTACTAAGAAAATCTAGGCTAGAGGATGTTTACGGGGGACGGGAGAAAGATCAACTTGCTGCTAGAGGAGAACTCGGAACGCGTATTCAGAATTTAGTTGAGTCAGGTAAAGTTAAAGTGATAACGCCATTTCATATTCAAGAATTAAAAAAAGATGGGGAAAAAATTCAGGTTGTTGGTTCTTTAAACAGCGAATTGGCGCAAATTGATGCGATTGATGAGATCGTTGCGAATACAGGTTCACGTCCTGATTTTTCCTTCTTAAGAGAAGTTAGAGTGATTGCAGATCCAGGGCTGGAAAGCGTATTGGAGTTAGCGCCTCTAATCGATCCGAATGTTCATAGCTGCGGTACTGTTAGACCACACGGGGAGAATGAGCTAAGACAACCAGAGAAGGACTTTTATATTGTTGGATCGAAGAGCTACGGTAGAGCACCGACTTTCTTGATGGCAACAGGCTATGAACAAGTGAGATCCGTTGTTGCAGCTTTAGTAGGTGATCGTGAAGCAGCTGAGAGAGTTGAACTTGAACTGCCTGAAACCGGGGTATGTAGTATCCAAAGCAGCTCATGCTGTGAACCTGAAAAGAGTGAAGCAACGGTATTGAAAACTGATGAAGTAAGTTCTTGTTGTTCACCAAGTACCAAACCAGTGGTATCGACATCATCATGCTGCAGCTAGAAATAATCGGCGTTGTCTTAAGGGCAATGCCGCTTTTTATTTTGAAAGGAGAAGTTCGTTGATTATAGAGCAGACAAAAGAAAATAAAGATCTCAAACCTATTATTTTTTTGGCACTTATCACAGCGGTCTCACTATTTGGTGATTCGATGCTTTATGTTGTATTACCGATTCATTGGAACGATGTGGGACTTACATCCCTCATTGAAGTTGGAATTTTGCTCTCGGCAAATCGCTTTGTGAGATTACCGCTAGGTCCCTTGATAGGATGGTTGTACAAAAAAATCAGCATCAGAACTGGTGTATTTTTGGCCGTATTCATTGCAGGAATTACTACATTACTCTACGGATGGGTAGATGGTTTTTATAGTTGGCTTATTCTGCGTTGTATTTGGGGGGTGGCTTGGTCATTGTTTCGTTTGGGATCTTATTTCATGATCCTTGAACTATCAGATGACCAAAATAGAGGCCACTTCATGGGGACTTACAACGGACTTTATCGAATAGGCAGTTTAGTGGGCATGCTTGCTGGTAGTATCTGTGTGGAGTTGTTTGGATTACGGGCTGTTGCCACAACTTTTGGTGTTCTTGCATTCCTTGTTCTTCCTGCTGTTTACAGGTTTGTTCCCAAGGCGAAAAAAATTAAATCTGAAGAAGCTCCACTCCAAAAGAGATTGCTTATAAAACTTCCAGCATTGCAAGGGACTTTAATTTCTGTGTTTCTAATTGGCATGAGTCTTGACGGCATGCTCACTGCAACGTTAAGTCACCTGATTGATGTTCACCACAAGACTTCTTTTATGTTCTATGAAATAATTATTGGAGCTGCCACCCTGGCAGGCGTTCTCCAGGCCGTACGATGGACATTGGGCTCATTTATGTCTCCTTGGCTTGGACGGCTATCTGACCGCAAGTGGGGACGCAGACCGTTCTTTATCGGCTCACTTGCTTTGGCTGCGATATTTATGGCCGTGACAAATTTCGAGATTCCTTTTGCCCTTTGGTTACTAGACCTACTAGCACTGCTCATAGTTACAACTTTATTATCCACCATTATGGATGCAATGGTTTCGGATATCGCATTTGGATCTGCTCGAACATTTATAATGACCACGTATGTAGTCGTATCCGATGTGGGGGCTTCCATGGGACCGTTATTTGGTTATTTATCTGAGCATTTCATAGGATTAAGCATGACTTATTGGCTTTCTGCAATGCTTCTATTGCTGCTAAGTATCACCTGGTTTATGAAAGGTAATGTAGCAATGAGGTGGAATACCATCGTTAATCAATAGTTGCATTTATCAATTAATTTGTGTTATAAAATAGTTAGGTGATCTAATTGAATAATAATCCACAATTCCCAGATGTGAGAGAAGTCCTGCAGTTACTTGTTCGCAGATTCGGACTGCTTCAAAAAGATGGTGCACAATGCTGTGGTATTTCCGTAATACAAAGCCATATCATTTATGAGTTAATGAAACATCCTAATATTGCTCTAAATGATTTGGCTCAGAATCTTTTCACAGATACTAGTACAATCAGCAGACAAATTCAACAATTGGTTGAGTTGGACATGGTGCGAAGAACTCCTGATCCCAAAGATCGGCGTTATGTGGTACTCTCTTTAACCTCAAAAGGGGAAGAGCAGCATCTAGCCATTTCCAAAACTATGGAGAATTATGTTCATGGGATTTTACAACTCATACCGGAAAATAAGCGGGATCAGGTCGTTGAAAGCTTAGGCCTTTTGAGTCAGGCAATGAATCAAAATGGAAATTGTTGTTCCTCCTCGTAAATGAGGAGTTTATTTTTAAATATTAGTTGTAATTATCAACTATTTCAAATTACATTTAATGAGGTGTTGGCATGATCATTCGAAAAGCAAAAGTAAACGACATTAGTGCAATTCTTCATATTTACAACCAAGGGATTGAGGATAGAATCGCTACCTTAGAGGAAGAAACAAAGAACTTGCTTTATATGCAAAGTTGGTTTCAAACTCACGCAGGAAGATATGCAGTATTAATTGCAGAAGAAAATGATCAAGTTGTCGGCTGGGCTTCTATAAACCCATACAGCACACGTTGCGCTTATAACGGTGTTGGTGATTTATCCATCTATATTGAACGTATATACCGCGGTAAAGGAATCGGCAAAAGACTTTTATTTGAGCTTGAACGTGTAGGTAAAGAGAATGATTTTTATAAATTTGTACTGTTTACCTTTCCCTTTAACGAATTAGGCCAAGGGCTTTATCGGAAATCAGGATATCGTGAAGTTGGTGTTTTTCAGAACCAGGGAGTCCTAGATGGTAAGTTTATTGATGTTATGGCGATGGAGAAGTTGCTATAAGCTATGGAATTCAAAAAACAGTGAGGACGTGAGGGTTATGTATCAAACCATTGTTATTGGTGGGGGGCAGGCTGGACTAGCCATGGGATACTACCTTAAGAAATATGGTATTCCTTTTATTATTTTAGAGGCGAGTTCAGAATCAGTAGGATCATGGCCACAATACTATGATAGTTTGAAGTTGTTTTCACCCGCTAAGTATTCTTCTTTACCAGGTTATCCTTTCCCAGGTGGTGGGAATCGTTATCCTTCAAGGGATGAAGTGATTTCTTACCTTAGAGAATACGTAAGTAAATATAAATTTCCAGTGATGACAAACACTCGCGTTGATAAAGTAGAGAAAATTAATGGAAGTTTTCAGGTTACCACAACAAATGGGGAGGTTTTTGAAGCTAAAGCAGTGATATGTGCAACGGGCTCTTTTCATAGACCCTTTATTCCGGACATTCCAGGGCTAGCTGAGTTTCAAGGCAAGGTTATACATTCTTCTACGTATCGGAATACCACGTCATTTGAAGGTCAACGTGTTATTGTTGTCGGGAGTGGGAACTCAGCGGTTCAGATTGGTGTTGAGCTCGCAGAGGTTTCCTCTACAACGCTAGCGGTTCGAACGCCGGTTAAATTACTGCCTCAAGTTAAATTTGGGCGTGATCTGCATTTTTGGTTAAGTGTTACTGGGTTAGACAAATTCCCATTCCCTTTGTTAGGCCGCGCAGTTCCAGAGCCAACAACTGTTATTGATTCAGCAGGATTTAAAGAACTATTAGAGAGCGGAAAACCAAATCAAAAACCAATGTTTACATCGATGTACGAGAATGGTGTTATTTGGGGCGATGGGGAGAGAGAGAGCGTTGATAACATCATTTTTGCTACAGGGTTTCGGCCGAACTTATCTTTTTTGGAAGGATTGAATGCGTTGGATGATCGTGGATTTCCTAGACATAAGTTTGGAGTAAGTAATGATACGAATGGTTTATATTTCGTTGGACTTTCTGGGCAAAGATCATTTGCCTCTGCAACACTTCGTGGTGTTGGGACTGATGCCAGAATTGTAGTTAGAAAATTAATAAAAGCATAATGTGTAGGCATAGAAATATTAGATGAATGAACGCTTAGGTAGTAAGTATATCACTGCATGCATATTAGAGAACTGAGATACGCTACAGAGTTTGTCTTTTGGATCGAAAGCGCTCATGATGTGGAGTACAAAGTGTCTGTTTGTACTGGTGCCTTGCTTTTGGTTTTTAAAGCTCGTGTATGGGAACATATAAGAGCGGGTAGAAGGTTGGTTTAATATATATGTGGAGGTAAAGGTAGAACAGGCTCAGTGGCCATTGGAACGCTTCTGACGCTGGGTAAAGCGCAGGGTATTGAGAAGGCAGAAGGAATTTCGAAAAGCACTCGGCTAGTTGGAAGTATTAAAGCTCCTCAACTTGAGTAGCTTGAGAAGTTGTGTAGTAAGTAAATAAAGTCTTTAAATGAAAAAGTAGCTACCTTTTTCGGTAGCTACTTTTTTTTGATACGGGGGACACATTCTTTATTTGGCAATAGGATTAATGTAGGGTGTTAACCCTTTCCCTTTATTAATTGTTGAACTGTTTCTAAAGCGATTTTCACGGCATCTAGTGAACCTTTAGGAACTTCTTCATTGTTCTTAGAGGACAAGTCCTCTTTACCAAAAAAACTCTTGACTAATTCTCGTTTGATTTCTTGAATTTCTTTATCTGGAAACCCGGCCAAAAATGGACCGATAGCTGCAAGTTCTAATTCCATTTTTCTATTAGCATTTTCCGATTGTCCGTGTAAACTAGCCTGCCTTGCAGCATAAGCGACTAGGGTACCCACAGATAAGGCACCAAATACTTTTACTCCGAAAGTAGCTATGTTAAATTCTTTAGAATAGGATTCGTATGCTATAACAGCTGCAAAAGTGATTAAAAGCAACATGGACGAGACAGTTACACCTCTCCAAAATCTCTTTGCCTTTCGTTCTTCATTTGCAACATTCTTATATCCAATCGCCTGACCAGTCTCTGAAATTGCACCTAATAATTTTTCAACTTGTTTTTTGTAATCATAAATAGTACCCAGAGTTTCATTTGCTGCTTCTTCAAATTTTTTCTGAAGTGAAGAATTATACAACTCTAAAGATAATTTGTGACTCTCATTCTGCGATTCTAAAGTCGAAATTATTCCGGTATATGCTGTTGTCCTAGATGTCTTTTCTTTTTCAACCTCGTTATTCCATTCTTCGAGATCTTCTGTAAAAGTTTCACGTCTTTTATCTTCAGCTTGAGAGAACTGTTGTTGAAAAGTATTTATCTGTTGTTGGAATTGGCTTATTATATTGTCAATTCGTTGTTTTTCTGCGTTAATTTGGGAAGATAGTTCGGTGATGGTAACCCTCAATTTATTATTTTCTTCTGTTATCTTTCGAACATCTTCATCGGAATTCCTGTTGTGTTGTGCTACCGATCTTCGAAAACTACTTATTGACTCACGGAAGTTATCAATTTCTTCAACAGTTCGTGGATTAAAAAGACCTGGTGCTTGTAACAAGAAATTATCAAGGTGACTATTTGCATCAACTAGATATGAGACTTGACGGTTACCTATATAATTATTTAAGCAATTATTTGAATTTGTTAAATGGTTGTTTCCATTATTTAGAATATTAATGGAAATTAAAGCTTGATCAAAATTTCTTAAAGAATTTCTAATCTGCTCGTACACGTATCTAAGCCGTTCAACATGCTCTTTAGATGATTCGTCTAGGTTATCGAAGTGCAGGATTGTATCTGCATATTCAAGCCCTTTATCGATTAAGGAGAAAACTGAATGGCTCTCAACTCTTTCTATATATGTGGTTAACAATAAAACTGCCACCTTTCTTTTTGGCGAAACATCCCTAATTATATCATATTTATATTACAGTAAAATATATTTGCTTTTCACGGATGATGTATAAGTTCGACGATCTATCAAATAAAAATTGCTTATTAAACATAAGATTTTTGATAATATCGGTGTGAATTTGTTATCTAAAATAGGGGATGCGTGAAAGAGAATATTTTTATAAATTTGTGCTTTCCACTTTTCCATTTAACAATTCAGGCCAATGGCTATATCTTAGGTCCGGATATAGCGAAGTAGGCTTTTTTCAGAACCAAGGAGTCCTAGATGGTAAGTCTGTAGATGTTATGGCGTGATAGAGAAGTTGCAATAGGCTATGTGGTGTAAAGCTAGCAGAGTTTACTCTATTTTATAATGACGTATGTGTTGCAACTAATGTAAAATATTCGGAGAAGTATGGCGTTTGGGCGATGAAAAAGCTGTATGGCCGTGAGTATATGGGCATTATCCGTTCAACTTTCCTAATTAATGAAAAAGGCTATATCGTGAGGGAATGGAGCAAAGTAAAGATTAAGAATCATGTGCAGTCTGTGCTGGAGATGGCTTAGTGTCATTAACAGAAAAAAACGATTCTTCTCATTGTTGAGGGGAATCGTTTTTTTTTTACAGCAGATATTTTCTGTATTCAAAGATTAAAATCTATGTGAGCTAGATAACAGTATTAATCTACTGAACTAATAAATTAAGAATAGGTGTCATCCATTACTTATTAACCTTATTTGCAAGGTAAAGGAATCTCGTGATGATTTTACTGAGAACGGAAAATACTGGGGTCTGTTAAAGAAAAATGAAGCCTAGTCTAGAATAAATATTTTTCTCTTCTCCGTTTAAAAGCTTCTTCCGAACCCTCCATAATATGAAGTACTGTATCTCTTACAATTGGTGTTTCAAGTCCACACTAGGTACTGACACTATGACCACGTAAATATAAATAAATGGTTGAAACAATCGCTGATGAATCAATACGCTGGTTGCAGTATCTGTTGGCCAATAATTTTAATTAGAAGAGGAAGAAGATAAAATGAAGATTCTCAAAACAATATTTATTATATTTTAGCCTATGCGTTTACATCGCCGAAGTCGATACGAAAGTATACATTAAAGCCACAAAATAACTACAGTATAGTACGAGCGCCTAAAGATTGGATGTTTCAAGCTTCTAACGATGGCACGAACTGGGTCACCCTCAGCCAAGAAAGTAATGTGACAAGTTGGCAGGTGGGAGTAACGAAAAGTTTCGTGTTTAATAATGAAGTAACGTACACCAAGTATCGCATTCTCGTATTGGCCAACAACGGATCCCCAGATTTCATAACTATTGGGGAAATGGAGTTGCTGAGCCAATAATTTAGAGTAATTTAAGTTATGTACCCAGAAAAAACTACAAGTTGGTCATACTTGTAGTTTTTTTCATTTCATCATCACTAGAGGACAAGATCACGTGTGCACCGTATATTTTCACACTATATCGGTTTCGAAGTAAGCTTCGAAAGATTACTTATAAATACATCCCATTGAAGTGTTGATTGCCCAAATTTTTGTTAACTCACACCGGCAGCAGACAATAACTAAATTTATCTCTTACGCTTATATTCGTTAACAAATTACCAAGCGATTGGGAAATATAGTTCTCGACTGATTATAATGAATCTCAATGATTAAACAAAGACTATTTTATTTTTTTTATTACGGTAGCTGTATTATCAGGACTATTTAGTATTAAATCTCTTGTTCCAGTATTAAAAAAAACTCTGTAATGTTCTCCACCACAACCTTCTATTTCATAAAAATAGCCATTTGTATACCCGGAAATCCATGAACCAGCATGATATTCGTAAATTTCTTCAATCGTATAAGTACATTTATATTTATTGAAATGTTCTTCTACAGCATTTTTTCCCTTATTTTTGTCTAGTTTATAAGTAAAATATCCGTACATTTTATAAGAGACAGGTAATAAAACAACTAGTAGCAAAATAATAAAAGTCTTTGTTGTCTTCCTCATCAGTCACCTCTTTAATTAGTTAAATAATAGAATAAGTATTTTAAGAATATATCTTCTAGCATCCGATGACAAATATGATTTTAAAAAGATTAAATTTACATAAAGTGGAACAATTATATCCTCTATTTTAATATAATGGACATATTTCGACCATATATTACAAGAGGATGTGATTATTTGTTTCATCTTAGAAGATTTACTAGCAGAATCTCAATCGCTTTATCTATTTTGGTTGGTGCTACTACGGTTCTCCCAACCGCAAGTACGGTAAGTGCAAAAAATCTTGATGTTCTTTCCTCGCAATTTACTTCATTAACCAATTCTTCAAGTAGCACTTCGCAAGTATCAACACTTACTGCACCGTTTAACGACGAGCAGCGAGTCATTATCTCTTTTAAAGAGGATATGGATCCTACCCTCGTCACAAAAGCGAAAGGTAAACTGAAAAAGGAATTTAAGCGTGTTTCCGCTTTGTCAGCGACATTACCAGCGAATGAAATCGAAGAGCTCAAGAAAAATCCCAAAATAAAAAGGGTAGAGCCCGATACCAAAGTACAAGTTGCCAGCCAAACCATCGATAGGGGTACCCAGCAAATCCAAGCTCCTCTAAGTTGGAGCCGCGGATACACAGGACAAGATATCAAAGTGGCCGTTATCGATTCGGGGATCTCCTTACATCATGAAGACCTCGTCGTTACAGGGGGAGCCTCTTTTGTGGACTATACCTCATCTTATGAGGATGATTTTGGCCATGGCACCCATGTAGCCGGTATCATCGGGGCTAAACATAATGATCTCGGCGTAGTAGGTGTTGCTCCAGATGCAAACCTGTATGCGGTTAAGGCTCTTGATTCCACCGGATCAGGGTATTTATCGGATATTATTTCAGGTATCGAATGGTCTATTGAAAACCATATGGATATCGTGAATATGAGCATTTCAATGCCAACGGATTCAGAGATTTTTCGAAATGTTTTAGATGGAGCTTATCAGAATGGAGTCCTGCTCGTAGCAGCTGCAGGAAACACAGGACTAAACGGTCTACATGGAGCAGTACAATATCCTGCTCAATATGCTTCGGTTATCGCTGTTGGTGCTGTAGATGCTTTAAACCAATATGCCGCATTTTCGGCAATGGGAAGCAAAATTGAAGTCGTAGCGCCAGGCGTCAATATCAATAGTACAACGTTGAACAATAACTATACGCTTATGAGTGGAACTTCGATGGCCAGCCCGTTTGTTGCAGGGAAATTGGCATTGTTGAAACAGGCTAATCCAAGTCTGGCTAACAACCAAATCAGGGAACTCTTAGATGCAAATGTCATGGATCTCGGAACCCCAGGAAGAGACGATCGCTACGGATACGGCCTTATTCAAGACACCAAAAGTGTAGGGGCCACGGTGCCAGTCGAAAATCCTGGTGTAACCGATAACGTGTATCAACCTCAAGATACTCTAAAAATGGATGACCCTAATGCCGATCCCGATGGTGATGGTCTAACTAATGGTGAAGAGAAGCTATATGGAACCTCCAACCAAGAGATCGACTCGGATCATGATGGCATATCGGATTATGAAGAGGTGAAAATTCATAACACGAATCCTACTGATGTCGATACGGACAAAGATCATTTATTTGATGGAATTGAAATCAATGAATTACATACGAATCCAATTGCGTCTGATGAAAATAAGAATGGTGTCCCGGACGGTGACGAAGACCGCACTTTTCCCATTAAAGAGAATGAATTTGGCATCACAGGATATGTAACTGGAAAAGGAGCCGTAAATCGCAAATATGGTATTTTTAAAAACCCATTTATTATATTAGATTACATGTTAGCTGTTACTAAGGTATATATTCAAAGCTCGGATGATTCCCTTACATTTCATTTAAATATCCCAATCTCTATTGATGCCAAGAGCAAAATTAAGGATCCTGAGTTATATAAGTTTAATTCCGAGCAGGGGAGTCTACTGCCTGTCGATAAAAATATTAGTAAAAAGGCGAAAAGCATCGAGGTCGATCTAGTAGGAGAAGCAATGCTTGTTGTGGCTTCCAAAAGTGAATTCGACAAAACCGAAAAGTCGAAAGTTCAAAAAAGCTTAAAGAAGCAGAACTTAAAAACTGCAAAACCTGAAGGTAAATTGTATGTGACTAATATTCCTGGGCTTACGCTAGATGCGAAGGAATTAATGAAAAGCCGTTCCCGTAAAGATAAACAAACGGGTGAGACAGTGATAGACACCAATAAGCTAGTCTTTGAACGTCAAGAATATGATCCGACTAGTAAAAAAGTAGTTACAAAAAAAGCTTATTATAAAGTAGACGAGTTATATTCCGATGGATCTACGAACTTTGCAACGCTTCAAGCAACTTCGATGGGTACCGGTGTTAGTCCTACCATCATGATTCATGGTTATAATGATAGTATTGATGCATGGGGATTTGAACAGGTTTGGGACAACATACCACCATGGACAGCAAACGGGAATACAGCAAATTACATTTATACAAAATGGCTGCCAACAGCGTTAAGAAGTATATCATCAGTTAATTCATTTACTTCAGAATCATATTCCAATGGAGAGGAATCTAGTTTTAATGATCCTAATGTGCAGTATTTACATCAAGTAATTGATTATGCCCAACTGGGTCCTCAGTTAATTGATATGGGAGTTGGCTATAAGCCGAATGAGACTTTATTTGGTTTTACCTATAGGAGTAAGTACCCCCATCTTGTAGCAGATGCTGCTACAAATCTAAATAAATATATTGAATTTTTGAAGGGATATACAAATCCAAAAACAGGACAAAGGTACATTAAAGAAGATGATGAAATTAATCTTCTTACACATAGTACAGGAGGACTCGTTGCGCGTTATTTTGTTGAAAACATACATAACGATGGGCTGATTGATCGAGTTGTGGCTATAGCTCCGCCCAATTATGGATCTGAATTAGCAAACGGCGATTGGTTCCCAGACGGAACCTCGGCCGCACGTGATTTAGATCGAAAAGAGAGCTGTTTATGGAAACCAACAAACTATGAATGTCTCTTTTTAGGAAATAATGCAACTGTGAATATAAATAACGGTACAGCGGGACAAATTCATGTTGGAAAAACAAAGTACTATTTTATTGGTGGTTTTAATCCCATCGATATAACAGGTTTAAGAAAGATTAACTTTAATTCTTCTAAGCTCGAAAGTGAGTACTGGGTCTATCCATCAGAAACAGAGCTCATTAGTGAAGGCTATAATAATTATCATGATTATACAATTAGGTTTTTAGAGTCTGGTAATGGGAATAAATTTACTCCAGTTAAGGGAGTATCGTATTTTTACGGGTTTAATCGCTCAAGTTTTTATTCATCTGACATTGCGGATGGCGTTGTTGATGTTGACTCGGCAATGGGCTCGGATCAAGACCCTGATTACCGTGGTAACTATCCATTTATTTCAGCAGCCGGCAGATACATGTTTTTTGACGATGGAAAATTATATTCAGGTGATTGTGGATTATACAACCCTAATTGTAGTTATTCCTCACACTCTTTAATGCGCAAACATCCGGCAATGTTATATCTCGTCTCTAATTTACTTAATGGATTCCCAGATGAAACCAAGTACGATGACGAACGATACAATCGCTTACGTTCAGAATTTGCAGCACAACAAGTGTCTGGTAGTTCAGTCATAGAAAATGTCTATTCAGTAGAAGAGAATGATAAAGCACACTCCGTTACGGATAATGTATACACGTCGACTACGGTAGCGGACAATGTTTATCGGGTCAGTGCCGCAGCTGTTGGCTCCCTGTCTAGTCCAATAATTGTAAACAGCCAAACACCACAAGTGTATTGGGTTCAATCTGATGCTTATCAAAGTAGTACAAGTTCTAATAATTTCACTGCGTATGAGTTAAATGTATTCGATTCGGTGGGTAATGAAGTTTGGTATTCCAGTCCAGTGACTCAAAATACAAGTTCTCGAGTAGGCACTGGAAGAATAACACAAACCCTACAAAACGGCAGCCTATATCAAGTCTCGGTAAGTATACGAGATAAGCAAGGGGTGTGGTCGAAGGTTTCGAATCCAATTTGGATAAAAGTCGATACAGCGGCTTCTCCAACGCCTTGGCCCATTCCATCCCTGGCGCCGCAGGTGTCACTGGCAAGTCCTTCTGGTTCGCAGTCCTCACCAACGAGTGTTAACAGTCAAAAGCCAACAATAGCGTGGACTAGCAACAAGAATTTTTCGCAATTCATTGTGCAAATTTACGATGAATATAACAATTTGGCTTATGATTCAGGGCTGCAGATGTTGAGTTCTCCGGCAAATAGTAAGAACTGGACTGTTGAATCTAGTAATAGGTTTTCTTTTAATTCAGCATATCGCGTGCTGATTCGCATTTATGATGGTACAGAATGGAACATCGAAGACAATTCCAAATGGTTCAAAATTACACCGCCGCCAAAAGTTACGCTAAGACCCAACGTTATTTATCCCTATGGAAGAACAGCTAGTGAAGCTACTCAGTTAACTAACCAACCTGATTGGATGTACTGGGAAGTAGATGCTCCAATAGGTGATGTAATAAGTGCGGGAGTCTACATTATCCAGGATGAACAGTACAATACCGTTTATGTCCCAGAAGAATGGACTACATTTACGGCTGTGAATTCATCTGTTGAACACTGGTCGTGGGCGGATCATTGGGCAGGTTCATTCAGGCTACCTCAAGGAGTCATGTTACCAGTAAATAAGAAATTAGAGATTATGGCCGTGGTAACAGACTGGTATAACGATGGTGCATGTGATCACGGTACTTGTTCCAAATGGTTTGAAATAAAGGATCAGGTGCCACAGGTTACATTAACAAATATTACAGGAAGTGCAACAGCGCCGACTGTGGTTGCGACTACAAAACCAACTATTACTTGGACTCAATCTGATGGAGATGGGCTATCTCAGTTAAAGACATTTCAAGTTCAAGTGATAAACGCTGATGGAACGTATAGAATCATTGATTCTGGTGAGATTCTGCAAACTAATCCTACGAGTACAATGAGTTGGATACTACAGAGTGAATTGCCTAATAATCAAAATTTGAAAGTGCGTGTTAGGGTTTCTGACGGAATAACTTGGTCTAATTGGGCTGAGGGCTGGTTAACTGTAAGGTTGCTTTTAAATTCGAGCTTTGAAAATGGAACAAGTGATTGGTCAATAAATAATGCAAATGGTGGAAGCGCGCTAATTGATACAACAATAAAAAACATCGGAAATCAATCGTTAAAAGTCACAGTAGCTCCTTCTGGTGATCAATATCAGTATCAGACAATTGATTTCGGAACAGAAATAAGTGGAAGACAATTTACTGTTTCTGCGTATTTAAAGACAGCAGGTATAGTAGGAAATGGTGTTAGGGCTCTAATTTATTGGCAGGATATAAATGGACAATGGATATGGAGTAATAATAGCTCATCCATTTTAGTAACAGGAACGACTGATTGGAAGAGGTTAGAGGCAACTGGAATAGCCCCGTATGGTGCGAGTAAAGTAACGGTAATTATTGTTCCTAAAGTAAATGGACAAGGTGTTTACTGGGTAGATGATGTAGCGATTAAAGAAGCACCATCTAGAGCTGTAATATTACCTAATCCCAGCTTTGAAAATGGCTTGACAGATGTAGGCTATTATGTTGGAGCAGGATCAATATCTGCCGATACAACAAACTTTAATACTGGGAAACAATCTATGAAAGTAACCCTATCTACAAATGAGACATGGCAGTTTGAGACTAAACAGCTTGGCAGCGACATAGCTGGGCGGAAATTTACGGTCTCTGCGTACATCAAGACTGCTAATGTTCCAAATGGGGTGCAACTTCGAATTTACTGGGTAGATAGTACGGGGAACTTTATATGGAGTAACATTACAGGTTCAACATACCTCGCTGGAAACAATGAGTGGACAAAACTAAGCGCAACATCAGTGGCGCCGTATGGAGCGACAGGTGTTGCCCCAATGATTGTGGGGTTTTCAGGGAGCGGAGCCTACTGGATCGATAGTCTAGAAGCAATCGAGGAAAGTTCAACTTCTGTTTCATTGCCTAATCCCAGCTTTGAAAATGGCTTAACAGATGTAGGCTATTATGTAGGAGCAGGATCAATATCTGCCGATACAACAAACTTTAATACTGGGAAACAATCTTTGAAAGTAACCCTATCTACAAATGAGACATGGCAGTTTGAGACTAAACAGCTTGGCAGCGACATAGCTGGGCGGAAATTTACGGTCTCTGCGTACATCAAGACTGCTAATGTTCCAAATGGGGTGCAACTTCGAATTTACTGGGTAGATAGTACGGGGAACTTTATATGGAGTAACATTACAGGTTCAACATACCTCGCTGGAAACAATGAGTGGACAAAACTAAGCGCAACATCAGTGGCGCCGTATGGAGCGACAGGTGTTGCCCCAATGATTGTGGGGTTTTCGGGAAGCGGATCCTACTGGATCGATAGTCTAGAAGCAATCGAGGAAAGCTCAAATTCTCTTCCATTCCCTAATGCCAGCTTTGAAAATGGCTTAACAGATGTAGGCTATTATGTTGGGGCAGGATCAATATCTGCCGATACAACAAACTTTAATACTGGGAAACAATCTATGAAAGTAACCCTATCTACAAATGAGACATGGCAGTTTGAGACTAAACAGCTTGGCAGCGACATAGCTGGGCGGAAATTTACGGTCTCTGCGTACATCAAGACTGCTAATGTTCCAAATGGGGTGCAACTTCGAATTTACTGGGTAGATAGTACGGGGAACTTTATATGGAGTAACATTACAGGTTCAACATACCTCGCTGGAAACAATGAGTGGACAAAACTAAGCGCAACATCAGTGGCGCCGTATGGAGCGACAGGTGTTGCCCCAATGATTGTGGGGTTTTCAGGGAGCGGAGCCTACTGGATCGATAGTCTAGAAGCAATCGAGGAAAGTTCAACTTCTGTTTCATTGCCTAATCCCAGCTTTGAAAATGGCTTAACAGATGTAGGCTATTATGTAGGAGCAGGATCAATATCTGCCGATACAACAAACTTTAATACTGGGAAACAATCTTTGAAAGTAACCCTATCTACAAATGAGACATGGCAGTTTGAGACTAAACAGCTTGGCAGCGACATAGCTGGGCGGAAATTTACGGTCTCTGCGTACATCAAGACTGCTAATGTTCCAAATGGGGTGCAACTTCGAATTTACTGGGTAGATAGTACGGGGAACTTTATATGGAGTAACATTACAGGTTCAACATACCTCGCTGGAAACAATGAGTGGACAAAACTAAGCGCAACATCAGTGGCGCCGTATGGAACGACAGGTGTTGCCCCAATGATTGTGGGGTTTTCAGGGAGCGGAGCCTACTGGATTGATAGTTTAGAAATACTCGAGGAATAGACAAATCATTAAACAAAAAATAAGTGAATTTGTCTACAGAAAATTCGCAAGTGTCTTTAGACATTATTTATCACTTATATTCCAGATTGCAATAAACTAAAATTCCCGAATCGGATGTGCGTCCGGTTCGGGTTATTTTTAACTGGAAATATAGTTTGAGACTGAATAGAAAAATGAATATCAACTCAATGATTAAATATAAACTCTATTTTATTTTTTTTATTACTGTAGCTGAATTGTTTGGACCGTTTAGTATTAAATCCCTTGTTCCAGTATTAAAAAAAACTCTAAACTCTTTTCCGTCACACCCCTTTACTTTATAAAAGATACCATTTGTATAGCCGCCAGCAATCCATGAACCAGCTCGATATTTCTTAATTTCTTCAACAAACAAGAAGGATATTTTGCCGAATGATTTGAAAGTGTATCTAGAACTTAGATGTATTGATGAATGGAGAACTAATGATGGAGATTTACGGAGATATTTTAGCTTTGAAATTTATTTACCAATCCCACAGATTGATGAAACAACAACGGTTGAAATTATGAGGATCTTGGGGGACCATGATTCACTACTAGAAGAACAAATTAATTCTAATATCGATGATGAAGAGAACACTTATTTCGATCGTTTTTTAGAAGACAAGGACGAAACTGCAAAGTTAGTTATAAAAGAGGCACTAGTTAAAACAAGGAGGTATAAAAAATCAATAATAAACGACTTGAAAAAAGAGTACGAAGGAAAATGCCAAGTATGCCAATATACTTCATACCCTGAACATCACATTGATATTGTTGAAGCACATCATATTGACTTGTTTTCCAAAACAATCGACAACTCACCCCAAAATATAGTGATTCTATGTCCAAATCACCATCGTTTGATACATACTGGAAATTTCGTTTTTAATAGAGCAAACTTAAGTTTTATGAATAATAGTTCTACACTTAAAATTTCTTTAAATAAACATTTATAGATACCGTTGACCCGCATGCGTGACGTTCGCAGACAATGAGTTAGGATATTGGTGTATGCTTAAAAAAATAGAAGAATATTTATCCGAACGTGGAAAATAGTCCCGTTTGTTCGCATGATCGGCTCGAGCGAACGAACTGAGGGATCCACAACGATTTGAATCCTTTGATAATTACTGCAGAATAGAGCATCATTGTACGTCATAACATGACCTGTGGGCCACGCTCGCCCCAAAATGCCAAACTATTCAATTGCCAAACAGTACCTTGTAATTCAAGGTGCTGTTTGTTATCTTCACCACGGAGTGCAGTTCAAAATTTGGCGGTTTTTCATAAATCCCAAGACCACGGTAATGGGAGAGCGGCTTAGAGGGCACGGGATATCCTTGTAGCCTAAAATGGGAGTGGTGGTGCGGCATCTATCCGATCAAACCACCATACCTGAATGTATTGAAAATACGATAGGTGTAAGATATTATGACGATAGGAAAATATTGGATCTGCAGATTGAGAAGTTAGGGGGAAGAAATATGTCTTTGTTATTGAAATCAATTGAGCAGATTACTGAGCAGGACATTGAAAGTCTTGTAACAGATCTGGTACCAGAGAGCCGCGTTTTAGATTACAAAGAGACAATGCCGAACCTTCAAGTTGGTGACGAAAAGCGCGAGTTCGTTTATGACGTTAGCGCATTTGCTAACGGAGGCGGTGGAGAGCTTATTTTCGGTATAGCGGAGGCAGCAGGTCGTCCTGATAGAGTGGTAGGTGTCTCTATAGGTAATACTGATCAACTTATTCGACAGGTCGAAGATATTATTCGTACCAATGTGCAACCGCGTATATATGGCATTCAGATACGTGCAGTCCCACTCTCAACTACGGGCAATTACGCTTTAATAATCCGAATACCAAATAGTCTCAATTCTCCACACATGGTGAATATGGGAGGCACGACGCGATTTTACACCAGAAATTCGGCCGGTAAACATCCGATGGATATCACAGAAATTCGTTCCGCAATTCTATCTAATGCAGGCATCTCCGAAAGACTAAGAGATCTGCGCTTAACTCGTATAGCAAAAATAAAAGCAAATGACGGCTTTATGACTCTACAGTACAGACATAGTGCGGTTGCCGTCCATCTGGTACCCTTCAGTGCATTTAGTAACGACTTATTAGATGTTTCAACCTTTAGAGATCAGTCAACCCGACTATGGGCACTTTCCACGACTGGCTTAGACTACAAATACAACTATGACGGGTTCATCACGTTTGCCAAATGGTCCGCAGATGCCCATCCGCACACCTATACGCAGCTGACTAGACATGGCATAATCGAAGCAGTTGAAACAGGGTCACTATTACGAGTTGAAGAGAACGGCAGGCGAATCATTTACTCTTCAGGAATTGAACATGAAATCATCATTCAAACATCAAAATATTTCGGTGTGTTATCTAGCTTAGGCGTACAACCGCCGATCGTGCTGATGGTTAGTTTGCTTGGTGTTAAAGACTTTGCCATTTTTGAAAGGGATTCGATCATATTTGGAGACGATAATCGAATCGATAAAGAGGATTTACTTTTGCCTGAGATCGTGATTGAAACCATGCCGGCAAATCCGGCTGAGCTAGCGCGTTTACTCCGACCTGTCTTTGACACCTATTGGAATGCCGCGGGCTATCCTGCTTGCAGGAATTATAATGCCGATGGCGATTGGATAGAACGAAGGTAATGCAATCAATCGCCTATACCGTTTGGAGACAACGCAAAGGGGCACAAGAATAATTATTATAACAAGCTATTAGTCACGTTGTAGAGGCATATAAGAGCGAAAAGAAGATTGGCTTCCCCTTTGGCGGGGGCAAAGGTAGAGTAGTCACAGGGGCCGTTGGAACGCTTCTGACGTTGGGTAGAGCGCAAAGTAGTGATGAAGTAGAGAGGATTGCGAAAAGTATTCTTCTGGTAGTTAGCATTAAAACGCCTCATCCTTAGTAAATGGAGAAATATTTCGTCAATAGATACCAAAAGTGGCTGCCGAATATTGGTGGCCATTTTTTATTATCTATTTCTAAAATATCAAAATAATGTCTAAGTTACATATTGAAAGTTTCTAACATGAAGGTGCAATAAATGATTAATATCGGGTTTATTCGACATCTTTTTTAATTTGATTAGAATATAATGCATTCATACGAGCAATATCGAAAACTATATCTAATAGAGGATTGAGGATAAATAATATGTACCTCGAAAAAGTACGGATTTGGAACTGGAGAAGATTTGGTGGGGGCAACGCCAGTAAGCCTGCAATAGAGATTTCATTCAATAAACATCTGAACGTTTTATTAGGGGAAAATGACTCGGGTAAAACAGCAATAATTGATGCTATGAGGATAGGCCTAAATACCAATAGCCAAGATGTAAATTGGCTTAGAGAGATAGATTTTTATGATATTGATAATCCGATAAAGATAGAATATGTATATTGTGAACTGTCAGTAGAGGAAGAAGCCTATTTTTTTGAATGGGTTCATTTTGTTAAGGATGTATCTTATTTGAGAGTGTTACTTGAAGCAGAACAAGTGCAAGATCTTAATAAGAAAACAAGGATTACAAAAAATGTTTCTGGTGGAGAGGAAGGTAGGGAGATTCCACTTACAGATGATGTTAAGCAACTATTAACAGTTACATATTTAAAA
The DNA here is from genome assembly GCF_964253085.1 of Paenibacillus sp. LjRoot153. NCBI lineage: Bacteria > Bacillati > Bacillota > Bacilli > Caryophanales > Paenibacillaceae > Paenibacillus > Paenibacillus sp. LjRoot153. The sequence goes on from NZ_CAXUQH020000001.1 coordinate 653,856, forward strand.
CCATTGCGTGATGCAGAAGTGGAATTAAGTCCAGGGAACAGATCTCGATTTGCACAGATACTAAAGAGTTTAAGTGTTTTTCAAGAAAATGATGGTGCATCCAAAAAGGAAATAGAAGAAATTCTGACAAAAGCATTTGAAGATGTTCAAAATATTATTGACTCTCCCGTTATTGGAAAAATGCAGGACTTAGTTGAGTCCTTTTTCGATAAGACACGTAAGAGGAATCCAATGATTCTTCCGAAAAACATGAAATTTGATGAGTTTTTAAAAAAGCTAGAACTAAATTTAGGTGAGATAGGGAGCGGATTAGGCAGCTCGAACTTACTATTTATGGCAGCAGAATTATTACTTTTAAGTGACAATAAATTCGGTCCTCAAATAGCATTAATTGAAGAAATCGAAGCACATATTCACCCACAGTCACAACTGAGATTGATTAAATACTTTGAAAGGAAAAGCAAAGAGGAGGGAATTCAATATATTCTGACGTCTCACAGTCCTATTTTGGCTTCCTCGATAGCTTTGGAGCATGTAATCCTTATTTACAGCAATGCGGCATTTTCAATGAAGGCTGGAGAGACACTTCTTGAAAATAATGACTATAAATTTCTTGAACGTTTTCTAGACTCTACAAAATCCAATATGTTTTTCGCTCAAGGAATCATATGTGTCGAAGGAGATGCTGAAAATTTATTATTACCTGCAATTGCAGAAGTGGTAGGAAGGTCATTGCATGATTATGGCGTTTCCATAGTGAATGTTGGGAATTTAGCCTTTAAAAGGTACTCATCTATTTTCTTAAGGAAAAATGAACCTAAACTCGACTTTCCTGTTGCTATTGTCACTGATTTAGATTTAAAACCTATTTCATTTTATGACATCGGATACATCTGTTATTTTGAAATTGATATTAACACTGAGACAAATATAAAAGCCTTTTTTAAAACGGACAAACTAGATATTACTTCACTCGTTGGGAAATATGATACATATTCTAAATTAGTGAATAAAATTAGTAAGATTATTGGTAGAAAAATAAACTCGGACGAAGAGTTACATTTAATAAAATCTCTTTCTAGTATAAATACACTAAAATATAAAGAAATACTCACAGATAAAGATATAAATCTTAAAATTAACTATAAACATGATACCGAAAAAACGAAAGTCTTTATAAGCTCACCATGGACACTAGAATTTTCAATAGCAGAGAGTGGATTGTCAGATTTTTTACAAGATGCAATCCTAGAAGTTCATTACATTGAAGAGAGTAATAGGACTAGAAAAAAAGCTGAGTGGTCTAATGTTACAAATAATGAAAATAAAGCAGTGGAAATATACAAATTTGTTCTTCATCATGAAATATCAAAAGCGGCAATTGCGCAACTTCTAGCCTATAATATCCTGCAGAAGAAGGGAATAGTAGCGGAAATTATAAAAAAAGATGAGAAGTTAAAATATCTTTATGACGCAATCCTTCATGTAACGGGAGGTATATAAATGTTCTTTAAAGAAGAAGAATTTGAAATGGTTGAATCAGCTACATTAAATGGGGGGCGTTTCAACGAAAATCAAAGAAGGTTTATTGAGTTACTAGAGTCTAAATATATTATTGCGGGACCAGGAGTGGGTAAAACAACCTGCTTATCAGCTAAAATAGTATTATTGTTATTAGAGATTATGAACAACAGTTCAAATGAAGCAATATGTATAATTACAAAAACTAATGTTGCTGTTGACGAAATCAATAGAATTCTAAAGAACATGGGACTTTCTAAAATAAAACATCCGCATTTTGTTGGAACGGTCCATCAGTTTTTTAATACCTTCTTAGCTACACCTTACATTAAGGAGTATTTAAATCCTAAAAATTTTCGGTTCGATAATGAGAAAGAATACTCTGCAATAATAAAAGGCTTAATGAAGAAGAGCTCGTATTTCTCGAAATGGCCGGAAGGTGCTCAGGACGCAACTCGAGTAAGAATTGAAGATAGTAAATTGGTATACGATGAGTCATTAAAAAAAATAATACTTTCAAACACAACTAATTGGGATAAGTTTGATAAGTATGCCAATCATATGTTTGATATAAAATGGAAGTTAAAGGGTCTGGGATTCTTTGGTTTTGAAGATATATTTCTTTTCTCTCAAGCAGCGATGAATAATTCCCGGAATATTTCCTTACTAAGGAAAAGATTTAAATATATTTTTATTGATGAATTTCAAGACACTGAAGTTAGTAACATAAATTTAATAAATAGACTTTTTGCTGATCAAGTCAATATATTGCAATACATAGGAGATCCAAATCAAACTTTAGATTTCGATGGGGAAATTCCACGAGTTGAAGGTAAAAAAATATTTGAATTAAATATTTGTAATAGGTTTGGTGAAAATATTGGGAATCACTTACCAAATATAATTAAAGGAGTAAATTTAAAGTGTTTAGAAGTGAATTACTCATTTAACCCCTTACTTCTACTGTATAAATCAAAAACAGATTTAATTCCATATTACGAAGCAATGTTCTCAAAGTATCTTTCGGACGCGAAATTTGCAGGCGATAAGAGAAAAGACACCATTTTGGCAATTCAAAATAATACTATTCTAGATTTTCAAAGAACAGATTCGGAGAGCAGTACTACAGGAGGATACAAAATTAAGGCAAATGAGTCATTTACTGCTCACATTATTAAAATAATTAATGATACTTTGTATAAGAAACTTGCAGAAGCTGGGATTAATGATAGTTCTATAAAAGAGTGGATAAAAGTTCATCTCCTACAATTAGAAATTAAGAAATGTTTGGTCAAAAGTATTAAGAATGGAACGTTAGATATAAAAAGTATTAATAGTATCTTGAATGTCATTTTAGAAGAAAAATGCTCTCAAAAAATATATTCTACTAATGATGTATTTAATACAATTTCGGCAATTATAAAGCAGATGAAAGGGGATGCCTCTTCGGTAAAAGGCGAGAATAAATTTAAATTTAGTACTATTCACTCAGCAAAAGGTGAGACACATAGATCAGTCTTGCTCATTGATTCTGAAAAAGATAAAAACCCGAAGATTCACACGAGAATGCTGAAATCGTTTTATTGTGAGGACAATGAGGATTTTAAAGAAAGTTGGGTACAACGAAATCTTCTGTATGTTGCAATGAGTAGGCCTACTCGATTATTCGCATTCGGAATGGATCAATCTTGTCTGAATGAAGAAGAAGTTGAGATGTTTAAATCAAAGGGGTGGGATGTTGAGTATACTTATCCTGTTGATGAAAAATTTGCTGAAAAAGCATTCGCTTTAAATCTTTAAAAGAATAAAATCGGTAGTGGCTGCATTTGGAATGCTAAAAATTCATAGGTGTAAGTTAATAATTTATATTACGGAATGTGATAATCAAATGAGTAAAATAAAGAAAAAATCGACTATATAATCTGCCATGAAACCTGGTTGAAGGGGCCGTAGGGAAAGCATCCTATGGCTTTTTTGTTATTTACAGAGAATCGAAATTTTAACTTGGATAACGAATACGCGTTCGGTATATAATAAATAACGCGAATACATGTTCGTGATTGGTTTGGGAACAGTTATGCATCGCTGGCGGCAAGCGGAATGACCACTGCGGGAGCTAAGAGAGTTCGTGTACATGTAGGGATACAATCGTTAGCAGCCGGAGGCAGCGGTACATTCTATGTAGATGACATGTTCTTTAAGTACGGTTTAGAACAGAATCTAATGGGCAACTCGAAGTTCGAGCAGAGCGCTGGTACGACCGGGTTGGCGGACGGGGGGTTAGCTTGGGTATATAATGCGACGACGAGCTACCAAGTGGTAAATACCCCAGTAACATCAGGTATGCAGGCCCAAAAGTTAACAGCCAGTAATATGGCACAGGGGGTCTTGCATATGTGCTGCAAGACTTGGCAGTGGATGAAAACAAGCCGTATGCAACAGGTGGACAGGTACGAATTGAAAGTTTGAATAATGCAAAAGTGTTCTTGTTAGTGCAGTTCTTTGATGTCAACGGAGGATTGATTAGCCAGCAAACACAGGACTACCCGTCAGCGTTTGGGAACAGTTACGCATCGCTGGCGGCAAGCGGAATGACCCCTGCGGGAGCTAAGAGAGTTTGTGTACATGTAGGGATACAATCGTTAGCAGCCGGAGGCAGTGGTACGTTCTATGTAGATGACATGTTCTTTACTTTAAGTTGATTAAATGAATAATTACCCTAGCCCAAGGACTGAACTCAATGAAATTGTAGCGATAGTCAACTTGAAAATTTGAAAGCTCAGACTAAAAAAGAGGATTGAATTGAATTAAGCGGCGATCACTACTCTGTTTTCTACCAGGGAGTGGTCGCTGATTTTTTTCTAAAAGCGGATCTAGTTATAGTTCTTTAATGTTACGACGATATATGTTTGTGGGTCTCCACTTCGCTATCAGGCTTCTCAAGATAAAGGCTTCTCCGCTTTAAGTTGGGGGAGAAATGTCGTTATGAAAATAAGTTTTTATTTTGAATGTTTTTCTGGGGTCCCTGCTCCAGTTCGCACATCGATAATTATCGGTCATAAATTTCTTTCTAACAAATTCTCTTTGTTTCCTTAACAAAATAATAATACCTTTTGCCTGATTTTACGTTTGGTTTGCAGCAGGCTCGATATGTCCGCATGCAAGGAACGAAAATGCGAATGGTGAAGAAGAACGGGATGTACCGTAAGCAATTTGCAGACATTTTTTCGCGTCCTAGTCATGCAATAATTACTTCAAAGCGAAATGTGCATAAATCGAGAAATTAAGCACATTAATTATTTTTGCACATGTTCGAAATGCTGAATTCCCCCCATTCAAACGGGACTTTTGATGATTTTAGGATTAATGAACATTTATTTTTTGTAGATATATTGGTCCGGACGAGCTGAAATCACATGACAAATTTATTGCTAAGTACGAGCTGCCGTTCCTCTTACTTTCAGACACGAATCATAAGGTAGCTGAGAAGTATGGGGTATGGGCGCTGAAAAAGCTGTATGGCCGCGAGTATATGGGCATTATTCGATCGACGTTTCTAATTAACGAAAAAGGATACATCGTGAAGGAATGGAGTAAAGTGAAGATTAAAAATCACGTACAGTCTGTACTGGATGCAGTGATGGAAATGGCGTAGATCGCTATGAATCTCGCATTCATCATATCTTTCTAGTAGTGTTACGCGGAACAGCTTCCTCCATATAGGAGGATTATGAATGCCAAAGCGATGCTTCTCCTTGCGGAGAGGGATCGTTTTTTTCGAAATATAAGAATTTATATGTTTTACATAATAAGTCGGCTATATTTTTCCATAAACGCACTCGTCCTAAGAGGACGGCGTAGTCGTTTATTTCATGTCATACTCTTGCGCTTCCGTCCATATAATCTATCAGATGTCAAAATGATAGAACATGCGGAGGGATCATCGGATGCGCTTACAGGTACAAGCTCCAAACAACGGACGACTACGTTTTCAAATCATGATGGTTGTTGTTTTACTAGTTTCACTTTTGGTTGGTATGATGCCGGCCAAAGCCGCGGACAATGAAGGGGATCCAGCCGTACAAGAGGCGTTTGGGCAGCTTCAAGCAGGGAAGCGACTGAAGAGTGAGAGAACTTACGTAACACCGGAGCAGCCTACTGTGTATCTGACATTTGATGATGGTCCTAGCAAGTTGACGAATCAGGTGCTGGATATTTTAGATAAAGAAGACGTCAAGGCAACGTTCTTCGTACTTGGTGAACAAGCGAAAGCGCATCCTGCTGAGCTCAAAAGAATCGTAAAAGACGGTCATGCCATCGGCAATCATACCTATAATCATGTTTATAAAGAGCTCTATAGTGATTTTCAAACCTTTTGGAATCAAATTCAGCGCAGCGAGGACGTTATTTCAGATATTGTGGGGATACGACCTCAACTCGTACGAGCGCCTGGCGGGACTGCTACGAATTTTGATGCTAATTACTTCTACCTTCTGGAACAAGCCGGTTACATGGTACATGACTGGAATGTCGACAGTGGAGACTCCAAGAGAGCGAACGTGCCGGTAAATGAAATTTGGCAGACGGTGAAGGCTTCCCCCCTTGATCACGAGATCAACATTCTGTTTCACGATGGAACGGGGCATGAATCTTCCGTCCAAGTATTACCTCAAGTGATTAGCTATTACAAAAAGCTAGGATACGCGTTCGCTACGTTGACGGAACAAGTGAAACCTAAACAATTCACCATCACGAAACCGAAGTGGTCGCGGAATATGAGTTTGAAGCATTTTCAAGAGCTGGTCGAACAGACGCAGCAATATGCAGTCGCTCATCCGAGCCCATCCGATCTTGTGAAGCAGGCAGAGGAAAAGCGCCTCGCTCAGAAGCTAGAGGCCGAAGCTGAAGAGAAGGCTAAAGCGAAGAAGGAAGAAGAAGCGGAGGCTGCCCGCATTCTCGCCAAGCAAGCTGCCCTGCCGTTGCAGGTTCATGTGCTCGGGGGTAATACATTTACCATAGAACCTTCCATTTATAAACTGCATGCGAATCAAATAGAATTGCCGCTTCGCTATCTGATCGAGAAGATGGGTGGGAAAGTGGAGTGGCAAGCGGATACGAAAACAGCAAATGCCCATTACGGCATTTATGATATGGACTATGATCTCGTGAATAGAAGCATTAGTTTGTTCACTTTAGGCAAGCAAACAGCCTCTTATTCGTTAGCGGATATGAACATGGAGGATAATCAAATTATCGTACCTCTGCGCAAAACTATCGTATCACTCGGCGGACGAATTACGAATGCTGTGATCGATCCCGACTACCGTGAGGTTTCTATGGCGCTGCGTCCCCTCCACTTTTTCAAAGAAAATAATAGTATTCTCAAAAACTCTCTATTTGCAATGGGAGGATAATGTCTAAAAGAGTAGAGAGCTGGAAAAACTAGAAGCATACCCTTATAAAGGAGGCTTCTTGTCTATGGCATCGAAAACCCGAATATTCGATCAACCGCAGCCTCTTGTGGAACGGATGATCATGAATGTAGAGAAAGTGATAGTTGGCAAAAGAGAAACGATAGAGAAAGCTTTTATAGCGATGTTAAGCGGCGGGCATCTACTGCTAGAGGACGTTCCTGGTGTTGGCAAAACCATGCTAGCACGCGCACTAGCCAAAACGATCGGTTGCGAGTTTAAGAGAATTCAATGTACGCCAGACTTGCTTCCTTCGGATGTGACCGGTGTTTCTGTTTTTAATGTAAAAAGCAATGAGTTTGAGTTTCGGCCAGGGCCTTTAATGACGTCTGTGGTACTTGCGGATGAATGTAATCGGACCTCTCCGAAGACGCAGTCTGCTTTCCTTGAAGCGATGGAAGAAAAACGAGTGACCATTGACGGCATAAGTTATGAACTGCCAAAGCCTTTCGTCGTCATAGCGACACAAAATCCGATGGATTATGAAGGCACATATGCCCTGCCGGAAGCGCAGATGGATCGCTTTATGATGAAGCTTTCACTGGGGTATCCGACGCATGATCAAGAGATTCTGATGTTGGATCGACTGCAGGATCGTCACCCGTTGGAAAGCTTGAAGCCTGTTATTGTACAGGATGAGTTTGTGCAATTACAGAAAGAAGCGGCCATGATCCATGTGGATAACACGTTAAAAGATTTCATCGTTCGCTTAGCATTAGCGACGCGAGATCATGCTGATTTTTACATAGGTGCAAGTCCGAGGGCGTCTTATGCTTTGATGCGTGCTGCACAAACGTCGGCTTATGTGAAAGGGCGAACATTTGTTGTTCCAGATGATATTAAAGATTTGGTTTTACCTGTGTGGACGCACCGGCTTATTCTCACTTCGGATGCGCGCATGATGGGCCGTTCGGCAGATCTCATTCTTCAGGGCTTACTAGATGGCATGCAAACACCAGTTCTTCGTTATGTCACAGCGAAGTAGGGGGCATGACATGAAAAGCTGGGGGAAGACGACGCTATTGCTCGTAAGTTGTGTGTTGGTAATCTTTTTGGCGTATCGCCAAGGTGGATTTGCTGCGTGGTATCTAGGCATCTGTTTATCATTGATCTGGATACAGGCAGGATTTTTTTATGTATTTGCACTGAAGGGTTTGAACTTGAATCGGCGCCTGTCAGGTGACGTGTTTCTCGCTGGTGAAGATGTGACGATTGTGCTGGAGATTCAGCATCGTTCCTGGGTTCCCCTACCGTGGCTGCTGTTGAAAGAAACTTGGATTCATGAAGGAAACGGGAGAAAGCTGACGTACAGCAAGCTGCTTTTCCCTTGGTTTCAGAAGTCGATTTTGCTGCCTTACAAAATGACTCATCTCATGCGAGGCAGCTACCGCTTTGCTCACCTTGAAGCGGCGGCAGGAGATCTCTTTGGCTTCGCGCTTCGCAAAGTAAAGAGGGAAGATTTACATCGTTATGTTGTGTATCCACGGCCGGATGCATTGGGACGAAGCGGGATGACCTTTCAATCGGAGGAAGGTTCTTCAACGCTTAGTTCAAAGGCCGAAACGCCGCTGATCAGCTCCGTTCGCGACTACGTCAGCGGTGATCCGTATCACCGCATCCACTGGAAATCGACGGCTCGTCTGAGCCGTCTGATGACCAAAGACCCCGAGCAGGCCGCCTCCACGAAGTGGATGCTGCTGCTCGATGTCACGCCTGCGGCGGGCCCAGCAGAAGCGGCACAGCCGCTGCTGGAGAAGGGCGTCGCCCTCGCGGCGGGCTTCTTCGAAGCCGCCGCCAATGGGCGAGAGAGCTGCGGCTTCGCTTGCAGCTCCTCTAGTGCAAGGCGAATCGCACCGACGATTCGCCCCGATCTGACGCTCGCGTACGAAGTACTCGCGAGCGTTGGCGGCAAGCCCGCCCTGTCCTTTCCTGACCTCGTCAGGAAAGAGGCGGCAGACTTGCCGCTGCATGCGTCGATGCTGTGCATCACATCGACGCTGGATGTGGCTCTGGTGCGCGCGATCGCAGATAGCGGCACCAGGCGCAGAGCCGTGCACGTGATCTACGTGCACGCGCGGCCTTCCCTCTCGGTCGCAGAGCGAGAGGGGGCTTCCCAGCTGCAAGCCGCAGGCTGCAGCTTCACGGAAGTGCCGCATCCGCAGAGCCAGTGGCCAAGGCAAGGGGGTGTTGCGGATGCAACCGCTTGAACCACGCCGCGGGCTGCCTGCGCGCTCTCGCACTACGCTTTTTAAAAAGTCTCGCTCAGGCACTTCACGATCTCGCACCTCGATTTCAGGCAGTTCGCCATTGAATTCGTCGTTGCACGCAGGCATCTCACACGCTAGCAATCCACAAGCCAATCCTTCCCACCCAGACACATCATCCCGTTCATCCCGTAATCCATCACAGCTCATCTTCCGCGCAGACAACCTGCCGCAGGCACACAATAGTCTCTTCCGAGACGGCCTCATCACCTTGCTGCTCTTTCTCCTTCTCTCGGAATGGCTGCGACCTTTGGCTTGGATGGGCGATGAGTTGATCCAAATTGGACCGATTCTTGTTGTGTTTGCATTATGTCTTGCACTCGATTGTTTCCGGGTCCCTTATGGATGGGGATGGCTGGCGAAGTGCAGCATTATCTTGGTTTTTATAGGTTATATGTTTAACCGCGAGACCTTGCTTGCTGGGGGATGGATCCTCTCGTTGGCGAGAACGCTCGTCCAAGACTTTGTCTATATCGTACAGGCTCATTTTGATCTGATTAGCGGTGAAATGCGCACGCTCCTGTTCCTAATGGGTTGGGCATTGCTGCTTTCGGTCGTGCAAGCACTTATGCTCCAAAGACAACACAGTCTTTGGTTTGTAATGGCTACCTTGATCTATCTCGTAGGCATACAGCTCGTATTAGGGGCAGATACCGTTCAAGGAATCATACGCACATTAGGTTATGGGCTGCTCCTGATGGCTCTTCTCAATCTGTCAAGAATCGAACAGACGTATCGTGTGACGACTATACGTTCACGTAGTTATTTGCAATGGCTGATCGTAAGTGTGATCGTCGTGGGCATATTGTCTGGCGTTGGTTGGTTGTCGGCCAAGCAAACCGAGTCCGAGCCTTTGATGAAGCCAGTAAGTTGGGCGCATTGGTATGATCGTTTGTTTGAGCTTTATGAGGAGGAGACGGGAGTAAGTCCATCTGTGGCGACTTCGGGATATGGCCAGAACGATACATCCTTAGGCGGTCCACTCCAAGTGGACACTTCGCCAGTGTTTACGGCCAAAACCTCTGAACTCACCTACTGGCGCGGCGAATCCAAAAGCTTCTACGATGGCAAAGGCTGGACCCAGCCTACTCAGAAGCTGGAACCTTTCGTGGCCTCTAGTTCATTGGCGACAGCTCCAGTCATTGAGCAGGAGATTTTGATGAATGAGAAGGCAGCCAATAAACAATTGTTCGTAGGTGGTCAACTGCGGAGTGTTGACATGCTGCTGAGTGAGAAAGGGAGGCCGATTTCGTCGGGTAGTCTGCTAACTTCCGAAAAGAGTGGCTTATTGACCTTACCGGAGATCGCTGACCCTCTATCCTATTACAAAATCACCGTTCAACCGATTAAAGAAAATCCAGATCTGTTGAACACAGATATCGCAGCTTATCCAGAAGAGATCACTCGGGAATATTTGCAATTACCAGAGTCGTTGCCGCGGACGGTACGAAGCACGGCTGAGCAAGTCACCGAAAATCGGTTGACGCCTTATGCCAAAGCAGTAGCGATCGAGCAATATTTGAGCCAAACTTTTCCCTACAGTCTCGAAAAGCCTACCAATCCTAGCCGCAGCGAGGATTTCGTCAGTCATTTCCTGTTCGTTGATCGAACAGGGTATTGTGATCATTTTTCCACGGCTATGGTTGTTATGCTTCGTTCTGTCGGTGTTCCCGCTCGGTGGGTGAAGGGGTTTGCTCAAGGAACAGTTGACGCTACCGATGACAATGGGCTGCATGAGGTTATCGTTCGCAATCAAGATGCGCATTCTTGGGTTGAGGTCTATTTCCCGTCGATGGGATGGGTGCCATTCGAACCGACACCTGGTTTCTCAGGAATATCCGTGGATCAACCGCGAGATATGTTGACGACGGCAACGATGGAGCAGCTAGGGATGACAGCTTCCCTTACGAATACACCTGTGTCGAGTTCCGTCATCTCCAAATCGAGTGAATGGTTGCACACGATGAAGAATAATCTCATCCAAATGGTAAAGGCTTATAAGAGTACCGTTTTCGTTCTTATTTGCAGTATCTGCTTGCTTGTTGGCATCTATTTCGTACTAAGACGCCAAGGATACTTGTTGCGTAGAACGGTGGAGTTCCCGAGTTACAACAATGGATCTCCCAATAAGCACCATCCTCTGACGCCGTATATGGATCGACTGTGGAGACAGCTTTTCCGCAAATACGGTGCTAAGCCTGCCAATCAAACGGTTCGCGAATATGTCATTAATCTTCAAGTGACCCATGAAGGGCAGCAACAGGCACTGATGGCTTTCGCTCACATCTATGAAAGTGTCCGCTACGATCCAGCGCGTGCTTTTGCCTATTCGAAGCGGGAAATTACAGCAATTTGGAAAGCCATTCAAAAGACACATTAAATCCCCTTTACATCCTAGGTGCCTAATGTTTAAAATTAGTACCTAGAAATAGCGGTAAGTGGACAAGGGTTCTACCCAATCTTCAATCGCTATGAACCTAGGAGGTCGGATATGAGTAAACCAAGTGAATTGATCGTCGTTTTAGATTTTGGAGGCCAATATAACCAACTGATTGCAAGACGAATCCGTGATTTAGGCGTTTACAGCGAATTGCTGCCGCACAATACAACGGTTGATAAAATTCGTGAGATTAACCCTAAGGGGATCGTGTTCTCCGGCGGACCTGCAAGTGTTTATGGCGAAGGAGCTCCTTCGGTTGATGCTGGCATTTTCGATTTGGGTATTCCGATCTTAGGCATTTGCTATGGGATGCAGTTAATTGCTCACCAATTGAACGGGAAAGTTGAACGCGCACATACGCGTGAATATGGGAAAGCAGATCTAGAGTTCTCGAACCAAAGCCCACTAGTTAAAGGCCTAGAGGCGAAACAAACGGTATGGATGAGCCATGGTGACCATGTTTCCGTACTACCTGATGGCTTTGTGATTGAGGCTAGCACAGAATCACTTCCAATTGCGGCAATGAGCAACCGTGATCGCAAAATCCATGCGGTCCAGTTCCACCCTGAGGTTCGTCACTCTGTTCAAGGGAACGAAATGATTCACAACTTCATCTATGAAGTGTGTGGTTGTGTCGGCGATTGGACGATGTCATCCTTCGTGGAAGATATGATTAAAGAACTTCGTGCAGAAGTTGGCGATAAAAAAGTGCTTTGCGCACTTAGCGGCGGCGTAGATTCCTCCGTTGTTGCGATCTTGCTTCATAAAGCAATTGGCGCGCAATTGACGTGCATGTTCATCGACCATGGTCTACTTCGTCAAGGTGAAGGCGAAAGCGTTATGGAGACGTTTGTCGGCAAATTTGATATGAAAGTTGTCAAAATCGACGCGAAAGACCGCTTCTTAGGCAAATTGGCTGGTGTAGCGGATCCGGAGCAAAAACGTAAAATCATCGGTACCGAATTCATTCGCGTGTTTGAAGAAGAATCAAGCAAGTTTGATGACTTCACTTTCTTGGCGCAAGGAACGTTGTACACCGATATCGTAGAAAGTGGTACAGCTACCGCACAAACGATCAAGTCGCATCATAACGTTGGCGGTCTGCCGAAAGATATGAAGTTCAAGCTGATCGAACCATTGAAAACACTATTCAAAGACGAAGTTCGCAAAGTAGGCGAAGAGTGTGGTCTTCCTTCCGCAATCGTGTGGAGACAGCCATTCCCAGGTCCTGGACTAGCTATTCGTGTTTTAGGTGAAGTTACTGAGGATAAGCTGAAAATTGTTCGTGAATCCGACGCCATCCTGCGCGATGAAATCGCGAAAGCTGGCTTAGATCGCGAGATCTGGCAGTACTTCACGGCACTTCCAGGCATGAAGAGTGTAGGCGTTATGGGCGATGCTAGAACATATTCCTATACAGTAGGTATCCGCGCGGTTACATCCATCGACGGTATGACAGCTGACTGGGCGCGTATCCCGTGGGATGTGCTTGAGAAGATTTCCGTCCGTATCGTAAATGAGGTTGAAAACGTGAATCGTATCGTGTACGACATCACTTCGAAGCCGCCAGCTACGATCGAGTGGGAATAGGTTGGAAGTGTAATCAACACCAATAGTGTGAAAGAAAGACTCTCTTCGAGCTGTAGACCAGCTGGAAGAGAGTCTTTCATTTTGAGCGATATGAATGGATAAATATGTTACATTAATAGGAACTACAAATAAATTGGAGTACCCATGGAGGAATGGTTATGGTAATAATTGCAACGATCTTGGTCGGTTTAGTTGCACTTGAGCACATGTATATCCTAGTACTGGAAATGTTCCTATGGACGACCCCGCGCGCCATGAAGTCGTTCGGTATGACGAAGGAGAATGCCCAGATCACGAAAAGTTTGGCTGCCAATCAAGGGCTGTACAACGGTTTTCTGGCGGCGGGTCTTGTATGGGGG
>NZ_CAXUQH020000001.1:672500-830000 GCF_964253085.1 Paenibacillus sp. LjRoot153
TCCGGGAGTCAGACAGTGAGTGCTAAGATCCATTGTCAAAAGGGAAACAGCCCAGACCATCAGCTAAGGTCCCCAAGTGTGTGTTAAGTGGGAAAGGATGTGGAGTTGCACAGACAACCAGGATGTTGGCTTAGAAGCAGCCACCATTGAAAGAGTGCGTAATAGCTCACTGGTCGAGTGACTCTGCGCCGAAAATGTAACGGGGCTAAACACGCCACCGAAGCTATGGCTTGCACGTATGTGCATGGGTAGGGGAGCGTTGTATGTACGTTGAATTCTGACCGTAAGGACAGGTGGAGCGCATACAAGTGAGAATGCCGGTATAAGTAACGAAAAGATCAGTGAGAATCTGATCCGCCGAAAACCTAAGGGTTCCTGAGGAAGGCTCGTCCGCTCAGGGTAAGTCGGGACCTAAGGCGAGGCCGAAAGGCGTAGTCGATGGACAACAGGTGGAAATTCCTGTACCACCGTAGCCGTTATGAGCAATGGAGTGACGCAGAAGGATAGTGACGCGAGCTGATGGATGCTCGTCCAAGCAGTGAGGCTGATGTGTAGGCAAATCCGCACATCGTAAGGCTGGGCTGTGATGGGGAGGGAAATTTAAGTACCGAAGGTCATGAGTTCACACTGCCAAGAAAAGCTTCTAGCCAGGCGAAGGTGCCCGTACCGCAAACCGACACAGGTGGGTGAGAAGAGAATTCTAAGGCGCGCGGAAGAACTCTCGTTAAGGAACTCGGCAAAATGACCCCGTAACTTCGGGAGAAGGGGTGCCTCGGTAGGGTGAATAGCCCGAGGGGGCCGCAGTGAAAAGGCCCAAGCGACTGTTTAGCAAAAACACAGGTCTGTGCGAAGCCGCAAGGCGAAGTATACGGGCTGACGCCTGCCCGGTGCTGGAAGGTTAAGAGGAGTGGTTAGGGGGCAACCCCGAAGCTATGAATTGAAGCCCCAGTAAACGGCGGCCGTAACTATAACGGTCCTAAGGTAGCGAAATTCCTTGTCAGGTAAATTCTGACCCGCACGAATGGCGTAACGACTTGGGCGCTGTCTCAACGAGAGATCCGGTGAAATTTTAATACCTGTGAAGATGCAGGTTACCCGCGACAAGACGGAAAGACCCCATGGAGCTTTACTGCAGCTTGATATTGGACTTTGGTACGATCTGTACAGGATAGGTGGGAGCCTTTGAAGCCTGAGCGCCAGCTTGGGTGGAGGCGCCGTTGGGATACCACCCTGATCGTATCGGAGTTCTAACCTAGTACCGTGATCCGGTATGGGGACAGTGTCAGGTGGGCAGTTTGACTGGGGCGGTCGCCTCCTAAAATGTAACGGAGGCGTTTAAAGGTTCCCTCAGAATGGTTGGAAATCATTCGCAGAGTGCAAAGGCATAAGGGAGCTTGACTGCGAGACCTACAAGTCGAGCAGGGACGAAAGTCGGACTTAGTGATCCGGTGGTACCGAATGGAAGGGCCATCGCTCAACGGATAAAAGCTACCCTGGGGATAACAGGCTTATCTCCCCCAAGAGTCCACATCGACGGGGAGGTTTGGCACCTCGATGTCGGCTCATCGCATCCTGGGGCTGAAGTAGGTCCCAAGGGTTGGGCTGTTCGCCCATTAAAGCGGTACGCGAGCTGGGTTCAGAACGTCGTGAGACAGTTCGGTCCCTATCTGTCGCGGGCGTAGGAAATTTGAGAGGAGCTGTCCTTAGTACGAGAGGACCGGGATGGACGTACCGCTGGTGTACCAGTTGTCTCGCCAGAGGCATCGCTGGGTAGCTATGTACGGAGGGGATAAGCGCTGAAAGCATCTAAGCGCGAAGCCCCCCTCAAGATGAGATTTCCCAGTATGTAAGACCCCTTGTAGACGACGAGGTTGATAGGTTCGAGGTGGAAGTGCGGCAACGTATGCAGCTGACGAATACTAATCGGTCGAGGGCTTAACCAAAATTCCTGAGTATAGTACTTTACGTTGAAGTTTCGTATCTAGTTTTCAAGGCGCAAACAAACGCTTTGACTGTTTGGTGATGATGGCGGAAGGGATCCACGCGTTCCCATCTCGAACACGACCGTTAAGCCTTCCAGCGTCGATGGTACTTGAACCGCAGGGTTCTGGGAGAGTAGAACGTTGCCAAGCAATTGAAAGAGCCTTACTTGGAGAAATCCAGGTAAGGTTTTTTTTGCTTACATGGATGCCTGCATCCCCGAAGTATTCGCCTGAAGAAAGTGCTAACTGTATAACCTACAGTTATTTTAGCAATTTGCTCGAAATAATTGGATTAGATGGAAAATCTACAGCTAATATCAGCCAAACTCGCCATCTCAGCCAGTCCAGCCGAAATTAGCTGTACAAAATCCATCTATTGCGATAGATGAAGCAAAAATAGCAAAATTAACTGTATATAATCCATATATTCGACGGAGAGAGCGAGCATGGTCGATGGTGAAAGGTGTGGGAGTAGTTGGTGACTTCAAGCTACGTCCCAAGATTTCAAAGAAATTTTGTCATTTTCACAAAAATATAAGGAGAATCCCTAATAAAGGCTTCATTTTATAATACAATAAGGTTTAGTTTACTTCTTAGGTGAAGCAACGATGGAATGGGAGTGATACATAGTGGAGAACGCCTATGTTCAGATAGGTACGGCGATGTTTCGGACGGGGATTTTGGGATATGGCGGCGGGCCGTCGATTGTACCATTAATTCGGTATGAAGCGGTGACGCGTTTTAAGTGGATGAAGGATGAGGAGTTCATGGAGGTGCTCGCGATTGCCAATACGCTGCCTGGACCGATCGCAACGAAGCTGGCAGGTTACCTAGGCTATAGGCTGAAAGGTGGATGGGGTGCGCTTCTTGGTGTTTTGGCACATATTCTACCTACTTGTGTGGCGATGGTGGGGTTGTATTCGTTTATTACGTTTTTCAGTACGTCGCATGTGATTAAAGGGATGATTGCAGCAGTTGTACCGATAGTGGCGGTCATGTTAGGCGTGATGGCGTATGAGTTTGGCGAGAAAGCAATCAAAGGATTAGGCTGGCCGGCGGGGGTTACTTTTTTCATCATAGCCTTCCTGCTGCTACAACCTTTATCGGTGCACCCCGCTATCGTGATATTCATGTTCCTCCTTTATGGAGCCTTCCATCATAAGCTAAAGGACAAATGGGCGAAGAGCAAGAAAACGCTTGGTAAAGGTGATGGCGTATGATGGATTGGTGGCATTTGCTCGTTAGTTTCTTTCTTGCCAATGTGTTTGGCTATGGCGGCGGTCCTTCGTCGATCCCGCTGATGTTCCAAGAGATCGTGACCAATCACAGCTGGATGAACAGCAGTGAGTTCTCGAATATGCTGGCGTTGGGGAATGCGCTGCCGGGGCCGATTGCGACGAAAATTGCCGCGTACGTCGGCTACCAAATCAGCGGCTGGATTGGTGTGTTGATTGCGGTGGCGGCAACGGTCGTTCCGTCGATTATTGCACTTATTATTTTGCTGAATATGCTGCAGAAATACAAGAAATCCCCTGTGATTAAAGGCATGACGCTGCTCGTTCAGCCCGTTATTGCGATTATGATGGTGCTGGTTACCTGGAGCAGCTTGGTGGAGTCTACAAAAGCGATCGGATATCTACAGTTTTTGGGGATTGCCGCGGTGGCCTTTTATTTGATCCAAATACGTAAGATACATCCTGCTTTTGTGATTCTTGCGGGGTTTGTATATGGCGGGATTTTTCTTTCTACGTAATTATATCTAACATAAATTTGGCGCTAAGCACAAAGCTTGCGCCTCTTTTCGTTACGGCACCAAACTTGGTGTCATGTTTGTTGACGCCTGAGATGGGCCGACCGTATAGTGATGTGAGAGGGATAGACGTGAATTGATCGACGGTATCGGAATCTGAAACAGCAAATCCCTAGTGGGGAGATGCTGTTTTGTTGTATCAGGGTGAGAGAAGTGGGGAGTTGCTGTTTTGTTGTCTCGGGGTGAGAAGTAGGGAGATGCTAATTTTTGTCAGATAGGGTGAGTAGATATTATCTAACGGAATAAGGAGGTCGGGGACCTATGCGTACACATGAGAAAGATGCCGTTGAGATGGTCCAAATCGTCAAGCAGTTCGGTTCTGTGCTGGCGAATGATGAAGTGGATTTCCGAGCGAGGTCTGGGGAGATTCATGCGCTGCTAGGCGAAAATGGTGCAGGCAAAAGCACGATGATGTGCATGCTGTCCGGCGTGTATCGTCCGACGAGCGGAGAGATTTACATACATGGCGAGCAGGTGCGCATTCGCTCACCGAAGGATGCGATGAAGCTGGGGATCGGAATGGTGTTTCAGAACTTCCGCCTCGTGCAGACCCTGACGGCTGCTGAGAATATTGTGCTTGGGGAAGCTGGCTCTTTCTGGCGCGGCCCCGGCTGGTTGTCGAAGAAATCGGAGGAAATCGAGGCGATATCGAAGCATTTTGGGCTGCTGTTTCCCGTAGATCGGCCCATCTGGCAGCTATCTGTTGGCGAGCAGCAGCGAGTGGAAATTGTAAAGACGCTCTATCGGGGAGCGGATTTTATTATTTTAGATGAGCCAACGTCGGTGTTGACACCGGGAGAGGTTGATCAGCTTTTTGAGACGCTGGACCGGATGAAAAAGGAAGGCAAAACGGTCATTATGACGACGCATAAGCTCAAAGAGGTGATGTTCGCGGCGGATCATATCTCGGTCATGCGCAAGGGCAAGATGATTGCGACGATGGCGAAATCAGAAACGAGTGAGCGTGAGCTGGCGCAGTTGATGGTGGGCGAGATGAAAGTAGCGAGCCGTGCACAACAAAGAACGAGAGCGATGGAGAAGCCGATGCTCACGGTGAAGGGGCTTGATGTCTATGCGGACCATGGACGCAAGGTGCTGGATGGGCTTCATTTTGAGGTGAATGAAGGGGAGATTGTCGGTGTTGCAGGCGTCTCCGGGAACGGGCAGAAGGAGCTGGCGGAAGTGCTGACTGGGCTTCGTATGTGGAAGCAGGGGGAGGTTCATTTTGACGGAAAGGCGATGCGGAATGGTTCGGTTCGGGGAGCGATTGAGCTTGGGATCGGGCATGTGCCAGAGAATCGGATGCGCAGCGGTCTTGCGGGGAGCTTGGACTCGGTGGATAATCTGTTGTTCAAAACGTATCGTTCGCCAGAACGGTCACGGTTCGGCTTGCTGCGGACAGGGAGCAATCGGAGTTGGTCTCAGCGGTTGGTCGAGATGTTCGATGTGAAAACGTCGGGAATCGATTCGCCTGTTCAATTCATGTCGGGTGGGAATCAGCAGAAGCTGCTTTTTGCAAGAGAGATTGATCAAGGTCCGAAGCTAATGATTGCGGTGCATCCGACACAGGGGCTCGATGTAGGTGCCTCCGAGGGTGTGTATCAGTTGCTGGAGGATTTGCGAAGCAAGGAACGCTCTGTGCTGCTGATCTCGGAGGATTTGGATGAGGTGCTGCAGCTGGCTGACCGTATTCTGGTGATGTATGATGGGCGCATTGTCGGGAATATGCCGAGGGAAGCGGCGAGCCGCGAGCACATCGGTATGCTGATGGCGGGATCGGAGGAGGATGCAGGATGAGTGAACAACGAACAGCAGGCAGCATTCCCATCGAAAATAAAATGAGTAAGCGTGGAGCTGGGTTCCGCTTGCCGTATCGTTTGGAAATTGATCCCGCAGGGGCGAACAGTCCGTGGTGGGTAACGATCATTGCCATCGCTTTGGCGTTGGTGGCTTGTGGGATTTTTATCGCGTTGAATGGGATGAATCCGTTCATGGTCTACGGCAAAATGGTGAAGGGGGCCTTCGGCTCAACCTTTGGATTGACGGAAACATTAGTGAAGGCAATTCCTCTGCTTCTTTGCGGGCTTGGCGTGTCGATTGCCTATCGCATCTCCGTGTGGAACATCGGGGCTGAAGGTCAGTTTGTGGCAGGGGCAATGGCTGCGACGGCGATTACGGTTTATTTGCCGCATCTGCCGATGTACCTCTCGATTCCAGCTATGATGGTCGCGGGCATCGTGGCCGGCGGTTTCTGGGGATTGCTGACGGCGATACCGCGGAACTATTTTCAGGTAAACGAACTGATTACCTCGTTGATGCTAAATTATGTGGCGCTACTGGCGCTGAACTATGTGGTTTTCGGACCGTGGAAAGATCCTAAAGGCTTTAACTTCCCAGGATCTCCGATGTTTACGGTTGCGCAGTCTTTGCCTACCTTTGGTACATCGCGGCTGCATTTGGGGTTGGTTTTTGCCATTATTGCTGTGCTGATCTATGCTTTCGTCGTCCGCTATACACGTTGGGGCTATGAGCTGAGGTTGATCGGTGCCAACAGTGAGGCGGCCAAAAACGCGGGCATTCGTATTTCCAGACATGTCCTGCTAGTAATGGTGATTAGCGGCGGATTGGCGGGGCTTGCTGGCATGGGGGAAGTGTCTGGTGTAGCGCATCGTCTGATGTATGGGATTTCTCCCGGATATGGGTACACGGCGATTATTGTGGCTTGGCTGGCGAAGCTGAATCCGATTGGGCTTGTGGTTGCTTCGGTGCTTTTTGGTGGACTGATTGTAGGCGGGTATAGTGTGCAAACGATCGGGCTTCCGTCTTCCATTTCCTCCATGATTCAAGGGGCGATTCTGTTCTTCCTCATTGCTGGGGGGATGGCAGGGAAATTCCGTATTCGTCGGAACAGCTGAGGGAGCTGGGGATGAGATGGCTGGGGGTTGCATACTGCGTGATGGAAGGCAGGCTACAGTAACTTAGTTAATGATGTTAATGAACGGTTAAATAAGGGGGGTGTAAGAGATGGATGCGATCACACAAATCATTGTTTCAGCGATCTCTTCGGGTACACCGTTGCTTTTGGCTGTATTAGGCGGCATCTTGATCGAAAGGTCAGGCATCATGCAGCTTGGCGCTGAGGGCTTGATGTTAATGGGGGCGGTGGCTTCGTGCCTTGTTTTCATACATACAGGAAATTTAGTGCTGACCATTCTGTGTGTACTCGCGGTGAGCGGGGTACTCGGGTTGCTCCATGGATTTCTATGCGTGACGCTGCATGCGAATCAGGTTGTTTGTGGGCTGGCGATGACGATATTCGGCGCTGGTCTTAGTGCTTATTTAGGGAAGCCCGTGAGTGGTCAGCCACTTGTGGGTGCGGTGCCGAAGCTCGATATGCCGTGGCTGGAAACCGTGCCGGTGATTGGTGGGATTTTTGCCCATATGGATTTATTTACATGGTTAAGTTTCGTGCTTGTGTTGGCTATGCACTTGTTCATTCATCGCACATCATGGGGACTCCATCTTCGCGCAGTTGGGGATAATCCAGCTACAGCGGACGTGATGGGGATTCCTGTAATCGCGATTCGCTACGGGTGCATTATTGTTGGCTCGATGCTGATTGGGATTGGCGGCGCGGATTTGCTGCTTGTATATACACCGACATGGAACGAGGGGATGACCTCTGGACGTGGTTGGATTGCGGTGGCGCTCATTATTTTTGCGAGGTGGAATCCGATTCGTGCCCTCGTGTGCGCGTATTTCTTCGGCGTGTTGGATAGTCTGGGATTCCGCGTGCAGCTCATCGGCAGCCATATTCCTTCTTATTTTCTGAAAATGATTCCGTATGTCGTCACCATTCTAGTGCTGATGTTCCTCGGTTGGCGGAATAAAAATAAGCCATCTGGTGCGCCTGAGGCGCTTGGTGTGCCTTATATACGGGAGCAAAGATTTTAGTTTATTGGGGGATGACAAGGGTGGGACAGGAGAAGAGGGAAAACCGGAGGGATAGTGATTATAGTTTGGAGGGGAAAAGATGAGTGAATTTGAGGTTCATATTCCTTATTTAAAAAGATGTGTAGAGCTTGCCCTGCTAGCGAGAGAGGCAGGAAATACGCCGTTCGGTTCGTTGCTCGTTGGGCCAAATGGCGAGATTTTGCTGGAGCATGGCAATGTCGAGATTACTGAATCGAATTGCACAGGGCATGCGGAAACGATGCTTATGGAGGCAGCTTCCAAGCGATACAGCAAGGAGGAGCTGTGGGCGTGTACGTTGTACACCTCAACGGAGCCGTGCGCCATGTGCGCGGGTGCGATTTATTGGGGCAACGTGGGGCGCGTTGTCTTCGCTATGTCAGAAGCGATGCTGGCAGGGCTCACGGGGGATCATGAGCAGAATCCGACGTTGATGCTGCCTTGTCGTGAGGTTTTTGCCAGAGGGAACAAGCCGATCCAGGTGATCGGTCCTGTTCCTGAGGTTGTGGAAGCGGCAGTCGCTGCGCATAACGGGTACTGGGATTGAAAAGGGAAGCCACCGGGATGTTTGTTGTTCTGGTGGCTTTTTTGCGTGGGTTGGAGGTTGTGTGAGCCAGCCCTTCGGAGGGGTCGCTTAATTTGCGGGTATGGACAAGGCAGGGATGCCTCACTGTCCGCCCTTTTAGCAAAAACACAAAAAAAGTTAACGATGTTATGAAAGATTACAAACTTCTTTCATATAAATTGACCCATAGGGATGTCGCAATTACAATAAAACAAATCTTGGAAAAGAATGCTTGCAATTTAAGGCGGAAATCGAGGTGTCAGGGCTATGAAGATCACACGTAAGCAAGTCAATGACATGAGTCAAGAAGCGTTCATTCTAGCGTTTGGTCCTCTGTTTGAACACTCGCCTTGGGTGGCAGAACGGGCAGCAGGATCTCGGCCATTTGCCAACATCAAGGATATGATTAGTGCTCTTGAACGAGAGGTAGAACGAGCGAGTCGTGAGGAGCAGCTGGCGCTGCTTCGGGCTCATCCCGATCTGGGTACACGTGTGCGGATGACCGATCACTCGGTTCAGGAGCAATCAGGTGCCGGTCTTAACCAGTTAACCCCTGAAGAATACGAACAGTTTCTTTCTTTAAATAAACAGTATACGGACCGATTCGAGTTCCCTTTTATCATGGCGGTAAAGGGCCAGACCAAGGATACGATACACGAGGCGTTACGTCTTCGGATCAAGGGAGAACCAGAAGTAGAGCTGCTTACGGCACTACAAGAGGTTCGTAAGATTGGGCGATTCCGCCTGGCAGATATCGTGATGGATGAAATGGAGGAGAAGGCGATGGAACAAGCAAAAGGCACAGAGAGAATCATGTACTACGGGAAAGGGGATGTTTGGGTCTATCGTTCCTATGCCAAGCCGCTCACGAATATCACGCTAATTCCGGAATCGGGTTTCACAGGGCGAGATAATGTGCTGTTCGGAATGAACATCAAAGTAGCGGTGAGCGGTGAGAAATTGTTCACATCGTTTAGCGAGGGAGACAACACCAACGTTGTGGCAACGGATTCGATGAAGAACTTCATCCTGCGCAAAGCAGGTGAGTATGAAGGGGCTACGGCAGAAGGGTTTTTGGCTTTCGCAAGCCGGCTCTTCCTAGAGAAGTATCCGTGGATGACGGGGATCAAAATGAGTGCAGATCAGGTGGCATTCGAAACGTTGCCGGTACCAGGTACGAATGGCCTCGAAGCAGGGAATTTGGTGTATCGCTACTCACAAAATGAACACCCAAGCGCATTCGTGGAGCTCGTTCGCGTTGCAGACGATATCGTCCTCGCAGATCACTCTGCTGGCATAGCCGATCTAAAGTTGATCAAAGTCAAAGGAAGCTCCTTCGCTGGTTTTGTTCGTGATGAGTACACGACACTGCCAGAATCGTCGGATCGCCCTCTGTTTATATTCCTAGACATTGCATGGAGCTATGAATCGGCTGAAGATGCCTTTGATGCCGATCTGGGGCGCTATGTTGCCGCTGAGCAAATCCGTGATATTGCGCATACCGTATTCCATGAGCAGCATTCGCCTTCGATCCAAAATCTCATCTATCGCATCGGGCAACGTTCGTTATTGCGTTTTCCGCAGTTGAAGGAAATTCGCTTCGAGTCCAACAATCGGACTTGGGAAACGATTCTTGAGGAAGTTTCTGTTGGAGAAGGCAAGGTGTTTACAGAGCCTAGACCGCCGTATGGTTTCCAAGGATTTTCGATGACAAAGCGTGATCTGGAGGGCCTATGAGCGTAGGAATCACATCGCATGTTCTGGACGTAAGCAGCGGCCGACCGGCTGTTGGTGTGAGGATCGACTTGTTTCGGCTTAAAGGAGGCGTGGCAGAATGGCTTCGTTCCGATGTTACGAATACAGATGGCAGACTGCCAGGGCCGATGCTAAGCGGGGAAGATTTTACAATAGGTACGTATGAGCTTCTCTTTCATGTAGGTGATTACTTCAGAGAGCAGGGTGTGGAGCTCCCTGAGCCGGCATTTCTAGATCAAGTACCGATTCGTTTCGGTGTTGCGGATAACACTTCCCATTATCACGTTCCCTTATTAATTGCACCTTGGGGGTATAACACGTATCGCGGGAGTTAATGCAAAGAAGTCAGCGTTAATTGAATAGAGAGAGCTTCGAGGGAGGGTTTCGTAGGATGAATCGATTGGATCTTATCATTCGCAAAGGGACTGTGGTCCTGCAAGATGAGTGTCGACAGCTGGATATTGGCATACGGAACGGCAAAATTGCAGCACTAGGCGAAAACCTCGCGTTCTCGGAGCAGACTCCTGTTTATGACGCAAAAGGCTTAACGATTCTCCCAGGCATGATTGATGCTCATGTCCATTTTAATGAACCTGCTCTTGGTCATTGGGAAGGGTTCGTTACAGGCTCTGCCTCTCTAGCTGCTGGCGGATGCACAACCTACATTGATATGCCGCTCAATGGTGTTCCCCCTACGGTTCGGCTCAGTGCCTTGGAGCTGAAGTTGGAAGCAGCCGAAGGGCAATCCCATGTCGATTATGCCCTGTGGGGCGGTCTCGTTCCCGGCAATATCAGTGAGCTAGAGGGGCTTGCACAAGCTGGTGTAATTGGCTTCAAAGCCTTCATGTCCTGCCCAGGTGGAGAAGGAGAAGATATTTTCGCGGAAGTGGATGATGAGACGTTAGTTAACGGCATGAAAGAAATTGCGCGCTTAGGTCTGGTGCTTGCTCTTCATGCAGAGAGTGAGGAAATTGTCTCTAAGCTCGCTGCCGAGGCTGTGCAAGCAGACAAACGCAGCGCATTGGACTTTATCGCGACACGACCGATTGCCGCCGAAGTAGAAGCAGTTAACCGTGCATTGGGCTATGCGAAGCAGACAGGCTGTAAACTGCATTTCGTACATATCTCCTCGGCAGAAGCGGTACAGGTTATCACGGAAGCGAAGGCACAGGGATTGGACGTTACCGTGGAAACGTGCCCGCACTATTTGACGCTAACGGACGTGGAGGTCGAACGCCTCGGGTCTGTTGCAAAATGTGCGCCACCGATCCGCACAGTGGAAGATCAGGCTCGTCTGTGGGCAGAGCTGAAGGCAGGTCGGTTTGACATCATCGCATCGGATCACTCCCCTTCACCCAAGCCTATGAAGCAGGGCGATTTCTTCGCTGCATGGGGTGGCATTTCAGGGGCGCAAAGCTCGTTAGAGCTGATGTTGGATGAAGGCCATCTCCGCAGAGGGATTCCCCTGCCAGAGCTTGCTCGCATGCTAGCGCTTGCGCCAGCGAAACGCTTCGGGCTTTATCCTCGCAAGGGGGAAATCGCCATAGGTGCTGACGCAGATCTAGCCCTGGTGGATTTGGCAGCAGGCTATACATTGCAAGAGAGTGACTTACTGTATCGGCATAAACAGAGCCCCTATGTGGGTAGAACGTTTGGTTGCAGCGTGAAATCAACCTTCCTGCGGGGAGTTAAGGTGTATGAGCGAGGCGTGGGTGTTGAATCTGCGATAGAGGGAGTTTGGTTGCGTCACAGTGCATCGATCGGAGGCGGGCTAGATGGCTAAAATAAAAGGGCACCCACAGGAAGAAATGCTAGCTCAATACGGGGAGCGTATGCTGCTAGCCTTGGAGTGGCTGGCGACCTTCGGCGCCGATCCGGAAGGCGGCGTGACCCGCCTCTTGTATGCGGAGCCCTGGCTCAAGGCGCAATTAGCACTGATTGACAACATGCAGGGCATGGGGCTTAAGGCAGATTTTGATGAAATCGGCAATGTGTACGGCAAATTGCAAGGTTCGGATCCAACGCTCAAGCCGATGCTTACAGGGTCACACATTGATACTGTCAAAAACGGTGGGAAATACGATGGAGCCTACGGCGTCATCGCATCTATGATGGCGCTTGGCTATTTGAAGGCCATGTACGGGACACCGAAACGAACGTTGGAAATGGTCTCCTTTTGCGAGGAAGAGGGGAGTCGGTTCCCATTGGCTTATTGGGGATCAGGCCATGTGACAGGGGTGCTCTCGCTAGCTGAAGGCGCAGGACTTGCGGATCCAGAGGGTGTAACCTTACTTGAAGCGATGGAGCGCGCGGGCTTTGAAATAGATCAGGGCCAGCTCCATCCAGCAAGACGTGATGATATAGGCGGATATATTGAAATTCATATCGAGCAAGGCGCAGTCCTTGAGTTTAAAGAGAAAAAAATTGGTGTAGTTACAGCTATTGTTGGCCAAATTCGAATGACCGTCGTCGTTACGGGGATACCCAATCATGCGGGAACGACCCCAATGACAATGCGCAAAGATGCGCTTGCTGCCGCTGCCGAAATGGTCGCGCTAACAGAGAAGATGGCACTTGCGGAGGGTGAACCTTTGGTAGCCACCGTAGGGCGCTTAGAAGTGAAGCGAGGAACATCGAATGTGGTGCCCGGGGAAGTCGAATTTACGTTAGATATTAGGCATACTGACAAGCGGAAGATTGAGGCTTTTCGTGCAGAGCTGATATCGCGGTTTGTGGAAATCGCAGTGCGAAGAGAACTTTATATAGATACGGTTGAACATCTAAATGCCTTACCAGTGGCCATGGATAGCGGGATATCGGCAGAAATTGAGGCTGCCTGCGACTTCTATGGCTACGAGCATATTCGCATGCCAAGCGGGGCGGGACATGATGCTCAGCTATTCGGACCGATCTGTCCGTCGGCCATGATATTCGTGCCAAGTCGGGCAGGTATTAGTCATAATCCCAAAGAGTTCACGAAGCCGGAGGATCTCATTGTCGGCTTTCAGACACTCGTTCATGTGTTATATCAATACGGCTATGGGGGAAAAGCAGATGAAAACCTATAAAGATTTATCACCATCCCTTCGAACGATTATGACCCCAGGTCCAGTCGAGGTTGACCCTAGGGTGCTGCGCGCGATGTCGTACCCCATTCTGGGGCAGTTCGATCCTGAGTTTACCGAGCTTATGAATGAAACGATGGAGATGCTTCGCGAGGTTTTTCAAACGAACAATCAATGGGCTTTCCCCATTGACGGGACTTCCCGTTCAGGTATTGAGGCTGTGCTGGTAAGCATCATCGAGCCAGGAGATAAAGTACTCGTTCCGATCTATGGACGATTTGGAAATTTGTTGGTAGAAATTGCCGAGCGCTGTGGGGCTGAAGTGGCAATTATTGAGCAGGAATGGGGAGCCGTGTTCGATCCCATTGATATCATTACAGCTATTGAGCGGGAGAAGCCAATGATAGTGGCAATGGTTCACGGTGAGACGTCGACAGGCTGTATCCAAAAGTTCGATGGGATAGGGGCAGCTTGCCGAGAAGTGGATGCTCTTCTAGTCGTGGATGCTGTAGCCACCATTGGTGGTGTTCCGGTGAAAACCGACGAATGGCTGCTGGATGCGGTGATTGGCGGCACGCAAAAATGTTTATCCGTTCCATCAGGCATGTCACCCATTACGTATAACGATCGTGTTGAAGCGAAGGTCATGCGCCGTAAAACGATCGAACGGGGACTGCGGGAGAAAGGAGCTCCTATTTCCTCGGTTAGAGCCGTAGCGAGTAACTATTTCGATCTTGGCATGCTGCAGGATTACTGGAGTCCAAAACGGTTAAATCACCATACAGAGGCTACGACGATGTTATATGCACTACGTGAAGGTTTACGCATTGTGCTGCAGGAGGGACTGGAAGAGCGATTCTCGCGCCATAAGCGTCATGAAGCGGCTTTGGTTGCTGGCTTGCAGGCGATGGGATTGACGTTGTACGGCGATCCACTGTGTAAGCTGCCAGTAGTAACTTGTATACGTATTCCCAGCGGGGTTGATGGGGAAGCCGTTCGATTCATGCTGCTGAACAGCTTCGGCATTGAAATTGCCTCTTCCTTCGGTCCATTGAAGGGACAGATTTGGCGCATCGGTACGATGGGTTTTAGCTGTAACCAGAAAAATGTGCTCCATGTCCTTGGGGCGCTCGAAGCAACACTTCATTGGTATGGTGTGGATGTATCTGTCGGGAAGGCGCTGCAAGCTGCACTAGCGGTATATGCTCATAAACGGGAGGAATAATCATGCTAAACATCATGCCACGAGCAGAGCGAGCCATGATTGCTACGCCACATTATTTGGCTAGTTCCGTGGGGAGTGCGATTTTACAGCAAGGCGGCAATGCCTTTGATGCAGCAATTGCCATTAGCGCGACCCTAGGTGTCGTTTACCCGCATATGACGGGGCTCGGGGGAGATGCTTTTTTCCTCATGCATGAGGCAGCAACTGGCACTTATACCGGATTTAATGGGAGCGGGAAGTCCGCTGCGAAAGCGACGCCTGATTTTTATAGAGAGCAAGGGATGGATCAAATTCCACAGCGCGGCATTTTAAGCGCAATTACAGTACCGGGTATGGTGGATGCTTGGTGGCAAGTGTGGGAAAAGCACGGCAAACTTCCGTGGGCGAAACTTTTGGATGCAGCGATTGGCTATGCGGAAAAAGGGTTCCCGATCTCCCGTAACTTGCTGTTCTGGATGCGTAAGGATGAGCCATTTATTCGGGCTTCTGTACAGCTTAGTGCTTTGTACATGCGTGATGGCGAGCTAATGAAGGAAGGCGATCGGCTGATTCAGTCCGACATGGCAAGGACGCTCCGACTGGTTCAGCAGGAAGGAAGAGATGCGTTCTACTCGGGCTCGCTCATGCAGGCCATTGTGGATAACATGAAGTTGGATAGCGGGCTGCTTACGGAAGAAGATTTCCGCAGCTTCACTGGCGAATGGGTGGAGCTCCTATCGACGACGTATCGTGGATATGACATTTATCAAATGCCGCCGAACTCCCAAGGGTTCACAGCGCTCATGATGATGAATATGTTAGAACATGTTGATATGGCATCTGTGCCTAGAGCATCGGCGAACTTTTACCATCTGATGTCGGAAGTGATTAAGAAGGCGTTCAAAGACCGTGATCGCTATTTAACGGATCCACATTTTAGAGAGATACCGCTCCAAAGATTGTTGTCAAAATCGTATGCGCAGGAGCTTTGGAGTGAGATTCAGGCGAATCCACTGAAGGTAAGTGAGCATCTCTCGCCAGCGATCGGTCAGGATACGGCCTATGCAGCCGTTGTAGATGAAGAGGGGAATTCGGTTTCTTTTATCCAGAGTCTCTATTTCGATTTCGGGGCAGCTTACGTTCCTGGTGATACAGGCATTATTATGCAAAACCGGGGATCCTTCTTCTCGCTTGATCCTGCATGTGCGAACGTGTTGGAACCACGCAAAAGATCGTTCCATACGTTGATGCCCGCGATGGTAAGTAAGGCCGGAAAGCCTTATATGCTGTTCGGCACGCAAGGTGGAGAAGGGCAGCCACAGACGCAGCTTTCGATTCTTACGGGGGTATTGGATTATGGTTTATCGATTCAGGAAGCGATTGCGCTGCCACGTTGGGTATATGGACGTACTTGGGGAGAAGATGGGGATGCGCTGAAGCTGGAGCATCGGCTTGAACCCGAGGTATATACAAATCTCAAGCAATGGGGGCATCGCGTGGAGCCCGTGAAGTCGTGGGACGGCATTATGGGGCAGGCGCAGGGCATTGTCATTGATGAGCAGGGCTTCATGAGTGGGGCGGCGGATCCGCGTGGTGATGGGTTGGCGATTGGCTGGTAGAGGGCCCACGAGGAATTGCGCTGGAAAACAACAAGGCATGTACATGTGGGATGAATACAAAAAGAAGGAGCGATGAGCGATGGAGGCCTATGACATTCTGCAAGCTGTGGAAAGTGATACGGGGGCGCGTGTATTAGCGACAGTGATTCATGTGGAAGGCCACGCTTATCGCAAGCAAGGAGCTGTCATGCTGTTGATGGCAGATGGAAGCACGGTGGGAAGTATTTCTCCGGGCTGTTTGGAAGGTGACCTCGCTGCTTACGTGCCAGGCGTGTGGGAATCGCAAAAGCCGCAAATGGTCGAATACGACATGAGGCCAGCTGATGATTTTGGCTGGGGGGAGACGATTGGGTGCGGCGGGTTGATCCGTATTTTGCTTGAGCCGCTTGCTGGAGAGTTGCTGGTTAATCTACTGGTGGTGAAAAATAGATTGGATCGCTGTGAAGCCGTAGAGCTCATTCGCACCTATACCGATGGGTATTCGGAAATTAGATATGCACTGCGGGGATCAGGTATAGATGAGGAGGGGCTTTCTGCAACTTCAGCTGAGAGGGAGTCGTTTCGTTTTGTGACGAGTATGTTTTTTGTGCCAAAACCAAGAGTCATCGTGTTCGGTGCGAATCCTGATGCGGTTCCGCTCGTACAAATGGCTGCGAGCAGCGGCTTTCGTGTGGTGGTTGCGGACTGGCGTGAATCCTTCTGTAACGCAGAGCGATTCCCAGGGGTAGAAACGATAGTCGCTTTTCCAGAGACATTAGTCGAAAAGCTTGCGCTGAATGAGCGAGACTACGTCGTGATCATGAGTCATCAGTTTGAGAAGGATACCGCCTTCTTCCGAGGCATTATGGCTTATCCCTTACACTATCTCGGCATTATGGGCTCCAAGGAGCGTACGGCCAAAATGGTGGAGGGCTTCGAGCGCCCTAACTGGCTGCATGCGCCAATTGGTTTGAATATCGGCTCGGAAGGTGCGTTCGAGAATGCAATCAGCATTGTAGCTGAGCTGATTGCGATCAAGCGTGGAAAGCACAGAATGGGTGTGTGGTCATCCCCATTAGCCCATGGACGGGATGTCGGGAGCTTCTGCTCATGGTGAAAGCGGTGGAGATGGTGGAACCAGGGAAGATGGTGGAACTGGCGAAGTGGTGGAACTAGGGAAGATGGTGGAGCTGGAGAAGTGAGTGGAACTAAGGGAATCAGGGAAACCGGTGGAACCGGAGATGCTGATGGAACTAGGGGAAGAAACAGAGAAACCAGAGAAACCAGGGAAGAAGGCGAAACCGGAGATGATGGTGAGATCAGGGAAGCGAAAGATGGTTGGCGTCTACTTGGCGGCTGGAAGCAGTCAGCGCATGGGGACAGCGAAACAGTCCCTCGAGTTGGCGGAAGGTATCAGCCTCGGAGGTGTTGCGCTACTGAAGGCGCTGCGCTGCGCTGATTTCGAGCAAGTGGTTGTCATTGTACGCGAAGGAGATACGCTAGTGTGGTTGCCGGAAGAGGCTCGTCATGGGCTCGAGAGTGGGAGATGCCGTATAGTGGTGTGTCCAGAGGCTGGCTTTGGCATGGCACATTCGCTTCGCACGGGTATTCAAGTGGCAGAGGAGCTGGAGGCTGATGCTGCGATGGTTATGCTGGCTGATCAGCCATTCATCGAGGCAGATATGTTGGCTGGGCTGATTGATGCTTACGAGGCAGGAGCGGACTACGATTATGTCGCTAGTGGTGATAAGGGTATCCCGAAGCCGCCAGTCATTTTAGGGAGAAGGATGTGGTCAACAATCACTTCGTTGGAAGGAGATGCTGGTGCGCGAGCACTGTTTCATTTGCCTGCATTTCGCGGACAGATGATTGAGGCGGCAGCGCTGACATTTATGGATATTGATACCGCCAAGCAATATGAAGAGGCAAAAACAATCTACAAGCGCCAATTATGTAAGGTTAAATGACAAACTATTGGCTATGGAGTGCATTATTACGAATGATGTGCTCTTTTTTATATAAAAAAACAAAATAATGTTATGTTAGTTGACGCTAAAATCGAATATTGTTTATAGTAGATCTAATTTATTGGAACGATTTATTGAAGATTGGGTTATGCAATGGAGCAAAGTGAAAGACGAAGAAAGTAGAGGCTAGCGGAATTGGACACCCTCGAGACGGAACGACGTTCCGTTAGATGGAGCGCATCGAACACGCCACCACGTAGCAAGCCGGCTTCTCGCGGCAAACTCAGAAGGCATCATTCGTAGGTTTTTTCACAGAAACTCTGAGGAGGGTTGAATATGTCAGTTCCGATGCATCAGCTGCCCGAGCAGCAGCCTTCCGTATGGCAGCCGACAAGTGTAGAGGAAGCGATCCAATTGAAGCATAAATGGGGCAAAGATGCTGTCTTCATTGCTGGAGGTACTTGGCTTCGCACGCGCTGGGAAAATGGGCTTGCCCTAATGCCACAGTATTTCATTAGTCTTGGACGGATTCTTGTACTCTCGGGATTAACGGTTAATTCCCAAGGTCAAGTTCATATAGGCCCTGCCCTCAGTATTGCAGATTTGATGAAAAACGAGTTGGTTCAGCAGAAATGCGGACTTCTTGTGCAGGCTTGTTCGGAGATTGCTGCCCCGTCGATTCGGAACTTAGCCTCCATCGGAGGCAATGTGATGACACGTACAGGAGATCTGATTCCCGCACTACTTGTGATGGATGCACAGATACGGTGTACAGATGGACAGAACGAGCGAACAATTGCTTTGAAAGATTGGCTGGCTGCTCCACAAGGGGCACATGACGAGATCATGACGGGGATTATTGTGCAGGCAGGGGGATGGCAAGAGCAAGAGCAAGAGCAAGTGCAAAAGAACGAGATCATCCATGAGTTCTACCTCAAGGTTGGACGCAGAGAGGCATTCACGCCATCGGTCGTCACTGTCGCGGGGAGGCTCTCCCTTCAAGCGGATGGGACGGTTACCGACATCGCCTTAGCGGCAGGCGGAGGTAACGCGGTTCCCGCGAGATTTCCAACTCTAGAAGCGGGAATAATCGGGAAGCCGCTATTCAAGGCAACTTTGCAGATACTCCACAAAGGGGTTATAGCTGACTTCAACGCTGTGGCGGATGATTATGCCGGAGTAGCTTACCGCAAACAGACGGCAGCGAATTTGATCATTTCGGAGTGCTTCAAAGCTTGGCGCAAAGGGGGCGGAGCCTATGCTCCTTAATCGTAATGCGAAGAAATGGATCATTAGACCTGATGGCAAGGAGAAAGTGACAGGGGAGCTTCGTTATCTCACCGATTTAACAGCACCAGGCATGCTGCACGGTAAGGTACTGCGGAGTCAATACCCACATGCTTGGATTCTATCCATCGATACAACCAAAGCCAAACAATTACCCGGCGTACGCGTAGTTCTAACGGCTGACGACGTACCAGGGTTGAACTTATTCGGAATTGCGTTTCCTCATCAGCCGGTGTTTTGTCATGATCGAGTTCGGTATATCGGGGATGCGCTGGTATCCGTTGCTGCAGATACGGAGGAACTAGCGGAATATGCGCTAAGCCTCATTGAGGTCGTGTATGAGCCGCTTCCCCTTGTAGATAATCCAGAAACTGCGCTGGAAGCGGGTACGATTATGCTGCATCCAGAAGGGAATCTGCTTCATCAAACCTCACTGCAGCATGGGGACAAAAACATTGATGCTGTTTTCGATACATGTGCACAGGTCGTTGAAGAAACCTATCTGACACCTCGGCAAATGCATACTTATATGGAAACCGAAGGCGGTCTCTTTATTCCAGAAGTTGATGGACGGCTGACCGTTTACTCGCCGACCCAGCATGGCTATAAAGATCGCTTCCAGTTAGCGCGAATCCTTGGCATCCCAGAAGAACAAATCAGAGTCGTTTCCAGTCCGATTGGCGGTTCGTTTGGCGGGAAAGATGAGCTCAATGTGCAGCCTTTCGGCGCACTGATGGCACGAAAGTCGGGCAAGCCGATCAAAATGCATAATTCCCGCCGTGAATCCGTCATCTCCGGCATTAAACGTCATCCGATGCGGATCACGATGAAAACTGGAACCGACAAAGAAGGAAACCTGATCGCGCATCAAGTCCGCATTCT
The DNA here is from genome assembly GCF_964253085.1 of Paenibacillus sp. LjRoot153. Lineage (NCBI taxonomy): Bacteria > Bacillati > Bacillota > Bacilli > Caryophanales > Paenibacillaceae > Paenibacillus > Paenibacillus sp. LjRoot153. The sequence continues at coordinate 692,588 of NZ_CAXUQH020000001.1, forward strand.
TGCAGATACAGGGGCGTACGCGACACTAGGCTGCGAGGTGTTGAATTTTGCAACTGAGCATGCCATTGGACCTTACACGATCCCGCATGTCGACGTAGAAGGCAAGAGCGTCTACACGAATAACGGTGTATCCGGTGAGTTTCGGGGCTTTGGCGGCAATCAGGTGATTTTCGCGGTGGAGAGCCAAATCGAACGCCTGGCCGAGAAGCTCGGCATGGACGCGTGGGAGCTGCGCAAGCGCAACCTGCGCCAGCCAGCAGATCCGGGCCCGATGGGCCAACAGATCGTGGCCACCGAGGGCGCCGCCCAGGTGTGGGCGAAGGCGCAGGAGTCGCCGCTCTGGGCGAAGCGCGCTCGCCAACCGGCGGCTGCGCAAGAGCCTTGGCTGCGCCGAGGCGTCGGCGCTGCGCTGGTGATGCACGGTGCCGGGCTCGGCCTCGGCATCCCCGATCATTCCGGCGGCCGCATCGAGCTCACGCCGGAGGGCAAGATCCAAGCCTCCTTCGGCTTCGAGGAGTTCGGCCAAGGGCTCTATGCAGCACTCACGTTGATGCTGCAGGACTGCTTCGGCTGCGCCGCCGATGACATCAGCATCGTCATCGGCGATACCGACCGCGTGCCGAGCAGCGGTTCGAGCACGGCCTCACGCGCCACCACGATGATGTGGCGCGCGCTCCAGCGGCTGAAGCCAGCCTTCGTGCTGGCGCTGCTGGAGCAGGCTTCGCTGCTCTGCGGCATTCCGGCCGCAGAGCTCGCAACCGGCGCAGGCGGGATTCATCACAAGGGTGATGAATCCGGGGAGCCGGTTGTCACGTATGCGGAGGCCGCTGCGGCAGCAGCTACGCCAATCCTCGCGCATACGGAGTTCGACTACCCAACGACGCCCGAAGGGCGGGTCGGGGCGCACTACCTGTACTCGTACGCAGCGGCGATTGTAGAGGTGGAAGTCAATGTGCTGACCGGGCGGGTCAAGGTGCTGCAGACCGATCACGTCATCGCCGCAGGTCCTGTGATTAATCCGATGGGCTTCCTTGGACAAATCGAGGGGGGCAGTGTCATGGCATTGGGCTATACACTGACCGAGGATGCAGTGATGAAAGAAGGACGCTATGTCAGGCAGAATCTCGACACGTACCTCGTTCCTACTTTCAGCGACAGTCCGCTTCGTATTCAAGTTGAAGCCATTGAAGAGCTGCCGGAGGGAGATACATTTGGCCCTCGCGGCGTTGGAGAAATTGGTTCTGTCGGCTTGGCTCCTGCAATTACTGCAGCCGTAAGACAAGCGACAGGCGTTTGGGTGAATCAGCTGCCCATATCACCAGAAGACATCGTGCAATCCATCGATTGGTTAGAAGGGGTGGAGGCCAGTGATTAATACATCTTTTGTGCTAGATTGCTCTATTAACGGGGAGGCAGTGTCAATTCCAGTCCCAGCATCCAAACGGATGTCAGCCGTTCTGAGGGATGACCTACTGATGACCGGCACCAAGGTTTCTTGTGAAATTGGGCGCTGCGGCGCTTGCATGATTCTGCTCGATGGTCAACCTGTGAATTCCTGTTTACTGATGGCGTATCAAGCATCAGGTAAGGAGCTTACGACCATTGAGGGAATCTCGACAGGCGAAGAGCTGCATCCGATTCAACAAGCGATGTTAGAGGAGGGGGGATTGCAGTGCGGCTACTGTACCGCCGGCATGGTTGTAACCTTAACCGCGTTGTGGGAATCGAACCCTGCTCCAACGAGGGCTGAGGCTGAGAAAGCACTGTGCGGGAACATATGCCGGTGCACAGGGTATGAGGGGATTTTCAGAGCAGTAGAGAAATGCGGATTGTCCATAAAAAGAGAGGGGTAGAAGCGATATGAGAAAAACCATGCTGTCAATTACTGCTATTATGTTAGTGATTTTAAGTGCCTGCTCCACGAGCACGACAACAAGTTCTACATCACCGGCTTCCACCACTGCAGCATCTACGGCAGCAACAACAGAGAAAAAGCTGCCGAGAGTTGCGTTTGTTTACATCGGAGTTCCGGGGGATGGCGGTTGGACATTTGAGCATGATCAAGGCCGTTTGATGATGGAGAAAGAACTAGGAATTAAAGCGACGACGGTTGAAAATATTCCAGAAGGCCCTGACGCTGAGCGTGTATTCGAAGAGTTGGCTCAGAAAAATGACATTATTTTCGGAACCTCCTTCGGATACATGGATCCTATGGTTGCGGTGGCGGTGAAGCATCCGAATGTGAAATTCCTGCACGCCACTGGCTACAAAACGGCGCCGAACCTAGGCACGTACATGGGACGTGAATATCAAAGTGCTTACCTTGTCGGTATGGCTGCAGGGAAAATGACGAAAAACAACCATTTGGGCTATGTCGGCGCGTTCCCGATCCCCGAGGTTATTTATACCATTAATGCTTTCACGCTTGGTGCACAGAGCGTAAATCCGAATATCGACGTATCCGTTGTGTGGAGTAACACGTGGTTTGATCCGGCAACAGAGAAGCAAGCGGCTATTTCCTTGTTGGATAAAGGTGTGGACGTTTTGGCGGCATACCAAGATTCACCGGCAAGCATTCAAGCGGCTGCTGAACGTAAAGTATGGGGCATCGGGAACGATTCCGATATGGGCAGATTCGCACCGGATACGTACATATCGAACCCGAAATGGAACTGGGGCCCTTATTATGTGAAGACGGTGAAAAGTATCATGGATGGCACGTGGAAATCCGAGGCTTACTTCGGCAGTATGAAAGAAGGCATCACGGATATTGCCCCGCTTGGAAAAAATGTGCCAGGGGATGTTAAAGCGCTAGTAGAGAAGAAAAAAGCTGAAATTCTGAACGGTACGTTCGAAGTGTTCCAAGGACCTATCGTTGATCAAGATGGCAAAACACGCTTCGAATCCGGGAAGAAGATGACGGATGAAGAAATCCTTGGCACGACTTGGTTTGTTAAGGGCATTAAAGGTGTCATACCTAAATAAAGCACAAAGGATGTGACTGGCGATGACAATACAAGATATCGCATTAATCCACGAGTGGCACCCGGTGTTGTTGTCGTCAATGCTCACAGATAAGCCTGAGGCAGTGATGGTACTAGGGGAAAAAGTAGCGATATTCCGCACCTCGCAAGGCGTCCACGCGTTTAAAGATCTATGTATTCATCGCGGTGTGCCCCTCTCACTTGGGAAAGTAAGCGACGATGAGTTGGTTTGCGCCTACCATGGCTGGTCATATAATGGCTGCGGTACGTGTACCAAGATTCCTTCCTTACCGAAGGAACAAGCGATACCCTCGAAGGCCAAAGCCTTCGTTTACGCCTGCGTAGAAGCGCATGGGCTGATCTGGGTGTGCTTAGGGACACCTGCAGGACCTCTGCCTAAAGTGAGTGCCTATGTGCCAGAGGGTTTCAAGGAAGTATTCATGGGGCCTTACACCCTGCAAGCAGCAGGACCTCGCATTATTGAAAATTTCCTCGATGTGTCCCACCTTATGTTCGTGCATGAGGGACTGCTTGGCGATAGTGATTTTGCTGAAATCAATGATTATCACGTTTTGGAAGAGGAGGGCGTTCTGCGTTCCGAAGAAATCATCGTGTATCAGCCTGATGCGGATGGAACAGGGCGGGGTGTACATAGTCGATATGTGTATGAGGTATTCGGCCCCTTAAGTGTAGCTTTTACGAAGAGAGACGATGTATCTGATCATATCTTTCGGCTGTTTCTGATGGTACTGCCGGTTACGGAGCAGACTAGCGTAGCCTATATGTTGAAGCAAAGAAACTATGCGTATGACGAGTCTGACGAGGTGTTCATCCAATTCCAAGATCGGCTCATCGAGCAGGATCGGATCATGGTTGAGAACCAGAAGCCGGAGCTGCTGCCGCTAGATTTGCAGGCCGAGCTGCATTTGAAGTGCGATCGTTTGAGCATCGCATACCGCAAACGCCTGCGCGAGTTGGGCGTCACCTTCGGGACGGCTTAGCAAGAATTGTCGGATCTGGGAAGAGTAGTGCGAATGACATGCATACGAAATAAAAAAAGGATTGTATAATTAGCATGTGGCTAATATGCAATCCTTTTTTTTATTTGGTAAAATAAGACTACTAGATTACCACCAATAGTTAGAAGGCTCATTGGCATTTTGTTTTCTTGTGTCTGAAGGAGTTGTGAATGTTTTGATAAGTGCAGCTGTTTCTTCAGCAGATAGAGGCTGAGCCACCATAAAGGAATCTGCTTGCTTGCGCAGTTCAGCGCGCTTCACTGCTTGTACGGAACGTTGCAGCTCTGGGTTTAATTGAATAATCGCCATTGGTTTAGCTCCCTCTTTTTAATAGTAGGTTACAAGAGTGATTATAGCAAAATATTGGAATTTAGGGGAGAGTTAATTGAAAATAGTAAACAAAATTTTTGTAAGTTTTTATATGGTTCTCTTCATTGCATTGCAAATCTGGTGTTCTTTTGTAACCTTCCATTTTCCCTATAATGGTATCTACTTGGACACTGCTCGTACGGACGAGTGGATTGTCAGTAAACTCGAGGCGAATAGCACGAATGACAAGATTCATATCGGCGATAAAGTCATTGCGATCGATGGGAAACCACCAGGTGAATGGTCAACCGTCAAACGATGGAATGTGGTTGAGAAGGCGAACACGGTTGTAATTTGGAGAGATGGCGTCGTAGAAACTATCGATTTAAGGACAAGCCGCCCAGCCTTATTCGATATCATTTCGCTCGCGGAGGAATTCGTCTGTCTTTTCATGTGCGTATTATTATTGGTGAGGGAAAGTCGGTCGCCGTCCGCACGATTGCTTGCATTCTCCTTTCTTAGCGCTGCCCTAATCTTTATGAGCTTAGGCGCATCTATGCGGGGAGATTTAATAGGTAAGTTGATGATTGCTAGCTCGATGATGGTGCTGCCGATTGTCTTTCTACATTTTCTCGTGGTGTTCTTCAAAGAAAAGGGAGACATGGAGCTGCCCAAGGGACACTTTAAATACTTATACGGGATAGCCTTCCTAGCTTTTGTAATGAGAGGTCTATACCTCTTTCCTTCGATGGCTTTCGTATATCAGTATGACGGATCCGTCACGATGGGATTCTTCATTATTGTTATTTCCTTAAACATTTCCCTGCTAGCAACGTTGTTTGTGAAGGTCAGGAAAGCACAGACGCCGCTAGCTGGTATTATCAAAAGTGTGTTTTACTCATTGCTCATTTCGTTTCTACCCATTATCTGTCTCTCATTCATACCACAGCTCATTATCGGAGATTGGATATTCGATCCTATTTATACCAGCTGGCTATTATTAATATTTCCCATTACGTTCTCCTATTTAATAGCTTCGGATCAGTTATACGATATTGGCCTTGTCGTACGGCGTGTTGTATTTGCCAGTCTTATGGCGGTTGTACCCGTCAGCTTGTTTACCGGAGCTTTTGCCATTATTTTTCATGGGGAAACCAACGGAAAGCAAATTTTATTCGTATTCCTAGGCTCAATCTTCCTGCTTTCAGCCATGTTGTATGCAGCCGAATATTGGACGACGAGATTAGAGCCCTATCTGTTCCCAAGAAAATACATATTGCAGTCAGCGCTAAAAAAGATTTCCAAAAATTTAGGGACAATTTCCAGCTTTCGCGATTTGAAGGATATCATCCTTGTCGATATCGTTGGCACCTTGCAAGTGACGGGTGGTGCGATTGTTTTTCGGCATAAAAACGATATTGAAATTATCTGCGAAGGTGAAGTCGATACGGCAGAAATCCAGCGTTTGGTGAATTCATCTGCCATTCTCGATCACCCCTATTACACATTCTTGGAAATGAACTGCCATGAGGAATACACGAGCTATCTCATCGTGACACGGAAGAAGACGAACACACGGATCGCGAAGGAGGAGTGGCAATGGCTGCAGCTAATCACCTCCTATTTGGAAGTAAGTATGGAAAATGTGTATCTGATTCGTAAGTTAACGGGCAGACTTCAGCAAATGGTTTCCCATCTTCCGCAGGAAGAACATCTCTGGTTACGGAAGGTGATGTTCGAGCTTCAGGAGGAGGAACGTGTTCGAATTGCCACGGATCTTCATGATACGACGATGCAGGATTTATTTTTCCTCAAGCGAAGATTAACTACATTGGCGGAGAAACCTTCCATGCGTCAAGAGGATCGTGAACAGCTGAACAGCATGAACAATTTTGTGGAAATGATTAATGCCAGCTTGCGTCAGAGCTGCTTCGAGTTGAATCCTCATCTGTTGAAAGAGGTAGGGTTGAAGCAAACCTTGAAGACGTTCGTTGAGAAAGAATCCTATACGACGCCGTTCGAGATTTCCTTCCGAGCAGAGCAAATTTCCGAGATCGAAGGCAAGGATTTATCGGCCAAACGGCACATCTTCCGGATTGTGCAAGAATTACTTAACAACGCTAAGAAACATTCACAGGCGGCTAACGTGAGCTTTCATCTGTGGGAAGAAGATCATTTCTTTTACTTAAGTTATCGGGATGATGGCATAGGGTTCCATGTAAAGGAAGAGGTTGCCGTTGAAATCGCCGCATCCGGTATGGGGCTTGCTTATATGAGAAGCCGTGTGCTGCATGTAGGTGGGAGTTTTGAACTGGAGACCGCCGAGGGGGAAGGGACCCATATTTTAATCACAATACCAACTGAGGAAGTGATGTCAGCATGAGTGAAATCGTCAAAACATTAGTGGTCGATGACCATCCCTTATTCGCGCGGGCGACGAAAACGTTGCTTGATGAGATTGATCGTATCGAGGTGGTCGGAGTTGTTAGTAATGCGAAGGAATGTTTGGAATATGTGAAGTTGCATCAGCCTGGGCTCATATTTCTAGACTATCAGCTTCCCGATCAGACAGGAACAGAGGTTGCTGCACAGCTCAAACAACTATACCCGCACATCCATATTGTCATCTTCACCGGCATTGAGTTGGCAGGTATTTACAATAAATTGATTGAAATGAAAGTAAGCGGTGTACTGTCGAAAGAGTCAACGGAGCGGACGATCAAGAATATGGTGTATTGTATTTTGGATGGGTATACGATGATTCCGCTGTCCGTTTTTAACCAGATGCAATTAAATGAAGCCGATGCAGGCGAAGAATGTGAACTGCAAGAGGAAGAAGTGCTCATGATGAACATGCTGGTTAAAGGGGCTACACACGAACAAATTGCGGAACGGATTTTCATGAGCAAGCGTACGGTTGATAATTATTTGCGTAAAATTTATGACAAATGGGGCGCGAAATCAAGGACAGAGGCTTTGGAGAAGTTTATCAAAAGTAAATATTACACCTGAAAGTAGGCGCTTCGCATGCAGGACATTCAGCAGCACATGGCACGGATGATGGATGATTATATGTTTGATGAGGATTTGAAAACGCTGCTGAGATCATGCATGTCAGATAAAGAGACCTCGAGTCTGTCTTGGTCCAAAGTCACGTTGTGCACACACGCCATGTTAGGTGGGGGTTCGCCTGACATCTATCGCCGGGCGGCATTGACGGAGTTAGTTGTTCTTATCCTCGATATCGTCGATGATCTGCAGGATCAGGATAGCGAAAGTAAGCCTTGGATGCGCATTGACACGGCGAGTGCGTTGAATGCTGTATTAGCGCTAATGATCGGTATGGTAGGTGAACTGGGCAGGATGAATGCCAGTGGAACGATGTTGGTCGAGATCAGCAAAATCATTGCTAGGTCGATTAATGGCCAGCATAAAGATGTGATTAATGCGGTTTCCACTGTTGATGAATACTTATGGATGACCCAAGAGAAATCGGGTTCTTTATTCCGTCTTGCTTGCTTCCTAGGTTATTACGATACAGCATGTACGGAAGGAACGATAGAGCAGCTGCATCAAATAGCCGATTGTGTGGGACTTCTCCACCAGATTCAGAATGATGTGCGGGATCTCGTTCGCTATGATGAGAAAAGTGACTTGATGGCGAAGAAGAGGACGCTGCCGATCCTGTATCTACTCTCAGTTGAAGATGAAGACTTCTCACCTGTGAAGGCTTACTATAGGGGAGAGATTACGGCTGAACTTTTTGCGGAAAAGGAAAACGAAGTAAAACAGTTGATTCAGGACTCCGGCTGTTTGGAATATGCACGGATCGTTCAATCGGTGTGCATGCAGAAAGCTGAAGAGATATGGGCAGAGCTGCCGGCGTTGTCGCCATGGAAGGAAGAGTTCCGGACGCTGACGTGGGGAGATTTCATAAAGCATGGTGTTGAAGTGGAGCAGGCATAGCGCCTGCTCTTTTCTTAATATCTCCTGAGCCCCAGGCGAATAAATGGATTTTACAGTTAAATCGAGTTTTCGGTGAAATTTCTCGTAAATAGCTGTACATTTTCCAGTTAATACAAATCTCCGGCGCACTAGCCTCCCAAAACCAACAAACTCCCCCAACAACGCCCGAGCGCCGAGATCTCGAGTACGTATGTGAGAACTGTATAGGTGCGATGTATCCTAAGTATTACAAAGGTATTCGTGGATTCGAGTACACCATAAAAAAATGATATGGAACGCAAAAATGTTGAATTTCAATCGGAAGCGGTCTTCTGATAGAATTTAGATGGAGTTGGTTTCGTATTATAGGAGCGGCCTGTGCGAAAGAGATGATCCGAAAGGATGTAATCCAATCATACGGGCGAGCTTGGAATGGAGGAAGCGCTTGTTTCAGATCCTCATCGTGGATGACGAGCATATTGAACGAGAAGGTATTAAGCGATTAATCCATAAATATAAACTGCCCCTAGCTGTGTTTGAAGCTGAAAATGGTGAAGAAGCCTTAGAGATGCTAGCTTCGCATCCAATCGATATTGTATTAACCGACATTAAGATGCCGTTTATGGATGGCCTTACTTTGTGCGAGCGGGCACGGGCGCAGTTCCCAGAGTTGAAAATTATTATTTTCAGCGCATATGGGGAGTTTGAGTATGCACAGAGAGCGATTCATTATCAGATCTCCGCGTATTTGCTCAAGCCCATCGATGTGAGTGATTTCCAAAGAGCCTTTCATGAGGTCATTGCGCTCTGTCATAAGGATCAAGAGCAAGAGAAGGAAGAACTGTTCTTAGAGATTCTTCATGCAGCGCAAGCTTCTTCATCGCTCTCTCGCAAGTTAGATCTCATCGGGCTTGATTTTAGCCAGATGTCTGTTCAATTGATTTTAATTGATTACAGTTCATCGGTCTTTGATGTAGAGCACGACTTGCTCCCAGAGAGGCTTCAGGCCGTCATTCGTGCGTCATTCGATTATGTGAATTTGAACGAAAGTCAGAGCTTAGTTTGTGTGCGATGGGATCATACGGTTCGTAAGGAAGAGCTAGAGTCATTAGGCAGCAGGTTGAGAACAAGCATTGCGGACGCCTACAACGAAACCTTTACGATGGTCATTTCAAGGCTAATCAACACGGGAGATGAGTTGGCTCCAGAGTTTAAGCTCATGGAGAATGTGCTGGACTATAAATTTTTCTTTCATGAAAGCACAGTACTCTATACAGATGAAAGTCAAGGACAAGAAGAAATAGCGAGTACAATCCCTAAGCTAATGGAAACCCTCTATTGGCACCTGGAAGTGAAGGATGAATTCGGCCTACGCCAAGGTGTTGAGTTATTCTTTAAAACAATTGATGGGAGTGGGCAGCATTCGGCGATTTACGTGAAGTACATGTGTACGGAGCTGGCTAAGAAAATATGGGAAACGGCAGGGAAAACGGATGTTCACGCTTTTAAGTCGATTGTTGAGGCCATATTCGGATGTAAGTCCCTAGCCGAGTTGAAAGCGCAAATTCAAACTGTTCTCGGTTTGCTGGATGGTGATACGGAAGTTCATAATCCGGAATTTAGCAAGAAAGTGATCAAGGACATCCGGAAACTGATAGAGGATAACTATACATCGGATATCAGCTTACAGTGGATTGCAGAGAAGGTGTTTCTTACACAGACCTATGTAAGCTACTTGTTTAAGCGGGAAGTAGGGCAAACCTTTGTTAAATATATAACGACGATTCGGATGCATAAGGCGGAGGAGCTGCTGCGGGAGACGCATCTAACGATTGCGGACATTAGTCAGCAAGTTGGCTATATGAATACGTCGTATTTCTGCAAAACGTTTAAACAGGTTCATGGGCAGAGTCCGGCTAAATTCCGAGAAGGAACGAGCTGATATGAGAACTTTCCTAGCTTATTTCCAAAACTTAAGATTTAAACAAAAGCTGTTTATCTCCTATATGGTCGTTTCCATTATACCTGTTGTCGTATTGGGTATGTTTTCCTATCACCAAGCAAGCTCTTTCCTGCTCCAACAGGCGAAACAGAATTTGGACGGAGCTATTAGTCAAATCGCAGAGACGATTAACTATCGCGCGAAGCAGCATGAAGCGATCATTAATTCGATCACCCAGAATGTTGTCTTTAAGCGCATCTTTATTAGTAATGTCGGTGATTTCCCTGTCTTATATCGGGATTATGTGGATCCGTTTTTCAGTAACATTCTTGATTTTAATCGTGATATCTTACAAATATCGGTGTTTACAGAGAATCAGTCTATTCTGCGTGGCGAATATATTCTGCCGCTCGATTTGACATCGGATCTAAAGTGGGCGAATCAGCGGACGAATCCGAAAGAAACACAGTGGAACATAAAGAATGGCAAGCTCTTCGCTACAAGGCCGTTCGTAAGTGAAGAGGGAGTGCAGTTAGGGAAGGCACCCGCAGTGTTGTTCCTGAGCATTGATGCCGATAGTTTGTTTCAAGGCTTGGATGATATCAAAACGAATGCCTATGGTATTTTGATTTTAGATAAAGATGGCAATCAAATTCTATCTAAAAACATGCAGATGAGTGCAGAGCTTCCCATTGCTTCGCTGCCATCCTCCCAGTTAATGGAGCGAATTGGTTCCTTTTCTATGCAGGCGACGGATTACATGTACATCACAGCGGATATGGCAGAGCCGGGCTGGAAGCTGGTTTATTTTACACCTAAGAACGGGATTTCGGTGGATGCAAGGAGCATAGTTAGTGCGACAGCTTTGATTGTCTTGGTTTGTTTGGCTGGCTTGCTACTCATCATCTGGATGTTCTCCAACACCTTCGTCAAACGTATTATTAAGCTCAATAAGAAGATGATGATCGTCGAAAATGGAAACCTGAAGATTGACGTATCGAGTCAGTCTAGGGATGAAATTGGCCAATTAACGAATCGTTTCGGCAATATGCTTGTCAACATTAACACCTTGATCGAAGAAGTGTATCAAAGTAAAATCACGCAGAAAGAAGCGGAGCTCAAGGCGCTGCAGACGCAGATTAATCCGCATTTTCTATATAACACCTTGTCGATTATTAATTGGAAGGCATTAGAGATTGACGCGATGGAAATTAGTCAGATCACGAATACCGTTTCACGCTTCTATCGAACGGTTCTTAACAAGGGGAGAGATTTCATCCCTGTCCGAAATGAATTGGAGAATGCCAAGGATTATATGCATATTCAAAGTATCATGCATAATTATCGCTTTGATTTCATTTGTGAGGTAGATGAAGCGCTGTTGCGATATGACATGATTAATCTTATTTTTCAGCCGATTTTAGAAAATGCATTAGAACACGGTATTGATAAGTTGCGTAAAGGTAGTGGGCGCGGCTGTATCACCCTGCGAGGCTACAGGTCGGGAGATGACCTGGAATTTTGCATCGAAGACAACGGACCAGGGATGAGTAAGGAGCTGGCAGATGAGGTTATTCAACGGAGCTCGGTCGGGTACGGGTTGAAAAATGTACACGATCGCATCCAGATTCGCTTTGGACAAAGCTATGGCTTGCGAATTGAAAGTGAACTTGGGCACGGCACCAGCGTATTTTTAACCTTTCCTGCTTATATGGCGGAGGGGGTTTCTAGGGTAGAAGTATAGTGGAGAAGTATAGTGGATGAGGTAACACCTATGAGGTCGGCGTGAAGACGTCCGGACTGAATGGGTGTTTTTTTGCGTAAAAAAGTGTTACATATCGCAAAAATGTTGGATATTTGCAAAGTCAGTCATGCGCTAAAATTTACTTATTGGATGATTGATTGAAAGGAGTTGGAGTTATTGGGGGATAAGAAGCCGCTGCTCATCAAGCTGATACGCAGAGATAAACTGCTGCTGCTGATGTTTTTACCGGTATTTCTGTATTATTTCATATTTTGTTACTTGCCAATGCCGGGGGTCCTCATTGCATTCAAAAACTTTACACCGGGACATGGTGTATTCGGAGGCGATTGGGTGGGGCTTAGATGGCTGGACCAGTTCGTCCATTCTCGTTATTTCTGGCGACTGCTGAGGAACACCTTCCTGCTTGCGTTCTATCCGCTAGTCATCGGATTCTCGATCCCTATTCTTTTTGCCATATGCGTTGTTGAAATTAAGAATGGCCTCTTCAAGCGTTTTGCCCAAACGGTGACCTACCTGCCGCATTTTATCTCTACGGTTGTTATCGCGGGGATGATCATTAACTTCCTGTCGCCGACAGACGGTATTGTGAATACATTCTTGGCTTCAATGGGCATGGCCAAAATTAATTTCATGATGACGCCCGAATGGTTCCGATCCATCTTCACGGTATCGGGTATCTGGCAAAGCTTTGGTTTTAGCTCCATTATCTACATCGCGGCTATTATGGGGATCGATCAGGAAATGTACGATTCTGGAAAGATTGATGGCGTTAACAAATTTCAAGAGGTGTGGCATCTCACACTGCCAAGCTTGAAGCCAACGATTGTGATTCTATTCCTGCTCTCCATCGGCGGCATTATGAGTGTGAATTTCGAGAAGGTTTATCTGCTCTATAACGGTGCCACATACGAAACCGCTGATGTGATCTCGACCTATGTATACAGGCAAGGGATAGAGTCACAGAACTTTGGTTTTGCTACAGCAGTGGGGTTATTCAATTCGATTATCAGTTTCATCTTAGTATACGCGGCCAACCAAGCAAGTCGTCGTGTGAACGATATGTCTTTGTGGTAGCAGCGCCTTGAAATAAACGGCAACGTCGTCCTCTCAGGACTTCTCACAGTGTTTATCCCAAAATATAGCCGACTTATCATGTGAAACATATAAATTCTTATATTTCAAGAAAGGAGGCCTTTATGGTTAAATCATGGACGGACCGGAGTTTTTATATCATCGTTTACAGTCTTGTCGCTCTTGCGATTGTTGTGACCATATATCCATTCATTTATGTAGTAAGCATCTCAATGAGCTCGGTAGAAGCGATAGACAATAAGTTAGTCACGTTCTTACCGGTTGATCTGAATTTCGATGGGTACAAAATGGTGCTCGGCTATTCCGAATTATGGAAGTCTTACTACAACACCATTTGGTATACCGTTGTGGGAACGGTCTTTAATCTGGTGGCCACGTGCTTAGCGGCCTATCCGCTTTCCAGAAAGACGTTCTTCCTGCGAAGAAAGCTCAATTTCTACATCGCATTCACGATGTACTTCTCTGGCGGGTTAATTCCTCTTTACATGGTGATCACGGAATTAGGACTCTACAACACGAGATGGGCGATGATTCTGCCTGTACTTGTAAGTACCTTTAACGTCATGATCTTGCGATCAGCCTTCGAGAATATTCCGAACGAAATATTTGAGAGTGCAAACATAGATGGGGCTAAGGATTTCACCTTACTATTTCGTATTGCGATACCGCTTACAAAACCAACTTTAGCGGTACTAACCCTATACTATGCCGTCGCGCATTGGAACGATTTCTTCAATGCACTGCTGTATCTCGGGAAGGCGGAGCTGCAACCCTTGCAGATTTTCCTGCGGAGAGTACTTATTATGGCTTCACCTGAAATTATGCAGAAAATGGGGGGAGAGACAGCGGCTAAAGCGCTTGCTGTTTCGACGCTGCAGGTTCGCTACGTTTCGATTGTAGTCAGCATTTTACCGATTATTACGATCTATCCGTTCATCCAAAAATATTTCGTTCGTGGTATCACGCTAGGTGCAGTCAAAGGGTAGCAATGCTCTTGCTGGATATATAAGTGGGCTTTATACATTGAGGGAGGGTTTCGTATATGAAAAAAACACTCAAAACAACGGCAAGTCTGTCTCTGATTACGGCTTTATTCGCAATGGTAGCTGCAGGTTGTACAAGTGACGGGGGCGCTGAGCCAGCTGCTAGCACGGGAGCGGCGACGCTGAAACCAGATGCGAGTGCTGCGGCAGCCCCAGCGGGCTTCGCGTACAAAGGCACAGGGCCAATCACCGATAAAGCGGGAGCGCTCAAAATTCTAGCAACGAACGCATGGACGAACAATGTCGATCTTAACCAAGCTCCGATCGTCCAAGAGTTAAGTAAACGAGCAGGTATTACGGTCAATTGGGAGCTGCTTCCACCGTCGACCTATCAGGATGCGATTAGCCCGCGACTTGCCGCAGGAGCTGATCTCCCCGATGTGATCTATCAGTTGGATCAGGATCAGACGATGAAAAATATTCAAGGCGGCTTGTTCAAACCACTGAACGATTATATCGATAAATATGGTGTGAACATCAAGAAGCTATTCGAGAAATACCCTGCGCTGAAAGCAAGCTTAACGACACCAGACGGGAAGATTTACTATCTGCCGCAGCTGGCTGTGACCAAGAACTATATGCCTACTTTTATGGTGAACCAGAGATGGTTAGATAAGCTGGGCTTACAGGATCCAACAACGCTCGATGAATTCACGGATATGCTTCGTAAGTTCAAAGCGAATGATCCGAATGGCAATGGCAAGCAGGATGAAATCCCATTCTCGGTAGCGCCTAATCAACTAGCGAATGCATTTGGACCGGTATTCGGATTGGATTTGGCCAATAACTTCTATGCAGACAAGGACGGCAAGGTGCATTATTCGTACTATGAGCCGAACTATAAGGAATATTTAACCTACTTAAATAGTTTGTACAAAGAAGGGTTATTAGAATCAGATTTCGCTAGTGTCACGGCAGATCAGATTACTTCCAAATTTTCGCAAAATATAACAGGTGCTACGTTTAACTTTAGTTGGTATACCTCTATGGTGTACAGCAAGCTGTTCAAGGATTACGATCCTACGAAACCGTTGATTAAAGGGATTGCTCCATTCAAAGGGCCGCACGGCGATCAATTCTATATAGGACGGAACCCGATCACAGGTATATTTGGCGTTACGAAGAATGCTAAGGACCCTGAGCTGGCATTCAAATTCTTGGATTACGCGAGCAGTGAAGAATCCAAGGAGATGTATGTGTGGGGACTGAAAGGACAAACGTTTGATGTGGTTGATGGCAAGAAACAATTTACGGAGAAAGGCAAGGATAATGATTTTATCCAAAAATTCGGTATCAATCCAACTAATTTGCCGATTGAGCAATCCGTTGAAGCAACGGATGTACTGGTAGCGCCATGGCATGCTAAGATTGATAAAGAGATGGAGAAATATATCAAAGCACCATTCCCTTTCGTATACGCGCTGAAAGCTGAGGCTGACAAGGAGAATACGGTGATGCCAGATATCACGACGTACGTTAATGAAATGAATATTAAGTTTATTACTGGCAAGGAAAGTCTGGATAAATTCGATAGCTATATCAAGTCGTTGAAAAGTATGGGTGTTGAGGATGTCATTAAAGGTAGACAAGCGCAATATGACCGTTATCTCACAGCCAGTAAGAAATAAATAACGATTGTCGTTTGTGTAACTAGCACAGCAGCCGCGGAAATGGCTGCTGTGTTTATCCATTTGCGGCGACGAATCACAAAAAGGACGGTCTCAGGATGAAAAGATCCACCTATACACTGCTGTTCATCGTGATTTGTACTTCGGTTGTTGTGCTCATGATCGTTGGCAAGGGAGGAGATCCTGGGCTGACACCAGCAACATCACACACGAACAAGTCGGGGCAAGGCCTAACGCCAACCACCTTACATCTCTTGTTTCCTTTGGAGAAGCCAGCTGCCCAAGATGAAGTTATCCAAGCTGTTGAGAACAAGCTAGCAAAGGACGGCTTGCCTATCAAGCTCAAATTTACCTATATCCCGTATGATCAGTACTGGAATAAGCTGTGGCTGAATGCGGCAAGCGGGGAGCCTTATGATATTGCTTTATCGGCGTATTCGAATATCGCGGATTTAGTTTCCAAGAAAGTCTTAGCACCCTTGGATGATGCGCTTCGCGATTATGGTCATGCGATAGTAAACAGCACACCGGATTACGCCTTTCAAGGCGCAACGATAAACGGGCATATCTATGGAATTCCTCGCGTGATGCCGATTGCTGAGTTTCAGAGTTTCGTGCAGATAAGAGGCGATTTGAGAAAGAAATATGGTTTACCGGAAATTAAGACGGTGGCCGATATGGATACGTATTTGGAGACGATTCATCAGAATGAACCGAAAATTACGCCCTATTTTTACGACACAGGCCGTTTCTTGCTTCGAGAATACGGGGATGTCGCTTTTTTTGCGGGAGGTTACTTGAATGCTCCTGTGTATATTGACCCAGCGGATCCAAAGCTTAAGGTTAGAGATACGTATGAGTCGGATTTTTTCGTTCATATCATGGAGAAGATGCATGAATGGCAGAAGAAGGGCTATATCCCATATGGCCCATCAGACACCTCGAAGTATCCAGATCCAGAGCTTGCTTTTAACTCAGGTAAAGTGGCTGCAACATGGAGTGTTGTCATGAAGCAAACCGAGCGAATTGATGCGTTCAAAGCGATGCTCCCAGAGGGAGAACTAGAAAATGTGTATTTGCATCCAGAAAAGCCGAAGTATTTATATACCGGTGCTGACAATATTCTTTCTGTATTTTCGACAAGCCAGCATGTAAATGAGTCTGTTGCTTTCCTGAATTGGCTGAGAAGCAGCCAGGAGAACTACGATCTCTTCACGTATGGGATCAAGGATGTGAATTACAAGCTGAAGGACGAGGCCATCGTTTATGACGGTATCGCGCCCGAGCATCAGTATAACCCGATCAGTTGGACTTGGAATGATATTCGGTTTGCTCGGTTTAGTACCTATATCTCCCCTGCATATAGCAAAGAGCTGCGGGACTGGGACAAGGAAGCTATCGTTTCCCCAACGCTTGGCTTTGTGCCTGATCTGGCTCCAATTAAATCGGAGATTGCCCAGCTCAATGTCATCATTACGGAGTATTTACCGATTCTGTATGATGCGAAAGTGGATTGGACAACTACGATGGCAAGCTTCAGAGCCAAATTAAAAGATGCGGGAATGAATCATGTTATTTCGGAAATTCAACATCAATTTGATGCGTACCGCGCTAGTAGAAAGGGTGAAAGACCATGATTACCGTTGCAGCAGATGGGAGCGGCGAATTCATAAGCATACAAGAGGCTGTTGACCATATCCCAGAGGGACAGACTGAGCCTACGATCATTTACATCAAAAGCGGCGTATATAAAGAGAAGTTATATATCGATAAGCCATGGATAACGTTGGTTGGGGAAGGGGCGGAAACGACTGTGATCTCCTATGACGATTACGCGAAAAAGTTGTTTCCGAGCGGAGAACCTTACCACACGTTTCATTCTTACACGGCTTACATCGGCGGGGACCATGTGACGGTCGAGGGCGTTACGTTCGAGAATACAGCGGGAAGCGGGGATATCGTGGGGCAAGCTTTGGCTGCTTATGTCGATGGGGACTGCGTTACCTTTCGCGATTGTCGATTCCACGGACATCAGGACACGCTGTTCACAGGGCCGTTGCCACCGAAACCGCGAGATCGCGGCAGCTTTGGCGGTCCAAGGGAAGATGCGCCGAGACGTCCGGTGAGGCAGTATTACGAACGCTGCTATGTGGAGGGGGATGTTGATTTTATTTTTGGCTCGGCGACAGCTGTGTTTCAGGAGTGTGAGATTGTCTCCTTGGGACGCGGCTGGATCACAGCAGCATCTACCCCGGAGGAGGCTCCATATGGTTATGTATTTCTCAGGTGTAAGCTGTCCGGAGATGCGCCTGAGCAGTCTGTTGGTCTAGGAAGGCCGTGGCGGAATTATGCGAAGGTTGCGTTTGTAGATTGTTGGGTAGGGCCGCATATTAAGGCTGCGGGCTGGGATCGATGGAATGAACAGGAACCGATAGATGATGTCGTGTACATGGAGTATGGGAGTGTGGGACCTGGGGCTGTAAGCAACGGGCGCGTCGAGTGGGCAAGGGAGTTGACCGATGTGGAGTCGGTAAAATGGACGGTTCAGCATATTCTTGCAGGCGATGATGGCTGGGATCCAACGAAGCGGGGGGAATAAGCACGTCCGGTGGTCTTATCTCGCCAAACGCCTAGATATTCGAATAAATAAGCAAGTTTAGCTTGCGTATTGCCGTCAGGATGATTCCTGACGGTTTTTCATTGTCTCGGAAAGGATATTGACAACGATTCTCACTCAAACTATAATAAATACTATATTATAGTAATTATAAATAAGGGGAATACCGCGATAGTAAATCGAAGCTCATGGCGATTTGCAAATTTCTATCCAGCGGATGCGAATTTAGGAGAGAGCCTCTCGGTAGGCTTGAATGTAGATATTCGAGTTATGTGAAGCATTTGAAACGGTAAGTTTTTCTACACAAAATGAAAACAAGGAGGTTCCATGATGATGAAACATGATCTGAATCTAGCTTTACAGCGGATGCGGGCCAAAAACATACCGTTGACACCGCAGCGATGTGCAATACTTACGTTTCTTTACGCGCAGGGCAGTTACACAACCGTCAAAGACATATGTGAAGCGCTGATTGCTAAGTATCCTCATATGAATGCGATGACGGTTAACAGCAGCTTGCACGTATTTAAACAGCTTGGTTTGGTGAATGAATTGGTTGTTAGCGGAGCCTCTTTACGCTATGAAGCGGCAATTTGTTCGTAAATGGTTGATAATAGGTAAGGCGCTGGAGTGTGAGAAGAGATAAGGTTGCCTCTTCTCACACTCCAGCGCCTTTTTTTTAGTCTAACCCCGATTGCTTGTTCGTACTTTCGCGTCTAAGTTCGTTCACGGCAGCCATGAGTTCTTTACTAATATAGGACCCAGCTTCTCCATAGACAGGCTCAAGTACATGCTGCCATTCATCCCGTTCTTCATTGGTTAGGAGGTGGACGTTCATCTGCCCAATCCTCTGTAATTCGTTCCATTGTTTACGGTTGATCTCGATCGCATTTTGATTCGCCCAAACCGTCGCTTCTTGCATGGCTTCATTAATCGTCCTTTGCTGCTCTGCCGATAATTTCTCCCAAAATACTTTATTCACTAGCACGCCATAGCCAAGATAGGCATGATTGCTGATGGTCAAATATTTTTGGACCTGATACAGTTTTTTAGAGTAAATGTTCGAAATCGTATTCTCTCCACCATCTACCTGACCGGATTCCATGCTGCGGTATACGAGGTTAAAAGGAACAGGTACTGTCTTCGCATTCAGTTGCCGAAATTGGGATTCGATGATCTTGCTTGGAAGAATTCGAAATTTCAAATCTCGAAAATCCTCGGGATGAGCAAGCGTACCGCGGTTTGACGTCATTTGCTGAAAACCGTTAGCCCAAAAACCGAGACCAACGATGCCCTTCGGCTCTAATTTACGCATCAGAATGTTTCCGATTTTGCCTTGAAAAGCTTTAGTGACATCCTCTTCATTTTGAAAAACGAAAGGAAGATCCATAGCCATCCAATCCGGAACGACTTGGGATATATTAGAGAAGCTCGGCGCGATCATTTGAATGCTGCCGCTCTGCAAAGCGCCAACTTCATCAGTTTCATTGTATAGAGTACCATTGGGGAATAATTCTATCTTAATGGTGTCGTTGGTCTTTGCTTTGACTAATTGGGCGAATTTCTGAGCCGCTAGTCCTTTGGGTGTATTCTCCGCCACGACAAAGCTGAATCGAATGATCGTTTGTTGAGCGAGTCCGATCTGCTCATCATCAGTGACAAGTGGACCTTTACCCCATTGCCATGAAAAGCCAAATCCCACCGCTGTCAGGAGACCGATTACAATAAACATCATGATACCGAAGAACGTTTTCATACGGACCCCCAGCTGTTTTATATCGTAAATTCAGTGTAACATAATGTAGGAGGATCTTAGAAATAAACGGAAAGCTAGAAAGTGAGTGATCGGCTTTGAAGATCAAGGGACTTCGCATGAATTGGAAAATTACGATCCTGTCGTTCGGCATTGTATTATTTGCGATTTGTATCGGAGGTATCATTTTAATAGGCCGTGTGATTCACCTTCAGGAACAAGAGCTTGGACAGAGACTGCTTGTTACTGCGCGCACAGTTACCCAATTGCCTTCTATTATCAGCGGGCTAACGGAACAAAGCCAAAGGCAGGAAATTAATCCGATCAGCGAACGTCTACGTATTATTAATGATGTTGACTATATTGTTGTCATGGATATGAACGGCATTCGTTGGTCTCACCCGTCATCCTCCCGGATCGGGGAGCTTTCGCACGGGGAGGACGAACATGCTGCATTTGCCGAGCATACTTATCTTTCTAGGGCAAAAGGAGAACAAGGCACAGCGCTTAGAGCCTTCGTACCTGTCATGAATGAGCAGCACGAACAGGTAGGTGTCGTATTGGTGGGGAAGCTGGTGCCGGGGCTAACTGGGATCATTCTCGACATGCGTGGGCAAATTTATGTGACGGTATTTTTGTCTTTGCTGTTTGGTATTTGGGGTTCGTGGATGCTTTCAAGGCATATTAAAGAACAGATGTTTCGCTTGGAACCTGAGGAAATCGCCCAGCTGCTCGTAGAGCGAACCGCCACTTTCAATGCGATGCATGAAGGTGTTATTGCCATAGACAGCCGGGAATACATCACGGTTTTTAACGATAAAGCCAAAAAAATGCTGCAAATCGAAGGGGATGTACTGGGCCGCCTTATTCGAGAAGTGCTGCCGGATACGAGACTTCCAGAAATTTTGCAGCTTAATCATGCTATTTACAACCAAGAGCTGCATGTTGGTCCTGCTCATATTCTGAGTAATCGAGTTCCCATAAAAGTAGGCCATCAAACGGTTGGTGCAGTAGCTATTTTTCAAGATCGCTCGGAGGTGACGAAAATTGCTGAAGAGCTGACCGGCGTAAGAGCATTTGTTGATGCACTTCGTGTGCAGAATCATGAGTATATGAACAAGCTGCACACCATCGGCGGTTTGATCCAACTTGATCATAAGCAGAAGGCGCTGGACTATTTGTTTGAAACGATGGAAGCGCAATCCGAACTTAGCAGCTTTGTCTCGAGCAAGATTGCGAATGAGAGTGCTGCTGGTTTGCTTTTGGGGAAAATCAGCCGCGGTAGAGAGTTGGGTGTCGATGTTCGTTTGGACCGAGCAAGCAGGTTGATGCGATTTCCAGATCATTTAGATCAGCACGACGTTGTGGTCATCTTGGGGAATCTGATTGAAAATGCATTTGATGCCCTGAAGCAGAAGGAAGGCAAGAAAGAGGTCTTTATCAGCATCGAACAGGATGATGACTTATTATCAATCTTGGTCGAGGATAATGGGAAAGGTATGAGTGAGGAAACCAAACAACGCATGTTTGAGCGAGGTTTCTCTACAAATGTAGGCGAAAGCAGGGGCATTGGTTTGTATTTAATCCATAATATTGTGAACAAATGCGGTGCTCATCTGGAAGCAGAGTCCACACTTGGCGTGGGAACGAGCTTTATTCTCACTTTCCCGATGCATACAAGAGAGGATGAAACTCATGCATAGAGTCGTACTGATTGAGGACGATCCGATGGTTCTTGAAGTGAACAGGCAATTTGTTGAGAGGGTTCCCGGCTTTGAAATTGTAGGGACTTCATCTAATGGCATTGAGGGTATCAAGAAAGTTCGTCATTTGAAGCCTGACCTCGTGATTCTTGATATTTATATGCCGGGCCAAAATGGAACCGAATTGCTGCAGCAGATTCGAAATGAACAGTTACATACAGATGCCATTGTAATTACGGCCGCTAATGATACTCCAACGATTCAGCGGATGCTTCATCAGGGGGCAGTGGACTATATCATGAAGCCTTTTAAGTTTGAACGGGTCCAAGAGGCACTGGAAAATTATCGGACGATGAAGAGAAGATTAGGGAAGGAATCGACATTATCTCAGGTTGAACTGGATCAATTATTACACGGTAACGGGGGAGAATCGCTTCCTGAATCACCTGCCATCAGCGCGCAAATGGATTTGCCCAAAGGTCTGCAAGCACTGACGATGAAACAAGTCATGCTGTTTATGATGCAGCAGGACAAATCTTTATCCGCCGAAGAAGTAGCTGAGGGCGTAGGGCTGGCAAGAGTCACAGCACGTAGATATCTGGATTTTCTAGAGAAGAATAAACAGGTGAAGCTAGACCTTGAATATGGTGGAATTGGGCGCCCGATCAATAGGTATGTGTGGACGAAAGAGAACAAAAGATCATAAGTCAAAGTGAAGACCAAAAAGACCATAAGTACCAATATGGTCAAATTCTTCACGTCTTCTATTGAAAGCGATATCATGAAAACAGATGTAGCAAAGTCAAATATCGCTTGAGGTGAAACCATGTCAATCCCTTCGGGAGTTAATACAAGTATTATTTTGAGGTTAGAATTGGATAAGAATACCGCATCATTCGGTAGTGTGGCTACGGCCATTAGCGATGCAGGTGGCGATATTATTGCCATTGACGTCGTTAGAACGGATAAGAACATCACGGTTCGGGATATCACGATCAATGTATACGATAACAAGCATACCGAACTGATTTCCTCGGCTATCCGCACATTGCCGGGAGTGAAAATCGTTCATGTTTCGGATCAAACGTTTCTGCTTCATTTGGGCGGGAAAATTGAAATGAGTCCTAAGTATCCCATTAAAAATCGGGATGACCTCTCCAGGGTATATACACCGGGTGTTGCCAAGGTGTGCATGGCGATCCACGAAAAGCCATCGCTTGCCCATACGCTCACAATCAAACGTAATACGGTTGCGGTCATATCCGATGGAACTGCCGTCCTTGGTCTGGGTAACATTGGACCTGAAGCGGCAATGCCTGTAATGGAAGGAAAGGCGATGTTGTTTAAGCAGCTAGCTGGTGTCGATGCGTTCCCAATATGTCTAGCAACTCAGGATACAGATGAAATTGTAAGCATCGTGAAAGCGCTATCACCAACTTTCGGCGGAATTAATCTAGAAGATATATCTGCTCCTAGATGCTTTGAGATTGAACAGCGGCTTATCGAGGAACTGGATATTCCCGTTTTTCATGATGATCAGCATGGTACAGCTGTGGTGCTTTTAGCAGGATTGCTTAATGCCGTTAAAATCGTAGGCAAAAAGCTTGAGGATTGTAAAGTCGTGCTTTGCGGCGTTGGCGCGGCAGGAACGGCTTGCACCAAAATGCTGATGGCTGCAGGGGTTCGAAACATTATTGGTGTCGATCGACAAGGTGCTATCACGCGTGATGGCATTTACGATAATCCGTTTTGGCAATGGTACGCGGAACATACGAATCCGAAGCAGATTCAAGGATCGCTATCAGAAGTTATGGAAGGTGCTGATATATTTATCGGCGTTTCGGGTCCCGGTGTACTTAAAAGAGAAGACGTCGCCAAAATGGCGAGAGATCCTATTGTCTTTGCGATGGCAAACCCGACACCGGAAATTCTCCCCGAAGAGGCTGAGCCTTATGTACGGGTTATGGCTACCGGGCGTTCGGACTATCCGAACCAAATCAACAATGTGCTGTGCTTCCCAGGCTTGTTCCGAGGAGTACTGGATTGCAGAGCATCCAGAGTGACAGAGAATATGAAGCTTGCAGCAGCCAAGGCGATCGCGTCGGTTGTTCAAGAGGATGAGTTGAATGAGTATTACATTATTCCAAGTGTGTTTAATCAATCAGTCGCGGAACGTGTGAGAGAAGCGGTTATAGAAGCGGCTTATGAAGACGGGGTCGCCAGAAGACGCAAAGAGAAAGTCCAAGCCTAGCTTAGGTAGAGATGAAGGAGGATATAAGATGATAAAACTTAGAAAAAACTTAACACTGCAAGTACTGCTAGCGATTGTGCTCGGGATCGCAGTAGGACAGTTTTTCCCTCATCAGGCTGAAAGCTTAAAAGTACTTTCCGATGTGTTCGTGAAAATGATCAAGATGGTCATTGCGCCAATTGTGTTCTTTACCATTGTAATCGGGATATCTGGTATGGGAGATATGAAAAAAGTAGGTCGAATCGGCGGCAAGGCGCTTCTGTACTTTGAAATTATAACTACGTTTGCAATGGTTATCGGGGTAGCTGTCATGTACATCATTCGCCCTGGCGCAGGAATGAGCACAGCTGGTGTGAAAGCCGCAGATGTTGCGAAGTATACGAAAGACGCGGCAGCAAGCAGTCACGGCTTCATCGATTTCATCACAGGTATCGTTCCGGATAACGTGATGGCTGCATTCGCCAAAGGTGATATGCTGCCGGTTCTATTCTTCTCTATCTTGTTTGGCTTGGCCATGGCTGGTCTTGGGGACAGTGCGAAACCCGTTACGAATTTCCTAGAGAAAATGAATGATATTTTCTTCCGAATTGTAGGGATCATTATGAAATTCTCTCCAATTGCTGCTTTTGGGGCGATGTCTTATACGATCGGTAAATTCGGCGTGCATTCGTTATTCTCTCTCGGTAAAATGATGGGATCCGTCTATGTGACCATGGCTCTATTCATCTTTATTGTCCTTGGAACGATTTGTAGAATATATGGATTCAGCCTGATTAAGCTCTTGCGATTCATTAAAGAAGAGCTGCTTCTTGTACTAGGGACATCTTCTTCCGAATCTGCATTACCGCGTGTTATGGAAAAGCTGGAGAAGTTCGGTGCATCCAAACCTGTCGTAGGTCTTGTCGTTCCCACTGGTTATTCGTTCAACCTGGATGGTACATCGATCTACTTATCTATGGCAGGGTTATTCATTGCACAAGCCTATGGTGTAGAACTAAGCTTGATACAGGTACTGACCTTCATGGGCGTACTGATGTTAACTTCGAAAGGTGCTGCGGGCGTTACCGGATCGGGCTTCGTTACACTAGCGGCTACACTAGCCGCAATACCGAACAATGTCATTCCAATTGAAGGCATGGCGCTTCTGATTGGGGTGGACCGATTCATGTCGGAAGCGAGAGCGATAACGAACATCATAGGTAATAGCGTAGCGACAATTGTTATTGCGAAAAGTGAAGGGCAGTTTAATCCACATGCAGAAGAACCGGATATGTCTCTGCAACCGGGATCTGTGAAAGAAGTTTCTGCTTTCTAATGTGAATTGGTTAAGAGGGTATTCCATTTTATGGAGTGCCCTCTTTTTCAATAGGAGGTCATGTCGAAAAATATTAGGACGATGCAACTCAGCTTATGAACAGCATACGACAGACAGATCTTGTCTCATAAGAAGATGAGAATCTCATCTTAGGTCGCAAACCGTTCGAAAGAATGAAAATCGGCCTAAAAAGCGAACTATTTAAAAGAATACTCAGAAAATCGTTCGTTTTTTCAAATTGACATGGCACGTTAGTTGGTAGTAAACTAGGAAAGCGGGAAATAAAGCCGCACTAATTGAAAATGTCGAATCAACTCGTATAAAATCAGGGATAAGGCCTGGAAGTATCTACCCAAAAACCATGAATTTTTGGACTACGAGGAAGCGAATGAGGGGAACCATAGGAAATGATGGTCTTTTTGCATTCGGTTCTTTTGCTGTCCAGCGTATAGAATCGTGAATTCTAGCTCTGGGCATTTTTTATTTTTATGGCATACATGTTTATAAGTCGACGTTCAGAAAGAGGTTTAAGATGACGGTACGTGTTGGTGTTATTATGGGAAGCCAGTCGGATTGGGAAACGATGAAGCATGCTTGTGATATGTTGGACGAACTAGGTGTAGCGTATGAGAAGAAGGTTGTCTCTGCGCATAGAACGCCGGATCTGATGTTCGATTATGCAGCATCGGCTATCGAACGTGGGCTACAAGTCATTATTGCCGGAGCAGGCGGTGCGGCGCATTTACCAGGAATGGTAGCAGCCAAAACGGAGCTTCCGGTTATTGGTGTTCCAGTCAAAACGTCCACGTTGAATGGTATGGACTCTTTGCTCTCTATTGTACAAATGCCAGGCGGTATTCCGGTTGCTACGGTTGCTATCGGCCATGCGGGTGCAACGAACGCAGGCTTGCTCGCTGCGCAAATTCTGGGCGCTTTTGATCCAGAGATCCAAGCGAAAGTGAAAGCACGCCGCGCGCGTATCACACAAACGGTGCTGGAAAGCAGTGACCAGCTATGAGCGAGGCATCCAGCGGTAAGGTGATCCAGCCAGGAGGCACAATCGGCATCCTTGGCGGCGGGCAATTAGGGCGCATGCTTACGCTAGCCGGACGCAACATGGGGTATCGCTTCGTAACGCTTGATCCGACAGAGGACGCGCCTTGCGGCCAAGTCGCGGATCAGATTCAAGCGAATTTCGACGACGTGGAGGCAGCTAGAAGGCTTGCCGCACTATCGGACGTGATCACGTACGAATTCGAAAACGTCGACGCACAGGTCACCAACATCTTGATGGAAGAGTCCTATGTTCCACAAGGCAGTCATCTTTTATACACGACACAGCACCGTCTTCGCGAGAAAAGAGCAATTGAAGCGGCAGGCGTTCCAGTAGCGCCTTATGCGGAGATCACAAGCGAAGCGGAGCTGCGGGAAGCAGCCGAGCGCTTCGGTACACCATGCGTACTCAAAACCGCTACTGGCGGTTATGACGGCAAAGGGCAATGGGTGCTTCGCTCCTTAGATGAAGTTACTGAAGCTTACGAAACGTTAAGCCGTGCCAAAACGGAGCTGGTTCTCGAACAATTTATTCATTTTGACAAGGAATTATCCGTTATTGCAGCTAGAAGTCCACGCGGCGAGGTAAAGGCATTTCCTGCTGCTGAAAATATACATGTACATAATATTCTGCACGAATCCATCGTACCGGCACGTATTCCTGTGCCCGTGCAGAAGGCAGCCGAAGAACTGGCAATTCGCATTGCTGAGTCTCTCGGTGTCATCGGGCTCATTGCGGTTGAGCTATTCCTAACCAAGGATGGTCAACTATATGTGAATGAGCTTGCGCCACGCCCGCATAATTCTGGGCATTATACGATGGAAGCTTGCCGGACCTCACAGTTCGAGCAGCACGTACGCGCGATTTGTAACTTGCCTCTGGGTTCAACGGAATTGTTGACACCAGTGGTCATGGTCAACTTGCTAGGTGAACACATTGCACCGCTGCACGATCAACTTGCTGAGCCGGGCTTCTTAGAAAATGAAGCATTAGGCGTTTCTGCCAAACTTCATTTGTACGGCAAGAAAGAAGCGAAAGAGAGACGCAAGATGGGTCATATTAACCTTTTAACAGATGATGTTGAGAAAGCATTGACTTGGATAGAACAGACAGGCATTTGGGAAAGTAAGTAAATGAAACTTATTGGAGGAACGGAAACATGATTGAACGTTATACACGCCCCGAAATGGCACGCATTTGGACAGAAGAAAATAAATTTAACGCATGGTTGGAAGTTGAAATTCTTTCTTGCGAAGCTTGGTCTGAGCTTGGTGTAATTCCGAAAGAAGATGTAAAAGTATTGCGCGAGAAAGCAAGCTTCAACATCGACCGTATTTATGAAATCGAGCAAGAGACGCGCCACGACGTGATCGCCTTCACAAGAGCGGTTTCCGAGACATTAGGACCTGAGCGTAAATGGGTTCACTACGGCTTAACGTCCACAGACGTTGTTGATACAGCACTTGGTTACTTGCTGCGTCAAGCGAACGAAATTTTGGACAAAGACATCCAGAACTTCATCGAAATCCTTCGCAATAAAGCGATTGAACATAGAGATACAGCAATGATGGGTAGAACGCATGGTGTTCATGCAGAGCCAACGACGTTTGGTTTGAAAATGGCGCTATGGTACGAAGAAATGAAACGTAACCTAGAGCGTTTCCGCTTTGCCGCTGATGGCGTGCAATTCGGTAAAATCTCTGGAGCAGTTGGGACGTATGCAAACATCGATCCGTTCGTTGAAGAGTATGTATGCGGCAAGCTTGGAACCAAAGCAGCGCCAATCTCCACACAAACACTACAACGTGACCGTCACGCAGAATACATGGCTACATTAGCATTGGTAGCGACATCCCTAGACAAATTTGCTACGGAAATCCGCGCACTTCAAAAGAGTGAGTTCCGCGAGGTTGAAGAGCCGTTTGCAAAAGGTCAAAAAGGTTCCTCCGCGATGCCGCACAAACGTAACCCAATCGGTTGCGAGAGCATTTCGGGTCTGTCTCGTGTGATTCGTGGACACATGGTGTCCGCGTACGAGAACGTAACACTTTGGCATGAGCGCGACATTTCGCACTCCTCCGTTGAGCGTATTATTTTACCGGATGCAACGCAATTGTTGAACTATATGTTGAACCGTCTAGGCAACATCATCAAGAACCTTACGGTGTTCCCTGAAAATATGAAACGCAACATGCGCAGCACGTATGATGTTCCTTTCTCTGGCCGCGTGATGACGAAGCTGATCGACAAAGGCTTTGCTCGTGAGCAAGCATACGACACGGTACAGCCGAGAGCGATGCAAGCATGGGAAGAGCAACGCTCCTTCCGCGAAATCGTAGAGAATGCATCGGTAATTACCGAAGTGTTAAGCCCAGAAGAAATCGCAGATTGCTTCGATCCTAGCTGGCATTTGAAACATGTAAGCACGATCTTTGACCGTCTTGGTTTGAACTAGAAGATATTGAATTAACAGATAGATTTGAAGGGGAAGGGTGTGGAATTCGTGGCAAACGCAAGCGTGATCGTAGATACAGCTGAGGAAATGATTAATGCGCCGCTGGTGCACAAAGGCAAAGTACGTGAACTGTATGATCTTGGCGATAGCTTTTTGATCGTGGTAACGGATCGGATTTCGGCTTTTGATTACATCTTGAAGCCTGGCGTTCCGGATAAAGGGTATGTACTCAATGCTTTGAGTAAGTACTGGTTCGGAATTACCAGCGGTTATATGAACAATCACATCATCCACACGGATGTTGAGAAACTTCAAGCGATTATTCCAAGTGCCGCTGATCGTGAACTGTTGAAGGAACGTATTATTGTAGCGAAAAAGGCAGAGCGCATCTCCATCGAGTGCGTGGTTCGCGGCTACATTACGGGGAATGGCTGGAGACAGTACGAAAGTACTGGTGAAATCAATGGCCGCAAATTGCCTGAAGGCTTGCGCAAGAACGAGCGTTTGAACGATCCGATTTTCACACCTGCAGCGAAAAATGATGTGGGTCACGATGAGGACATCTCCATTGAACAAATGATCGAGCTTGTTGGCGAAGATCTGACGTATGCCCTCCAAGAGCGCAGCATCATGCTGTACACGCTGGCGCATAGCATCTGCGAACAAAAAGGGATCATTTTGGCAGATACGAAGTTTGAATTCGGTTTTTATGCGGGTGAACTTATTATTATTGATGAGATCTTTACACCGGATTCTTCTCGTTACTGGTCACAAGAGAAATACGCCTTGGATGTCGAGATCGATTCCATGGACAAAGAGCCTGTTCGCACCTATTTAGCGGGATCAGGTTGGGATAAAAATAGTGAACCGGATGAGCTTCCAGCAGCTGTTGTGGAAGAGACTTCGAACCGATATAAAGAAATTTTGCACCGCTTGGTTGACTAAAATTAATACTGAGGAGCGATTTCACGATGAAAGCAACAGTTTATGTAACGATTAAACAGAACGTATTGGACGTGCAAGGAACGGCAGTACAAGGAGCACTTCACTCCATGGGCTTTGAAGAAGTTGGCAAAGTGCGTATCGGTAAATATTTGGAGCTTGAGCTTGGGACAACAGACAGAGCAGAAGCGGAAGCACGCGTTAAAGCAATGTGCGAGAAGCTGCTTGCAAACACAGTTATTGAAGACTACCGTTACGAATTGGTGTAATCAACCATTAAAGCACAACTTTTAGGAGGAAAAACCATGAATTTTGCGGTTCTTGTGTTCCCGGGATCGAATTGCGATATCGACTTGTACAAAGCGATTGAAGATACAATTGGTCAACCAGTTGACTATGTGTGGCATACGGACGGCGACTTGTCCAAATACGATTGCATCCTAGTACCAGGAGGATTCTCTTACGGGGACTACCTGCGTTGTGGAGCGATTGCTCAGTTTACGAACGTGATGAAAGCTGTCGTGAAGGCTGCGGAAGAAGGCAAATACATTCTAGGTATTTGTAACGGATTCCAAGTGTTGACGGAAGCTCGCTTATTGCCAGGCGCATTGCTGCGCAATAACGGCATGAAATTCCGCTGTCACCAAGCGGTTCTGAAAGTTGAAAACAACACAACGGCGTTCACACGTGATTATGCCGAAGGTGAATTGATCAACATTCCGATCGCTCACGGTGAAGGCAACTACTACTGTGACGATGCTACACTAAAAGAATTGCAAGAAAACAACCAAATCGTGTTCCGTTATGAAGCGGGCAACAACCCGAACGGATCACTTGATGATATCGCTGGAATCAGCAACAAAGCAGGGAACGTAGTGGGTATGATGCCCCATCCAGAGCGCGCCATTCATGAGATTCTAGGCTCCGCAGACGGTAAGAAAATGTTCACATCAATTCTAAGTGCTTGGAGGGAAAAACATGACGCAGCAGCTATCCGCTAAGGAACCATCTCCGGAGCAAATCGCGGAACAGAAGATTTACAAGCAAATGGGTGTAACCGACGAGGAGTTTGCTAAGATTTGTGGTTTCCTTGGACGTACTCCGAACTATGTAGAAATCGGCGTATTCAGCGTAATGTGGTCCGAGCACTGTTCTTACAAAAATTCCAAACCTGTTCTTCGTAAATTCCCAGTAACAGGACCTCGCGTTCTTATGGGACCTGGTGAAGGTGCAGGGATTGTAGATATCGGGGACAACCAAGCGGTTGTTTTCAAAATCGAAAGTCATAACCACCCTTCCGCAATCGAGCCTTACCAAGGCGCGGCGACAGGTGTGGGTGGTATTATTCGTGATATTTTCTCCATGGGCGCTCGCCCAGTTGCTCTACTTAACTCCTTACGTTTCGGTAAATTGGAAAATGACCGTGTGAAATACTTGTTCGAGCACGTTGTCTCCGGTATCGCTGGATATGGTAACTGTATCGGGATTCCAACGGTTGGCGGCGAAGTGATGTTCGACGAGAGCTATGAGGGTAACCCGCTCGTTAACGCAATGTGCGTGGGTCTGATCGACCACGACATGATCCAACGCGGTGTTGCCAAAGGTGTTGGCAACCCTGTCTTCTACGTAGGCCCAGCAACAGGCCGCGACGGTATCCACGGTGCGACATTCGCATCCGAGGAATTGACAGCTGAATCCGAAGCGAAGCGTCCAGCGGTTCAAGTTGGCGATCCGTTCATGGAGAAGCTAGTTCTAGAAGCTTGCTTAGAGTTAATCGATTCCGGCATCGTGCTAGGAATTCAAGATATGGGTGCAGCGGGACTTACATGTTCCAGCGCTGAGATGGCAAGTAAAGCGGGTAACGGCATGGAGTTGTATCTGGATGAAGTTCCACAACGCGAAGAAGGCATGACAGCTTATGAAATGATGTTGTCTGAGTCCCAAGAGCGTATGCTTTTCGTTGTTGAGCCGAAGGATGAAGCGCAAGCTAAAGGCATCTTCGAGCGTTGGGGCTTGCACTGCGCGAAAGTCGGTAAGGTTACTGACGACGGTTTCTTGAAGCTAATCCACCACGGTGAAGTCGTGGCGAACATGCCTGTTGGCGCACTCGTTGACGAGTGCCCGGTTTACAATAAGCCAAGCAAAGTGCCGGCTTATTATGAAGAGAGCGCAGCGATCGATACAACACGTTACCCAGAGGTAACGAAGTTGACGGAAGCGCTGAAATCCGTACTCGCATCCCCAACGGTAGCGAGCAAAGAGTGGGTTTACAACCAGTATGACTACATGGTTCGTACAGAAACAGCTGTACGTCCTGGTTCAGACGCAGCAGTAGTAACGATCCGCGGTACGCGCAAAGGTCTTGCGATGACGACAGATTGTAACGGACGCTATGTATACTTGGATCCAGAAGTGGGCGGACGTATCGCAGTATCCGAAGCAGCACGTAACGTTGTTTGTTCCGGTGCTGAGCCGCTTGCTGTGACGGACAACCTGAACTTTGGTAGCCCGGACAAGCCTGAAATCTTCTGGCAGTTGGAGAAATCCACTGACGGTATGGCGGAAGCTTGCCGCTTCTTGGATACGCCGGTTATCGGCGGAAACGTCTCGCTTTACAACGAGAATGCCAAAGGCGCGATCTACCCAACACCAGTTATCGGGATGGTTGGTCTTGTTCATGATATCGACCATATCACAACGCAAAACTTCAAAAACGAAGGCGACATCATTATCCTGCTAGGCGAGACGAAAGCTGAGCTCGGCGGCAGCGAATTCCAATATGTGATTCACGGTGTAACAGAAGGCCGTCCTCCTGAGTTGGACTTGGCTACTGAGAAACGCCTGCAAAACGCAGTACTCAAAGCGATTCAAGAAGGTCTTGTTGCATCTGCGCATGACTTGTCTGAAGGCGGATTGGCTGTAGCACTTGCAGAAAGCTGTATCAGCGGAAACATGGGCGCAGAAGTTAATGTAGCGTCCGATCTTCGTCCAGATTTCGCATTGTTCAGTGAATCACAATCTCGTATCGTGCTTAGTGCTACACCAGACAAAGCCGATGCCCTTAAGCATTGGATCGCTTCTCAAGGCGTACCTTATCAAGAAATCGGAAAAGTAACAGGTTCTTACCTTACTGTGAAAATCAATGACGAACAGCGTCTCCAGTCTCCTGTAAGCGAGCTGGCGAAAGTCTGGAAGGATGCGATTCCATGTCTAATGGCGTGAAGCAATCCAAGGCCCTGAAGTTACCTGCGGCTCCACTTGTACAATTGGGAGAAGGGCAGCACGAGCTTTGGACAGGAGAATATTACAACGAAGGTATTGGCGGCCAAGGCGGATTGTTCGATAAGCTGAATGAAGAGTGCGGGGTGTTCGGGGTGTATGGTCATCCCGACGCTTCCTCATTGTGCTATTACGGGCTGCATGCCCTTCAGCATCGTGGACAGGAAAGTGCCGGCATTTGTACGGTGGACGAAGGCAAATTTAATTATTATCGCGGTATGGGACTTGCAAAAGAAGTATTTACGAATGATAATTTGCATCCTCTTACGGGCTCAACAGCTGTCGCTCATGTTCGTTATTCAACAGCAGGCGAGAGCAAGCTGGCAAATGCGCAGCCGCTTGTTTTTAAATATCGCGAAGGCGACCTGGCGATTGCGACGAATGGGAACCTGGATAATGCAAATATTATCAAGCGTGAGTTGGAGCGTAAGGGCTCCATTTTCCAAACGACGAGTGATACCGAGGTTATGGCGCATCTGATTGCTCGTTCAGAGCATGATGATATCGTTGATGCGGTTAAGGATGCGATGAAACAAGTCATCGGCGGCTTCGCTTTCCTCATTACGACGAAGGATAAGCTGATTGCAGCGCTTGACCCGAACGGCTTGCGTCCTTTCATGATCGGCCGTCTCGGTGATGCTTACTTATTCGCGTCGGAGAGCTGTGCGTTCGATGCCGTAGGGGCAACCTATTTCCGAGATGTGCAGCCAGGAGAAATCATCGTGATCGATCGTGATGGCTTCCGTTCAGAGCAGTTTACAGAGGGCGGTAAGCGCGCGATTTGTGCGATGGAATACATTTACTTCGCTCGTCCTGACAGCGACATCGATACGGTGAATATTCATTCCGCTCGTAAACGGATGGGTAAACGACTAGCGATGGAAGCATTCGTGGATGCGGATGTGGTAACAGGCGTGCCGGATTCCAGTATTTCGGCTGCGATTGGCTTTGCGGAACAAACCGGGATTCCTTACGAGCTGGGTCTGATCAAGAACCGCTACACAGGCCGGACGTTCATCATTCCAAGCCAAGAGCTTCGTGAGCAAGGTGTCAAAATGAAGCTGAGCGCCGTTCGTAAGGTGGTCGAAGGCAAGCGTGTCGTGATGATCGATGACTCCATCGTTCGTGGGACAACGTCCTTACGCATCGTCAACCTGCTTCGTGAAGCGGGAGCAACAGAGGTTCATGTGCGGATTTCTTCACCGCCTTTTATGAACCCTTGTTACTACGGGATTGATACACCGGACCGCAAAGAGCTCATCGCGGCGATGAATTCGATCGAAGAGATTCGCAAGGCGATCAACGCGGATTCCCTTCATTTTCTAACGAAGGAGGGGCTGTTAGATTCGATCGGACAAGGTCCATCGGGTAAAGAAAGCGGATATTGTACGGCTTGCTTCGATAACAGCTATCCAACAGAAATCGTTGATGTGACGAAGGTCGGTTGTGCTTGTGATTAAAAACTGAATACGTGGCAGAGTTGAGTCACGGATTTAGGCAAAAGAGAGAAAACGGGGGTCTAGCGACCTCCCCCATATATAGACAAACTAAGGAGTGTTGGTCAGTGTCGGATGCTTATAAAAAGGCT
This sequence comes from Paenibacillus sp. LjRoot153, assembly GCF_964253085.1. Lineage (NCBI taxonomy): Bacteria > Bacillati > Bacillota > Bacilli > Caryophanales > Paenibacillaceae > Paenibacillus > Paenibacillus sp. LjRoot153. The sequence continues at coordinate 727,272 of NZ_CAXUQH020000001.1, forward strand.
GGCGTCGATATCGCGGCGGGGAACGAAGCAGTAGAACGGATGAAAAAGCACGTTAAACGGACATTCCGTCCTGAAGTGTTAACAGATCTCGGTGGCTTCGGCGGGCTGTTCAGCTTGAATAAAGACAAGTATGAGGAGCCTGTACTCGTATCGGGTACGGACGGCGTGGGCACGAAGCTGAAGATCGCTTTTGCCATGGATAAGCATGATACGATTGGGATCGACGCGGTTGCGATGTGCGTGAATGATATTATCGTTCAAGGCGCGGAGCCATTGTTCTTCCTCGACTATCTCGCTTGTGACAAAGTCATTCCAGAGAAAATTGAAGCGATTATTAAAGGGATCGCCGACGGTTGCGCGCAATCTGGTTGCTCACTAATCGGTGGCGAAACGGCGGAAATGCCGGGCATGTATGCACAAGGGGAGTATGACATTGCTGGCTTTACGGTTGGAATCGTCGACAAGAAAAAAATCATCGACGGAACAACGATCCGTCCTGGAGATGTCGTGCTAGGACTAGCTTCAAGCGGTGTGCACAGTAACGGGTTCTCGCTTGTGCGTAAGCTTTTGCTAGAAGATAACGGTTATACCCTTCAAGGGCATGTAGAAGAGCTTGGCGATAAGCTTGGTAACGTGTTGCTTGAGCCAACGAAGCTGTATGTGAAGCCAGTTCTAGCTATGTTGGAAGACGTAGCGATCAAAGGTATGGCGCATATCACAGGCGGCGGTTTCATCGAAAATATCCCGCGCGTTCTGCCAGATGGCGTGAACGTGGATATCCAATACGGATCATGGCCGATCCTTCCGATTTTCTCCTTGATGCAGCGTGTGGGTAACATCACGAACAATGATATGTTCCGCACGTTCAACATGGGAATCGGGATGGTTGTCATTGTAGCAGCTGACGATGCAGAGAAAGCCATTGCTGCAGCGGAAGCGCAAGGCGAAAAAGCATACCGTTTAGGCGTTGTGACAGAAGGCGAGCGTGTAGTTACGTTCCAAGGAGCTGACGTCTAATGCAGCCTTATCGCATTGCGGTTATGGCTTCAGGCAGCGGCTCGAATTTCCAGGCTATTGTGGATCAGGTACAGAAGGGGAAGCTTGATGTCAGCATCGAGCTTCTTGTCTGTGACCGCCCAAAGGCATTCGTTATTGAGCGTGCCAAGGAAGCGAAGGTGCCTGTCTTTGCCTTCAACCCAAAGGAATACGAAAGCCGTGAGGCGTATGAGACGCTTATTTTGAAAGAGCTGCAGGATCGCCAGGTCGATCTGGTCGTGATGGCAGGCTACATGCGGATTATTACGAATGTGCTGGTTGAGCCTTTTTTCGGGCGGATGATCAACATTCATCCTTCTTTGTTGCCTTCGTTCCCCGGCGTGCGCGCTGTGGAACAGGCGGTTGATTATGGCGTGAAGCAGACCGGCGTCACGGTGCATTTTGTCGATGGCGGGCTGGACTCCGGCCCGATCATTGCGCAGCGTGCCGTGGAAATCCACGAGCACGAGACAGCAGATTCGCTCACGGAGCGAATCCACGCGGCTGAGCACGTGCTGCTGCCGCAGGTTGTGCGGTGGCTGCGCGAGGGCCGCGTGAGCTTGGACGGCCGCAGGGTTAGCGTGCGGAAGTAGGGTTTCCAGCTGTAACGGTGAAAAACGCGCTTACCAGCGTTGCGAAGAGCCGAACTGAGCCGTTAACCGAGCTGTAACGGTGAAAAACACGCTTACAGCGTTGCGAAGATCCGAACTGAGCCGTTTACGGGGGAATGTTCAATCCCCGAGTGTTTAATTTGTGGCGTTCCTTCAACTGTTGCATTTTAGGACAAACGTTGTTCGTCGAGGAACTTGGAGTAGCTGAATGATCTGAAATCCCTCACTGAGGGATTCAATTTTGCACTCATCTCTGCACGCATCTTTGCACTCATCTTTACATTTTTTTCAGTCTATTCACTCATTCACATACAATTCCATTCCCTAAGGAGGAAGCAAAGTGGCAATCAAAAGAGCACTGATCTCCGTTTTCGATAAAACGGGCATCGTTGAATTCGCGAGCGAGCTGTCAAAGCTGGGCGTTGAGATCATTTCCACAGGCGGTACGCTTAGTTTGTTAAAGGATAAAGGGGTGCCGGTTATCGGTATTTCCGAGGTTACAGGGTTTCCAGAAATCATGGATGGCCGTGTGAAGACACTTCATCCGAACGTACATGGCGGACTTTTGGCTGTTCGTGACAACGAAGAGCACCAAGCAAGCATGAAAGAGCTTGGCTTGGAGTACATTGATCTGGTTGTCGTGAATTTGTATCCTTTTGCAGAGACGATTGCTAAGCCTGATGTGACGTACGAAGATGCGATCGAAAACATCGATATCGGTGGACCTACCATGCTTCGTTCCGCAGCGAAAAACCATGCTTTCGTTTCCGTTATCGTTGACACGACTGACTATGCGAAAGTTCTGGAAGAAGTCCAAGAGACTGGCGACACTACGCTAGAGACACGTAAACGTCTTGCGGCAAAAGTGTTCCGTCACACTGGCGCTTACGATGCTTTGATTGGCGACTATTTGACTGGCCTCCAAGGCGAGCCTTACCCAGAGCGTTACACAGTGACGTATGAGAAAATGCAGGAGCTTCGCTACGGCGAGAACCCGCACCAAAGCGCAGCGTTCTACCGTAAGCCGAATGCAGCTGCTGGCAACATCACAACGGCTGAACAATTACACGGTAAGGAATTATCATACAACAATATCAATGACGCGAATACAGCTCTTCAAATTGTAAAAGAGTTCAGCGAGCCTGCGGTTGTTGCGGTTAAGCACATGAACCCTTGCGGCGTGGGTATCGGTACGAACGTGCTCGAAGCTTACACGAAAGCATACAATGCAGACCCAACGTCCATCTTCGGTGGAATCGTAGCTGCGAACCGTGCGATCGACGAAGCAACAGCACAATTACTGCATGAGATTTTCTTGGAAATCGTCATCGCGCCAGATTTTACACCAGAAGCACTTGAGATTCTGGCTAAAAAGAAAAACATCCGCCTACTCAAAGTAGCCGGTTTGGATACAATTGCTGGTCGTGAGTCTCAGCCAGTGATTACAACAGTTGAAGGCGGTATGCTTGTACAAGCTAGCGACGCTTACCAACTGACAGAAGCAGATCTGAAAGTCGTTTCCGAGCGTCAACCGACAGCGGAAGAGATGAAGCAATTGCTTTTCGCATGGAAAGTCGTTAAGCACGTTAAATCCAATGCCATCGTACTTGTGGCTGATGATATGACAGTTGGTGTAGGCGCGGGTCAAATGAACCGTGTCGGCGCAGCAAAAATCGCGATCGAGCAAGCTGGCGACAAGTCCAAAGGTTCCGTCCTTTCGTCCGATGCCTTCTTCCCGATGGGCGATACGCTCGAAATGGCAGCAAAAGCAGGCATCACTGCAGTGATCCAGCCAGGCGGCTCCATCAAAGACGAAGAGTCCATTCGCGTTGCTAACGAAAATGGCATTGCAATGGTCATGACAGGCGTACGTCACTTTAAACACTAAAACAATTGAGAATGCTCACGTTCGTAAGTGGACCGTGGGCATTCCCCATGAGAGGGGTTTCCATAAATGCGTGTATTAGTTATTGGACGTGGCGGACGTGAGCATGCGATTGTATGGGCACTAAGCAAAAGCCCGAAAATCAGCAAACTGTTCTGCGCACCAGGAAACGGCGGGATTGCAGGTTTAGCGGAATGCGTGCCGATTACTGAGCTTCAGTTCGAGGAGATCAGTACATTTGCCAAGGAGCAAGCGATTGACTTGGTTATGGTCGCGCCTGATGATCCGTTAGCGGCAGGATTGGTTGATCATTTGGAGTCAAAAGGCATCGCAGCATTCGGCCCTCGCGCCAACGCAGCGATCATTGAAGGCAGCAAAGTGTTTATGAAGCAGCTGCTCAAAAAATACAGCATCCCTACGGCGGCTTACGAGTCTTTTGACGCGTATGAGCCGGCACTTGCTTACTTGCGCTCGCAAACGGCGCCAATCGTAATCAAAGCGGACGGTTTAGCAGCAGGTAAAGGCGTAACGGTTGCTCAAACGATGGAAGAAGCGGAAGCTGCGCTGAAAGACATCATGGTGGGTCAAGTGTTTGGTAAATCCGCAGGCGCAAGCGTCGTGATCGAGGAATTCCTGACAGGACAAGAAATGTCCTTGCTGGCATTCGTTGATGGTTCGACGGTGCGTTTGATGGTACCTTCGCAGGATCATAAGCCGATTTTTGACAACGATAAAGGACCGAATACAGGCGGAATGGGAACATACTCCCCACTTCCACATATTCCTGAGTCCATCGTGCAAGAAGCACTTGTGAACATCGTTCAGCCTACGGCTGATGCGATGGTGGCAGAAGGCCGTCCGTTCAAAGGCGTGCTGTATGCGGGTCTGATTTTGACTCCTAACGGTGTGAAAACAATTGAGTTCAACGCGCGCTTCGGTGATCCGGAGACGCAGGTGATTTTGCCGCGTTTGAAAACGGATTTGCTGGATATTTTCCTAGCGATCAACAACGGCACGTTGGCTGAGCAGCCAATCGAGTGGAGCGAACAAGCCGCAGTATGCGTGATCGTTGCTTCACCAGGCTACCCTGGTCCATATCCGAAGGGATTGCCGATTACTGGCTTAGATCAAGTGCAGGATTCCCTAGTGTTCCACGCAGGTACAGCAGTTGATGAGAACGGGCAAATCGTTACCAACGGTGGACGTGTACTCGGTATTACAGGGCTTGGCAAGGACATCGTAGAAGCTCGTCAGAAGGCTTATGCGGATGCGGATCGGATTCATTTTGAAGGTAAGCATTACCGGACAGATATTGCGATGAAGGCATTGAGATAGGTTGTAGGAACGGCGTCTAGACAACATAAAAACACAGTCCTCTTAGAAGCGAATACCCGGTTAGGGCGTGCGCGTGGGGGCTGTGTTTTTTCATGTGCGGTGGCGGGGGCAGAGAGGATGGAGTAAGTGGAGTAGATGAAACGGACGTGTAGTAAGAGTAGATGAAACGGACGTGTAGTAAGAGTAGATGTGGTGCTGCAGCAAGTGAATGAGCCTCCGTGCGCCGATTAGATGTATTTTCTACAGTTAATTTAGTGGAATTTACTCATTTTCTGCAACTAGCTGGATTTCCTCCAGTTAATTTAAGGTGTTTCAGCCATCTAAGTGGAAAACGATCAGAAATAGCTGTAGATTTTCCATCTAAGTCCGATAATAAGAGGGATGGCTGAGAAATAGCTGTAGGTTATCCAGTTACTTCTTATCCCAGCCGCGAATATACTTGCTTCTGTTCTTGTAGACGAAAAAACACGCCAATAAAGCAAGAATAACTAATGAAATCGACAGCCAGTGATCAGTGAAATAATGCCAAAGTGCCAGCATAGCGGAACCTCCCAAATGTGGAGAAGCATGGTAGTGTTTAGTTTTGCGATTGGCGGTTGTTTTTATACAGAGCATAGAGAGAAGAGGGGGAATTACCGATGTGTTATAAAAGAATGCTGATACTCTCTGCGGTCATATCGCTTGTTGGAGTGTTGGCTGGTTGTGGAGATAAACAGCCTGTACCCGTGGCGTTGCCTACGACGGAGGCTGAACTGAGTGCTTCGCCGCAGGCCACAGCAGCGCAGGCAACAACGGCTGCGCCCTCCGAGGTGCAGGCGGCAGTTACGAATACGCCTTCCCCAACAGCGGCTCCGACGCCTGCCGCAACGCCAGTAACGAAGCCAACACTAACGACGACAGCTGCACCAACCACACTGCCGAGTGTCCCTAAGAGCAATAAGCTTGTGATGATCGACCCCGGACATCAACGGGTCGGTAATAACACGCCTGAGCAAGTCGGGCCAGATACGCGGGAAACGAAGGCCAAGGTCAGCTCCGGCACAGTTGGGGTACGCACGAAAAAGCCAGAGTATGTGCTCAATCTGGAGGTATCCTTGCTGCTTAAAGCCGAGTTAACGAGGCGGGGGATCCATGTTATGATGACGCGCGAGACGCATGACGTGGATATTAGCAACAAGCAGCGTGCGGATATGGCGAATGAGGTGGGAGCAGCGCTGGTAGTTCGGATTCATGCAGATGGTGACGCCTCGGCAAGTACGAAGGGATTTTCGGTCTTGTACCCGTCAGCTGCGCAACCAGCTGTTAAGTCAATCGCAGCGGAAAGTAAGCAGGCCGCTGGTTTTGTCCTAACTGGTTTGCAGCAAGCGACAGGCCAGAAGGGACGCGGCCTTGCAGCGCGAGATGATCTGAGCGGCTTCAACTGGTCAAAGGTACCCGTCGCACTCGTTGAGATCGGGTTTATGACGAATCCCGAAGAGGACGAGCTGATGTCGGAAGAGGCGTATCAACAGAAGCTTGCCATGGGCATTGCAGATGGGATTGAGCAGTTTGTGAACGGTAAGTGAGGAAGACGGACCGCAGTGTGGTTTTATTTTCACAGATTCGAGAATAATGTAGATAATTGGCACTGATTTGTTTGTGGGAGGGGGTGCTGCTGTGCTGCCTGCATTTTTTATTGCGCATGGCTCACCGAATTTGGCGATTGAGCAGCATGCGTATACGGAGTTTTTGCAAAGACTTGCGATGTCGCTTCCAAAACCTAAAGCTATCGTTGTGTTCAGTGCGCATTGGGAAAGCGCTGTGCAGAAGATCAGCTCGGCCATCGAACCTGAGATGATGTACGATTTCTCGGGCTTCTCGGAAGAACTTTATGACATTAACTATCCGGCCAAAGGGGATCTTACCTTAAGCCTCCATATCCAGCAGTTGTTTCAGCAAGAGGGCATACGCTGTGAGCTGAATGACAGGCGAGGCTTGGACCATGGAGCTTGGGCGCCGCTCTCCATTATGTATCCTAATGCGCAGATTCCGGTTGTGACACTTTCGGTTAACCCACGGCTAACGCCCGAGGAGCATTACCGAATTGGTGCTGCGCTAGGCTCCCTGCGGGAAGAGCAAGTGCTGATCATTGGAAGTGGCGGAACGGTTCACAATCTAAGCAAGTTGGATTATAACAATCCGGTGCCGCAGCTATGGGCCGTGGAGTTCGATGAGTGGCTAGCGGAGCAGCTAGAAACGTGGAATTTGGAGGCGCTGATTCGCTATGACGAACGAGCGCCGCATGCGCGGGAGGCGGTGCCGACGCCAGAGCATTTTGCGCCATTGCTAGTCGCGATGGGAGCAGGTGACGCTTCACGGAGCGCGAAGCTGCTGCACCATAGCTTTCAGATGGGCAGCCTGAGCCTATGCTGTTGGATGTTCGGCAGTCTACGCATGCGTAAGCAGGAGACTTAGGCTCGTCTCTGTAGATGGATGCCGGCTCAATCCAGAAACCGCCCCTTATGCTCCGGCTTCGGCAGCATGCAATGCTCGGTCTTGCCGAACCAGCGATAGCGGTTGCGTGCGATGAAGCTGTATCCGAGGTTGCGGATCGGAGCTGGGATTACGATGGCCGCGTAGGCGAGTGGCCAAGCGCCTCGCAAACGCCGTGCTATACGCAAAGCGGCTGAGCTGCGCGTATAAGCGCGATTGCCTTCGATCAGCACAATGGTGCTGAGTCGATCTAGCGGCAGCTTGTGCTCGGCGAGCAGTCGTTGTCCTGTCTCCGACTGAAGAGAAGCGAAGTGAAACACGCCCTTCGGGTCGTTTCGCAGGATGAATTGCACGCTGCTACTGCAGAGCAGGCATACCCCGTCGAACAAAATGATAGATGAATGAGGAGTGAGATTCGACATGGTGTCTCCTTTGGGCTGCACATTTTGAATGTAACCATCTCTATTATACGTTGGTGTCACTATATAGCAACACTGGCTCTTTCTCAAAGATTTCATATTGTTTTTATGCGTAACATGGACAATAATATACCTATACAGGTATAGGGAAGGAAGGGTGTCTATGAAATACGATGATGATGTGAAGAAGCGTTTAAAGCGTATGGAAGGCCAGATTCGTGGGATTTTACGGATGATGGAAGAAGAACAGGATTGTAAAGATGTCGTAAGCCAAATCTCTGCTGTTCGCAGTGCTGCTGATAAAACGATTGCCACCGTTGTTGCTGTCAATTTGGAGAATTGCATTATGGAGGAAAAAGAAGCGGGTAGAGACACAAGTAAGCTGGTCAAGCAGGCTGTAGAATTGTTAGTTAAAAGCCGTTAATGTGTTTAAGAAAAGAGGCAGGTCATGGATAGTAATATGATTTTCAATCTCGTTGCGCTAGGTTTTATTGTTTGGTTCTTCTACTCACGTTTTGCAGGGGTCAAAGGGCTGCACAATCTGTCGTCCGAACAATTTCAAGAGGCTTTAACAAAGGACAACCATAAGCATGTACTGATCGATGTGCGTGAGCCTGGTGAAGTGAAGCAAGGATATATCCCGGGAGCGGTTAATATCCCTTTGTCGACTATGGGGAGAAGATTGGCCGAGATTCCTAAGGATCGACCAGTCTATCTTTACTGCCGAAGTGGCATGAGAAGCAAGCAAGCCGCGAAGCTCCTACGGAAGCATGGTTTTAACGAGTTGTCTCATCTGAAGGGCGGTATCATGTCCTGGAATGGTAAGCAAACGCAATAAGTAAAAAAGTCATTAGCCCTCCGGCCAATGACTTTTTTTGCGCGCCATGATTATTCATGGAAGCTATGCCGACCGATTCGACCTTTGTCCTTTTGAAAATAAGCATGGAGGAAGAACTCCATCACACCATAAGCAAGAGCTACGATCGTCATATCCGTAAAAGTTAGGGACCAATCGTAGAAGTGCCTTTCCACGAGCCAGAAGTAGGCATAAGTTAATAACATATCGGCCAGTACAGCAGCCATGTTATTCGTAAGTCTTAAAAACAGTTGATCAACAACGACGTAGGTAAGGAGGGAAAACGTATACGTAGCAGAAAGTGCCCCCATAAATGTAGCATCTGTAAGGTACATCAAGATGGGAACTATGATGATGCCATTTATCAAAAGTTTTAAGAGCAACTTCCCTAACATGGCCAACATGGTCTCGCCTTCTTTCATTCAAGGTATGCAGTACTGATCTTAATATGGCTTCTGCATACTTGAACTATGCTTGTTCTACCGATTCAAAGTAAACAAATAATTATATTTACTTGCATGCTTGAGCTCATCAAGGATAATACCAAAGACTGTATCCTTATAGATGCCATAAGGGAGCCCGAACCAGATTTTACGATATTTCTCTACCGCTGATAGTTCGCCTTGAAGGGCCTTTTGAATGCCTTCTGAATACGTGCGTACAGGCTGGTACTGCTCATTGCTAACCCCATAGACATCATGACCGGTCAACTCCCGATACATGCTGCGAAACATGGCGTTATGACTGCGTTCATCATCACGTATGGATGTAATGATTGCGGCTTGTTCAGGGGTAGGTGCGAGCTTGATCAGTTGATCATAGAATAATTCATCGTTCCGCTCATCTTGCACCGCGGCTTTGATTAATTCTAGGGCTTGCTGATATCCTACGTTCCACACAGGTTGAAAGGTGTTGCGATAATCATACGGATATGTCCAATACATAAATGCTCCTCCAAGACTAGGCTTTTAGCTCAGCATATGTGTGAAAGCCTAAAGGGGTTCAATAGTTTGGGGATTGGTATAGAGGGGGTTGACGAAAAGCAAAAGTTTTATTATAGTATACATATACCCCAACGGGTATACGTATATATCTTAGGTGAGTATCATGAAGTAATATTCTAATACATGAGTAATAGTCATTTTTTTTTGCTCGAAATAATACCCCATGGGGTATATGAAAGTGGGCTTTGGATTTCAATCTTATTCTAGGGAGGAAATAAACAATGGTAAATGGAGTTCAATTGCAAGGAATGAGCGCCGCTGTATTAGCGAAAAAGGTATTAAATAACGAACCGATTTTCATCTTAGACGTACGTAACGAAAGCGACTTTAAGGATTGGAAAATCGAAGGTCATCATGTTCATATCCTAAACACACCCTATTTTGATTTGATCGATGGGGTAGAAACTGTTGTAGATCAACTTCCAGATGATAAAGAAATTTTGGTCGTGTGTGCCAAAGAAGGCTCTTCGAAATTTGTTGGGGAACAATTGATCGAACAAGGGAAACAACATGTTTCTTACTTAGTAGGAGGCATGAAATCCTGGAGTGAGCATCTAGAGCCCGTAAAAGTTGGTGATTTGCAAGATGGTGGAGAAATATTTCAATTTATCCGCATAGGTAAAGGCTGCTTGTCATACATGGTGATCTCGAACGGTGAAGCGGCCATCATTGATGGCGTCCGAATGACAGAAGTTTTTGAGAACTTTGCCCAAGATAAAAATGTAACCATTAAACATACGATTGATACGCATCTTCACGCTGATCACATCTCCGGTGGACGGCAATTAGCTGAAAAAACAGGAGGCACGTATTGGTTGCCGCCAAAAGATGCAGAAGAAGTCGTGTTTAACTACGCGAAGCTTGAGGAAGGAAACCGTATTGTAGTTGGGGATACCGAAATTCAGATACAACCTATTTATTCGCCTGGACATACGATCGGAAGCACCTCGTTAATCGTTGACAATCAATTCTTGCTTTCTGGAGACATTTTATTCGTTAAATCAATTGGTCGTCCTGATCTCGCGGGTAAAGCAGAGGATTGGGTAACAGACCTTAGAACAACGTTGTATGAGCGTTATAAGCAATTGTCCCATGACTTAATCGTGCTTCCTGCCCATTTTGGCAAGTTTACGGAGCTGGGAGAAGGAGGTCAAGTCTCTGCCCGCCTTGGAGATTTATATAAGGAAAATCCAGGGTTGAATATTGGAGAGGAAACGGCCTTCCGTCGTACCGTTACTGAGAATTTACCACCACAGCCGAATGCATACCAAGAAATACGTCAGACAAATATGGGGAAGTTAACGCCAACAGACGAGGAACAGCGAGAAATGGAGATTGGACCTAATCGTTGCGCAGTTCATGATGCTTAAATCACTACTTACTTCATAGACAGGAGGCAACAACGATGTATAAAGAGCAAATGCCGGAAGAGGTTATGGGAAGAATCAACAGAAAAGAAAATATCGTTATTCTGGATGTGCGGGAACAGGATGAGTGGGAGTCTGGTCACATTCCAGGTGCCAAACATATTCCGTTAGGGCAAATTGCAAGAGCGCTCAACGAAATGGATCCAAAGCAAGAAACGATCGTCGTCTGTCGCAGCGGTAACCGCAGCGGGCAAGCATGTGATTTCCTCTCTTCGGTGGGTTATAACGTGCTTAATATGCCAGGCGGCATGTCGAAATGGACTGGGGAAATAACTTACGGTAAATAAGTATTTTAAATATATGGAGGTAATGTTCATGTCAACACTGCAAGTGAATCGAGTAATCGAATGTGAAGGTCTTGCGTGTCCGCTGCCAGTCGTTCGCACCAAAAAGGCGATGGATGAAATGAATGCAGGTGAAGTATTGGAAATACGTGCAACAGATAAAGGCTCGGTAGCCGACCTGAAGAGTTGGTCCAGCCGTACAGGGCATCAGTACCTAGGCTTAAAAGAAGAAAACGGCGTGTTTCACCACTTTATTCGCAAAGCCGAGTCGGCGGATACGAAGGCTGAAAAAAAATATCCCCATATAGCTACAAATGAAGAGGTTCAAACCAAACTTGTTTCAGGAGAGACAATCCATATTATCGATGTTCGAGAACCCGCTGAATATGCATTTGGGCGCATTCCGGGTGCCATCTCAATCCCTCTAGGTCAATTGGAAGAAAAAATAACGGAGCTTGATCCTAGCAAAGCCTATTATATAGTATGCCGTACTGGAACTCGAAGTGATATGGCTTGTCAAATCCTATCCGACAAGGGGTTTCATCATGTTAAGAACGTAACGCCTGGCATGACGGAATGGATCTATGATCAAGAACAAGATTAATTATAAAAAGGAGACGAATTAACATGACAACTAAAAAAGTAGCTCTTATTGCATCATCAGGTGGTCTGGAGACAGCCTATAAAGTATTGAACATCGCAACAGCGGCGGCAGCATTGGATGCGGAGGTAGCCATTTTCTTTACTTTCGAAGGCTTGTCCATTATTCATAAGGAGTCGGAACACATGCTGCAGCTGAAGCCAGGTAATGAAGGAATGGTAGAAGGCTTTAAGAAAGCAAATGTGCCATCCGTGAAAGAGCTTATGGATATCGCCAAAGAATCTGGGGTACGTCTGATCGGTTGTCAGATGACAATCGACGTCATGGGTCTGGATAAAGAACATTTCATCGAAGGCATTGAACTTGGGGGCGCCGCGACATTCCTAGACTTTGCTTTTGATGCACAAGTGAGCTTGAACTTCTAAGAGAAATTAGCACTTACATTTTAAATAATAAGGAGAGATTATCATAATGACAAACTTAGTTGTAGATGCAAAAGGACTTGCTTGTCCAATGCCGATTGTTAAAGCAAAAAAAGGGATGGATTCTCTGGAATCTGGACAGATTATGGAGCTTCAAACAACCGATAAAGGTTCTATGAAGGACTTTCAAGCGTGGGTAAACCAAACGAAGCATGAACTCCTTGAATCCAAAGAAGACAACGGTGTATTCACCTTTATTGTTAAGAAGGGGTAAGGAAAGTTGAAGAGGGCTATCACTTCATGCTGTGGTAGCCCTCTTAAAGTCCTTAATAGGAGAAAGCAGAATTTTTTTTGCCTTATTAAATACCCGTATGGGTATGCATGAATAAAAGGGGGATGATTTTAATGATAGAAAATAAGGAAAAATCAACGATTGTACTTTTTAGCGGTGAATTGGACAAGGCTATTGCTGCATTTATTATTGCCAACGGTGCAGCTGCTTATGACCACGAAGTTACGATGTTCTTTACCTTTTGGGGACTTAATGCGCTGCGTAAGGATGAATCCGTTCTGATCAAAAAAGGATGGTTGGAATCCATGTTCGGAAAAATGATGCCGCGTGGTGCGAACAAGTTAGGGTTATCCAAAATGAATTTCGGAGGGCTAGGTCCCAAGATGATTAAGCATGTGATGAAAAAGCATAATGCGCTGACATTGCCGCAGCTCATTGAATTAGCACAAGAGCAAGGTGTTAAGCTAGTGGCTTGTACAATGACAATGGATCTGCTTGGTTTGCAAAAGGAAGAACTTCTTGATGGTATTGAGTATGCAGGGGTAGCAGCTTATTTAGGTGACGCGGCAGATGCCAAAGTGAATTTATTTATTTAAGAGTAAAAGATAAGAACTTAGAAATGAGGTTTTAAATATGTCTACTAATGCCATCATTAATATCGTGATAGGGATTCTTCTCGTCTGGTTTGTGTATACCCGACTCGCTGGAATCAAGGGACTTAGGAATTTAACGTCCGTTCAATTTCAAGATGAATTGAAGCTAAACCTTAACGGAGTATTAATTGATGTCCGTGAACCTAGTGAAGTAAAACAAGGATATATTGCGGGAGCGAAAAATATTCCCTTATCTCAAATGAAACAACGACTCGGGGAGATCCCCATAGATAAAAGTGTATTTTTGTATTGTCGCAGCGGAATGAGAAGCAAACAAGGGGCTCGAATTCTACACAAGCATGGTTTCCGAGATCTAGCACACTTGCAAGGTGGCATCATGTCTTGGAGAGGGAAATTAACCAAATAATTTTTTGATCATTAAATACCCATACACGTAAACGTAATGGCAATTGGAGCATAGAAGACACAAGGAGGTCTTGTAAATGGCATTAATTCAAGTCTCGGATCGTGATTTTGAAGAGATCGTTATGAAGTCTAAAGTTCCTGTACTTGTCGATTTTTACGCAGATTGGTGTGGACCCTGCCGACTAGTCGCCCCCATGCTGCAGGAATTGAGCGAGGAATTACATGATCGTGCGGTGATTGTAAAAGTAAATGTGGATGATAATCCAATGACCGCAAGCGAGCAGCATATCATGAGTATTCCGACAATGAAGCTTTTTAAAGATGGCAAGATGGCAGCCATGATGATTGGATTGCAGCCCAAAAATGAACTTACAAAAATGATTCATGATCTCATGCAGGATGGAGATCACAGATAGGAGGAGAAAGCTATGGATTATGGGTGGATTATTCTATTGTTCGGTATTGGTTTTATTGGATCCCTAATCTCTGGTATGGTTGGAATTGGAGGTTCCATCATCAAGTATCCGATGCTCTTGTATATTCCGCCAGCCATGGGTTTTGCAGCATTTACGGCCCATGAAGTATCGGCAATTAGTGCGGTCCAAGTCTTTTTCGCGACACTTTCAGGCATGTTAGCCTTTCGAAAAGGAGGGTATATCAATAAATCCCTTGTATTCATCATGGGGGGAACCATCGTTATTGGCAGCTTTCTCGGGGGGTATGGTTCCAAGTTTCTATCCGACTCCTTCATTAACATCACCTATGCAGTTCTGGCTCTGATCGCAGCGATTATGATGTTTCTTCCCAAAAAAGGACAGGAAGACATGGACTTTGACAAGGTGAAGTTTAATAAACCGGTTGCGGCGGTCTTCGCGGCTATTATCGGAGTTGTTTCGGGTATTGTTGGAGCGGCTGGCGCGTTTATTACCGTACCTGTCATGCTGGTCATTCTGAAAATTCCGACACGTGTAGCTATTGCTTCTTCCCTAGCCATTACATTTATCTCTTCGATAGGCTCAACTGCCGGAAAAGTAGCGGGAGGACATATACTTCTTGTTCCGTCGGTTGTTATGGTTATTGCAAGTATCATCGCAGCTCCAATTGGAGCTAAAATCAGCAAGAAATTGAACGCCAAGCTGCTTCAATGGATTTTGGCTGCACTCATTGTGGCAACAACGGTTAAAATATGGATGGATATTTTAAGCAAATAGAGACCCCTGTTTTTTTTCTACTCTTTGGATACCCTAGTACATATGGGTTAGAATACTAGGCTAAACAAGGAGGATGAAGGAGATGTTCCATTATACCATTGAAACGGATAAGTCCGTGGATGAAGTGATCGAGGCGTTGACAACCAATTTATATAAAGAGCATTTCGGTATACTGTGGAAATTTAACATCCAAGAAAAGCTCCAAGAGAAAGGCCTCGAGTTTGATGAGCCATATATTATTTTGGAGGTTTGCAATCCTTTCGAAGCAAAACGCGTATTAAGCGAACATGCAGTAGCGGGTTACTTTTTGCCTTGTAAAATTGCTGTATATGTGGAAAAGGGTACAACTAAAATCGGAATGCCTCGGCCAACGAACTTGATCGGGATGGTTGAAATGGATGCTTATGACCAGCTGTTGGAGATTGCTCAAGATGTGGAAAAACGTCTTATCAACTGTCTGGATAGGAGTATATAAGCTAGTAGTCTGATGCAGCTAAGCAGCGGTGGGGCTTTAAAAGGGTACAGTTGGTAAAGCTGGCAACGATTATCTCGTTGTCGGCTATTTTTTTGTCAAAATAGATAAAATCGGATAACGATGTATAA
The DNA here is from genome assembly GCF_964253085.1 of Paenibacillus sp. LjRoot153. Classification (NCBI taxonomy): domain Bacteria; kingdom Bacillati; phylum Bacillota; class Bacilli; order Caryophanales; family Paenibacillaceae; genus Paenibacillus; species Paenibacillus sp. LjRoot153. Next base: position 742,748 of record NZ_CAXUQH020000001.1, read on the forward strand.
ATCGTCTCGTATCTTTGACCACCGGATTCGTCCTATATTTATCCATGTAATCCATCCATAAAGGGAAGTGAGTAACGGGAAGAGCAGTGGATAGGCGAATTGAAATCGAGGAGGATTTATTTATGAGGAAAACCGTTATATGGTTGTTACTTTGCACCATGTTGGTTGCACTGTTTCCAACGATGTCAACGCACGTTCAGGCAGCAAGTTTTATTAATGTGCTTAATCCCGGGTTCGAAGAAACAACGGTGAGTCAGACGAAGCTGATACCAACGAATTGGACGACAGCTCTATGGAGCAGAACGACGCCTGTGGATACTAGCGTAACGACAGCCGTGTACAGCAGCGGGACGAAATCACTTTATATTAGTGCAACAGATGCGGGAGCAGCTGGCTGGGTTTCCAAAGCAATTCCGGTTGACGGCAGCGCTCAAACCATCAAAACTACGGTGAAAGTGAAGAAGTCGGGAGATTATGCCGGCAATAACCCGTGGGTATTCATCAGTTATGGAAATAGTGGTACTTTCCTAGGAATAAGCTCATCCAATATGACCACCGTAAGCAGTACAGAATGGACAGAGATCACGTTGACGGTCAACAGCAGTCAGTTTCCTGCGGGAACGAATATGCTCTGGTTGAACTTAGCGACATCGAAAGCAGGCAGCGGAAGCAACGCCGGGACACTCTATTATGACGATGTAACGATGGAACTGCTGGATACAGAGGCGCCAACAGCTCCGACTAATCTTGCCATGTCTGGACAAACGGCGACGAGTGTTACCCTTACCTGGAAAGCCTCAACGGATAACGTAGGTGTCCAAGGGTACGATGTCTACAACGGTACAACGCTGATTGGATCCACGACAGGGTTAACTTATTCCGTAAGCGCTCTCAATGCGGGTACCAATTATACTTTTACTGTAAAAGCGAAAGATGCAACGGGCAATCTATCTGCGGCAAGCAATGCTGTAAGTCTGACCACGCCAAATGTATTGAGCATCGCCAATCCTGGGTTTGAGATCACGACGCTTAGTGGAACCAAGCTTGTTCCGGTCAATTGGAATTCTGCCTTATGGACGCGAACGACACCGGTTGATACGGGGGTCACGACGATTGAGGCCAATAGCGGAACCAATGCCCTATATATTAGCGCAGTGGATGCAGGAGCCGCAGGTTGGGTTTCCAAGACGATGACGATTGACAATAACATGCAAATCAAAGCGACTGTGAAGGTAAAGAAGTCGGCTGATTATGCCGGTAATGATGCGTGGGTTTTCTTCAGTTATGCGAAGAATGGTTCCTTTCTCGGCACTGTGGTTGCGCCAAGTGTTGCGCTGAGCAGCAGTGAATGGAGAGAGATTTCGGTCACTGTTAATACAGCTAACCTGCCGGCAGGCACGAATAACTTGCAGTTGAATCTGGCGACCCTCCGTGGGGGCAGTGTTAGCCAGCAAGGAACGCTGTTTTATGATGACGCTACGATCGAATTGATTCCGGATACTGTGGCGCCAAGCGCGCCAACGAATCTCCACGCCGTAGGTCAGACGGCAGGAAGTGTTGATTTGGCTTGGAATGCCTCGACCGATAATATCGGGGTGACCGGATACAATGTTTATAAAGACACGGTATTGGTAGGGACTGTAACAGATTTAACCTTTACAGCAAGTGGCCTGATCGCAGCTAATAGTTACACGTTTACCGTGAAAGCCGTCGATGCGGCGGGGAATGTATCCCCAGCAAGCCAGGCTTATGTGACCAACGATACACAGGCACCGACAGCACCAACCAACTTAGCAGCATCCGACATTAAGATGAAAAGCGTCAAACTAACCTGGGATCCGTCAACCGACAATGGGGGCGTAACTGGCTACGAGATCTTCGATGGAACGAAGCAAGTAGCGATCGTCACCGGGGTGACATATACGGTAACAGGTCTTGAAGCGTATAGCGGATATACGTTTACCGTGAAAGCGAGAGATGGTTCGGGTAATGCATCGTCTGCGAGCAATGCTGTCAATGTGCTTACGTCGAGCTATTATGATGTAGCGAATCCTGGTTTTGAGGAAACGAAGTTAAGCGGAACGAAACTTGTTCCCGTCAGTTGGAGCTCTTCGTTCTGGAGCGGGGCAACTGGCGTTGATATGGGCATTACAACAGCGACGATCAATAGTGGCACGAACGCGGTGTATATTAACTCAACAAGTATTGGAGCCGCAGGGTTTTCTTCCAAAATCATTCCCATTGATAACAGTATGCAAACCATTAAGACTTCGGTAAAAGCCAAGAAATCGGCTGATTCCGCAGGCAATGGCGCTTGGGTGTTTATTAGCTACTTCAAGGATGGTGCCTTCCTCGGCACGGCTGCGGCTAACACGCCAACTTTGAGCAGCACGGTATGGACGGATATTTCATTTACGGTAGATAATAGTCAGTTTCCGATAGGAACGAATCAAATTCAGTTGAATGTAGCGACAACGAAATTACCGAACGTCCCGAATATGGGAACGATTTATTACGACGACGCCAGTATGCAGTCCGTTGAATATTTCCCGCTGAAGGCAGACGCCTTCGCAAACTGGTGGAAGATCGGCCAAAATGTGGTATTCAAGGCCATTCAAGATCAACTGCCCATTTCCGTGCAAACGTTGACGGGGACGGTTTATGATACGGATAGTCAGGTGGTTGGGCAAGTAACCGTAGATCGGTCAACGTTACTAACAACGGGTTGGAGTTGGACACCTAGTCACGAAGGTTACTATGAAATCGCTTTTGACTATACGAAACAAGGGGTTACAGGAATGCTTCCATTGCAACAATCGTACCGGATCTTGTCCAGTCCTAAGAGAACAGCGGCAGAATTTGTACGTAATCGAACATCTGTAGCTGTCGTAGAAAATCAATCCATAAGCAAAGTGGATCGTAATCCGCTGTTTGGATTTAGTAATGGTTTTACTGATATAAGAGCGATAGAACTCGCAGATTTGGTAGGCTTTGATTTTGCGAGAATTCATACCCTCCCATGGGGAGGACAATTCGGGGATACAAGCATGGCGCTTGAGCCTAGTCGCGGTGTGTTTAATTGGGCAGGACTTGATGAGCACGTCAATAAATTGCAAAGCTATGGCATGGACATCATCGGCAACATTATGTTTACACCGCAATGGGCGTCTTCGCACCCGGAAGATACAACCATATATATCGGCGTTCCTGGTTATGCTGCCTATGCCCCAACCGACATGAATGATTTCGCTAATTTCCTGCAGGCGCTTGTGGCGCGGTATGGTGATCGAATTACCACATGGGAAATATGGAATGAACCTCATTTGAAAGGCGGAAGCATTTTCTGGCATGATACACCGGAGAAGTTCGTGGAATTGTTACGTACCGGGTATGAGACGATTAAAAGCGTACAGCCGAATTCAGAAATTTGGATTGGCGGCATGGGTGGCCATCGATATTTGCCATTTTATAATGAGCTGCTGCGTCTTGGCGGAGCGAATTATTATGATAAGTTGGCGCTTCATGGGAAGTTACCCGATCCCAAAGAGTATCAAGCCTATGATCAAATGTACAATGTCCCGTCAAAGCCGTGGGTGAGTTCTGAGAGCCATGCGGGTCTCGTGAACGCTTCGGAATCACCATTTATCCAAACGGAGCCCGTGATTGCGAGAAAGATGTTGTACGACTATATGTATCAGATGAAGAATGGGGTCGAGCAAATCGCTTATTTTGACATGATCAATAATACGGAGATCGAAGCCATTCCATTCGCCAATGCCGAAGGCTGGTTTACGGAATCCTCTGGATTGTTTCGCAAGAAACCGCAGCTTGAGCCGAGACTCGGTTCTGTGGTCATGCATCGATTTATCGAGACACTGGGGAATCATATTGTCTACAAAGGCGAATATTCGCTAAGCGGAAATCAGAAAGCTGTTTATTTCGAAAGTGACGGATCACCGATTCTCGTCGTTTGGTCCGAGGATGCGAATGCAGGGCCAGTCGCTTCAGCACTTGCCAGTGCCTTTACAAGTAACACAGTAGTTCGGGATTGGACGGGTGGTACAGAGGCAGCAGCCCCTACGTTGCAAGTGAAACCGAACAAAATGTATTACATCAGCGATGTAAATGCCGCTTATCTTGCTGGATTGACTTCAACGCAAGATGTCCTATTGTCCGACTATGAAAAAGCCGTACAAAACACCAATATTCCCATCGCTGCAGGGAGTAAGAGCAATTTGTTTGACCGTACCACAGGAGCTTTGAGCACGGATATCCATTGGATTAGCGACAATTGGGAGTTCAAGAGCTTGACCTCCGAGCAGCCTGCAGGGTTTGTGGCTCGAGCTGCGGTGGGCGCGGCGACTGACGGACTCGATCTCGTCATAGACGTATCCGACACCAGCTTCGTGCAAAACGAGTCCAAAGGTAATTATTATATAGGTGACAGTATTCAATTTGGTATTGATACATCAGGAATGGGCATGGTCGGAGCACAAGTGGAGTTCCAGGCCGCACTGACCGCTAACGGTCCAGTCATCTATAAGGGCACTGTTCCGTATATTGGAGGAGATTTGCCATCCAACTGGACGCCTGCTGGTCAGTTCGTTCAAAACGGAAGCATGCTCGTCGACAGTTCCCAAAGCGGAAAGAAAATATATAAGGTTCATCTCGCTTGGTCAGAACTATATCCCTACATGCCAGATACGACGAAACCTATCTTTGTATCGCTGCTTGTCAATAATAACAATGGCAACGGTCGGCTCGGATATTTGGAGTGGGCCAGTGGTATTGGCGGAGCGAAAAACGTAAGTCAATACGGTAAAATCCTATTGCAGGATCCTGCCCCAGAGGCAGAGGCTGATGCGGTAACCGTACAATTTAAAGACAGCAGCGAAAATGCTATCAGTGGTGGCATCGTATCCTACTATGACGGCGGATGGAAAGATTTCGGCGTAACGAATACTTCCGGAACCGTAACCAAGTCCTTGCCGGATAAAGCATATACGTTTGCGATGACCTACGAAGGCACGTATACGGAGAAAGTCCAAAACACAGGAACGGACCCCGTGGTCGTCTTCCAGACTGTTAATGTGAAGGTGCAGTTGAAGGATAGTCTCGGCAATCCGCTTACCAGTGGGGCGGCGAGTTATTACGCAGGAAGTTGGCGGACTTTCGGGGATATATCTGGCGGGGAAATTCGAAAGGAATTGCTGCCGGGCTCTTATACCTTTTCTATGAATTATGAGGGAACGATCAAGGAAAAGGTGCAAAATATCGGAACGGACCCTGTGGTCGTCTTCCAGACGGTCAACGTGAACGTGCAGTTGAAGGATAGTCTCGGTAACCCGCTTACCAATGGTGCGGCGAGCTATTACGCAGGGAGTTGGCGGATCTTCGGGGATATATCTGGCGGGGAAATTCACAAGGAGTTGCTGCCGGGCTCTTATACCTTTTCCATGAATTATGAGGGAACGATCAAGGAAAAGGTGCAAAATATCGGAACGAACCCTGTGGTCGTCTTCCAGACGGTTAACGTGAATGTTCAGTTAAAAGATAGTCTGGGTAATCCGCTTGATGGCGGTGCCGTTAGTTATTATGCAGGGAGTTGGCGGACCTTCGGTAGTACGGTTGGCGGCGAGATTCATAAGGAACTACTGCCTGGCGTCTATACGTTCGGCCTGTCCTATGGTGGCGTGTATAAGGAAACAACAACGAACACCTCATCCAACTCGGCGGTAAATTTTCAAATGTAACAAAGGGAAACTGGACCACGCGAAAGCGTAGGTTCAGTTTTTTGCTTGGTGGTTAATTTTACATATAGACGAACTCGAGTGACTCTGCTAGCTTCTATTCGCTAACTATCTAGCATATACTTCTCAGAGATCGATAGTCCACGAGAAGAAGAGGTGCAGCCCCTTTGAAAACACTGCCGTTAATCCGTAAAAGAACTCTGAGCACATGGCTCATACTTGGATGCTCTGTCCTGACCTTTGCTGGTTGTAGTGATGCAACTCCTGTGATATCAACGGCCACCCCGGAAACCGTCCCCGTGACGACTACGGTCAGCCCAACGCCTGCGACGCAGCCTACTACAACGGTGGAAACGCAGCTCCCTTACAAATTCCCGTTAACTGGTTTGCCAACCGATCACGAGGTGAAGACCCGTCCCTATATGGTCATGGTCGAAAATGCGCCGCAAGCCCGGCCCCAAACCGGCCTCGATCAGGCCGATATCGTCTATGAAATCCTTGCCGAGGGCGAGATTACTAGATTCGTCTCGGTGTTCCAGAGCCAACCTGCTGAAGCGATCGGCCCCGTGCGCAGCATTCGTCCTTATTTTGTGGAGATCGGCGATGCGCTGGATGCGATTATTGTACATGCTGGCTGGAGCCAGGATGCAATGGATATGATGGCAGGCCGCAATCTGGCCCATCTCGATGAAGTATATGGCGATGGCGCCTACTATTGGCGCTCCACCGACCGTAAGGCACCGCACAATCTATATACCTCTGTGGATAAAATGAAAAAAGGTGCCGAGGCGCGCAAGTTCCGCACCGAGTGGAACGGGCCTTTGCTGACGTTCGCCAAGGCAGGACAAAGCAAACTCACGGGCGCAGCCGTTCATTATATTCAAATCCCCTATCTCATGGGGTATTTCGCTTCGTATGATTACGATGCTGCCAAGGGTGTCTACATGCGCTCGATGGAAGGGAAGCCGCATCTCGATAAGGAAACCGGCAAGCAGCTGCAGACCAAGAACCTGTTTGTCCTGGAGAGCAAGCATCAGATCATCGACAAAGAGGGACGCCGGATTGTCGATGTGTTCGGGCCGAACAAGGGCGTGATCTTCCAAGAGGGCATGTCCCAGGCGATCACGTGGGAACGCAAGAACGGCATGCTCCGCGCCTACGCCAGCGATGGCAAGGAAGTGCCGCTGCTGCCGGGCAACACGTGGGTGCAGATCGTGCCAGAGGGGACGAACTTGAAGGTGGAATAGTCATGTTTAACAATCCCTTTACATTGCCTTAATCACAGGCAAACATTGAGATCCTATGATTACAAGTCATAGGAGGGATAAGATGAAGACATTACAACGTAAAATTTCGATACCCGCTTATTTCATCATCATTGTGCTGCTGTTCGGCCTATTGGGCGTTTATTCGGTATGGGGGCAAGAAGATGTGCTGAAAGGCACGGAGGCAGGGAATGCCGCTGAAGCTGCTGAAGTTGATCCATTCATTAATGGCGTTAAGAAAGTAGTCTGGTGGCACTCCATGAGCGGCGAGAACGGTCAAGTGGTGGACAGGCTCGTAACAAGCTTCAATGCTGCACATAAGGATATTAAGGTGGAGGCTGTCTTTCAGGGCTCCTACTTCGATAGTTTGACCAAGTTGAAAGCGTCCATTGGTTCCAATTTGGGACCAACCATGATGCAGGTGTACGATATCGGAACGCGATATATGATCGATTCTAAGGCGATCACGCCGATTCAGAACTTCGTAGATCAGGACAAGTATGATATGTCCCAAATGGACGAAGCCGTACTTAATTATTATCGGGTTGCGAATACGTTGTATTCGATGCCTTTTAACACATCTAACCCGATTCTGTATTACAACAAAGATCTGTTCAAAGCTGCGGGATTAAACCCAGATAAACCGCCAGTTCTCTATACAGACCTTACCCAAGTGGCGAAAAAGGTAACAAGAGAAGGTGTGGTCGGCGCCTACTTCGGCACGCACAGCTGGTACATGGAACAGCTTATTGCCAATCAGGGCGCTGAGTTGGTGAACTTGGGCAATGGGCGCGATGGCATAGCAACGGAGTGGCAGTTGAATGGTGAAGCGGGCGTCAAGGCGCTTACTTGGTGGAAGGGGTTAATTGACAGCAAGGCGGCCATTCACTCGGCGGGTAAGAGCGATGAATCCAAGAAAATGTTCGCCGAAGGGAAGGTCGCTATGATCTTCGATACAACGGCAGGACTGCGAGATATCCTCGATTCCGTTGCTGGCAAGTTCGAAGTTGGAACGGGCTTCTTCCCCAAGCCAGCCGAGGGAGTTGGCGGTGTGGTGGTAAGTGGGGCAAGCAACTGGATCCTGAACAGCAAATCGGATGCGGAGCAGCAGGCGGCATGGGCATTCATGAAGTATTTGTCTGAGCCTGAGCAGCAGGCGTTCTTCCATGTCAACACAGGCTATTTCCCCATTACAGAGAAGGCGTATGAGCTGCCGATCGTACAAGACAATATGAAACAGTACCCACAGTTCAAGACAGCCATTGATCAGCATACCGCTGCCAAGCAGAATAAAGCGACACAAGGCGGTGTTCTGGGGGTTTATCCAGAAGCGAGAAAGCTGACGGAGAATGCCATCGGGCAAGCGCTAAGCGGAGAGAAAAAACCGCAGGAAGCACTCGATGCAGCAGCCCTAGCAATTAACGCCAAAATCGATGAGTATAATAAGACGTTGAAATGAAGTAATGGAAGCCGGGTGAGAACCGGCTCCATTGGAGTGGAGTGCTGTAAGTCGAAAAAATCGACTTACAGCAACGGATCCGGCACATTGGAGTCCCCTAAGTCGAAAAAATCGACTTAGAGCATCCAATCCCGCTCGTCCAACAGTATACGCTACACAAAAGAACCTGAGGCAGAGCCTCAGGTTCTTTCTCATGCTCTTTTGTCCAGCAGATGTGTTCTACGGTACTCGCCAGGCGAAGAGCCTGTGCGGTTCTTGAACATGCGATTAAACGAAGAGATGTTACGGTAGCCAACTTGAATGCCAATGTCTTGAATGTTGGAGTCGGTATGGACCAGTAGCTCTTGCGCGTAACCCACGCGTCGATCATGTAAATGTTCCATGAAATTGGCTCCGGTTTTCTCTTTGATATACGTCGAGAGGTAGGAACTGCTTAGCGTTAGTTGATCAGCCAGAACATCGAGTGAAAGATCCTCCGCATACTGATCCTTAATGACGTTAAGCACATGATCAATGATGGGATCATTCGTCTCTTTCTTCTCACGAATGAGCTGCGTGACGATACGGAAATAAGAAGCGAAGCTTCGTTTATACTCGTCCAACGTACAGCATTCCTCTAATTGAAGCAGGATGGACCGCAGCTGCAACGTATCGTCAGGTTGAACTTTGTAATGATCTAGCACCATCTTGGCCTTATCGGTTACAGCAAGCACCATATGCTTAAACATATCCACAGACGCTTCCTTCATGTCAAGCTCGTCCAGCCAAGGAAGGAAGAGGTCCAGCGTTTCCTGCTCCTTACCGGATTTCAGCGCTGTGGTCAGTTCTTGCTCCTGTGTGAGAGTAAGAAAGTAGGTAGCGCGATCTGAACGATACTCAACGACAATTTGCGTTTCTTCCAGTAAGCGGGCATGCGCAGCTAATTCATTCACCTGTCGGTAGGCATGACCGAACTGCAGGGAATGCTCGAACGCCGAACTGATGGCGGCAGTCACCAGACAATAGCGAAGATCCTCGTCTAGCACCAGCTTTAACTCTTCGAGCATCCCAAGGATACGTTCTCGCTCATTGCCAGGGAAAACCGTTAGAAACTGATGATGTTCCATCTGCAGCGTATGGGAATCGGGAAACCGCTCATCGGTCATTCGTTTGATGTGCTCGCGAATCGTTTGCGAAATGTGTTCCCTGCTCATCGGGACATGAATGAAAGCGGGTGAGCGGAACCGCAGCGCGTACAGCACGATGGTGTAAGTCCCCTCGGTGCCTTGAATATGCTGCCAATCATCGGGGTCAGGATGGATATTCTTCAACTTATTCATGAAATGATAGTTGATTAACTCCGATTGTTGATCCTGCAGCTCCTGCTGAATCTCGCCTTTTTCTTGGATCAGTTGTCGGACTGGTTTATGGAGTCGTTTGCTGAAAAAGAGTGAGACAATGAAGGCGATGACAATAGAAACGCCTAACAGAATCATCATGAGATTGTCCAAACGAAGGATTCTAGATGAAAATTCAGGACTAGTCATCTTCATGACGTAACGTAAACCGTCTTCATCTTGATATTCAATCTCAACTGGCTCTTGGAGCTGGCGGGAATCCTTATTTGTCTCATAAATGACTGTTTGGTTCGGCCCTAGTATCGTGATATTCAGATCAGGATTTTCCTTCAGAACTGCGTCACGCAAGCGGTTGCCATCGATCATAGCAATCATCATATTGTCAGCCAGCGCAGGCTTAATGGAATAAGGAATTAACATTCGTCCTGTTGATTCTCCTGATGGTGAGGGGCTACCAAATAAAGTGCCCGGATGAAGCACGTAATTATCACTGCGATCAAACTGCGATTGCCAGTAAGAGAGCGGATACAGGGAGCTTTGGTAGATGCTGCTGAATAAATCGACTGTTGTGCCAGGACCGAGCTTGCTTAGAGCTAGATTTGTAGATCGGAACATAAGGATCAAATTATCGACATAAAGCTCCGAATCACTAGCGATGCTCTGCATGTCCAGCACAATAGGACGGGTAGAAAGGGACTCGGGATCCTTCTTTAAAATCACTTGATTGTTAAGCGTAATGACCGTCTTTTCAGTAAATTGCTTATACAAAGCTTCTCGCACTTTATCCAATTGAAATTGATAGCGCTCAGCCACTTTCTGCAGGGTAAGACGATTTTGTGCCATCATCTCGCTGCGGAGGTGGTTTTTGACGAGCCAAAAAATCAAGAGATTAAACGAACAGAAGATGAGAATCAAGATCATAAAGCTGGCTAAGATGTTTCGAAATAGGGATCTCTGTATGGGGAAAAGTTTCATAAGTCGCAGGCTCCTTCTGATTGCTCCGCTGCCTTGCTTCCGGCGAGTTATATATCTCAATTGTAGATGAAATCTGGAGTGAAGGGTATGGGCTTTTTATTGGAAGCTGGGCACTTTTATGTATTTCCCGCTTTATAAAAGCTTAAAAGAAGAATCGTAACAATCGCTTAGGAACGAAAATCATGTGTATAGGCAAGGCGTGGGGGGCTGGATATGATGGGCATGTATCAACGAAGCCGAAGGAAAGGAGACGTCAACAAAGTTTCAAAATACGTATGTGCAAATGAATGATGAGGGGAATAGGCATGTGTTGAACATTAGAAAAAGCATCTTCACGTTAGCTTTACTAGTTATCGTATCCCTAACCGCAGCCAACTCAGCGGGGGCTCATTTCTCTTCGAGTGGTTATTCCGATATCCAAATAGGTTCTAATACGATTGAGTATCATCTATCTCTATTGGAACATGATCTTCTTCAAATCTTCCCCGACAAAGCAGATGGGGGTGACAAGATCAGTGATCAGCAATTGGCTAGTTCCTTGGGGGCCATCGGCAAGCTGGTTGATGATGGGATCATCGTTACCGGCGATGGCAAGGTTGGGACAGGTGTCATTGTTGCTGCCAAACATGAGAAGCGGGCCAGTATGGATATGATCGGGATCGATATTCACTATACATTTGCTTCTCCAGTGAAACGTTATCTCATGCAGTACAATTTCTTCTGGTACAGCGGGGTTGATCCCAATCATAGCAACTATGCGACCATTCAGGTCGGAGGGCAGACCATCGAGCAGGTGCTTGGCAGCCAGAATTATATTGTACAGATTCAAGGGCCAGGAGCAGCTACAGGGAATCCGGTTAAAGCAACTGCAACAGCACCAGCTGCAAAGCCAGTGGACGATACGTCTTCCATTCCTACTGGATCCTGGCAAAGTACACTTCAGACTTATATTTTCATGGGGATGAAGCATATCTGGTCAGGGCTAGATCACATGCTGTTTCTATTTGGACTACTGCTTGCAGCCGAACAAAGGGTGTGGAAAGTAGTTAAGCTGATCACGGCGTTCACAGTGGGACACTGCATAACCCTTGTATTGTCATCCTTAGAGATCGCTTATCTCTCACCTGCAATCGTCGAGCCCTTAATAGCGCTTAGTATTCTCTATGTTGCCGTTGAAAACATATGGAAGAGGAAAGAGAGTGCAAGAGTCGCCGTCACGATGTTATTTGGACTGGTGCACGGCTTTGGGTTCGCAGAGGTGCTGAGAGGGACTTTGTCTGGACATATGGCGCTGCCCTTATTCTCTTTCAATTTAGGTGTGGAGATTGGACAGCTTGTCGTGGTAGGCGTTCTGATTCCTCTACTCTTATTGATACGCCGTGTACCGCTGAAGATCAATTGGAACTTATATGCCTCGGGCATCGTTGGCGTATTCGGGTTGTACTGGTTCATTGAGCGCATTCTTACCCAATAGATAGCAGTAGGAAGTTTGCACCATTTTATAAAGAGAGGGCGTTAACATGTTGGTTAAAAAGAGTTTGAAACGATTGATTTCAGGGGTCACCGTAGCTGGCATGATGTTCAGCATGCTGGCACCTATGGCTAGTGCCGTTGGCAATGATGTACAAGTTAACGCTGTCGACTATTCGAAAGTACCGAAGCTATTGATTACGGAGCTTGCTCCAGATACCACCAATGTGGCTGGGGTTTCTTCCGATGCTTATGAGTTTATTGAGGTGTATAACAATACGAATAAGGAGATTAATTTTAAAGACTATAACTTAGTTTATCGCAATGGTGGTGTGAATACCGTTTGGCCAGCAATGCATGATACTACCCCCTATGCCACGATGAAAATCCCTGCCCAATCCACCATTACCTTATGGGTAACGAATGCGGCTAATGGCAGTTTGACGGTGACCGATTTTAATACGAACTTTCATACGAATCTGCAAGAATATGTGAACCTTTTCCGTGTGGATGGCGGTGGAGGCATGGCGAATACGAGTCCAAGAGCCCTTCTTATTCAAGAGAAATCCGGCAGCGATATCTCGATCGCAAGCTACCAAACAAGCGCCGTAAACGGGGTTTCGAAACCGGATAAAGGTATTTTATATCGCTATCCGTCAGACGGTACAAAGAATATGGTTATGTATTCTGTAGGGGAAAATGCTGCAACGCCAGGGGTTGTCGATCCCACACAGGTACCACCCATACCGCTGAACTTCTCGGAGCCTCCGGTCGTCAGCCATACACCAGTTACGCAAGCAGATCAGAAGAACGACCTCATCCTGCAAGCGCAGATTGCCAACACCGAGCAAGACGAAACGGTATCCGCAGCGGTGTATTATCAAATGGGCGCACAGACGACCTATGATTCGATCCCGATGACCGTAACAGGCAGTAACCAGTATCAAGCTGCTATTCCGAAGGCCAAGTTAACGGAGAGCCAACTTACCTATTATGTTCAGGCGGATGATGGTTTTAATACCGTGAGATCGAACGTTTACCAGGTTGATGTGGCACTCGATCATTTTGACTATACGAAGGTACCATCACTTCTTGTAACGGAGATAGTGCCTGATTCTACGAATATAGGCACACCAGATGGGTATGAGTATATTGAGGTTTATAACAATACGGATCAACCGATTAATTTTAAAGACTATCAATTGATCTACCGTTATACCGATTCGGGACCAGACGCGGATGTCATCTGGCCAGCAGACAAAGAAGACATGGTCATTCCATCGAAGGGTACGCTTGTCTTCTGGGTTATCAACGCGGGGAACGAGAATGCGACCGAGGCTGACTTCAATGCCAACTACAATTCCCATGTGGTTGAAGGCACCAATATGGTGCGCATTCACAATGATGGTATGGCCAATGGCGCTAATAGGGGCATTTTGGTTGCTACGAATACAGGAATCGAAGTGTCATCAGCCTATTTCGTAACTGGTGATGCCAAGGCGAATAAAGGGATCCTATATAAGTATCCACAAGATGGCGGCAAAACGATGGTTAAATACAGTGCCGGTCTACTGGCGGCAACGCCGGGAACTGTAGGGCAGGTTCAAGCACCTGATCAGACAATTATTGTGAAACCAGATACGATTAAGCCTGTCATTACCGATTTGACCAAAGAGACTGTTATTGAACAATCGAAAGATCTCGAAATGATTGGCGATATGAAAGATGAAACAGCTATCAAAACGGTAGCGCTCTACTATAAAACAGAAAAGCAGTCGACGTTTAGCAGAAAATATTTGAAAGAGAGTTTCGCAGATACGTTATACCACTACACAATCTTCTCACCAGAGCTGATTGGAAATGACTACGTGGATTACTACTTTGTTTCTTCCGATGGTCAAAATGAGACGACAACAGCCACCAAGCGGATTGCCATAAATGGCGGTTCAGATCATTCGGCTCTGCGCCTTAATTTCAAGGACGGTGACATTGTTGCTGGGTCCAAAGTGATTAAAGGGACAGGTGAAGGACTTAGCGCGGATGACCTGAAGCTTGCCATCGATGGAAACGAGCTAACAGCTTCTACCTTTCATGCGGTTGAGCATGATGCCTACTTTGCCTTTGAAGCTACAGGCGTGAATTACTATTTCAAAAATGCCGTTACTCAGGGGCAAGATATTCTCTATACGTTCCAAGATACAGTGAATAGCTACACAACGTTATCGACGCCGATTCAAGCGGAGCGTTTGAGGGAAGGCAGTAATCTGTTCTCCATCAGAGCGGGTTCGAAAGCATCACCTTTCGATGATCGACCGGCTGAGAATAAAGATAATTTCGATGTGAAGAATGTACGTCTCGTGTTTGACGATGGCACGGTTATTTATGATCCGAAATATAACAATCCGGCCAAAGTGATTAAAATGGGAGATTCTTCGGGTAAGCCGCCAGTTGTCGACTTTAATTTCGTCATTCCAGCGGGACAATTGGCTTCTAAGGCTTATGTGTGGAACACACCAACGATGAATGATGGCGACCATCAGATTACGGTTAGCAATACAAGTGCAGGTACTGTCACCTCGCATGTCATCGTGGATAACTCCGCTCCAAGCATTCAACCTTCTATTGAAGAAGGTAAAATGTACCGCGGTCCATTCACGTTAGATGCGGTCGTAACCGACCTACTCGCTGGTGTGGAAAAGGTTGAGGCAACGCTTGACGAGCAACCGATCACATTGCCGCTTGCAACGTCATCAGCACAGCTTCAAGGAGGTAAGCATGTACTAAGCCTGAAAGCGACGGATAAAGTCGGAAACGTCTCCGATCAGACGATCAACTTCGAGGTACCGAATGAAATCCCGGATCAGCCTGTGTTAGTTGCGCCAACGCAAGGAGCGGCGGTCTTGAACAGCGATGCTGTATTAACGGTGAAAGTATCCGATCCAATGAATGACGACTTGGATGTCTCCTTCTATGGCGGATTCAAATACGATGCCAGTACCCAAGGGCAATTCAAGGGATATCGCAACGCTTCCGATACCGAGCCTCCTAAGCAGGAGAAGCCGGATGGAGAGACACCTTTTGCCCCAGAAGATTATGAGAAAGTAAGTAAGCTTGATGGGAATTATCTAATCGATGATTCCGATGAGAAATTCCCGTACCAACGGTTCGAGGTTTCACTAGATCCAGCTATCAAAAGTTCGGATAAAGTGGAAATTAACTGGAAAGGGAAATCGCTCGAAGGTCGTAAAGTTACCTTGTATGCTTGGAGTCCAAGCGGGCAATCTTGGCGTCCACTGAAGACGGTTATCGCGGGTACAGAGGATTTTGAGTTGAAGGCTGTCGTAACAGCTGGTGAGTATGCGAACAAAGGCAAGATTCAGGTGATGGTGCAGGATCAGATTGCCGTCGTTCAAATGAATCAGCCGGTAGAGTCATCCAACTACGATTTCTCTTTTGTATGGATGTCCGATACGCAGTATTATTCCAAAAGCTACCCGCACATCTATCAGCAGATCGTCAAGTGGATCGCTGATCACAAAGAAGATAATAAGATTAAATATGTTATCCACACCGGTGACATCGTAGATAACGCGGATCAAGAGTACCAATGGATAGAAGCGGATAAAGATATGAAAGTCTTGGAAGATGCTAATATTCCTTATGGGGTACTGGCGGGTAACCATGACGTTGGTCATCAAGACAACGATTATAGCTATTATGCGAAGTGGTTCGGGGAAGATCGTTTCAAGGATCAGCCAACGTACGGCGAATCCTACGATAACAATCGGGGACATTACGATCTCGTTTCCTCGAACGGTAACGATTTTATCGTCATTTACATGGGTTGGGGTTATGGAGATAAAGAGATTGATTGGATTAATGTCGTTTTGAAACAATTTCCGAATCGGAAGGCAATTCTGAACTTTCACGAATTCATGCTCGTTTCCAATAACCGCGCCCCGATGGCGGAGAAAGTGTTCGAACGTGTTATCAAACCGAATAAGAACGTTATTGCCGCGCTTTCCGGCCACTATCATGATGCTCAGTTGAAAGTCGATGCCATTGATGATGACGGGGACCAACAACCAGACCGTAACGTCTATCAAATGCTAGCTGACTACCAAGGAGCTCCTGAGGGTGGACTTGGCTATATTAGACTCATGCAGTTCGACTTGGCACATAACAAAATCAATATGAAGACTTATTCACCGTATTTAGATGATTACAATTTCTATGATCCGACCGAACATCCTGGTAAAGATGAGTTCTCCATTGACTTGAATCTGCAGCCAGTAACGAAACGAGTGGCTACCGACTATATCGGCGTCAATGTATACACAGATAAGAAGATCGGTAGCGTTGATGATGTGCAAAGTGGACAGCAAGCATCTGTCGTCTGGCGCGGCCTTGCTCTGAATACAAGTTACCAATGGTATGCGGTTGCCGAAGATGTGTATGGAGGCAGGACACAGTCGGATATCTGGAAATTCACGACTATACCGGGAGACTCCGATTCCGGAGATAGCGGTAATGGAGGTAGTGGAGGTACAGGTGCTCCACCAAATAACACGGAAACTGCCATTCCTGTTAATGGAGGAACAGCGACCCTAGAGGGAGTGCAACTTGTTATTCCGAATGGCGCTGTAACGAGTACAATCAAAGTAACTGTGAATAAACTACCAGATGCAGCATCTCTACCGATCGACACAGCATCCAAGCTAGTCAGTGATGTCTATGAGATCAAGAAAGATTCAGCTGGTGAGTTCAGTAAAGCGATCCAAATTACATTGCCTTTTGAGATAACAAAAGTAGATCTAGATCAATCAGCAGTTAGTCTATACTGGTTTAATGAAACAACGCGCAAGTGGGTGCAACTAGAGAACATTGTGGTGGATAAGGTGAAAGGGACCGTGACGGGATCCGTTACTCACTTCACGAAGTTTGCCGTCATTGCTACTCCCAAAGAAGATGATAAGCCTGTACCTGAAAGTCCTGGATCAGATGGAACCAATCTGACTGATATCAAAGGACATTGGGCAGAGGCTAGCATTCGTGAATTGATTGGGCAGGGAGCGATCAATGGCTATCCAGATGGCAGCTTTAAACCGGAAGGCCGTATTACAAGAGCAGAATTCGTCTCTATCGTTGTCAAATTCTTAAAGCTCAGCGATCAGGGTGGAGGAGCGTTCAGCGATACCACGAACCATTGGGCTAAGAATGCCATTGCTACAGCGGCAGCCAATGGGATCATCTCAGGATACACGGATACGACATTTGGTCCGGATGATACGATTACCCGAGAGCAAATGGCTGTAATAATTGTACGGGCAGCACATATGAATGATAAAGGCACAGAAGGCATGGAATTCACCGACATTTCATCTATTTCGGAGTGGGCACAGGCGGCAGTAGCTGTCTTGACCTCGAAGGGGTTATTGAATGGTTACCAGGACGGCACCTTGAAACCGCAAGGGATATCAACGCGTGCAGAAGCTTCAGCAATCATCTTACGATCATTGAAAAAATAGCAACATGTAAAGAGGCTCCTCCGTCTATGAAGACGGGGAGCCTTTTACGAATGAGTTAGCATAGATGAGACTATCTGCGCTTCCGCTTAGCCGTGCCGGATGTGGAGCGGCCTTTGCGTCTTCTGGCTGTGCCGGATTTCTTACGGCGTTTGCGTTTCGGACGGAAGACTTCCTCTACGTCTCCAGAGGCTACTTTTCCTTTGCCGACAGAGCCAAGGAGTGTTTTCACCATCGGTGCCATTTGCTGAAACGTCGACATGAACTTCTGAACCTTGCCCATTGTGCCGATGATGCCGTCAATACCACCCATCCGCTCAACGAAGCCGGAGATTTGCTTCATATTTAAGCCGCTTAGCGGGTTCGAAGAACCTCCAGCGGCACCACCACCACCGCCAAGGAGATTGCTTAGGAAGTTACCGCCACCACCACCGGCATTACCTCCGCCACCGCCAAATAAACCACCGCCTGCATTGCCGCCACCGCCGCCGCCGAAAAATCCACCACCAGCATTGCCGCCAGCAGGAGGACCGCCGAAGAAGCCGCCACCGCCTTCAAAGCCGCCGCCACCGAAGGGATTGCCACCGCCTAAGCCAGGGTATTGACCGAAGCCTTCACCGGGAAGGGTTAAGCTCCTTGTTTCTACTTCAGGACGATTTCCGCCATTACCAATAATTTGTTGTCTTGGGTTGGTCACTAGGATTCACGATCCTTTTTATCAGATTTGTCTCCTACAGGATATGTCACTTGCCTACCTTTGGTATGGACGAATGTCACGGGTCCTGGGGATTTGTTGCTATTTAGCCAATTAACGCATAGAAATTTTAACGTTCTGCAATCCTAAAGGAAGGAATTACCCAGTACGTGTCGAATGATACACAGGAGCTTAGAGAACCATGAAGCCAACATGCTTTTTGACCGGGAGTTGACAGCAGATGCAATTAAAAAAATTAAATGATAAAGCCATAGACCAGCTTTTTGAAGCTGTACTAACGTTGAAGGATATTGAAGAGTGTTACGTCTTTTTTGATGACTTGTGTACCGTGAATGAGATTCAGTCGCTGTCGCAGCGCCTTGAAGTAGCTCGTATGCTGCGCAAAGGATGTACGTATAACCAGATCGAAGCAGAAACAGGGGCATCAACAGCAACCATTTCGCGGGTCAAAAGGTGCCTGAATTACGGGAACGATGGTTATGTACTGACATTGGATCGTTTGAATCGTTAAATAATAACTTGCAGAATCCTGTATTACCTCGTGTAATGCGGGGTTTTTCTCTGTTTAAGCAGGCTTCAAATTGACATAGGTGACCACTTTCGTTAGCATAGGAAGATAGGCTTAGTTCGTACGGGTGGGGGAAGTTGGAATGAGGTTGTATGGTGTGCTGGTCATTAGCCATGGATCCCGTGATGAGGGTTGGGTTCAGCTGGTGGAGGATGCCGTGAATGCGGTTCGGATGCCTGATGGCATGCCCATTTATGCGTCATATTTGGAGCTTGTCGAGGGTAAATTGATACAAGATGGGATATACAGCTTAGAGGAGCAAGGCGTGACCGATATTATCGTCGTTCCGCTATTCGTGTCCTCTGGGAGTACACATATAGATGAGATCAGCTACGCGTTAGGGGTTATTGCCGAGCCTGTGCTCGAAACCGACATGGAGCTCTTAGACATACGCGCGCGAATTCACTTCACGTCGCCGATTGATGATCATCCCGATATTGCAGCTATTCTTTATGGCAAAATCGCAGAGCTTTCCGAGTCGCCAGAGGAAGAGATTCTGCTATTGGTGGGGCATGGGAGTAAGGAAGATGGCTTCCACCAGAAGTGGCGCCACGGACTTACGCAGCTCGCGGAGCGGGTTAGAACGCTGGGCGGCTTCGCCGAGGCGGATATTGCTATGCTTTTGCCAGATCAACTAGCGGAGAAGATGGCCTGGTGGGCCCGCGAGAAGCCTAAGTATAAGGTGATTGTAACACCACTTTTTCTGAGTGAAGGGTATTTTACACATAAAGTGATTCCTTCCAGATTGGAAGGGTTAACCTATAAGTATCATGGACGAGCTTTGTTGCCGAGTCCACAAATTTCCAAATGGATGGAGGGGCAGATTGCCTCCGTATTCCCATACGATGAACAGGGGATGACATAGAGTGGTCAAACGAGCACGATTGATCTATAATCCGACTTCAGGCCGGGAAGAAATGAAGAAAAGATTGCCTGAAATCCTCCAGCGCTTAGAGCGCGGCGGGTTTGAGACCTCCGCTCACGCGACCATCGGTGAAGGAGATGCCACACTCGCAGCGGCCGAGGCCGTGAGTCGCGGGTTCGACTTAATCATCGCAGCGGGTGGCGATGGTACGATTTGCGAAGTCGTCAACGGTATGGCCGAAAGAGAAGGCAGACCGCCGCTCGGCATTTTGCCGCTCGGGACGACGAATGATTTTGCGCGTGCGCTCGGTATCCCCAAGAACTTGGAGTATGCCTGCGACCTCATCATTCAACAGTATTCAACCGCTATCGATGTAGGCAAAATCAACAACCGCTACTTCATCAACATCGCTGGGGGCGGCTCGATGACCGAGCTGACGTATGAAGTCCCGAGCAAGCTCAAAACCATGATCGGCCAGTTGGCCTATTATATGAAGGGACTCGAGAAGCTGCCTAGGCTGAAGCCAATCGAGCTCTATATCAAAGCCGGCGATCGCGAGATGCATGAAGAAGTCATGCTCTTCCTTGTAGGCAACACCAACTCCGTTGGTGGATTCGAGAAATTAGCTCCAGAAGCCAACATTAATGATGGCATGTTCGATGTTATTATATTGAAGAAATGCAACCTGGCAGAATTCATCCGTATCGTCTCACTGGCGCTGCGCGGCGAGCATTTGAGTGATCCGAATTTGATCTATTTTCAGACCAATCATATCGAAATTAATTCCCCGGACTACGTTCAGTTGAACCTAGATGGAGAGTTCGGCGGTACATTGCCTTGTGTGATGACCAATTTGCAGAGCCATTTGCGGGTGATTGTGGATGAGTCGGGGCAGTCGATTTATAAAAAGAAATTTCTTGATGCTTTGACCACGCCGTTTCATTTGAAGGGGCATGGAAATGGGCATGATGAGGGTGAGTAGGGTTTAGGGTAGTGCAAGTGCCCAACCCTCCCACTTGGAAGGTTAAAAGATGAAGTGAGGTTATTATGAAAACAAAAGGTACATCTGGCTCGGCGCCAGGTAAACATAGAGGTAGTGGCAGGTCGGGATCCGCTGGAAGAGCGGGGAGTTCGGCAGCGAGTAACAGAGTGAATGGTAACAGCAAAGGGAAAAAAGAAGTGCCAGCTTGGATGGCAGGCTTGCCTGTGCAAATCGGACAGCAATACGAGGCTGAGATCATTGGGATCAGCCATGATGGCGAAGGGGTGGGCCGTGTGAACGGCTTTACCCTTTTTGTCGCGGGGGCGCTGCCGGGTGAGCGTGCATTGGTTAGGGTAGGGCATCTGAAAAAGCAGTATGGGTACGCTACTTTGGTGGAACTGATTGAGAAGAGTGCGGATCGTATTGCTCCCGACTGTGTGATTTACGATGAGTGTGGTGGCTGTCAGCTGCAGCATTTGAGTTATGAGGCGCAGCTTCGGGTGAAGCGGCAGCAGGTCGTGGATAATTTGGTGCGGATTGGGAAGTTGGCTGTGGCGGGTGAGCCGACACTTGGTGCCTCTCCTTCCTCATCTTTCTCGGAAGGAATTGTTGTTCATCCTACGTTGGGGATGAACGATCCGTGGAGATATCGGAACAAGGCTCAGGTTCCTTTTGGGGAAGAGCGAGGCGGCCTCATCGGCGGATTCTATGCGCAGGGCAGCCATCGCATCATTGATATGGAAGAGTGCCTGATACAACATGAGGCGAACGACGAAGTCGTTGCGCGTGTGAAAGAGATCGGTTCGCGCTTAGGAATTCGCGCTTATAGTGAAGAGACGGGGACTGGACTGCTGCGTCATGTCGTCGTTAAAGTCGGCTTCCGCACGGGCGAGGTCATGGTTGTTTTGGTCACCAATGGTACGGAGATTCCGCGTGCGGATGAGTGGATTGCTGGCATTCGCGAGGCTTTGCCTGCGGTAAAGAGCATTTGTCATAACATTAATGTGAGACAGACCAATGTTATTTTTGGGGATGAGACTCGCACCCTGTGGGGCAGCGAGGTCATCTATGACTATATCGGCGAAGTGAAATTTGCCATTTCCGCCCGATCCTTCTTTCAAGTGAATCCCGTCCAGACGGAAGTCTTGTACGGGAAGGCACTGGAGTACGCCGCTTTGACAGGCGGCGAAACGGTTGTCGATGCCTATTGCGGCATCGGCACGATCTCGCTGTTCCTGGCGCAGCGCGCGGGACAGGTGTACGGCGTCGAGATCGTCGAAGAGGCGATCTCGGATGCACGTAAGAATGCCGAGTTAAACGGCATGACGAACGTGCACTTCGAGGCAGGACCCGCCGAGGTCGTCCTGCCGGAGTGGACACGTCAGGGCGTTCGGCCTGACGTGATCGTGGTCGACCCGCCGCGCAAGGGCTGCGACCCGGCGCTGCTGGCGACCATCCTCGAGCTGCGGCCGCGGCGCGTGGTGTACGTGTCGTGCAGCGCATCGACACTCGCGCGCGACTTGCGCGTGCTGGTCGATGGCGGGTACGGCGTCGCGGAGGTGACGCCGGTGGATATGTTTCCGTGGACGGTGCATGTTGAAAGTGTCATATTGATGGTTCGAAAATGAGATGTGACAGGCTAGCTTAAGTCAGTTAGTTCCTTTAGATGTGTCATGTAAAGTGAGATGTGTTACTGGTGTAATAGTTACCAGCTTCAGTTATGCTTACTTAAAATTGAAAAAGTAAGTTGAGAAACGAAAAGGACGGAGTAGAATGCTTTTTCTGCTCTGTCCTTCTTTTATATGCATTCCTTTCCCTATCTTCAATCATAATCTATTGAAAGCCACTTGAAGTGCTTTTGATATAGAAGAGGAAGGAATCCTCTGACTTTCCTTCAAGTTACAGCAATTGCAGAAGGGATGGAGGCAGATTAAGTCGAATTTGATTATAAAGTGAATAATTATATGACTTTTTATCTATATAGTCTGATAATGAAATAAATTGAATTGTAATCATAAGGAGAGTAACACATGATCGACAACGAACAGCAATTTCTAAATGAACTCGATGATAAGCTATGGAAAGCAGCAGACAAACTGCGTAACAATCTCGATGCGGCCAACTACAAGCATATTGTATTAGGGTTGATTTTTCTAAAGTATGTCTCTGACGCGTTCGAAGAGCGACAAAACGAGCTAAAGGACCTGTTTCAACAGGATGACGATGATAATATTTATTACTTGCCCAGAGATGACTACCAATCTGATGAAGACTATCAACAAGCAATCAATGAAGAATTAGAACTTATTGAATACTACCAGGAGAAAAATATCTTTTGGGTGCCAAAAGCGGCGCGTTGGAGCACATTGAAAAACCTTGCTGCATTACCAATCGGCTCAGTAATATGGAAAAATGAGAAAGGTGAGGACGTGAAATTACGTTCTATTTCATGGCTAATCGACAATGCTTTGGATGAAATTGAAAAAATAAATACCAAACTTAAAGGTATCCTTAATCGCATCAGCCAGTATCAAATAGATAATGAAAAATTAATTGGACTAATTAATAGCTTCTCAGATACTAGTTTTAGTAACCCGGTTTATAATGGGGAACCACTACAGTTGAATAGCAAGGATATACTTGGCCATGTTTACGAGTACTTCCTCGGGCAGTTTGCTCTAGCAGAAGGTAAACAAGGTGGACAGTACTATACGCCCAAAAGTATTGTAAGTCTAATTGTTGAAATGTTAGAGCCTTACAAAGGTAGAGTCTACGACCCGGCTATGGGCTCAGGCGGCTTCTTCGTGTCTAGTCAAAAGTTTATTGAGGAACACGCTACGGAGAAGCATTACAACGCAACAGAGCAGAAAAGACATATTTCCGTCTATGGTCAAGAGAGTAACCCAACTACATGGAAATTAGCAGCTATGAACATGGCAATCCGCGGCATTGATTTTAATTTTGGAAAGAAAAACGCCGACTCTTTTCTTGATGATCAGCATCCCGACTTACGGGCGGACTTTGTAATGGCTAATCCCCCGTTTAATGTAAGAGATTGGTGGCATACGAATCTGGAAAACGATGCTCGTTGGAAATATGGAACTCCCCCTCAAAATAATGCAAACTTTGCGTGGCTGCAGCACATGCTTTACCACCTGAACGATAACGGCTCTATGGCGCTTCTGCTTGCCAATGGATCAATGAGCTCAAATACCAATAGTGAAGGCGAGATACGCAAAACATTGATAGAAGCGGATTTAATCGAGTGCATGGTTGCTTTACCAGGGCAACTTTTTACAAATACACAAATTCCAGCCTGTATTTGGTTTCTTACAAAAAATAAGAAGAGTCGTAATGGGAAACATGATCGGACCGGTAAAACCCTGTTTATTGATGCTCGTAGTTTAGGTTATATGAAAGATCGCGTGTTACGTGACTTTAATAAAGAACAAGATATTGACAAAATCACCTCTATCTTTCATGCATGGCAACTTGGGGAGGGGTACAATAACCAGCCTGGCATCTGTTTTTCGGCGACTTTAAAAGATATACAAGATCGTGACTATATCCTAACCCCAGGACGTTATGTGGGATCTGCCGAGCAGCAGGACGATAATGAGCCTTTTGCTGAAAAAATGACATACCTTACACAGCGTTTAAAAGCTCAGTACGAGGAAGGTAATCACCTACTTATCGAGATTAGAAAGAGCATGGAGGGATTGGGGTATGAAATATAGACCCTTCGAGGCACTATTTGAAGCTCCAATTAGGAATGGTTTAACCAAACCCAAAAGTGTACGCGGTGAAGGCTATAAGATGATAAATATGGGAGAGCTATTTCGATTTTCCAGAATTAAAAATGTCCAAATGGATCGTGTACCTTTAAATGATAAAGAAAAAGCAACATCAATGGTTAAGATAGGAGACTTACTTTTTGCTCGTCAATCATTAGTGCGGGATGGAGCCGGTCAGTGCTCAATCTTTTTGGGTGATGATGAGGATGTTTGTTTTGAATCGCATTTAATCAGATGTAGACTAAATAATGAAATATCCAACCCACTATTTTACTATTATTATTTTTCTAGCAGACTTGGGAAGGTAGCGATAGATGCAATAGTGGAGCAAGGTGCGGGTGCTGCTGGCATAAGAGGATCTGATTTGGCCAAAGTGTTAGTTCCAGACGTTGAAAAGTGTCACCAAGATAAGATAGCAAAAATTTTAAACCAATTAGATTGTAAAATAGAACTAAATGACCAAATTAACCAAACTCTTGAACTTTTAGCTCAAGCTATCTTTAAGAGCTGGTTTATTGATTTTGAACCAGTGAAAGCCAAAATGACCGTTTTGAATAAGGGAGGTTCTAGCTACGAAGCTGAACACGCAGCCATTAGGACTATTTCGGGAATAGATGATGCAGGTCTTGCTCAATTGAAAGAACAAAAGCCCGAAGTCTTCGTAGAGCTTACAAAGGTAGCAGCTATGTTCCCTTCCACCATGCAAGAGTCGGATTTGGGGAATATACCCAATGGTTGGATAGTATCGGAAATTGGTAAGGAAGTGACAGTTGTTGGGGGAGCCACACCATCAACGAGAAATAATGAATTTTGGGATGGCGGAATTGTTAACTGGGCAACACCAAAAGATTTATCGAATCTAAGAGAGAAAGTTCTTATTGAAACAGAAAGAAAAATAACTGAGGAGGGCTTAAAAAAAATCAGTTCTGGATTACTTCCTGCTAATACTGTTTTAATCTCCTCACGAGCACCAGTAGGTTATCTAGCCATTGCAAAAGTACCAGTGGCGATAAACCAAGGCTTTATTGCAATGAAGTGTCACAAGTTATTATCACCGGAGTTTGTGTTACAGTGGTGTGAATTTCAATTGGAAGAAATAAAACAAAGAGCAAGTGGTACTACATTTGCTGAAATCAGTAAGAAGAACTTTAATCCAATACCTGTGATTGTTCCAACACATGAAACTATTGAGAAGTACACTAATCATGTAAAACTTATATATTCTCAAATCGAAAATAATATTTATGAATCAAGGACTCTCTCTCAATTAAAGGAATCCCTTCTGCCTAAGCTTTTATCTGGCGAAATTGAACTAATTGATGAGGAGTCTTGACTTATGGAATATCTAAAACCTCAATTCCATGATTTTTTAAATGAAGAAGGAGAAGTATGTATTGCGGGTTCTACTTTTTACAGAGATGTAATCCTTAGGGATTTGGATACGGATGGTTATCAAGAAGCCTTTAACGGATGGTTACAACAAAGGCACGAGGAAAACCTAACTAATGCCGAAGAAATTTTATCTCGGTATGATAACAATGGTAGATTCAGAAAACTTCAGGAAATTTTTCGACGTAGTGCAATTATACCTTTTGTCGGGGCAGGTTTGTCTATTCCGAGTGGTTATACCAGTTGGACAGCTTTTTTGTATCGAGTTCTTAATGAAACGCGTATACCGCCAGCGGAATTCGATGAATTGATTAAGAGCGGATATTACGAGGAAGCGGCACAAATTTTATCTGATAATCTTCCCAGTGGTTCTTTTCTTGAACAGATTGAAAACGAATTCGGTACAAAGAGAGAGATTGTAGGGCCAGTTCAACGCTTGCCCTACCTATTTAAAAATGCCGTAATTACCACCAACTTTGATTCAGTTGTTTCTAAATGCTATTATTATGCGAATCTTAATTTTGATAAAGAACTACTCGGTGCAGATGCAAAGGATTTATCACGTGAATTAGGCGAAAACAAGCGAGTTCTTGTCAAACTTCATGGTGAGGCAGATTCATCACGCAACCGAGTTTTCACTAAATCTGAATACGATCATCATTATTCTAATCAATCTATCTTGGAGGACGTAATTGAAGTAATTAGCAGTAAAACATTACTATTTCTTGGCTGTAGTTTATCCATTGATAGAACAATTCAGGCACTAACAAATATTGTACAACGCAAAGGTAGCGAAAATGTTCCAAGGCACTATGCTTTCCTTCAACTTCAAGATGAAGAGGAGCGCTTAGCACGACGAGATTTATTAAACGCGGCCAATATCTATCCAATTTGGTATACTGATGATCACAATAAGTGTATCGAAGCATTATTAGAAAAATTAGCAGAGGGGGTTAGTTAAAATGAACGAAGAAAATCTAGAACGCCTCTGCCTAGATTGGTTCAAAGAGAACGACTGGGACATATTATATGGTCCAGACATTGCTCATGATGGAAACAACCCTATGCGTGAAGACTATAACCAGGTACTGTTAGAATCAGACTTGGAGGCTGCCTTTTTTCGCATAAACAAGCATCTGCCATCAGACTGTTATGAGCAAGTGTTAATAAAACTTAAGAATCCAACAAGTCTGGATTTAGTTTTAAATAATCGGATTTTTCATCGATGGTTATTAGAAGGAATTCCTGTTGAATTCAAGCGAGATGACGAGTTAGTACATGATCATGCATTTCTGTTAGATTTTGATCGCATTTCGCAAAACCGATTTGTTGTGGTGAATCAGTTCACTATTATTGGAACTAAAAAACCGCGCCGCCCCGATGTGGTGTGTTTTATTAACGGCATACCATTAGCGTTACTGGAGTTGAAAAGTCCAAGTGATGAGAATGTTGATATTTGGGATGCATTTAATCAATTGCAAACCTACAAAGGGGAAATGCCCGATCTCTTTATTTATAATGAGGCCATGGTTGTAAGCGATGGCTATACAGCACGGGTTGGGTCCATAACGGCGAATAAAGAGCGCTTTCAGACATGGCGTACGATTAAACACGAGGATGATAAACCGGTACTTGAATGGCAGTTGGAAACAATGGTTCGCGGTTTCTTTGATCGCGAGTTATTTCTGGATTATATTCGTTTCTTTGTTTTATTTGAAACAGATGGAGAAAAGTTTGTTAAAAAGATTGCGGGTTACCACCAGTTTCATGCTGTGCGTGAAGCTGTATGTGCAACCGTGATTGCCGCTAAAAAGCCTCAAGGAGCGGTAATTGCAGAAACAAGAGCAACCTATGGAAAACAAGTTATTCCAGGTAGCAAAAAGGCTGGTGTTATCTGGCATACTCAAGGGTCGGGAAAGAGTATTTCAATGTGTTGTTACACAGGAAAACTTTTACAGCAACCAGAGATGAATAACCCGACAATAGTTGTAGTAACAGACCGAAACGATCTTGATAGCCAGCTTTTCGCAACTTTTTGTAACGCACAGGATCTCTTGAAACAAGTGCCCTTGCAAGCTAACAGTCGTGACGAATTACGCCGATTATTAGTCGAACGTGAGTCTGGAGGCATTATTTTTACTACAGTTCAGAAGTTTGCATTAATTGATGAAGAAACTGAGCATCCCTTATTAAGTGGCCGCCATAATATTGTTGTGATTTCCGATGAAGCTCACCGTAGTCAGTATGGGTTAAAGGCTGTTCTAAATGCAAATGGAGATTACAAGTTTGGTTATGCAAAACATATGCGTGATGCATTGAGAAATGCTTCTTTCATCGGTTTTACAGGCACCCCTATTTCCCAAGAAGACAAGGATACACGTGCGGTTTTTGGTGACTATGTGTCTATCTACGATATTCAAGATGCGGTAGAGGATGGGGCAACTGTACCGATTTATTATGAATCCCGTCTGGCTAAACTAGATCTAAATCATACTGAGATTAATGAACTATCGCAACGGGTTGAAGAGGTAGTCGAAGATGAGGAAGATCTTGCTGCGCGTGAAAAAACAAAGGGAGAGTGGAGTCGTCTTGAGAAGTTAGTGGGTGCTGCACCAAGGCTGAAACAAGTCGCTGCAGATCTAGTGACTCATTTTGAAACCCGTTCCAAAGCTATTGAAGGTAAAGCTATGATTGTTGGGATGAGCCGAGATATTTGTGTTCATTTATATAACGAAATCGTTGCTCTTAGGCCGGAGTGGCATAGCACTGACCCGGAGAAGGGCACTATTAAGATCGTAATGACAGGATCAGCTTCAGATAAAGCCTTGTTACAGCCCCATATTTACAATAAACAGACGAAAAAACGCTTGGAGAAGCGGTTTAAAGACTCCAGTGACATGCTTAAACTCGTAATTGTACGTGACATGTGGTTGACCGGTTTTGATGCTCCAAGCTGCCATACAATGTATATAGATAAACCGATGAAAGGCCATAACCTTATGCAGGCTATTGCCAGAGTAAATCGTGTATTTAAGAACAAGCCGGGCGGTCTTGTAGTTGACTACATTGGAATTGCAAATGAATTGAAACAAGCTTTAAAAATATATACGGACTCCAAGGGTAAAGGCGAGCCAACCATGCGTGCGGAAGAAGCCTACTCTGTATTTGTGGAAAAAATGGATGCCATCCGAGGAATGTTTGCGAAAACGCCTCAAAACAATGGCATTGACCTTGATAAGTTTGCCGTAGAAGCTCACAATCTTTTAGTGCCTGCGGCAAACTATGTACTAGGACTTAAAGATGGTAAACAGCGGTTTCTCGATCTGGTATTATCCGCGACAAAAGCTTTTTCACTTTGCAGTACTCTTGATGAAACAAAGGAATTTCATAAAGAAATCGCTTTTTATTCAGCAATTAAAGCTGCCATTAGTAAATTTACCTCGGTTGATAAAAAAAGAACCTTAGAGGATAAAAATTCTGCACTTAAACAGATTCTTGATAATGCTATTGTGGCCGAAGGAGTTGCAGATGTTTTTGCTCTTAGTGGTCTTGAAAAGCCGAATATCGGCCTTCTTTCCGATGAATTTCTTGAGGATATTCGCCAGATGCCGCATCGCAACTTGGCAGTTGAATTGTTAGAGAAACTGCTTAAAGATAATATAAAATCTAAAACTCGAAACAATGTTGTACAGGAAAAAAAATACGTAGATCGCTTGTTGGCAACATTGCGCAAGTACAATAACCGTGCGATTGAAACGGCACAAGTGATTGAAGAACTGATTCAAATGGCAAAGGATTTCCAGTCTGAAATGACAAGGGAAGCTGATTTAGGGTTAAAACCGGATGAGGTTGCTTTTTATGATGCACTGGCAAACAACGAAAGTGCAGTACGAACGCTTGGTGATGAGACACTAAAGAAGATCGCAATTGAAATAACGGAAAAGCTCCGTCAGTCCACTACCGTCGATTGGCAGATTCGTGAAAGTGTACGTGCAAAATTGAAGATTCTAGTACGCCGGACGTTACAAAAGTATAAGTATCCACCCGATAAAGCCCCCGAAGCTATTGAACTGGTAATGAAACAAGCTGAAGTTCTAAGCAACGAATGGAGCAAATAGTGGTTTCTATTAACGTCACAATATGACAGGCAAAGTGGTGTTACAGCCAGGTGATAGTCTTATAGAGTAGATTCATAAAAATTAGGTAACATTCATCGAATAAGAAAAAATACTTGAGGCTATTGCCTGAAGCGAATTAAAATAAGTAAAAAAATGTATTATCGCTCGTCAGCAATAATGTCATTATTAATGGGTTAAAATTGGGGAATCTTCTATTGCGGCTCTCTACGGGGAGCCTTATTGATTTTACAATGGAATTGGAATCAAGCGGATGGGAAGTGCTATCCATTTTCTGCTAAAAAGCGAACGGTTCGCTATGTTTCTCGTCCTTCTTGCGCTAATAAAATAAATAGGTATCCTATAAAAAGGCGTTTTGCTTTTTCATTTAGATCGGGATGAATAAGACAGGGCAATTCAATATATGCAACCCTGTACTTCATGACTGATGTTGTCCTTACTGGTAGTAACGTTTAACCAGATAATGTAGCGAATCAGTAGGTAGTTCATGCTGGAATTTACCTGACATATGGAAAGCCTTTGCAGTTATTCAGTCGAAGTTCCACTAAAACCTCGATCTCGCCTCCTTTCCCTTCGAACTATAAGCCCTTTACATAGAGTTGAATTTTTGTATATTCTGTCATATAATTTTATCAATTTGAAAACGTATGGAGTCAAGAGTAGCAAGGATTTAATGGCATTTTGACGCTAATTTTGATGTGCGGCATATGCGCTCATGTGCCGAGGTCAAAAAAACAGCAGTTATATTCAACTGGCAGGATCGTAAATGATCTTGATGGGCATTAGCCCCTGTTTGCAGGGCGAAAACATGCAAAAGTCCCATTTTTTCATGAAACTTGCTTCTAAATAGGAGTTTTGCTAATGACTATCTGGATTTAGATAACTACATGGTTTTTCGTGATTATTTAGGTATTTAATTGTGTAGAGTATGTAATGGTACTGAATTACAGAGGTGCTTCTCTTAATGATAAAACTAGTTCTTGGAAAAGAATTTGGAGTGTCCTCGAATACGAACATTCATTTTTTGAAGCTGTCGAAACTTGTAAGCAGAAGCCATGAGATGGATAGTAGATTTGTTAATTGGTTGATGTCCATTGACAGCGCATTATAAGGCTAATGAAAGGGAGTAGTGATTGGTAAAGCACACCGGACTTGAAAGAAGAGTTGTTGGAGTTTTTAAGCCAGGACAAAGAAGTGCGGATGTTGTACAAGGCACAGAAAAAGGTGCTTCTCTTGGTGAGATGAGGAAATAATGTCAGTGGGATGGGAACTGCAAGGCTGTGAGGAGGCCTGTCCGATAGGACGGGCCTCTTTATATAATGCTATTTCTGAAGTATTTAGAATTACTCACTTATTCTAATGACAGCTGTTTAAGGAGCAATTTTATCTGCAAGCTCAGTTAAATATTTCTCTCCTGGCTTCATTAACTTATATTTCAATTTTCCACCTACTTTTTCTGTATCCACTTTTGGTTTCGATCTGCTTAGTGCTGTTCTAAACTTAACTTCATTTGCAGGTATATTAAATTTATTTTTCAATATGGCGACGATTTCCTCTGGAGATAGACTCGAGCTTCCTCCCTCAGTTGAATATATTTTTAAAATTAACAACGCTTGATCTTCGGTTCTATCTAAACTATGAATATCAATGTATTTTGACAAATTTAAATCGTCCACAGATATTTTTAATACCTCTAGCTCAGGACTTTCTTTTATTTTTTTTGAGGCTGCTTTTCTAGAGGGAGCATTTTTTTCCGCCCCTTTATAGCTTTCAATAAAAGCATTACCACTTCTGGTTATTTCATAGGCTAGCATGCCGTCTTTCTTATCACTTACTCCCATAAGTAAACCTTTTTTTACATTACTAGTAAAACATAAAGATATATTACTAGGGGATGGTTGCTTTGCTTGACGACAAAATTCAGAAATATCTTTTGAAGAGAAACTTGTAACATTTTCGTGCTTTTCCAAATAGTATCCGATCCCTAATACTAAATCAGTATCGCTTCTGAAATTTCTCTCAGTAATAAATTCACCAATACTAATAGGCTTCTCTTTCTGCTGAGATGGGAATGTATCTACTTGTTGTTCGCCCTTTCCTTCGAGTTTCTCGATAGGCTCAATATTTTATTTGTTTTTGCATTATCAATAATGTCATTTAATAGTTTGAAATCACCATTTGCATTTTGGATTTGATCCTCTATTTTTAAATTCTGATAAGAATGAATCAGAAGAATTTCTAGCAGTCTCCTCATTAATACTGCGCAACCATCAAAAATATTTTCCTCATACGCGGCATTAATTTGCTTTGCTAAAAGTTCGATGTACCCTCTTGTAGTAAGATATAAACTTTCGGGTAAAATTTCGTTATAATCTGATATTACTTCTTGACCAGGTTCCTTTAATAAGGGGAATTGTTCATCATATTTGGCTTTCTCACGAATATGTAATAAAAAGGTGCCCTTTTGTGGTCCTTTTACAAACTGGGGGGACTTTCTTAGGTTATCTCTTAGTCGACTTAAGTTGGGTTTATGAAGATTTATCTCCTCAAACCATTCAGATAAATCTTGAATAGAAAAATATTTCATATCATTAGTTACAAAATGATAATAAAAAAGCAATGCAACTTTTTCGACTTCAGTTTTTGATATAAGTTCGCTAACCTGAATAAATCTGTTTATGTTCATTAATCTCGACCTCGATTAGTGTTAAAAGTTTTGGACATTCTAGTTTTGTCTTAATTTTATTATTGAAGACTATTCCTGCTTCTAAAAAATTCGACACAACTTCATCCATTCCTCCTATATTGTTCCTTTTTTGAACTGGCAAAATAGGAAAATAGTTGTAAGTTAAAAGTAGGAATATAGAATTAGATGTCGAATATTGGATGATACGAAATTCTAAGGAGAGATTAATTAAAATGGATAATTTTCCAGAACTCCTACAATCACTGTCTAAGAGAGTGATCAAACTAAGAGAGAGCATATTAACTGAGGAAGCAACTAAGACCTCTGTAGTAATGCCTTTTTTTCAACTTTTAGGATATGATGTGTTTAATCCAGAGGAATTCCTACCTGAATACATAGCAGATGTTGGCATTAAAAAGGGAGAGAAGGTTGATTACGCTATTTTGGAGGATGGTAAGCCAATAATTTTAATAGAGGCAAAATCCATTCAGGAGCAATTAACCAAACATGATTCCCAATTATTTAGATATTTCGGAACTACAGATGCAAAATTTGCTATTTTAACTAATGGAATTGTTTATAAATTTTATACTGACTTAGAGCAACAGAACAAAATGGATACGGCTCCATTTTTCGAGTTTAATCTTTTTGATCTTCGAGAAAATCAAGTAGCAGAGCTATATAAATTTAGAAAAGAAAATTTTAGTGTTCAGAGTATCCTAAACACGGCTTCTGAGTTAAAGTATACGAAAGAAATAAAGCAGTATCTAACTCAGCAATGGGAAAATCCATCCGAAGAGTTTATGGTTATGATACTCAATAATGTGTATGCTGGGAAGAAAACAAAACAGGTTATCGAGCGTTTTCATGGGCTTGTAAAGGATTCGCTAAAACAATATGTTAATGACCTACTAAACGATAGATTAAAAGCAGCATTTGCAAACACGAATGCTGAGATACCTGCTATTCCTGAAAGTACCAAAGAAGTAGCTGCTACCGTAGATCAAGACAAAAATAGCCCTGAGATTGAAACTACTCAAGAGGAAATTGAAGGATATGTAATTGTAAAATACCTGGTCAAAGGAATTATTAATGCTGATAGGGTCGGATATAGAGATAATTTGAGTTATTTTAATATTTTAATCGATAATTCAATTAGGAAATGGATATGCAGACTCGGCTTTAACGGAAATACCAAATGGCTGCAATTTAATGATGATGAAAAAACAACAGTGAATATTGAATCAGTAAATGATATTGATAAATATCAGGCGAAGATCTTAGAAGTGACTAAAAAGTTTATTTAGAATTAAAAGCAATCTCTTAAAGTTGCTTTAAAATAAGAATTCGTAGGGTCTATCCCTTAGCTTTTAATGGCTAAGGGACAGTCCCTTTATTATTAATAGTAGGTTATTTTCATTTGATTTTTGATAAGCGGTAGTTTCAACGCGAAAATTTTTTTTGTCCTTTGTCCAAACTGAAATTTGTTAAGTAGGTGATATATATTACTCTTCCAACAGAGCTTTTATCCATATTTTCTAACAAACAAAAATCCTACAAAATGGTGCTAATCCTAGCACTGTTAACTGAGATGCAAGCAAGTGGGTCGAGACTTGTATCCCTATTTAATTTAAAACAAAGATTCCTTTCACTACTACAAGAAAGAGAGTCGAACGGTTTAGTGGTCGATCACCCACCTGAGAAAGCCGGAACTAGCTGGAGTAGTATGACTGTAACCAACGTTAACTCTGTTATTTCTACCCCTATAGCAGCACTTTCCGCTATTCTTGACCAAGATGGCGATTCAATTGGCTTCAAGGAAGAGTTATTCGAATCGTGGTCCAATGAGGTACAAAGTGAACTATATGAGTACGCCCAATCGGAGCTAGGGAAATACTATAACCAGCAATATAGCGATAGTTTCTCCCTAAAAGAAGCCCTATCTGATATTCTTTCCACCTACTTAGCCGCAAAGCGAGAAACTTTTGCAGGTCACAGACTTGGCAATCTAGTACGCCAAGAGATCCCCTCAGCGATAAGGAAAGTCCCATTTATTCACTCAGAATTAAAGATTCAAGGATCTGTTGGGCAAGGCAACTGGGCTACTATCCCATGGATATCGATTATGGATAAGCGCATCACAGAGACTACGCGCCAAGGCGAGTATCTTGTGTACCTTTTCGCAGAAGATATGCGGTCTGTTTACCTTACGTTCATGCAAGGTGTTACGATTCCAGTTGCTGAGAAAGGTAAGCCGGCAGCCTATCAATATTTCAAACAGAAAGTAAATGAAATTAGAAACATGCTTCCCTTGGAAGGCATGATCAAAGATGATGCCATTTATCTAACGTCTGGCGGTCTAGGCCAAGACTATCAGGTGTCCACTATAGCTTACTATCGCTACGAATTGGACCAATTGAAAGATGATGAGCAGCTAATCGCAGACTTAAACAATGCTGTCACCAACTACAACGAATACGTTCGTAGAGTCATCAATCCGACGGAAGAACCTGAACAGTCAATCAGCTTTAACTATACGATCAGTCATTTGTATGCTGGTCAAGGCATTTTGAAATACCTTCACGACCACGGACCAACCCCGATTTCGTTAGACACTTTAACAGCCAATCAAGCTACTGTTCTTCTTTCTGGAGATGATGTAAAACATCCCAAAGAGAGAATCAAGCATCTGGGACGAGCTTTGCGAGATCTAGGTTTACTTTCTATAAATGAGAACCAGTTCTCATTAACTGATCTAGGTCATGAATACGCAAACCATTTTAACGAAAATAAATGGACCCTCAGTGAAGCACAAATAAAACTGATTCGAGGCAATTTAACCAACGCTGATCTCCAAGCCCCTCTTATTAAAAGCATCAATAGAGCTATTCAAATCTGCAAGGAACTAAATTCCTTTACCCTAGACCAATTCTCCCCGAAATTTAACGAAGCTCTTGGTACACTGGAGACTTGGGGAGAAGTCACCCAAAAACAACGTTCTATTTTCATGCTTAACTGGTTAGAGATCTTAAAGTTTGTTTCTAAATCAAGCCAGCAGTACACGTATATGGAGTGGGAGGAGACACCTCTGGTGGATTCACTAACGGTAATTGAGCGAGTAGCCACAATCAAGAATTTCATTGCTAACAAAGGCTTCATGTATCCTGACCATTGGATCGAGAACTTCTTCCTATCCCTAAAAACAAAGCCATTCGTCATCCTTGCAGGGGTGTCAGGCACTGGTAAAACGAAGCTAGTGAAGCTGTTCGCTGAGGCTCTAGGAGCAACGGCGAGTAATGGCCAATTCTCATTAGTTCCTGTTAGACCAGATTGGAGCGATCCTTCGGATCTGTTGGGGTACAAGGACTTATCGGGGGCTTTTCGTCCTGGGAAGTTAACGGAGATATTAGTTGAGGCTTCAAAGCCGGGTAACCAACATAAACCATATTTTATCTGCTTGGATGAGATGAATTTGGCTAGGGTTGAGCACTATTTTAGTGATCTGTTGAGCGTGCTTGAGACACAGGAGTGGCATAACCAAAGGATTGTAACAACGCCACTTATACATAAAGACTCTTTACAAAATGAGTCAGATAAACAGATGTACGGCAATCTCTATTTGCCAGACAATGTGTACATCGTAGGAACGGTAAATATGGATGAGACTACGCATCCTTTTAGCAATAAGGTATTAGACCGTGCGAACACAATCGAGTTCAATTATATTGAGCTTGGTCAGTATCCTTCGTTGGAAGACCTCTCAAATCGTACGGATGCTCCCGTGCCTCCTAACTCATTAATACGGAGCGAGTATTTGCAGCTTGTAGATGTGTATAGGGACTATAAGCAGCTAACGGAAGATACGACGGAGTTATTGGTTAAAATTAATGGGATTCTAGAGCAGATTCATTCACATGTTGGGTTTCGGATTCGGGATGCGGTATGTTTCTATATGATCTATAACGAACGATTCGGCTTGCTAAGTAAGGAGGCTGCGTTTGATATGCAGTTGCTTCAGAAGATTTTGCCTCGTATACAAGGTAGTAATGCTTCTGTAAAAAATGCTTTGCTGCAATTAATGCAAGTGGCTCAGGATCGCACCCTACCTCTTTCGGAATACAGAGAAGATGCTTCTAAGCTTTATCTTTCGATGGAATCATTGGCAGCGTCTAAATATCCACATAGTGCACGGAAAATTGCCTTCATGCTACGGAGGTTAGAAGAAGATGGATTTACCTCTTACTGGATCTCTTAATCAAAGTAGGGAATTGCTGCGGATTGAGACGAATCTGTTTAATCTCTATATTCAGGGCAAGCCGTTCCATCCTACTGTTGAGACTTTAAATCTCCATCGGAATGTGGATCAGGAGTGGGTGGATGCACATTTTCATGCTGCTCCACTTGCGGATACGCTAACAATTGAGACGATTGCTGTTTTCTCCCATGAGGATGGGGCTGTAAGGAGTTGGAGCTCGGGGGATGTGTGTACGCCAACTTTTTATGAGACGCAGGCCTATGAGCTGGTGATAGAAAAGAAGGCAGATATTTCTTTATCCTTTTTCCATGATAATGTTCATTTGAGGCAGGCTGTTAAACCGCTAGGGAAGATGATTTTGTCGGGAATTCTTAATTTTCAAAATGAAGTCGGTCAGTCCGAACTTGAGCTTCGTTTGAATGGGGAAGCTATTTTTCGTCTTCAGCTCGAGATTTTTCCGGCCAAAATCGATTATAAGAACGACTATCAAATGATTCTTAACGATGTTAATGCACAGATATATAATCTATCCTTCGATTTTCTGCGCAAAACATTTAACATGACCGGTTTGAAAGAGACGAATCATCAGAGTTTGACGGAGTATTTTACAATCCTTCAGCATATATTTACGCAGCTTGTTCAGGCTGTTGAACGTATTAAACTCTCACCACATTCCAAGCTTCAAAGTGAGAATCGACTGGTAGATGCTGCACGTGTCAAAAGAGCTGGCAAAGAGAACATCAGCTTTCTAGCAAAACGTCCTCAACTATTAGTTAAAGATTCGCTAAACGGTGTTATTTCGGTTAGTGGAGAGCGGTATACACCGACTCATCTGCTAGAGAGCAGGCGTCACGTTAATTATGATACGGCTGAGAATCGTTTTGTTAAATGGGTGCTTGTACGTATTGGGCAAAAGCTTAAGGACATTAAAACACGTTTGGCACAGAAAAGCCGCGTCGAAGATCCAGAACTTACGAAGAAATTGAATCTGATGTTGAGTCATGTGCAGCGGTTGTTGCAGCATGATTTTTTAAATGTAGGTGAGATGAGACAACTGTCGATATCTTTGGTCTTGCAGATGGCATCAGGCTACCGAGAGGTGTATCGGTATTATTTAATGCTATTAAAAGGTTTGTCGATCCAGAATGATCTATTCCGACTATCGATGAAAGATTTGGCTCAACTCTATGAATATTGGTGTTTCTTGAAGATTCACCATCTTTTAAGCAAAAAATATGAACTACTGAAACAAGATATTATTAAACTCAATCGGAGTGGGCTATTCGTCACACTGGATAAGTCGCAGCAGGCTAAGATGGTTTATAAGAATCCTGCGAATGGTGAGATTTTCACGCTATTTTATAATGCGCTGCCTAAGGGAGATAGGAGTCCAACCCTTTCTCAGCGGCCAGATAATGTCCTGACTTTGAAGAAAAACGACGCCGCGGCGGAGTATAAGTATATTTTTGATGCGAAGTACCGGATTAATCCGGCGTATGAGGGGACGCCTTATTTTGAGCGATACCGGATGCCGGGACCAGAAGAAGACGATATTAACACGATGCATCGTTATCGAGATGCAATTGTGTATTCGGAGGGGCAAGGCCGAGAGTACGAGCGGAGCATGTTTGGGGCTTATGTGTTGTTTCCCTATCATGATGAGGAGCGGTTCCAGCAGCATAAGTTCTATAAAAGTGTTGAGCTTATCAACATTGGGGCTTTTCCATTTTTACCAAATTCAACGAGCTTGATGGAGAAGTTCTTGGACGAGATTATTATGGATAGCCCCGAGAAAGCTTATGAACGGACGACTAGGCCGAGAGGTACGAAGGAGTATTACAAGGATAAGATGTCTGGTAAGAATGTTCTGGTTGGTGCATTGAGTAAAAAGCCTCAACTGGAGGCTGCTTTAGAGCATGGATTTTATCATACGCCTTTGCGTAATATAACGGATCATAAGGTATTGACTCGCATAGAGTACGTGGCGTTGTACCAGTCTATTCGTTTGTTCGGCACAGAGGAAGCAGGTATTTCCTGGTATGGAAGGGTGAAGGATTGGAAGGTTGTTCCACGCTCTGCCATAACAGCAATCCCATCAAGTCGTGGTGCGACGGATGAGCTTTATGTTGTATTTGAAGTGGACAAGTGGGTCCAAAGAGAGACTGCTATTGTTCCCGCGGGGCATGGGATATATCGGATACTCTATACGACGGATTATATACTTAATAGGGCTAAGGAAGTGTCTGAGTTACGTTTGGAAACAGAAGAAGAGCTTAGGGATTGGCGTGAGAAGCGGCGTGCTGGTAAGGTGCGCGTGAGGCTGGATCGGGAACATGTGGATCAGGGGAGTTCGGTTGTGGGGATTGAGGTGGAGTAGAGTAGGAAGGGGGAGTAAGAGGATAGGGATAGAGGGGGGCCATGTTTATTTTGTGGATACTCAATAAGTGAATATTTCAAGAGTAGAATGAATGGAGTAGAAGGTTTTTTCTGATTTACAATTATCATTTAAGCTACCTTTGGTAGCAGAAAAGCAGTTGAAATATGAGCCTTGATACCGCCTTTTTCAAGGAGAAAGAGCATGTTAAGTACATGCTCTTTTTAATGTATTTTAAATTATTTCTTAAAATTAATATTTTCTGACTGTTTATTTCCATTTGCTTCTATCCAATTAATTGAGATGGAGTCTATACTTGAATAGATGTTTAATTCCTTGTCTTGTAGTTGTTGCGAAATAGTAAAAGTTTTGGAATATTTTCCATACGCGATAGAGATCATATCGCTAGAAGTATTTCTAGTATTTCCTTCTTCAATTTTTACTGAGTATTCTAATTGATTAGCTTCAGGACCACCCTTTTTAGTCAATTTCCCTAAATAACTTAATATTCCCTCGCTAGACTCAACTTCTAAAGAAAGATCCCAACTATCTGAATTTCCCTTAAGGAAAGTTAAATTGTTCGGAGCATTTAAAATCTCCCCAGCACTATTAAGTTTGATAATCCTTCTATTTTTGTCAGAGACATAGAAATTATCTTCATCACTAGCTATTAACTTCCCTTTCAGGAACTGATCACTAATTTGTATGTTTTCGACTTTAACTAAATTCATTATTTCCAGTGAATTCCCAAAGTATTTTCCTGTAAAATACATGGAAGAGGTGAAAAGGGGTGCAATTATTACAGTAAACAAGCTAATGACATAAATCCCGTAATAAATAGCTTCTTTGAAAGAAAATTCTTTTTTATTATCATTATTTTGCTTATTTGAATCAGATTCGGGAATTGGAGTATTATGTAAATGATTTACAACTGTTGATTGCCTTTTCTGCTTTCTGGAGCTTACTATCGATGTGATTTTTTTCATAAACTGAAAAAGAAATATGCAGGAAATTATAAAGGTGAATACAATCCAGATAAAATCCAAGTTTCGAAAGAGGATAAATTCTAATAAAGAAATGCCTAAAGAAATACTAAAACTGAAAGAAGCCAGTTTTATGTGGTTAATTAGGACATTAGTAAGTTTTATACTTAAAATAACTAATAATGCTCCTGTTAGGGGGCCTACATAAAAAAGAGCCACTTTAAGTATTTGGGTGAAACTAGTAGAAGTACTTGCATCAATGAAAATACAAAAAAGACTTAAAGAAGATGCAAATAAAAAATAAATAGTGCTGATTATTAAGAAACTCTTACCAAGACCTTTTAACAAAAACACTGAGGTGATGAATGCAATGATACCAGCAACTATGAAACCAGTTATGTAGCACGCTGTTTTATTTATCGGAACGAACAGTAGTAATATGTCTAGCAAGGAATTATCTGAATTACCGAAATATAATCCGTATAAAAATAAATATCCTATTATATAAAATATTGGAATTAGACCGATTAAACTAATAACAGCTTTTATAGAGTAGATTGATAAATTGCTAATAATGAATCTCTTCCATTGCTCTGGATTCATGGTCATTATTAGCTGATAGAATTTTAAATGCTTGAAAAGTTCCTTTTCTTTAATACCAAGAAGATCAGCCAGCTCTTTTGAAGATTTATTCTCAGTTATGAATTTTGTGGCGAGAAATTCCTTATATGTTTCATTGAATAAAGACTTAAAAGATTCTTCAAATCTAAAGTTAAGTTCACCATGGTAAATTTGACCAAACTCTCTTGAAAATGAAATTATAATCACCTCAAATAAGTTTTTTAGTTAATACAATTACTCCTCCACCAAATCCACAATCTCTCTAATATCCTTAATCCCCAACGCCTCCGCAATCCTTACAATATGACTAAAATTTATATTCTCACGCTTTCCATTCGCCAGCTCGCTAAGAGCTGCATGTCTCACATCCGATAATCTTGAAAGCTCACGTAAGGAGATATTATGTTTCTGGGTAAGTTCCGCGATTTTAACGACGACTTTTTTTGCCATAGGGGATCACCTTTCAATTGTTGAAGGTTGACTATACGCGATAACGTACCATATAATATTTTTAAAACTGGTACGCTTATGCGTATCATTTACTTCCGGAGGCGATCCCATGCACCCCATACAAACCCAATACCAATCCACCATCCAAGAAGAAGCCACACTCACGCAAAGAATCACCCTCTGCAAAATCTTCATCGACATCCTACTTGAATATATCTCCCACCACGCCGATTCTATTCACATCCTAACCGCTGAAGATATCGTCACGACGATCCACACGATGGCACAGGATCTCGATACGGAGCTGCTCCACGTCAGATTCGAGAAAGGGGTCCTCGAGAACAAACTCCACGGGTTGCAGCTGCAAGCCGATCTACCCACCGCCACTGTGCAATCCAGTTAATTTCCTCAAATCAGTGGTGGGGAAAGGTTGCATGGGTGAGTTGACTCATTCTTGACGAAATGAATAGATTAGTTCGAAGAACACCTGATACCAAATCAGGTGCTCTTTGCTTTTTAACTAAGCATTCTCATTACGCATCAATAATTTTAACTACTCATTCCCCACACTCCCCCAATATCCGCCAAATCTCCCTCTTACATTTCCCCTAAAGTCCCAATTTACACAAAATTATCCCCTTTTAACAATCCTCTCACAATCTTTTAACTCTTTGATAACAAAGTTCCAACAACGAACACAATCATGTTGAAATGATCATAATGTTTAACACTTTGAAAACAGACAAACTGTACTTTCCTGTCGTACCATGGCAATAGACAGATGAACTCAGCAAATAATCGAAGGTGAATAGGATGCGCAAGTGGCTCAAATTGTTGGTAAAGATAGGTCTTGTCCTTGTGATTATAGCCGGTGCGCTTTATTATTGGCTGCGTCCGCTTTTGGTCAGAATCGAAAGCACGACGCTGGCTAGCGGCATACATGTGAAGTTTAAGACCGAAGGAACGAATGTAGAA
This sequence comes from Paenibacillus sp. LjRoot153, assembly GCF_964253085.1. Taxonomy (NCBI): domain Bacteria; kingdom Bacillati; phylum Bacillota; class Bacilli; order Caryophanales; family Paenibacillaceae; genus Paenibacillus; species Paenibacillus sp. LjRoot153. The sequence continues at coordinate 785,322 of NZ_CAXUQH020000001.1, forward strand.
GAATACACGAATGAAGCCTGGCAGCCCTATTTTGCCAAGGGAATCAATATGGGGGCGACGATCCCAGGACATTTTCCTGGTGAGCTGGTCATTTCGGAGGACGAATATGAAAGATGGTTTGGCATGATTCAGGACATGGGGGCGAATGTGATTCGGGTGTATACGATCATGATGCCCGAGTTTTACGAGGCGCTCTCCAAATACAATATGAAACATCAGAAAAATCCGCTTTTCTTTCTTCAGGGCGTATGGAGCCCCGAGGAACAGCTGATTGAAGGGCAGGATGCCTTCGATCCCAAGATCAAGACGAAATTCGAGCAAGAGATTAAAGACGCGGTTGCAGCGGTCTATGGCAAGACGACACTCACGCCAGAGCCGCATTCGGGAAAAGCCGGAGGTGCCTATACCTATAATGCAGGTCCTTATCTCATGGGCTGGATTATTGGGACGGAATGGGATCCGAAGATGGTGAAGGGGACCAATGATTTGCATAAGGACACCCCAGACTATGACGGGAAATATTTCCGAAATAAACCGGGAGCGAGCGCTTTTGAAAAGTGGCTGGCCTTGATGGTCGACACGGCGGCGCAAACGGAAATTCAGTATGGCTGGCAGCATCCGATGGCTTTCGCCAATTGGGTGACGACGGATCCGCTTGCACATCCGGGCGAGCCGCTCATCGAAGAAGATCTGGTTAGTGTTGATCCAACGCATATTGAGGCAGTGAATTGGGAAGCGGGCTATTTTGCCTCGTATCATGTGTATCCGTATTATCCGGATTTCTTTGCATTTGATAAGTCGTTTCAGGAAAAGACCAATAGCAAAGGGGAAGTCGATAGTTACTACACGTATCTGAATAAATTAAAAGAAGCACATCCCAATCTGCCGGTCATGGTTACGGAGTATGGCGTGCCGGCTTCCTTGGGCGTAGCCCACTTGGGTACGCTCGGCCGCAATCAAGGCGGTCATAGCGAGAAGCAGCAGGGAGAGATCGATGCAGAATTACTGCAGCAGATTCACGGGACCGGCTACGCCGGAGCGATTTTGTTCACGTGGCAGGACGAATGGTTTAAGAAGACGTGGAACACGCAACGCTACGATGAAGCGGATCGTCGGGCGTACTGGTATAACACGCTGACGAATGAGTCTTTCTTCGGGGTACTCGGGATGTTCCCGGGCAAAGACGAAGCGATTCACATCGATGGGGATGCCTCGGATTGGAACAAGCTAAAGGATAAGACGAAGCTCGATGTGCAGGCTCCTGGCTTTGAGGAGATTTGGGCCACGCATGACGAAGGTTACCTGTACTTACAGGCCAAGCTATCTGAGCCATTTGACCCGTCCAAGGAAAGTATCTATTTCGGGGCGGATACACTGCCCGGTGGTAATCGCCATGGACCGGAGCTTCACGGCATGCTACTTGATGAAGGATTGGAAACGTTAATCGAGCTGTCGGATGAAAATAAAAGCCGCATAAAGATCGCTTCCAATTACGATATCCACGCTAGAATGTATGAGCGTTCCGGGCTGCCGGATATTGATCCGAAGGAAAAGCAGGATGACTCGGGGATTTTCAAGCCTTGGAAGCTGGCTGTCAATTATCTGCTGGAACATCCCGACTCCCGGGTGGACCACCCCTTCGGGGATGTAGAGGTTGGCCTTTTAGAGAGAGGCTACAGTGATCCGTCGCGTGCCGAATACAATTCGAAGGCGATGTGGCAAGTGCAAGGGCAGGTACTCGAAATGCGTATACCGTGGATGCTGCTGGGATTCAACGATCCAAGCTCTCTGAGCGTTATCAACTACAAACAGCCGAGTAACAATAAATTTGAAATGACGCACGTGAAAGGTGTTCGCTTTGTTCCATGGATTGTGAAGAATGATGGGGTCGTTGGTCGGGATAATTCGGCTGCAGCGCAACCTATTCCGGTGTCCACGATGCCGCTATACACATGGCAGGGCTGGGAAGATAAGGTGAATTACGTGGAACGACCGAAACAAAGTTACTACATGATGAAAGAAGCGTTGCATAAGATCAACGGACCCGTTACCAGTACCGTTCCATCGAGCAGTTAAAGAAGAGGAGAGTGCAGGTGTGTACACCAATCTTAATGCAGCCATACAAGCGTTATATATTATTTTGGCTTTTAATCTGGTTTGTGTGGTCATCATTTATGCCATCAAGGTGAGAAGTATAAGAAGGAGAAAGCTGAACGACCGATTCCAAACAAAGTTTAAGGATTACCTGACGTATGTGCAAGCGAATCTGGATGGGGTAGAGCCGTTAAGAGTACCTCCCTGGACGATGAATCCGGTGGAGAGGGAGGCGATGCAGGAGAAGCTGAATGATATGATGGAAATCTTCTCAGGCGAACAGCGGCACAAACTGGCTCAGCTTTGCGTAGATCTGGGGCTCGTGCAGCACCATTTGGAACGCTTTAATAGCCGAACATATCGGGTGAAGCTGGATGCCGCGTATCATTTGGGATGCATGCGGGTGAAGGAGGCGGTACCGGCTTTACTGGATATGTTAAAGGAGCATCCTCTCGATTCGTCGCTGTTTGTGGTAGCCCGAGCTGTTGCCAAGTGTGCCCGTAGCCAGCAAGAGCTCGGAGCCATGGTTCAGACGCTGCTTCAGCACAACAAGAAATGCTACGAACTGATTGTGGATATGATCGCCGATTCGGAAGTGGATGCCGGTTCCTTGTACACGGGCTATGTGAGTCGTCAGGATCCAGCTTACGTTCGGATTGGGCTGATTGGGCTCAATGTCTACACCGATCCGGCAGCAGCTTCTGCGGTTTATCGTCTTATGGATTCCAAGCACGAAGACATTCAAATTAAAGCGGTGGAGTTGTATCTGAAAAGCTCCCGTCTGCTGCCTAGAAACGTTGTTAGCAAGCTGCTGAGTCATCCCAATCTGGGCATTCGTCGATTGACGATCGAGGCTTTGGCCAACATCAAGAATACGGCTTACGTCGAGCTGATGAAAACCAGTCTGAGCGACGCCGATCAGCGAATCGTGTACTCGTCGGCCAAAGGGCTGCTCCATTTGGGAGAAGCAGGTATGGTGGCGCTTTGTGAAAGTGCAGCAGCGGTTCAAGGTAAGGAACGTGGGCAGTTCATGCAGCAGCTGATTGATGATGAGATCAAGCATCTGTCGATGCAGCTGCATAATTGGGATAAGCTCATGCAATATAACACACTGATGTACACCTATGACAAAGTATTTCACAGGTCTAAACGGTTATATCGTGTCGTATAGGAGGGTTGCGTAAACATGTGGGTTTTCGGATATCAAGTGGTGTTGGATTCATTCCTAAAAGGACTAAGGGAGTTTTTGTTCTATTACAGCTATGCCGCGCTCTTTTACGTTATTCTTGTCACCCTGCTCTATTATTTCATTTTCGGATTTTCGATTCGGCATATTTTCTCGATTAAGCGGGGAATCCAATACAATCGGATCAATAAGCTATCCAGTTCCAGCCAGCTCCCGCCAGTTTCCCTGTTGGTACCGGCCTATAACGAGGAGTTAACCATTATTGAGAACGTAAGGTCACTGCTGGCGCTCAATTATTCGGAATATGAGGTGATCGTCGTCAATGACGGTTCACAAGATGGGACCTTGAAGTGCATGATTGAAGAATTCAAGCTTGAGCTCCTTCATCCGGTACTGTCCAGCTCCATTAAGACCGGAAAAGTCAGAGGGGTGTACCATAATTCCGAGTATCCCAATCTATATTTGGTAGATAAAGTGAATGGCGGGAAGGCAGATTCGTTAAACGCAGGTATTAATCTTTCCCACTATGCGTTGGTCTCCACGATTGATGCGGACTCTTTGCTTGAAAAGGACGCCTTAACGCGGATTGCCCGGGTCTACATGGAGAACCCCGAGGAGACGGTCGCCGTTGGGGGCAATGTTCGAATCGTGAACAGCTGTACGGTGGAAGACGGCATTGTGAAGGATGTTCAATTTCCTCGTAAGCTGCTGCCGGCATTGCAAAACGTCGAGTATACGAAAGCCTTCCTCGGGGGCAGGATCGGCTGGAGCGCGGTCAATGGTCTCATTATTATCTCGGGTGCCTTCGGTGTGTTTCAAAAGGAAAAGATCATCGCCGTCGGCGGTTACCGTGGAGGCTACCCCGGTGAAGATATGAACATTGTCATTAAGCTTCACCGTTACTGCTTGGACAATAAAATTCCCTACCGGGTAGCGTTTTGCCCAGATGCTGTTTGCTGGACACAAGCCCCTGATTCGTACCGGATCTTGAGCAGCCAGCGTAAGCGCTGGGGGCGGGGGAATCTGAAAAATATGATTGAAGAAGGTATTCACATGGTGCTGCGTCCGAAATACAAAATATTTGGGCTGCTGACACTTCCCTATAACATTGTGTTTGAAACACTGAATCCGTATTTCCGCCTCAGCGGCCTATTGGCTATATTGGGCTACTGGATGCTGAATATGACGGATTGGTACACCGTTGTTATCTTTTCGTTAGTCAATTTATTCTCCTGTTTTGCCTTAAGCCTGGGGGCCTTGTTTATTGAAGAAACGGCCTTCAGCCGATATCCCAAGCTGCGTGACCTGAACAAAATGATCTTGTATTCACTCTTGATGTTTGCGGGTTATCGGCAAATTGGTGTTTGGTGGAGATTAAACGGACATGTCCAATTCCTGCGAAATAACAATTCGTGGGGAACGATGGTCCGTACTAATTTTAATAAATAGATAAGAGGAGTGGAGAAGATGGCGGTATTAGTTCATGATCCGATTCAAGAAGCCATGTTGCAATTAGCAGAAAAGGTTCAGGTTTCCTATGAAAAGGGTGCTCCATGCGGGATGATCCTTGCGCCATGCGCAGCGGTGGGCCAGAAGGTACTGGAACAAATGGAATCCTATGTGAGCGGCTTTGATCCGGAGGCATCTCTTCATTGCTTCTACATGGATCCAAGCGGCCTTCTGGGAATCGTTTTGTCTGGGCAAAAGCTTATTAATACCCACTATGCATCGCTCGTACTCAAAGAGTTCCTAGACCAGCAAGATTTGCTCGAAGGTCAGACGGTCGTCGCCAGTTTCCCGGAGAGTGGGGAGCTGACGGAACAATCGATGTCACAGATGCTCCAGACGACGCTGCTAGGGAAAGGGGAGAGCCGAGATATTCACCTGTTCATGAATCATGGCGTTCAGCAGGGAATTACATCGATTCTCATTGCCGATCCGGACGAGGTGAGCAGAGAGTTCGTCAAGCTGCGTCTTGAGATCAACGGTTACAAGGTAGAAGAGGCCAAGGATGGCAGTGAAGCGCTCGAGAAATTTGAGAGAACGATGCCGAACTTGGTGATCACGGAGCTGAACCTGCCAATTCTTGACGGATACCAGTTAATCGACAAAATCAAGAGGGATTATGACGGCGAAGGACAAGTCATCGTTCTTACGGATAAGCAGCTGCCGAAAAGTATGGACCGTGCCTTTGAATTAGGCGCATCCGATTATGTGACGAAGCCCTTCTCCATTTCGGAGCTGGAGTGGAGAATCAAAAAACTGAGTTCCCGTCTGAGCTAATAAACGAGATAACGTGAGAGGGTGTAATCATAATGAACGCATATAACCAATTAAAATATAAATTTCAGACAAAAACGGCCGAAATCGGGGTCATCGGTCTCGGCTATGTAGGGCTGCCTCTATGCATGGAGATGGCGAAGGGCGGATTTACGGTATACGGCATCGATCTCGATTTCCGGAAGGTAGAGTCACTTCAAAGCGGCCAATCGTATATTCAAGACGTTCCGAGCGAAGAAGTGGCGAACGCGATTGAGTCCGGCCGGTTTATTCCGACCGACGACTACCATACGGTTCAAAGGCTGGATGCGATCTCCATCTGCGTACCGACGCCACTCAGTGAAAACCAAGATCCGGATACCTCTTATATTCAGAGTGTAGTCCGGGAGATCAAGAAAAATCTCAAGCGCGGAGCTTTGATTATCCTGGAGAGCACCACCTATCCAGGAACGACGGAGGAGCTCATCCAGTTTGAGCTGGAAGCGCAAGGACTCAAGGTGGGCAAGGATTTCTTCCTCTGCTTCTCGCCGGAGCGGGTCGATCCGGGTAATCCCAAATTCAACACGTTTAATACGCCAAAGGTTATCGGTGGTACGACGGAATCGTGTATCGACCTCGGTGTTACCTTATACAGCCATGTAGTGAAGGACGTTGTTCCTGTCTCCTCGCCGAAAGTAGCGGAGATGTCTAAGTTGCTGGAGAATACGTTTCGCAGTATTAACATTGCGTTCATTAACGAAATGGCCATGATGTGCGACAAAATGGACATTGACGTCTGGGAAGTCATCAAAGCTGCGTCGACAAAGCCGTTTGGCTTTATGCCGTTCCATCCGGGACCTGGCATCGGCGGTCACTGCATTCCGCTGGATCCGATGTATTTATCGTGGAAAGCGAAGGAATTCCGCTTCTACAGCAAGTTCATCGAACTCGCACAATCTATTAATGATAATATGCCGGAGTATGTCCGATATAAAGCTTCGCAGATTCTCAATATGTATGCGAAATCCATCCGCAATTCGAAGATTCTTATTCTAGGTATGGCGTATAAGCCGGATGTGGATGATCTCCGTGAATCGCCGGGGCTGGAGTTGTACGAGCTTCTTCGGGAGAGCGGAGCTAAAGTGGACTATTACGATCCACATGCCGTTTCCTTCCTCGATAAAGATGGTGAGACGGTACAATCTGTGAACTACGATCTGTCCGCTTTTGCCGAATATGACGGCATGGTGCTCATCACGAATCACCGCTGCTTCAACAACCGTGAACTCGCGGAGCTTGGTGTGCCGATCATCGATACGCGCAATGCTTTTGTAGATATTCAAGGGGACAATATTTATAGATTGGGTACGGGTATTCGCAAGCGAGAAGTGAGGCTCGCCGTAGGCGTTTAAACTCAGCATAGAAGAGAGAGGGGAAAACAACGATGTGTGGCATTGTAGGATATATTGGAAAGCGGGACGTACAGCCGATTCTACTGAACGGATTAAGCAAGCTGGAGTACAGAGGGTATGATTCCGCGGGGATCGCTGTACTGGTGCAGGATCAGGTCAAGATTAGCAAGGCGGAAGGACGTCTGGCCAACTTATCGGTTCAGCTGGATAAGCAGCCATTGAAAGGATCGATGGGTATCGGGCATACGCGATGGGCTACGCACGGTAGACCGTCGGATGTCAACTCCCATCCCCATTCGGATATGTCGGGTAAATTCACTGTGGTGCATAACGGCATCGTGGAAAACTATATGGAGTTGAAAATAGAGCTGGAGCAAAAAGGCATCACTTTCGCTTCCGAGACCGACACCGAGGTGATTGCTCACTTGCTGGCCGAGCATTATGAAGGCGACCTCTTCACCGCCATGCTTGCGGTCATTCAGAGACTGCAGGGCTCTTATTCACTTGGTGTCATGACGGAGTATGAGCCGGATAAGCTTGTCGCGGTCAGACAATCGAGTCCGCTTGTGATTGGTGTGGGTCAGGGAGAATACTTCATGGCTTCGGACATCTCTGCGCTTATTGAGCATACCCGTGAGGTCTATATCTTGGAGGATGGCGATTTGGCCATCCTTACACAGGAGGGTGTCTCCATCACGAAGGTTGAGACAGGAGAGCCAGCGACGTGTAAGCTGCTGCATATTGATTGGAGCGCAGATCAGGTCGAGAAGGGGCCGTTTGAGCACTTCATGCTGAAGGAAATTCACGAACAGCCGTTAACGCTGCGCAATACGATGCTCGGGCGCATCAACGACCAGAACGACGTGATTTTCCCAGAATTAGCACACGCATCAGGCGCGTTTCAACATGTGGATAAAATCTTTATCGTAGCTTGTGGTACCGCCTACCATGCCGGACTAGTCGGTAGCACGGTCCTTGAGAAGCTAACACGAATCCCGGTTCAGTACGATATCGCATCAGAGTTCAGATATCGTGACCCGATCATCACGGAGCGAACGCTCGTTATCGTCGTGAGCCAATCTGGGGAGACAGCGGATACGCTTGCTGCTATGCAAGAGAGCAGAAGACAAGGTGCTAAAGTACTGGCAATTACGAATGTGCCAACCAGTTCTGTGGCGCGAGATGCGGATTATGTCATCGCAACGAAGGCTGGCCCGGAAATTGCCGTGGCATCGACCAAAGCGTATACCGCTCAGCTGCTCGCCTTCTATTTGTTCAGCATTTACTTGGCCCAGGAAAGACAGACGCTGACTACCGAGCTTCATACGAAGCTGATCCAAGGCTTGAAGGCCCTTCCCGTTCAGGTGGAGAAGGTGCTGGAAAATGCCAACGAGGTGAAGCTGTATGCCGAATCGATCAAAGATGCGGACAGCCTATTCTTTATCGGAAGAGGCTTGGACTACGCCGTTGCGTTGGAGGGTTCTCTCAAATTAAAGGAAATCTCTTATATCCACTCGGAGGCTTATGCAGCCGGAGAGCTCAAGCACGGCACATTGGCACTGATCGAGAAGGATACGCCGGTGATTGCCCTGGCTACACATATGGACTTGTACGAGAAAACAGTTAGCAATATTAAAGAAGTTAAAGCTCGTGGCGCACATGTCATGGGGATTACGGTGGAAGGCAATGTGGGACTGCTGAATAGCGTCGATGAAATCTGCTTTATCCCACCGTCCCACCATCTCCTGGCACCGATATTGGCCGTCGTGCCGCTTCAGTTAATCTCCTATTATGCCTCCCTGGCTCTGGAGAACGATATTGATAAACCGCGCAACTTGGCCAAAAGCGTGACAGTTGAATAACCATCCAGAGGGGAGCTGAACCACGCATGGAAGCATTCGCTATTTTGTTAGCTGCAGGGAAGGGCACACGGATGAAGTCGGAGCTGCCCAAAGTGCTTCATCCCGTCGGAGGCGTACCGATGATCGCCCGTTTGGTGGGCAAGCTGGAAGCGATGCCGATCACTAGGATCTTGGCCGTGATTGGTCATCGGGGAGAGCTGGTAAAGAAGTGCTTGGGAGCGCGGGTTACTTACGTCCAGCAGGAGGATCAGCTTGGAACGGCACATGCCGTTCATCAGACTGAGCCTCTGCTCCGTAACCGCAGTGGCTCGACTTTGGTGCTTACGGGTGATACGCCGCTCATCAGGCAATCCACCATTGAAATGCTGCTGGCGGCCCAGCGGGCACACACAAGCGCTGGTGTGGTGTTGACCGCGATTGTTCCCGATCCAACCGGGTATGGAAGAATTATCCGAAATCCTACAAGCGGCGAAGTTGTCGATATCATTGAAGAGAAAGACGCAACGGCTGAGCAGAAACGGATTAACGAAATTAACACAGGGATTTTCTGTTTCGATAATGAAAGCTTGTTTCAAGCGCTCCCTGGCATTTCCAATCACAATGCGCAGCAGGAGTACTACTTGACCGATATCGTGAAGGTCATGCGACAGACCGGTATTGCCGGTGGCCAGAAGAAATTCGAGGCGATGATCCTAGACGATCCGACAGAAGTGATGGGAATTAACACTCCTGAACAATTGGAGGAGGCGAATCGAGCCTTTTATGAACACATGGGGATTTTTTCCTAACAAGTGATAGGGAGGAGAGCTGATATGGGAACTATTTTCGGTACAGATGGCGTCAGAGGGGTTGCCAATCGCGAGTTAACGCCAGAGCTGGCTTTTGAATTAGGGCTTATTGTTGGCTACATGCTGACGCGCAGCTGTGAAGGTAAACGGCCCACCGTCGTCATAGGACGGGATACCCGTATCTCCGGGCACATGCTAGAAGCAGCTTTGGCTGCCGGGTTGTTATCTGCCGGGGCGGATGCCGTAAGGCTGGGCGTTATACCGACGCCAGGTGTGGCTTATGTCACACGGCAATCAGGTATGGATGCAGGGGTGATGATCTCCGCATCTCATAATCCGGTGGAGGATAACGGGATTAAATTTTTTGGCAGGGACGGCTTCAAAATGCCGGATGCGTGGGAAGCGGAAGTCGAGAGCCGCTTACAGGGTGACGAGCATCGGATTTCCCGCCCTACGGGAGCGGGAATTGGCACCCTGCGTGATGATCCGCAGGGCGCTCAGGACTATGTGAGCTACTTGAAGTCGACGGCTGCGACACCGCTGTCAGGATGCAAAATCGTGCTCGATTGTGCGAACGGGGCGGCTTCCTTCCTAGCTCCGCAGCTATTCGCGGAACTGGGAGCGGAGACTATTCTATTGCATCATCAGCCAGACGGTTTAAATATTAATCAGGATTGCGGCTCAACGCACCCAGAGCATTTGCGTAAGGCCGTGCTGGAACAGGGGGCTCATGCGGGACTTGCGTTCGACGGTGATGCGGACCGGCTGATTGCGGTTGATGAACGAGGCGAGATTCTGGATGGGGATCACATCCTCTATATCCTTGCCGCTCGACTGGCCAAGCAGGGATGTTTGATTCAAAACACTGTCGTTTCTACCGTCATGAGCAACCTTGGTTTTCATCAAGCGCTGCAAACTATCGGTCTCGACTCGTTAAAAAGCAAGGTCGGAGACCGGCATGTCATGGAAGTCATGCGTGGTGGCGGGTACAACTTGGGCGGTGAGTCCTCCGGACATATCATTTTACTGGATCATTCCACGACAGGGGATGGCCTGTTATCGGCCGTTCAACTGCTGCAGGTCATGCTACAAGAAGGGAAGCCTTTGTCCGAACTGGTGTCCCCCGTTGTCAAATACCCTCAGCTGGTGGTTAATGTGCGTGTGAACCATAAATCCAAGCTAGAAGGCAATCGTCGCATTGATACCGTCATACGTCAGGTGGAAAGTGAGATGGCCGGCCGTGGCCGTGTATTGGTACGGCCTTCGGGCACGGAATCACTCGTGCGTGTGATGGCGGAGGGACCGGATGAAAGGGAGTTGTCCGGTTATGTGGAAGGCATTGTAGAGGTGGTAAAGGAAGAGCTTGAATATAGCGTGGTTTAATCCGTTCGTCCCTATGAGAAAGACGATTGTATGCTTGGTTCTTATTCAAATGTTAACAAGCGTTCCTTTATTTTTCCCGGTGTACTCGCTTAACACGGAGCTTGGGGTGGCGGTCAACGGGGAAAAGATCGTCTTTACGGATGCCCAGCCCTACATCGATGAACAGACGAGTAGTACGATGGTGCCGGTAAGAGAAATTGCTGAAAAACTAGGTGCTAAAGTGGAATGGAATCCTTCACTGGAACAGGTAACCTTTCGCGATCAGCACGCAACAACATTATTGACCATTGGTCAAAAGATTGCTTCGGTTGACGGTATGCAGGTGGAATTAGACGCTCCGGCTGTCCTGAAAAATGACCGAACCATGGTTCCGCTGAGAGCGGTTAGTGAGAGCCTCGGGGCCGATGTGGATTGGGTGGGAGAACGAAATTTGGTACTGATTACTTCGGCGGACAAAGCGCAAAGGTCCACTTGGATCTGGGACAGCAAGCTGATTGAGACGGATGGTGATAGCATCCTCGAGTTTGCGGCGAACCAAAAACTGACTGCCATCTATCTGCGCTATGAAAAAACATATCCGGCTCAGGATGTTTACCGGAATTTCATCCGCAGAGCGAATGAGCATGGCATCAAGGTTGAGGCGCTGGCTGGCCAATCGGATTGGATATATGAAGATAAGCATATCTATATCAAGCAATGGATTGCAGCGGTTACGCAATATAACGCTTCGGTAGGTGCTATCGAACGCTTCCAAGGCTTCCATTTTGATATTGAGCCCTACACATTGGGCCTGTGGAAGACTAATCAAACCTGGGTGCTCGAACGGTGGATGGCTACGATCAGATTCATTGAATCGGAAGTGAAAAGCACGGATCGCAGCATGAAGCTGGCTTTCGATATTCCCTTTTGGATAAACACGCTTACCGTTCCGGGATCCAGCTACTCCTTTAGCGCGTGGCTGCTGGAGAAGGCGGATAGTGTCGTCATTATGGCTTATCGGAATAAGGCACTCGGTAGCAACGGCATCATTGCCGTAGCCAAATCCATCATTTTAGAAGCAGCTACACTGAAGAAACAGGCGGTTATTGCCGTGGATACGCTGTCCAGTAAGGAAGCCGATTATACGACCTTTTATAAGTCGAATTCTTCACTTATGGAGTCGGAATTGAAACAGGTCAAGGAAAGCCTCTCCCCTTATCCGAGCTATATCGGCATCGCTATCCATGATTACGTGAGGTGGATCGACCTATTGAACGCTAATCGTTGAGCGGGTTCGATGAACTAGAAGGAGGAAGATGCAAAATGAAAAAAATAGGCTTGATGATCTCTCTGTTGGCTGGTGCGGCAATCGGTGTCTCAGGAATGGCTTTCGCTTTCACAGGCGTTCATGAGACGGCAGGCACATTTCAGGAATCGTCTTTACCGGGTGGAGGCCTTGAGGTTCCTCATAATGATCGGATTCATCTTTCTACCGATAAGCAGTGGATCTCTTCGGAAGGTCACTTGTCGGATCTGATTCGACTACAGTGGACCAAAGACCGAGCGAAGCCGGCCATCGCTTGGCTGGATGAGAATGGAAAAGACAAGGCGGCTATTATCGCTCATGCCAAAGCGAATAACCCGGAGCAGCACGATCATAATCATATGTCGTTTGAAACAACAATGGCACCTGATGGCAAAAATCCGAATGAGCTGTTCACGCGTCTGGAAATTCCGTTCGACCAGGATGTGGCTGAAATTCGGACGCATTCCTCTAATTTCAATGTGATGGATGGGATTTTAAGAGTTGCCGGAACCGGTGGTGTCAATCGTGATCTGACTTGGGCCAAAGCGGATGCTGGGAATGTGACGACGCCACGCTGGGCAATGCGTGCAGATAACTCCGAAGAAACCGGAGGAAATGCCGGCTCCAATCTGCAAATTATCCGTTATTCGGATGATGGTAAAGCACTGGACAATCCGTTAACCATCAATCGCAGCAGCGGCAATATCGGCATTGGAAACTCGGATGCCAAGACCAAGCTGGACGTCAGCGATGACAGCCTCCGCATCAGGAAATCGATGACGCCGGCTTCGTCTACTGCCCCTGGAGAAGTAGGGGAGATGGCGTGGGATGACGGGTTTGTCTATGTGTGTGTGGCACCTAATACATGGAAGAGAACAGCACTATCTTCGTGGTGAAAATAATTTCTTTAAGTCCTCTATTTCATAGAGGGCTTTTTTTTGAGGGATAAGCGGGGAACGCCTTGTGCGACGCGGGATCTGGCGGCATGAAGTGCGCTTACATAGCGGCTTTTTGTCACTTTTTGTAAGCGGTGTCATGCGATTCCTATTGTGTAATATAAGAAACACAAGTTCGTATACCCCCTTAAAATGGAAAAGATTGTAGAAATCTATGAGAGGATCATAGAAAGGTGTGAACCGTTTGTGACTTGGAAAGTGTTGATTGCGGATGACGATCCGAATGTGAGAGAAATCATCCGGTTATATTTCCGTCAGCAGCTCATCGAATTAATCGAAGCCCCTGACGGTGTCGCGGCCCTGACCATTTTAGCAGAAGTAAAGCCTGATATTGTGATTCTAGATGTGATGATGCCGGGGCTCGACGGTTATGAAACGTGCCGTGAGATTACCAAGCGTTATGATGATGTGCCGGTCATTATGCTGACCGCGAAGAACGATGAGTTTGATCGGGTGCTGGGCCTTGAGTTGGGCGCCGATGATTATATGACCAAGCCCTTCAGTCCGAGGGAGCTGGTGGCGCGGATTAAAGCGATCTTTCGTAGAATGCAGAAGGGTCAGCGGGTTATTGAGGTAGATGCCCCCGTCCAATATGAGTTTGATGATTTGGTCATTCATGTGGCTCGCCGAGAGGTGCTCGCGGGGAGCGTGAAGATTGACATGCGGCCCAAGGAGTTTGAACTGCTCGCCTTTTTTGCGAAATCTCCGGGCGACGTGTTTACAAGGGAACAGCTGCTGGAGCAGGTGTGGGGATATGATTTTTTAGGCGATATGAGAACAGTGGACGTTCATATAAAAAAACTTCGTGAAAGATTAAGCCCGTGTCATCATGTTTGCATTCATACGGTTTGGGGAGTGGGCTATAAATTTGAGGTAGCTGCATGTTCCTAAATGCAAATAAAAGCATTCTCCGCAAAATGCTAACCAGCTCCATCGTTACGGTGCTTCTGGGGCTATGTGCGGTGGGGCTCGTTATTTCGATATTTGCCAAGGATTATATCGTCGACTCTAAAAGTAATGAGATGATCCGGCAAGCCAAGCAGGTGAATCTCGCCATTCAAAATCAGACGGGACCGAGTGATAGATTTAAGGAGCAGCTGCGCTTTTTCGATGAAGCCTTTGATTCGCGTATTTGGATATTTGATTTGAATGGAAACATCGTTACTACCTCTTCAAAGGATGAGGTGAACGTAGGCAAGGTCATCAGCACGGAAGTGGTAAACCAAGTCCTGAATGGTGAACCCACCATATGGAATCAATCTGAAGGTTTTAAGGAAGGCATGCTTTCGATTGCCGTCCCATGGGGAAAAGATAACGACGTATACGGTGGTATCGTTCTGCATTCGCCTCTTAAAGGGATGAATGAGACGATCACTCAGCTGAGAGAAACTATCCTTTGGGTGACCCTGCTCGGTATCTTTTTTTCATTTGGTGTATCCTTCTATTTGTCCTGGTCCATTAGCCGACCTATCCAACAGATCGACAAGGCGGCAGCCAAGATTGCCATCGGTGATTACAGTGAGAGAATTCAAATCGATTCCAAGGATGAGATTGGTGAGCTTGCGACAACCATTAATCACATGGTGGAGCAGCTTGCACGCGTTGATCTGGAAAAGAGACAGCTGAATCAGCTGCGGCATGACTTTTTGGCTAATGTTTCCCATGAGCTGCGAACGCCGCTTACGGCGATGCGGGGTTTTTTGGAGGCACTTCAGGATGGTTTAATCGAAGAAGGAGCGCGGGATAAATATTACGATATCATGTACAACGAAACCCTACATATGAACCGACTAGTCGATGATATTACCGACTTAATGAAGTTGGAAAATAAGGAAATCGATCTTGTGTGGTTGCCAGTCGATGTTCAGGCGATGATGTCCAAGCTGGCCTTTAAATTCCAACCGGAAGCAGAACTTCGCGGGACGGTGATTCACTGCCTCGTGGATGAAAATTCGCCACAGGCTCACGCCGATCCGGATCGACTGGAACAAATTTTAAATAATTTGATCAAAAATGCCGTTAAGTTCACCGAGAACGGAACAATCGAATTAAAGGCGATGGCCGTTCCATCGGAAGGGTGTGTCCTCATTACCGTAACCGATACGGGAATCGGTATAACACCGGAGGATCAAGGGCTCATCTGGGAGCGCTTCTTCAAAGTGGAGCGAGGCAGACCCGTGAAGCATAAAGGCTCATCCGGTTTGGGGCTTGCCATTGTGCGAGAGCTTGTCGAGCTTCACAATGGAAGCATTCGCGTGCGAAGCGATTTAGGGATCGGAAGCGCCTTTGAGGTCAGAATTCCGCTTTATGACAGCCGTCCATATGTGCAGCCATTGGCAAATTTAGCTGGTGTTGGATAGCTCGTATCCATCTATTAATAGAAAGACCGCAGAGAAGGAGGGTTCCTTTTCTGCGGTTTTCTGCTTTATGTTGTATTGAAGTGGACTAAATAGTTAGAAGGCGCCAAAAGCACCCGATTATAGGGTGTTTTTTTTATATATGACAGGCTCGCTTTAGATTTTGTGAAGTGCTATGTAGAACCCAACGGCAATGTTAAAATGAAGGAAATGGTTATCTTTAGTATTGGGAGGTTATTCATGTTTTCCTTTGTCCGTCTGCTCTGTTCTTCTTTCCTTCAGTACAAGCTGCAGACTGCGCTTCTGTTGGCCGCTCTCCTTGTTGAGCTGGCCTTCGAAACGTTCATGCCACTCAGCTACAAATTCATTATTGATTTGGCTATCGTTCCGCAGCAGTATAACTTGCTTCTTCTGATACTTTCCTTCATGGTTTCCGGCGCTCTCGCATCTGTCGTGGTGGGTATGTACCGTGATCGCATGTTCGCAGGTCTCGGCTCCCGCATCGTGACGAATTACTATAAGCAGCTCTTTGAGAAGCTGCAGAGCCTTTCTACCGACTTTTTCCATCGAATTCATGGGGGAGATATCGTTTCCAGATTCAATAATGATCTCATTTCCATCGATACGTTTATCAAGCTGATTCCCTACGCGCTTTTATCCATACTAGGGCTTGTCTTGAACGTAGGCGTGCTATTCGTGCTGCAATGGCAGCTTGCGCTGCTTGCGGTGATCGGATTGCCGCTCTGTCTGATCGGACCGAAATTATTCGGGTCGAAGGCTTATGATGCCAGTTATCAGTTGAAAGAAGAGCAGGCCGGCATCGCTACAGCTGTACAGGAAAATGTGAGTGCGCAACCGGTCATTAAAGCGTTTGGGCTTCAGCCGTTAATGATTGGACGCTTTGCCGATCGTATGCTGCAATACGGGAAGTTATCGACCCGATCCAGCTTCTTAAGTTTCCTGATCGACCGTACGACCAATATGGGTACGATGATTTTGAACTTGATGACGATTTGCGTGGGATCAATGCTCGCTTACTTCGGCATCCTCTCTATCGGTTCGCTGCTCGCCTTCAGCGCGATTCTGCTCAGCCTGAGCTACTTGGTTGCGGCTATAACCTGGCTTGCGCCTCAATTTATTGAAGCGACATCCGGTATGCAGCGGGTCCGTGAGCTGCTCGATGAGCAGCCAAGCGTTCCCAGCAATGATCAAGCCGAGCATCTGCCTCATTTTAAACATGACATTGAATTTCGTAGTGTCACGTTCGCTTATAGCCCCGAGCAGCGCAGTTTGAACGGCATCAGCCTGACGATTCCCAAAGGCACCTTTGCTGCATTCGTTGGAGCCAGCGGCTCTGGTAAAAGCACGATCATTAACTTGCTGATGCGCTTCTATGATCCGCAGATGGGATCGGTGCGCTACGATGGAACCGATATCCGTCAAATTGCGTTGCAATCACTCCGATCTCAAATCGGCATCGTGTTTCAGGAAAGCTTCCTCTTTCGATCTTCCATTCGTGAAAATATTCGCCTTGGCAAGCCGGAAGCTAGCGACGAGGAAGTGATGGAGGCAGCACGTTTAGCCGAAATCCACGAATTCATCATGAGCCTTCCCGAAGGGTACGATACGGATGTTGGCGAGCGTGGCGGACGTCTGTCCGGCGGTCAGCGACAACGTGTCGCGATCGCCAGGGCGATCATTCGTAACCCGGCCATTCTTATCCTGGATGAAGCGACCTCGGCGCTTGACCCGGCGACAGAGGCGGCAATCAACAAGACGTTACAACAAATAACTGCCACCAGGACAGTCATATCCGTGACACACCGACTTGCGTCAGCCGAGCATGCCGATTGTATCTATGTGATGCATCAAGGCGAAGTTGCTGAGCAAGGCAGTCATCAGGAATTACTAAAGTTGCCGGAAGGACGTTATAAACAATCGTGGACGAAGCAGAATGGCTTCGATATTAGCGAGGACGGCTATCACGTAGAGATTAGCTCGGGAAGGCTGAAGCTATTTCCGATTTTTTCAGAAATGGATGAATCGTTATTACGGGATATATCCCACTTTTTCGTTACGGAATCGTATGCCAAAGAACGGACGATCATCCACGAAGGTGATCTGGGGGATAAGTTTTACATCATTGTGAGGGGTAAGGTCGAAGTATTGAAAAGAAACAGTGCAGGAAACAATGATCGGGTTGCCGTGCTGTCAGACGGCGATTTCTTTGGGGAAGTGGCTTTACTTCGCAACATTCCCCGAACCGCTACGATTCACACGTTATCACCGGTCGTCTTTATCACGCTGCAGCGTGAATTTTTCCAAGACTTAATGAAACGCGCTCCTCATTTGACATCATTCTTGGAAGCACGGTCAAAATGAATGACTCGAATGGAATCCAGCAATCGCTGCTCTTTAGCAGCGATTGCTACTTTATCTTTAAATTCCGGGCGGATGAGATGCGCCAGCGGCTGTTCGACCTCATTGTAGTGCCGGAAAGCGTCTAATGCCTGAGCATCCCATGCATCAGCGTATAGCAGCAAATCGCCGGGCATCACTCGCGTTCGATCGGTGCCTTCCTCTGGGAAGCATTCAAAAGGTTCATCCACATTCAGTGAGCCGTAATCGTCGGTAAGCTGCTCCCCAGGGTGAATGTCACGGACCGCAATTTCAATTTCGTATGCGGTTCCAATACAATTGGCATGAAAGCTATGGTTTACATAACGGCCATTATCCCAGCAAAGGATGTACTTCCCCTCCTGATTGCGGTAGGAGTATTTCAGAACGAGCTTCTTTCGGTCTTCCTCGAGCGCTTGTACCGTTTCTGTTTCCAGAATTTGATCCAAATCATCGAGTGCCCAAGTAATCGTCCCTTTGGGAATGAGTCGGGTAGCGAATACGCCAAAGCCAATCTTGTCATCAATGTAACGTAGTTCCGTATGCGGATGCATCATATTCTTACACTCCCAATTGAAAATCGACAGTATTTGTCGTTTATTAATATATTACTGATCAACTTGTAGATTCCTGCTTCTCCCAACAAGAAAAGCCAGAGAAGAGTTCCTTCTCTGGCTTTATTCCTTCCGCGCTGCTCTTTTCCAAAATCACGGACCAGCAGTAATCGCCCCGACACCCCCGCTTGTGCTAGGAGTAAAAGTCCAAATACCCACATTAAATAAATAATTTTGCCCATTATTATTATCCCAAGTACCGCTGCCATTATTGAAAACAGCTTCTAATTGGGAAGCCGTGCCAATATTAACGGTCATTTTCGCATAACCGCTTAATTCCGAATTTGGCATGGCGATTCCGGGTACAGCTGTCCAAGTACCGCCTGCGGGGCGGTAGTGGATGAACGGTGTCGTGAAGCCTTTTTTGTAGTAAACGGTAACGGAGTTGCCCACAGGAGCAGGGTTTGTCGTTACACTAATAGCTGCGCTGTCAGCGGATAGATTACCCGCCGCATCGTAAGCCTTCACTGTATAACTATAGGCTGTGTTAGCTGTTAAACCTGAATTGGTATAGCTGGTGGTAGTCGTTGTAGCTATTTTCACACCATTGCGCCAAATTTCATAGCCTGTCACACCAACTGTATCAGTGGAAGCTGACCAGCTCAAGGAGATGTTTGTATCTGTTTTACTAGTAGATGCCAGATTTGTCGGAATGCTCGGGGCTGTGGTGTCAACGCCTTGTGGCAGACCCGCAGTAATGGTCCCGACGCCTCCCGTAGAGCTAGGGGTGAAAGTCCAAGTGCCGACATTAAATAGGTAGTTTTGGCTGTTATTATTATCCCAAGTGCCGCTGCCGTTATTGAAAACAGCTTCTAATTGGGAGGCAGTGCCAATAGTAATGCTAATTTTGGCATAGCCGCTTAATTCGGAATTCGGCATAGCTGTTCCTGGAGCTGTTGTCCATGTTCCTCCCGCTGGACGGTAGTGAATATATGGCGTTGCGTAGCCTTTCTTATAGTAAACGGTAACAGAGTTGCCCACAGGTGTAGGATTTGTCGTTACACTAAGAGCTGCGCTGTCAGTGGATAGATTTCCTGCCGCATCATAAGCTTTTACTGTATAACTATAGGCTGTGCTAGCAATTAAACCTGAATTGGTATAGCTCGTGGAAGCTGTTGTAGCTATTTTCACACCATTGCGCCAAATCTCATAACCCGTAACACCAACGGCATCTGTTGAAGCTGACCAACTCAAGGAGATGCTTGTATCCGTTTTGCTCGTGGAAGCTACATTCGTAGGAATGCTTGGTGCGGTCGTGTCGACCCCTTGCGGCAATCCTGTGGTAATTGTACCTGCGGCACCATTATTACCAGGTGTGTAAGTTGAAGTACCTATGCTGAAGAAATAGTTCTGTGAGTTATTGCTGTCCCAAGTGCCGCTGCCGTTGTTAAATGCGGCTTCCAGTTGAGTTGCTGTACCGATGTCGATCGTGGTTTTGGCGTAGCCGCTCAACTCAGAGTCTGGAATGGCTTTCCCAGGTGCTGTTGTCCATGTACCCCCTGCTGGACGGTAGTGGACGTAAGGGGTTGTGAACCCTTTTTTATAATAAAGAGTCACCTTATTTCCTTCTGTGCTATCGTTGCCATTTTTCGTGTGATTAATGACATACTGCTTGAAGCCCGCCATATTGCCATTTGCCGAACCATCACTATTAACGAGATTAGCAAGTCTCAACAGCGTGAAGCCGTTGTATCCCCATGACATGATTTTTTCTTCGATTTTTTGAAAATTGCTAGTTGGCAAAGCATTCTCACCGTTTAGTCGAACGCCAAGGTTGTTGGCAATGGAAGAGACATTATCTACCAACGTAGAAGGTTTCGAGTAGGCTGGAGCACTGCCGTCATCATTCATTTCCAAAGCGGTAAATGTCAGATCCAAATTGTTGTCTTTAAATTTCTGTATCAGTGTCGTGTAATTGTAATAACCTGCGGTGTTCTCAGCGCTGTGGGGAGCAGATGGATTGTTATACTGCCAGTGGAGACCGGAAATTTTGGCGCCGATACGGACACCAAATACGGAATCGAAGTTGGTATGCGCTGCAGCAGCAATGACACCAAGATGGTTCTCAAGAACGCTTTGGTACCAGTTGAGAAAATCTTTGCCATAGTTTGAATTGTATCCACCTGTGGAGTAGAAGGTGTCCCCATCACTTGGAGGGTTGATTTCGCTTGTGCTGGTTAAGGATAAGCTCCAAGCTTGGTTGACACCACTCAATGAGCCGTATTTGGTAATCATGGCATTTCGAAAAGCATTTTTAGCCGTATCGGTATAGACTTGAAACTTTCCTCTTGCAGGGTAGCTCCAGCCGGCTGAATTGTAGTAGGAAGGATAGCGGAGTTCACCGGAAGGCCCAGCGCTTAAATAAATTTTGGGGATGATGGACTTATAGCTTGTGAAGTTGGCAGCAAACGAGGCAAATAATTCATTATACTGCTGTCCGATACCACTCCAAAAAGGTGAAATGGCCTCATTATTTACATAACCAGTTTCACTTTTGTACTTCATTTCATCAGCGGTACCTTTGCTCCACAGCCAAGCTGGAATTGGTATATTGCAGTCATCCCCGGGATTCCCGCCGCAAGTATGTGTGGATAAGATCGGTACCCACTTAAGTCCGGACTGACTAACAACATTGGCATACGTCGTGTAGTAGCTCCAGTCAAATTGATTATCGCCTGCGGCCTCAACATCGCCCCACCACACATCAGTGGTCAATGCGTAAACGCCATTATTTTTTAAAGTAATTAATTGATTTTTAAAGGCATTCCAATCGGTGATTTTCGTTAAAGGTGCCATGACCGAAGCTTTGAAATCGTTGGCTACATCAGCGGAAGCCGTATTCGAGTTGCTGAACAAGCCGAGAATTGTGCTGAAAACCAAGAAAAATCCTAATACAAGTATGCGAGCTTTCCTCCAAGCGATCGTAGATAAACTCAATTTTACCATTCTCCTTTTTGTAGCGATTTGTGGGGCTGGTGGATAAAAGGGCCTTCGAGTAGTACATGAAAGAGTTGGAGCCACATAAAAAGGAGGGCGTATGCCGGTCATCGTGTAGGTGTGTTGGAGATGGTGAAGCGCAGAGTTTTGCAAACGTTTGCGGTTTTATTCTAAGCGATTTCCTTGGGTTTTACAGTGGAATTTATTGTTAAAATAGGTTGACTTTGTTGACGGTAAAAGCCGGACGTTCGAGTTTTTATGAATAATTTAGCCATAAATGAGGCCATGCAGCCTTATGTTTACTACGCAGCGAATCGTGGCATTATGGAAGGAGATACGGCCGCATTGCATATCAACTCCTATTGATTTATTGGGCGATTGAGTAACAACTTTAATTCATTATGAGTAGAATATTTAATGTTCGCATGGATATATGAACAACTGTTCGACTTCCCATGATGTTCTGAACCCTTTCCATGCAGGCGTGACAAAGTGAACACCGAAAAGACAGAAATCTCAAGTTTTTCACTTTCTTCCACTTTGCATGAAAGCCGGAATCTGTTAGTATATAAAGAAAGACGATAGATTTAGTAAGGATTAAAAGGAGGCACCTTTCCATGGAAAAAATGATGCTTGATTCTATAGATGAAATGACGCATCTGGATCAACTCGAGGCTGAAGCGATTTATATTATTCGAGAAGTAGCAGCGGAATGTGAAAATCCCGTAATGCTGTATTCGATCGGGAAGGATAGCTCCGTGATGCTGCATTTGGCGCTGAAAGCTTTTTATCCGGAGAAGCCGCCGTTTCCTTTCATGCATATTGATACAACGTGGAAGTTTAAAGAAATGATTGAATTCCGCGATCGCAAAGCCAAAGAATTCGGAATTAAGATGATTGTTCACTCCAACCAGGAAGGGATTGATCAAGGGATCAACCCGTTCGATCATGGTTCCGCGTATACGGATATTATGAAAACCCAAGCTTTGAAAGAAGGATTGGACAAATACGGATTTACAGCTGCGTTCGGAGGCGGAAGACGTGACGAGGAGAAGTCGCGTGCGAAGGAGCGAATTTTCTCTTTCCGTAATAAAAACCATGCCTGGGATCCAAAAAACCAACGACCAGAAATGTGGAAGCTTTTTAATACAAGAATCAATAAGGGCGAAAGCACCCGCGTATTCCCAATATCCAACTGGACGGAAAAAGACATTTGGCAATACATTCGCAGAGAAAACATTGATATTGTGCCACTCTATTTTGCCAAAGAAAGACCAGTACTCGAACGCGACGGACATCTCATCATGGTTGATGATGATCGCATGAAACTCGAACCTCATGAGAAAATTGAAATGAAGAAGATGCGGTTTCGCACATTAGGCTGCTATCCTCTTACTGGTGGAGCCGAGTCAGAGGCGAATACGATAGATGCCATTATTGAAGAAACGCTTGGTGCGGTTTCATCCGAACGGACAACGCGGGTAATTGACCAAGAAGCTGCGGGAAGTATGGAAAGACGTAAACGGGAGGGTTATTTCTAAAATGAAAAGTCTGCTTAAATTTATTACTTGCGGAAGTGTAGACGACGGAAAATCCACCTTAATCGGACATATGTTATATGAGGCCAAGCTATTATTCGCCGATCAGGAAAGAGCGTTAGAGCTGGATAGCAGACTGGGCAGCCGCGGCGGCAAAATCGACTATTCCTTGCTTCTAGATGGGTTACTGGCGGAGCGCGAACAAGGGATTACAATTGATGTGGCTTATCGGTATTTTACGACGGACCACCGTTCGTTCATCGTAGCGGACACACCTGGACACGAAGAATATACCCGTAACATGGCCGTAGGCGCATCTTTTGCGGATCTGGCTATCATTCTTGTGGATGCAAAGAAAGGGGTTATTACCCAAACTAAGCGCCACACTCGGATTTGCGCACTTATGGGCATTAAACATCTTGTTTTAGCTGTAAATAAAATGGATTTAGTGGATTTTAATCCTAAGACATTTGATACGATCAAACAAGAATTCTTGCAATTGACCTCTGAGTTTCACTTTGAAAGCATTGAGGTGATCCCTGTTTCTGCCACAGAAGGGGATAACATTACGAAAAAATCGCCAAATACCCCTTGGTACGAAGGTCTTGCCTTGCTGCCATATTTGGAAAATGTGGACGTTCATCAGAACGACAATGCGAAGCAATTTATGATGCCGATTCAACGTGTATGCCGTCCGGATCATACATTCCGCGGTTTCCAAGGCCAAATTGAGGCTGGGCGTATCGCGGTTGGCGATGAGCTGACAACGTTGCCTAGTCATGAGAAGGCGAAAGTCAAACGGATTCTCGTGGGAGACCAAGATCGTGATTATGCCTATGCTGGACAGCCCGTAACCATTCAATTGGATCGGGAAGTCGACGTTTCGCGGGGCTGTGTATTCACGAAGGATAGTCAGATTCAAGAGGCGGACCGTTATAGTGCTACGATTCTTTGGATGGACGATTCTGTACTGACGCCAGGCAAGAACTATCTGGTCAAAGTAGGAACGAAAGTCCTGCCAGGTACCGTAACGGGGATTACACATAAAATCGATGTTAATACTGGAAAAACGGTTCCAACCGATCATATTGTCAAAAATGAATTGGCCAAATGTGAGTTTTCATTATCTGACGCTATCGTTATTGATTCTTTTGAACAAAATAAAAGCATCGGCGGATTTATTCTGATCGATCGTGTCACCAATATGACATCGGCTTGCGGAGTGATTGAGCAAATCCTTCAAGGCTCCGATGCTGTACAGTTAGATACGGAAATCACCAGAGAAGTTCGTGCTCAGCAAAAAGGTCAGAATCCTTTGACCCTTTGGTTCACTGGTTCGGTTTCAGATCAATCGGCCCTTGCGAAGGAAGTCGAAAAACGTTTGGTATCGACAGGCCACCATACCATGTTACTGGGGAATGGCCATGGAGAATCGTTGCAGCGATTAGCAGAAGTTGCGAAATTGATGAACGATGCTGGACTTATTGCATTGGTATCGAATGATTCCCCAAACGTTAACGGCCTAGAAACCGTGCGAGACATCATTGGCAAAGAATATATTGAAGTTTACGTAAACGGATCGTTTGCAGGCGGCTCGAGCACAAGGGATATATCTGGGAACCCGGAAATCGAAATCGATGCAAGCAAGTCATCAATTGATGAAGCTGCAAATTATGTCGTGAAACGGATTATTAAATATTTAATCAATGAGAGTAGTCGTGGGCAATTCCTTAATTTCTAATTCGAACAAATCCCTACATCACCGTAAATCGTGATGTAGGGATTTTTTTGTGTCCGCGGCTGACTTTAATCGTGAAAGAGAACATTAGGATTCGTTATTTAAGTTTGATTTAAGTTATCTGCATTATGATTTAAATATGTCAGGAAGCGATAATGCTTTTTGAATAATAATCAGATGATTACTACTTAAATATACGAGGAGTGTTTATTCATGAAAAACAAGAAACTGAGAAGTCTAAGCGTTATAACTTTGGCCGCATTAATTAGCGTAGCCGCCGTGGGGTGCTCTAACGCACAAGTCGGCAGCGAGGATGCTACTGCTGCTGCAACCACACAAACAGCAACTTCGACCGTGTCGTCAAGCGCGAAGTCAACGGCTGCATCAACAGCTGCATCAACAGCGAAGGCTTCCGTTCTAGACAAATCGGAATTATTCAGTGATCGGGACTTAGAACAGTCGGCGGATCTTGCAACTGCCACACCAATGAAATTGGAAAGCAATCAAGATGTGACACTGAATAAGGAAGGCATTTATGTCTTAAGCGGTGAGGTAGAAAATGTGACGGTAGTGGTCGATGCTGCCGAGGATGCAAAAGTTCAAATCGTTCTTAACGGCGTCAGTATAACCAATGAAGATTCACCTGCCATTTATGTGAAAGCAGCGGATAAAGTATTCGTTACATCCACTGACAGTAAGAACCACATGGTGGTTTCTGGAGGCTATAAGGCGGATGGAGATACCAATTTGGATGCAGTCATTTTCTCAAAAGCAGATATGACCCTGAATGGAACCGGGACCTTAGACATTGAATCGAATGAAGGTAATGGTATTTCTTCAAAGGATGATCTCAAAATTACTGGAGGCGTGTATACCATTCAGTCATCTGCGGATGCTATAGAGGCCAATGATGCCATTCTTATCAATGATGGAGCGATTACAATAGATTCTGATAAGGATGCCCTGCATAGCGAAAACGATGAGGATGCTTCCCTTGGGTATATCTATATTGAAGGTGGCACATTGAATATCAACGCTGCCGATGATGCCATCCGTGGCAACAGCTTTGTTCAAATAGATGGCGGCATCATTAACATAAAGACCAGTGAAGAAGGCATCGAGGCCAATAATATCAAGATAAATGATGGTCAGATTACTTTGTATGCGAATAATGATGGCATAAATGCCTCACCAAAAGTCAATTCTGATGTGGTGATTGAAGTCAATGGAGGTACCATTGATGTAAGTATGGCTAGCGGTGATACGGATGCATTTGATTCAAACGGTAATCTCTATATTAATGGAGGAACCATTAATGTAAAAGCAGCTTCCGCCTTTGACTCGGATGGTACAGCTCAATTAAATGGCGGCAATGTTACCGTCAATGGAGCAAAAATCACTCAAATTACCCAATCACGCGGGGGTGGAGGCGGCGGTGGCGGTAGAGGAATGCGCCAATAGTTTAACATTATTGATTTAGGTGAGAGTATAGCAAACGAAAAAGATTTGCCTCAGAGACATTCCTCTGAGGCTTTTTTGTGTAGAATTGTGGAATAGAACACAACAATGTAAGATAGCATCATTAAGAAATATGATTTACAACCAACCTACGGAGGCCAACACATGAAAAAGTGGCTCAAAACAACGCTTATTTCACTTTTTTCCCTTTTTCTTATACTCGCAGTGGCATTTCTAATTTATGCATCTAATTATTATCATGCCGTTGACGTTTCCAAGGACGCCTTGGTCAATGAAAAGACGATCACAACAGATGGAAAGCTCACAATTCTTTCGCCTTCTACGCCGAGTGAGACGGGTTTCATCTTCTATCCCGGCGGAAAGGTTGAACATATTGCTTATGTCCCAATGCTTGAGAAATTACGTCAAAACGGTATAACCTGTGTACTTATTGATATGCCTTTTAACCTTGCGTTTTTTAATAGCAATGCTGCTGATAACGTGTTTGGAAAACTTCCCGAAATCAAAAACTGGTATATCGGTGGACATTCACTAGGCGGAGCAATGGCAAGTAATTACGCCTCTAAGCATCAAGATCAGATCAAGGGGCTTATCTTACTTGACGCCTATATTTATGGTGACATTCCGCCAGAAAATGCGCTAACCGTGTATGGCTCGCTTGATGGTGTTTTGGACAAATCGAAGATAACCTACAAAGAGAATGTGTTCGTTATCGAAGGTGGCAATCATGCGCAATTTGGAAATTACAGCCCTCAAAAAGGCGATGGGACTGCGACGATCTCAAGTGAACAACAGCAGAAGGAAACCGTTAATCACATCATTGAATTCATTAAAAGGAAAGATAAATCATAATGAAAATCGAACTCGACAACACAACCATAGACGTCAACGTCCAATATGCCATCCGCAAAAAACTATACATCCACATTGATGACACGGGCTTCATCACGGTCAAAGCTCCCAACGACACCAGTCAGGAGCAAATCATTCACGCTGTGCAACAACACAGTAAGTCGATCCTTGATAAACTAGACGCCATCACCAAAGCGCGACAACCCATCCCCAAAGTCAGAGAATATGAAAACGAAGGCAAGTTCCTTCATCTTGGGAAATACTATTTCCTCCATGAGTTAATCGCAACGAATGGTCTCTCGCAGGACGAGTTGAAAATCAACCTGAAGAAGTTCTATTTCGCTAGCTGCAAGAAGGTCATAGCAGAGCGCATCAAAACCTATCAAACCCAGCTGAAAGTCAAACCCAAGACGATCGAGATCGATGAGTCGAGAACGAAGTGGGGGAGCTGCAGCTCGGATAAAAAGCTAACGTTCAATTATCGACTAGCCATGGCGCCCGTCGAGGTGATTGATTATGTCATCGTTCATGAGCTGTGCCATCTGTTGCATATGAATCACGATCGCTCCTTCTGGAGACGCGTAGGCAGCATAATGCCGGATTTTAAAGAGAAGGAAGCCTTCCTAGCCCGGTATGGACAGGCGATGACGTTATAAGCAAGCTTTCACCCGCGGAGTTTCCTTCGCACTTAAACTAACATCAGATTTGTCCAGTTCTCTTATCGGTTTTCTCCATGGTGGGCCAGAAAAGCCAAGTGCTACAATACTACCAAGCACTTACAAAGGGAGTGAAACAGGTGAGGAAATTGACGATAAAAGAGAAAAGGCACTATGATGATTTTGGTTATGTCGTGGTTTCGGATCTTTTTCAGATGGAAGAATTAAGTGGGATGAACCAAGAGCTTGATGGATGTGAAGCAGCGCCCCAATCGTCGGGGGAGCATGAGGGATTTACGTATCAATTAGCGATGCTGACGGATAAGACGAAACAATTCGCACATGACGAACGAATTCTGAATCTGATCGAAGATATTGTGAAACCGGGTATTGCGATCTTCTCTTCAAAGCTGTTAACCAAGCTGCCGCACAGTCCATCGGTTTGTCACTGGCATCAGGATGATGCCTACTACACGGAGGTTGTGAACAGCGATACTCGGATGTCGATTTGGGTACCGCTGCAGGATACGGACGAGCAGAACGGCTGCCTTTGGATCGTTCCTGGAAGTCATAAGCAAGGGCTGCAGCCATATAAGGTTCAAAATAACGGCACGTGCCGCAAGGCTTTGGATGAAGATCAGGTTGACTTATCCAAAGCTGAACCGGTGCGAATGAAGGCGGGCTCCATATTGCTTTTCAACGCCCTCACCTGGCATTCTTCGAAAGGCAACGAAACGGATCAAGTGAGACGAGCGTTCATTGTTTCGTATCAGGAGGCAACGGTGTCTATCGGGCGAGGGAAACAGCACATTGTCCTGCGACCTGTGATTTAGGCACGGTTCCTTCTGTGTTAAACGCGACCCAATTGGCTGATCATTTTCATAAATCTGTGTTTTCGATCGCATTTGCCGGCAATACGATACTCCCAGCTGGCAGGTATCAGGCGCCGTACGTGCATAACAGCTGCTGGGATGTTCTGGGTTGACTTTGACTTACATTGCCAAGCTTGTCGGTTACGAAGATGAGTTTTACTTTAGTCGGGTGTTCAAGCGGATTACCGGAATGACGCCTTCGTCTTATGCCAAACTATCGAAGAAGCTATGAAGCTTACAGCTTTTCAACGCGGTTTCATTTACGTTCAAAAAAAGATGATTGACAAAAAGGATGAAAACGCTTTATAGTTAGCGTACAAAGTATGAATATACGGTTGGGCGCGAGTCTAGGAGAAGACCTTATCCGTAATCATATCCTGCCATACCAATGGTGGGATGTGTTTACATGGATAGGGTCTTTTTTGCGTGCCTAACTGGATATGGATTTATTTCTTACTAGAAGGTGGGACAGATATGGCAAAAGGCTACGTGTTTGATTTGGATGGTACAGTATACCTTGGGGATCGAGCAATTGAAGGTGCGGCTGATGCGATACAAGTATTGCGTTCACGAGGAGACAAGGTTGTATTTTTGTCGAATAAACCAATTGCAACCCGTCAATCTTATGTGGAAAAGTTATCTAAAATGGGAATTCCCGTAACGATCGAGGATGTGCTGAATTCCTCACAAATCGTTGCTAAATACTTGAATCAGCGTCTCCAGCCAGATGAGTTAGTTTTCGTTATTGGCGAGGAACCGATTGTGGAAGAGCTTGAGGAATACGGAGTCCCGCTCACACAGGATAGCGAGCAAGCCCGCTATGTTGTGCTTTCATGGGATCGCCAATTCACTTATGACAAACTCAATAGTGTGTATCAGGCAGCGATCAGAGGTTCGATCATTATTGCATCGAATCCGGATGCGACCTGCCCGCTGGACGGCGGACAGATTCCGGACACTGGTACATTTATCGCTGCGCTAGAGGTGGCGACGGGCAAGGCGATTGATTTGGTCGTAGGCAAACCATCTTTGATTGCCGCCGAGGCAGCGGCAGCCCATTTGGGATTGCCTTTCGAAGATTGCTTTATGATCGGAGATCGGCTTGAGACCGATATCAAGATGGCCAATGATGCTGGTATGAAATCCGTGTTGGTACTGACGGGTGTTGCAACGAAGGAAATGGCGGAATGTTCGCCGAATCGACCCATGCATATTATTCCAAGTATTAAAGAGGTCATCCACTTATGATAAATCGTGGTATAATGTTCTAACATCGACGAAGGGTGGAATAATGCGTGTATCCGATTGTTGATTTAGTTGAACATCAAACCATCGCAGCTGTACAAAAGGTAGAAGATATTGAGCTGGCTATTCAAAGTCCGGCGAACATTGTATTCTTGCTTTTCGGATCCATCTTTAATCTGAAGGAAATGGTAGACCGGCTTAAGGATGCAGGCAAGCATGTGTTTATCCACATGGATTTTATTGAAGGCATCGCATCGGATAAGAGCGGTGTTGCCTATGCCGCGCAAGTCATTAAGCCGACGGGTGTTATTTCAACGAAGAGCCACTTGATTCGCGGAGCGAAGGAAGCAGGGCTCATGGCCATTCAGCGTATTTTTCTGATTGATCGAAGTGCAGTCCACCGAGGTATTAAGGCAGCGGAGCAGAGCGGTCCGGATGCAATTGAAGTGATGCCAGGCATCATGCCTCGCATTATTCGCGAAATGACAGATATGACGTCACTTCCTATTATTGCTGGCGGTTTGGTTGGCAATATCAAAGAAATTGAAGAAGCGCTGGAAGCCGGTGCACTTGCTGTATCTGCAGGTTCATCCGGATTATGGCAATAAGATACAATAGCTAATTCCAAGCGGGAAGAGACTAGGAGAAACCTCTTTGGAAAAGGTGCGAGATTTCCGTTCGCATTCTTTTCTAATGAGGTTTTTTTATATTCGGGGAGGAGAAGGACGATGAGACCGAAATTTTCGGCGCAGAGCCGTATCGATATTTTGAAAAGTATGGCGAGCAGCGAGTTGGATGTATTAGTCATCGGAGGCGGGATTACCGGTGCGGGAATCGCATTGGATGCCGTTACGCGTGGCATGAAAGTTGGCCTCATTGAGAAGAACGATTTCGGTTCGGGAACGAGCAGCCGATCGACAAAGCTGATCCACGGCGGCCTTCGCTATTTGAAGCAGGGGGATGTCAAGTTAGTGCAGGAGGTCGGCAGAGAACGGGCGATTTTGTATAAAAATGCTCCGCATCTCGTGATTCCAGCACCTATGCTGCTTCCTGTTTATAAGGGAGGCACCTACGGTTATCTAGCTTCTTCAATCGGATTGTATATCTATGATTGGCTTGCGGGCGTGGCGCGAAAGGAACGCAGAAAAATGCTGGGGCGCAGCCAGACAGCCCAGCAGGAGCCTTTGCTGAAGCAGGATGGACTTAAGGGTGGCGGCTTATATTTCGAATACCGAACCGATGATGCGCGCTTAACGATCGATATTATGAAAACGGCCTATACGCGCGGTGCAGACATTGTGAACTATGCCGAAGCAGCCGATTTTATTTATCGAGATGGCAAAGTGGTGGGCGTCTCAGTCAAAGATCGTATGGACGGGCAAAGCTATCACATCTATGCGAAGCACATTGTGAACGCGGCTGGACCGTGGGTAGATAAGATGCGCCAAATCGACGGCTCCTTAAAAGGGAAGCGGTTATTTCTGACCAAAGGCGTTCATCTTGTTGTCAATTACGCCAAACTGCCGGTCAAGCAAGCGGCATACTTCGACACGCCGGATGGCAGAATGGTGTTCGTCATTCCTAGGGGAGAGTCGACGTATATCGGCACGACGGACACGACGTTTACGAAGTCGATCGATAACCCAAGAACGACGCAGGAGGATCGCGACTATATCCTTAGGGCTGTTAATGCGATGTTCCCGAGTGTGAAGTTGACGATCGATGATATTCGTTCCCACTGGGCTGGTCTGAGACCACTTATCTACGAAGAAGGCAAAGGCCCGTCCGAATTGTCCAGAAAAGATGAAATTTTTGTTTCGGACAGCGGTCTGATTACGATCGCGGGCGGCAAATTGACCGGATTCCGTAAAATGGCGGAAAAGGTCGTCGATCTGGTGTCGCAGCAATTGGAACGTGGGGATGGGAGAAAGTTTCCCGCCTGCAGTACAGACGCCATTACAATTAGTGGTGGCGAGAACCAAGGGGCGTCAACCTTTCAGGACTGGAAGAAGGAAATGCTCACAATGGGCATGGCACAGGATATAACGAGATCTACGATGCAAGAGTGGATCGATACCTACGGTACGAACGCGCTGCAGATTTTGGAACTTCTCCCGATCGCCAGACGGGTTTCCTTGAATCCGGAGCTGCAAGCTGTCTATGCTCAGCTATTATATTGTATGGAGGAAGAAATGACGGTCACCGCTGCCGATTTTCTAAGATTGCATACAGGATGGTCGTATTTCCAACTGGAGAAGGCGGAGAAATATGCCGATACCGTACTCCACATGTTATCCAGCAACTTATCTTACAATGAGGATCAGAAGCAGGATCAGTTAGCAATGGTCGATGCTTTATTCCAAACGATTTATGATTTGCCTGTGAATGAACATGCAATTTGAACCTGTGATACGAGGTGACGCATATGGCCGCTAGCATCTGGCATATTACCCATTTGGAATTAACGATTCGCATTTTTATGGCTCTAGTCTTAGGGGGGCTCGTTGGACTGGAGCGCGAGTGGAGTAACCATGCTGCTGGATTGCGGACGCATATCCTGGTCTGTATTGGATCTGCGGCCATTATGCTGCTATCGATTTATGGCTTCTCCGAGTTCGTTACTGAAGCGAACGTCCGGACAGACCCAGCTCGTCTGGCTGCGCAAGTCATCAGCGGGATAGGGTTCCTGGGAGCAGGTACGATTATGAGGACCGGATCTACGGTATCAGGACTTACGACTGCCGCTTCTGTGTGGGTTGTTGCAGCCATCGGTCTATGCGTTGGGGCAGGTTTCTTTTACTGTGCTGTTCTGGCGACCGTTATGGTCTTGCTAAGCTTGTTTGTCCTGAATAAGTGGGAGAAAGTAGTCATGAAGAACCGGCGAACTCAGGAGGTTGTCATTAAGATTATCGATAAACCAGGAGTTCTGGGCACAATTGCAACTCGTTTTGGCGAGCAAGGCATTCAGGTCGTTAACGTGCAAATGAAACCTGAAGGCATCATTGAGATTTCAGGTACAGCGGAAGGGGTGATGGAGCTTCGTTTTCATTTGAAAAACGGATATACGGAAGCGCTTTTACAAGCGGTTGACAGCATATTGAAATCAAACCATATCATATCTTTGGAGTCTAAGGGGGTGCAACTGGACGGCGCTGCACGAATGAATCAAACCTATGCGCTCTAATTAATTCCAAATGTTCTACTATTTCTTAATATCGATTTCGTTGACATAAGCCCTGTAAGTATGACATACTTTCATTAAGAAAACGCTTTATTTCGTTCCAAACGATTGGGTGCGGAGATCACTGAGACAGCCCAAGAGACGAACGGATCGTGCATGTTTTGTGCGGTCATTTTGTTTCTTGTCTGACTAGTGCTCTCCTTTTTTATGTCCATTTCGTTAGTGACCGATGTTGTTTCATTCAAATTGATGATAATTGGAGAGGGGATTTTCTATATGAAAAGGAAAAAATGGTTACCATTGCTTGCAGCTACAACTCTGACGTTAACGGCATTAACTGGCTGCGGCAGCGGCAGTGGCAGTACAGAGGAAACGGCAGTTGAAGTTCCGCCAGCGGTGGAAGACAACAAGCCTGTCACGATTCAATACTGGCACTCCCATGCCGAAGTTCAAATGCCAGCAGTGAATGATATGATCGCCGCATTTCAGAAAAAGTATCCGAACATTACCGTAGAGCCTGTCTTCCAAGGTGCTTATGTCGATTTGCAAAAGAAACTGCAGGCGGCGATTGCGGCTAAAGAAGTTCCTGCCGTGACCAACGTCGAAGTATCAGCGCTTCCGACATTTGCCGATAGCGGCGCCTTCGCGGATTTATCCGGTTATATCAAACGAGATAAGGTTGATATGAATGACTTTTCACAGGGGATGCTGCAAGCATACTCGTATAATAAAAAGCAGTTCGGTTTCCCGCTTATTGTTAGCACAAGCGTCATGATCTACAACAAAACGCTGCTGGATAAGCTCGGCGTTCAACCTCCGCAAAAGTGGACGGATATCGAAGAATTTAATAAAAAAGTAGCCGTTAAAGAAAACGGAAAAACGAGTCGTTATGCGTTCTCCGTTCCGGGCTGGGACACTTGGTACTTAGACCCTTGGGTATCGAATGGCGGAGGATCCATCCTTAACCCTGAGCATACGAAAACACTTCTGGATCAGCCCGACAGTATGAGATGGATTCAAAACTTCAATAAATGGTTGAAAGACGGTTCCATGCATATGGGGTATGGTAAAGGCGCTTCGGATACGATGAGACAAATGTTCCTGGAAGAGAAGATCGCCATGGTTCAACATACGTCGGCTGTATTGAAGACTTACTTGCAAAATGCCAAGTTTGAAGTCGGCGTATCCTTTATTCCTGGAGACAAAGAGCGCAAGTCGCATATCGGCGGTGCAGGGATTGTGATGATGGATGGCGCCCCTGCTAATCAGAAGGAAGCAGCATGGAAGTTCATTAAGTTCATGACAGATGCTGAGCGTAACATTAAGTGGGCAGAGGGAACAGGTTACCTGCCAACGCATAAGTCAGTTCTGAATACCGAAGAAGGCAAACAGTATTTCGCTAAGTTACCTCAGTACAAAGCAGTATTCGATAACTTTGACAATGTGGTAGGACGTCCGCAGCACCCAGCGTATCCAGAATTTAGCAAGAAGTACATGGAAGCCGTTGGCAAGATGATTCTGGAGAATGCGGATCCCGAGCAAGTGATCAAAGAAGCTGTGAAAGAAATTAATACGATCTTGGCAGAAAGTTAATCAATCATAATTTTATCTCGTCGTGTAGAAAGCTGAGGTTTTCTGCACGACAGTTCATTTAAGTAAGGTGAGAGGGGATACCCATGAATACGGACAACAGGCCGAGCCAGATTCAACAAGAAGTTGGCGGTATCGTAACAACACGTTCTCGTTCCCGTTGGATGGAATATTTGAAAGATTTCTCATTTGCCATTCCGGCACTGGTGATCCTGATATTATTTATCTATTATCCGCTAGTCAATTCGTTGTATATCAGCTTTACGAACTGGAACATGACGAAGCCTACGAAGAAATTTATCGGATTTGATAACTATGAATATTTGCTAACCAGTAAGACATTCTATAAAGTGCTTCAGGTGACATTCACCTATACAATTGCAGATGTTGCGCTGACACTAGGAATTGGTTTGCTGCTCGCATTGTTGTTTAACTATACATCGCGCACTTTCAATTTCATGAGAGCCGTTATTTTTATGCCGCACTATGTCTCGATGGTTATCGTGTCCATGATCTTCTTATGGATTTTCAACGGCCAATACGGCCTCATGAACGACATTATGGAATGGATCGGTCTCGAGCCGATACAATGGCTGACGAATACGAAAACATCACTGTGGGTGCTGATTGCTGTAGCGGTATGGAAGGGCGTCGGCTTTACGATGATTATCTTCATTTCCGGTTTAAGAAGCATTCCAGTTGAATACTACGAGGCTTCTGGTATCGACGGGGCGTCAAAGTGGAAGCAGTTTTGGAAAATTACGGTGCCGCTTCTATCTCCGACAACATTGTTCCTTGTGGTTACGCATTTCATCTCTTCGATGCAGGTATTCCAGTCCGTTGACGTTATTACAAATGGTGGACCGCTAGAATCAACGAAGGCGATGGTGTACTGGATTTATGAAATGGCCTTTACTGATTTTAGAACAGGCAGGGCGTCAGCACTAGTGGTCATCTTCTTCATCATTATTATCTTGCTAACCATGCTTCAAATGTATGTGTCCAAGAAGAAAGTTCATTACGAAGGGTAGGTACAAGAACATGAAAAAACCGTTGCTCCATACTACCCGTATCGGTATTGCCGTCATCATTACGTTGGTCATGTTTTTCCCGATTTATTGGATGTTAATTACTGCTTTAAAAACGCCGGCAGAGCTCCGTTTGTCAGCTCCGACCTTTTGGCCGGAGAAGGTGATGTGGCAAAACTTCGCCTCCGCATTTAAAGCGTTTCCATTTTATCGGTTTACGCTGAATACGGTCATTCAAACTGTGGGGATTGTGTTTCTACAGATTAATATTGGTCTCATGGCGGCATACGCATTTGCGAAAGGAACATTTCCAGGCAGAGATAAGTTGTTCGCTCTTGTGCTTGCGGCACTCATCGTACCGGAGCAAGTTGTATTCGTACCTGTTTACGTACTGATGTCAAAGTTAAATTGGATTAATACGTACTACGCGCTTATTATTCCGCATGCTGCATCCGCTTATGGCATTTTCCTTCTACGTCAAATGTTCCGTTCTATTAATAATGATGTGATCGAGGCGGCCAAGGTAGACGGTGCGAACCGGTTCCAGGTCCTGTACAGAATATTGACGCCGATGGCGATGCCAACCGTCTCCACCCTGGCAGTTATCAGCTTTATTAGCAGCTGGAATGCCTACTTCTGGCCACTCATTATGACGAATTCGAACAAAATGCGCGTATTGACTGTAGGTATCTCCATGATGCGTGATTCGATTGCTGGTGATGAAGCATTGAATATGCACATTATCATGTCGGCGAGTGTGTTGATTATCCTGCCGATCGTCGTGCTGTTTATTTTTGCCCAAAAGTACATTGTGGCTGCTATGGCTAATTCCACTTTTAAGTAAATCGGAGATGACCATAGGCATCAACTAGATTTGAGAGAATAGGAACGCATAGGAGGAACGTGTGAATATGACACAACCATCTGTATTAGTAATCGCTCATCGTGGAGCTAAGGGAGAGGCTCCCGAGAATACACTAGGCGCATTTCGCCTCGGACTTGAACAGGGCTGCGATGGCATTGAACTGGATGTACACTTATCGAAGGACGGCGAACTCATCGTCATCCATGATTTCACCATTGATCGTACAACAGATAGGAAGGGCGTCGTGCATGAGATGACGCTCTCACAGTTAAAGCAGGCCGATGCGGGTCGTTGGTTCGATTCGAAATACGAAGGGGAACGGATTCCAACGTTAGATGAGGTATTCGACCTTGTTCCACCGGAAGTAATGATCAATGTGGAGATCAAGGATTCATACAGCCGGATGCTGGAGCCAGCGCTAGTTGAGCTCATGAAGAAGAAAGATCGTGTGCATAATGTGGTAGTCTCTTCCTTTGATCACAAGAGTCTGCAATTTCTGAAGCTCTTGCTGCCTGAAGCGAAAATCGGGCTCTTATATGAAATCAATCCGGGAAGTCACGCCGGTTTAGCGACAGGACTTGGGGTGCCCGTGTATTCCTTGCATCCTAATTTTAAAAGGATTAATCGTGAGGATATACGGGATGCCATAAGCAAAGGAATTCAGGTGTATCCTTGGACGATTAATGACGAGAGCAAGATGAGACAAGCAATCGATAAAGGTGCTTCTGGCATTATTACGGACTTCCCCGGCAAGCTGCGAGAGATTTTAAATGCTCAGAGACAGCCTGCAGGGGGAGAAGGATGAGCAGGGCACGACTCTCTTGTGTTGTGATTGTGGCAGGTCTGATCGCTTTGACGGCCGTGGGCTGTCAGAAGCCAGTAGAGATCGTTAATTCAAAAGCAGTTCCTACGGCTGCTGCACCGAAAGAAGCTGCGCCTGTAGCAGCTCAAGCTACTCCTAACCAGGTGAACACCATGACAGAGATAACCCAAGAAGAAGCGGGTATTAAGATTCGTGTAGATATGCCTGAAATCAAAGCTTTTCTTGAAAAAAGCAAGCAGGGTCCTATCATCCCGGCACTGAAGCAAAATGCGATCCCGCAAGGTATGGCGTATCTGGAAGAGAAGAATTGGATATTGATCTCCCATTACCGTGAGGACGGCAAGCCTGGCATTTTATCTGTTATTGATGCGGAGAGCGGGCAGATGGTCAAAGCTCTTGACCTGTATAAGAACGAGTCTACGCCTTATACAGGACATGCAGGTGGTGTTACCGTAAGCAAAAAACATATCTGGATTGCATCAGAGAGCAACGTCTACTATTTCTCCAAGGATGATCTACTGAAAGCAAATAAGACGGATAAAATCGTTTTTAAAGGGCTCGTTCAAACGAATACGCGCGCTTCCTTTAATGCTTTTGCTGATGGTGTATTATGGGTTGGTGAATTTGCACAGGGTACCAGCTATCCTACGGATATTTCGCATTATATGACGAACCGAGATCAGAAAGAGTATAAAGCATGGGCTGTTGGCTATAAGCTTGACCCTTCGACCGACTTGCCGAACGATTTGAAATTGCAGGCATCAGGACCGATTGTGCCTGACATGATCATTTCGCTGCCGGACAGTGTGCAAGCGATGTATACAGAGAAGGATAGCTTCTGGCTCAGCCAATCGTATGGAAGAAACGCGACCAGCGACTTAACTCGCTATAAGCACAGTTTATCGGAGATACCCCATAAGACAGTAAAGCTTGGACAAACCGAAGTGCCTGTATGGTTTTTGGACACTAAGAACAAGATGGAGAAAATGGAAATTGCACCGATGGCCGAAGGTATTTTTAAATCGAATGGTAACATGTACATTTTATTTGAGTCGGGTGCAACGAAATACAAAACATCCTCTAGCTACGCATTGGACCGCATTCATATTCTGCCATGGCGTGAGTAAGCGACAGTGGTCGGTTGTCTGTATTTGCGTTATGATTGAGAGGTATTCAATATAACCGGAGGTGGACATCGCGACATGATCACTGGATTAGCACATAGGGGCTACCCGAAAAAATACCCAGAGAATACAATAGCATCCTTTCAGGCTGCTTTAGACTTGTCCTACAGTCATCTGGAGCTGGACGTTCAGCTTACTAGGGACGGAGTGCCTGTCGTTATTCATGATACGACCGTAAATCGAACAACGAATGGTACTGGCCGTGTAGCAGACTACACCTTTGAACAAATTCGGAAATTGGATGCCGGCGGAGGTCAGCAGATTCCGACCCTGAAAGAAGTTCTTTTGCTGGCGAAGGGGAAAGCTCAAGTCGATATAGAGCTTAAGCAAAGCGGGGATCTGTATCCAGGTTTAGAGGAGCAAGTGCTGGAGACGATACAAGACGCTGGGGTTCAGGATCAAGTATTCGTGACTTCCTTCGATCACTACGCCATCGTTCGGACAAGGGAGCTATCAAGTCATATTGATCTGGGACTCGTCCTATACGGTGCGACACCTGCGGTGTTTCCTCTTGCGAAGGAGATTAATGCGAAGTATGTATCCGTCAAACATATTTATTTAACAGATGAATTTGTTCATCGCTGCGACGAAGCGGGCATACAGTTGATTGCCTGGACGATTGATGATGAACAAGATATGCGGAATTTACGGTCGCGTTATCCTCATATTTGGGCTTGCACGAATGAGCTGGAGAGATGGATAACGGTATTTTAAATAACCAAAAGGAGCCGACAACTATGTTGTGGCTCCTTTTTTGTTGTTGAATTCGCAATGCCAATCCTATAAATCATGCTCATGCAAATAAGCGATCGTTTCCGACCTTCCAGCGACATTCAGTTTTTTGTAAATGGCACTAAGATAATTTTTCACAGTCCCCGTGGTTAAAAATAGTTCAGAAGCGATAGCTTGATTAGACTTTCCTAGCTTTAAGTTCCTTAATATGTTTCGTTCCTGTACGGATAAATCAGGGGATTTGGCGTCTTGCTTTTTCATGGAAGCAGGCGTTTGGTTTGCTGTTGTTACGCGTTCTTCATGCTCTTCTGAGGTACGTAAAGCTTGGACAAGCCGCGGTTGAATACTGAGGGGATATGTAATTCCACCGTCTAAGCAGACCTGAATCGTAGCAAGTATTTTTTTCGTCTCAACGCCTTTAACCAGATAGCCGCTAGCTCCAAGGCGTATCGCTTCCCAGATGTAGGCTTCATCCTCAAATGTGGTCAAAATCAGTACCTTAATATCAGGGAATTCGGCTTTGATTCGTTTCGTAGCCTCTAATCCATCAAGCTTGGGCATATGGATATCCATCATAACGAGCTGAGGACGATGCAACTGTACTTGTTCAATCGTGGCTACTCCATCCCCTGTTGTAGCTACGACAGAATACCCCTTTTCCATACTTAGAATAGCTGCTAATCCATCGCGGATGAGGGGCTGGTCGTCTGCGATAAGAATGGTTGTTTGAGACAATTCGATCACTCCTTCCGATCATTTTCGACTGAAGGGTATGGCTATATCCAGCGTTACTCCGTCAGATGCACCTTTGTTCCTTATGGAAAACGTTCCTCCCACATCTTCCACCCGTTCTTTCATCGCATTTAGTCCGTAGCCATACACAATTTCGATAGGCGGATGACCATTATCGGATAAAACGAATCGAATGATTTCCTCATGATACGTCAATGAGAAATGGAAATAGGTACTTAGGCCATGGCGAATACCATTCGTCAAACCTTCTTGTAGTGCACGGTAAATCGTGAGCTCGATAATCGGCGTCAGATCAGGCATCATGGTGTCGATTGTATAGGCGATTTCCACGTTAGTTTGCTTTTTCGTATCATCGATCAACTTGATAAGCTCGGGTATGAAGGAGTGATCCGGGAAATTTTCGCGCAAAATATGCACAGAGCTTCGTACGTCATCGAGCCCTCTGAGAATACTTTCTTTCGTTCTATCGATCATCTCTTGGGCAAGGGGATAGCGCTGTTTCTCTAACGCATGTGCGGCAGTTTGTAATCCGGTTAACGCGGATGTCAGCGTATGTCCAACCGAGTCATGAATGTCGCGGGAAATTCGCGTCCGTTCTTGTAATTTGGCCTTCTGCTCCAGCGCAATAGAGGCAATTCGCAGATGCTCATTGTCGATGGCCAATTGATTTTTTTGTTGAAACGCAATTCTAGCAAGCAAGCTCATCCCATAGATAGCAAAGAAATCAATCACTCTAGGAATAATTAAATAGATATCCTCAAAAGGCGGAAACTGACGATAGACCATGACGCCTAATAGAATGCTAGCATAATTAACGATCGTAAAGAGAATGGCATGCTTTCTACCGTGATGGAAGGTGAATTCGCCAATGAGAATTAAGAGGTAAATTTGTGAAATATAACTTTCCGACCATATGCAGATAACGAGAGCTAAAGCGAGTTGAGCGTATAGAAACTGGAATCCACGCTTACTATGTAGAGCAATCTTTAGGATGTAATCTCGCATCTGGACGGCAGCAACATAGGTGCACGCTAGCAGCAGAAGTCCAAACGAAAATTTACTCGTATGAAACAATAGCGCGAGTGTTGCGCCTATCACGATGATATTCAAGGTGAGAGTCATATTCTTATGTAAATGTACATCCATATCTTTACCCTCAAATACAAAGCATTATTTTCTATGTATTTTACCATAAACATGACTTAAGTCATACACGGAATGCGTAAATCGTCGAAAGAGCGGCACTTATAGTGAACTTCTTCATCTTGGATAGGTCTTTAGTAGCATCTATAATGAAGATAGAGGAATTTTAGAATTTCAAGGGAGGCATGTCCAAATGTTGATGATTCTATGGAACTTACTAGGTGGCATTCTTCTAATCTTGAGTTTATATTTACCGCTGAAATTATTATTGGAACGTAACCCTGAGTAGGAGGGAGTACGACTTGAAAGAAGACTTGCATCATAGGAAAAATGGGGACATGCATGCATCATGCAGCACTGAGTACGAGCGAATGAATGAGTTTCTGATTCAGGAAACGGGTACTTCCATGGATGTATTTTCTACTAGGTATCAAATCACGAAGCGAGAGTCGGAAATTTTTTTGATGGTCGCTATCTATGGTTTTTCCAATCACGAAATTGCCGAACGTTGCAGGATCAGCGAAAAAACGGTCAAGATTCATCTTGCTAATATAATGAACAAAGCTGGCATCAAATCGATGCGGAGATTACTTTCGCTGTTATTTAATCATGTTCTTTACTTTCATGAAAGTAACCGACTGTCCGAGGAAAAGTAGGGACGGTTTTTTCATTTCAGCGTAACTAAACATTCTCCTACTACGTCTATTACTATGTTGCTATAATTACGAAAACTAGCAATGGCAGATATAGAGGGAGAGGAAAGAAAACGTTTATGTTGAAAAAGACAATTTTATTCGGCACGTTGTTTGTTCTATTGTTTGCAAATACCGCTTTTGCATACGATGTACAACTCCGGTCCTTCATGGATGAGGAACAAGATTATGCCAAGGATCCGATTTACACATTATCCGCATTAGGTATTATTAACGGCTACGAGGACCAAACTTATCGTCCCAATGATGACCTGTCTAGAGAGGCTTTCATTAAGTTGCTCGTTATGGAAGGTAAAATAGAGAATAAAGCCGCCGTGGGGAGTATCCCCGCAGATGTAACGAAGGACCGCTGGTCGGCACCTTATATTTCGACTGTCTACGAACGGAAATGGCTAGATAGCTTACTAGATCAGGAGGGTTTGTTTCATCCTTCCCAGACGATTAATAGAGAAGAAGTTGCGATGCTCGTAGGGAAATCGTTGCTGGAGTCTGAAAGCGAAACGGTTCGTCAACAATGGTTAACTACGGATTGGAAGAAGGAACAGAGCCTTAGAAGTTTTAAAGATGATTTGGTTATGAATGAGGCGATGAAGCCTTATGTGTATTACGCAGCACGTCGTGGCATTATGGAGGGAGATCAAGCAGGATTTAACCCGAAAGAGTCTTTGATTCGCAAACAGGCCGCAGCAGTTATTTATCGTTTAATTGATAAGCGAATTGCCGAGCAAAAGATCGATTTTACAGGTTATTATGCCCTGATATCTTATCCTGCGATTAAGCAGATGAATAAGCTATCCCATGTCATTTTTGGTTGGTCTAATTTGTCATACAGCGCGGCTGGAACAGCTTCATTGAACATCACCTCAACGGTGAATCGCGTGCCGGAAGGTTATGAAGAGGTCATCGCCACTGCGGATGCTGCCCATCTCACGAAAGAACTGATGGTTTTCTATGATGGCGCTAATTTAAAAGACTTCCTTAAAGATGAGTCTGCCCAAAAGACCTTCATCTCCTCATTGCTTAGTACGTTGAAAGATCCAGCCTACTCGTTTACTGGGGTAAGCATTGATTTTGAAGGGCTGAAGGATGTGGCAAGTGCGTCAGACTACACCCAATTTCTTCAGGAGTTGAAAAGTCAGTTAGGTTCGCTTACGTTATCCTTAGCCGTCCCTCCAATCTATTATTATAAGGGTTATGATTTAAAAGAGATCGGTAAGCTAGCCGATACAGTTATCCTTATGGCTTATGACTTCACACATGATGATAACATGTTGCCCTCGGCTCCGTTACCATTAGTGAACGATACAGTCCTTACAGCGCTTCAATCGATACCGAAAGAAAAGCTGGTGCTAGGCATATCCAAACAGGCTAACCAGTGGATCACCAAATCTGGGGTAACTGGAACTGCCCTTAAACCAGCCGTTGTAGATGTTGAGAAAAGGCTGGCGATGCCAGGTGTGGATACCACGTGGGTAATGCCGTATTTCTTGAAGAAAGCTACGTTTGCAGACGAACGGGGTAGTCATGTGCTGTACTACGAAGATTCGCAGAGTATAGCCAAGAAGATTTGGCTCGCCAAATTCTATGAGCTGAATGCTGTTTCCTTATGGTTTATGGGCAACTATACGGCATCGGATTGGGAGCAAGTTGGAGAGCAGGCGGCTAAGTAATAGTTAGTGTAAAAAGGAGCTAGGTTCATGAACCTAGCTCCTTTATCAATTAATCTGACATTGACTGCGATTTCATAGGCAGGGTAGTAGAGAGATAGAGGCTTCGTCCAACGGACGAGGCTTTTTTTATTAATAAGGTTAATTAAATCGTTCCCGAGCACAAATCAGATATGGTAAACTATAGGTAAAATGAACTAATTCCTCACATCCTACCGACTGACTCTACGAAAAGGCGCTGAAACCCTCGATGCTTTATTTATATCGATCCGTCCTACGATATCTAGCGAGTAGTAAAAAAATATTCACCGTATTTATCATTGCGCTATTATTTGAACTCAGCTTCGAGTACTTTACGTCATTAAGTATCAAATATTTAATTGACGATGCCATCACACCTCGGAATATGACCATTTTCTTTGGTTTGCTCTTAGCACTTCTCATTGGCGGTGTCTTAAACTTATTGATTGGTGTTGGCGGCGATTATACGATGTCCAAATTAAACGAGACGATTCTCATCGGGCTGCGCAAAGATCTCTATGAACAGATGCAGAAGCTTTCTGCTCATTTCTTCTCACGCTATCGAATCGGGGATATTGTTGCGCGGTTCACCATGGATATTCCAGCGGTAGAACATGCGATGATGCAGACGTTTTCTACGCTTATTCTGGCAAGCCTCAGCATGGTAGTGGGTACGGTGATTTTGTTTGTTCTAGAGTGGAAATTGGCGCTTGTGACGTTCGTCGGCATTGTCTTCATGTTCGTCCCGCAAAAACTACTGAATAAACGCGCGCAGCACTACAACGAGGAGTACGTTGGCATTGTAGAATCATTTTCTAATAATATGGATGAGGAAATGAAGGCATTTAAGGTCATTCGTGGCTTTCAACTGCAGGAATCTATGAAAAATAGGTTCACCAAGCAACTACAAGTCTGGTTTCGACTTGGTGTGAAGAGGAGCTTCATTAACTCGAATCTGGAGCGACTTCCAATCATGGTGTTATCCGTTATTAACGTGATTATCCTTGGTTTAGGGGGCTATTTTACGTTCCAAGGAACAATGACCATTGGGGATTTAATTGCCTTTTAT
>NZ_CAXUQH020000001.1:835000-842500 GCF_964253085.1 Paenibacillus sp. LjRoot153
CGTCCAAGCAGTGAGGCTGGTTAGTAGGCAAATCCGCTAACCGTAAGGCTGGGCTGTGATGGGGAGGGAAATTTAAGTACCGAAGGTCATGAGTTCACACTGCCAAGAAAAGCTTCTAGCCAGGCGAAGGTGCCCGTACCGCAAACCGACACAGGTGGGTGAGAAGAGAATTCTAAGGCGCGCGGAAGAACTCTCGTTAAGGAACTCGGCAAAATGACCCCGTAACTTCGGGAGAAGGGGTGCCTCGGTAGGGTGAATAGCCCGAGGGGGCCGCAGTGAAAA
Organism: Paenibacillus sp. LjRoot153; assembly: GCF_964253085.1. Taxonomy (NCBI): domain Bacteria; kingdom Bacillati; phylum Bacillota; class Bacilli; order Caryophanales; family Paenibacillaceae; genus Paenibacillus; species Paenibacillus sp. LjRoot153. Next base: position 835,283 of record NZ_CAXUQH020000001.1, read on the forward strand.
GGCCCAAGCGACTGTTTAGCAAAAACACAGGTCTGTGCGAAGCCGCAAGGCGAAGTATACGGGCTGACGCCTGCCCGGTGCTGGAAGGTTAAGAGGAGTGGTTAGGGGCAACCCGAAGCTATGAATTGAAGCCCCAGTAAACGGCGGCCGTAACTATAACGGTCCTAAGGTAGCGAAATTCCTTGTCAGGTAAATTCTGACCCGCACGAATGGCGTAACGACTTGGGCGCTGTCTCAACGAGAGATCCGGTGAAATTTTAATACCTGTGAAGATGCAGGTTACCCGCGACAAGACGGAAAGACCCCATGGAGCTTTACTGCAGCTTGATATTGGACTTTGGTACGATCTGTACAGGATAGGTGGGAGCCTTTGAAGCCTGAGCGCCAGCTTGGGTGGAGGCGCCGTTGGGATACCACCCTGATCGTATCGGAGTTCTAACCTAGTACCGTGATCCGGTATGGGGACAGTGTCAGGTGGGCAGTTTGACTGGGGCGGTCGCCTCCTAAAATGTAACGGAGGCGTTTAAAGGTTCCCTCAGAATGGTTGGAAATCATTCGCAGAGTGCAAAGGCATAAGGGAGCTTGACTGCGAGACCTACAAGTCGAGCAGGGACGAAAGTCGGACTTAGTGATCCGGTGGTACCGAATGGAAGGGCCATCGCTCAACGGATAAAAGCTACCCTGGGGATAACAGGCTTATCTCCCCCAAGAGTCCACATCGACGGGGAGGTTTGGCACCTCGATGTCGGCTCATCGCATCCTGGGGCTGAAGTAGGTCCCAAGGGTTGGGCTGTTCGCCCATTAAAGCGGTACGCGAGCTGGGTTCAGAACGTCGTGAGACAGTTCGGTCCCTATCTGTCGCGGGCGTAGGAAATTTGAGAGGAGCTGTCCTTAGTACGAGAGGACCGGGATGGACGTACCGCTGGTGTACCAGTTGTCTCGCCAGAGGCATCGCTGGGTAGCTATGTACGGAGGGGATAAGCGCTGAAAGCATCTAAGCGCGAAGCCCCCCTCAAGATGAGATTTCCCAGTATGTAAGACCCCTTGTAGACGACGAGGTTGATAGGTTCGAGGTGGAAGTGCGGCAACGTATGCAGCTGACGAATACTAATCGGTCGAGGGCTTAACCAAAATTCCTGAGTATAGTACTTTACGTTGAAGTTTCGTATCTAGTTTTCAAGGCGCAAACAAACGCTTTGACTGTTTGGTGATGATGGCGGAAGGGACCCACGCGTTCCCATCTCGAACACGACCGTTAAGCCCTCCAGCGTCGATGGTACTTGAACCGCAGGGTTCTGGGAGAGTAGAACGTTGCCAAGCAGATACCTAATATAGGGATCTTTAATCGAAGATTAAAGTCTCTCTGCATGGGTATTTTTTTTGTCTAGTAAGATTTGATTTGCTTTTATGGAGGCTTAGTGAAGTGGCTAAACACGGCAGACTGTAAATCTGCTCTCTTCGAGTTCGGTGGTTCGAATCCATCAGCCTCCATATACCTTATTTAGGGGCATAGTTTAAGGGTAGAACAAAGGTCTCCAAAACCTTTGGTGTGGGTTCAATTCCTGCTGCCCCTGCCAATACCATTAATGGGGATTAGCCAAGCGGTAAGGCAACGGACTTTGACTCCGTCATGCCAAGGTTCAAATCCTTGATCCCCAGCCATTTTCTTTACAAGACATGAGTCATTAGCTCAGTTGGTAGAGCACCTGACTTTTAATCAGGGTGTCGTAGGTTCGAATCCTACATGACTCACCATTTGCCTTATTTAACAGCATGCGCGTATGGCGGAATTGGCAGACGCACTAGACTTAGGATCTAGCGGGCGACCGTGGGGGTTCAAGTCCCTCTACGCGCATCATCGTCCTCAGGTTGCTTTATGCAACTTGGGGACCCCTATGCGGAAGTGGCTCAGCGGTAGAGCATCGCCTTGCCAAGGCGAGGGTCGCGGGTTCGATCCCCGTCTTCCGCTTTTTGGCGTTAGGGTCTGTTAAAACCCTTTCTCTTTTATTTTCGGGACGTAGCTCAGCTTGGTAGAGCACCTGCTTTGGGAGCAGGGGGTCGCATGTTCAAATCGTGTCGTCCCGATATCAACCACATTCTCTTATCATGCGACGAGGGAATGTGGTTTTTTGTTTTGATTAAATTTTTATTTTTCTTTCACTAGGGTTCGCACATTTTTCTTTTACCTCGGGTTACTTAGTTACCTCGATGTAACTCATTTTCTAACCACGCCTGTTCGAGTATACTGGAAAAGAAGTACAAGTAAGAATTCGAAGGAGGCTAAAGTAAGTGGGTACGAATGCGAAAATAGGCGGCGGCGGTTTTCATCACGTTGCACTGAGAGCGAATGATTTTGACGCAACAGTCAAGTTTTATACAGAAGGTTTAGGGTTTGTAGCGAAGAATAACTGGGGCGAAGGGAATAAGCGTGCGGTCCTGCTAGACTCTGGGGACGGAAATTATATGGAGGTTTTCGCTGGGGGATCAGGTGAACCACAACCAGAAGGATATTTTTTCCATGTAGCATTCCGCAGTAATAATGTTGATGGGGCTGTCGAAGCAGCCGTTGCTGCTGGAGCTATCGTGACAGTAGAGCCAAAAGACGTAATCTTAGGCGTTAACCCGCCAACACCTGTACGTATTGCTTTTGTCAAAGGATTAAACGGTGAAATCATTGAGTTTTTCCATAGCACTGGGGAGAACCAACTATAATTTTTCAGGGATGAGAGGGGCATGTGACGTGGCTTTTACCTTTACTTTATCGCTCGGAGATGAAGCACCTGATTTTTCATTACCAGCTACGGATGGACAAACATACGCGTTGAAGGATTTCAGCGATGCGAAAACGCTCGTTATATTTTTCACTTGCAACCATTGCCCTTATGTAATCGGTTCTAATGAAGTAACACGCGAAACTGCCAATCGGTATAAAGAAAAGGGTGTACAGTTCGTTGGTATCAATGCCAACAGCGTGAACACCAAGCCAGAAGATTCCTTTGATCATATGGTATCGCACATGGAGGAGCATAAATATCCATGGATATATCTGAGAGACGAAACCCAAGAAACGGCATTAGCCTATGGTGCACTAAGAACGCCGCATTTTTATGTCTTTGATGAAAATCGCAGATTAGTTTACACGGGACGTGGCGTTGATAATCCTAAGGATGCGTCTAAAATCACAATAAATAATTTAGATATCGCTTTAGAAGAGCTTACCTCTGGCCAAGCAATTACGTTACCGTTGACGAACCCACTTGGGTGTAATGTGAAATGGGACGGTAAGGATGCTCATTGGATGCCTGCTGATGCGTGTGACTTGGTATAGCATACTTCTGCTAGCCTACATATCTCACAAAATAGAAAGCAATGAGCTTCCACACCGTGGAAGTTCATTGTTTTTTGTTTTCTACTTATTCATTGCTAGTAATAAAGTTAAAATATAGTAAAATAATAGAGTTCATCAAATCTAGTAACAGCCTCTCACTCATCAATTCATCATATAATCCCATGCCAAAGGAGACCCATAATGTCCTTTACACAGCACTTAGTCCAGAAATATGAGCACGAATGGCGCCAAACTCAGCAGCATCCTTTTGTACAAGAATTAGGTCGGGGAACCCTGGACCGCAATAAATTCAGGTTCTACATGATTCAAGATTATTTATATTTAATTGATTATGCCAAATTGTTCGCCTTAGGTGCTATCAAAGCTCCAGATCTCACAACGATGAGTGAATTCTCAGCGTCATTAAGTAATATTTTGCATGAAGAAATGGGCATTCATCGTTCTTACGCAGCTCGCTTCGGAATCACTAAGGAAGAATTGGAGCAGGCAGAACCTTCACCAATTACACTCGCTTATTCGCATTATATGTTGCATGTAGCACAGAGTGGCGGATTAGCGGAATTAACAGCAGCATTGCTCCCTTGTATGTGGAGTTACTGGGAGATCGGCCGCATGCTGAAGGAGTTCCCAGGTGCAGTTGATCATCCTGACTACGGTGAATGGGTGAGAGGGTACAGCTCAGAGGAGTTCGGTAAACATGCACAATGGTGCATAAATTTAATGGATCGACTAGCCTTGGGGAAATCAGAAAGTGAATTAGCGCGATTAGAAACAATTTTTTTGAATACGACTCGCTACGAAACGTTGTTCTGGGAAATGTCGTACCAACAACAGATGTGGCTGTAATTTCCGACACAAATGCCAATGAAACGCATTCATAAGAGCCAATAGATCGAATATACATATACGGAAATCATCAAAAGTTGGTTATCAACTGGGAGGTGTTTCGTATGATTTATTGGATTTTGGCTGTGATTGTCGTGGTCGTTGGTGTGCTGGTCATCATGAGTGTAAGACGAAGTAAATCCACAGCGCCTGCTGAAGTGAAAACGCACAAGCCCTGCTCTTACTGCAACGAGGAAATCGCTATTGATGCGCCAGTGTGCAAGTATTGTAGGGGGGTTGTAGTGAATTAAGTTCATACTAGGAATTCCGGCTATAAAGGGGAAAAGAAAGCAACGAGTCATTCGCTACGTGCGAGCTGCTCGTTGCTTTTTTGTATTTGCGTTAGTCTTTCTTGTTTCGTCTGCTAGCTTCCTTAGCATCTAACGTTCCTAGGAAATCACTCGCCGTCCTGACAATATATTGAACTTCATCAAGCCCGCGTTCCATAAGCATGCTTTTGTGAATGTCGATAATCAATTTTTTTCATGGATGCCATCTACACCGTCAAGTTTCTGAAAATTAAACAACTCGCTCGGGTCTATGTCTAACGCATTCATTAGCGTTTCCAACGTAGTCAATGAAATGTTCCTTTGGCCTCGTTCAATATCTGATATGTGCGATTTGCTCATACCGACTTTGCCTGTTTTTTCAGCAAGCTGATCCTGTGTATATCCCTTAAGCTTTCTAATCATACGTAATCGCTCACCAACGAGCCTTAGGAAATCGGACATCTCATTCACCTCAAGATGAGGTTATTTAATTCGGACCCAAAAAGAGATACCTTTATATGGTGATTTAATTAGAAAAATCCTGTATAAATGGTACTTCCATAAACTAAACATATGAGAAAACCTATATCGAGGCAATTCAAAGATGAGCGACCGCGTTTAAATGAAAGTTTTATCGCCAAATAGAAAGAAGTTTTCGGGTACCGAAAACTTATACTTTCAATATGTGGTCAAAAAAGTTGGCGCTCTGCCTAAAAAAAGTGTAACATCTAACACATATAGCCACAGAAGGAGCTTGAATCAGTTGAATATTGAATTACACAATGAGTTACCTACCGATTTTGAAGAGTTGAAAAAAGCAGCAAACCGCACATCCAATTGGAGGGAGCGTCTTTCTGCTGTTGAAGCATTAGGTGAACATGGCGATCAACAATCGGTTCATATTCTTAAACGTCTAATGACCAATGACACCGTGTATGCGATACAGGAGACGGCTTACCGCAAGCTCAAACTTTTAGGTGAGGATGTACAACTGCCCCCTCGCAAAAAAGGCGACTTAATTAAAGGCGTAGGTAAAATTCTGCTTCGCATCAAGAAGAGCTTACCAGAAGGTCACACGTATGAGGCTTTCAAGGAAAAGCTGCAGAAGATGAGAAGTGATGTTTATGACACTTACGAAGGTGACAAAGGCTCTGATTTCGATCAATGGCTGGAATCGACATGGTCGGGTTTATTAAATAATAAATAAGAAGTAACACGTATGGAGTGAGTTTATGGTTAAGGGTAAAGGTGGAACAGGTAGAGGTACTGACAGCAAAGGCTGGAACCGGTGGAAAGCAAGTGAGAACCGGGCGAAGAGTGCTCCGAAACCCTATAAGAGTAAAGGTCTGAAAGCCGCTGCAATGGCGGCTAAGGCTTCAGGTACTTCAAGTAATTCAAGTACTGCGAGTACTAAAAGCACCAAAGCTTAGCAAATTGCTAAGCTACGAACCACCTTCGGCATTTTGCTGAGGGTGGTTTGTTTGTTGTGGAGGTTGTTTTGCATCCATCACATGACCTGTGTAAGATAGATGTAGGATATTTTGGATGAGGTGAGAGTCATGGTATTTGGGGCGCGCGTGTGGAAAACAGGCATCGCTGTTGCATTAGCTTTATACATAAGTGCTTGGCTCGAATTCACGCCACCAGTCATCGCGGCTGTTGCGGCGATCTTTGCGATGCAGCCCTCGATTTATCGCTCATGGCGTTATTTCTTAGATCAGCTGCAAACAAATATTATTGGTGCGGCTTTCGCCCTGCTGGCGGGGATGTTTTTTTCGCAAAATGTAATTGCCATTGGCATTGTATGTATTATTGTTATCATTCTAAGTTTACGTTTGCGGATGGAAGAAACGATAGGTCTTACCTTAGTAACCGTTGTGGCTGTGATGGAGGCGTCAGGAGAGTGGCGTTTTGCCGTTAATCGACTGTTGCTTAGTTTGATCGGGATAGGATGTGCCTTCGTGGTGAATGTTCTTTTCTTCCCACCTAAGCCCAAGGAACAATTCGCTGCTCAGATCGGATCTATCTTCAGCAAAATGTCACTCCTCCTTCGCACGGTGATATCGAATGAGATTAAGGAAACGGTGTTTCGTGAAGAGAAGGAAAGTCTTCGTAATAGCTTAAAGTCATTGTCTGAGAAATACAGACTGATGGAGGAAGAAATTAAGAAGATGAAGGGCAGCGGCTCCAAGCGGATCCGTGAGCTCGTCGTGTACAAGCAGAAACTGCTTGTCATGTCCAAAGGGCTTGAGGTATTGGAAGCTGTAGATGAACATTATTTTCAGGCTTCACCGAGTGCGGAAACTGATGTATGTTTTGACGATCACATGGAGAAATTGATTAAGTACCACGAGCATGTACTCTTGAAATACGATGATAAGCTCAAGGATACGAGCTCGGATAGTTTGGAGATCGAAGCGGAGAACGAACAATTTATGGTGGATCTCCTTGAACGATATAGAGAGCAACCGGGCGGTATGCTTCGCCTCTCGATTGTAGCAGCAGCTATGTATGACTATGGTCATCAGATTGCGCGGTTGGATAAGCTTGTAGAGCATGATCATCGAGGGGAGACTGAAGAGAGGGAACCTCTTGAAATTTTGCTTAAAAGTATTCGACTCAAATAGTTCAGATTTACGTTTGCTTTACGAAATGGTTTGTGTTATATTATGTTTCTTGCTCCGAACAGGACAAGCAGGAACAAGCACAAACCAT
>NZ_CAXUQH020000001.1:845000-910000 GCF_964253085.1 Paenibacillus sp. LjRoot153
GAGTGAAAAAGAACCTGAAACCGTGTGCTTACAAAAAGTCAGAGCCCTCTATATGGGTGATGGCGTGCCTTTTGTAGAATGAACCGGCGAGTTACGTTCCCGTGCGAGGTTAAGTTGAAAAGACGGAGCCGCAGCGAAAGCGAGTCTGAATAGGGCGCTTTAGTACGTGGACGTAGACCCGAAACCGTGTGATCTACCCCTGTCCAGGGTGAAGGTGAGGTAACACTCACTGGAGGCCCGAACCCACGAATGTTGAAAAATTCGGGGATGAGGTGGGGGTAGCGGAGAAATTCCAATCGAACTCGGAGATAGCTGGTTCTCCCCGAAATAGCTTTAGGGCTAGCCTCGGATGTTGAGTTGTGGAGGTAAAGCACTGATTGGGTGCGGGGCCCGCCAAGGGTTACCAAGTCCAGTCAAACTCTGAATGCCACAAACTTAAATCCGGGAGTCAGACAGTGAGTGCTAAGATCCATTGTCAAAAGGGAAACAGCCCAGACCATCAGCTAAGGTCCCCAAGTGTGTGTTAAGTGGGAAAGGATGTGGAGTTGCACAGACAACCAGGATGTTGGCTTAGAAGCAGCCACCATTGAAAGAGTGCGTAATAGCTCACTGGTCGAGTGACTCTGCGCCGAAAATGTAACGGGGCTAAACACGCCACCGAAGCTATGGCTTGCACGTATGTGCATGGGTAGGGGAGCGTTGTATGTACGTTGAATTCTGACCGTAAGGACAGGTGGAGCGCATACAAGTGAGAATGCCGGTATAAGTAACGAAAAGATCAGTGAGAATCTGATCCGCCGAAAACCTAAGGGTTCCTGAGGAAGGCTCGTCCGCTCAGGGTAAGTCGGGACCTAAGGCGAGGCCGAAAGGCGTAGTCGATGGACAACAGGTGGAAATTCCTGTACCACCGTAGCCGTTATGAGCAATGGAGTGACGCAGAAGGATAGTGACGCGAGCTGATGGATGCTCGTCCAAGCAGTGAGGCTGATGTGTAGGCAAATCCGCACATCGTAAGGCTGGGCTGTGATGGGGAGGGAAATTTAAGTACCGAAGGTCATGAGTTCACACTGCCAAGAAAAGCTTCTAGCCAGGCGAAGGTGCCCGTACCGCAAACCGACACAGGTGGGTGAGAAGAGAATTCTAAGGCGCGCGGAAGAACTCTCGTTAAGGAACTCGGCAAAATGACCCCGTAACTTCGGGAGAAGGGGTGCCTCGGTAGGGTGAATAGCCCGAGGGGGCCGCAGTGAAAAGGCCCAAGCGACTGTTTAGCAAAAACACAGGTCTGTGCGAAGCCGCAAGGCGAAGTATACGGGCTGACGCCTGCCCGGTGCTGGAAGGTTAAGAGGAGTGGTTAGGGGCAACCCGAAGCTATGAATTGAAGCCCCAGTAAACGGCGGCCGTAACTATAACGGTCCTAAGGTAGCGAAATTCCTTGTCAGGTAAATTCTGACCCGCACGAATGGCGTAACGACTTGGGCGCTGTCTCAACGAGAGATCCGGTGAAATTTTAATACCTGTGAAGATGCAGGTTACCCGCGACAAGACGGAAAGACCCCATGGAGCTTTACTGCAGCTTGATATTGGACTTTGGTACGATCTGTACAGGATAGGTGGGAGCCTTTGAAGCCTGAGCGCCAGCTTGGGTGGAGGCGCCGTTGGGATACCACCCTGATCGTATCGGAGTTCTAACCTAGTACCGTGATCCGGTATGGGGACAGTGTCAGGTGGGCAGTTTGACTGGGGCGGTCGCCTCCTAAAATGTAACGGAGGCGTTTAAAGGTTCCCTCAGAATGGTTGGAAATCATTCGCAGAGTGCAAAGGCATAAGGGAGCTTGACTGCGAGACCTACAAGTCGAGCAGGGACGAAAGTCGGACTTAGTGATCCGGTGGTACCGAATGGAAGGGCCATCGCTCAACGGATAAAAGCTACCCTGGGGATAACAGGCTTATCTCCCCCAAGAGTCCACATCGACGGGGAGGTTTGGCACCTCGATGTCGGCTCATCGCATCCTGGGGCTGAAGTAGGTCCCAAGGGTTGGGCTGTTCGCCCATTAAAGCGGTACGCGAGCTGGGTTCAGAACGTCGTGAGACAGTTCGGTCCCTATCTGTCGCGGGCGTAGGAAATTTGAGAGGAGCTGTCCTTAGTACGAGAGGACCGGGATGGACGTACCGCTGGTGTACCAGTTGTCTCGCCAGAGGCATCGCTGGGTAGCTATGTACGGAGGGGATAAGCGCTGAAAGCATCTAAGCGCGAAGCCCCCCTCAAGATGAGATTTCCCAGTATGTAAGACCCCTTGTAGACGACGAGGTTGATAGGTTCGAGGTGGAAGTGCGGCAACGTATGCAGCTGACGAATACTAATCGGTCGAGGGCTTAACCAAAATTCCTGAGTATAGTACTTTACGTTGAAGTTTCGTATCTAGTTTTCAAGGCGCAAACAAACGCTTTGACTGTTTGGTGATGATGGCGGAAGGGATCCACGCGTTCCCATCTCGAACACGACCGTTAAGCCTTCCAGCGTCGATGGTACTTGAACCGCAGGGTTCTGGGAGAGTAGAACGTTGCCAAGCAGTTTCCCTTACGGGAGCTTGATCTATGACGCGGGGTGGAGCAGCCCGGTAGCTCGTCGGGCTCATAACCCGAAGGCCGCAGGTTCAAATCCTGCCCCCGCAACCAATGATTTGAGTCATTAGCTCAGTTGGTAGAGCACCTGACTTTTAATCAGGGTGTCGTAGGTTCGAATCCTACATGACTCACCATTTGCCTTATTTACAGCATGCGCGTATGGCGGAATTGGCAGACGCACTAGACTTAGGATCTAGCGGGTGACCGTGGGGGTTCAAGTCCCTCTACGCGCATCAAACATCCCCAAGTCGTATCTTACGGCTTGGGGATCCCTATGCGGAAGTGGCTCAGCGGTAGAGCATCGCCTTGCCAAGGCGAGGGTCGCGGGTTCGATCCCCGTCTTCCGCTCCATTTTAGTAAGCGCCCTTAGCTCAGCTGGATAGAGTATTTGACTACGAATCAAAAGGTCGGGAGTTCGAATCTCTCAGGGCGCGCCATTTTTATCAAAATCGTATCGGGACGTAGCTCAGCTTGGTAGAGCACCTGCTTTGGGAGCAGGGGGTCGCATGTTCAAATCGTGTCGTCCCGATCAAGAAAGAAAGCATAGACTGTCAGCTTCATGCTGATTGTGTCTATGCTTTTTTTTGTGCATCGGCATTTACTAATAACTGGGATTCAAGTTTCTGTTGGTGTATAGTAGACAAGGAGGAGGGCTGCAACATGGAACTACGCTGGAGACGGAATCTATTTATTTTATGGATTGGGGCATTCTTTTGCGCGATGGCGTACACACTCTCGATCCCGTTTATCCCTATATTTTTACAAGAAGACTTGGGTATACATAGTGGTTTAGAGGCATGGTCGGGTATCACGTTCTCTGTGAGCTTTCTCGCAAGTGCAGTTATCGCACCTTTTTGGGGCTCTCTAGCTGACAAATATGGCAGGAAGCCGATGCTGCTTCGTTCAGGGCTAAGCTTAAGCGCAGTCTATTTTCTTAACTATTTCGTAAATGATCCTTATACGTTTATTGTTGTTCGTGTTCTACAGGGACTTATGGCGGGCTATATCCCCGCATCGATGGCGTTAGTCAGTACGAACACACCGGAGAAGCATGTTGGTTATGCCTTAAGTGTCATGTCAACGGCGACGGCAGCTGGGAGCATCCTAGGCCCGTTGTTCGGGGGCATGCTCAGCCACTGGGTAGGGACAAGAGAATGTTTCTTGGCATCTGGATTTGTCGTACTCATTTCTGCTGTGATCGCCGTAGTTGGGGTGAAGGAAGTACATCACAAGAAAGCGGGCGCACGCCCAAGTGTGCTTCAGGACATCAGGCAAGCGACCGCTAATAAGCGGTTATTATCCATTTTTGGCTTAACCTTATTAGTAGCAACTTCGGTGATGATTTTGGAACCGCTTTTAACGATTTATGTTGTTCAAATCGGCGGAAGCGCCAAGGGGGCATCATTGAGCTCGGGTATTATTTTCTCCGCTGCAGGTGTGGCGACTGTCATCATGGGATCTAGATGGGGCATTATCGGGCAGCGAATCGGTTATGATAAAACGCTGCTTATTGGCTTAATCGGCGGGGGTATTGGGAATTTGCTGCAATTAGCGGTACATAGTCTAATCGGTTTCGGTGTGCTTCGGTTCAGTTATGGATTGTTTTTCGCTGCGGTCTATCCGGCCCTGAGCGCGCTTATTGTGAAAGCTTCCGATGCTGACTTCCGGGGGAGAGCGATGAGTCTTAACCAAACGTCGAATCAATTAGGGATGATGATCGGTCCTTTAATCGGCGGATTCCTTGGCGGTCTGGTTGGAATACATTCCGTATTTTTATTAACAGGGTGTGCGTTGCTGTTAGCAGCCGGTGTGTTACAGCTCAATCTGAGGAAGCAAGTGAAACAGATATCTGCGGACTGAGGTTTTAATACGATTAGATTTGTAAATAAAGATATACATACTCGATTACAGAAGGGAGCAAATCTAACGATGTTGAAGAGAACATTAGGTCGATTGAATAAGGAAACCTCTGTGTTGATGTTTGGTGCAGCTAGTCTAGGTCAGGTCACACAGGAGGAGGCAGATGCCTCGATCGCTTTCGCACTGGCACATGGTATTGATCATTTTGATACAGCGGCGAGCTATGGAGATGCTGAGATACGAATGGGCCCGACGATTAGCCTGGTGCGGAATGATATTTTTTTAGCTACCAAAACAGGGCAAAGAACGAAAAAGGAAGCAAAGGAAGAAATCTATCGCTCTTTGGAGAGGATGAAGGTAGATACCGTCGACCTGCTGCAACTGCATGCGGTGGGATCGATGGAGGAATTAGATCGCTGCACGGCAAAGGGCGGATCGCTAGAAGCGGTATTAGAAGCGCAAAGCGAGGGTATTGTGAAGGAAATCGGGATCACAGGTCACGGGCATCAGGCGCCGGCGGTTCATTTGGAAGCGCTCAGGAGGTTCCCTTTTGCCACCATACTCTTCCCTCTAAATTATTATATGTATAGCTTACCGGAATATCGGGAGGCTGTAGATGCTTTGATGGCGGAAGCGAACAAGCAACAGACGGCTATTCGGGTGATCAAAGCGATTGCGAAGGCACCTTGGATAGAAGGGGCGGAGCGTCCGTATGCGACGTGGTATGAGCCTTTTGATCAGCAGGAGATTATCGATGCTTGTGTGCACTTCGTGTTGTCGTTTCCAAGTGTATGTGGATTTGCGAGTGCGGGGGATGTGCATTTATTTCCCAAAATCGTGGATGCCGTAGAGCGCTATGGAACGATGAGCAAGGTGGAAATGGAACGAATTCTGAGTGGGATTAGCGGATATACGAGTGTTTTTGGAGCGCCGACGTCGATTGCTTAATGTGATAAGCCTTCACCCTATCTTTGTGGGTTGAAGGCTTTTTTGTGACTTTTTGCGTATATACGACACTTATTAGAGGTGCCATACGAATAGCTATGAGGTACGTTAGGAGGCATGGTTATGTTTAAATTATGGAAGGCAGTACCTCGACGCTTTTGGCAAGTTGCTGTTGGCGTAGTCCTAGTCGTGAGTGTGGGCGTGGTGTTCATGAGCTATTTTTACATAAAAGGACTTGATGTATCTCTGTTGAATCAGCCGCTTCCAGAGGCATCCGTCGTGCTCGATAAGAATGGACAAATAGCGTCGCAGCTATCTGCATCAAAGATTAATGCTGTGACCTTTAAGGAAATCCCACAGGTGCTTGTAGATGCGATTGTCGCTGTAGAAGATCGACGGTTCTATGAGCATAAGGGCGTAGACGTGAAGTCCATCTTCCGTGCTGTAGCCCGTGATGTGCTGAAAGGAAGTTATTCCGAGGGTGCCAGTACGATTACGCAGCAGTTAGCTCGTAATCTATTTCTTACTTCGGATAAAACAGTCGGTCGTAAATTGCGTGAAGCGGCTTATGCGATCAGAATAGAGACTAGCTACAGTAAGAATGACATTCTGGAAATGTATCTGAACAAGATATATTTTGGTGAAGGCAGTTGGGGTGTGCAGGGGGCAGCTAAAACGTATTTTAATAAAAATGTGACTGACATTACCCTGCCAGAAGCAGCGGTGTTGGCGGCATTGCCGAAGGCTCCAAGCCATTACTCCCCTTTTCAAAATGAAGAGCAAGCGCTGGAAAGAAGGAATACGGTCCTTAAGCTGATGCAGAAGGAAGGTAAAATATCTGGGCAGGATTACGATAAAGCAGCTGCTTCAGCACTTGGAGCCGTGAAGACGGTCAATATGGATGAGGCAAAAGGGAGAAATCGGGCTTATGTGGATGCTGTGATTGACGAGGCTGTAACCCTCTACGGGTTTACGGAAGAACAATTACTAACAGGCGGTTTGCGTATCACCACAGAGCTTGACCCTACGGTACAGAAAGCAGTTATAGATGTGTTTCACAATGATAGTCTGTTCCCAGAAAGCAAGCCAGATCAGCTTATACAGAGCGGTGCTGCTGTCGTCGATCAGAAATCAGGAGGGGTTAGAGCGTTAGCTGGTGGACGCGGGGAGGGGGTATTCCGGGGCTTCAGCCGTGCCACTCAGTTAAGGAGACAGCCAGGATCCGCTTTTAAGCCAGTCGCTGTGTATGGCCCTGCTCTGGAGTTAGGCTACAAGCCTTCAACCATGCTGTTTGATGGACCGCTGAATATCGAAGGCTATCAGCCGCAAGATTGGGATCACCAATCGAGGGGGCAAGTATCGATGCAAGAGGCCATTACTTCATCCTGGAATATACCTGCAGTTTGGCTTTTACATGAGATAGGCATCGATAATGGCTTGAAGTTTGCGAAGTCATTGGGGATAAGTCTACCAGCACAAGACAGGCAACTGGGTATTGCGCTTGGCGGGCTTTCCGAGGGGGTATCTCCGCTGCAGATGGCGCAGGCCTTTAGTGCCTTTGCAGCAAAGGGCGTCTTAAACCCTGCACATCTGATCGCCAAAATTGAGACCAATGACGGACATCTGCTTGTTCAAGCGAAAGGGAAGGGGCAGTCCGTAATGCGAGCTGAAACGGCCAATATGATGACGTCGATGCTGCAGACGGCAGTAGTGCAGGGGACAGGGAAGAATGCGGCTATGAATCGTCCCGTAGCAGGGAAATCAGGTACGACACAGCTGCCCGGTACGAAGGAGTTCGAGGGAATCGGCAGCGGAAGTGCCAAGGATGCTTGGTTCGTTGGCTATACGCCTGAGTTGACGGCAGCGGTATGGGTTGGTTATGACCGAACGGATGCGACGCATTATTTAACAACCTCGGGTGGGGCAGTGCCTGCTGTATTATTTCGTGAGATGCTGAGTCGTGCGTTAGCTCAAGCACCTGTTGTTCCTTTTGACATTCCAAAGAGTGTAGAATTGCCTCAGAAGGAAAGCTCCTCCTCGAATGAATCATCAACGAAGAAGGACAAGGAACAGCAAAAGCAAGCTGAACAAGGGCATGGACATGGTAAAGAGAAGAAAAAATAAGTAATAAAGCCCTCGAAATCCGGTTAAGGAGGACGAGGGCTTTATTTTTTTTCTAGTTAGTCATGCTTATCACTGTTACCGCGCTTTTTCTCATTCTTTTCTTTATCGTTATTTTTTTCTTTGACATGAACATTCAACTTGCCAGCATCTAGATCGTATTGTTTGGCGAGCTGCTCACTTAGTGCTTGCCGAGCACCGGGGGCGGTGAGGTCAACGGAACCTAGCAGTTTGGAGATCCAAGCCTGGGCTTGAGCACCCGTGAGATGAATCCTGCCGGCATGCGGAGACTGGATGCTCAGATCAAACTGAGGGCCATTTGCTCCCTTGGATTGTTTCAAATGGAAGTTGAAATGCTGCCCATCTACGCTAACATCCACATCCTTCAGGTCAGAACGGCTACCAGGTGGGGAAGCTTCTGGCTTATTTTTTTCCACCTTAGGAGAGGAAGTTGGCCCCACAGTTGAGCTGGGAGCTGCCAAATCAGGGACAGGAACAGATACTGGTACAGGCGATTCGCTCGGAACAGGAGAGACGGACTGAGCTGATTCAGAAGCGATCGCTGTTTCTGAAGATCCCTTCACATAAGCGGCCTGTTTCTTGTTATTCAGAATGACTTCAATTTCATTCCCAGTCTGTAAATCACTTAACTGAGCCTTCTCGTCATTCATATACACCCAGACGGATGAAGCCAAAGGTACGGTTTGATCACCGGTATCCGTATGTAAAGTAATCGTATCTGCCGTCAGAGCCGTTAGCTTACCTTGGATGGTTGTTGAAGTTGTCACGCTGGATGACGTTGCAGCATAAGCGGTCCAACCACAGAGCATCAGGGTAGCCATCGTAATAGCAATAATCGTTATTTTCATTTTTTTGTGCATCCTAAACACCTCCGCTAACAGTTTTCGAGCCGAAGGGAGGTTTTAGGACGGTACACCTAAATCTATACAGCGAAAAGAGACGAGACTAGTCTATGTCGGATTGCAGGCGCTGCATGAATTCTTCTGCTGCACTGTAGCCCTGTTGACGCAGATACCAGCTATTGGCGGCTGCTTCGATAAGACCGGCTACATCACGTCCGGGCTGTAACTGGATCTCAATATGGGGAATCGAAATGTCCATATATTCGGTGAAAGTGGGTTCTAGTTCGAGATCATTGTTCAGCGCATGTTCCTGCCACTTCGTAAGCTCGATATCGAGTACGATGCGTGTTTCATCTTGAAAAGCTTTGCGGCCATAAAGCCGTGAGACGTTGATGAGTCCGACACTGCGCAGCGCGAGGAATTCCTTCGTTTTACCATTGTGCGTACCGAGCAGCGTTTCAGGGCTAATCTTCTTGAGCACCACGATATCATCGGCGACTAGGCGATGCCCTCTGCGGATCAGCGTGTGAGCTGTTTCGCTCTTGCCAACACCTGATTTCCCGCGCAGCAGGATGCCGATCCCTGAAACATTGACGCAGACCCCGTGGACGGCGATCTCCTGAGCAAGCGATTTGCTCAAAAATAAATCAACCAAGTCCTGGAATTTGCTCGTATGAGCACTCGTGCGGAGAAGAGGGATCTTCTCTTCTTCGCAGTATTTCTTTAAGTATTTCAAGCCTTCTTGGTTTCTCGTTACGACGAAACAAGGCGGGTGATATTTGACAATATTACCGATGTGCAAATTTCTTTCATTTTCGCTGAGCTTATGTAGGTAGGTGATTTCCTTGCGGCCTAATAGCTGCACATGCGCTTGTGGGAAATATTCAAAATAGCCGACAAATTCCAAACCAGGGCGGTGTGCCTTCGTTTTGGTAATAGGACGGTGGAGTTCCGAATGGCCAGCGAGAATTTCGAGCGAAAAGCGTTCAACTAAATCTTTTACAGTGACGGACTTCAAACGGGTGATCCTCCTTCGAGTTGATCATTAGATCGTTCTCTACTAGATTCTCTTTCATATAGGAACAATCCTTTAAAATAAGGCGCACGAGCCCACTGAACATTGGTATGACAAGGATTTCCAAAGTTTTTTATTGCTTTTGTAAGCTAAGTTGGTATGATTATAGGAAAAGCAGTAAGGGGATCGAACGAACATGGAAGTAACCTATAAGAACTGTCAAAGCTGCGGGATGCCTCTCGCTCGGGACGAGCAAGGCGGCGGTACGGAGAAAACGGGTATCAAGAGTAAGGTATATTGCAGTCATTGCTACCAAAACGGTGCGTTCACATCGCCTGATCTAACGGTTGAACAGATGAGAGAACTGGTTAAAGGGAAATTAGTTGAGTTTGGGTTTCCGCGATTTCTAACAGGGTTATTCACAAGGAATATCCCTAAATTGAAAAGATGGTCGTCTAATAAGTGAGAAAACCTCTATCGAGGCCATTCAAAGATGAGCGACCGCGTATGAAGAGGAGAGACTTTGGTCTCCGACCAAAGATCCCTATATATGGTTTTATCGCCAAATCGAAAACTTATACTTTCTATTGTGGAAAAAAATAACGCTCTGCACCCGAGGTGTAGAGCGTTTTCTAATTAGTTGGTTCCCTTATCTTTGTATGTAAAAGCAGCTATCTGTGAAAGCCGCATTTTTTGGCAAGTGTTGGCCATGTCGAGAGAAACATGCTTTCCCACCTGTCTTCAGGTAATACGAGGATCCATCTGGCGATTTGATCCAAGCCCATTTCGTAAAGCGTGTGAAGCACTTCTTCTTTTTCTGATCCGGTTTTTAATGCTAACATCTCAAAACCACCTCAATCGAATGTATTCAAACAATTATGTATATGCGAAGTTTTGAAAATATGTGACTGGAATTTTCAAAAAGCCTGTTCATAAGCCTAGGAAGAAGCTTGTTCTTTGTAATATTTGGAAATTAAAGGAATGTGGTTTAGGGTAGGCTTATCTCATTTCAACTGATTCCGAATGATCGGATCAAGGGTTTGGAGCACCTGAGTAAGCTCTTCGTCTGTGACTGCCTCTCGACCGTATCGCACCCGATTATAAGCCTTGGTAAGGGCGTGAACAGAAGCTTCTGAAAGTTGAGTTTGATGTGTGAGCTCCCAGCCTGTTTCGTTAGGGGTTAATGCGCGTTTGAAGGCGTAACCGCTCTTGCTCGCTTGTCCAATCAACACACGGTACAGATAGCGGATACGCTCTTGGTTGTTCGGTAGTTGAGACCAAGAGAGCTCGCGAACGGACGTAGGCCACAGTTTTGAGCTTGCTTTGCGCCACCATAGATTAGGAAGCTCTCTCCAATCGAGAAGGGCTTCTTTCTCATCGGTATACCCCTCAGTTGCATCTCCTTGTTCCCGACGCAGCGATCGCTTCCAAAAGCGCCGAATGAAGGAGAGAAGCGCTGGTGCTAGCTTCATCAAGATCAGATAGAGGCAGCATAGGATGAGTGCAATGACCAACACATAGCCTACAATTTGCACAAGATATTGCATGAGAATCCCAAACCAACCTGGTTCATGAGGTGAAGCTGGCGGGAGTCCCAAAGGAGGCGGTGCTGAAGGGCTGGCCTCAGGAACATCAGGTGGTGCTTCGGATGACATCAATCCCAGCAGCCAAGCTAGGAAGCCATGGAGAAGGCGCATGAGGCCTTGCTTGATTTGCTGAAAGTAAGCGACGGCAGCGATAACCGCAATAAAGCCGATTAACCAAATGCGACTGGAACGTTTCACGGTTTGCGACAGCGACGAAGCGGCAGCGCGATCATTCCCTGCTAAGGTAGCGACAAGAAGCTGCGTGCGATTCGTCATAAAGAAGAAGAGAATCAGGGTAGCGAATCCGAGCCCGTTCAAGGCTATTTTGTACGGATGCATAAGCTCTACTCGGGTCATAATGGGAACACCAATGAAGTACATGACACCAGAGATCACGAAAACGCCAGATGTATAAAGGGAGAGCCATCCATCTTTGGTATACCGAATACCCCGATAGACGAGTAGTGCACCAATTGCCGCACATAAAGCAACGTGCAAGGGTTCCATTTGAAATACATAGGATAATCCATAACCTGCGGCCACACAGACAAGAAACTCGTACCCTTTGCGAGAGAGCCATTTCAACTGTCCCAAGTAGGCGCCGATCACGAAGCTGAGCAGTAGTTGGATACATGTCAAACCAAGCGCGCTATCGAATACATAAACTTGAGATAACGTAACTAGCGGAGCAAAGATAGCCAGCTCGACGATACCAAATAAGAGTGCAAGGCCGCATCCCAGTAGAAGGTAGGATAAACGAGAAGGCGGAGAATTCGTTCGATTAAGCAAGGGCTTGAGCATCGGATGAAGTCACCTCCTTATCGCTGAGATCAAGAAGATTATGATGCAAGGGGACAAGGAAGACGGAATGTCCAGATGCTTCGAGTCGTTCGATGCTGCGTGCCATCCCCTCAGAAACAAAGGCGGTCAACAGGATGATATCCAGCGCCTCACCTTCCACCTCGATGCCATAATCGAGAAAATCTTCACAGGAACGAGCACAAGAGATCGCGAGCTTCGCCATCGTTTGAAAAAGATGCTCCAATTGCCCCCAGCCGCCTTCAGGCGCACAGTACACGGGAGTACCTGGTTCATTCAGCAGCCAACCGTTATAGCCAAAACCGACTGGAACACCTCGGCTAACGGCATGTTCGGCTAACGTTGCCGCATAGGAGAGGGCTTTTTCGACAAGTTCAGGGTCAGTTACGGCATCCCACATTGTTTCGGTGACCTGACTGTTAACGACGATAAGTAATCGGGGATCAGCCGTGAATTCACGGTTGTACACCTGAAGCCGCTGGCTGCGCGCCGTTGCTTTCCAATGAATGCTATTCATCGTATCACCATAGCGGTATTCCCTTGCACCGGAAACGAGAAATGGATCAGGCATGATCCAGCGCTGGACTGTTACATCGCCTTGCCAACGGCTAGACAGAAGCGGAATGTCATCGCGATTTACTAGGCGCGGGTATACTAGAAGCTCTACATGTATGCGGTGCGTGGTAGAGGCTGCTTGTAAACCGACGAAATCACCCATCGTTGCAGCAATAGTTTCTAGCTTGTACCAACCGCGTTTCGCAGCATGCACACCATGGCGCCGCACGATGCGGGTATAGGGCATTAGGCTGAATAGACTGCGATGATTTTGAAAAAGGGAGCCGCTGCTCACTTCCAGATTGTTCATTTGTGTGAAGTGAAGTCCCGCATGAATCGTTGACTCCAAGCGCAGCCAGGGAATCGGCGCAAGCTTACGATTCACGATGGTTTCAATCATGAGAATGTCATCGCCGACATGGCAATGTGTCGTATTAAAGGTTCGTTCAATGCGAAGTCCGCGAAACCCCCAGCGGGCGAAAAACTGAAACTGGAGGAAGAACAGAAGGGCAGCGATAATGACTATCCAGCTTATGCTCATCCGTCCGTTACCCCATTTTCACTTCCGTAGGAACGGGGGTAGCGGCAAGTACGCTCTTCAGCAGCGCAAGCACCTGCTGATCCTGCTGGCGCGAGCGCGTGCGCAGCAGAACGCGATGCGCCCAGACGGGCGCCACCAGCGCCTTGACGTCGTCCGGCAGCACGTATTCGCGGCCGCGCAGCGCCGCATACACCTGCGCTGCCTTCATCAAGGCGCGCACGCCGCGCGGGCTGACGCCGAGCGCGGCATCCGCATGCGTGCGCGTCGCTTCCGCGAGCTGCACGATGTAGTGCAGCAGCTCGTCACTGACGCGCACCTGCGTGAACAGCAGCTGCGCTTCGAGCAGCTCAGCACGGCTCACGACCGGCAGCAGCTGATCCAGCGGATCTTGCTGCTGGTAGCGCTGCAAGATCAAGACCTGCTCGGCTGCCGTCGGATAGCCGAGGGACAGCTTCATCAGGAAGCGGTCGAGCTGCGCTTCCGGCAGAGGAAAGGTCCCCTGATTCTCGACAGGGTTCTGCGTGGCAATGACGAGGAACGGCGCTTCCAGCTTGCGCGTTTCCCCGTCGATGCTGACCTGGCGCTCCTCCATGCTCTCCAGCAAGCTGGACTGGGTGCGCGGCGTCGCGCGGTTAATCTCATCGGCAAGCACGATGTGAGCGAAAAGAGGGCCTGGGCGGAATTCGAATTCACCCAGCTTCTGGTTGAAGAAATTGATGCCGCTTACATCGGATGGCAGTAAGTCGGGCGTGAACTGGATGCGCTTCATGGAGCCGTCCAGGGAGCGGGCTAGTGCTTTGGCCAGCTGGGTTTTACCTGTGCCAGGCACATCTTCGAGCAGAACGTGACCGGATGCGATCAGTGCGATGACCAGGAGCTCGACGGTATCATTTTTTCCTATAATAACGTGACCAACGTTTTCTTTGATGCGAGAAGCGATGCGTTCAATAGGTGCGATATTCAAATGATTAACCTCCTAAATAATGAATGATACGAATGAAATGACACAACAGAACAATAAGGGTGTTAATGAGATGATGTAAGTGGTGACAAGGTTAGATCATGGTTTATTGAGGTGTCAAGATTTACATATGCTTCACGCTTAGTTTAACATCCCATAGGGGATTTTTACCAATGTTTCCTCGGATAGCTATCGGTTCTATTTGTATGTTTCCTTGGGCAATAATCAATTCTATTTGTATATTCGATAGGCAGTGAGTACAATGGTGGTGATAATGAGAAAATACGATGAGATTTGCTTCTAAAATGGGGAGTCCTGGGAGGTCAGGCATGTACAAGCTGCTGTTAGTGGATGACGAAGAGGATGTGCGCGAAGGTGTCGTCCGTGAAATAAATTGGGAAGCGATTGACTTTGAAGTCGTCGATAAGGCGGAGAACGGGAAAGAAGCGCTGGAGATGGTCGAGCGTCTGCAGCCGGATGTGGTTGTGACGGATATTCAGATGCCTTTCATGAATGGCTTGCAGCTTGCTGAAGCAATTAGAGAGCGCTTTCCCACGATTAAGCTCATCATCCTGACAGGGCATGATGAATTTGAGTACGCCCAACGGGCGATTAAGCTGCATATTGATGAATATGTGCTAAAGCCATTTTCTGCACAGGAGCTGGTGAATGCTTTACTGAAGGTGAAAGCCCAAGTGCAGGAAGAGGTTGCGCATCGGGAGGATGTGCAGCTGCTGAAGGAGCATTACCGCAAGAGTATGCCGGTGCTGAAGGAGAATTTCTTAGCGACATTAATGAATCGGAAGCTCCCCCGGGACGAGGTATTTGAGAAGGCAACGAACTATGGGATTGATCTTAGCGGAAATAGCTATGTGGTAGCCGTTTTGAGCATTGATGGGGTCTTTATTTCGGAAGAGGATTTGGAGAATCGGGAAGAACTGTCGAAGTCGATATCCTTGAAATATTCGGAGGATCAGGCGTTGAAGTATTTCGCCCTCTTAAATATTACCGAAGAAATCGCCAACAAGCGCAGCCTCGGCCTCGTTTTCATGCATGATGATCAGGTTGTATTGTTAGCGGCGAGAGAGATTAGGGACAAGGAAGCGGCGCTGCAGGAGACGATGAGAGTGCTGGAAGAAATTCGGCAGAGTGTGGAAAAATATTTGAAATTCACCCTAACTGTTGGGGTGGGCGGTGTGATGAAGGACGTCACGAAGATCAGCTATTCGTATGAAGATGCTGTGCTTTCTCTCGACTATCGACTTATTCTGGGCAGCAATCGCATGATTTACATTGATGATGTGGAGAAGCGCAGTGTGGATAAGATTCGATTTGACGATGTAAAGGAACATGCGTTGACCCGCTGTATTAAAGTAGGCACGATGCAGGAGATCCGGGAGACGATTGATGAGCTGTTTCAGGGCATCGAGGCCGGTGTGTCGGTGAAGGATTATCAGATCTATTTGCTTGAAATTCTTACCTGCATACTGAAAGCGGCTAAGGACTCGAACCTGAATGTCGACGAAGTATTTGGCGAGAGTTTCATCCCTTTTACAGAGATTAATAAATTCACTTCCTTGGAGGAAGCGAAGCATTGGTTGGCTGAGCTTTGCGCGAGCATGATGAGTCATATTGCCACGGATCGTCAATACACGTATAAAAACCTCGTGGAACTGGCGAAAGATTATACGAAGAGCCACTTTCATGAGGGCGATATCAATATTAATAAGGTGTGTGGGCATCTACACATCAGCGCGGGGTATTTCAGCTCTATTTTCAAAAAAGAAACCAAAATGACCTTCGTCAACTATTTGAACCACATTCGGATGGAAGCAGCGAAAGAGCTCTTGCGTTCTACGGATATGAAGCTACTTACAATCGCTGAGAAGGTGGGCTATGCGGATGCTAATTATTTCAGCTTCTCATTTCGCAAAAACGTTGGCGTTTCCCCGAAGGAGTATCGTAATAACAGCGCCAAAGGGCTGTAGGAACTAGAAGGGGGAGAATTGCTTGAAACGCAGAGTGAGTACGCTGCTGAAGAATTTATATAACGTAATGCTCGATACGATGCGGGTAAAAAGTATTCAGTTTACGATAACGATGTCATTCATTCTTATTACGGTAACGGTCATGCTCATTGTCTCCTTGGTGCTCTATAATAAATTTGCTAAAACAGCGGAGGAGAGCGCCTTTTTGAATACAGCGCAGGTGATTGAGCAGGTTCAATTCAACCTGGAGCAGTATATCAAGGGGATGTCAGATACGTTCGAAGTCGTGGATGCCAAAATTGCGAGAAGCCGCGGTATTCCGTCGGACAAGCTGCTCGAACAGCTAGAAACGATTGCCAGTACGCGTGAGGATATTGTGTCTATTCATCTATTTACCGCGGATGGCGGATTGGTCACCGGTGTGCCAACGACAGAGATGCGCAAAAATACACGGCTGCTCGAGCAGCCGTGGTTTAGGTCTGCCCTCGATAATCCGAACCATCTTACTTTTTCCTTACCACATATCCAAAACCTATTTAAAGATCCCTACAAGTGGGTGGTTTCCATGAGCAAAGGGATCACGATTGAGCAGAATGGGAGCATGGTGGATGCCGTTATTTTGGTAGATATCAATTTCAAGACGCTGGACGATGTGTTTCGAACCGTTTCGCTTGGAAAGAAGGGTTATGTCTATATCATTGACGATTCTGCAGGCAGCATTGTGTATCATCCGCAGCAGCAGCTTATTTATATTGGACTGAAGTATGAAAATGTGGAGCAAGCACTTAAATTTTCATATGGCCGATATATGGATGTGAGCGAGGGCGAGTCGCGGTTAAATGTTGTGCGGACGGTCAATAACATCGGATGGAAAATCATTGGTGTCTCCTATCTCGATGAAATGGTGACGACGCGCAAGGAAATTTCGACGTTCATGATTTGGCTGTTAGTGATCGTACTGTTATTTATTTTGTTGATTTCCTCGTTCATGTCTGCGCGTATTTCCCAGCCGATTAAACGACTGAAGAAGTCGATGGAGATGGTCGAGAAAGGGCATTTCGACACGTATATTCATGTGCGTGGAGCCGATGAGGTCGAGCAGCTGTCGCGGCGCTTCAATCTGATGGTATCCAGGGTTCGCGAGCTGATGGATCAGAGTATCGAGGAGCAGGAGATTAAGCGGAAGAACGAACTGGAGGTTCTTCAATCGCAGATTAATCCGCATTTTTTATACAATACACTCAATTCAGTCGTTCGGATGGTTGGCAATGGGAGGACGGAAGAGGTTGTGACGACGATCACATCGCTGTCGAAGTTTTTCCGGATATCGCTCAGCAAAGGCAAAAATATTATTACGATCGGGGAAGAGATCGAGCATATTCGCAACTATTTGATTATCCAGAAGATGCGTTATAAGGACAAGTTTGAATATGAGATCCGCGTTTCGGAAGAGGTGCTTCCCTACAAAACGCTCAAGCTGATTCTGCAGCCTTTTGTGGAAAATGCGCTCTATCACGGGATCGAGTATATGGTGGATGAAGGATTAATTGAGCTCATTGTGACGATGGATAGGGGGAAGATTCTCTTTGAGATTCGAGATAATGGGGTCGGGATGTCAGAGGAAACACTGAAGAGCATTATGTCCGGTCAGGTGAAGAGTGAAAAGGGCTCAGGTGTGGGACTACGAAATGTGCATGAGCGGATTCAGCTTTATTTTGGCATGGAGTACGGAGTCCATGTTACTAGTGAGCTTGAGGAAGGAACAATCGTCACGATTACGATTCCAGCCTTACTAGATGAGGAAGGGGGTTAGGACGATGAGAATGAAACCCATGATGATTGCTGTTCTTATCGCTTTGCTTTCGTTGTCTTCTTGCACAGAGCGTGTCGAAACCATGCCTACGGAGCAGAAGAAGCACCTGGAGGTTGTTCTACGTAGTCAAGAAGGCGACTATTGGAAAACGGTAAAGATGGGAGCAGAGGTCGCGGCGAAGGAGTTCGATGTTGCACTGGACTTCCGAGCACCAGGCGATGAAGCGGATGTGAAGGGGCAGATTGCCCTCATGGAACAGTCCATTTCTAGTAGTCCAGATGCGATTGTCTTGGCGGCTAATGATTATATTGAGCTGTCTGCTGTCGTTGATGAAGCGGATAAGGCGCATATTCCAGTTATTACGATCGACTCTGAGGTCGAGACGAAGCACGTGCAGAGCTTTATCGGTGCGAATCATTACGAAGCGGGTCAATTAGCAGGGAAACAATTGATAAAGCTGATCGGCAAGAGCGGGCAAATTGCGATCGTGAGCTTTAAGCCAGGAGAGCGAAATACGGAACTGCGGGAAAAAGGGCTGTTGGACGAAATAGCGAAGTATCCCGAAGTTCAGGTAATCGACAAGGCATACAGTTTAACGGATCGGGAACTGGCTGCCCAGCTTACAGATAAAATCATCGACAAGCATCCAGAGTTGGATGGGATTGTAGCCTTGAATGAAATTTCTTCTAGCGGCGTTGCCAGCGCGGTTCAGAGTCGGAATTTACAAGAGAAGGTGAAAATCATCACGTTTGACAGTACCTCCGAGGAGCTAGAGCTGCTCCAAGAGGGTGTTATTCAAGCAACGATTATTCAAAATCCGTTTAGCATCGGTTACTTGGGCGTGAAAAATGCGGTAGATGCCATTGAAGGAAAAACGGTGTCAAAGCGCGTAGAGACTGGGATTAAGGCGATTGATCTGAGTAATATGTTCTGGTCAGACAATCAAAAATTGCTATTTCCATTTATTAAGTAATAGAAAGTGATGAGAATTTCGATAGAAGACATGAGGATATTGCATTTGTTTATGCTCTTTGAACCATTATAGTAAGGAATGTAAACAAACAACATACCTTTTAGGGAGGGTCTTATCTTGAAAAAATTACTTACACTTGCCGTAGCAGGCGCATTAGTGGCAACCGTTGCAGGTTGTGGAAATAAAACAGAAACTCCAGCAGCGTCAACAGCTCCAGCTGCTTCTACAGGTGCAGCGGCAACGACAGCTCCAGCAGCTGGTAAAAAACCAACAATCGGTGTTGCGATCTATAAATTTGACGATACGTTCATGTCTGGTGTTCGTGCAGCGATCTCCGATGCAGCGAAAGATAAAGCGACTGTTGATATCGTAGACAGCCAAAACTCCCAACCAACACAAAACGATAAAGTTGACCTTTTCATCACGAAAAAAGTTAATGCACTTGCGATCAACGCGGTTGACCGTACAGCTGCTGGGGTTATCATCGATAAAGCCAAAACAGCGAACATTCCAGTTGTCTTCTTGAACCGTGAGCCGCTTGCTGACGACATGAAGAAATGGGATAAAGTTTACTACGTAGGCGCTAAAGCTGAGCAATCCGGAACAATGGAAGGCCAACTATTGGTTGACTACTTCAAAGCTCACCCAGAAGCTGATAAAAACAAAGACGGTAAAATTCAATACGTTATGCTTAAAGGCGAGCCAGGACACCAAGATGCTGAGCTTCGTACGAAGTTCTCCATCCAAGCAATTACAGATGCTGGTATGGGTGTAGAAAAAGTAGCAGAAGATACAGCTATGTGGGACCGTGTTAAAGGTCAAGAGAAAATGGCAGCATTCCTAGCTTCCAGCGAAAGCAAAATCGAAGCTGTTCTTGCGAACAACGATGATATGGCGCTTGGTGCAATCGAAGCTTTGAAAGCAAAAGGCTATTTCAAAGACAACAAATTCCTTCCAGTTGTTGGTGTAGATGCAACAGCTCCAGCTCTACAAGCACTTAGCGATGGAACGCTTCTTGGAACAGTTCTAAACGATGCGAAAAACCAAGGTGCAGCAACAACTAGCGTAGCAGCAGCTCTTGCTAACGGTCTTGTACCAAGCAAAGAAACAACTGGCTATGATGTAACTGATGGTAAATATGTTTGGATTTCCTACAAAAAAATCACAAAAGCTAACATGAACGAAGCGAAGTAATTGTGAGAATGGGCAAGAGAGGCGATATGTGAGTAGCAATCGCGCTTTTGCCTTCCTTTTTTGGAAACCCGTGCAAAGATAAAGAGAAATAAGCTTCGAATAAAGGCTTCACTTTGTGGGGATTATCGTGAGCTGTAGGGGGAGTTACCATGACTGTACATGACTATTTATTGGAAATGAATCAAATCTCCAAAGAGTTCCCCGGCGTCAAAGCGCTGGATAATGTCACCCTCAAAGTTCGTCCAGGAAGCGTTCATGCGCTGATGGGAGAGAACGGTGCGGGGAAATCGACGCTCATGAAATGCTTGTTCGGCATTTATAAGCCCGATGGTGGAGAAATTAAGCTTAATGGCGAAGTCGCTTCAATTACGAACTCCAAAGATGCGTTAGCGAATGGTATTTCGATGATTCACCAAGAGCTTCACCCCATTCCACATCGTAATGTGATGGAGAACATTTGGTTAGGCAGATTTCCGCTAAAAGGTATCGGACCTTTGAAATTAGTGGACCACAAAAAAATGCGTACAGATACAGAGAGTTTGTTCAAACAACTCCAAATGGATATTAAGCCGGATACACTGGTTGGTACCTTATCGGTATCCAAAGTGCAATCCATTGAAATTGCCAAGGCTGTTTCTTTCAATTCGAAAGTCATTGTTATGGATGAGCCGACTTCCTCTCTTACGGGTAACGAAGTTGAGCAGTTGTTTCGCATCATTCGCGATCTGAAGAGCCGCGGTGTTTCGATCATCTATATTTCACATAAAATGGAAGAGATTTTGGAGATTTCGGACGAAGTAACGATTATGCGTGATGGTACCAAAATTGGTACATGGGCATCTTCCGAGCTTACCACAGATATGATCATCTCGAAGATGGTCGGACGTGATTTGAAAGAGCGTTTCCCTGAGCGCAGTAATGTGCCAGAAGGCGTATTGATGAAGGTTGAGGACCTAACTTCGGTTGTTCCGAAATCGTTCAAGAATGTGTCTTTTGAGTTGAAAAAGGGTGAGATTCTCGGTGTTGGCGGCCTTGTTGGGGCACAACGTACTGAGTTGATTGAATCCTTGTTCGGGATGAGAGGCGTTGCTTCAGGAAGCATCTCTATTCATGGGAAACCTGTGAAGCTGAAATCGCCGATGGATGCAATCAAGCAGAAGATAGCGTTGCTGACGGAAGAGCGTCGTGTAACAGGTATTTTCCCAGTGTTATCGGTTTTGGAGAACACGGTCATTGCCAATTTGGGACGATACATGAATCCATTAGGCTTCATTCAAGAAGCGAAACGTAAAGCAGAAGTTAAACAAAGCATCGAAATGCTACGCGTGAAAACGCCGAATATGCATGCGCTGATTAAGAACTTGTCCGGTGGTAATCAACAAAAGGTTTTGCTGGCCAGATGGCTGTTGACTGAACCTGATGTACTTCTTCTCGATGAACCGACTCGGGGAATTGACGTAGGAGCGAAATTTGAGATTTACTCCATCATTGCTGACCTTGCGAAGCAGGGGAAAAGTATTATCATGATCTCTTCTGAAATGCCCGAGCTTCTTGGGATGTCAGACCGAATTATGGTTATGTGTGAGGGACGTCTTACGGGCATTGTAGAAGGAAAAAAAGCAACAGAAGAAGAGATTATGCGCCTTGCTGCACAGCATATGGCATAATGGAGGGGGCCTAGAACCATGACTACAAAAACAGAAACATTGAAATCCAGAGACCTTAGCGGGTTCATTACCAAATACGCTATCTACATCGTACTAGTTGTTCTAGTTATTGGGATCGCGATTTATGATCCACGCTTTTTATCCGTAAGTATCTTACGTGATATCTTATTGCAGTCATCCACTCGTGTTATTATTGCGTTGGGTGCAGCGTTCATTCTGATCACGGGCGGAACGGATTTATCCGCAGGGCGAATTGTTGGTTTATCCGCGGTAATCTCCGCATCTATGCTCCAAACAGAAGAGTATGGCAGAAGATTTTTCCCTGACTTACCGCAATTGCCAATGATTGTTCCGATTGCGATTGCAGTTGTAGCGGGATTAGTAGTTGGATTAATTAATGGGATTGTCGTTGCTAAGTTCCGAGTCCCGCCATTTATTGCGACACTAGGAACGATGGTAGCTGTATACGGTGCGAACTCCTTGTACTTCGATATGAAGCCAAACCAATCACAACCAATCGGTGGTCTTCGTCCTGATTTCAGTAGTCTAGGAACGGGATCCATTGGCTCCAGCGCTACCTACTCGATTCCTTATATCGTTATTTTCGCGATTGTCGTTTCGGTTATTGTATGGATCGTATTTAATAAAACAAAGCTTGGCAAATATATGTACGCGATTGGCGGCAACATTCACGCGGCTGTCGTTTCTGGGATTAACGTAAATCGTTACTTGATCTATATCTATGCGATTGCAGGTGCACTTTACGGACTTGCAGGGGTTTTGGAAGCAGCAAGAACGGGTGGAGCAACGAATAACTACGGTAACATGTACGAGCTTGATGCGATCGCAGCTTGCGTTGTCGGCGGTGTATCAACTTCAGGTGGTATCGGTACAGTACCAGGTGTTCTTGCAGGGGTATTGATCTTCAGTGTTATCAACTACGGTTTGACGTTTATCGGAATTAGCCCATACTGGCAGTTGATTATCAAAGGTGTGATCATCGTTGCTGCGGTAGCGTTTGATATGCGGAAATATATGAATTCGAAGTAAGCTTAAGAGGCTGTCGAGATTATCGGCAGCCTTTTATCTTCGAGTATGTTGTAAGCGTTTACGAATCAGTGGGGGGAATAGAACAATGAATACAAATTACAACAGACCTGACTGGAAGAAGCGACTCCTATTTATTTCTTTACAAACGAAGCTGGTGGGGGCTTTTGTTCTCGTCTCTTTGCTCGTTGGGATCACGAGTGGATTATCTTACATGTATATTAAACAAGTGGACAACTCCTACACGGAGCTGCTCGACACGAATGTGAGACTGCTCCAGGAAGTTGCGGAAATTAAAGAAAAAACACAGATGCAAACAAGCTTATTGTTTGGGTATGTATTGGATCCGACGAAAGACAGGGAAAAGCGTTTAACGGATATGAATGCGACGCTCACTTCGATCATTACCAAAATGAAGGATAATAATGGGAATGAGGAGGAACAATCCGCAGTTGGGGCCATGCTGGAGGCGAATCAAACCTTTGCTAGGCTGGTTCAAAAGGTAGTAGCTTACGGAGAAAAAGGAGATACGTCCTTGGCCAAGGCGGAAGCCATGCAGTGGGCAATTCCAACAACGGAAACATTGACGCAAGCGGCGGCTAAAATTGA
Organism: Paenibacillus sp. LjRoot153; assembly: GCF_964253085.1. Classification (NCBI taxonomy): domain Bacteria; kingdom Bacillati; phylum Bacillota; class Bacilli; order Caryophanales; family Paenibacillaceae; genus Paenibacillus; species Paenibacillus sp. LjRoot153. The sequence goes on from NZ_CAXUQH020000001.1 coordinate 868,183, forward strand.
AGAGCTAGAGGCGGTCATCCAGGCAGATGCTTCTGCTCAGAATCATCAGACCGTTGTATCGACGATACAGACGCTGATATGGGTGAGTGGCGCGGCGTTAGTCTTCGCACTAGCTTTGGGAATCTTCGTATCGCGCTCGATTGTTAAGCCAGTACGAACGATGGTGAGAGCGGCAGAGCGAATCGCGAATTGCGATTTAACCATGGGCGATATCGGGGTGAAAAGCCGCGACGAGTTGAGTGATTTGGCGACAGCTTTCAATCAGATGAAAGGCAATCTGCAGGGCTTGATTCGCCAAGTAGGTAATAGTGCGGAACAGGTAGCTGCGGCTTCGGAAGAGCTTAGTACGAATTCCAATCAGGTTAGTGAGTTATCGGAGCGGATCACGGGTACAATTCAAATCATTTCACAGGGCACGGATGCACAGGTAGGCAGTGTACATCAAGGTGTTGCCATCATGGAAGAAATGTCAGCAGGGGTTACGCAGATTGCTAGTGTGACGAAAACGGCGAATAAGCAGTCTTTGTTTGCGCAGCAGGAGGCGGGGGAGGGAACTGTGGCGATTGAGACTGCGATGTTGCAAATGAAGGCTATCCATCGGAAGATGGATGAATTGGCTGTCTCGGTCGATCGATTAAGCGGCCGTTCGGAGAAAATCGTCAACGCGAACGCGATGATCGCTGGTATTGCGCGGCAGACGAATATGCTGGCGCTCAATGCTTCGATTGAAGCGGCACGGGCAGGCGCCGCGGGCAAGGGGTTTGCTGTGGTTGCGGAGGAAGTCCGCAAGCTGTCCATGCAGACCGGCGCAGCGGCGGAGGAAGTGGCTTCTCTCGTGACGAGTATCCAGGAGGAAACGAGGGACGTTATGCGCTCCACTGAAGCGGGCAGCCGCGAGGTGGAGACGGGGCTTGAGGTCGTCGGCGAAGCGGGAGCGATGTTCCGACGTATTCGTTCGGCGATGGACGAGGTCGCTCGGCAGATCGAGGAAGTGGCGAGCTGCTCGGAGGTCATCTCCGAGAAGACGCTCGTCGCCGTTGGCGTAATTCGCGCCATCGACGAGGTGGCCGGGCAGACGGCTGCGGGCGCGAAGAACGTCTCCGCCAACATCGAGGGGCAGTACGCGAGCATGGAGGAGATCGTCTCCTCCGCGACGGTGCTGAGTAGCATGGCTGCGGAACTGCAGGGGTTGATTGGGCGGTTTCGGGTGTAAAACATTACTATCCATATTTTTACATGTATAGTATAATCATAGTAATCAAATGGTGGTGGAGATCACCCCTGACTGGCAAGCGTATTTATACGCTGCCGGTCAGGGGTTTTTGCATTCACCTGTCTTCACATGAGGTTGTAGAAATATGAGGCAAGTATTGCTATATGATACACCTGATGAGTTCGCTTGCTACCATCTGTCCCCAATTCGCTAAACTCGGTGAAACGGACTCGAAAGGGAACGAAGATGCCTTATTTGGCCGAAATCGAACGAAACGAGACACAAGTGGAACGTAAAGGCACTATTTGGTCAAATTTCGAGAGATATAACGATTTTCAAAGAAATAAGATACTGTAGTTCCCTTTGGATGACGATTTCACCTCTTTCCCCGCAAATAGAGCATCCTCGTTCCCTCTTCGTGGAAGGACTTAAGGGACAACCCCGATTATTTTGGGCACGTAGTAAGGGGGAGCGCTCTAACGGGGATCATAGTGCTGCTAAAGGGAACCATGTTCCGCAATTATCTGATTTTGAGCTTTTATAGACAAATAGAGGATCTACGTTCCGCAACTTTGGTATGGAGGAAATACTTCGATTGAAGAACAGAAAGCAGATATGTCCTATATGTCCTGCATATAATCTAATATCAGCATGCTCGGTTCAGATTTGAATTTGCGAAGAGAGGAGTTATTCCCTTTGATGGAAGCTGCAAGTAAAATAATAAAATTATTTGTGCTAACGAGTGGGGTCGCCTTGTTTGATATTGTCATGCTTTCACCGGGATTGCTAGGGATAGGAATCGGACACAGTGCGTTGCAAACGGCACTCACCGTATCTATTTTGCTCGGAAGCACCCTAGTACTGCTATTCGGCATTTATAGTGTAGTCATGAAGCCTACCGTTCGACTCCCTGCAAAACAGATGAAGAGCCCTGAAGATTTGGAAGGTGCTTTGAAACAATGCAAAGGTGTGAAATCCCTAGCGCAGGAAATTGCGCTTGCCTTGCACCAACTGGAGCGAATGCGCAAAAAACAAGAGACATTACGAAGTGTCCTCATCCAGAGGTTTGAACCGAGCGGACTTAGCTTTCAGAAATTTGCTTCTACGACGCAAGAGGTGGAGAAGTTATTTTTTCACAATATACGGAGTATGATAAACCGTCTCCATGTGTTCGATGAAGAGGAGTTTCAAAGTATCTCCAAACAGAATACGAGCCAGTTGTCTCCCGAGCTTTTTCAAGAAAAAAGAACCGTGTATAAAGCACATATGTCGTTTGTTAAAACCGCTTTACATATAAATGAAGAGATTTTGCTCAAATTGGATAAGTTGCTGTTAGAAATTTCTCGACTTGATAGTTGGGAGATTGGTGATATTGGGCAAATGCCTGGCATGCAAGAGATTGATGCTTTGATTAAGCAAACACAATTCTACAAACAGTAGAGGTGGTGCTCAAAACATGAATAAAACGAAGTTCTTCTTTATATCGCTACTTATAATCATTATTGTATTTATCGGTGTATATGCTGGCGTTTCTTTCACAGCCAATTTTGGAAAATCCCAAACGCAAGTGACAGCGGAGAGTGCCGTAAAGCAGTTGAACAAGTTAAATGAGAAAATCTCAGTGGTGAACGGAACGCCAGTGAAAGGACAGATTGATATTAATCCAGCCGATGTAGCTTCATCTCTGCCTGATATTTCGAAATTTCCAATTACGGTGAATAATACGACGGATTATTTCGTAGAAATTTTCTCTTCGACGGAGAAATCCGGTAGTGGTGTGGATGGTTGGTTAACAGATGTAGCGAATGAATTTAATAAAGCACAGATTGTGGTTAACGGGAAGACGGCCTCTGTAAAAATTCGTAATATTGCTTCTGGTACGGCGACGGACTATATCAAGTCAGGGAAGTATGTGCCAGATGCTTTTACACCTTCGAATGAGTTATGGGGAGAAATGATCAAATCTGGTGGTCCGAAAATACAACTAGTCACCAAGAGTCTGGTAGGAAATGTCCCTGGTATTGTGATTTCAAAGAAAAAATATGATGCCCTCGTTGCCAAATACGGATCCATCAATGTAAGTACAGTAACGCAAGCTATTTCAAATAATGAATTTGCCATGGGCTATACGGATCCTTTCGCGAGTTCAACCGGTCTCAATTTTCTCATAACAGCATTAAGTACATTTGATAATAAAAACCCAATTAGTGAGAAGGCCGTTCTAGAATTTGAGAAATTTCAAACGAACGTGCCCTTTATTGCATCTACAACCATTCAAATGCGAGATGCTGCGAAGTCAGGGATGCTGGATGGCTTCGTACTGGAATACCAGACCTTCCAGAATGCGGCGGAGCTTACGAATGACTACGTGTTTACATCTTTTGGATATAGACACGATAGCCCACTCTATGCCATTGGTGATTTGCCGATCGTGAAACTTGATGTGATTAAACGATTTGCTGAATTTGTTACACAGGCAAAATATCAACAAACAGCTAAGGATAAAGGGTTTAATGGGCTCGAAAATTACAAGAGTGAACTCCCTGCGATAGATGGAAATACCCTTTCTTCTGCTCAAAAGGTTTGGAAAGAAAAGAAGAACGGAAGCAAGCCGCTTGCAGCTGTTTTTGTTACGGATGTATCTGGCAGCATGGACGGTAAACCCATTAGTCGATTGAAAGAGTCGCTGCTCAAAGGTCAGAAATACCTTGGCAAGGAAAATAGAATTGGTCTCGTATCCTATTCGAATGGGGTGACGATCAATCTTCCCATTGCCAAGTACGATACCAATCAGCAATCGCTGTTTGTGGGTACTGTAGGTACGCTCCAAGCAGGGGGAGGAACAGCGACGTTTGATGCCATTGCCGTTGCAATGAAAATGCTGCAAGACTATATGGCAGCAGATCCGAACGTGAAACCGATCATCTTCGTATTGAGTGATGGGGAAACCAATGCAGGACATTCCTTGAAGGACATTCGAGGATTGATCGAGACGTTGCAGATTCCCATCTATACCATTGGTTATAATGCCGATATTGCGGCACTTCAGAGTATTTCCAGTATCAATGAGGCGGCGAGCATTAATGCGGACACGGATGATGTTGTTTATAAAATCAGTAATTTGCTCAACGTCCAGATGTAAGGTTAATTTACCTTTTGAGGGGGAGTTAGGATGTCATTCTCGATGGAAATTGCTGGCGACGAGGTGCTCAAAGCAGTTGTAGAGGAACAAGTGAAGCCTGTTCCAGAGGAAGTTGTTAAGCTGAAAGCGCAAGCCGAACAGAATGTGCAGACGATTATGGATATCGATCTCGATTCGCTGGAGAAACGCAAAAATATTTTGGCTGCGGTAGAAAACTTCGGTATCGAGACGATGCGAGCCTCCTCACAGAAAAATGCCTTACTCCAAGTAACGATAGGGCAGCTTTCGAAGGCAGGTGACGAGGGAGGAATCGTTGCCAAAGGATTAGGGGAGCTGCACCTCCAAATGAAGGACCTCGATCCAAGTGGGATCGACTTTGTCAAACGCGGGTTTCTAGGGAAGTTTTTTAACCCACTGCGATCCTACTTCCATCAGTTTGATAAGGCAGATATGGTCATTGCCGAGATTATCGAGACGCTAAGTAAAGGGAAATTAGGGTTGAAGGATGATAATACGACACTTCTTCTCGAACAGCATGCACTGCGTGATCTTACCAAAAAGCTCCGTAAGGAGATCCAGTTGGTTTCCTATATGGATGAATCCATTGAAGCTCAAATCGCCCTTGCCAAAGCCCGAAATGATGACCCTGAGAAAATTCAATTCATTACAGAAGAGGTGCTTTTTCCACTTCGTCAGAGGACGCTCGATATGCAAGCGATGATGGCGGTCAATCAACAAGGCTTCATTACCTTCGAGGTTGTTATCCGAAATAATAAGGAACTTATTCGTGGGGTGGATCGTGCAAGTACAGTAACGGTTGCAGCTCTGCGCGTCGCGGTTACGGCGGCTAGTGCGCTAGCCAATCAGCGAGTGGTGCTGAAACAACTTAATGCTTTGTACAATACAACGAATACGTTCATTGAACATACGGGACAAATGTTGAAGCAACAAGGTGTGGAAATTCACAAAGGCGCCATTGAGGCCAGTATTTCAGCAGAATCACTCAAAAAAGCATTCGCTGACAGCTTTGAAGCCTTGCAGGCGATCAGTACCTATAAGCAAGAAGCGCTTCCGAAAATGCGTGAAACGATTACCCAATTCCGTGAGCTAGCTGAAACCGGAGAGAAGCAGATTCTGCGGCTGGAAAGAGGCGCGGCAGTGGGTTTATAAGGAAAGGAACCTCGGACTTATTAAAGTCTAAGGTTCCTTTTTTGTTAGGGGCGCGTTCGTGCTCCATCTATTCCTAGTCGCGAATTTCAACGATCAACTCAATTTCCACAGGTGTGTGGAAAGGTAGATCACTCGTGCCGATCGCGGAGCGGGCATGCTTGCCATTTTCGCCAAAGATCTCTACGAGCAGATTGGATGCACCGTTGATCACATAAGGCTGGTCGCCAAAGCCAGATTCGCTGTTGACGAAGCCGAGCATTTTAACGATTTTGACAACACGGTCCAAATCGCCAAGGTACCCTTTCATCACCGCTAAGCAGTTGATAATGGTTTGACGAGCAGCCTCTTGGCCTTGCTCAATGGTGACTTCACGACCGAGTTTACCTTCATACATCAACTCACCGTTGATACGGCAATCTTGGCCGGACAAGTAGATCAAGTTACCTGTTTGATTGCATGGAATATACGTGAAACGCGGTTCTGGGGATGGGGGTAGCGTGATACCAAGCTCTTGCAAACGTTGTTCAATAACGGACATAGGAATGACCTCCAAGTCAAAGTTAGGTTTTATTAAAAAATTAATGACGACAGCAATGCTGTGCGCGAATAAAGCTGCCTTCTCGTGCATGCGTGTGTTGACCGCCGGTCAACGATAAGGCGCCATTCACAACAACATGCGAGATACCATCCGGATACTGTCTCGGATTCTCGAACGTCGCATGATCCTGAATGGTATCCGGATTGAACACCGCCACATCAGCGATGTAGCCAGGAACAATCAGCCCTCGCTTACCCAGCTTGAAGCGCTGAACAGGGAACGACGTCACTTTGCGTACCGCCTGTTCCAGGGTCAAGATACGATTTTCGCGGACGTACTTCGCAAATACACGAGGGAACGTCCCGTATAAGCGTGGGTGCGGCTTTCCAGTATCACAAGTGAGACTATCTGATGCAATGAGCGATTTATCGTAAGCAACAACTTGCTTCACATCTTCGTCAGACATATGGAAGTAGACGATGGAGATGCGGCCTTCTTCTTCCAAAAGGAGATCCATCATACATTCCGCGGGCTCCTGCCCGCGAATTTCGCTGATCTCGGCAAGGTGCTTGCCTTCGAGGTGGCGATTGCGCTCCGTGTGCATAGCGGAAAGGAATACGCTTTGCCAACCTGTGGAACAAACCAAGTTGTCCCACGTCGTCTGTTCGTGGCTCAATTCTTCGCGAACACGGGCACGAAGCGAAGGATCACGCAGCACTTCAAGCGCACTCTCGATACCGCCTTCGAGCACCCAAGGAGGAAGAATCGTCGTTAAGCTGGTGGAGCCTGCATTATACGGATACACATCACAAGTGACGTCCATGCCACGAGAGCGTGCATCTTCAATCAGCTCCAGCGCATCGGTGATTTGCCCCCAATTGCGCTTGCCTGCAGCTTTGAGATGTGAGATGTGTAGGGAAACGCCAGCTTTCTCGGCAATCCAAATGACTTCCTTCACAGAAGGTAACAGATTGTTCCCTTCACCGCGAATGTGCGTGGAGAATAGTCCGTTATATTTCGGTAAAACGGAGCAGAGTTCCGCAATTTCTTCTTTGCTCGTGTAGCTGCCTGGTGCGTAGAGCAGCCCGATGGAGAAGCCAATTGCCCCGGCCTTCAGGCCATCTTCGAGCATTGCCTTCATCTGTGCGATTTCGGGCCCAGTTGCTGGCCGATTGGCGAAGCCCATCACCGCAATACGCAGTGCGCCATGCGCCACATAGGTGGCCATATGCTCAGATGGACGTGAGCTCGCGACGGCATCCATATATTCCGCAACCGTTTCCCATGGCCATTGCCATTTGGTCTGACCTAGCACCGGCTGAACATAACTTTGGAGAAGCTCAGCTTGGGATGGCACGAAGGGAGCAGGAGCAAGCCCGCAGTTGCCGACGACTTCGGCCGTAACGCCTTGACGCATTTTGATTTCACTATGCGGATAATCGAAAATCATTAGATCGGAATGGCAATGGCCATCAATAAAGCCAGGTGAGATCACTTGCTTGTTCACATCGATGACCTTCAAAGCATCCTCTTGAAGCTGACCAACAGCGACGATTTTATTGCCTTGGATGCCAACATCGCCAGCAAACCAAGGATTACCAGTGCCATCGACGATGCGTCCGTTTTTCAAAATAAGATCCAACATGATGGGGCACCTCCTAAATTTATTCCAACTATTCCAGCATGCCTCGTGCAAGCACAGGCACGCGTTCAAATATGTCAACACGCTGCATCACAACATGATTGTGCAGGTTAACCGTACTGCAAATATGATTCGGAATAATGCGCAGCTGGTCGCCGACTTTCAGGTCAGCGGCTTGCGCCAGTGGGCCAAGCTCCACCATGCCATGCTCTTCGGTCATCCGCACGAGAAGCGCATCTTCCAGGCCATGAATATGGCCGAAGCCGCGCAGCTGCAAGGGATGCGTGCCTGGCTGCACATCGGTCGCGAAGGTTTTGCTGCCGCCGTCGACGATCGCCAGATCCGCCGAAGGACGGCTGACGACCGTGACAAGCACGCTGCCAGCGCAGTCATCGAGCTCGCAGACGCCAAGCTGCGCCTGCATCCGGTCTTGATAGACGTAGGTGCCGGGACGAACTTCCGTCACCCCTTCAACTGCCGCCGCATACAGTGCCGTCGGCGTCGAGCCCACACTGACATCCGCGATGGCGATGCCCGCGGCTCTAAGGCGGTCAGCGAGGTCAACCATCAGCTGACCTTCTTCCAAACCGGCGGCCGCCACGTCGAGCGTGGGCTTGCCGGCAAGCAAGGCGCCGCGGAACGTGTAGATGCCGGTCAGCCGCAGGTACGGCATACCCGCAATCTCCATGGCAAGCGCGGCGGCCGCCTCATACGGCACACCGGTTCTGCGCAGCCCGGTGTCAATCTCTAACCGAACCTGCAGCGTATGACCCTGCTTGGCCGCGATCTGCTCCATCAGCTGAGCACCGGCTAAGCTGTCCACACCAACGATAAGCTCAATCTGCTCGCTAATGCGAATAGCACGTTCGATTTTGCTCGCCGTCACAAGGGGATAGGCGATGAAGATATTGCGAATCCCATGCGCTGCCATAACTTCGGCTTCTGACACTTTCGCCACAGTGATACCAATAGCACCGGCGTCAATTTGTTGCTGAGCGACCGATGGGAGCTTGTGCGTCTTCGCATGAGGTCGTAATTTCACACTGCGATGTTGCCCGACTCGTTCAGCCATGACTGCAATATTACGAGCCAATATGTCCGTATCAATGATGAGGCAAGGCGTTTCTAGGGAGATGGTCATAAGGATTCACTCTCTTTCGCATTACTTTTGCCTTCTTCCAGATGGCTGTACAGGGTATATTTGGAAATGTTGAGATACGTGCAAATTTTCTCGCCGCCTTTTTTAATCAGAAAAGCACCTTTGGCATCAAGAAGCTGAATCATTCGCATCTTATCGTCTTTGGTCATGACGGCAACAGGCTTGCCGATGACCTCTTGTGCTTCTTGAATGAGTGCATCCAGCAGATCACTAACACTCGTAACGAACGATTCCCTCACCTCGGCTTGTTCACCAGCAGGGTTAATGAGGTTTTTTAACGTTTTCTCAGCGACCATAAGATCCGTGATGTCCATGTTGATGCAGAGTGAACCGATGATTTTACCTGCTTTATTTTTCATATACATCGAGCTGGAGCGCAGAATGCGGCCGTCCTTCGTTTGGGTCAAATAGTTAAATTTGTTGCCGTTTACATGATTGCCTCGCAGCAGCTCAAGACCAAGATTCGTGCCGGGATCTCCGACCTTGCGTCCCGTGATGTGACCGTTTGCAATGGCGACGATGGAGCTTTCATATGACCCCGTCAAATCGTGTAGTACGACCTCGCAGTTCTCGCCGAATTGAGCGGCAAGGCCAGTCACCAAATCGGTCAAAAATACGAATTCATCCTGAATGGATTCCATACCGGTGATCCCCCCTTACAGGTTGTAGGTTATTCTGAGCAAAATGGTATCACAAACTTTTCGAATGTCAAACAAAAAGTTTGTTAGACTGAAAAAAAGTATGATTTTCCAGTATCGCTCATGATACTATGGTAAAAAGATCAAGGTATGTGGAATGCTAAGTGTTGCCAGAAGATGGATCGCTAGAAGAATGGAGGATTTCCTATGAAGCGGTGGTTTGCCAAATCACTCAATCGCAAGCTCTCATTGCTTATTTTATTCGCTGTTGTATTGCCATTACTTACGATGGGAACGGTCTCCTATCGGATTGCAACCTCAGTGACGGAGGATAAAGCGAAGCAAGCAGGGATGAATACCCTGAAGCAGATGACAGATAAGCTTGATTTTGTTATTCAGGACGTCGAGAACATGTCGATCTTTCTGATCGGTCAGCGGGATGTTCAGTCTTACCTAGGCAAGGAAGAAAGCGATATCAATTTATACTCGCAGCTTATCGCGACCTTATGGAACTTATCCTATTCGAAAAAGTATATTGCCAACATTACGATTACGCCGAAAAACAGCAATCCTGCGTTATTTACTACGACGATCATGAATTCAGGATTAGCGCCACTTTTGCAGCAGTACGAAACCGTGTATAAATCCGCTCCCAAATGGTGGTCACCGCTCTATGACATTCAAACCTCCGATGGTTTGCGAAAGGTGATTTCATTGGTTCGACCGATTCGGGATTTCAGCCTGTTCAAAACATTGGGCACCTTATCCTTTTCCCTAGATCAAGCGGAGATTGAACATTATTTGACGGAAGCGGGCTGGGAATCAAGTGGATTTGTAGTGCTGGTAGACGCGAGCAATCGCATCATTGCTGGTGGAGATCCCAAGTGGTTAATGCAAAATATGGCCGATGTATTCCCGGGCTTACAGGGACATAAGGAAACGAGCGGTGTCTCGAGTGTGCTGCAAGGGATGCATCCCTATACAGTTCTCTACAACGGACTTCCGCGTGTGGGTTGGCAGCTAGTCGGTTTCATTCCGACCGAGATTTATCAAAAGCAAAATGGCTTCGTTCTGACTGTAACGGCTGTTACCATCCTCATTGCGCTCTTGCTGGCGATGGCGCTGGTTATTTATTTCTTGCGATGGGTAACGAATCCGCTCATGAAATTGACCAAATATTTAAAAGACCTGAATCCTGATGAGACGATTCCTACGTTTGAAGTGAAAAGCGTGGATGAGGTTGGTCTGCTGGTTCACAGCTACAATAAGTTGAGTGATCGTATCAGTCGTCTGAAGGATCAAGTTCAGCTTAACGAAGCGATGAAGAAGGAGGCGGATATTATGGCGCTGCAAGCACAGATTAATCCGCACTTTTTATATAACACATTGTCGTCTATTCACTGGATTGCCTTGATGAATAAGGATCGACAAATTGCCGAGATGGTCGGTGCGCTCAGCGATTTCTTGCGTTTTAGCTTAAATAAGGGGGAGGAGTTTTGTGTTGTTCAGCAAGAGGTATCCCATGCACAGAACTATGCCTATATTCAGGCGATTCGGTTCCCAGACCAGTTCGAGATTGAGTTCTTTATCGATCCTGCGATGACGCAAAGTGTGATGCTAAAGCTGCTGCTTCAACCCTTGATTGAAAATAGTCTGATTCATGGCATTCAGAAGAAAAAAACCAAAGGACACATCTATGTTCATGGCGAGCTGCGTGAGCATGATATGAAATTTGTGGTGGAGGATACGGGAATCGGGATGGATGAAACGAAGCTGAGAGACATTCATGGACAGCTGGCTTTGGCCAATCAGAAGCTCGGTATTCGAAGTGAAGCGGATGAAGAGAGGAAGAAAGTTGTGACCAGCTATGGACTCATTAATGTTCATCGCAGGTTGCTGCTGCATTATGGAGCGGGGGCAGGCCTAGTTCTGGAAAGCCTACTTGGAACAGGTACTCGAATTACATTCCTAATTCCGCGTGAGAGGGGAGAGTCGTTGGTATGAGAATTCTGATCGTGGATGACGAGGTCATTATTCGGACCGGTCTATGTACCGTGATTGATTGGAAAGAGCTTGGGTTGGAGCTGCTGCCAGCAGCTTCATCAGCGGAAGAGGCTTTAGAGCGTATTCCGCATGAGAAGCCGCATATAGTTTTGACTGATATTCGGATGTCAGGGATGGACGGTATTGAACTTGCCCGGGAAATAAAGCTAATTCTACCGGATACGGAGATTGTTATTCTCACGGGGTATGATGATTTTAACTATGCGCAGCAGGCTTTGCGCGGCGGTGTAACGGATTATTTGCTGAAAACCAGCCGTCCGGAGGAAATCATTAAAGCTGCGCTGAAAGCGAAGCAGAATATCATGGATAAATGGGAGTCAGTGAAGCAGGACAATCGTAGACAAGCCGCGCTGCGCTCACAATTGCTGGAAAGGGCTTTGAATCGTGGCTTGCACAATGATGATGAGGCTCGCTCGCAACTTCACGAGTGGTTTCACAAAAATGGCGTCGATGTCGTGGCATCGGCGGAAGGCTTGGGGATTGTAAGGCAGGTGCTTCTTGTATCTTGTACGGGTTGGGTAACGTTTGCTAATCTGCTGCAAGGAGCCGCAGAGAATATGTTGTACGAGCTTCTCCCTTGTGTGACGCTGATGAATAAGGATCATTTCATATTGGTCGTCCGATACGAAGTTGGTGTAACGGATGCCGCGGGGCTTCTTAAGGCGCTTCAACGTGTCACCGAAACACTGAAATGCGCTGTTTTCGCTGCGCTTGGACCCGTTGCGCACGATGATGAGGGTCTGCGCGAGTCCTATCGTGCTGCCAAGGAAGTTTTCGCCTACCAGGGACTGCTAGGCTCAACTGGACTGTACACTCCCCAAGATATTCGAGATCGAAGCGGGAGTCGAACAGTTTGCACGGAGAAAGAGGAGTCAGAGCTTGCGGCGATTCTCATGAATGATAATGCGACGGACCTGAGACACTGGGTCAATCACAAGGTTCGCACACAGATGGAAGATACTGCGGCTACACCGCTTTCCGTCCAAGGGTATATACAGTCGCTGGTGGTAGCCGGTCACCGTTGGTTAGAGAGAGCCAGTACGACACAGCAGGATTTATCGGCACTAAGCGCACTCTCTAAGCTGGAGGGGGAAGGCCGTCCTGAAGAGGAAGTATTCAAGGTGCTGTCAGCAATCATGAACATCTTCCATCAAGGACTCGATCAGAATAAGTATGCGTACATCCATAAGGCGATTGCGTACATTCGGGATAATCTGCATCAGCCGATTTCACTCCAGCAAGTTGCAGGTTTCGTCCATATCAATCCTAATCATTTCAGTGAGGTATTCAAGCGGGAGACCGGCTGCACCTATATTGAGTTTGTTACTCGGGAACGTATGAAGCTAGCCACGGATATTGTACAGAGCACACAAATGAAAGTGAGCGATATTGCTAGACGAGTGGGTTATGAGGATATCAAATATTTTACTCAGCAGTTCAAAAAGTACACGGGAAGAACACCATCAGAATTTCGACAAGGTGGCAAAGACTGAATTATGTCCCCCTTCGCACCGAAGTCTCTCCCGTACCTTGGCAGACAAATGTCCCCTATACTAAAGGAGTAACGAAGAGCGCTTGCAAGTAAAGGAGCTAGTTGCTACGAAACTTTTAGGAGGTCCGAACGAATGAAAAAGTCATTTATCGTTACACTGGCGGCTGCGATGTCACTTTCGTTGATAGCAGGTTGTGGGTCGAATGGAACTACAGATGGGGCACAAGGCAGCACGGCACCAGCTAAAACAGAGACAGCGAAGCCTGGTGAGAAAGTAAAGCTTTCCATTTGGCATAACTATACGGGCGAAGATTTACGCGCCAAAACCATGCGCGAATATATGGAAAAATTCAAGAAGGATCATCCGAACGTGGAGTTGGATATTCAAGGGATACCACCCGATGGGTACCGCCCGCGTTTGAAAACCGTAGCAGCAGCGAATGAAATGCCGGATCTGTTCGTTATGTGGCCAGGTGTGATGACGAAAGAGTTCGTCGGTGGTGACTTGATCCAACCGATTAATGAGCTTCTTGATAGTAAAACAGAATGGAAAAACAACTTTATGCCAGGATCGTTCGATGATTTCTCCATCTCTGGTAAAACGTACGCAGCTCCAATGGCCTTATCGCCAACATCTATCCTTTATTACAACAAAGAAATCTTCAACAAATATAATGTACAACCGCCAAAAACATGGGATGACATGATGAAGCTGGTGGAAACGTTCAAAAAGAACAACGTGACGCCAATTGCGCTTGGAAATAAAGCAGCTTGGGTAGCACAATCCAGTATCTTAAGTTCATTGGCTGACCGTGTGACAGGAACGGAGTGGTTCTTGAAAGCTGTTGATCAAAATGGCGCGAAGTTCACGGATCCAGAATTCGTTCAATCTCTGACGTATCTGCAACAGCTTGGCAAAGCCGGTGCTTTCCAAGCAGGTTTCAACAGCATTGATAACACGCAGATGGAGCAAATGTTTGCACAAGGAAAAGCAGCGATGATGATTGATGGTGGTTGGGCTTTGCCGAACCTAGCATCGAACAGTTCCAAAGAAGCACTAGCGAACATGGCAGTTACCGTATTGCCTTCCGTACCGAATGGTAAGGGCGATCCGAATACCTTATCGGGTGTTGTTGGAACAGGTCTAGGTATGAGCAAAAAAGTAACTGGCGCGCAAAAAGCAGCTGCTTATGAATTGATTTATGCTTTGTCCGGTCCTGAAGCACAGAAAGCGATTTTGGAAAGCAACCAGCTCGTAAGTTATAAAGTTGCTTTGGATACAACGAAAGTATCTTCCTTATTCGCAGAAGTCTACAAAATGATGGGCACCGTGAAAATGACGCCTGTCTACGATGGCAGACTGAGCTCATCAAGCGCAGATGTAGTAAACAATGGACTTCAAGAGCTTCTGATGGGCGGTAAGCCAGAGGAAATTGCTAAGAAAGTACAAGATGCGCAAGCGAAAGCGCTCGGCAAATAAGGTTTAGGCCAAAGGACTCCAGCCTCAGCTCGGCTGGAGCCTTTTTTCCAAAAAAAGCTTACAAGGAGGGGCATCATGAACGTGTCCGCAAGAATGAGAGGATTCATTACCATAGGGCTCCTTCCAGCCTTAATCATCTATTTGTTTTTTGTTGTCGTTCCGCTGTTCTGGTCGGCATACTATGGCTTTTTTGACTGGAAAGGCATTGGTGCAGCGAAGTTTATTGGGATGGATAACTATATCGAAGTATTTACAGATCCGATCTTTTGGAAAGCTTTTAAAAATAACATGCTTATCGTTGCCGCTTCTGTCTTTGGGCAAGTGCCGATAGCGATGATCCTAGCGCTTCTCTTGATGCGCAGCACGCCTTTTCAACGAATCATTCGTGCTTCAGTCTTTATGCCCATGGTATTGTCCTCTGTCGTTGTCGGGATTATCTGGGGATACATCTACCACCCGCAAATCGGTATTCTGAACTTCTTGCTTGATGGGGTTGGCCTTGATAGTTGGAAGAAAGCTTGGCTCTCTGATCCGAAAGTATCGATGTTCGCACTGATGGTGCCGATCATCTGGAATTATATTGGTCCTTATATGATTATGTTCATTGCTGCATTACAAAATATTTCTCCTGAAATTGAAGATGCTGCCCAGCTGGATGGCGTCGGACCGGTTCGTAAGTTATTTGCTGTCACACTGCCAATGATTTGGGATACGGTGAAGGTTGCGATCGTGCTTTGTATTTCGGGATCTCTGAAGGCGTTCGATCTCATTTATGTCATGACAGGCGGCGGCCCTGCGCATTCCACGGAATTGCTGGCTTCCTATATGTATAACAGTACCTTTAATGTGTATCGCTTCGGATTCGGTAGTGCACTATCCACAGCGATTATTATTCTTAGCCTGCTACTGATCGTGGGCAGTCAATATCTCATGAAGCGAGACTATCGTTAATACCTTTAATGCTAATTCGTCAGGAGGGACAGCTATGAAGCAGGTTGTAGCGATGCAAACGGGTTTTCCCGCTGGAGCTAAACAACGTAAAGTATGGACGCGCGGTGCCATCAATGCCGTTCTTTCGTTGTATGCCCTGGTCACGTTGTATCCATTAATATGGCTATTTATTAGTGCCGTTAAATCAAATGAAGAGTTTTATTCCCGGCCTTTTCTGCTGCCAACCGTCTGGAAGTGGGATAACCTAGTTCGCGCATGGAAAGTTTCGGGAATGGGACTCTCCTTGTGGAACTCTACCGTTGTGACGGTGGCTTCCTTAGTGTTAACGCTGATTCTAGGCGCATTGGCAGCCTTTGTGATCGCGCGGTTTGAGTTTAAATTAAAGGCTTTTTTTACAGGATTGTTCCTGCTAGGCATGCTCATTCCGATTCATAGCACACTCGTACCACTATTTATTATCATGAAAAAAATAGGGCTGCTGAACACGTACGGCGCACTAATATTGCCCTATGTCGCATTTGAGTTACCATTAGCGATCTTCATAGTAGCAGCGTACTTAGTCAGTATTCCAAAAGAAATCGAAGAAGCCGCGCTGATTGATGGTACGGGCTATTGGGGCATTTTCTTCCGCATGATGCTCCCGCTAAGTGTACCTGCGCTATCAACCGTTGCCATTCTTGGCTTTCTACGGTTCTGGAACGACTTCGCATTTGCCCTAGTCTTTATTAGTAAGCCTGCACTCAAAACCGTACCGCTAAGCTTATCTGCCTTCGCAACTGGGTATATGACCGATTACGAATTGACGATGGCTGCACTAGCGATTGCGGTGCTTCCAACGATTGTCGTGTTCTTGTTGTTCCAGGAGCAGATTATGAAGGGGATGACGGCTGGTGCTGTGAAGGGGTAGTTTAGCTGCCCACCTTGCTGTGGTGAAAAATTTCAACACTACAGGGTGGGGAAACGTGAAGAGCGTTTCGATAGTGATTCCAAACAGGCATACAGATGCAAAGTTTTGCATCTGTATGCCTGTTTATTGAATCGGAAGAAGTGTGAAAATAAGAATTTGAAGCATAAGTGGAGAAGGGTAGAATGGGAAAAAAAGTAACTTAAAAGTAGCAAAAAATTAGTCGGAGAGTTAAAGAGTAGCTGATGAGTAGAAGTGGACCATAATCGGAGCAGCAGAAGAGTATCAAAAGAGTAGAACAAGACTAGAAAAAAGTGCTCGCAAACGAAATAGCTGGAAAATATCCAGCTATTTCTGTCCAATTTCATCAAAAATGGAAGATAACTGGATTTTCTCCATCTATTTTTGGTCATTTTCAATGAAACCCTAATTATCTGGTAAATTAGATGTGTCTTTTCCATTTATTTCACTAATTCAGCCGAATAGCTTGGAATTAGATGTAGTTTTTCCTGTTAATGCTCCAATCGAGCGAGACGAGTCACCACATCGAGCTCCTTACAGCTTATCCAACGCTACGATTTCCCTTTGCGCGTCATCTCCGCAAGCGAAACCCACTGCTCATCGGTCACCTCGAGCAGGTCGTTGAACTGCCCGGCGCCTTGCAACCACTCGCCGCCATCAATCGTGATCACTTCGCCGTTAATATACCCGGCGAAGTCCGAAATCAGATAAGCGGCGAGGTTCGCCAGCTCATCTTTTTCCCCAACGCGCCCCAGCGGGACGCGGTTCAAGAGCTTCTGCGACAGCTCGGGCGTGGGAGCCAATCGGCTCCACGCGCCGTCGGTCGGGAACAGCCCCGGCGCGATCGCGACTTGCCGGATCCCGTACCGCGCCCACTCGACGGCGAGTGAGCGGGTAAGGGCAAGCACGCCGGCCTTCGCGGCGGCGGATGGCACAACAAAGGCGGATCCGGTGGAGGCGTAGGAGGTGACGATGTTCAGCATCGTACCTCCTACACCTTGCTCGATCCACCTTTTACCTAGCGCAAGCGTGGTGTAGAACGTCCCGTGGAGCACAATATTCAGCACCGCATCGACGGCTCGCGGTGATAAGTTCTCGGTCGGGCTGGCAAAGTTGCCTGCCGCATTATTGATCAGCACGTCGATGCGACCGAAGTGCTGTTCCACGGCCGTGATCATGGCAGCAACCTGCTGCGGATCACGTACATCGCAGGGATGGTAGAATACATCCCCGCCGTCAGTGCTCATTTCGGCCGCTGCTTTCGCGAGCACTTCTTCTCGTCTACTCGTGATAGCCAGCTTAGCTCCGAGCGACAAGAATTTCTCACCCATCGCGCGGCCAAGCCCTGTGCCGCCGCCAGTAATCAGAATTACTTTATCTTGGAGTAACGCTCCATCGAACATCGGATTCACGCTCCTTTTTGCCTCATGGGTATGGATATTAATCTCATGAAATCTTTATGCTCTTAAAGCTAGGGATAGCGCTTACATTAATACTGATAACTCATGTTCTCATACCAATAACCATACTGTCCAGTACCTATAGATGCATTGTCACAGTGCACAATCCTTGCACCTCATGTTGTGCAGAAACCCAAGAACAGTTGAACTGACCATTGTAATGTTGTATTCTAGTCAATAAAAATTAGAGACAGAGGAGTGGTAAGTTTGGAGATTAAAGTAGACGATTTATCCGGTCCGGAAGTAAGAGCGCTCATAATGGAGCATCTTCTACATATGCAATCATTATCCCCGCCTGAGAGTACGCATGCCCTAAATCTGGATGGATTGAAAAAGCCAGATGTGACATTTTGGAGTGGTTGGGAACAAGGAGAAATAGTTGGTTGCGGGGCTCTTAAAGAGTTGGATAGTCAACATGGCGAGTTAAAATCAATGCGAACTTCCTCCGCACATCACAGAAAAGGAGTCGCGAAGCGAATTCTTGAACACATTATTAATGAAGCGAAGCAACGCGGCTATACGCGAATAAGCTTGGAAACAGGCTCCATGGAAGCATTCGAACCAGCTAGAAAGCTATATGAAAATTTTGGGTTTTCCTACTGCAAACCGTTCGCGAATTACACGGATGACCCGCTAAGTTCATTTATGACATTGGAATTATAAGTTATTTTTTGTCCATAAAAAAAAGAGGTCCCCAAGGACCTCTTTTTCTCATTATGCTTACCCCATCAATTACTCCGCCAAAACAAACGTCTCCAGCACATGCCTCACGCCATCCTCGTTATTGCTCTTTGTCACGAAGTTCGCCAACGCTTTAAGCTCAGGCAGGGCATTCTCCATGGCAACGCCGAGTCCTGCGACTTCAAGCATTTCCCGATCATTCCATGCATCGCCTAGTGCAATTACTTCATCTAATGAGCATCCGATGTGCTCAGCAAGGAACGTGATCGCATGTCCCTTCGTACCTTCCTTATGCATGAACTCCAAATAGTGCGGCTTGGATTTCGTAATATGCAGCTTATCACCCAGTAGAGGGAGCAGTTCCTCACGGATTTGGTCACAAACCTCCGGTGTATCCACGATCAACAGTTTTGGCTGCGGGATATGGATCCATTGGCGCAAATCACCAATAATATAAGGTGTCTTGGACAAGCTCACATATTTTTTAATCTTATCGTTATCCTCAGCTGCATAAAGCTCATCCCCATGGTAAAGCTGAAGATGATAGTTGTTCTTCTCGCAGTAATCAAGCAGGAAGCGGGCACTCTCGACAGGCACAGTGCGCTCGTACAGGACTTTCTCGTCTAGCAAATTTTTAATCAAAGCCCCTTGATACGTAATGATGGGGACGTTGAGCCCGATGCGATTGGCAATTTTGGCAGCAGAAGGGAAGCTTCTTCCTGTGGCGATGGTGACCGTTACCCCTTTGGCAACAGCTTGATGCATAGCCTCAACCGTCTCTTGTGAAATCGTCAAATCATCACGCAGCAGCGTATCATCCAAGTCAGCAGCAACTAATTTATACGTCATGTTTCTCACCGATCCTATTCATCTTCTCTATTAAAATTCTGCTAATAGCATACCCGAATTGCTAGCGAATTGCTACAATAAGCGCATAGGAGATAGCTAAAAGGAGGCACTTTCACGATGACATCCCCATACACGAATGACTTGGAGAAATGGCTTAGATCGCATGCGAACAAGGAAAATGCAATAAGTATGGAAGCGTATATGAAGAATCATTTTCCATTCCTCGGTATTCGAAATCCAGAACGTGTGGCACTGACCAAACAATTCACGAAGGAACATGGTTTGCCGAAAGGGGAGGAGGGCGTTCGCATCGCCCAGGAACTGTGGCAATTGCCTGAGCGTGAATTTGCTTATACGGCTATTTTGATGCTTCTGCAAGTTAGAAAAACAGTGAACGCTGAGCACATTGACGTGCTGGAGCATTACATCGTAACCCAATCCTGGTGGGATACCGTAGATACGATTGCGGATCACTTGATTGGTTTTCATCTCCAACGATTTCCCGAGCTAATTCCCGCTTATATAGAGAAATGGCTAGCTTCCAATAACATGTGGCTGCAGCGAACCGCTATTCTTTTTCAGTTGAAGTATAAAAAGAAGACCGACGTGCCGCTGCTGTTTCACTGTATTACGACGATGGCTCACTCGAAGGAGTTCTTCATCCGCAAAGCGATTGGATGGGCACTGCGCGAGTATTCCAAGACGGATGCTGAGGCCGTACAATCCTTTGTTGCTAGCCATGATTTATCACCTCTAAGTGTACGTGAGGCACTCAAGGTAATTCACAAGAATAAGAAAATACTGGGATATATCTGAATATGTTGACAATGATAATCATTTTCATTATTATTAATTGAGAATCAATATCATACATAAATAGATACTCAGGAGGGTCCACCGTGCTACGTTTTAATAAACAAAAAACTACTAAAGTTACATCTACTGTCCTTTCAGTGTGCGCGGCAGCTCTACTCGCAACAGCTTGCGGAAGTAACAAAGATGCAGCAAGCACAACAACAACACCCGTAACTTCAACTGCTCCGGCAGCTACTGCAGCAGCGACGGTAACACCGGCGCCAGCTGTTGATAAAGTTGTAAAAGATAGCATGGGTCACGATGTTAAGGTTCCAGCTAACCCGAAAGCGGTTATCGCTTCCTACTTGGAAGATCCGCTTCTTGCACTTGGTGTTAAACCAGTTGTTCAGTGGTCTGTCAAAGGAGCAACTGTTCAAGACTACCTACAAACACAACTTGCTGGCGTGCCAACGATTGGTTATGATCTTCCGGTTGAATCCGTCTTGAAAGCAACTCCTGATTTCATGATCGTCGGCAGCGAGTCTGCTGTTGAAAAAGGTCTATACGAGCAGTACTCCAAAGTCGTACCGACATTCGTACTAGGCAGCGAAGTAACTGCTGACTTCCGAAAGACGCTTTTGAAAATGGGCGAAATTCTTAACAAGTCAGATGCAGCGAATGCCGCATTGAAGAAATATGATCAAAAAGTAACAGAAACAAAAGCGAAGCTTTCATCATCTATTGGTGATAAAAAGGTCGCGATCCTTTGGTTAACGAACAAATCTTTCTTTGTTGTTAACGGTAAAGTAGCTAGCGGCGCGGTTGCTTATGGCGATCTTGGTTTGAAAATGCCTAATATTCTAGCTGTCTTACCAGATGCTAAAGCGAACTGGACACCGATTTCCTTAGAGAAACTTGCGCAGTTGGATGCAGACTACGTTTTCTTGGTTAACAGTGATAAAGGTCAAGCTGGGAACCTGGAAGATCCGCTTTGGAAGAACGTTCCTGCTGTTAAATCAGGCAAAGTATTCGAGATGGACACGAAGAGCAGCTGGTTGTACAACGGTGTAATCGCTGGCGAGCGCGTGATGGACGATATCGTTAAAGTCATTAAATAATGGGGGGTTAGGGTATGACGGGTTCAAAAAGTCAAGTTCCCGCAATCCATCCTCCATTGAAATCCCGTCCACTAGCTGCAACAGTCATTATTTTTGGTGGACTGGCCATGTTGCTGATCAGCCTGATTGCCTCCATTTCGGTTGGGGCAGCGGATATCTCCTTCGGCGAGGTATGGCAAGCCGTCTTTCAATTTAATGCTGATTCGACTCAGCATTTGATCATCCAACAATTAAGGCTTCCGCGAGCAATCGCTGGAGCTTTAGTTGGGGCTGCATTTGCTGTAGCAGGGGCGATTATGCAAGGTGTAACACGCAATCCGTTATCGGACCCGGGTATTCTCGGTATCAACGCAGGTGCAGGCTTTATGCTTGCCCTGTGTTTTGCCTTTTTACCGCAACTGCCATTTCATTATGTCATTCTTTTTTCTTTCCTCGGTGCTGCAATAGGAACGGGGCTTGTATACGGCATTAGTGCAATGGCGAAGGGTGGCGTAACACCTGTTCGAATCGTTCTTGCAGGATCCGCTGTCAGTGCTTTACTTCTGGCGCTCAGCGAAGGGATTGCGATTTTCTACCATATTGGTCAGGATCTCGCTTTTTGGTTTGCAGGAGGGGTTGCTGGTACGAAGTGGTTGCAAGTTGATATTATGGCACCTTGGATTCTTGGTGCATTAATCTGTGCGTTTTTCATCTCACCTTGGATTACGCTGTTAAGCATGGGAGAAGATGTTGCAACGGGACTCGGTTTACGGACGGGGCTTGTTAAACTAGCAGCATTCGTGCTGGTTCTTGTCCTTGCTGGCGCAGCGGTGGCAACGGTAGGAGCTATTGGATTTATTGGTCTAATCATTCCTCATATTGTTCGCTATCTTGTTGGCGTTGACTATCGTTGGATCATTCCAACCTCAGCTGTACTAGGCGGGTTGTTAGTCGTGATGGCTGATGTCGGAGCCCGCATGGTGAATCCGCCATTTGAGACGCCGATAGGTTCCATTATTGCTCTGATTGGTGTGCCCTTCTTCCTCTATCTGGCGCGTAAAAAGGGGAGGGATTAGGCAATGACATCCATGCCATCTGGAAGCATAAAGAAACCGAGATTGGCTAAAGCGATCGCGGTGATGTCGATTTTAATGGTCCTTATTATCATCGTTTTTATTATAAGTATGAATACAGGCGTGATTCGTTTGAGTCCTCTTGAGGTGCTTCGGACGTTTTTTGGAGGCGGGACCGCCAAACAAGGCATTATTCTATTTGATTTCCGACTACCACGTATCGTGATTTCGATTCTAGTTGGAGCGGGTTTGGCGGTTTCTGGAGCCATCTTACAGGGGATTTCACGAAATATGCTAGCTGATCCAGGTATTCTGGGCATTAATGCAGGAGCAGGACTTGCAATCATTCTGGTCGTTTCCTTTTACCCAAATAATGCTGCGGGACCGTTGTTCTTCATGCCGATGATCGCTATGCTGGGCGCAGGTTTGGCCGCTCTGTTGATCTATACGCTTTCGTATGTCAAAGGAAAAGGGATTTCGTCATCCCGCCTGCTCCTTGTGGGTATCGCGGTTTCCGCTGGTATTGCTTCTCTGATGATTGTACTTAGCATTCGCTTGGATCCGACGGATTTTCAGTTCGTTCAGGTCTGGTTAGCGGGTAGCATTTGGGGAACCAACTGGAAGTTTGTTCTCGCCCTATTACCGTGGATCGTTGTTCTCATTCCTTTCGTCATGTTCAAAGCCAATGTGCTGAATGTACTGAATCTGGGGGAGATGACGTCCATTGGACTCGGGATAAGAATGGAACGGGAACGACTTGGATTGCTAGCCGCAGCAGTTGCTCTTGCAGGCGCATGCGTTGCGGTCGGTGGTGGAATTGGCTTCGTAGGGTTGATCGGTCCGCATCTGGCACGAAGGTTAGTTGGACCCAAGCATCAATACTTGATTCCAGCCTCTGCCCTCACAGGAGGGCTGCTGCTGATCATCGCGGATACGATTTCTCGAGGGATGTTTCAGCCAACAGAGGTTCCGACGGGGATTGTGGCCGCTGTTATCGGGGCGCCGTATTTTCTGTACTTATTAGTTCGAACGAGGGCTTCGTAGAGACAAAACATAGAAATCCACAGTAGGCTTAGTAGCCTGATGTGGATTTTTTTAATTTTATAAACAATAATGTAAATGTTAGATAACTTAACGCATATACTAATAAAATAAATTATTTGTCATATATATTGACATAACCATTACATTCGTTTAAAGTAATTAAAATTCTTCTCTAGCGCGCTAGCGTCAAAGAGAGACAAGGGAGAGATGGGAGATGGCTCACATGCGAACAAATGATTTGTTAGCGAGATTACCGAAGGTGGATCTTCATTTACATTTGGATGGAAGTGTGAAGCCCGAGACGATTTTGGAGCTCGCTCTCGAACAAGGCATATCACTCCCTGTTTACGATAAGGATGGATTGATACCGCATATGCGAGTGACAGACAATTGTGGCAGTCTGATTGAATACTTAGGGAAATTCGATTTTACGACACGCTTCCTACAAACAGGTGCGGCTTTAGAGCGTGTAGCTTATGAAGTCGTTGAGCAATCCGTGGAGCATAACTGTCGTTATGTGGAGGTGCGTTTCGCGCCTCAGCTGCATCGCAACATGGGGTTAACGCTGGAAGAGACGTTCCACTATGTCACGCAAGGATTAAAGCGCGCGCAACGCGATTTTGGAACGAGATTCGGTGTTATTGCCATTTGTATGCGGAATCACCCTTGTGCAGATAACTTGGAAGTCATTGAAGCAGCCGCCAAATTCGTAGGGAAGGGCGTAGTTGCTGTTGATTTGGCTGGTGATGAGGCGAACTATCCGCCTGAGTTTTTCCGAGAAGTGTTCGCAAGATCACATAAACTGGGCATTCCTGTTACCATTCATGCCGGCGAGGCAGCAGGTGCGGTTAACGTCTATGAGGCGGTCACACATCTAGGTGCCACCCGAATCGGGCATGGGGTAAGGCTTCGGGAGAATGCCGATATTTTAGAGATGATCAAAGATCGACGTATCCCATTAGAAATGTGTCCCATCTCCAATATCCAAACGAAGGCTGTAGCTTCGTGGGAGGCGTATCCGATCCGGGAATACTTGGATCAAGGTTTGATCGTAACGATCAACACCGATAATCCTAGTGTGTCGGGAACCGATATTACGAAGGAGTATCGCACAATTGCCGATCGATTCGCTTTTACAACACCAGAGCTAGTGAAGTTGATCATGAATGGTGTGGAGGCCGCTTTTATGGAAGAACACGATAAAGGGATATTCAGACAAGAGATGGAAGATGAGCTTAACAGCTTAGGTGTGTATAATTAAATAAAGGTGGAAGAGGATCTGTTGCGATTACGCAGCAGATTTTTTTGTTCAAGGAGACGTTTGTTATGTTAAAATAAGGGATATTTTCAAATCCCTGCGGTCGAGGTGTAATCGTCATGGAGTACTATAAGCAGCTTAGACAATTCGTAGGGCATCATCCCATCATTTTGCCTGGAGCAGTCGTGATCTTGGTTAATGACCTGGGACAGGTTCTACTACAACAAAGGCCGAATGAGACCTGGGGGCTGCCAGGAGGACTTATGGATTTGGGTGAGTCTCTAGAAGATACAGCTCGACGCGAATTTTTTGAAGAAACAGGTTTGAAAGTTGGGGACTTAGCATTAGTAGGTGTGTTTTCTGGCGCTCAGTATCATTACACGCTTTCCAATGGAGATGAATTTTACGCAGTGACTACGGCTTATATGGCGAGCGAAGCTACAGGTGAGTTAGCCATAGAAACGGCGGAAACCCGAGATTTGCAGTATTTTGATTTGCATGATCTACCGGAGACGATGGGTCAAGTATATAGGGATAGTATAACGGCTTATCTACAAAGTGTTTCAAAACGCTAGGAGTCGAACATCGTGATGGTATCGTATGTGATCGTTCTTGTCTATGTTTTGTACATGTTCGTAGTAAAAAAAATAATAAATAAAAAAGGGGTCTCATTCGCATTATGAAAAAGATTGTCATTTCTGCTTTATTCATCTCGACACTTGGGCTTGGTGTTGGTGTAGGAGGATATGCCGCTGCAAATATCGAACAAATTCAGGCATTTCTTAATCATGAGATTAAGTTCACTTTGAATGGAAAATCGTGGTCGCCGAAGGATCCTGATGGCAAGGCCATAAGCCCGATTATTTACGAAGGATCCTCTTATGTCCCATTGCGAGCAGTAGGTGAAGCGGCTGGACTTTTGGTGGATTGGGATCAAGTAAGTCAAACCATCATTTTACAAAGTTCAACTGCTGGTGTAAGCACGCCGGAGGGGGTTCCGTATAAAGATGCAAAGGATTATACTAGCACGCCAAAGCCAACACCGACACCAACGCAGGTGCCGCCATCCACACCTAAACCAACACCTCCACCTGTTAATACAGCGCCTACACAAGCGAATGATTTAGAAACAACCTATTCTACCTTTAATGTTCATACGAATACCAAAACGGCTGAATACAAAGCGGAAATGGAAGAAGCTGCGCGAGAGGGTGCTGTTTATTTAACTGAATTACCGTATTTGAAAATCGTGGGTTCTAACGTGTTGAAGCGTGTTCGCATTGATGCAAGTTCAGTGGATTCCGACGTGTACCCTTTGCAAAGAGAGGGTAAGCTATACGCTCATGGTATTGGTGCCAAATTAGATGGACAACACCCACGGCAATCCATTACCTATGATTTAGGAGGAACCTATAAAACGTTTGCATTCAACTATACCTTTGATGATAAAAATAGTAACTTTAACCGTCCTGCGAAAATAACAGTGTACGGTGATGGGAGGCTGTTGGCCACGAAAACAGATTTCTTAGTGAGTAATGGTAAACTCCCCTACGAAATCATGGATATCAGCGGTGTGAAGCAGCTTCAAATTGATTTTGAACTCATTCTAAACGAAGGTAAAGAGAATGGATACGTATCCGTTCTTGCCATCTATAAGCCTAAGCTTTTCAAAAGTTAGAGGAGGGCCTGCATACCATATGGATACTTACATCATTACTGGCGGTTCCAAAGGCCTCGGCGCTGCCATCATCCGGCAGCTGCTAGAGCATGGAGCTGCGGTTCACTGCATTTCCCGCAGCGAGAACGAGACCTTGCGCCAAGAGGCGCTGCGCATGGAAGGTCAGCTGACCTTCCATGCTTACGATTTGGCGCAAACCGAAGGCATCGATTCGCTCATGGAGCGAATCCTCGCGAAACCAGATGGCGTGGCTTCCGTCACGCTCATCAACAATGCGGGCATGATCGAGCCGATGACGTCGATCGGCCGAGCAGCCCCAGACGACCTGCAGCGCAGCCTGCAGGTCAATCTCGTCGCACCCGCGGTGCTGACGAACAGCTTCATTCGGCTCACGCAGGCGTGGCCGATTGTGAAGCGGGTCGTCGGCATCTCCTCGGGCGCGGGGCGCAAGCCCTACCCCGGCTGGGGTGCATACTGCACCGCCAAAGCCGGGCTGGACATGCTGACGCGCTGCGTCGGCGTCGAGCAGTCGAAACATCCACACCCAGTGCTGATCTTCAGCGTCGCACCTGGTGTGGTGGATACCGATATGCAGCGGGAGATTCGCGCTGCCTCGGAAGAGGACTTCCCGCAGGTGAGCCGGTTCGTCCAGCTTCAAGAGCAGGGGGAGCTGCGCTCCCCTGAAGATACCGCGAAGCAGCTGTTGCACCTGCTGCAAGCGAATGCATTCGAACAAGGCGAGATCGCCGACTTGAGAACGAAAGAGCCCGCGTCGTAATCCGACACGGGCTCTTTCTCTACTGATCTATTGAATGCTGCCGCTAACCTTACCACCGGAGGAAAGTTCGGAAGTACAGAACTTGCAGCGCGAAGCTTGCGCAGGTATTTCAGACAAGCAATGAGGGCAATCTTTGGTAGTAACCGCTTTTTCCTTCGGTGCTTCCTTCTTACGGAACTTGCCGATTTGGCGGACAACCATGAAGATAACGAACGCGACGATCAAGAAATCCAAGAAGGTTGATAGGAATTGTCCGTATCTAAAGACAGCGGTGCTTTTGGCAGCGTCAGCAAATGTTTCGTAATGTTTTCCATCCAATGCCACATACAAATCATTGAAATTCACTTTTCCAATGAGTAAACCGACGAGTGGCATGACCAAGTCATTCACAATAGAAGTAATAACCTTACCAAAAGCTCCCCCAATAATAACCCCGACAGCAAGGTCGAGCATGTTTCCTTTGAATGCAAAATCCTTGAATTCTTTTAGCATGATGTACCCCCATGAGACTATGATTGATAGCATTGTACCATAGTTGATAGAGCCCAAACAAATGCGATCCTAGTAGGTAAAGGGCAGTTTTCATTTATAGGGCAACTGACTATAATGAACATCATGCGTTCGATTTCCTGAACGATCACGAAGCGGAGGCGGACACGGATGTCGAATATGTCGATGGAGAAAAAGCTGATCATCGTTTTTGTTTTTCTTATCATTTTACCAATCATGCTGACAGGTTATATATCCTATCAGAATTACTCCAAGTCGATTAAGAAAAACACGACCCTGTATGCGCTGCAATTAACGAACAATATTACAAATCGACTGGACGATTATATTGGGGATATGGAGCAAATTTCTCAAATTCCCCTCTACTTAACATCGCTTCAACAGCTGCTGGAAGACAAACAGCAGGGCCTAACGATCAAGCAGGTCGAGATGGAAAATTATATTCGCATTATGAATAATATTAAGCGCGGAACGAACTCCATTTATATTTTTGATAACAATAACAATAAATACTATACCATCGTGTCAGGCGGCGTCCGAACGGATTTGGAAGAGCGCTCGGGTGAGTGGAAGCGCCTTGCTCGAGATGCGGGCGGCCGTTCTGTTTTCTTAAGCACACAACAATTAGCTAATTGGCAGACTGGGAAATTTGCTTTTACCGTCATTCGGGATATTCGTGATTTCTATACACAGGAGTCGATCGGTACGATCGCTGTAGATGCAAATATTAGTGTCATTCAGAATTTGGTGCGTGATTTGGAAACGGCAGCTAACGGGAAAGTGCTCATGATTGATGAGAACAGTCAAGTTATTTATGATACCGAGCAGAAAAGGATTACCGAGCGCATTGAGGATGATCCGCTTGTGCAATTGGCTGCAGGGACATCGGGCGATTTTATTAAAGAAATTGATGGCGTACGCTACCTATGTATCTATTCGCAGTCGCTGAAAACGGGTTGGAAAACGATCATCCGTATCCCTCTGGATCAAATCATGAAAGAAGCGATGCAAACTCAGAACATTACGCTAATTGTTACCTGTCTGATTGTGACCTTCGCCTTGTTTATTTCAATTTTGCTATCCATTGCGTTAACCAAGCCGATGAAGAAGTTAATGCGGTTAATGAAAAAGGCGGAGAACGGCGACTTGGATGTTAGTTTCCATGTGCAAACGAAGGATGAGGCCGGCCGTCTAGGGCACCATTTTAACTCGATGCTTGAACGAATTAAAGAGCTTATTGGGCAGGTGTATATAATTGAGGGGCGGAAGAAGGAAGCGGAATTAGCCGCACTCCAGAATCAGATTAATCCGCATTTCTTATATAACACACTTGAGACCATTCGGATGACGGCGGAGATTAACGATGATGAAGAAACAGCGGAAATGATTGCCGCATTAGGCAAACTGTTCCGTCACAGCTATAAGCCGATGAAGGGGACGGTGACGCTGGAGCATGAATTCGATCATCTTAGAACGTACGTCCAAATTATCAATTATCGTTATCACGATAAGTTTAAATTGACGGTGCAGGACTTGTATTTACTACGGCATTATGTAGTTATTCCGCTGCTTTTTCAGCCGATCATTGAGAACACGATTGTCCATGGTCAGACCGAGGGTAGTGATGAAGCGATTCATATTCATGTATCCTATGAGATTAGCGGCCACATCCTTACCTTCTATTTTCAGGATAATGGCGCAGGGATAGCGGAAGGAAGATTAGCGGCGTTAAATAAACGCATCCAAACACGCCAAGATCCTAGCGGAGAAGATGTCACTTCGGGCATAGGTTTATTGAATGTAGATGAACGAATTAATTTGCATTACGGTCCCGCTTACGGCCTGCGTATTTCCAGTCAGCAGGGAGAAGGTACCACGGTCATTGTGACGCTGCCTTTTAATGTGTGAACGAATCTTTCCACTTAATGCTAAAGGAATTAAGCTTATGCTTACGATGCCAGTTTTTCTGTCGAAAAACTTTTAGGAGGGCTTACATGAAAATCATGATCGTGGATGATGAAGAGAAAATTCGGCTCGGTCTGTCCAAATTGATTGTTAAAGCGTCCCCGCAGTACGAAATCATAGGGGTTTATGCGAGCGGAGCGGAGTGCCTGGAAGGGTTGAAGAAACATAAACCTGATGTGGTGATTACAGATATCAAAATGTCTGGCATGACGGGCTTAGAACTAGCGAAAACGATTAAACAGTTATATATCGATACGAAATGTGTCATCCTGAGCGGCTATGGCGAATTTGAATATGCGCGTTCTGCAATTTCTTCGGGCGTTTCTGGGTATTTGCTGAAGCCTGTAGACAAGCAGGAGTTTTATCAACTGCTATCGCAATTAGCGATGGAACTCCCGAATAAAGCGTCGCAAGAGGGCCCTGCGGATCACGCGGAATTGCCGATACATGACATTCTATTCGGCAAAATGGACAAGCTTACTAAGGGAAATAACCTGTCCCATTACAATCCGTCCTATGCTGAGATATCCGCCTATCTATTGGTACTGATCCGAACGGACATCTCGATTCCCTTGACAACCTTGCTGAAAAAGCTCCATGTAACTCCCAATCCTGCTGCGATTCAAGTGGGAGCGGTGGAAATGGATGAGCGAACTTGCGTGATCCTTCTGGGATATAGCGCCTATGAAGAAGCCCATGTCCATACCCTGCGGAAGCAACTCGAAGTTTTTGATCAGGAACGTTCTTTCCGTATTTCTATAGGGATCAGTAAGCTTTCATCGAACCTCGACGCATGGGAAGAAGGATATCGTGAGGCGCTGTATGCACTTGAATTTAATTTTTACAGTCAAGAAAGGGCTCCGCGCACAATCGCTGGACAAGTTCGATTTGGTACTCTACACCGAGTTGAACCTTATCGTAAGCGAGTTCTTGAGGATATTGAAATTTTAGATATGCCTGCCATGGAAACACATGTGAAGGAGATGCTCCAAGAAATAGGCAGCGTCA
Source organism: Paenibacillus sp. LjRoot153 (assembly GCF_964253085.1). NCBI lineage: Bacteria > Bacillati > Bacillota > Bacilli > Caryophanales > Paenibacillaceae > Paenibacillus > Paenibacillus sp. LjRoot153. The sequence continues at coordinate 898,793 of NZ_CAXUQH020000001.1, forward strand.
AAATTCGGATGCATCATTTATTTGAGCTCGTCGAGACGCTATCCTATGCTTTGAAGAAAGAAGCGGGCAAACGTCAGGAACAAGCCGATCTAGCTCCCTTATCGGTGGATTGGACGGTTGAGCTTAAAGCTTGCTTTACCTACGTGGAAGCGAGCGCGTTGATTGGGCGCAAACTCCTTGAGGGGCTAGGTTATTTAATGACGGAGAAGAGCAGCCAAGGTCATGTGCTAATCTATCAGATCAAAAAAATCATCGAGCTCGAGTATGCAGAATCGCTGGATCTCAATAGCTTGAGTAAACGCGTTTTCCTGACTCCCAGCTATTTAAGCAAGCTGTTCAAGCTGGAAACAGGCACTACGGTCATTGAATACATCATATCTGTTCGTATGAATAAGGCGAAAGAGCTGCTCAAAGAACAGACGCAGTTGAAGACATATCAAGTGGGGGAAATGGTAGGTTACAAGGATCCTGCTTACTTCAACAAGCAATTCAAAAAAGTAGTTGGTCTTACGCCGAAGGAATACAAAGACGTTGTTAGCTAATTTGTTAGCATGAAATAGGAAGAATACGCAAAGATAATACAATAAAAACAAAAAAAGTACATATCTATCACCTTGCCAGAAAAATATAATAAGCATGTAAGCGATACCAAGTTGAGCGTTTGACTATTTCGAGGGGGTAATTCAATTGAAAAAATGGCTAACAACTAGCTTAACGTTAGTACTTGCAATGTCCGTAACAGCAGCTTGTGGTAAATCAACAGATAACAGTTCTACGGCTTCTCCTTCGGCAGCAGCGAATTCGCCTGCTGCAACAGCAGCAGGGGCTAATGCAAACATTAAAGGTAAAATTACGGTTATTACGCACCGCACTGATTTGGTTGATACGAAATTCAAAGAGTGGAAGGATGCCTTCAAGAAGAAATATCCAGCTGTAACCGATGTGGAAGTTGAAGCGATCAAAGACTACGGCCCAACGATGAAGGTTCGGTTGTCCACAGGTGAGCTTGGTGACGTGAACATGATCCCGGACGGTGTGCCTAACGGTAAACTAGGCGATTATTACACTCCTCTGAATGAGCTTGGCTTGAATGATAAAGTCTACTTCAGTGATATTAAAGCATCCGATGGCAAAACCTTCGGTCTTCCAAGCGGCGTGAATACCAACGGTGTGGCTTACAATAAGCAAGCCTTTGCAAAAGCGGGTATTACATCGGTCCCCAAAACGCTTGATGAGCTTTATGCGGCTGCAGAGAAATTGAAAACAGCAGGTATTACACCGCTAGCAACCAACTTTAAAGATAAATGGCCATTAAGCGAGTGGGATGTAATTGCCTTCGAAATTTCAGGAGACCCGGAATTCCGCGGTTCGATGACGAAGAACGACGCTCCGTTTGCGGAAGGGACACCTTATAATAAGTCACTTACGATTTTGAAAACGTTTGTAGAAAAGGGCTACACCGAGAAAGATTTGATGTCCTCTGACTGGGAATCCTCCAAGAAAGATGTAGCTAGCGGTAAAACAGCCATGTACTTTCTTGGCAACTGGGTGATCCCGCAAATTATCGAAAATGGTGCTAAATCGGAAGATATCGGATTCTTCCCAATGCCGTATGATAACAGCGGTAAATACAATGCTAACATGGGTGCAGATTACATGTATGGCGTAGCGAAAAACAGCAAAAACATTGAAACGGCGAAAGCGTTCGTGAAATTCATGGTTGAAGAGTCCGACTATGCAGACTTTGCGGGAATGATTCCACCATTGAAAACGAAAGAATCCAAGATGCCACAGTTGAAAGAATTCCTAGCTATGAAGCCGACTACCCTGCAAGGTAAGCCAGATCCAGATGCTTATGGAACCATTGCAAACAAAGCACAAATCGATTTCTTCGGTGGCGCGTACATCCAGAAGCTCGTTTTGAACAAGGATTTTAAAGCAGGCCTCGCTGATCTGAATAAGAAATGGGCAGATGCGAAGAAAGCGGTTGGTCAATAGCTCGCAGTAGTAATTCGTAGTAACTAATACAAGAACATACCTCTGATGCGGTCTACCTTACAGACGAGCGTGTCAGAGTCCTTTTCACATCATGAAACACGCATTCTATTAACGAGTAAAGAAGGGATTGTCATGCCAGATCTTACGTATAAAATGCAGCGTATTCTCATTTTGCTGTCCTTTTTGACCATTCCGCTCCTTTTACTTGCGACCTTTACGTTTTACCCAGCACTGCGTCTGATTCAACTGAGCTTTACGGATTGGGATGGCATCAGCACGTCGTTTAAGTGGATCGGGTTTGCGAATTACCAAGAGATTTTTTCGAATAAAGAGATTTTTGGTGTTTTCAGCCACAACTTTTATTATTTCGTCGGCGGTATTATTCAGAATATCCTAGCCCTTTATTTCGCTATCATTTTGAACTCCAAAATAAAAGGACGCAATCTGTTTCGGGTCTTTTTATTTTTACCTTATATTCTTAATAGCGTTGCTACCGCCTACATGTTTCAATTCATTTTCAACACAGATCACGGCACATTAAATACACTGCTGGACACCTTTGGCTTAGGTGCTTTTAAGCAAAGCTGGCTTGGCAACACAGATCTGGTGAATATATCACTCGCTTCGGTCTCCTTATGGAAGTATATGGGCTTTAATATGGTTATCTATTTAGGGGTTTTGCAATCCATTCCTGGAGATTTGTATGAGGCTGCCAAAATTGACGGCGCGAACTCCTTCCAAACGCTGATCTATATTACTTTGCCAAATATCCGCAAGATCATTGAGCTGAATATGCTGCTCACGGTTTCGGGTGCGTTAGAGGTATTCGATATTCCATATATCATCACGGGCGCAGCGCCGGGGAGTGATACGTTCGTCACCAAGGTCAACGATGTCGCCTTCAAATTTAACAGCATTGGATTGGCATCGGCGATGGCCATTGTGCTGCTTATCATTGTGACGGTCGTTATCACGATTCAACGTAAATTTATTTTGCGCGGGGAGGAATAGTCGGTGGAAAATAAAAGTGTGAAGCTCCTTACGAGCATCTTGAAATATGCTTCACTTCTGATAGCGGTACTGACTGTGCTAATTCCTCTCTACGTGGTTGTGGTGAATGCCTTCAAAAGTGCGCAGGAATATGCGACCACCAGTCCATTTAGCTTACCGAATAACATCTTTAACTTCACTAACTTTGCTAAGGTATTGGAAGTTGGGAAGCTGGGTCAGGCTTTCATGAACACAGGGATTATCGTGGCTTCCTCGTTGCTTATTAATATCATCCTCGGCACGATGGTTGCCTATGCATTAGGGAGATTTAGCTTCCGAGGTAAAGGAATGATTCTTGCCGCCTATCTAGTTGCGACGTTTATTCCATTAATCACTACTCAAGTTGCGACGTTTAGTATCATTCAGGATTTGCATTTGTTCAACTCCAGAGGTGCAGCTATCCTGCTCTACGCGAGTACAGATGCGGTTCAGATTTATTTGTACTTACAATTTATTGGTAAAATCCCGTATTCCCTCGACGAGAGTGCGATGATGGAAGGCGCATCGTTGTTTAAAATCTATCGGATGATCATATTCCCACTTTTGGGGCCAGCTACGGCTACGGCTGTTATTTTGAAAACGATCAGTATCTACAACGATATGTATATTCCGTATTTGTATATGCCGTCCCAGAAGCTGGGGGTAGTTTCAACGTCACTCATGCGCTTCGCGGGACCGAATAGTGCGCATTGGGAGCTTATTTGTGCGGCCATTCTCATTGTCATGCTGCCTACGATGATCCTTTATTTAATCTTACAGCGCTTTATTTTCTCGGGAATTGTCAGTGGTTCAGTCAAAGAATAGGATGTGTAAACATGGAGTACATCAATGGGATGACATGGGGTTGGGTAGGTACGCGAGGTACATGGGCTAATAGAACCGCCGATTTCTCGATGACGGAAATGGCGAAGCTGGGGGTCAACTGGACGGCGATCGCGCTGTCGGCACTTCAAGACCATCCGCAAGCTACCGAAATTCATTATAAGGAAGAGCCAACTGTGACCGATGCCGAGGTCGTTTGGGCGATCGAGAAGGCGCACGGTTTAGGTCTCAAAGTATGTTTAAAACCCGTTGTGAATTGTGCCAACGGCGTATGGCGCGCGCACATCAATTTCTTCGACGTGGATGTACCTTGTGAGCCCAAGTGGAGAGATTGGTTCGCGAGCTACACCGATTTCATTCTTCACTATGCACGTATCGCCCAGGAAACGGGCTGCGAAATGTTCTGCATTGGCTGTGAAATGGTGCAAACAGATCGCCGTGAGACCGAGTGGAGGGAGCTGATCCGTCAGCTGAGAACCGTTTACACAGGTATGATTACGTACAATTGTGACAAATACCAAGAGACGAACATCACGTGGTGGGACGCTGTCGATGTGATCTCCTCGAGCGGCTACTATCCCATCGATACATGGGACGAGCGTGTAGCAACGCTTGAGGCATTTGCGGCGGGGCAGGAGAAGCCATTCTTCTTCATGGAAGCGGGTTGTCCGAGCCGCGAAGGCTCAGCGATGCTGCCGAATGATTGGGGCCTGGCAGGTGCTCTGAGCATGGAAGAGCAAGACGATTACTATCACGTCATGTTTGAGAAAATCGGAAGAAGACCCTGGTTCCATGGCTTTATGCTTTGGGATTGGCCAGCGCAGCTATACCCTGAAGCTGAGGCTAGCAGTAATGATGACTATTGTATGTACGGGAAGCCGGCGGCGAAGACAATAGAAGACTTCTATCGTCGTTCATAGATAATAACTAGGAACATAATGGAATGGGTGATGAGCCTTGGCAGGCAAAATTACAATGCAAGAAATTGCAGATCGTTTAGGCGTCTCCAAGTATGTTGTGTCCAAAGCCTTAGCTGGGAAATCTGGCGTCAGCGTAGAAACCAGACAGCGCGTTGTGCAATTGGCCGGACAGCTTGGCTATTTGACTCAGAAGAAGACCACGCCTAGTGAATTGGATACCAATAAGAAATGGAGCACCCAGGGGGCAGAAGCTGGGGGGAACACAGTTCTTGTGTTGATGCCGAACATCCGCTTTCAAACGAAAGAGTCCACCTATTGGGGCAAAATCTTGGATGGCATCTCCAAAGAGCTGGAGCTTAGAGGGACGGACATGCTCACCCTCACGCTAAACGCTGCAGAAGGGCTGAACAGCAGCTTACGTCCCCAAGGTTTAGCTGGTGTTATCGGTGTTGGAGAAATTTCTCGTCCATTGCTGATGGAGGTCATTCGTTTAGGACTTCCGCTGGTATTGCTTGATCACGATGATCCGTTCATCTCAGCAGATCAGGTTTTCGCGAATAATCGAGAAAGTGCCTATCGGATCGTTCAGTATTTACTTGGTTTAGAACACCGCTCGGTACAATTCGTAGGCAATACTTCCTTTTCCAAAAGCTTTCGAGAGCGCTGGCACGGTTTTCGTGAAGCGTTAGAGGAGGCTGATATTCCTTATCAACCGAGCGCATTTCAGAAGCTGCTGCACTTGGAGAACTTGGATCAGCAGCTTCAAGAAGAACAAATTCGCGATGCTCTTCGGCCTCATCTGGAAAGATCAACACTGCCTTCTGCGCTCGTTTGTGCGAATGATCGGATTGCTCAATCCACGATCGCCGCTTTACGTTCGTTAGGTATCTCAGTACCTGAAGAAGTATCCGTCACTGGTTTTGATAATATCGAAATGGACTACCCGATAATTGCCGAGCTTACGACCGTCAATGTTACCAAAGAACTCATTGGCAAACGTGGTGTGGACGTGCTATTTTGGCGAATCCAGAATCGTGATTTACCTGCGGAAACCATCCTCTTAAAAGGGGAGATTATCGTACGTAATTCAGCTGCTACATGCCGCATCCACGATCTGCCTCCAATTAGAAAGACCCCCTCTCCAATGATTTAGGAAAGGGGGTTCTTTCTATGCTAGAACAGCGACAATTTCCCTCAAGGCCTGAATAAGCACCGCATTCTCTTCGGAAGTTCCAATTGAAATTCGAACATGATTAGGAAGATTCCAACCTCCGCCATACCGAACGATAACCCCGCGACTCATCAAATTATCATAGATGGATTTAGCTTGTGTTCCTAGATCGACGAGTACGAAATTACTCATGCTTGGCGTAAAAGGGATGGCTAGCGTACGCAATTCGGTGTAAAGTTCCTCCCGCACCTTAACATTATTCGTTCTTGTTGCTTCAAGATGCTGATCATCCTTGAGTGCAGCTACGGCGCCAACTTGTGCGAGCGTGTTTACATTGAAAGGTTCTTTGACCTGGCGGATCCGTTGCAGAATATCTGCATCTGAGATGCCATATCCCACACGTATGCCTGCTAAGCCGTAGATTTTAGAAAATGTTTGCAGTACAACAACAGGATAGCCTTCTCGTACTAGCGCAAGCCCATCGCAATAATCATCAGCCGTAACGAAATGGCTATACGCACCATCGAAGATTACTAGCACATGTGAAGGTAAGCTCTTCACAAGTCGGTGCAGGTCCTTTTTGGTCATATAAGTGCCCGTTGGATTGTTCGGTGAACAAATATAGAGCATTTTTGTGCGTTCTGTGACAACCTCCAGAATAGCATCTACTTCATAGCGATAGTTCTCCCCAAGCGGTACGCTAATGATGCTGGCTCCAAGTAAGTTGGCTCCGAATTCGTACTCGCTAAACGTCGGTGAGGGTACAATGACTTCATCGCCAGGCTCTAAGTAAGTTTCGGAGAGCAGCGTAATCAGCTCATCACCGCCGTTAGTAACAAGGACTTGATCAGGCGAGAATCCGCGTTTCTCCGCAATAGCTTCTCTAAGATTTACGGTCTCTGCATCTGGATAGCGATGAATGTCAGATAAATAAGCTTGAATAGCTTCCAGAGCAAGAGGGGAGGGACCTAATGGATTTTCGTTGGATGCTAATTTGGTAACCGATGTAAGCCCAAATTCACGTTGAACCTCCCAGATTGGTTTGCCGGGCGTGTAAGGCTTCATTCGTGATAAAATGCTGCGTGGATTGATATTTTCAACACCTGGACCTTCCATGTACAACACTCCTTTTCATACCATACTTTATTCAAATGATACATTAACTCGGTAAAGTAGTAAAGTATAAAGTTTGCATACCCGTTAATGTTAGTTTGGTATATGATACAATTATTAGGTGTTGATCTGGTAGAAGGGGTGGCAGCGGAGTGAGTGGAATTAGGTTCGGTATTCGTGCCAAAATTATGATTGGATATGCGTTCATCATTTTCTGCTTAACCCTTTCTTTTGTGCTTGTTAATCAACAGTTAGCTGCCATGCAGCGAGATCGCAATTATGTGATAGAGCATGATTTTGCCGTCAATAGGGAGTCAAATCTTCTTGAGAAATACGTCATGGATATGGAAAACGGGCAAAGAGGCTACTTACTCACGGGGGAAGTTAAATATTTAGAACCTTATACGACCGGACAGACCAAGTGGAGAGATTCCTTTAATCAACTGAGAGAGTTAACGAGTGATACGCCAGCTCAGGAGAAAAATTTGATCGCTCTCAAGGAATCTATCGAAAATTGGCTTATACAAACAGGCGGGACCCTACCAGCGCTGAGAAATGGTCTTGAAAATGAAAGTTATTTTAATTTCACCTTCTTTATTGCTCATCAAAATATTCTAGATATTCGTTCGCAATTGAGTCGATTTCGCAGCCTTGAAATGGGATTCGTGAAGGAGCGAGCGGCACACCTTGATGCTCAAAATGAAATGTTGACCAACTCCTTATTTGTCATGTTGGGAGTGGTACTCATTTTTTCAGTGATAGCAGCGCTAGTTATTTCAAAATCTATCGTAGGGACGATCAAACAGGTTACTAAGAGCATCATCAAACTGAGCTCCATGAAGCGGGACCGTTCAAAGCGCATTCATGTCACAATGAATGATGAGGTGAAAGATCTGGCCGACGCAACCAATGCGTTGCTAGAGAGCCAAGAAGAGATCGAGTGGCAGCAACGGAAGTTGACAGAGGTGGTCCATATGCTGCAAGGTATTTCCGATTTGGAAACGCTAGGGACATCCTTTATTCGCAAAGCAGCGGAATTGTTTGGAGCTTCCTTCGGTGTTTTCTACATTCGAAGCATACACGAAGCTAAGGCTGGCATGATGAGGTTGGCATTTTATGCGGCGATGGAGGAAAGTGCTGAAGCCGGTAAACCTTTTTTTCATCTTGGAGAAGGCTTGATTGGCCAATGTGCGATTGAAAAGCGAATTGTACATCTCACACATGTCCCCGAAACGTATATTCGTTTAAAATCAGGACTGGGGTCAGCGAGTGCACAAAGTGTCCTCATCGTACCGATCATTCATAATCAAGAAGTCATCGCCATCATGGAGTTGGCCTCTTTTGATAAATTTACATCGCTTCAGATGTGTCTGTTGGATGACATCTTAGAGGTGTTAGGGACAATCGTGCATAGCGTGCAAACGCGTGTCGAGGTTGAGCGTCTCCTTCGAGAGTATCAGGCGATGACCGAAGAGCTTCAAAGTCAACAGGAAGAATTGCATCGGACCAATGTACAGCTAGAGGAAAGAAATCGGTATGCGGATGAAAGGTCGAGGGAACTCGAACATATGAAAGTCTCCTTTGAAGAGCATGCCATTCAGTTGGAGTTGAGCTCGCGGTATAAATCGGAGTTCTTGGCGAACATGTCTCACGAGCTGCGAACGCCGCTTAACAGTATACTGATCCTTTCCCAAATGCTCCAGGAAAACAATAGTAAGACCTTAACGCACGACGAGCAAGAATATGCCCGTGTCATTCATTCTTCAGGAAATGATTTACTGCTCCTTATTAATGATATATTGGATTTGTCCAAAGTTGAAGCGGGTAAATTGGACATTCATATCGGTGAGTTGCGCACAGACTGGCTACCCGAGCTTTTGCAAAGCCAATTCGAGAAGGTGGCTGAACAACGAAAGCTTACATTTCGGATTGGTATGGATGCTCGAGTGCCTAATATTTTCTATACGGATGAACAGAGACTCTGTCAAATTATCAAAAATTTGCTTTCTAATGCGTTTAAATTCACTCATGAAGGTTCTGTTCAGGTGGAATTTCGCATGTGCAGCGTGGAACAAATTATGGAACTTTTGCCTTCGGCCAAGCGCATGCAGGTCATGGCGGTTTCTGTCAAGGATACGGGTATAGGTATACCAACTGACAAGCAAGAAGTCATCTTCGAACCTTTTCTTCAGGCTGATGGTACAACCAATCGGAAATATGGAGGGACAGGCCTGGGGTTATCGATCAGTCGGGAATTAGCCAGACTCCTTGGAGGTTGTATCCACATGCAGAGTGAGGAAGGTAGAGGGAGTACATTTACGTTATACGTACCTTCGTTGCCTTCTTTAATAGGGGGAACTAACGCTACGCATATGGAGGTAGCAGCGGCAACTTCTAACCCGATCAGTGACTATTTTGTTCGAGAAAACGGTAAAACCATTTCAGCACTCGAGAATTACAATATCAATCAATTTAAGGATAGGAAAGTGCTTGTTGTTGATGATGACGTGCGTAACGTATTTGCACTTTGTAATGCATTTGAGCAAGAAGGTATCATTGTGAGCGTTGCGCAGAATGGACAAGAGTGCCTAGAGCTATTGGCAAAGGATTCTAGCATTGAGCTTATCCTCATGGATATCATGATGCCGGTCATGGATGGCTTTGAAGCGATGCGTCTCATTAGGAAAAATAGTCAATATGCTGATGTTCCGATCATCGCGCTTACTGCCAAAGCAATGAAACAGGACAAAGAAATCTGCTTGCAGGCTGGTGCATCTGACTATATCAGCAAGCCGCTGCATGTGAGCCAGCTCCTCTCGCTTATGCATGTTTGGCTTAGTAAATAAACCCAAAAGACCTCTAACTGCCTCCCGATTATGGAAGTAGTTAAAGGTCTTTTGTGTTAATGGACATTACGCTCTGTATATACTTCAAAATGATAAATAGTGTTGCGCGTCAATACACGGAAATCTAGTCCGTCTTGGTCGATCGCTTGCACACGTGTTGTTTTGAATGGTGTATGTTGCCGAACCCCTGATAACGTCATTGGACATCCTACCTCGGTCGGGTTCACTTCACGAAATGTTTGCCCTTGAATCTCATCGAAATCGAATCGATCTGACCGATGCTTCGGGGTAATCCCATCAACCTCATAGATTTGCAGTAGTTTTAACAACCTCATTCTGGCCCCTCCCGTTCGTGGCTTTCGTTTTCATTATACACAGACACCTCAAATTTGGCGAAGTCTAAAAACCTAACATAAACCTAAAGAAGTCTTCATACTTTCTTAGCTTCCCAAATATACAATTATTCTATATGAACCGGGGGTGTTGCGAATGCTGCACACGAAAGTAGTAATTGAGGAAAAAGAAGTCCTTATTTTTTTCGAAGCTATGTACCAAGAATATTCATACCGGGCAGTTGAAACGATAACGAAGTATTTAAATAATGCTCAGATAAGGGAAGTATTTGATAACCTGGGTTTAGTTCATGCCACGAATACAGAGGTAACACTCTTCTCGTTAAATGGAGAGATGGAGACAATTCCAATGTATTGATCTCGGTCTAGCTCTTTGCTTTATTTTTAGCTAAAATGAAGGGGGTTAGAACAAGGAGGCAGATACATATGACCGTTATGAAATTAGAACATGTCGGCGTCATGGTAGCAAACTTAGAAGCGTCTATTGCATTTTATGTTCATGTAATCGGACTTAAGCACAAAGGAACGTTACTCCACACGAATGGCGTTATCCGACTTGGTTTTCTTGGCTTTGATGCCACAAATGAAACAGAAGTTGAATTAATTGAAGGTTATAATGCAAACTTGCCACAGGAAGGCAAAGTGCATCACTTGGCTTTTACCGTAGATGATATTGATGCTGAATTCGCAAGAATTCAAGCTTTAGAGGTTGAGCAATTGGATACGGAAATTACTACACTTCCGAACGGCTCTAAGTATTTCTTCTTTAACGGGCTAGATGGCGAGCGAATTGAATTCTTTCAATCGACACGTGGATAGGTTTAACATTTGCTAGATACGGGCATCCTTTTACTAGAGTGATAGATTCTAGCAAAGAGGTGCTTTTTTAATGTCGAAGCGTTGGACACAAATGATGATCGGCATCACTATACTGG
>NZ_CAXUQH020000001.1:915000-1662500 GCF_964253085.1 Paenibacillus sp. LjRoot153
TGGAGCTTTACTGCAGCTTGATATTGGACTTTGGTACGATCTGTACAGGATAGGTGGGAGCCTTTGAAGCCTGAGCGCCAGCTTGGGTGGAGGCGCCGTTGGGATACCACCCTGATCGTATCGGAGTTCTAACCTAGTACCGTGATCCGGTATGGGGACAGTGTCAGGTGGGCAGTTTGACTGGGGCGGTCGCCTCCTAAAATGTAACGGAGGCGTTTAAAGGTTCCCTCAGAATGGTTGGAAATCATTCGCAGAGTGCAAAGGCATAAGGGAGCTTGACTGCGAGACCTACAAGTCGAGCAGGGACGAAAGTCGGACTTAGTGATCCGGTGGTACCGAATGGAAGGGCCATCGCTCAACGGATAAAAGCTACCCTGGGGATAACAGGCTTATCTCCCCCAAGAGTCCACATCGACGGGGAGGTTTGGCACCTCGATGTCGGCTCATCGCATCCTGGGGCTGAAGTAGGTCCCAAGGGTTGGGCTGTTCGCCCATTAAAGCGGTACGCGAGCTGGGTTCAGAACGTCGTGAGACAGTTCGGTCCCTATCTGTCGCGGGCGTAGGAAATTTGAGAGGAGCTGTCCTTAGTACGAGAGGACCGGGATGGACGTACCGCTGGTGTACCAGTTGTCTCGCCAGAGGCATCGCTGGGTAGCTATGTACGGAGGGGATAAGCGCTGAAAGCATCTAAGCGCGAAGCCCCCCTCAAGATGAGATTTCCCAGTATGTAAGACCCCTTGTAGACGACGAGGTTGATAGGTTCGAGGTGGAAGTGCGGCAACGTATGCAGCTGACGAATACTAATCGGTCGAGGGCTTAACCAAAATTCCTGAGTATAGTACTTTACGTTGAAGTTTCGTATCTAGTTTTCAAGGCGCAAACAAACGCTTTGACTGTTTGGTGATGATGGCGGAAGGGATCCACGCGTTCCCATCTCGAACACGACCGTTAAGCCTTCCAGCGTCGATGGTACTTGAACCGCAGGGTTCTGGGAGAGTAGAACGTTGCCAAGCATTGTTCCCTGATAGCTCAGTTGGTAGAGCACTCGACTGTTAATCGAGTTGTCACAGGTTCGAGTCCTGTTCGGGGAGCCATTTATTTTTTAAAAACCAGGCCTTTTTATGGAGAGGTGTCCGAGCTGGCCGAAGGAGCACGATTGGAAATCGTGTAGGCGTCACAAGCGTCTCGAGGGTTCGAATCCCTCTCTCTCCGCCATAAGAGCTTTCATATTAGAAGTGCCTGTTTACGAGGCCCGTTGGTCAAGTGGTTAAGACACCTCCCTTTCACGGAGGTAACAGGGGTTCGAGTCCCCTACGGGTCACCATTTATTCTTCATCCCATGGAGGCTTAGCTCAGCTGGGAGAGCATCTGCCTTACAAGCAGAGGGTCGGCGGTTCGATCCCGTCAGCCTCCACCATTTATTTTTCAGATAAAATTCGGATGTCTTCCTTTTTGTCTGGGAATAATAAAATATCATGCTAGTAACGTCGCGGGGTGGAGCAGCCCGGTAGCTCGTCGGGCTCATAACCCGAAGGCCGCAGGTTCAAATCCTGCCCCCGCAACCAACCTCTTACTAAGAGGAGAATTACATAGTGTGGAGCTGTGGTGTAGTGGCCTAACATGCCTGCCTGTCACGCAGGAGACCGCGGGTTCGAATCCCGTCAGCTCCGCCATTTTTTTTTACAAGACATGAGTCATTAGCTCAGTTGGTAGAGCACCTGACTTTTAATCAGGGTGTCGTAGGTTCGAATCCTACATGACTCACCATTTGCCTTATTTACAGCATGCGCGTATGGCGGAATTGGCAGACGCACTAGACTTAGGATCTAGCGGGCGACCGTGGGGGTTCAAGTCCCTCTACGCGCATCCAAACAAAAAAAGCTTTCTTTCATCCTTTAACAAGGATTGAAGAAAGCTTTTTTTGTACATGCATATTTAAAATTTGGTTGACATTGATTATTATTATCACTAATATCAAGAGTAGTGATTGACGCGAAATGGCGGGAGGAGATCGCAATTGAAAACGATTAAGTACTGCTGCAGAAATGAGAAATTCGGATCGAAACAAATATATAAGTCATTGAAGCACGAGTACCCAGACTTGAAACAGAAGAAGAAGGAATGTTTAGGTAATTGCCGGCATTGTAAGAAAGAATGTATCGCTATGATCGGGAAGAAGAAGCTGCTTTGCGCGGAGTCACCGGACCATTTGTATGCTCAGATTAAGGAAATCATAACGGCGTCTAAGGCCAAAAGTGTGATGGCTTGAACCTAAATCTGCTAAAATTGTTTCTTCCGTTTGTATTTGTATGCACAATTCTGTTAATCTTGTATGTATGGGGAATACGCAAGAGATAACCATACAGAAAGGTGTGTGCACAGATGCTAAACGATACACTAACAGAAGCGCTCAATGAGCAGATGAATTATGAGTTTTATTCCGCGCACGTCTACTTAGCTATTGCTGGTTATTGCGCTGCGGAAAGCTTGGATGGATTTTCGAACTTTTTTAAGGTACAAGCAGAAGAAGAGAAGTTCCATGCCATGAAGATTTTTAAATTTATTAATGACCGTGGGAAAAAGGTCAGCTTTGCTGGTATGAACACGCCCGTGAATCAGTACGAATCGATTTTGGATGCATTTGAACATGCTTACCTGCATGAGCAAGAAGTAACGAAACGGATTTATCACCTATCCGATTTGGCATTGAATGATAGAGAACATGCGACTATGCAGTTCTTGAAATGGTTCATTGACGAACAGGTTGAAGAAGAAGCAATGTTCGATAGCATTATCAACAAGCTGAAACGTATCGATAAAGATAGCAATGCGTTCTACATGTTGGATGCAGAATTTGCACAACGTTCTTTCACGCCTCCAGCTGCGGAATAATTACATATCCTATTCATGAGTCAAAAACTTACTTGTTTCGCAAATGTGCGAAAGGTAAGTTTTTTTCTGTTTGTTGACATAGTGTTGTCAGGGTTGATTTTGTATAGTTGTAGGAAAAAGAAGGGAAGTACATCATGGAGAAATTAGATTTAGCCAAAGCCTATAAACCTTATTACACAGCTCCAACGAAGCCTGAGCTCGTTGTTTTTGAACCTATTTCCTATGTTACTATCGTAGGGAAAGGGGACCCCAATGGTGCCGCCTTCGCTAACGCTACAGAAGCGCTGTATACGGTCGCCTACGGTGTTAAGGGACATTACAAGAAGCTGGAGAAAGACTTCACAGTAGCGAAGCTAGAAGGGCAATGGTGGGTAGATGGGGATCCCCGAACTGCCTTGGAGGTATCGAGGGAAGAATGGCACTGGAAGTTATTGATTCGTATGCCAACGTATGTGTCGGCTGAGATCGTAGAAGAAGCGCGCTCAGCAGCAATGGCCAAGAAAAAAGAGCTTAAGGTTATTGCGGATGTTGGGTATGAAACTTTGCATGAGGGACTCTGTGTCCAGATGCTGCATGTGGGACCGTATGCGACAGAACCGGAAACACTGGCACAGATGGAGCATTTCATATCGCAAGAGCAGCTCAGTTACCGTGGACTTCATCACGAAATTTACTTATCAGACCCGAGGAAGATTGATCCTGCCAAAATGAAAACGATATTGCGATATCCAGTTCAAGCGATAGAAGTGGTGAAGGGGTGATTTTTGCTGTAAAATAGAAGATAATGTCGAGAACGGTGGGAGTGAGTGCAGATGCGTAAAATAGCTGCAATTGGACAAGCTGTGGTTGTCCTCGTGATCTTGTTAGGTTTGCTGTATCCGGCACCTTCCGCCCACGCTTCTTGGTTCGATCGGATCAAAGATATTTATCAATTGCCAAGCAATGTGGAGCAGATCCAGAAGGATTATGAGGATACGAAGCAGCAATTGGAAGAACAGAAGGACAAGTTATCTGAGGCCGTCAGACAGTCACAAGAAATCGAGGATCGTCTCCTCAGTCAAAACGAGGCACTTAAGAAGGACAACGAGCAGTTACAAGAACGCTTGAAGGCCATGGAACAAGTTGCGTTAGACAAAGATAAACGTAATCGTAAAATCATCTACATGATCATTACGGCTGCGGCATTAGTAGTAGGCTATTTCTTGCTTGGACGCGTGTTTCGTTTCTTCGTATGGCAGAGAAGGAAGCGTGGGATGCGCTAACAGGATTGGCGAGGAGGTTGTGTGGTTTGGAGATCATCTATGAAAATGCAAGCTCACAAGCCAGGATGGCTACGCTGCAGCTTCTAAAGGGAGAGGCTGTGCATGTGCTGCATCCCAACCAAATTGTTGCGTTTCAGGGAAGGCCTGAGCAGCGTGAAGACGCATTGATGAAGCTTCCTAGTATGTATAGGAAGAAGCGGTTGATCCAATCACGCATACTCGGTCCTGGGCGTGTGTTAATGGGGTTGCCAGAAGCGTATAGTTTGGCTGTCGTGCCGTTGGAAGCCGAGGCCGATCTATTGTATGAATTTCGTCATGTGCTGTTTTATACGGAAGGTGTGACGTTTACAACGCATCTACAGAGTGTGAAGAACACGTTGATCACGCAAGATTTAGTTAAAATGCAGTTTCACGGCCCCGGCAATCTAGGTTTGCTAACAGCTGGCCCTATACATCACATGGCCCTGGATGCTGTGGAGCCTCTGTATGTTGATGTCAGTTGTCTTGTTGCCTATCCGCGGCAGGCTAAGCTGCGCCTCTGTGTATACGGCAACACACTGGCAAGCCAGCATATGAATTATCACTGGGAGATTACAGGGCATGGTCACGTACTCATGCAGCCATGTAAGCCTGATCCCAAATTGGATGAGCATTTGAAATCAGATAGCATACTGCGCCGTATAGCAAGGGAAGTTCTTCCATTTGGCGGAGTTTTCATCAAATAATAAAAAATATATAAAAATAGTTGCATTTGTTCTAAATACCTGATATATTATTTCTTGTCGCCTCTGAGAAACACATGCAGAGCGAATGAGAATTTACACCATGCGGAAGTGGCTCAGCGGTAGAGCATCGCCTTGCCAAGGCGAGGGTCGCGGGTTCGATCCCCGTCTTCCGCTCCAATATTTGCGCCCTTAGCTCAGCTGGATAGAGTATTTGACTACGAATCAAAAGGTCGGGAGTTCGAATCTCTCAGGGCGCGCCATTTACACTTTATCTTCACTACGGGACGTAGCTCAGCTTGGTAGAGCACCTGCTTTGGGAGCAGGGGGTCGCATGTTCAAATCGTGTCGTCCCGACCATTTTAGAATTTTTTATATGCGGGCGTAGTTTAATGGTAGAACTTCAGCCTTCCAAGCTGATCGCGCGGGTTCGATTCCCGCCGCCCGCTTACAATTAAAAGGACCGCCTTCGGGTGGTCTTTTTTCATTGTATTAGGCAGGGATGAGAGCCCGTAGAGGTTCGACCGTCCGTGAACACTTCGTTGAATAGGCTGAGTAGGACGAGCGTCCAAATATACCACTAGTTGCTTCCGTAGGAAGCCTTATAAATCCGAATTTGGAGTATTCCCGCCGCCCGCTTACAATTAAAAGGACCGCCTTCGGGTGGTCTTTTTTATATTTACAATACATGTGGAAGAGGCCCATGAGGGTTCGACCGTCCGTTCGCAGATCTGAGAACATGGAAACATAGGAGATAGAAATAAACCCTACTTCTGCTGAATTGGGGTTATTTTTTCATATTTTCCAATAGTCATACAGATGTATCTAGGTTAAAATGGGAAAAACATGCAAAGGGGACTTACCGAAATGAACGCTATTGAAAATCGTATTCATGGGTTACACCAGTATCATTCGGAGTTAACGGCGACTGCTGATCTGGCTTCATTCTGGGAGCGCGCCTACGCTGAAGCAACACAAGCTGCGTCCTATACAAGGGAGCCGGTGGCATCACCTTTTGTACAAGCGGAAGTGAATAAGATCGTCTTGCAGGGTGCTGCGGAAACACCGATCCATGCTTGGTTGTTACTGCCTAATGCAGAGAGCAAGTCTAAGAAGGTACCTTGTATTGTTACGTTCCCAGGCTATACTGGCTCCAAGGGGAGACCCGAGGATCATGCAGCCTGGTTGCTTATGGGGTATGCGGTACTTGCTGTTGATGTACGCGGGCAAGGCGGCGATAGCGGCAACCTGCTGCCACAGGAGACCGGCATGACGAGGGGATGGATTACACAGGGTATTCTCGATGCTGAGACGAGCTATTACCGAGCGGTTGCGATCGATTCCTTGCGTGCAGTGCAATGTGCGTTAGAGCAGCCAGAAATCGACAGTGAGCGAGTATTCGTATATGGCGGAAGCCAAGGCGGAGGACTTGCCCTACTCGTGACCGCGCTTGAGAAGCGCATTCGAGCAACAATTGCCCATGTGCCGAACCTATGTCACATGGATCTAGGCCTGTTGCAATCCGTTAGCTCACTAAGTGAGGCAGCGGAATTCGTTACTCGTTTCCCAGAGTATCTGCCTGATGTACTGCGGACAGTTTCTTATTTTGATATCATGAATCTAGGTGATCGTATTCAGCAGCCTGTTCACGTTACGGTAGGGTTGAAAGATACGTGTTGCTTACCAGAGGCGATTTTCGCTGCGTATAACCGAATCGAATCTGCACACAAATCCATTGAAGTGTACCCCTTCATGGGGCATGCGACACCTCCTGGATCCCATGCAGCAGCACATGCTTTTTTCTCAAAATGGTAGGGACTGAAGTAAGAAGCTTCCCGGTTGGATAACCTATTGCTAACTTGAAGGGAGGTGCTGACAGATGGAAAAAGAAGATTCATTTGAAGATGTATTTGAGCTGATGGAAACGGCTTTTCCTGTAACGGAAATAAGGACGTATGAAGGTCAGCGGGCGCTGTTATCTCATCCCAATTATAGAATCGATGTCGAGAGAGATGTTCATGGGCAATTGCTTGGTTTTTTGGCAAGTTGGAATTTTAGCACGTTTCGATTTGTGGAGCATATCGCCGTCAACGCTGCCATAAGAGGTGGCGGGATTGGTAAAAAGATGCTGACAACGTATATGAGCAGTGCTACTACACCTATCGTACTTGAAGTCGAGCCTCCGAATACCTCAGATGCTACGCGGAGAATTGAATTCTATAAGCGCTGCGATTTCCATTTGAACCTATTTCCTTATGCGCAGCCTCCACTTAGAGAAGGGCAACTGAAATTGCCTCTCAACATCATGAGTTATCCAGGTCCATTGACGGAAAGTGAGTTTAATTCCTGTAAGCATATATTGTTTACCGAGGTGTATAAGCAGCCTGTAAGCTTGGTGTGAAGCGATTGTGGAAGAGACAGCTACTCTGTATAGAGTGGCTGTTTTTGTGCGGTTTTACATAAAAGGAAACACTTACCTATGCGCAAAAGTTGTCAGCCTAAAACGAACTATGCTAGTCTAATATAGACAAAAAATGCCGAATCTCGGAGCATCGAAAGCTCTGGTACGGGGGACTTCTTTACTTGGGGTGAATGAGTGCTCAGTTAGTCTTAGGCTAATGGGGCGCACTAGGGAAAACCTCTTCCCGAACCCGTCAACTAACCTCGGAGGCTTCAAGGAGGCAAAACGTTTTGAAACTTTTTACCAAAAGCTTTATTTGTTCATGCGCTCTTCTAAGCGCAGCCATTTCCCTGTACGCCGCTCCATCCACGTATGCAGCTGCCCCAGACACCTCTTCGGTAAAGGTTCAGGTCAATGATGAATTGGTGCAGTTCCCGGAAGTACAGCCGTTTATTGATACGGAAGGTACACTTCAGGTGCCACTACGTGTGTTGTCGGAGAAATTAGGTTATCAAGTGGGATGGGCGAAGGAAGGCGATGAAGTCGTCGTCACGCTTATGAACAAGGAACAGGCGATTCAACTCACAACGGACGAAGAGAAAGCGATCGTGAACAGTAAGTTAGTTGAATTAGAGAGCAGTCCAACTTTGGTTAAGGGAAGTACTTATGTCCCACTACGCTTTGTTACAGAGACGTTTGGATCTGCGATTGCGTGGAACGATGCGAATAAAATCGCCATCGTGGAAGAGGACGGTAAGTCCCACAAGCCGGCTTGGATAGCACCGCCGCAAGCAGCCCCAGCAGCGAAGGTCGTTCAGCCATCCGTTTCAGCTCAAATTATTCAAGCTGCAACGACTTTTAAAGGAACGCCTTACCGATGGGGAGGAACAACGCCTAAGGGCTTCGATTGCTCTGGATTCGTTCGTTATTTATACGAGGCCAAAGGCATCGAGCTGCCACGCACCTCTGTGCAAATGTACGATCAAGCAGGGGCGAGAGTGACGGATTTGAAAGCGGGAGACCTTGTCTTCTTTGCTTCCGGTATCGTCAATCATGTGGGCATTTACATTGGAAATAATCAATTCATTTCCTCGACAACGTCCGTTGGTGTAACGGTTGATAGTCTAGATAGCTCCTATTGGGGCTCAAGATATGTAGGTGCCAAACGCGTGCTATAAGGTAGTTGCGAAATCAAGTATAAGCAAGCTATGTAAGAGCGTATGTTCGCTATGTCTTTCTACTTTGAAAGCAAAGCGGCAGATGCTCTTTTTTTTACGCGTATTTGTGCGATTTTTATCGAATTTTTGAGAATTATAGCCTATAATGGAACAATGGTTGGAAGAAAGTAGGTGACGCGTACGGCATGCAAGTCAGTGTCTGGAAAAGCTGGTTTCATAAAATTAAATGGTCGGGTCGAACAGATCGCATGTATAACGTGGAAACGGGTCCTGCCATACCGGAAGACATTCGGGTCGTGATTAAGCAATTTTTTCATACGTATAACCATTTCAAAGGGGCTAGGCAATTCCAAACGGATACGTTTATTAAAGAAGTATTTTACGCGACGAAGCAAGATCCGAGGGATCACCGCTCCATAGATGAGATGGAAACTTATATTCAGAGTAAGAATGTTAATCGATTACGACTGAAATCCTATGTGATTGATGAGTATTTACGTGTTGGTGAGAAGGTGTGTATGATCGGTGTGACACGGGAGTTTAGCAATGCACATCGCAATCGTGTGCTTTATTTTATCATACAGGAAGAAGGCACTTGGCGGTTTCATCATATCGTGAGATCACATCATGGCAAAATTCTTGAGAAATTTCAGGTGAAGGAACAGGTTGGATTTGTGGTTGGGGATGATAAGGTAGCGCTACTCTTTCTAACTCATGCAGATTCGGCGGATGCTTCCACCTATATGTTGGGGGATTATGTTCACTCGGAAGGCTATTTGGAAGTGGAGCAAGAGATTAGCGGTCAGCTCTATTATCGCATTGTTCGGATGAATCGCGTACATTAAGAAGGTTGAATAGCCAGATCTATAAGCGGCATGTTCAAAAAATCCGGTTTTAAGCACCGAGGAGATTGAAAGAAGATAGGAAATGAGGAGCGGAGTGTAGTGTAAGCTACGTGAGCACCGGAAGTTCCGGCTGAATTCAATATTCGATGTCGAATACGCTTCATGAACTACTTCGTGATCAAAAGTGGAATTTGTGAACAACCTCTATAAGCGGCATGAATAGGCTTTGCTCGGTCGTCGAGTAACGCTTATTTGGTGTGCGCGAAGACAGAGTGTGCAAGTGGACACAGCCCACCTCCATATGAAAGAATGGAACTATCATGCGTCAGGTGAAGGTTAGGTCTACATGCCTGAAAGGGAGGCAAAGATGGAGAAAGAACCGATGGAGCTGCAAGAGCAGTTTTGGAAAAAAGTAGATGGCGAGCAGTTAGGGCAGGTTCTACAAAAGATTGCACTGAGCGAGGGGCTGGAGCCTAGTCGGCTTGCTTTTGTGTGTATAGGGACAGATCGCTCTACAGGCGATTCACTAGGTCCGCTAGTGGGAAGTAAGCTTGCAGAGCTAGGCTATCCACACGTCATTGGCACGCTTGCAGCACCGTGTGATGCCACTAACTTGGCCATGCGTTTGGAGGAAATTCCACCGAATGTTGTCGTTATTGCGATAGATGCTTGTTTGGGACGGAAATTGAGTGTGGGTTTATACCAATTGTCGAACCAACCACTGGCTCCAGGAAAATCAGTAGGTAAAGATTTACCTCCTATTGGTGATTACACGATTGCGGCGATCGTGAATGTGGATGGACCTAGACAGTACAATGTACTACAAACGACTTCGTTATATCATGTGATTCGGATGGCAGAAGAAGTAACCCGTGCAATTGTTTATGCAATTCCTTTGTAGCTGAGGGGCAGCAAAGAGGAGAAAGATCGGAGTGATTGGTGAGTGATCGGACCAGGTGGACCAGGGGGAATGGGGCGGCTTTCCGACCGGAATCGTCCAAAGGCTAAGTTGAAGGATGTATCGGTACGAAGGATTTTGTTATTGTTCAAAAGGTATTGGGGACAGCTCTTGGTGATTATCGGCTTGGCGCTGCTTGCGGCAGTGATGGGGTTGATCCCGCCTCTAGTCATGAAGGAAATTATTGATACAGCAATTCCGCAGGGGCGTGTTCAGCTATTATCTGTGATGGCGCTACTGTTAATCGTGTTGCCTGTCTTGAGTGGCGTAGTTGGCGTATGGCAGAACCATCTCAATACCAAAGTAACCCAAGGGGTTATACGGGATTTGGGGCAGTCGTTGTTTCACAATTTGCAGCGGCAGTCGATGTCGTTCTTCACGGACGCGCGATCTGGCGAAATTGTTCAGCGTATCACAGGTGATGTGCAGTCTGTACAAAGTGTGGTTACATCTATTGTCGTCTCTTCGATCACGCAAATTGTCATTGTTTTCACAACAATAGGTATATTGTTTGCGTTAGATTGGAAGTTGGCGATCATATCGGTGCTTATCCTGCCACTTTTCGTACTGCCTGTGAAAAAAGTATCCAAGCTGCGGAAAGACTTACGGATTGAAACGCAAAAGGTGCGTTCCGACATCACCTCGCAGCTGAATGAGAATTTCGGCATTTCGGGTGCGTTGTTGACGCGGATTTTTGGCAGAGAGAAGCAGCAAGAGCAAGAATTCACAACGATGAATCAAAAGGTGATGGATCTCGAGCTGCGGCTCAATCTTGTTGGCCGTTGGTTCGGAATGGCAACGAGCACGTTAGGGCCGTTAGGCACGGCTATTATTTATATTTATGGCGGTTACTCCGTCATTCATGGTGATATGACTTTAGGCTCGATCGTCGCGTTTACGGCGTATTTGGGACGGTTGTATATGCCTGTAGGGACACTGCTGAATCTACATGTCGAGGTAGCGACAGCGCTTGGGGTATTCCAGCGGATTTTTGAGTATCAGGACATGGTGCCTGATGTCATGGATGCTGAGGGCGCGCGCCAGCTAGGGCCTGTGGCGGGGCATGTGAGATATAAGCAGGTGTCTTTTGCTTATAAGGTTGGGGAGCAAAGCAGAATGAGGGAGAAAGGGAAGCTGGTGGAGCGAGGCGAGGGAGCTGAGAGAGGGAAGCTAGCGGACCGAGGCGTAGGAGCTGAGATAGGGAGGCTGGCGGACCGAGGCGGGGAAAGGGAGAAGGTGCAGTATGCGCTGCGCGACATCACCTTCGAGGCACAGCCAGGTGAGATGGTCGCGCTTGTTGGGCCTAGCGGCGCCGGAAAGTCGACGCTGATCGGGATGATCGCGCGGCTGTACGATCCGACAGCCGGTGTTGTTGAGGTCGACGGCGTGAACGTCCGCGACGTGGAGTTAGCGTCGCTGCGCGCGCAGATCGCGTATGTGACGCAGGAGTCTTTTCTGTTCCACGCGACGATTGGCGACAACCTGCGCTTCGCGCGGGAGGACGCTACGCGTGAGGAGATGGAGGCCGCTTGTCGGCAGGCCTACATCCACGATTTCATCGTGTCGCTCCCCGAAGGGTACGACACGATGGTCGGAGAGCGCGGCCACCGGCTCTCCGGTGGCGAGCGCCAGCGGATCGCGATTGCTCGCGCGATCCTGAAGCGCCCGCGCATTCTCATCCTCGATGAGGCGACGTCGCACTTGGACTCGGAATCCGAGTCCTATGTGCAGGCAGCGCTCGAGGAGCTGATGCAAGGGCGCACGACGCTCGTGATCGCGCACCGGCTCTCCACGGTGCTGGCCGCCGATCACATTCTGGTGATCGAAGCGGGGAGCGTCGTGGAGCGGGGCACGCATAGCGAGCTGCTCGCACTGGAAGGGCTGTACGCGCGGCTGTACAGCACGCAGTTCGCGAAGGCTACCGCTGAGGCAGCGAAGGGCGGCTTAGCGTAGCCGCGGAAACGCGGGCAATAA
This sequence comes from Paenibacillus sp. LjRoot153, assembly GCF_964253085.1. Lineage (NCBI taxonomy): Bacteria > Bacillati > Bacillota > Bacilli > Caryophanales > Paenibacillaceae > Paenibacillus > Paenibacillus sp. LjRoot153. Next base: position 927,233 of record NZ_CAXUQH020000001.1, read on the forward strand.
GGCCCGAAAAGGGCCTTACTGCAGGGCGAGATGCCCTCGGCGTAACAAATAGCTCCCCAAAAGGGCGTTAAAAGCGAGCATCGCCCACTGCATGGGCGGAAATGCGAGCAATAAGGCCCGAAAAGGGCCTTATTGCAGGGCGAGACGCCCTCGGCGCAGCAAATAGCGCCCGAAAAGGGCGCTAAAAGCGAGCATCGCCCTTACAGTCAGGTCGCTCACCCGCTGCGACAGATAGAAAGGGATATTCCTCAGGTCAATTGACCTAGGGAATATCCCTTTCTCGTTAAGTGCCAAATTTGTTTAAATGGTCAGGTGTGGGGAGAGAAGTAGCTGCCCTTACAAGTAGCCAATTGTTTGCGTTACTCCACCCGAACATTCGCTTGCGGACTAGAAACCCCAGTGCTGGGAGCTCCATGGCTCCCGATCACGCTAACTTCGCTATCCGCCAATCCTGCCGGATCCAGTTTGGTTCCTTCGCGCAGTAAGTAGCCGAAAAACAAAACGTAGTACGACACGATGATGAAGAAAACGCCAGCGGTGACGGGATCTTTAGTAAATTGAGAGAAATCAGCAGGCGTAAAGGTAGTCGTTGAACCTGTGGAAATGGCAACAGCCGCGTAGCGGTACGCGATGCGACCAAGGAAGAGAACGAGAACGGTGACTTCAATCCAGAGATGTGTGCGATAGTACCAGCCATCGCTCCGATGCTCGAAGCGGGTATGGCTAATCGCAGTTCGCCCTAGCAACGCGCCGCCGGCAAGTCCGATCAAATAGCCGATGAAATGGATGGGATGCACGAAGCCCAAGATGAGAATGATCACTCCGAGCAGGCTAAATAAGGATAGACGAAAGGTGAGTCTGCCACGGGAAAGCTTTTGAAAGCCAATGGTGCGCTTCGCCCGTCGATAAATAAAAATGCCAAAGATAAGACATGGGATCACATAATGCAAGGAATCCTGCATGGGGAGGTACCTCCAAATCTGTCAATATATTTCCTAATTATAGCAAATTTGGACGGCCTTTCGTGAGAAATGTTATTCCGTTTACAAAATTGTGTCATACACTTAATAGTAGTTCGATAAACTTACTATTACACACTCAAAGTGCCGCAAGGAGTTGACGGTAAATGGCTATGATCACTCATGTTAATGTATGTAACACAGTTAATGAAATTTACTGTTGTCTTCGTAATAAAGTTGTGAAGCTGGACGCGCAGCAAAAGGAGCAATTTTGCAAAGGATGTAAGATGTTCGCAGGTGGTGCAGCGGGCTACGACCGCGGTGTTTCTTGTACGTGGGAGGATTTGCGAACCGTAAGTAATCCGCATGTGGTCCTAGATCCAGCTCAAGAGTTTAAAGATAATCAAATTCGCCAAGTGCCGCCCGAGGGTCCGGCCTTATTTGTATATACACCCAGATGGTAAAGCACATCTTATTTGATTTTGACGGGACACTTGTCGATTCCAGGGCGCTCCTGGTTAAGCTTTATAATGAAATGGCTATTCAATATCGTTTCCGTCCCATCCGTGAACAGGACTTGGGTCCGTTACGCTCAATGTCGATTTCCGAACGTGTAGATCGCTTAGGGGTGCCTGTGCTCCAAATTCCTAAACTGATGGTGGCAGGGCGGCAGCTGTATCACGAGAACATTCGATCCCTGCAAATCGTACCTGGTATGAAAGAGGTGATTGCGAAGCTCGCCACACAAGGGGTTAAGAGCTCGATTCTTTCTTCCAACTCAGAAGCAAATATTCGGCTTTTTTTACGAAAAAATAAGCTGGAAGGTGCGTTTAAGGAGATCATTTCAGCGAAGCATATTTTCGGCAAACACCACTCGATTCGCAAAGTGATGAAGCAATGGGGAACCACGCCTACACGGATGATTTATGTTGGTGATGAATTAAGGGATATTGAGTCCTGTAAGAAGTTAGGTGTGCCAATCGTAGCTGTGACGTGGGGATATGATTCACCTCAGCTACTCCACAGTGGAAATCCGGACCATATGGCTAACACGCCTGGGGAGCTGTACCGAACGCTCATGAGCCTAAGTTGAGGACAGAAGCATAGATAGGCAGGAGCCGCCGCAGGAGGACTGGGGGGGCTTTTTATGTTGGCAAAAAGGGTTAATACGCAGAATTAACGGTTATCCTCTCTTTTCAAGTAAAATTAGAGAAAGGTTGAAGTCTGAGAGTCGATAGGAGTGGTAGTATGCTATTTTATTCAATTGTTCTGGTGATTACTGCAATCGATCAACTGTCTAAGTATTGGATACGCTCGGTGATGACGGTTGGTGAATCCATGCCCTTTTATAAAGATTTTATTTCATTTACGTATTATCAAAATAGCGGGGCAGCTGGCAGTTCGCTGCAGGGATGGGCTCCTATACTCGGTGTTCTAGCCGTTCTTATTGTCGCAGGGATTTGGTGGTACCGTAAAAGAGGCGGCTTTCCTGGGACGTTAAAACAAAGTGCAGCTGCACTCCTTGTAGGTGGGGCGATTGGTAACGGAATTGAACGGCTTCTATTCGGCAAGGTTACTGATTTCATCGTCATTAACTCCGGGAATGGGATTATGAATCTAGCGGATATTGCGATTAATTTGGGTGTTGTACTGTATGTGGTGGACATGCTTTTATCACAGAGAGGCAGATGGAAGAGAAATGGGAAGGATCCACAAATTTCCTAGGTATTTAAGCCCTTGAAAGAGGTAATGGTATAGATCTAAAGAACTATTTGTGGTATCCTTCAAGTAGGAATACGTCATTGGAGGGATGGTCACATGAAAACGGATCGACAAGTGCTTGTTGATGAGTTTTTTGCGATGATTCGAAAGCTGAACCGCACGGGATCGGATATTATGCATGTGAGGGAGTTTTTCTGGCGATCGTCTGAAATTCGCGGATTTGTCCCGCCAAATGTTGAGTTTATGACCGTTCTCAAAGCTTATAATGCGGTGCTTTTTCATGAGTTTCGGAAATCACTAGTGCCTCATACAAGCATGCATATCCTAGCCAATGTTCACATGGAAGCAGGAGATGCACTGGTTAGCTTGGGAATCACAACGTTAGAAGATCTCGAATTAGCGGTTAAAGGCAGGATATTAACCAGAGCATAAAGAGTCGTCATATATGTAAAAGCCCAAGCGAAGAAGCATGTCGCTTGGGCTTTATTCTTGGTATTTCAGTCTTCCTTCTTCTGCTGAAGGGCTGCGAGCAGCTTGTCAGCGAGTGAGTTCCCAACTCCGGTAGAATCGGAGAATTGCTCAATCAGCTGGCGATTGACTTTGGCTGTAGCCTTGCGACCTCCACCCTTAGACTCGCCGTCGATTTTCTCAACAACATTGCAGGGACGGCATTGAAAATATTTGCCTGCTTTACCTGTGTGTATTTCCATCTTCTTATGGCACTGTGGGCATCTATGGTTTGTTAATTGCCCGTCAGCTTCACGTTTATACGAGCATTCACGACTGGAACAAACCAGATAGCGTCCTCGTTTGCCTTTGACTTCCTGAAGGAACTCACCGCAATCGGGGCATTTACTGCCGGTTAAATTATGCGGCTTATACGCTGCGGAGCTGCGTTTGACTTCATCGACCAGCTCGGCTGCTTTCTTGCGAATGCCGCTGAGAAAAGCTTCCATGCTCCCTTTGCCTTTGGAGATGCGTTCAAGTTCCTGCTCCCAGCGTGCGGTAAGCTCGGGTGAACGGAGCTCCTCGGAAGCAAGCTCGATGAGCTGTGTGCCCTTGCCAGTAGGGATGAGCAAGGAGCCTTGACGCTCAATTGTGTCAGAGGACACAAGCTTCTCGATGATATCTGCGCGAGTTGCAGGTGTACCAAGACCGAATTTCTCCATCTGAGATAGCAAGGAAGCCTCATTATGGCGAGAAGGCGGCTTCGTTTGGCGGCTAACTTGGCGGACGTTGCGAGCGGTAACCGCGTCTTTCTCTGAAGCTTGTGGCAGCAGCTGCCCTGTATCTTCCTCGGATTCATTGTCTTCCCGATCGGGATCAGTGAAATCGGTGGCGCCGTACACTTCTTTCCAGCCCGCTTGCTTCACGACTTTGCCTGAAGCGTAAAGCTTCTCTCCGGCAATTTCAATCGTTAGCTTCGTTTCATCGTAGCGGCACGGACCGCTGAATAAAGCTAAGAATCGGCGGAGAATCAGATCATAGAGTCGACGTTCATCTGCGCTTAGTGTTGCGAGTGAGATGGCTTCACCTGTCGGGATAATGGCATGATGATCGCTTACTTTCGTGTCGTCGACGATTCGTTTTGTGATCGTCAGTGGCTTCCGGATAAAAGGTGCTGCAAGCGCTGCATATGGGCCAATGGCAGCCCCTTTCAAACGGCCAAGCAGGGTCGGTACCATATCGGAGGTCAAATAGCGCGAATCCGTTCGCGGATAGGTGACCAATTTGTATTGCTCATACAGTCGTTGTAGGACATTCGACGTTTGCTTGGCAGAGAACCCGAATTTACGGTTTGCATCGCGCTGCAGCTCGGTTAAATCATATGCCAGTGGATGAGGAATCTGCTTCTCGGTCTGATTCACCTGCACGATGCGGCCGCTCTGGCCTTGCAGCTTTGCTTTCAAGCTATCTGCGCGCTCGCGATCCCATATACGCGAGTCGCCGGTTTTCGGGTCTCGCCACTGGGCGCGGAAGGACCCGAGCTCTGCTTCGATCAACCAATAGTCGACGGACCGGAAATCACGGATTTCCGCCTCACGGTTGATCATCATGGCCAGCGTGGGCGTCTGCACGCGCCCAGCGGATAACGACGCGCCGAACTTGCTGGTCAGCGCGCGGGTCACATTGAGGCCGATGAGCCAATCGGCCTCGGAACGACAGACGGCTGCTTGATACAGCCGGTTGTAGTCGGTGCCAGGCTTCAGCTGCGCGAAGCCTTCGCGAATTGCCTGATCCGTCTGAGACGAGATCCAAAGCCGTTTGAACGGCTTCTTCCAGCGGATCAGCTCCATAATCCAGCGCGCGACGAGTTCGCCTTCGCGCCCCGCATCGGTTGCGATGACCAGCTCCGACAGGTCACCCCTGCGACTGAGATGCTCGATAGCACGAAACTGCTGCGAGGTTTCTTTCATGACTTTGAGCTTCATTTTGCCAGGGATAATGGGCAGATCTTCAAGATTCCATGTTTTGTACTTGGGATCGTAATCATCGGGCTCAGCGAGCGTAACGAGATGGCCAAGTGCCCAGGTGACGACATATTTGGCACCTTCGAAGTGGTGTTTTTGCTTCTGGTTACAGCCCAGCACACGAGCAATTTCTTTGGCTACACTTGGTTTTTCGGTTAGTACGAGAATTTTCATGGGGGTATTTACCTCTTTTCTACATACCAAATAGCATAAGCGAAAGGGTCCTACTTTTCAAACGAACAATATTTCGAAATATTCGTACTTTTATGCCGAAATACAGCGGAATTTGTCTATTTTCATCCTAATATAAGGTATAATGAGATATATTGAAAAAAAAGGGGGGAAACCTCGATGGGGCATTTGTTTTCTCTTTTTTCCGATCACACTATTAAAACAAGACTTCAACTCTGGATAAGCGCGATTATTTTGTTGCTGGCTTTTTCAATCATCGTTCCTTTTTACTTTATAGAGAAGAGCAATCGGTTAGAAGAGGCTAGGGTTCAACTCAAACAAGTGATTGCGTTACAGAGCTTATATATCGAACGCTGGAATCAGGAAAAGTTGGATGCGATTAAACGTTTCGCACTTTCAGATAATGCCAAGTTCCACCGCATAGGTGATTTGAAACGGGAGTTTCAAGATTATGCAAAGGTGAATTCGGAGTTTTATTCGATTACTTTCGTTGAGCCGGATGGTAATATTCGCACAGATAAGACTTCAATTTATGTGGGAGATCGTCAGTACTACAAACGCGGAACGGAAAAGAAGAGCTTCGTTTCGGGCGTTGTGATGTCCAAAGAAAATGGAGCACCTGTTATTACATTCTCGGCTCCGGTACTTGGCGATCACGGTGATTTCAAGGGGATTGTGCTTGGGATTATTACACTTGAAATGTTGAATAAACTGATGGCTCAGCTTAGCTTCGGGGATACGGGAGAAGTCTATGTGTTGGATGCACAAGGCAATATTGTAACAGCCTCAAACCGTGCGGAGAATGGCACAATTACACAACGTGTTACATCGGAAATTTATCAACGTGCTGTGACGAATAGTACGGATCATAGTGCGTATATTGGCTTCCGAGGGGAGAGCGTGTATGGTCAATACAGTTGGTCTCAGGAGAAAAGTTGGCTTGTTGTTGGGGAAATTACCCAGAAAGAAATTTTTCGAAAGCTAAATGAATTAAGTATGACAATTATTATTATTTCCTTGATTGCACTGCTTCTCAGTGTCGCGGCTGCAGTGATGATTGCCTCCAAGATTGAGAGGCCGATTCGCTATTTGCTGCGTGCCACGAAGATCATTCAGAAGGGGAATTACGATTACCAGATCAATGTGGATAAAATTAGAAAAGCTCCCGTGGAGCTGCGACAATTAGTGGCTACATTCAATCTCATGTCCGATCGGTTGAAGTCCAACATTTCGTTATTGGAACATTCAGCATGGATGGATCAATTGACAGAGGTTCATAATCGACGCTATATGATGTTAGAAGGCAACAAGCAATTGCAGTCGTGTATTTACTCCGGACAGACCTGTTCCGTCTTGATGATGGATATTGATCATTTTAAGAAAATTAATGACACTTATGGGCACTTGGTTGGTGATGGTGTCCTACATCATGTCGCGAATATCCTGAGACGGTATGCGGGAGAGGATGCGATTGTGGCGAGGTATGGCGGCGAAGAGTTCATTCTATTATTACTGCGGAAAGACGCGCAAGAGAGCGCTTTATTTGCTGAGGAATTACGAAATATTTTAATAGATGCCCCTTTTATCAAAGAGTCTCTAACGGTCAAAATAACCGCAAGCATCGGAGTCGCAGAATACTCACCGACATTAGAATACGGAACGATGGTGCTGGAAGATATGGTTTCTAGGGCAGACCATGCGCTGTATCGCGCAAAGTCAGGCGGAAGAAATCGTGTCGAAGTTAATGCCAAAAGGTTGTATGATGAAGATGATCGTGTATAAATATGACGCTGGAGGCGTGCTATGAAAGGGAGAACGGCGATTGTTGCGGGAGGATCGGGCTTAGTCGGCAAGGAACTGATCAAACAGCTATTGAACGATCCGGACTATGATAGGATTATTGCGTTAGTTCGTAAGAAAATGGATTTAGAGCAGCCTAATGGACAGGGGAAACTAGAACAGCGAGTGATTGATTTCGCTAAGCTGAGTGAGAGTCTGAAGTCCTCGGAGTTCGCGCATGCTCATGTCTTCTGTACCTTAGGAACAACGATTAAAAAAGCAGGCTCGAAGCAGCAATTCCGCAGAGTAGATCGAGACTATCCCCTCATGTTAGCTGAAGTGGCGAGCAAGGGGCAAGCAGATAGCTTTGCTATTGTGACAGCAATGGGAGCAGACCGCACATCCTCCTTTTTCTATAATCAGGTAAAAGGAGAAGTAGAAGACAAGCTGAGGGGGATGCGACTTCGCGCGCTTCACTTGCTTCGGCCTTCTCTCATTCTTGGTAACCGTGGGGAATTCCGATTAGGTGAGAAACTGGGAGGCATCGTTTCGCGGGCCATTGCTCCGCTGATGACGGGTCGCCTTCGCAAGTATCGTCCCATTCATGCACGAACGATTGCTACGGGCTTAATAAGAGCTGCGAAATCTGGGAAAACGGGAGTTCAAGTGCTGAGCTCCGACCGGATTGCCTCTATTGCTGGTAGATGACCAGCTAGGACGGCCGCATGTCTGCCCTAGATCCTCAAAAATGGGAGTGGTACTCGGCTTGCGTTTTTGTTAAGATTAGTGTCGTTCATTATTAATGTCCTAAATGAGTATAGAAAGAAGGTTCACACCATGATTGATCATATTGTCCTTGTTAAATTTGCTGAAACAACTACACAAGAGCAGCTGCAAGAGGTTGTTGATCGTTTCAAAGCGCTGCGAGCTCATCTGACAGGTATTGTTGATATCCAAGCGGGTATTAATTTCTCCGAGAAGAATCAAGGCTTCCAAGTCGTACTTTCCGTTCGTTTTGAAGATAAAGCCGCATTAGCAGCTTACGGTCCGAACCCTGAGCATCAGGCGGTAGCCGCGTTTATTCGTGAAGTTGGTCGTGTAGACAGCTTAATCGTGGATATTGAGATCTAGAGGAAATGGCGGCAAATTCGGTCTGGATCGCGATGTGGTGAGTCGACCCGCTCGATTGGAGAATAACGGGAAAAACTACATCTAATTTAATCGATTATTAGCGTTTCAGTGGAAAGACCCAAAAATAAATGGAGAAAATCCAGTTATCTTCCTATTTCTATGAAATTGGGCAGAAATAGCTGGATTTTTTCCATTTATTTCGTTGACGAATCATTTCATTCGTTGGGTACGAGCAGTCATAGAGTTATACACTTCGGAGCTCTTTCCGATACACAGATGGCGCAGAGCCGCTCCACTTGTGGAACTGCTTCGAGAAATAGAGCGCATCATTGAAGCCGACGGAGGAGGCGACTTGATCAATGGTCATGGCGGTTGTCATCAGTAGCTGCTTGGCCCGTTCCATGCGGATGTTGAATAGATACTGCATCGGGGATAATCCGGTGGATTGTTTGAACATTTTGCACAAATACGTACGGTGATACCCCAAGCTGCGAGCGAGATGCTCGATAGAGACCGCTTGTGTGTATTGCAGCTCTAAATAGCGGATGGCTTGTCCGATTTGGCGTTGGATATCAGTCTCAACCACTGGCTTGGCAGAAATATGGTGCGTATTCACGCGTCCAAGCTCGCGAAGAAGCAGGCGCAGCCAGCCCTCGGCTTCCAGCTCCTCTAATTGCGGGAAAGAGGTCTGGCTGAAGCAAGCGCGCAGATGTCGGTAAAAGTGACGAATGGTGCGCGGTTCATTCCCCGATATCACGGCTTGCTGTGGGGAGACCCCGATTTGTGAAAGTAATGAATCCACGGATCGACCTATGAAAGCTACCCAAACATAGTGCCAAGGTGCAGCACTATCTGCCGTATACGAGAATAACTCACCTGGATAAATGATAAAGGTGTCGCCGGTGGAGCAAGCGTAGGTTCGCTGCCCCATTTCGAAGGTACCTTTCCCTGAGAGAACGGTATGGATCAAGTAATAATCGTGAACGGCAGGCCCCATTTTGTGCTGGGGGTTCGGCTTGCCTTCGCCACTGAAAAGGACAGATAAATCTGGATTGCTATGTAAAGGATTAATGCTTATGTTGAAGTAAGTATGATCTGGATTCATAGAAGCCTCGCTTTGTTTTTACTAAGAGCGTAATCTAAAAAACTACAAATGTCCATATTGGAGTTGTTTCAATCCATATTTTTCAAAGTGAGCTTGCGCTATAGTAAGGATATGATATTAGATGAACTATTGGAGGAGAATCTCACATGTCCAAAATTACTTTTTTAGGTGCAGGAAGCACGGTTTTTGCAAAAAATGTACTCGGTGATTGTTTGCTTACACCCGCGCTGCAAGGCTTTGAAATCGCTCTCTTTGATATTGATCACGAACGGCTGCAAGACTCTGCTAATATGCTGAATAACATCAAGAAAACGAGTGGAAGCACGTCTATTATTAAAGCGTATACAGACCGTAAAGAAGCGTTGAGCGGTGCTAAATTTGTGGTAAATGCGATCCAAGTAGGTGGCTATGATCCATGTACGATTACGGATTTTGAAATACCGAAAAAGTACGGTTTGCGTCAAACGATTGCAGACACGGTCGGGATTGGCGGTATTTTCAGAAACTTGAGAACGATCCCGGTTATGCTGGATTTTGCTGCCGATGTGCGCGAGGTATGTCCTGATGCTTTATTCCTCAACTACACAAATCCGATGGCTGTTTTGACAAATGTTATGAACACGTATGGCGGTGTGCGTACGGTTGGTTTGTGCCATAGCGTGCAAACTTGTGTGCCGGAATTATTTAAACATTTGGAAATTGATCAAACAGGAGTCAAAGCGAAAATCGCTGGGATCAATCATATGGCTTGGTTGCTCGAAGTGTCGAAGGACGGCGTTGACCTTTATCCGGAGATTAAGAAGCGGGCGGCTGAGAAGCAAAAGGAGAAGCACAAAGACATGGTTCGCTATGAAATGATGCTGAAATTCGGCCATTATATTACGGAATCTTCTGAGCATAATGCTGAATATCACCCGTATTTCATCAAACGGAGCTACCCAGAGTTGGTTGACCGATTCAACATTCCGCTGGATGAGTATCCACGTCGTTGTATTGATCAAATCAGCCGCTGGAAGCAAATGCGTGAGGATCTCGTGAACGATGCGAATTTGACGCATGTGCGTTCACATGAGTATGCTTCGTACATTTTCGAAGCGATCGAGACCGATGTTCCGTTCAAAATCGGCGGTAACGTCATGAATACCGGCTTGATCACGAACTTACCGCGCGAAGCGTGTGTCGAAGTGCCTTGTTTGGTTGATCGTAATGGCGTTACGCCAACGTACGTAGGGGATCTGCCACCACAGCTTGCGGCGTTGAACCGCACAAATATCAACACGCAGCTGTTGACGATTGAAGCGGCAATTACACGTAAGCGTGAGCATATTTATCACGCAGCGATGCTGGATCCGCACACATCAGCTGAGCTGTCGATGGACGATATCATCGCGATGTGCGATGAGTTGATTGAGGCTCATGGCAAGTGGCTGCCAGAGTATAAGTAGGATTTAGCTTTTTTCATATGTCTACATGGCAAGGGTAAGACCAATGCAGTTTGTTGCATTGGTCTTTTTACTTTCTTCTGGGTGATTCCGCTAGATTGATATAAAAATAATTTGTACTAGATTGCGCTCTATACTATAGTGTGTATAGATCCTAGCAATTTCCAATTCTAGCAATATATTTTTTAGTCGTTTTAATAGCCAAGGAGGATATTTAATTGAGATTTTATCGTATTATGCCAAAGCTTTATCTTTTTTTAGCTTTTTCGCTATTCTTTTCTAGCCTCGGACTCCAGAATATTGTATTTGCCTCTGAAATAGTCCAGCCTCAGTCGACAATTTCACAGCAATTAGAACCTATCCTATCCGACAAAATCCAAGCCCCAGCTCCTCGCATGTTACAAGGCAATCTATCAGGTGCTATTCGTAGTGATACAGAGATTTATAATTATCTCACGTCTCAAAAAAGTGTATTTGGCTTCACAAGCCCACAGAATGATCTGCAAATTCTAAAGAAAGATATAGATAAAGCGGGTCAAACCCACTATTTGCTTCAACAAAATTACAATGGTATTCCTATTTATGGTAAATATATGCGTGCTCATTTAAATACTGCACAATCTATATATGCCATTACCAATCAATCCAATTCCGAACTCAATTCACTCATACTTGATACTAATCCTACAATTAACGCCGATCAAGCCATTGAGAACTTGCACAAAGATATTGAAAACTCAGTAGGCTATTCTATTCAGTTGGGCGGCAATATTGGTCCAAGAAATTTAACCGAGCCTACATCGGAGCTTATTGTATATCCGTATCAAAACCAATATCTGCTTGCCTATCAAATAGATATCGAATATATCACTCCAACCTATAATCGTTGGGTTGGCTTTGTCGATGCCAAAACAGGAGTCGTTATTCATAAATTTAGTCGTCTGACGGAGATTAGTGCTGACAGTGCGTCTGGAACAGGGAAGGGCTACTATGGCGATTCAAAAACCTTGAACATTACACGTGACTCCGATGGTTATTATTCACTCGTTGATAAATCCAAACCGATGTATCGTATTGTAAATAACCAAGAAGACGGCGTTATTGCTACTTATGATTTTATGAAGCCGTTTGCGGGTCCGATATCTAGCTATTCACAGACGTTTAACGACCCGACAGCTGTAGACGCGCATTATTCTTCTAGCATTGTGTATGACTATTACAAGCAAAATTTGCAACGAAACAGCATTGACAATAAGGGGATGTCAATTGTTTCTGTTGTTAATGTAGGAGCGATAGATAATGCTTACTGGGATGGTTATGAAATGATGTATGGGGATGGTTCCCATGATTTCGCCTGCTTGTCTTGTGGTTTGGATGTGGTGGCTCACGAGCTTACTCATGGTATAACTGAATACACCGCAGGTTTGGAATACGCAGGTCAACCAGGAGCACTGAATGAATCTTTATCGGATATTATGGCAGTTGTTATTGATTCTGATGACTGGACGATCGGAGAGGATATTGGCGTTACGCAAGCGACATATGTGCTTCGTGATTTGAAGAGTCCTTCTCGCGGATTAACTGCCCAGCCTTCTCATATGAATGACTATCGAAATTTACCTCTTGATATTCAACACGACAACGGGGGAGTCCACATTAACAGTGGCATTCCAAACCATGCTGCTTATTTAATAGGAACCGGAATCGAGCAAATACAAGGACTTAATGGACAAGGAAAGAAATTGCTTGGACAGATTGCATATGACGCAATGACTTCTTATTTGACGCCAACTTCAGACTTCGCAGATGCGCGCGACTCTTTTGTTTTGGCTGCTGGCGACCTAACCGTAACCGCTGAACAAAAAGCAAGCATTATTCAAGTCGTCAAAAGCGCTTGGGCGGCTGTTGGCTTACCTTATACTAATGATGAGAATAATATCGTTTCTTTTTATGTACCCAATATGGTAGGAACTCCAATCATTGATAATACAGCACATACAGTTGATTTTACTGTTACTTATAGCTCATGTTTGAATGCTTTAGCGCCAAATGTTTTTCTATCACCTGGTGCGACAATCATATCAGGAGCATCCAGTTCGCAGGATTTTACCTCACCAGTTTCTTATACAATCCGATCTCAGAGCGGGCTTTCACAAGTGTGGACAATTAGGGGCGTAGCCGCAAATGCTGTCTCATTCGGTGATATTATTTCTTTATCTGTAAACGAACAAACGGGAGAAACATTAATTAATCCCGCAGCACACACCGCAACCTTCTACGTTGAAGGAAATACGGATGTCTCCGCCTTGATTCCTTATGTAGAGGTGTCACCTGGAGCCTCCGTTTCTCCCGCGAGTGGTACTCGTGTAAACTTTACGAATCCGGTAACATATACGGTTACGGCACAGAATGGTTCAATCGAACAGTGGACTGTGCGAGGAATTAAAGATTCGACCAGTCCTAAATTACTTGGTGCAGAATCTTCTTCACAAACGACAATTAATTTGTACTTTAATCAGGCAATGAATCCAAATACGATTAATTCAATTGCTAATTACGTGGTTGAACCACTAATTTCTTCCGCGCCAGCGGCTCAGATTAGTAGTTTAATCGTCGACAATACGGCTTCTAGAGTTACATTAACGGTAAGAAATCTCATTTCTGAAGTAGCCTATAAAATAACTGTGTCGGGTGCTAAATCGAGCAGTAACATCCCTTTGCGCCCTGATCGTAACGTCGGTTATGTACTGGTTGGGGATACCAACCCGCCTAACTTACTTACGGCAAGAGTTGATAATGATCAATTAGTTCTCACTTATGATGAATATGTCAGATACTACTATTCTTATAGTTCTGCTGGGTTTCAGGTTAAATTGAATGGCAAACAAATTGCTGTTAATAACGTAGAAGCAAATGCAAGAGCGGTTACACTGTATTTGGCACAAAAAGTAAGGCCTAGCGATTCGGTCGCCATTTCATATTCACAGCAATCAAATTCCAGCATAATAGTCGACTGGAATAACAATGCAGCTCCTGCTTTCAATGAATTACCCGTCATTAATCGGACTGTGGTATCACAGCCTGTAGGCGAGCCTAATAAATTTTATATCGACAATTCACTTAAGCAAGTTATTAAACACCCGTCTAAACCAGTGGTTTATTCCATTTTCAAAGGAGATACACATGTTGTTTCTGCCAATCTAGCAACTGGGGCAACTAAGATCGTAGAACTTGACTATCCTGCTGAGCGAATCTTCGCAACAGAGAATGAAGTTGTTGTCGCCTTAGCACATCAACCGCATAGTTCATACTGGTGGAACGAATTACAAACGGGGAGTTTGGCTATCCTAGATGGCGCTGACCTAAGGCTGAAGAATGAATTCCAGATTAGCATAGATCCGTTCGATTTAGTTGTTGATAATCAAGGAGTCATCTATGTTTCCTCTGGTTCCGGTCAATGGACATATTTTAATTCGTATTCCTCTGTAACGAAAAGCGTTTATGACTATGCAAACATTCGCCAAGCATCTTACCTGCAAATGAGTCCAAATATGAGCAAAATATATGCTATAAATACTGACGTCAGTCCTAGAGATATTCAGGCTTTCAACGTCAGTGACAAAGGCATATTCCTTGAAGGTCACTATTTTGGCGGTTATGATTCTCCCTATCATGGAGACTATGCGATGTCAACATTGATGCGCATCTCTCCTGATGGAAAGTATTTATTTAACGGAGCAGGTACTATCTTTACTAGTACATCCCAACAATCTACAGACATGAGATATGTTCGGACTATTGACTCATTCACCGATATTGCCTTTGATTTAGGGCAAGACCGCTTCTACACACTTAAGGATAATGTGTTAATCACATGGAAAAACAGCACGTTCGAGAAGCTGGGGCAGATTCAATTGAGTCAGCCTGTAACGAATATTTTGAGCAGTGGACAGTCTAATAAGCTATATCTAGTCAGTTCAGAATTAGGTGGTAAGCGTACATCCGTTACCACTTATACAATTCCTGTAGCTGCAACTTTGAATGCTATTAATGCTTCCACCCAATCCGTTGCTTCGGTAAATGGATGCGCAGCACCCGTTATCAACAAACCACCAGGAATCATTCCTGGTGGTCCAGGTGGCGGGGGAGGCTTTATGCCACCTGGTAATTCGAATCAGCAGCCAGGTTCAACACAAATTTTAGACAGTGATGCGATCGAAACGAAAACGATAATCGACAGTCAAGGCAAAAGTATACTTAGTGTAAAGCCCGATACTGACAAGCTTATGGATGCCATTCAATTAGCACTTACGGGTTCAATTGATGAAGCGGAAAAAAATAAGCAGTCTTCTATCCCCACTGTTAAGATGCCAATTGAAAACTTTGGAAATGGCATTCAAGTAGAGTTACCTGCACAATTCTTTATTGAAGCTGCCAAGCAAGCGCCAACTGCTGTTATTTCTATTCAATCCGGAGTTACTTCATTTGTACTTCCAGTTCAACTGCTTGCCAATTTAACAAGCGCTTCGGGTATTAACAGCAATACAAAAGACAAGAAGCTTACTATTAACGTTGAAAAGCCGGATAGTAATCTCAATGATCAAATTAAAAGTTCGATGGCATCGGAAGGATATTCGCCAATAAGTGATTCAATAGATTTCAAAATTTCAATAGTTGGTAACGGTAGCTCAGAGGAAATTTCCGACTTTAACGGGACATATGTCACGAGGTCGATTGCAATTTCTGGAAATGTTGATACTTCCAAGATTTCTGTATTAGTCTTTAACCCAGAAACGAATGAATCTACCTTTATTCCTGCTTTTGCTAGAAATGTAGATGGTCAAACAATTGTTGATATTACTTCACCTCATAATAGTATTTATACCGTTGTTCAAGCGTCCAAAACATTTAATGATATTGAACAGCATTGGGCTAAAACGGATATTGAATTAATGGCTTCCAAGAAAATTGTATTAGGATTAACAGAACAATCCTTTATGCCAGATAAACAGATCACACGAGCAGAGTTTGCAACGATTTTGATCCGTGCACTTGGTATTAACGTGATTGAAGAGAATTCCAAGTTTAATGATATCCTTGCAACCGACTGGTATGCTAAGTCAGTTAATGCAGCAGCGAGAGCAGGGTTAGTTTTAGGGTATGAGAACGGGCAATTTAATCCCAATGGCTCAATCTCACGTCAAGAGATGGCAGTTATGATTGGTCGTGCAATGAAGTATGCGAATACAGCTCAATCCATCCAGAATTCTGGACAAGATCAAAGCAAAATAAATTCCTTTACTGATCGAGGGGATGTTCCGAGCTGGGCTTCAGCAGATATTATTTCCTTACTAAACAATGGAATCATGGAAGGTGTAACTCAAGATTCTTTTGAACCTGGTTCTCTTGTTACTAGAGCGCAAGCTGTCACAGTGCTCAAACGAATGCTACAACATTTGAAATTCATTAACTAATCATTGGATTTACTACTTTATACGGAAAAGCCTGACGGGAAATTGCACCTGTCAGGCTTTTCTGTGTGCGCAAGCGCGTAGACCAGATCACTGCAAGCAGTACAAAATTACTCGAATGCTTTCAGGCTGCGCAATCCATAGTTCTTTACGGAACACCGAAGGCGGAGATTACCCGCCAAATGCGTCGCGAAACGCCTCATTCAAGCTCTCCAACTCCACGTTCCATATAGGAGCGACCTCGGGGGCAACATGTTCGCCGAACCAGTCGGCTAGCAATCGACGGTTGCTGCCATTCTCGACGATAAAAGGGAGATTCAGCATCACCTTTTTCACGTAAATGGTCTCGGCAGACTTGATTTGCTCGGGGGTGAGCCATATTTTTAACCGCTTAATGGTCCGATATAGCTCCTTGTTGCATGCTCTCCGAATGGCACGAGCGTTGGGGAGTTGCTGTTTATGTCGTTCACTTTGTTTCTGATACACCATACAGGGATCGACGCTCCTCTCTCTGATATGTGTATGCACAGAGAGGGCGGAGAGCGACTAGGGACAAGAACCTATTGCGCCCAAGTTCGTGGAGAATGCTTCACATCACGTGGTCTTAAATTGGTCATGAGTGCCGGTAACAGCATGCCTCGAACGAGAAAGGTATCGATGAGAATACCTGCCGCCATTGCGAACCCAAACAGGAGCAGCTCCTGCAAAGGCTGTGTCATTAAGACACAGAAGGTCGCTGCCAGCACGATGCCAGCCGAAGAGATGACGCCGCCAGTTAACGCCGCGCCGCGCTGAACGGCTACTCGCCATGGATGGCGCCGCGCTTCCTCTTGCACACGAGAGACCAAAATGATGTTATAGTCCACGCCTAACGAGATGAGAAAAATAAAGGTGTACACAGGCAGACGGTAGCTGAAGGCATCGTGTCCAAATCCGAAATGAAACACACTCCACACAATTCCCATCGTAGCCGCGTAGGACAGCAGCATGGTGGCCATCATAGTGAGCGCCAATCGAATGGAGCGGGCCTGCCAGATCAGCATAACGGTGATCAATAGTGTAATGAGTGAGAAAATAACTAACGTATCACGCTTATTCATCGTACGGACATCAAGCTGCTCGGCAGTTTGGCCTGCGTAATGCAGGGTGAACTGGCCAGGCTCGAAGCCACTCTGCCCAAGCATGGCATCACTATCCTTGCGTAAGCCGGAGATCACCTCAAGCGCCGCTTGATCATAGGGGTTCATCTTTAGGATTAGTTGAAGCTTCACCGTATGCTTAGGTAAATCGGCATTCTCAGAAGCTAACTGAGCGGGATCAGACACCGGCGTAAGGGAAATGATTCCCTCATGCCCCCGGATAAGTCCGGTCAGTGTATTCATTTTGCTAATAAATGCCTCATCCCAAACGATTTCTTTCTTCGACTCCAAAAGAACAGTGACTGGAGCTAATTGCCCAGGAGGAAACTGCGCCTCTAACGTGTCAAAGCCTTGTCTAGAAGAAATATCGCTAGGGAAGGATTTCATGAGATTAAACGAGTAGCGCATACCTAACGTAGATAGAGCAGGTGCTACCAGAACGATAATGAGCACAAGAGCGGTTATCCGTGGCTTGGTAGTAACGCGAGTACTTACCCACGCCCAGAAGCCGCGAGGCTCTTCATTCACAAGTCCGACATCCTCCGTACGTGGAATAAACGGCCAAAAAGCTCTCCGTCCAATCAAGGCAAACATAGCTGGGATTAACGTCAGCCCACCGAGCAAAATAACCACCATCGCAATTGAAAAGACAGGTGCAAAGTTATGATAGGGCTTGAACACAGCTGCGAATAACGTGAGCATGGCAATTAGCACGGTGCCGCCGCTGAAGAAAATCGGTTCAGCCACGTTGGAGAAAGCCTTCGACATCGCATCGTACTTGGAGTCCGTTGTCCGCAGGGCGGAACGATAGCGCGCAATGATAAATAAGCAGTAATCCGTCAACACGGCAAAAAGCAAGATCATCATGATGGAGAGGGACTGCTTCTCGACGAAAATCCAGCCCATCTTGCCTGCTAAGCCTATGACTCTATCGACGACGGCATACACCATGCCTGCGATAACCAAGGGTAACAAGGCCAACAGAGGGGATCGGTAAATGACGATTAAAATGATGAGAATGATCCCAAGTGTGGCGAGCATTAGCACAAAATCGGCCTTTTTGAAGAGCATAATGGTATCGGATGAGATGCCCGCGGGACCTGTGATGTCAAGCTTCATCGTCCCTAAACCAACCTCATCCGACGTTTGACGAATCTGTTCGAGCGTATCATAGACAGGACCAGATGCCAGATCCTTCTGGAGGGAGAGCGTTAACAAGAGCGTTGTACGATCTGCGGAAAATAAAAGCTCTTGCTGCGCGGCGGGCATTTGATGGAAGGGTGCAGAACGCGTGATGTATGGCGGTTTCTGATCAGAAGCCAGCCAAGCACTTATGCTAGTAATGCTGCTACGTTCAGCTTCCGTAATGGGTCGTTCGGAATGAAACACGAGGATGGCGGTTAAACCGTCTTGGGAAGGGTAGGCCTGTTGTAATAACTGTTCAGCTTTTTCAGACAGTGTATGGCCAGTTTGGCTGCCTTCACCACCGCTTTGGGCAACCTCTTTGGAAGATGGCGCAAACGCGCTTAATAAAAGGATGGCAGCTAGCCAGCTAATGAGTACGATTTTGACACCTTTGGCGCTGCTAACGAACTTGGCAAGACGTGTTAAAGCTTGTTTCATGGCAGGATCATTCCCCTCTCCTAAATCTATTTCGAATTGTAGGAGAGGAATATGAACGGATGATGAATACGAGATTACAATCGCGGCAGGTGGGCAGTGAAAGTCGTCCCTTTACCGAGCTCACTCTGCACATGAATACTACCACCGTGCAGCACGATGATTTTCTGAACAATCGATAAACCAAGGCCCGTGCCAGCACTGGCGCGGTTTCGGGACCGATCCGCTTTGTAGAAGCGGGTAAAAATATGAGGCAGTTCCGCCTCAGACATGCCAATCCCTGTGTCGCTGACCACGACAGTGATCTCCGTCTCTGATGACTGAATCGCAAGGTGTAACGAGTCATGATGACGAGCGTATTTGATGGCATTCGTAATGAGGTTAAGCCAAACCTGATGCATCAATTGGTGGTCGGCTGAGACGGTTGTTTCTGGAAGATCTAATTCAATCGTTAAATCTTTCTCCGACCATTGCCACTCCGTGTGAATGAGAATTTGACGGATTTGTTCATCCAACCGGTACAAAGTGCGCTTAAGTACATGACTCTCTTTATCTAATGAGGCTAGTGTTAGGAGCTGTTTACTGAGAGAGGACAATCTTTTGCTTTCGTCTAAAATGATATGAAGATAGCGTTCCTTCTCCTCCTCGGAGGTCGTCTGATCCAATATGGATTGGGCGAAGCCCTGAATCGAGGTTAACGGAGATTGGATTTCATGCGAGACATTGCCCACGAATTCTTGCCGCATATCTTCAACCTGTTTGAGCGATTGCGCCATGTAGGCGAAATCTCGCGCTAACTCCCCGATTTCATCCTGACGGGAAACGTCCATCTTCATTTCGTAGCTCCCGCCAACGATCCGTCTCGTAGCTTCTCGCAATTTTATGACAGGCTTCACGATGAATTGGGAGAAAATAATGATAAGAACGATGCTGAACAGGAAGGTAAGTCCGAGCAGAAAAGCCATCAGCACGCGCACGCCGCCGATCTGCTGTTCCAGATTAGGCCGAACAAACAAGGCATACGTTTTCCCCTGCACCTGAACAGGGACACCGATGCTGTTGCGCAGGCTATTTTCAAAATAGCCGATCACCATCAGAACATGCCGCTCCTGTAGCATCCCACGGTACGTTTCTCCCGCTAAAACACGCTGAATCTGTTCCGGATCGAACTGCGTATGTTTATATGGCGTCCCATAGAAGGTCCCTGTCATCTGGTCATTCACGACATACAGCTGGAACCCCATATTGGCGATATGAGTGAAATAAGTGGCAGGCTCTACATTGGGCATTTCTTCATAAAGAGATCGAATTTCCGTCGTGATTTTCCAGATTTGTTCTTCGTTCTGATCCCTTAATTTCGTTAGATAATACCAGTTCGAAAGAAAGAGTGCGAGCACGGAGCTGACCATCGCGATGAGAATAAATGTAACAACGATGCGAAAATATAATGTTTTCACCCTTCCGTCACCTCAAGCTTGTAACCAAGTCCTCTCACCGTCGTAATCATAAAGTCACTTGTTTTCTCATAAAAACGCTCCCGCAGTCGCTTGATATGAACATCGATGGTTCGGCTGTCACCCTCATAATCTGTGCCCCACAGCATGTGAATCAGTTGCTCACGTGTGAAAATACGCCCTGGGTAACTCGCCAATTGGGCGAGCAGCTGAAATTCTTTGAGCGGCAGCAGCAGCGATTCACCTGCGATCGTGACTTCATAGCTTTTGCGATTGATGACAGTATGACCAAGTGTAATCATCTCCGAGGAAACCAGCTGGTATCGCCGCAATAAGGCGCGCGCTCGGAAGAGCAGTTCCTTCGGCTCGAACGGCTTTACCAAGTAATCATCGGTGCCGGAGGCATAGCCTCGCTCTTTATCTTCCATGTCTCCTTTGGCTGTCACAAGAAGAACTGGAATATCGTAGTGCTCGCGGATTTCAGCGCACAGCTCCAAGCCGTCACGCAGCGGCATCATGACATCAACAACAGCGAGATGGATTTGTTCCGTTTCCAGCAGTCTCGAAGCTTGTTCACCGTCACTTGCTTCAAAGACAGCATAACCTTCTTTGGAAAAGAGGAAGCGCATCAGTTCGCGTATATGGGCATCGTCATCGACGACGAGTACATGTGTTTTCAAAGGGGAAGCACCTTCTTCGTTGAGAATCAATTGAGCTTGGCCTCAGTGTAAACGAAAAAAAACCTTAATGCCACTTCTGGTATCGAGCCGCCTGATGATGACGATTCGAGGTCGTAGAAGGAGGACTTAAGGTTTCGCTGGAGAGGTCTTTTAATAGACCTCGATATAGCCGATCATCGGACCATTATGGGCCATATCGGTATGTGTCATACAGATGAGTCGATACGTACCCGCTTGGTTGGCGGTGAAATGAACGATGGTTTCTTTTCCTTTTTTGATTTCACCGGTGATATTAAGTCCTTCGATGAAAAAGGGGTGACTTTCGCCATTGATACCGAGGATGCTGAGCTTGATGTGCTCGCCCTTCTTTACGGGAATTGAGCCTGGGTCCCAGCGATAGGCTTCAATTGTTTTGCCATCAGCGGTAGTTGATTTGAACTCTCCAACAACCATATGAATGGTGCGTTCAGATGTGGGTTCGCCTAAGGTTGGCAGGATGGTTTCCCGATTTAGATACAGCCAACCGATAAGAAGGAGTAGAAGTGCGGCTGCTAGCTGAACGACGTGCTTGCGTTTGATAATCCATACTCGGGACATAGGGTCCGCCTCCATTACAAGGGTCTTGTACATCTTATGCGGAGGCTTGTCAGCGCATGAATTGGATTTGTACGGCGATGTTACCACCACTTCGTGGGGTACGGGGTTTTGGTTGCCCGGTGATACCCCAGGGCAACGAGCACGATCAGCGCTGCGCCGAGCAGCACCGGTGTGAGCAGGAAGCTCCAGCCGGCGCCCGTGAGCATCACGAGCAGCGGGTCGGCGCCTGCGGGCGGATGCAGCGTGCGCGTCAGCTGCATGAGCGTGATGGCGGCGCCGACCGCGAGGGCGAGGCTCCACGCGTGCACGCCGAACGCGGTGAGGGCGCAGAGCCCGACGAGCGTGCTCAGCACGTGGCCACCGATGAGACTGCGGGGCTGGGCGAGCGGGCTCTGCGGGAGGGCGAAGGCGATGACGCAGGAGGCGCCGAAGGGCGCCATCAGCAGCGAGATGCTGACGAGGTCACCGAGCAAGCTGCACAGCAGGATGGCGAGGAAGCCGCCGATGCCGGGAACGAGCTTGAGGAGCAAAGGGGAAAGCGAACGAAGATGAGTCATCATGGAGGGCCTCTTTTCATCGTAATATCTCTGATGGTATCATGAGTTTATATATTTGAATAACGAATGATTCCGATATTTGATATTCGATAATTCGATAGGTGGTGGTTCTCCTATGTTAGAACAGCTGGATGGTCGAAGCATGAAAACCTTCGTTACAGTGATGGAGGAAAAGAGCTTCAGCAAAGCGGCTCAGAAGCTTGGTTATGTGCAGTCCACTGTCACGATGCATATTCTGCAGCTGGAGCAAACCTTAGGACAATCGCTCTTTACACGGTTGCCGCGCGGGGTTGAATTGACAGTGGCTGGCCGAGAGGTGGCACCTTTTGCGTATCGCTTCTTGCAGTTGGGAGAATCCTTGCAGGAGAAATTAACGGGCTTGCAGGAGCCCAAAGGCGTGGTGCGCCTGCGTGCGCTGGAATCATTCTGCGTCCCGCATCTACCAATGATGCTGCCGTCGTTGTTCGAACGGTTCCCGCACATCCAGCTGCAGCTGGAAACAGGCTTTCAACGTGACATTATTCAGGAGGTATCGGCGTACCGCGTAGATTTAGGCATCGTGCCGCGTGACCCTAAGGTACGAAATCTCTCTTTTATCCCACTGCTCGCGGATGAATTGGTGTGGGTAGGGGCACCGGCGCTAGTGAAGCGCATCGAGCTGGAAGGCTGGGAAGCGATCGCACAGACACAGGTCATCGGCTTTGGCAGCCGCTGCATTTATCAATCGTTGGCCTCTCAGGTACTGATGACGGACAAAGGGCTTGCTACTTTTACCGAAATGGCCTTCGATAGCACGGAAATGCTCAAACAGACGATGATGTGCGGCATGGGACTTTCCTTGCTGCCTGTCACCTCCGTTCAGAAAGAGCTGGAAGCGGGTCAGCTGCTTCGCGTTGCGTCGGAGACAGCGATCCCGTTGGAACACGGGCTGATTCACCGCGCCGGCAAAGAGCTCAGCGCACCTGTAGAAGCTTGTAAATCGCATATCTTGGCGTATTTCAACGATGAGTTGCATACAAGTAGAGGATAGCAGCCTGTCTATGATAGAATGTGGAGGAGAAGGCAAATACAGACCCCTCATAAAGGAAATTGAAATCATTTAACGGGAAAATCTACAGCTAATTATGAGAGTTTTAACTGGAAAAGTAGATTACATGGAAAATATCCAGCTATTTAGCGGTTTTTAGGTGATTTAGAGGCGAACGGTCGGGGTTAGATGGAGAAATTCCAGTTAATCTCTTGTTTTACGCCTATTTGTAAAAATTAGATGTAGTTTTTCCAACTAATGTATGTGGTGATGAAAAGTGAAGCGAAGAGAGGGCTACGGATGAGTGAGTTGATTCATAGTGTTTTAGTGTATTTGGAAGGCTTGGGGTACTGGGGGATTTTCCTTGGACTCATGTTAGAGGTCATTCCGAACGAATTGCTTTTAGCCTACGCAGGGTATCTCGTATCCAAAGGTCAAATTAACTTCGTAGGTGGCATGGTTTGCGCGGTCGTCGGGGGGACTTTGGCCCAAATCGTACTATATTGGATCGGGCGTTATGGCGGCAGGCCTTTTCTGGAGAGATATGGCAAATACCTGCTGATCAGCAAGCATCATATCGATGTGGCGGAAAGCTGGTTTAATCGGTACGGCACGGGGATGATTTTTACAGCGAGATTTATTCCAATTGTGCGTCATGCGATCTCATTGCCAGGCGGTATGGCGAAGATGCCTTTGGGAAAATTTTCTCTGTACACGGCTTTAGCTCTAGTTCCTTACTCGTTTCTGTATATTTATTTGGGCATGAAATTGAAGGATAATTGGGAGACGATTGGCGAATATGCAGGGCCTTATATTAAACCTTTGATTATCGCTGCGGTCGTGCTGACGATTCTGTATGCGGGCTATCAATTTTATCTCAAAAGAAAAACGAAAGTCTAGTGGTCGATTTGGCGGATTCGTTTGCTTTTGTTACAATGAATGAGAATATGGATGATCTTGGGAGGATGAAATCAATGAGCACGAATCTTGCTAGTAAGCTGCGCACAGGCTTGAAGCCACAACAGTTTATTGACGGTATGGAGAAAAATAAAGAGCAATTCCTAGCGTATTATGATGGCTTCGCTTGGGACAATGAAGAGGATAAGGAATATTTCGAATCCCTGAATAATCGTGACGATCTTCGTTGCTTGATTGTTGCTGCTGACTGGTGTGGCGATGTTGTTCGCAACGTGCCTGTTGTTTTCAAGGCTTTGGAAAATAGCGGCGTTCCGACGGAAGTTCTGATTATTGAGCAAAATTATGACGTGATTGATCAGTTCCTAACAGGTGGCGGACGTGCTATTCCGATTGTTATTTTCACGGATACAGGCGGTTTCGTGCTTGGACACTGGGGACCTCGTCCGAAGAACGTGCAAGCGGTTATGACGCAGTTCAAGAAAGAAAATCCAGATCGCGATGCGGCAGATTATAACGAAAAAATTCAAGTAGCCAGAGCCGAAATGGGCCGTCAATATGGCGAAGGTAACGGATATCATGCTGTTATTGTGAAGGAACTTCGTTCATTAATCGAGTCGTTCTAAAAGGTGAAGGTGGCATCACGATGATTAACATTCAATCTTTCGTTCTGGGTCCGGTTCAGACAAATGCCTACTTACTGTCGAATCCAGAGACGAATCAAGGTATTATTATCGATCCCGGTATGAATCCGAAGTCGCTGATCAAAAAAATTGCCGACATGGATATCGTCGCTATTCTACTGACGCATGCGCATTTTGATCACATCGGTGGTGTAGACGAGATTCGTAAGCTCAAGGGCTGCCCCGTGTATATTCACGACCTGGAAGCCGATTGGCTGACGAATCCGAAGAAGAATGGTTCAGCTCGCTGGCCCGATCTCGGCGCTCCGATTGTGACTGATCCAGCAGAATTCGCTTTGGATGAAGGACAAACGCTTGAGTTCCTGGGCATCCAGCTTAAGGTGTTCCACACCCCAGGCCATTCGCCAGGGAGTGTGAGTTTCCTGTATGACAATCACCTGTTCAGCGGTGATGTGTTGTTTAAACTTTCGGTTGGTCGTACAGACCTCCTCGGTGGAGACAATAATACCCTGCTGGATTCCATTCAGGATAAGCTGTTCCTGCTGGATGACGATGTCATCGTCTATTCCGGGCACGGCGCCAAGACGACGATCGGCTTCGAACGTGAGAATAACCCATACGTGTAAGAAGATTAGGACTGCTCCCTCTGATGAGGGGGCGGTCCTTTTTGTATATGGATGAGAAAGTGGAGATGTAGCTGCTGTAAGTCGAAATAATCGACTATATCCTGATTATGCTCGTTCGCCCATGATACCCACCCAATTTATTTATAAACTGGGTATTTACCGTGTTCAACGTAGGTGGTTCCCCATAGACTGATGTTGTAAGCTATTCACCCAACTTCAACAATAACAATTCTGTTTAGCCCGTTTATGTACGTGAAAGGTCCCGATAGGGAAAATACCAAGGAGGTGCTCTTTTTATGGAATATGTAAAAGTTCCGAATTACCCAATGCAGCCAATGCCAATGCCAATGCCAACCCCGATGCCAATGCCTACTCCGCTTCCAGCGCCAGCGCCAATTATGCAACAACCAATGCACAATAACATCCACCTGCACGCGTCCTACCAACAAACTGAATTTGTATTCCCGAAACCGGTCCACACGCAAGCTGTTGCTTGTCCTCCGAAAAACAATTCAGCCGCTAGTATCCTAGTACTTTTCATTTTGCTAGTTATTATTACGCGCAGCATTTGTAAATATTAATTTACGGATTGCACGGGTAAAAAGAGAGGTAATCCCACGGGGCCTATGGGTCTTGGTGGGGTTGCCTTTTTGAGTTTGCGAAAAAAAAGGATTGTCTATTACGTTGAAGTCATGTACAATTCGTCATGATTACAGACAATTTCATAAACTAGCTTAATAGGTGCTCTCCGCTGAATCTAGCGGAAGCTTAAAAGGGAAGTTCGGTTGAAATCCGATGCGGTCCCGCCACTGTAACGCTGAGCTAACAATCATAGCCACTCTCGATAACACGAGGGGAAGGAGATTGTACAAGCGATGAAGCGAAGCCAGGAGACCTGCCTGATAAGTATTTTATTTTTTTTCTCACGAGGATGGGAGGAAGATGTTTCTTTGCATTTGCCAAAAAGAATGGTTAATCGTTGGATTAACACGATTCTTACAAAGACATCTTTCCTCTGGAACTCGGGGAAAGGTGTTTTTTTCGTTTATCCACTATTTTAAGGAAGATGAAGGTGATTGGTTTGTTCCGTTTGATGAAAAAAGGTGTTTCAGCACTATTAAGTTTGGCTCTCATTACTTTATTACTCGTCCCACAAGCTGCGAGAGCAGTCGATGCAAATCCAAGTACGAAATTGGATACCATGATCTCGGATACCGTCTCATTTTATGAGCAAAATCGGCCTGAACTCAATTCTTGGTGGCAGATGGTGGCGCTATGGGGAGCTGGGGAAGATCTGCACAATAGCAAATGGACGCTGCCTTCTTGGGAACAAAGTGATCCTGGCGATTTACTAGAAACAGACAGCAGTACATACCATATCAATTTAATATTTGGCCTGTTGGCCATGAATCTGGATCCTTCCCATGCATGGGAAACGGATCGTAATTTGTACGCAGAGTTAGCAGCTCAGCAAAATCCATCAACAGGTTCCTTCGGAGGTTCTAATCGACAGATTTGGACGATGCTTGCTCTTGATACAGGCAAGAAAAGGGGACATAACGTTGGGAGCTGGAACGATGCGGCCAAAGAAAAAGCGTTAAGTTATTTACTTAGCTTACAGTTGTCTGATGGCGGGTTTGCTTTCTTTGGAGATGAATCAGATACAGACATTACAGGGATGGCGCTGCTTGCACTTGGCAATTATCAATCCAATAGTGCTGCAGTAACTGCGACCAACCGTGCCAAGGCTTTATTGAAGCAAAGACAATTAGCTAATGCTGGGTTTGATTCCCCAGGTCAATGGGGCAATGGAGACAACTCCAACAGTTGGGCCACATCGGTATCAGGTCTGGTTGCAGTTGGAGAAGACATGTTGTCCGCAAATTGGGTCGTCAATGATCATACTGTTGTTGATGCCGTTTATAGCTTCCAGTTGCCAAATGGAGCTTTTTCTTGGAAAGTAACGCCGCCAAGCCAAAACTTGATGGCAACGGAGCAAGTATTAATTGCTCTCACGGATATTCAGCAGGGTAAATCAGTTTGGCAGCGTTTTGCGGATAAGCCAAATCTAACTACCGTAAAAATAAACGTTAATGGCATTAACAGTTCGATACTTCCACAGCAGTCGATAACTGCAGCAGTCTATGGCAGCCAGCCGACAGCCATGGATGCTTTGAAGCAAGCGCTAGAGAAGTCTAACATTAACTTTGTCATTCAAAACAGTAGTTATGGTCCCTATCTCTCCTCAATAGCAGGTCAAACAGCAGGAAGTCTTGGCGGATATGATGGTTGGATGTATAAAGTGAATGGTAATTCACCGCAAGTCGGTGCAGCAGATTATATATTAAATGACGATGATGTCGTTACGTTTTATTACGGCCGTTGGCCTTCCATTGCGATCGCTTCGAATGCGAACATCGGAAATCTTAACCCTAGTTTGCAGATTAAGCTAGTTGGCGATACGTTCACCTCTGGTGCCAATATGGCAGCGAATTGGAGCTTCGATCCTGGCACTACGGGTTTGACGATTGATCATGTAACGCAAGAAAGCAATCAACAAGATATTGTGATTACTTTTGCAGGTCAAGGTCATCAAGGGACTCTAAAACTCCAAGCATTGCCAGCCGCATTGGTTAGTAACTCGGCAAGTAACAAGTTGACCATTCATAATGTGAGCACTTCGAGTGATCAGATCGTCAATGTTGGCGCGAGTGAGTCCAACGTATCCTTCTCAACGGATGACAATGACCAAGCAACGAACAAAATTACACTTTCTTTCACGGCAACAGCTTTGCCAGAGGTTATTGCTAAACGAGGCAATACGGAATTGGACATACCGGCTTACACGAAAGTTACATCAGCTGCATGGAATAATGAGATTCAATTGCCAAGAATTCTGAACACAACCGATAACACCGTAACGAATAAAGTGAACGGAGTACTTACCAACAGCGGTAGTAAGCTGGACAGTATCGATTCACGCATTAAGGTGGGCGGTGATAGCCGCATCCAGTTTAATCAACATGTAACACTTAAATTGAAGGGGATGGGTGATCGAAATGCCGGTTTCATAGATGAAAACGGTAATTTTACCGCAATCCCCAAATATGACAATAGCAATTATCGAAACGATGATGTTTATGCTTACAGCGAGAATGGCGACTTAATTATTAAAACGAAGCATTTCACGGAGTTTCTAGCCTTTAAATCGACGTTAGTAACTGCGCCTGGACCTGGTGGATCGGGACCTAGTACCACACAAAAGGTTACACTCTCTGTTGAAAAACGCTCACTGGGTGAAGGAGATATCATTGCTCCTATAACTGTTACTTTACAGTCTGGTGATACAGCTTTCACACTGCTGCAACGAGTACTTGATTCCCAAAGTATAGCTCTGTCTTATACAGGTTCTGGTGCAAGCCTCTATGTACAATCGATTGATCACTTAGGGGAGTTTGACAAAGGGCAGCTAAGCGGATGGATGTACGCTGTGAATGGCACTTTTCCAAACTATAGTGCTGGTTCTTATACGTTACAAAATAACGATGTTCTTCGTTGGCAGTACACGAAAGATCTTGGGAAAGACATTGGTAATGCCTATACCCCGCCAGTAGGGGGAGGTAGTGCTAACCCTAATAACCCTAATAATTCTAATAACCCCGATAAGCCTGCGGAGCCTACAGAAGAAATCAAAAATACACTGGCTGCAGAATATGAAGATGCTGTTGCTATTTCCAGTTGGGCACAGGAAGCGGTGGCCAAAGTCACTACTTTGAGGTATATGGAAGGAACTGGAACTAAATTCGAGCCGAAACGCGAATTAACGAGAGCAGAGTTTGCTGCGCTCATCGTCCGTTATACAGGAAGTGAGTTAGTAAGCGGTGAGTCAGATTTTGAGGATGTTAGTACAGAAGATTGGTATTTCAAATATATAGTAACCGCGAAATCTAAGGGATTGATCACAGGGATTTCAGCCCATGCCTTCGCACCGAATCAAATGATTTCCAGACAGGAAATGGCTGTAATTCTTGGCCGTGTACAAGGCGTATCCACGGAGGGGCAGCAAGCAGCTGTCCTAAAAGACCAATCACTCGTTGCTGAATGGGCATTACCTTACATCAATCAAGCCATTAAATCGGGATTAATGACAGAGGATAACGGATATTTCAACCCTTTGCTACCTGTAACCAGAGAGATGGTCGCAGTGGTTATCTTGAGACTGCACGAGCAGAAAAAGTAGAACTAACTTTAGCGAAGAAGGGGAGAAATCCTCTTCTTTCCGCATTTAAGTATCGCTTGGAGTGATCGGAATTGAAGAGTTTTTGGAGAGTAAAGAGACTTGCAGGACTATTGGCCATGATAGCTATTGTTTTATGTGTGGCGGGTAAGACGCAAGCAGAGTCATTTCAGCGTGAAAACGTTGCTGAGGTAACCCCAGTTACGTACGCAGACGCGGACACAATCTCAACCTGGGCTCTCGACGCGATTAGCGAGGCCACACAAAAAGCTTTTGTCAGCGGCAGCTACGGGACATTTAATCCACAGGCTACGATTACTAGAGCTGAGTTCACGAAGATACTTGTAAGTGTCCTCGGGCTAGATGTGAATGCGGAGAAGGTCATAAGCTTCAAGGATGTTACACAGGATGATTGGTTCTACCCTTATGTGAATGCAGGTTACAAAGCTGGTTTCATCTCAGGCCATAGCCAAGATCAATTCCTTCCCAACGAGAAGCTGACTCGTGAACAAATGGCGGTCAATATGGTCAAAGCACTGGGGCTTCCCTCTGCTGGACAGTCGGATGCCATTATGGATGTGGACCAAGTCTCCGATTGGGCCAAAGCGGATGTGCAAACGATCCTGGCACGTGGGCTGATGTCGGGTTGGGATCAAGCATTCCATCCACGTGTTGAGGTGACGAGAGAAATGGCAACGGTTGTTGCCATGAGAGCTTATCACGATCAACATGATGCAGGGCAAGGAACCATTCAGCCGGATAGCTTGAAAAAGGCTGCGGTTGAGAAGCAAATTAATCAAACCGCTGCATTCCTGCAGCAAACGGTAACAGATCCTGTGATTGCTTCAGTCGGTGGGGATTGGACAGTAGTAGGACTGGCACGCTCTGGCGTTCCGGTTCCTGATGCCTACTATGCGAAATATTACGCGAATGTGGAAAAGATTTTGAAGGAAAAATCAGGAAAGCTTCATGCGGTCAAATATACCGAATATGATCGAGTCATCTTAGCGCTAACTTCGATTGGTCGTAGTGTTGATGACGTAGCTGGCTACAACCTAAGAGAATGGCTAGCTGATTACGAAACATTAATTAAGCAAGGAATCAATGGCCCTATCTTCGCGCTTATTGCACTAGATAGCAAAGCCTATGAAATCCCAATTGTTAATAGCGTTAAGAAACAGACAACGAGAGAGTTGTTGATCAATTTCATTTTGAACAGGGAAATAGCGGGCGGTGGATGGGCTCTAGGCGAGAACGCAGCAGAGTCTGACCCGGACATTACGGCGATGGCGATCCAAGGACTGGCGCCGTATTACCTAACAAATAAGAACGTGCAGGCGGCTATTGACCGCGCTCTTATCTGGTTATCTAAGGTTCAAACCGCTGATGGCGGGTATGCCAGCCAAGGGGCAACGAATTCAGAAAGCGTCGTACAAGTGATTGTAGCACTAACCAGCCTTGGGATTAATCCGCACACGGATGCGCGTTTTATCAAAAACGGCAGTTCGGCTATTGATGCTTTGTTAAGCTTCTCCTCCGGGAGCGGCGGCTTCTACCATGTGAAATCCGGCGGAGTTAATAATGGCGGCGGCAAACCTGGCGAAGTGGATCCGATGGCGACTGATCAGGCAATGTATGCACTTGTGGCGTACGACCGACTCATCAAAGGTCAAACTCGGTTATACGATATGACGGATGTAAACGTAGAATAAGAAGAAACGAGCAGGGGCATAGGAATGCCCTTGCTTTGTTAGTTAAGGATGTGAATAATCGCATGTCGATGAAGAAGTGGCTTATTGGGATAGGCATAGTTGGCGTGCTGGCTATTGCGTTCTTCTGGGGCGGGAATAGTCCGAAAAGCTCAGTGGTTCCCGAGTTAAGTAGCTCCGATGCTCATGCTTCAGTTAGCCCCTCTGCAACACCAACGGTTGTACCACCAACGGTTGCACCGAAGGAAATAGAGTCGACGATACCGGTTCAAGAAACGGTTAAGGAGTCAGAAGCCGACATTGCTAAGGCTGATAAGCCTACTGTTGAAGCAGTCACAAAGCCTGATCTGACTGAGCCTAAACCAACCGAGGCTGCAAAGAAACCAGCCTTTGAAACGACTGGTCCTGAACCATCGGTTGAAACAGCCAAGCCAACAGCCCTACCCTCCCAAGCTCCAGAACCAACGAAGGATCAATTCCTTACCGAGCCAGTACCTGAGGGCAAACCAAAACCTGTCGAGTGGCAGGATGTTACGATTAATAAGAAAAAAACGTTAACAGCTACGTTATCCGTAACTTGCAAGACGATTTTGAACCATATGAGCAGTTTCAATAAGGATAAGCTGGAAGTGCTGCCTGCTGACGGCATTATTTATAAGGCGCAAACGGTAACTTTTTTCGAGGGAGAATCGGTGTTCGATGTCCTGCTTAGAGAGATGAAGAAGAACAAAATTCATATGGAATTCGCCATGACACCGATTTATAACAGCAATTATATTGAGGGCATTAACAATTTATATGAGTTTGACTGCGGAGAGCTAAGCGGCTGGATGTATAAGGTGAACGGCTGGTTTCCCAATTATGGAGCAAGTCGGTTTCTGTTAAAAGACGGGGATGTCATCGACTGGGTATACACGTGTGATTTAGGGCGCGACGTAGGTGGAGGACAGGCTGGGGCAGGTGGAAGACAATGAGGCGAGATGCCTTTTCGACGTTTCACCCGTTAGTTAATTTGGTGTATTTCATAGCGGTACTCATCTGCAGCATGGTGTTCATGCACCCGATTTTTCAAGCGATTGCACTCGTGAGCAGCGCTCTCTATTCAGTTACGTTAAAAGGAAAAAATGCCGCCAAATTTAATACGCTTTATCTGATTCCGTTGCTCGTGCTGATGGCTGTGATAAACCCGGTTTTTAATCATGCAGGTGTGACGATTCTGTTCTACCTGAATAATGGAAATCCTATTACACTCGAATCCATGCTGTACGGTATCGCGGCGGCATGTATGTACGTAACGGTTATTGTGTGGTTTTCCTGCTACAACGCTGTGATGACATCAGATAAATTCATTTATTTGTTTGGCAAAATGATGCCAGCCCTGTCGCTGATTTTTTCTATGGTATTGCGATTTGTTCCGAGATATTTAACACAGTTAAAAGTAATTTCGAATGCACAACGGTGTATCGGCAGGGACGCTTCGCAGGGCAATATCGTGAATAGAGCTCGCAACGGGATCCGCATTCTTTCCATTATGACGACGTGGGCGCTGGAAAATGCGATTGAAACCGCCGACTCTATGAAGTCGAGGGGATACGGCTTGCCGGGCCGTACGAGCTTCTCTATGTTCCGATTTGATCGACGAGATCAATGGCTTAGCCTAATTATGATCGGACTTCTGATCGTTGTAGGCATAGGTGCTTGGAAGGGAGAAAATACGATACGCTACTTCCCATCGATTCGAGTTAACGACATATCGCCGCTAAGTGTGGCCGTGTATATGGCCTATGGCTCGTTGTGCCTACTGCCTGTGTTCATTCAAATTGTGGAGGGGTTCAAATGGCGATTTATTACATCAAGGATCTAAGCTTTGCCTTTCCTTTGCAACAGAAAGAAGCTTTGTCTGCGATTCAGCTTACGATACAGAGCGGGGAGTTCGTCACCATTTGCGGTAAATCAGGTTGTGGCAAGAGCACGTTGCTTAGACAGCTGAAGTCGGTGCTCACGCCGCACGGCGAACGGAGCGGGGATATCTATTTCCGGGGACAGGCGTTGAGCGAGGTAGATCAACGCACGCAAGCAGCAGAGATCGGATTCGTCTTGCAAAATCCAGATAATCAAATCGTAACGGATAAGGTGTGGCATGAGCTGGCTTTTGGGCTGGAGAGTTTAGGTTGCGATCAGCCGACAATTCGATTACGTGTAGCCGAAATGGCCAGCTTCTTTGGTATTCAGACGTGGTTTCACAAAAGTGTGAGCGAGCTTTCCGGCGGGCAGAAGCAGCTGCTGAATTTGGCATCTATCATGGCTATGCATCCCTCAGTGCTTATTCTGGATGAGCCTACTTCACAGCTGGATCCGATTGCTGCTGCGGATTTCCTAGAAACGATCAGCAAAATCAATCGAGAGCTAGGGACGACGATTGTGATGACAGAGCATCGGTTGGAGGAGGTTCTGCCGATCTCGGATCGGCTCATCGTATTGGATCAAGGGCGAGTCATTGCTGACGATACGCCAACGCAGGTAGGTGGGATTTTACGCAGGCTGGGGCATCCGATGTTTGCGGCTATGCCTACACCAATGCAAATTCATGCGGGAGTGGATCAGGAACTTCTGGAACAAACATGTCCGATCACCGTGAAAGAGGGGCGACAATGGCTCAGCGCCTACATGGCGGATAAGTCAGCTGCTCCCGAGTTGGATCTACCAATCAGCACCTCTGCCATTGCCAGCCAAAGTCCGCTTGCGATTCAATTCAAGGATGTGTGGTTCCGGCATGAACGAAATGGGCCTGATACGATCAAAGACCTCACGTTTGAAGTTCGAGAAGGTCAGTTTTACTGCCTAGTCGGAGGGAACGGGACAGGCAAAACAACGACCTTATCCCTCATCAGCGGCATCCTGCAGCCGTATCGGGGCAAAGTGCTGATCGGGGGTCATAACCCTGCTAAAATGAAGGCCAAGCAACTTTTCGTCAATCGATTAGGTGTTCTGCCGCAAAATCCAGCAACCTTATTTGTGAAAAAGACGGTGGAGCTGGATTTGTATGAAATGCTCTCAGACAGTCCATTCACGCAGGAAGAAAAGCGGCTCAAAGTGGAGGCTGTGGTCCAATTTGCTGAGCTTGAGACATTGCTCGGGATGCATCCCTATGATCTCAGCGGAGGAGAACAGCAGCGAGCGGCGCTTGCCAAGGTGCT
Source organism: Paenibacillus sp. LjRoot153 (assembly GCF_964253085.1). Taxonomy (NCBI): domain Bacteria; kingdom Bacillati; phylum Bacillota; class Bacilli; order Caryophanales; family Paenibacillaceae; genus Paenibacillus; species Paenibacillus sp. LjRoot153. The sequence goes on from NZ_CAXUQH020000001.1 coordinate 961,907, forward strand.
CCTCCTAGAGCCGAAAATCCTTCTGCTAGACGAGCCGACGAAGGGGCTGGATGGCTTTTTCAAAGAAAAGCTTGGCGCATTTCTTAGAAAACTGCATAGCGACGGTGTAACCATCGTCATGGTTTCGCATGATATTGAATTTTGTGCGAAGTACGGCGAGGACTGTGCGATGTTTTTTGATGGCAGCATCATGACGTCGAAACCTGCGCACGCGTTTTTCGCGGGAAACAGTTTCTACACAACAGCAGCGAATCGCATGGCGCGCCATTTATGGCGTGAGGCAGTTACGATAGAGGATGTGGTGGAGTTATGCAAGAGCAGCACGCAGTTAGTAAACGTTTGAGTCGGCGAACAGTCCTCGCAGCATTGCTAATCCTCATCGTCATTCCCGCAACAATGCTGTTAGGGATTTTCGTGCTGGATGATCGCAAGTATTATTTTATTAGTCTTTTGATCGTACTATACACGATGATGCCATTTGCGATGGTGTTTGAAAATCGCAAGCCGCAGGCGAGAGAACTCATCGTGATTGCCGTTTTGGCTGCGATTGCGGTTGCTGGACGTGGAGCCTTCTTCATGCTGCCACAGTTCAAGCCAGTGGTTGCGATTGTGATTATAGCAGGTGTATGCTTTGGCGCTGAAGCGGGCTTTCTCGTTGGAGCGACGGCTGGCTTTGTGTCCAATTTCTTTTTTGGTCAGGGGCCGTGGACGCCGTGGCAAATGTTCTGTTTTGGCCTTATTGGCTTCGTGGCGGGCATCCTATTCAAGAAAGGACTGCTAAGGAAAACGAAGCTTTCCTTATGTGTTTTTGGGGGATTAGCGACGCTGATCATCTACGGGGGCATAATAAATCTGGGTTCGCTGCTGATGGTCACCCCAAGTTTTTCATGGGATGCGTTGCTCGCCATCTACATCTCAGGCTTCTGGTTTGATCTGGTGCATGCGATAGCGACAGTGTTCTTCCTGTTCTTGATCTCGGGTCCGATGATTGAGAAACTGGAGCGGATTAAAATCAAGTATGGACTAATGGATTCGTAAGTTAAGATCACACAGAGGCGATTTGTTTACAAGAGGGTAAGCCAGCTCGGATGAGCTGGTTTTTTTCTTTTGCACATTAAGCTTAAACCCAACCAAGTCCACCATCCTCACCCTCCACAAACACGCTTGGCTAAATTAACGGGATTTCCTCCATTTATTTGAAGTAAATTTCGCCTGCCTGATGGATTAACTGTAGTTAATACAGTTAAAGGTTAAACATTCACCTCATTCTGCGTTGGTCAGACGCAAACGTAAGTCTCACAGACTTTAGGCTCGGCATCGGTGTTTACTAAGCGTTAAGAAGGATTGCATACCAAAACCGCAAAGTAACGGTATTTTTGCACAAGATAGCGTCACAATTGTAACCGTATTCTTGGTATGCTTGGAGCAGCAAATGTCGGGGAGATGAATTGGATGCTAAAGGTAGCAATTATTGGAGCTGGTGCAATCTCGAAGGCGCATATTGAAGCGTATTTACAATTTCCGGAGCGTTGTAGAATCGTCGCGATTAGCGATATTTATGAGGATAAAGCGCAGGAGCGTATTAGTCAGTTTGAGCTAAAAGATGCGAGGGCTGTGAAGGACTACAAGGAGCTGCTGCAAGAGGACATTGATCTTGTCTCCATCTGTACACCGCCGTATACGCATGCTTCGCTTACAGTTGAGTTTCTGGAAGCAGGCGCGCATGTCATGGTGGAAAAACCGATGGCTTCCTCACTTGAGGAGTGCGACCTAATGAATGCGGCTGCGCAGCGGACGGGTAAACTTCTGTCTGTTGTGGCGCAGAACCGCTTCAAGACGCCGATGATGAAAATGAAATCCGTGCTGGAAAGCGGCCTCATGGGCAAAGTCGTCCATGTCCAAGTGGATTCCTTCTGGTGGCGCGGCCATTGCTACTATGATCTCTGGTGGCGCGGCACGTGGGAGAAGGAAGGTGGCGGTCCGACGCTGAACCATGCGGTGCATCATATCGATGCCCTGCTCTGGATGATGGGCAGCCCGACGGAAGTGCAAGCGTTCATGAGCAATGTGTCGCATGATAACGCTGAAGTTGAGGATCTTTCAATAGGAATGCTTCGCTTCGCCAATGGTTCCTTAGGTCAAATCACGAGCTCAGTCGTTCATCATGGCGAGGAACAGCAGTTGATTTTCCAAGGATCGAAGGCACGCGTATCTGCGCCATGGAAGGTGAAGGCGTCGAACTCGACGTCGAATGGTTTCCCAGAGCCGAACAAGGAGCTGGAGGAAGAGCTTGAAACGTTGTACAGCAGCTTGCCGGAAGTAAAGTATGAGGGTCATGCAGGTCAAATCGATAATGTGTTAACGGCGATTGAGACTGGTGCTCCTGTGCTGATCGATGGGATTAGCGGCCGTCAAACTTTGGAGCTGATCACGGGGATTTACAAATCAGCGAGCACAGGCGAGCTTGTGAAATTTCCACTTGGCGCGGAAGACGCATTCTATACGAGAAGCGGCGTGCAGGCGAATGCGACCCATTTTTATGAGAAGAACACGTCCATCGAAAATTTCGCGCCACAGACGATTACTACAGGAAGTTCATTTAAATAACAATAGAGGAGACAGACGATGATGCAAAAAAGTGATGGTATGAATTACGCTCCACAAGGGAGTTTTCAAACGGTATGTCAGCCAGGGGAGTTTATTTTCGCAGCGGCGGCGTTGGATCATGGTCATATATATGGGATGTGCAACGGTCTGCGGGAAGCAGGCGGGGAATTGAAATGGGTGTATGATCCGGACCCAGCCAAGGTGGACAAATTTCTGAGTACATACCCTGGCGTACGTGCGGCAAGCTCGCTAGAGGAAATTCTGCAGGATGCAGAAGTCAAGCTTGTGGCAGCTGCAGCGATTCCTTCCGATCGTGGTCCTCTCGGACTGCGCGTAATGGATAGCGGGAAGGATTACTTTACGGATAAAGCACCGTTTACGACACTTGCGCAGCTCGAAGCAGCTCGTGCCAAGGTAGCGGAAACTGGACAGAAATATGCGGTTTATTACAGCGAGCGTCTGCACGTGGAAAGCGCCATTTACGCGGGGCAACTAATTGAACAAGGCGCGATCGGTCGCGTTCATCAAGTGATTGGATTAGGGCCGCATCGCATTAGTTTGTCGAGTAGACCGGATTGGTTTTTTGAGAAGGAGAAATTTGGCGGCATTCTGTGTGACATTGGGAGTCATCAGATCGAGCAGTTCCTGTATTTTACGGGGGCAAAAGATGCGAAGGTTGTACACAGTAAAGTAGCAAACTACAATTATCCGCAGTATCCAAATTTTGAGGATTTTGGGGATGCTACGTTGGTCGGTGACAATGGTGCAACGGGCTATTTCCGAGTGGATTGGATGACGCCGGACGGCTTAAGTACATGGGGGGATGGCCGTATGACGATTCTGGGGAGTGATGGATATATTGAACTTCGCAAATATGTCGATATCGCCAGAGAACAGACGAGTAATCACGTGTACCTTGTGAATAAGGATGGAGAGCAGCATTTCGCCGTCAGCGGCCAAGTCGGTTATCCTTACTTTGGACAGTTGATCCTTGATTGCTTGAATCGTACGGAAGTCGCGATGACGCAGGAGCATACCTTTAAAGCAGCGGAGCTGTGCCTTATCGCACAGCGCGATGCGATGATGATTACGACAGGCGAGTAACCGATGCATTTGGCCGTTTCTGCCATTGCTTGCGATATTGATGTGGCGTCACGCCGATTTGGCTTTTGAACATTTTGCAAAAGTACGAGCAATTCGTCACACCTATCGCTTCGCCGATGCGAGCGACTGTCTGATCCGTCGATGTTAGCAGCTTTACCGCTTGCTGAAGCCGCCGTGCTGTCACATAATCAGAAATGCTGGTGCCGGTACACTCGGTGAACAGATGGGACAAGTGGTAAGGAGAGAGATGCAGATCAGCGGACATCGTCTCCAATCGCAGCGGCTCGGTATAATGCTCCTCCAGCCAGCTGAGGATACGCTCGGCTTGATGGGATTTACGTGTTGTGCCAGAGTGGATCTGACCTTCGCGCTGCTCCCACAAAGGCATGAAGCTGCGGAAGAAAGCGATTAGAAAGAGGGAATACTCTTCCAGCTCGTCTTGCTTGCCTAAAAAAGGAAGCTTCTTATTCAGGCTTTCGAAAAGCAGATGAAACTGGTCCGTCTCTCTTAGCTCGTAAAGGCAAGGAGCGTGCAGCTTGCTTGTATGCATATGTTTGAAAAAAGCCAACAATTTCGGCCATTGCTCGAAATAGGATTCGTATAGGGACGGCTCATAATGAACGATAGAGCGCACGAATGGCTTCTCGGGGTCCATTTGAATATGGTGCAGCTGATAGGGCTGAAAGACACATAGCATACCGGAAGTTACTTCATAGCTCTTCTGATCTACAATGAGCGTGCCATGGCCCTCGTGAACGATTAGGATTTCAATGCCTTGATGGGCGTGGAACGTACCCTGATACTGTTCGGTTCCGATCGTTTGTCGCTGATAGGTAAAATAAAGCGGGAAAATGTTCATACCGATATTATTCTGAACATAGGGCATCAGGGTCACTTCCTCTCCAAGGCGTGGGATAGTAGGCGCTCGCTACAGCCAAAGTATACAGGAATGAAGATTGAATCGGCAAGGTGACAACGATAATAGATCGAGAAAATAGCAGGAAGTCCCTTAACGCTAGCGTAATGCTGGCAGTTGAGGGCTTTTTGCATATGACGTAATTTCTCACTCCAACAATGTTTACATACAAGGTATAATCGAAAACAAAGGGTAGTCGCACATAAAAGGAGTTGGAAGAAGGATGGCACAGATCCAATTGAACGAGGAACAGACTTTCGCACTGCGGCACTATCTTACAGGGTGTGACGCTCGCTATGACGGGGATACGAGATTGCTTCGCAATTTCGCTCATAAATATGACACTCGCGCTAGCTCGCATTATGCGTTCGGACTTCTGCTGCGGGATCAAACAGGGGATGTGGAGCGGGCAAGCGACCTCATTAGCAGCATCATTCGCTTGCAATTGGATGCGCCAGAGGAAATTTACCACGGCACCTTCCGTCGCACAGACAAGGACCTGGATCCGCCGAACGGAAATTATCCTTGGCAACAGATGGATAAGCCGGGCTTCGCATTTTTCCTAGAAGAAACGTTGACACGTATTGGCGCTGAGCTGGAGAAGATGATGGGCCAGGGGGACGGTGTACAAGAGCAATTCCGGAATGCCGTAGATCGCGTGCTCCCTCGGGTATGGGCAAGCTATGATCCGAACTGGCGTGAGTTCATTGGCTGTTCGTTCGGAGCGATTCTGGCGCTGTTCGAGGAGAAGCTGTCTCCTGAGCTTGTAGCACAGATAGATGAGGCGATGGAGAAAACAGTGAGCGCCTCGATTGCTCGGCGTCTGTCTGATGCGATTCCGATGAATACGAATATTGAGGTCATGCATATATTCATCGTTGATTTCTTCGGGGATCGCTTTGGGCATGGGGCTTGGACCCAGCATGCGCAAAAGGAAATTCTCAAATTTCGGTCGCATTTTAGTGAGTTTGACTCTTTTGCGGAGTTTAATTCAACGACCTATTATGCGGTGGATTTGACGGCGTTGGGCCTATGGCGTGCATTCGGCAAATCGGCTGCTATGCATGAAGTCGGTAACCAAGTGCTGCAAGGGCTATGGGAAAATATTGCGTTATTTTATAACCCGAATCTCGAAAATCTGTCAGGTCCCTATACACGTGCCTATGAAATGGAAATGCTGCATCACAGCTCGTTAGGCGCGCATCTGTATCTCGCTCTGGGAGCGGGCTATGAGCATATGGTTGAAAATGGCGATGATGAGGAGCTGGATCCGTTATTGATTTATGTCAGTGGAGGAGCGCCTAGTCATGTACAGCCAAAGCTCGTTAAGCAAAGTGAATCGAGACAAGTGACGAAGCAATTCCGCGAGCTATGTGAGCGAAATAAGCCCGGAGAGAATACACCTCTCTGTACCGCTACGGCATGGATTACTGAGAGCTACATGATGGGCGGCCTGTCGGGAAGTGAGAACACAAGTGGTCAGTTGCATCCAGCTACCGTGCATTGGCATGGAGAAGACGGCGAGGTCTACTCGGTAAGGCTTGTGCGCCGTGAGGTGGGCGGTCACTGGAGTAAGCACATGAGAGGGATCAGGTATAATGCCAAGGCAGATCAGGATGGACTGCAAATTGATGTGCATTTTACGGCGGAGCAGCCGATTGAATTGCTATTCGAGTTCAGAGGATCCGGGCTGGATCCCGCAGGCTTGACGCCATCCTTGTGGAAACAACCAGGCATTGTCCTTGCTGTAGAAGCGGAAGCGCCGGAGCCATCCATCGCCACGCGGGAGGGGTATTTGGAGCTCGTCTATATGTATGTGCCAGGCGAAGCAAATCGGATGCACTTTACGATTCGCCATGCCGGGTAGGCATCGTGATGCTCGCTGGGTTAAAGTCAGATACGTTAAGTTACGGAACCAGGTTCCGTAACTTAACGTGGCGTAGAAATACTGCGTAAGAAGTCCAAGACATCTGTCTTGGGCTTTTTTACGTTCTAATCCATTTCTAATTTAGGAATGTCCAGAGTGCAGCGTGTTCCTCGTTTCATTTTATACCCCTCACTCCGCTTCCTCATTTATTACTTCCGCTTCCGATACTCGCTCGGTGTCAGCCCTTTAATACGCAAGAACGTACGTGAGAACGTGGGATAAGAGGAAAATCCCGATTCATACGCTACTTGTGAGATGGGGAGATCAGAGGAAATCAATAGGCTGCAAGCATGACGAATGCGAAGCTCGTGGAGAAAATCGACAAAATGGATGCCAAAGGATTCCCCGAAATGCGTACTCAGCTGAGTCGGGTGAATGTGAAACCTTTCGGCTAGTGACGTTAAGGATAAAGGCTCCAAGTAATGGTCGTATACGTACTGTACAATGGACCAAATACTTTTCGAAGAAACAGAAGTCTGCTTCTCAGACCGTGTTGTTTCGTGGCTATCTCTGCTTCGGACAAATAACGACAAGGCTTCCAGCAACAGAGCTTTGAGCATGATGGGCTTCCAGGGTAACGACGAATTGTGTTCCTTGTATATCCGTTCCCACAGTCGTAGGCATTCCTCGTAAGCTTCGCCCTGTAATTGAATATAAGCGGGTTGAGAGCTGCCGAGGCCGAGGAACAGATCATGCAAACCCCAAGCGGATTCGGGTCCAGCAGTAATTAGTTTCATGTCAAAATTGCAAATGTACATCAACAGTTTCTCGTCAATGTCGGCTCGGTACTCGTGAATCTGATACGGAAGCAACAAAACAATCGTACCAGGACGCATATCATGCTCGATGCCGTTTATCCGTTCTTTGCCTTTGCCTGCAAGTACCAGCGAAAACTCAATAAAATCGTGACGATGGGAGGGGACCGAGGTGTACCACTTCTTTTTCATATGAAAAGGAAAATCAGAGTCGATATTGGGGTATTCGAAAAGGTATTGTGGGTACATGATGTTTCGACTTCACCTCCAGACCTTTGTAGCTCTATTATAGCTGTTCCGATTTCGTAAAGAAATGAAAGGATTTATAAAAAAATGAAATATGAGCAGCTATCCTTCGAGCTACAATACAGGCATTACTTAACTAAATTGTGCGCAAGCAGCGCAAAGGAGTGAACGAACAACATGAACAAGACAATCACAAATCGCGATGCGTTTCGCGGCATTTTTACAGCACTACTGACTCCGATGTTTGAGAACGGTGACATTGATTTTCAGTCTCTGGACCGTCTGGTTGAGCATCAAATCGGACAAGGTATCCAAGGATTTTACGTAGGTGGAAGTACGGGTGAAGGATTTATTTTGACTACTGAAGAGCGCCAACAGGTGTTGGAAGCGGTTGTTAAGGCAGCGGCAGGACGCGTCACCATCATTGCACATGTGGGTAACATCAGTACAAGAGAATCGATCAAGCTGGCTAAGCATGCTGAACGCCAAGGCGTTCATGCCGTGTCTGCGGTCGTTCCGTTTTATTATAAAGTTTCGATGAAAGAAATACGCGAGCATTATGAAGCGATTATGGCAGCAGTGTCACTGCCGATGATTGTGTATCACTTCCCTGGTGCGACGGGCGTTAACTTATCAATGGACTTCTACGAAGAGATGAGTCGCAACCCGCAATGCATTGGCGTTAAATTTACATCGCTGAATCTGTTTGAAATGCAGCAAATTCGCGCGAGATGCGGGCAAGACTTCCTCATCTATAACGGACACGATGAAGTATATACCGGCGGTGCATACGCGGGTGCGGATGGAGCCATCGGCAGTACGTTCAATATGATGCCTGCTTTATTTGCAGGGATGTTCGAGATCATCTCGTCGGAGGAGCGTCCGGCTATGGCTTCTTTGCATTCGATGCAAGCGGAAGCGAATGACTTAATCGCACATATGATTCAGTTCGATGTGATCGCCTATGAGAAATATATGTTATATCTCCAAGGCGTCTTCACGACACCGACCGTCCGGCAGCCTTTGAAACAATTTACGACGGAAGAGCGTGAACGGATGGAGTCCTATTACGCGCAGAGCGACGTATTGCGTCGTCACCGACTCGTTGCGAGCGCCGAGCGTTAGGAGGGGCTGCTTTGATTTTCGATACGATTAGCAATTGGGAGTACAACAGGAGTCAGTACAGTGATGTCGTGCGTCGAGCGCTGAAATATATCACCCATTTGAATGTCGCTGACATGCCGTCTTTGCTTGAGATCGACGGGAAGCGAATGTATGTGATGAAGCAATGTCCAGTGACAAGTCCATTCGAGGAACGACTTGCTGAGAAGCATGCGCAGTATGCTGACATTCATCTCGTGGTGGGAGGGGAAGAGTGGCAGGGCTTCGCTGCTGCTTCTAGCAACAATAGCAGCGTGGAAGATCGCTTGGCAGAGAGCGATTATGCGCTGTATGAGCAAGTTGACAAGGAGTCGCGTATCCTGCTTCGACCGGGTGATTTCAGTATATACTGGCCCGGAGAAGTTCACCGTCCGAACTGTCATCCAGAGGGTGTCGTTCCTTTAGTGAAGCTGGTTGTAAAGATTCATCGCGATTTGTTTGAATGAAACTAAAAAACGTCTTATTTTGCCTAAAACCCATCGGTTTTAGGTTTTTTTCGTATTAGGGGGAGTTCGACTTCGCTAAACTAACGAACAGAAGAGTTGAATAACTCTTGGCTTTAAAACGGGGATTAAAGGGATTTATATAGTGGCTATAGAATTTTTATTAAACAGAGAGCTGGCACTTACCTAGATAGAGACAGTCAAACGGTAGTGAGGGGATTATACATGCATGAATTACATACGATAACTAAATTAACAAATTATCATGCTATACAAGGAACTGGAGCTCATATTCTCTACGTCTTTAATGAAATCGATCAATATATAGGTAATGCAGTCAGTTTCATCATTGAAGGATTAGTAAAAAATGAAGTTATCTTATTCGTTGATACGGAAAATTTGATTGATAAAATGAAGGTTGAATTGAGATCAAAAGGTTTTACGGACAATCACTTCCAAAACCTAATTTTTGCGGATAGTACGCACGCATATTTTGCGGGAGATCAATTTGACGCTGATAGAGCTGGGATGTTAATTGACCTGCTTCAACCGTATTTTGAAAAAAACTGTAAAATACGTACTTGGGGAAAAGTTCCTTTGATGGAGCATCATTTTCTTTTAGAAAGTCTTCGAACTTTTGAACGCAACAGTGATAATTTCATTGCTCTAACGGGCTTGATTTCAGTCTGTGTTTATAATGGCTTGACCACACCTGCTTATCTCCAGAACGAGTTAATGAAGACACATAATTACTTTATGACAGATAGCGAATATTGTTTATCACCTCTCTATAATAGAGACAATTTTAAAATTCCATCTGGCGAAGAGTTAGAGCGATTGCAAAGGTTAGAAAAGCAAAATAGTGAACTAAGAGATCGAAACGATCAATTAACCGTTGAGAATAATTTGATTGTACAAAGTGAGCAAAAGGTTCGAACCATTATTGATCAAATGCCCATTCCTGTCATCATTAGGAGGAAAGCTAGTATTCTTTTCCTGAACCGTTTAGCACAGAAACAATTCCCGATTGCCACACGGAATAGTGTGGAAGGGGAACACTTGCATCAATTTTTTGAAAAGTATGATAAAGATGCGGTTGTTTCAGATAACAGGAGGGTCCAACAACATCAATGTAGTGTTAATAATGGCAAGAAAATATACTACCTAGTCCAATCCATTGATATGATATTTGAAGGGGAGACAGCAATTCTCCATTCCTTTGTAGATATTACTCATGAGAAAGAAAATGAAAATCTAATCATCCGTTCAGAGAAGTTGAATGTTGCAGGTGAGCTTGCTGCAGGTATTGCCCATGAATTACGAAACCCGCTTACTGCCATTAAGGGCTTTTTTTCAATGTTAAAGAAAACAGATGAGAGAAAAGACATGTACTATCAAATTATCGAAGAAGAGCTTTCTCGAATCGAGCAGATAGCAAGCGAACTATTAACCTTAGCCAAGCCTCACTCTGATAACCGTAGAACGCATAACCTTATTCAAATCATAGATGAAGTGAAAATATTACTTACTCCGCAAGCAAACATGGAGAATATTGAAATAATTGTGCAATCAAATAGCGAGGAACTATACATAAGCTGCGAAAACACGAAGATTAAGCAAGTTTTTATTAATTTGATAAAAAACGCAATTGACGCGATGAAAAATGGTGGGTCTATTATTCTTAAAATCAAGGAAGTTAGAGATACTATTCAAGTTCTGGTTATTGATCAAGGAAGCGGTATTCCAAGCGAGATCATGAACAAGATTGGTGAACCCTTTTATACAACGAAAGAAAAAGGGGCAGGTATCGGTCTAATGGTTTGCTTTCAAATCATTGAAAGTCATGATGGAACGATTCAATTGGAAAGCAAGGTAGGCATGGGGACTACGTTCACCATTACATTGCCTGCATTGCGCTGATGTTATGAGAGTAGATCGCCTAAGCCGGCGACTGCTCTTTTTTTAATTTGCACTATGAACAATCGTTTGCACCAACCAGAAATTAAGTAAATTAGTGCGAAAGTGCAACTATGTATACCGAAATGGTGCAAATGAGAAGTGACAGCAGAAATTGTTGCACAATTGCACTAATCTCGAATAGAGCGTTTAGTTAGATATAAAAAGATGCTTTTTTGCATTTTTCACGGTCATGGGCAACGGCGAGGAATGTCTTATATCAGTGAACTCCATTATTGAAACGGGATCTGCGACTGCGAATCCCGTTTTTATATTCGGCCTACTGTTTCCTAAAGAAATGATAGAATTTATAAAGAAATGAAATATAAGTAGGAGCTAGGCGAGCTACAATACTGACATCGCCGCTTTTTGAAATCGCTTACTTTCGGCTTTTATCAACGGAGGGAGGTGATAGGTGTTCAATGCCATGTGCATAGACCCACTCACAATGACGATTACGGTCTAAGACAATTCGTAATTAAAGGAGCGTGTAAAAATGTCAAAAAGCAATATAAGCAAGATGTTCGTCCTGTTATTAGCAGCAATATTAATTGCAGTCGTAGTCCCCTTCCATTCGAGGAATGTGGCGAACGCCGCTGCGTCCTTTTATGATGAAACGATTCTTTACGAATCGACGGTGGATGGATATACCCAGTACCGCATACCAGGTGTAGTCGTTACCAGTAACGGGACTGTTATTACTTACGCCGAGGCAAGGAAGACGACATCCGACTGGGCGGATATCGATATTTATATGCGAAGAAGTACAGATGGGGGAAATACGTGGCAGTCCCGAGTTAAGCTGGTGGATGGCGTGACTACCGCTAATACGATCAACAATCCCGTCATGATTGCTGAGAAGAACAATGGCACTGTACACTTCCTATACTGTAAGGAGTATAATCAGGCTTTTTACATGAAGAGTACAGATCACGGTGCCACTTGGTCCACACCAGTGGAAATAACCTCTGTCTTTAATCAGTATAAATCAGAGTTTAATTGGGCAGCTTTTGCCACAGGACCCGGACATGGAATTCAACTGGACAATGGAAGGCTGCTTGTCCCTGTCTGGCTTACATTGAACACAAGCCATGCACCTGGCGTTGTTTCCACCATTTACAGTGATGACGGCGGAGCTACTTGGAACAGAGGTGAAATCATCTGGGATACACCGGATATTCCAAGTCCGAATGAAACCACCTCCGTGCAGTTGTATAACGGTTCCGTCATGCTCAATATGCGAAATAGCACGAAGGTTTCCCCGCTGCGTTCTGTCGCAACAAGTCCCAATGGGAACAGCGGATGGACTACGCCAGTTTTGGACAGTGAATTGAATGACCCGAATGACTATGGCAGCATTTTACGTTTTACCGATCAGCACGACTACTATAACAACAGACTTCTGTTTACCAATACGAATAACCCGAGTGATCGATCGAATTTGACGGTGAAAATGTCCATGGATGAGGGAGATAGCTGGACCTACTCCAAGGTGATAAGTCCGACAGGTGCAGCCTACTCCGACCTCGCCGTCAGTAATGATAAAGAGACGATCTATTGCTTTTATGAAAAATGGAATGGCACGCTCAAATATCATTATATGGTTCTGGCTAGGTTTAATTTGGAGTGGCTAACCGATGGCGAACAGAGTCTAGATCCGTTATCAGGAACAGCGCCAACATATCCTTCTATCCCGACAGTGAATGTGGATGAGCAATGGAGCAGCTTGTCAGCCTGGAATACAGCTGGAACTGCGGTAATCAGCCCTGCGGGACAGCTGAACTTGTCTAGTAATAATAGCACCACCTCATCGGTTAACCGATTTGATATTAGTATCCCACAATCTTACACGCTTGAGTTTAAGGCGAAAGTCGATGACTTCAGCAATGGAACGATGGGGGTCAGTCCATATCCAACTTCCTTGGGCACCAAGATCGGGGATGGGAAATATCGGCTGATGCTAGATTTCAGATCGGATGGCATCTATGCGATAACGAATTTGGGTGAATGGACGCAAATTAAAGCCGTAACACTTACGAGCGGCTGGTATACATGGAAAGCTGTTGTGAACCATGGGGTTGCCGAAGTCTTCATGGACGGCGTATCTCAGGGTAAATTCGCGATGCAATCTGGCAACTATGGTGATGTCTTGCAGCACTGGGTTGTAGGCACTAGCACGGATGCGGTAAATGCCCATGTCGAATATTCCAAGCTGTACACAGATACGCCTGTGACATGGGATGTCGCATCTGTCAATCTCGATGAGCAGTGGAACAGCCTTCCAGCTTGGACGACAGCTGGCACTGCGATCATTAGCCCAGCGGGACAGCTTAACCTATCCAGCAACACAAGCACCAATTCATCTGTGAGCAGGACAGATCTTAGTATTCCGCAATCCTACACCCTTGAGTTCAAGGCAAAAATCGATGATTTCAGCACGGGGACTATAGGGGTCAGCCCACATCCTGCATCCTTGGGTACGAAGATCGGGGATGGGAAATACAGACTGATGCTGGATTTCAGGACGGACGGCATCTATGCCATAACCGATTACGGTGTCTGGACGCGTGTGAAAGCCGTGAATGTGAATAGCAGCTGGCATGCATGGAAGGTAAGAGTCAATTATGGATATGCTGAAGTGTATATGGACGGTGTCTTCCAGGGGAAATTCGCCATGCAGTCTGGCAACTATAGCGATGTTGTGACGCATTGGGTGCTTGGCACAAGCACGGATGCGGTGAATGCTCATGTAGAATCCACTAGGCTGTACACCGAACTGCCAAGTTCAGCTCCTGTGGCCTACTTGAAATTCGATGAAACAAGCGGTACTGCCGCTGCTGATGCGTCTGGCAATGGAAATTCGGGAACGGTGTACAATGGCGCGGCATGGTCGACCGGTAAGGTAAACAATGGGCTGCTACTGGATGCCTCCAATGATTATGTAGATGCTGGCAACAAGAATAGCCTGCAGTTTGGCAAAGGCGACTTTACGGCGTCTGCATGGGTGAAACCGGATACGGTGTCTGGAACGAAGTTCATCTTCTGGTATGGGGATGTGGGTACGGCTGTACCGTCATGGTGGGTTCGTATGGAAGCGGGTAAACTAGCTTTCCAAATTGATGGCACATCAGCGCCTACCGGCAATTATGTGTCAACGGATGCTGTCGCGCTGTCAGCTGGAGCATGGACGCACATCGCAGTGACGCGAGAAGATCTGATCATTCGAATTTATGTGAATGGCATAGAAATGAAGGGCATCTATACAAGCAACGTACCCGACGTTTCGAGTGCCTCTAACGGTCTTACCATAGGGAAAGATAAGAATGGAACGACACGTTACTGGGATGGCATGATCGATGAAGTGCGTGTGTATGAAAGGTCTTTAAGCTCCCAAGAAATTCAGGGTTTGTCAAGTTAGCCGTTTTCAGAGAGATCCAACTGATGAATAAGAAGTACACTGGGGTCGACATCTGTCGACCCCACTTCCGTGCTACAATAGGTGTACTGAACATAATTTGAAATATTCAGGAGGTGAATGGCTTGTACAAGCTGCTTATTGTTGAAGATGAAGCCATTTTCAGGACAGTGCTGCCATCCATTATTGATTGGAATTCACTAGGATTTGAAATAGCTGGGGTATGCGAAAATGGATATAAAGCACTGGAATTTCTAGATAAAACAGAAGTAGATGCGATTCTAACTGATATCCGTATGCCAGTATTGAATGGTCTTGAATTGGCAATGGAAGTCAAAAGCAGATACCCGAGGACGAAGGTAACGCTATTCAGCGCTTTCAATGAATTTGACTATGCAAGGAAAGGCTTAGAGTGCGGGATTTACGGCTACATTCTAAAGTCTGATGGGGAAGATGAAATTGTTACTCATTTTGCGAAGCTTAGAGACGTACTGGATAAAGAAAATCAAATCAGAATAGATAGCGAAGATTTCTGGCGGCAGCGGGAGTCATTTTTTAAAAACATGATTGAAAGTCCTGCCAGTATGAGTGTTCATTTCGACCATAAAGAATATCCCCTTGCTTTGATCCGGATGGATGAGTATAAGCATATGGCCTATTGTTCCGGAGCACATCGCGTACGCAGTATTCATGAATTCATCCGAGTCTATCTATATGAACAGCTCGAAATTCCAAATAAGGGCATGGTTATTTCACTCAATGACATGTTCATCTTGTTAGGAACTGTTTCGGAACACAGCTTTGTGCAAACGGTTACGGAGTTCTACGGGAATTTAAAGGAAGAGCTAGGCATGTTTAAGAAAAATGAAGAAGAATGCCTGGATATTTCTTGTGTGATCGGAAGTACGTCAGCTAATGTGCAAGAGCTTTGTAATTCCTTTATGAGTCTAAAGGAGTCCTTCCTAAACTCACCTTACACGGGCAATCGTCTGATTACGTATAGGGAACTAGATCCTAACGGCAAGCGTATACTTACGTTCGCGGAAGAAGAGAAGCTGATGAAAGAAATCATGCAGCTCGTGAATGGTAAAGCGCATGCCCAATTGATTGAATACCTAGAAGCATTGAAAAATGAATGGATCGCGTCCAAATTAACGGATTTGGATAGGATTTCAGGTTTTGCTGTTAAATTAGTTCTCGCTATATTCAACGCTTTAGGGGAAATGGGAAAGAAATCAGATGTGTTTTTAGAGAGAACGAACTATCTCATGAAGGAAATTAGCTATTGTGATACGCTTGGGATGATTTTCAAGAAACTGGAAGCGTTTACCATGGAGGCATTTGAATTAATTAATGAAGAGAATACGATGAAAAATAGAAGGATTGTGGATGAAGCGCTGGCCTATATTAAGAAAAATTATGCAGAACAAATTAGTCTTGAGGAATTAGCAAGGTATGTCAATGTGCATCCTGTGCATCTGTCCAGACTTTTCAGTAAGGATTTGGGAAATACCTTTAAATATATCCTTACGGAAGCACGGATGGAGGAAGCCAAACGATTATTAAAGGATATTAACTATAAAGTATATGAAATATCAACGTTGGTTGGATATGAGAAGCCCCGTTATTTTAGTGAACTTTTCAGAAATGTGACAGGACTTACACCATTGGAATATAGAGAACAATACAAAGGGTAACCTAAAGCTGATGAGGAGTCTATATGATACCATTTAACTTTAAAAAGTCACTGCAGAAGAAAATTATGTTAACCGGTATTATCTTCTCCGTGATTGCAATCGCCTTAACTACTCTTACTTGTAATTGGGTCACAAATCGATTTATTTTGTTTCAGTTTGAACGTGTTAATGAAATAGCTACAGGCGCTGCTGTCGAAAAGGCGAATACGTATTTGGCGGAAATCGCCAATACAGTTAGTTTGTCGATGAAGAATGAGTATTTTGATCGGATTATCTCTTCTGATGAATTAGACCCTTATCAACTCATCAAAGCGCAAAAGGATTATGAGGAGTTTCTGAAAAATCTCATTTTGACGAATGATAAAGTCGATTCCATACTTGTTGTTGATACGAATAGAAATATTTTTATCAAGGCTAATAATTCGGTAGGAAAAGACTATGACAAGTACGGTTCTGCAGCGTTCTATAACACATTAAAGAAACCATCCATACAAAACGAGGAAAGTCAGTTTTTCCTTGATCGGTATACAGAGGGGAACTACGAAAGATTAGCGATTATAAGTCCTATATTTGAACCATATACCAATGAAATCAAGGCACATATGGTTGTCGTGTTCAGTACCAAGCTTATTGAGGAGATGCAGTTTGCAGGGAATGGAATTTTTATTACGGATCATACGGGGAACTCTGCTGAGGTTTCCAACATTCCACATGCAGGCGAATTAACGGATCAAAAATATTCATTTAAAAACTCGCTCAACTTTGAAGGCTGGACGATTACAAATACGTTTACCTTTGATAAGCTGCAGAAATCTATTGCGAACAATCTGCATTTGAATATTCGGGTAGGGTTAATATGCCTAATTATATCGATCCTCGCGCTCGCGATTACAAGTAAAAAAATTGTTAAGCCCATTAAACATATGGAGCAGCAAATCAGCCTACTTAATCACAACAACCTTGAAAATAAACCAATGGCCTTGTCGAAGAGGAGAATCAGCTTCAAACTGACACTGCTTTTGTTGAACGCTGCCATCGTCACGATTCCCGTTGTATTAATCACAGGTAGCTCATACGTATCGGCGAAGAACACTGTTGAAAGTAAGGTAGGGTCTGTCTTTGAGTACAGTGCTCAAATTCTCTATCAACAGATGGATTTTGTATATAGTAACTATCGGAGGATGACCATCGAGACTTCTTCCTTCAACGATAAGGTTCAAAAGCTTCTGGATACTAGCATTTCCAAAGACGTAGACGAAGAAATTCGGGATGCGATGAATAATATTATTCTGACCCGAAATTTATTTGATAAAGGCATATCTAATATTACTCTTTATAACGCAAATGAACGTTTGGTCTATTCCTCTACTTACGGAAGACCCTTTATGTTGCGCCCCGATGCCAAATCAGATTTGGATTATGTACGAGACCATTTTAGCAAGCTATTATGGCGAAGCTATACGGATTCCCCTTTTAATAAGAAAGGTATCCGTGTCGGCATGCAAATTAGAGGTGTGGCAGACGGCATTGAGGCAGGCAAGCTGTTAGGGTTTATTTTGGTCGATTTCAATGGGGAAGATATCGAGAAGATGCTGAATGTGTTTACAAAATATAGCTACCTAGATGTATATCTTGTTGATCCTTCAGGCAAAGATATATTCAGTGATATCGGCCGAAGTCAAAAGACAAGCTTATCGGAGGTATTGCAAAACAATCAACCGTCCTTTGATGCGAATGAAAGGGTATCCTTCCGAGAAGGCGGTAACAATTTCCTCGTGATTTCGAAGTTCTTTGAAGAAAATGGGTGGAGTTTAGTCTTCCTATTAAAGAACTTTAATGAGAATGAATACATTCTGATTTACAGTTTAGTGGTTCTTTTTGGACTCATTTTCATAACCGTTGGGTTCTCGTATGGATTTTCATCTATCCTTTTAATGAACATCTCCTCCTTGCTCAAAACGGTAAGAAACGTGAAAAGAGGCAACCTCCAAGCGCGTTTTAAGAGTACTTCGGTTGATGAAATCTATGAATTAGGCAATAGCTTTAATGAGATGTTGGAGCGTATTAATCTACTTATTGAAGAAAAATTTATATCCGATGTAATGGTAAAAGATGCTGAACTGAAGGCCAAGGAATATGAATTAAACCTTCTACAGTCACAGATCAATCCTCATTTCCTGTACAACACCTTAAAAACAGCGCAATATATGGCTTTTGCGAAGGATCCCCGAACAGAGAAAATGATCAAATTGCTTATCGCCTTGTTTAAGACTAGTATTACTCGGGGAGAAAAGGTAGTGAAGTTAAGCGAGGAAATCGATCATGTGAAAACCTACGTGGATATCCTGCAAATGAGGTTCGGGGATAAAATTAAGCTTCGTTATGACGTGAGTGACGATATGTTGGAAATTCCGGTACTGAAGCTAACGCTGCAGCCGATCGTGGAAAATGCCATCTACCATGGTCTGGAGGTAACCGAACATGGCGGCACCATCGTCATCGACGTGCGAAAAATGAAGGATAGACTGCAAATCACCGTCAGTGACGATGGTGTAGGGATTACAGAAACCAAGCTGATGGAAATCAAGGCGACACTCGAAGGGAAAACGAAAGGCGAGAGCATCGGGATCACCAATGTGCATGAACGTATTAAGCTATATTTTGGAGAAGCATACGGAATTGACGTAGAGAGCACTTTAGGAAAAGGGACTACGGTCAACATGTATTTCCCACTCATCGCGCAGCAGCAAGGTTACTTATTATAAGTAGCTTTGCTGTTTTTTTTTCGTTGCAGAAAGAGGTTAAAAAAACGGAGCAAATGTTATGTTTGAGTCATACTCATTATTTGTAAACGCTTTATAATTAACACTAGTAGTACTACTAATGGATATCCAATACGAAAATGTTAAGGAGAAGAAATATGGATGCTGAAGTAATAAAAACCTCCGAACTGTTTATTAAGAAGAATTCAAAGCCAGGTTTTAATAAAAATCTGAAACATATTTTAAGATATAAATATATGTATCTCATGCTTATCCCTGTGCTCATATGGTATGCGATTTTCTGTTATGTCCCGATGTATGGAATTACCATGGCTTTTCAGGACTATACCATGAGCAAAGGATTTTTTCACAGCCCATTTGTCGGATTGAAACATTTTAAAGAATTATTTGGTGAAGAAGATTTCTGGCGGGCATTTTGGAATACCGTAATCATTGCGGTTTACCGTCTACTCACAGCATTTCCAGTACCGATCATTATTGCATTGCTTCTAAACGAAGTAAGGCATCTCAAATTCCGTAAAGCGGTTCAAACGATTATCTATTTACCGCATTTTATTTCGTGGGTTATCGTTGCATCCATATTCATCACATTTTTTAGTCCGGAGACTGGGCTTCTTGCAGCAATGACTAATGGCCATGCTTCTGATCTGCTGACAAGACCGGAAATGTTTAGGCCGGTGTTGATTTTAACGGATATCTGGAAAGAGTCGGGATTTGCCACTGTCATCTATATCGCGGCCATGGCAAGCATCAATTCAGAACATTATGAAGCAGCTGTCATAGATGGAGCCGGAAGATGGTCACTTGTTAGGCATGTTACAATACCCGGCATTCGTAACGTAATATTTATCATGTTTATCTTAATTATCGGCAAGGTGTTGACGTGGGGATTTGACCAAGTATATAACTTCTACAATCCAATGGTGTATGCAACAGGCGACATTCTGGATACCTACATTTACAGAACCTCTATGGGAGGTAACAAATTCAGTTACGCAGCAGCGGCAGGTTTGCTTAAGTCTGTTATATGCGCAGTTTTGCTAATAATTGCAAACAGGATTGTAAAGGCATTTGGTCAAGAGAGTGTCTATTAACATAGGGGGGAGTTTAAATCATGTATTTACAAAAAAGGTTTTCATTGACTGATACGATCATATATCTAATGCTCGGTCTATCAGCCCTTATCATAATACTACCACTGTGGAGACTCTTGGTTATATCATTTTCCACGCAAGAAGTATATTTATCAGACCCCTATCACCTGATTCCCAAGAGTTTCAGTCTGACAGAGTATAAAAGAGCACTAGGCAGCGCTGGAGGAATTGTAAAAGCCTTATTTAGATCCGTGGAAATAACGGCACTTGGAACAACATTAAGCATGATCCTCACCAGTTTTGGCGCTTATGCACTATCCAAAAGGGATCTTCCAGGCAGAGCAATCATATTTCGCTTAATCGTATTTACTATGTTTTTTAGCGGCGGATTGGTGCCATTTTATGTACTGGTCAAAAATCTGCATCTCATAGATACGATATGGGCGTTGGTTTTACCTACTGCTATCTCATCGTATAATCTGATCATTATGAAAAATTATTTTGCCAGTCTTCCGCCAAGTCTAGAAGAAGCTGCGAAAATTGATGGTTATAATGATATCCAAATCCTGTTTAAAATTATTATTCCTATATCTATGCCTGTTTTTGCTGCTGTCAGTTTATTTTACGGAGTAGCATTATGGAATGACTACTTCTTAGCGATATTATTCATAAATTCAAATGATATGTTTCCGCTTCAGGTGTTATTGCGACAGATGATTATTCAGGACTTGGTCACTGCGGAGGTAGGGGTCATGACCACGGGATCGAATATTGAGCAGTTTAAAATGGCTTGCATTTTCATTGGAATCATTCCGGTGCTTATCATTTATCCAATCATACAGAAATACTTTACCAAAGGAATCATGATGGGTGCAGTAAAAGAATAGCGGGAATCCTCCACATTTGGTGGATTATATATATGGCATTATTCAAACAAGAAAATTAAAAGGGAGAGGTAAAAAGATGAAAAAGAGTTTGATAATCAGTGCTTTGTCTATGTCACTATTAGCAACTACAGCATTAAGCGGATGTTCTCAAAAAGACACAGGAAGCAGCCCGCAAAATTCGAGCGGACCAACTGCAACAACCGCGCAAAAACAGACTGAACCAGTTCCAATCCGCTGGGTGCGTGCAGCAAATGAGCAGGACCCCACAAAGGATCGTATCCTTCTGGAATTGCAGAAAAGATTGAATATTAAGCTTGAAATTGTAAGCATTCCCAACGATCAATTTGCAAACAAACTTAACCTCATGATGGCTTCTGGCGAACAATTTGACCTAGCTACGGTTGACCCCGGCAAGACATTAATCGAATGGGCCAAGAATGACTTGATTTTGCCTTATGATAATTATTTGAAAAGCGGCAAGTATCCGAACATTAATGCTATCGTGAATTCCGAAGTTTACAAAGGCTTTAAAATAGATGGAAAATCTTATTTCAAGCCGCTGGGACTTGCTCCCATGCAGTGGGGTTTTATTATCCGTCAAGATTGGTTGGATAATTTGGGCTTGAAAATGCCGACTACGATCGATGAATTTTATAACGTCGCGAAGGCCTTCAAGGAAAAAGATCCTGATAAGAATGGCAAAGCTGACACCTATGGCGTTTATACGAGGGCAGGCGGAATGGCCGATCCTTCCGTTACTATGCTTAGCCAATATATAGAAAGAGCATATGCCATAGCAGGCAGGACAGATAATTGGGTGAAACTTCCAGATGGAAACGTTACACGATTTGAAGCTTCTCAAGCTGGAAAAGATTCGGCTGCTTTCTTTAGAAAGTTAGTAAAAGAAGATCTTATTAACAAAGATTGGCTTAGCTTAAAACCGGATGGTGGCCAAGGTCCTGAGTCGGATGATTTTGCATCAGGGAAATACGGTATAGCTGCTACCACTAAGCCTGACACATTTGTAGATAAGGTTAAGCAACTTAATCCTAATGCTAAGGTTGCCTATCTTCCACCGCTTAACGGTGTGAATGGCGTACCTGCTAACTTAGGTCATTCAGGCGGTTACTGGAGAGGGAACGTTATACCGAAAACTGCTAAAAATCCAGAGAAGGTTTTAGAACTAATCGAATATACCCTTACTAAGGAAGGCAGAGAACTAACCGAGTTCGGAATTAAGGGGATTCACTTCACAGATGTTAAAGAAGAAAATGGCCGTATCGTTTATACCCAAAATAAAGCGGAAGCTGATAAAGATTGGGACACTAAAAAGAATGGTTATCTGTATCCACTAGCATGGGGTGCGATGAATTATTTTGAATATGCTTACATCCCGATCAAGGAAAAGAATTATAATTATGACGAGGCATTTAAGAACATACAGCCAATGATTACATCAGAAATGGCAACAGGCGCATTCCCAGATTATTTTTCTACCAACGCTAAGTATGCCATGGCTCCACCGTTAATGAATGTTTTTGATGAGAAAGTTCTTGGAGACCAAGGGAAATTAAGATCAGCGTTCGGAGAAGGTTGGTTGAAGGCTATTATGGGCGACAACTTTGACGGTGCTTGGGATGAACTTCAGAAGAAGTGGCTGGCAGCAGGCGGTCAAGATGTTATTACTGCTGGACAGGAATATTATAAGAAAAACAAGTAACTTAAATTTTTAGCAAAAGAAGCCAGATGCAAGTCTGGCTTCTTCTAATTGAGCTTCATGTAAGTTGAAGGAGATATTATAAATGATTTTTAAAAATGTAGAGTTATTTAATATAGAAGAAGTTCATGAATTAAAAGCAGAGGGTGTTTATGCATTATCCCGTATTCCAGAAAGAATAAGGGTCGAGCTTAATGAAAAAGCTAAGAGGGCTGCTTTTTTCGGTTGTGGCACAGAAATAAGATTCAATATTGAAGATGAATATGTAAAACTTGTATTAAAGAGGACTCCGAAGGAAGGGGCAGTACTTGATACAGGAATTATAGAAATATTTTTTGGAAGTTTCCAAGCTTCTTGGGAATATAGCCCCAGAATATTAACAACTGAAGCAATTACGGAGATTATGATCAAGAAGCCTAAAAATATAAATGTTTTAGAAAGGCTTACCAAGGAACGCGGACTTCCCTTTGATCCAAACTTAGTAAGAGTGATTTTGCCTTATGATTGGAAAAACTACCTCATAGATATTGAAGGGAATTGTACACCTTCAAGGGTTGAGCAGATTCCAAGCAAAAGATATTTGGCTTATGGCTCTTCTATTACCCACGGAAGCTCAACGATTGGACCTTATGCATCTTATGCCATGAGAACTGCAGAACTTTTAGAAGCGGATTTAATAAATCTAGGTTTTGCTGGTGGCGCTTACATGGAAGCAGCAATGGCAGATTATATTGCAGAAAGAAATGATTGGGATTTTGCAACGTTAGAAATGGGGATAAATATAATTGAACAATGGAGTGTAGAACAGTTTGCAGATAAAATCGACTATTTTATTTCTAAAATAGCTTTAGCCAATAAGGACAAGTGGATATTCTGCATTGATTTATTTACCTGTTATTTGGATTATGAAAATAGCGATAAAATCAAAAAGTTTAGAGAAATTGTTAAAGAAAAAGTTGCGAAATACAAGCTGCCGAAACTTATTCATCTATCTGGTGCCGACTTACTTAAATCTGTAATAGGACTGACAATAGATCTGACACATCCCTCTGCATTTGGTATGGAGGAAATAGCTGGAAATCTGAGCGATGCCATAAGTAAATATGCAGGAATTGATCAGCGGAATAGCGCTTAAAGTCACTGATCCATTCTCGGATATTGTAAACGATTACATGGTTTTTCTCCAATCCAGTAAGTGTGATGCGGGTCAATAATTTATCATTCCAATCATTGAAACCTATAGGGAAGAGGTATAAAAAATGTTGAAAAAATCGATCTTATTCGTTTTCATCATCGTGCTAGTACTTGTCCAAATTCCGGCTTCTTTGGCTGGTGGCGTGGGAAGTCAAGTAGCAAATGCTTCCACTGAAACGGGACCTTATTTTCATAACATGGATTTGTACGTAGCGGGAACGGAAGGATATAACACGTTCCGCATTCCGTCCCTCTTAACTACCAAAGCTGGGACGCTGCTGGCGTTTGTTGAAGGACGCAAAAACAGCGCTGCCGATAATGGCAATATCGACTTGGTGCTAAAACGAAGCCTCGATCAGGGTCGAACATGGCAACCGCTTCAGATCGTTTGCGATGCAGGGGTCGATACGTGCGGCAATCCGACGCCTGTGCAGGATGAAACTACAGGTCGAATATGGTTGTTCGTTTCCCAAAATTACAGTGCGGATACATACGCTACAATTGTGGGTGGAACGAGCCGTGGCGTGCGCACGATTTGGAGCACCTATAGCGACGATGATGGAGCGACATGGACACAGCCGGTCAATCACTTTAGCGAAGTGCAGGCTCCAAACACCCGATGGGACGGAACCGGTCCGGGGATCGGTATCCAACTTCGGCAAGGCGCGGCCAAGGGAAGACTCGTGATCCCTGCCATCGATAGAAATATTCAAAGCGACGATCATGGCGCGACTTGGTACGAGAGCGGAAAGCTGCCGTCGGGTTTGGGTGAACCGACCGTCGTGGAACTGACGGACGGAACCCTGATGCGCAATGATCGGCTGTCCAGCAACCAGGAGATAAGAAGGCGGGGAATATCGACCAGCCCAGATCAAGGTGCGACTTGGTCACCGATTTCTTACGATAATGCACTGATCGATCCGATTTGTGAGGCGAGCATCATCAGGTATATGCCTTCTGACAATGTGACGAGTAACCGCATGCTGCTGTTCTCCAACCCAGCTGACACTGTGCGCAGAGAAAAGATGACCGTTCGAATCAGCAATGACGACGGGCAATCGTGGGCAACGTCCAAGACGGTTTACAAAGGACCTTCCGCTTATTCCTCATTGGCTATTTTGCCTGATGGGAAAGTTTCCTTGCTCTTCGAGGGGGGCGAGTATACGCCTTATGACAAGATCATGTTTGCGGTATTCAATCTCGAGTGGTTTCAAGCCGCTGAACCAGATTTGGACAATATACTGTTTTCCGACGGCAGCATGACTCCCATGTTCCGAGGCGATATCTCGGACTACCTTCTTACCTTGTATAGCGGAACCGAACAATTGACGATTACACCTGTTACGTCGAACAAAACCATCGCAATATCGGTGAACGGTGAGCCGGCAGCGGCAGGAATACCGAAAACGATCCTTTTGGGTGACTTACAGGCCATTTCGATCGAGGCGAAGCTTGGTCAAAGAGTTCGGCAGTATAATCTTCACCTTGATAGAACGAGTGCGAAGCCGGAGCTGCTTATGCATTGGGATTTCGATCAATCGGATGCAACTGGCATCTCGGATTTGACTGGCAAGGGGCATACCGGAGTAATGAGTAGCGGCGCTGAGCTTCGTCCGGGCTTGGACGGAAATGCGTTGTACTTGAACGGTACTCGGGCGAATGTGGAAATCACGAACGAGGAAGATTTGCATCCCGGTACGGACAACTTCACGTTCTCGGTATGGGTCAACCCCGAGGCGTTGTTTCAGCCCATGCACGTTTTGTATTGGTACGGCAAGGCTGGAAGTAAAGTTCCGCAATGGTGGTTTGCCGTGCATAATACCGGAGCGGTTCGCATGAACATGGCAGGTCTGCCATCCGGGAAGGAAGTAGGCCTTGCTACACAAGCGGGACTCGTCAAGACGGGGGTTTGGACGTATCTTACAGCTGTTCGAGACGGTTCAGTAAACAAAATTTACGTCAATGGCGAATTGGCTGCCACTTCTGCCAAGTTTGACATTCCAACGATGAATGTAACGAACCCCAGTGCGCCACCATTGGTTGGTTATGATAAAGGGGCGGTTGCCAACCGTGACTGGAAAGGGTACATGGATGAGTTGCAGATTTACAAGTATGCCATGAATGAAGCGGATGTCCGGAAGCATTACTTAGGTATCGACAAGGCGAAACCGGTGACACAGGCTGCTGTAGTGCCCGGCGAACCGAACGGTGCAAACGGCTGGTATACCTCTGATGTCGCAGTGACACTTTCCGCTAATGATGATTTTTCCGGAGTTGCTCGAACGGAATACCGGTTGAACAGTCAGGAGTGGAAAGCTTATGAAGGAACGTTTGCTGTCTCTACAGAAGGAACGAATTTGCTGGAGTACCGAAGCGTAGATCGGGCGGGCAATATGGAAGATTCTTTGAGCAAGACCCTCCGTATCGACAAGAAGGCTCCGATGCTAAACATTGTGCCGGATAAAACTGAGTTATGGCCGTCTAATGGCAAGTTGGTTCCGATTCAGGTTGACATCCAAGCGGTAGACGATATTTCCGGTGTAGCTGAGATCAAACTTATCTCTATTATCAGTAATGAAACTGATGGCAAGAAAGGAAAGGCGGACGGGGAAGCTGATATCCAAGGTGCGGAATATGGAACTGACGATCGGACTTT
The DNA here is from genome assembly GCF_964253085.1 of Paenibacillus sp. LjRoot153. Classification (NCBI taxonomy): domain Bacteria; kingdom Bacillati; phylum Bacillota; class Bacilli; order Caryophanales; family Paenibacillaceae; genus Paenibacillus; species Paenibacillus sp. LjRoot153. The sequence goes on from NZ_CAXUQH020000001.1 coordinate 988,465, forward strand.
TTTACTGCGAGCCGAACGGGACGGTGGCGGTTCAGGACGTATCTATACAATTGAATATACGGTTACTGACCAAGCCGGTCATGTTACAAGCAAGACGGCTAACGTATTGGTGAAACACGACCAATCCTATTAACAACGAATGAAGATGGTAGGTTTTGACCCAGATTGAATTAGGTTATGCAATAGAGAGAGGATGGAGAAACTGTGATAAACAAATTTGCAGTAAGCCGAGATGACGAATGGTATGAAGCATGGCCAGATGTAGCTCTGACGGAAGGCGGAAAGCTTGTTTGCGTATTCTCGCAATGCACCCACCATGGGGATCGGTCAGCTACCCGCCTGATGATCACGGAGAGTACAGACCGGGGAAGAACCTGGGGGAACAAGAGACCATTCACTGAGCTGACTAACGGTCGGCCGTATTGGAACTGTGCCCGTATTTCCCGTCTCAGTGACGGACGGCTCGTCATTGTCGCAGACCAAATAACGAAAGAACGAGAAGGCGGCGGTCGTAATTACTTATGGATCGGTGACGCCGAAGGAACGACTTGGACGGGGCCGATCGAGACTCCGCTGGAGGGGATTGTTCCCGACAAGCTCTGTGAGCTCCCGTCGGGTCGCTGGCTGCTGTCGGCGCACTCAGCCAGCGGGCAGTGGCTCCGATATTCAGATAATCAAGGGAAGGAATGGTCGGAGCCGGTGTTAGTTGCAGCACAGGAAGGCCTGAAGCTGTGTGAAGTTAGTATCCTTCCACTAGAAGACGGCACACTTGTGGCCTTTTTGCGAGAAAACTCCGGTGAAGGCTGGGATTGTTATAAAGCCATATCCTACGATCAGGGCGAGAGCTGGAGCGGGCTTTATCGGATGCCGTTGCCAGGCTGTCATCGGCCTGTATCCGGTTTGCTGCAGAGTGGGCGCGTCCTAATCACATACCGGTTCATGCAAGGCGGGAAGGGGTGGCTCGGCACATGGACGCAAAACTTCTTTGCTGCTTTGACCGATCAGGAATCAGCCAAGGCTCAGGAGCGGCGCGATCAGTGGACACGGATCTTGCCGGTTGATTTTGACCGCAGTCCGGTGGCCGATCTCGGCTATTCCGGCTGGGTACAGTTTGAGGACGGGGAAATCTACGTTGTGCAATACATTGTGGACGACGCGCCTAAGGGGCAAATCCGGGGATACAGCCTGCGAGAAGACGACTTTTTGCTGGCAACTGAATAAAAGGAAAGGCCAATATGCCGATAAAGGGCTGTTGGCCTTTTCTCAAAGAGAAGGAGATAGAGCCACTGAAGCCTATGGTAGCGCATGAAATTATAGGAAACTGGGGAACCCTTTTGCTTCCCATAAATGAGGATGATCGAATTGATTTTATCCGATTGGAGAAGGTCGTCGATTACATGGCTGGGCTCGGGCTGAACGGGATTTAATTCACTATGCTACAGTGGCAGAATTATAGATTTTACCGCTGATGATCCTTTTCCTCATTTTCTCAGCCTTCGGGCAGTTCGGCATCATGGTACTACCTGGTTAGGTAATTGAACAAAGTGAAATATTCACTCAAAAGCCCCTTCTCAAGACAAGGGGTTTTATGTTAAACTCAACTTGTCTGACAACCTGATAAGTTAAGAAAAGAAAGTGGGGCTTCTCATGAAGGTTTCCTTATTTATTACGTGTTTAAGTGATGCACTATATCCCAAGGTGGGCGAAGCGATTGCGCGTCTGCTAGGACATTACGGTGTTCTACTAGAATTGCCAACGGTGCAAACCTGCTGCGGTCAGCCTGCATATAACAGCGGCTACTGGGATGAGGCGAGAGCAACAGCGAAGACGATTCTTACCGCATTTGAGGATAGTGATTTTGTGATTTCGCCTTCGGGCTCATGCACATATATGATTCATCACTATGCGAATTTATTTAAGGATCAACCGGAGTGGTTGGAGAAAGCCACGCAACTCCAGAACAAAACGTATGAATTTACACAATTCCTAGTCAATGTCCTTAATATCACGGATTTAGGCGCTGTGTTTCCACATAAAGTAACGTATCATCCGTCCTGTCACGGAAGCAGGCTGCTCGGCGTTAAGTCTGAGCCGCTCGCACTTCTTCAAAGTGTCAAAGATATGGAGCTCGTGCCGCTTCCTTTTGCTGAAGATTGCTGTGGATTCGGTGGAACCTTTGCGGTAAAGATGGCCGATATTTCAGGTGCGATGGTGCAGGAGAAGGTCGATCATGTGAAGGAAACCGAGGCCGAAGTACTTGTCGGTCTGGATTTGGCTTGTTTGATGAATATTGCGGGCAATTTGCGCTATCGGAATGAGCCGGTGAAGGTGATGCATCTAGCTGAGCTGCTATATGAAGGGGTGAAGCGAGCATGAGTCACACGACGAGTAAGTCAACGGTTAAGGAGCGGGCAGACCTCGCGCTGAACGACGAGTTTTTGCGCAAAGCGGTGAAGTTTACGACAGAGCGGCTTCGCGGCGGCAAGTTGAAAGCAGCTGCCGATCACGGCAATTGGGACGATTGGCGCGAACGCGGCAGACAGATTCGGCTGCATACGATCGCGCATTTGGATTACTATTTAACGACCTTTGCGAATAATGCGAGAGCCAATGGGGTTCATGTGCATTTTGCTGATACGGATGTTGAGGCGGTACAGATTTCACTCCAGATTGCTGCTGCGAAACAAGCCAAAACCGTCGTCAAATCCAAGTCGATGGTGACCGAGGAGCTGCATTTGAACAAGGCGCTTGCCTCCATTGGGGTTGAAGCGATTGAGACGGATCTAGGCGAGTACATCATTCAGCTGGCGGACGAAACACCGTCCCATATTATTATTCCAGCGATTCATAAAAATAGATATCAGATCGCTGAGCTATTATCGAAAGATGCGGGAGAGACGTTGGCTCCCGACACGACGATTCTGGCTGGCTACGTTCGCAAGAAATTAAGAGAGAAATTCCTTGAAGCAGATATTGGGATGACGGGCTGCAATTTTGCCATTGCGGAGAGCGGATCGATGGTCTTGTTCGAAAATGAAGGCAACGCCCGCATGGTCACAACGGTGCCCAAGACACAAATCACGCTCATGGGGATGGAGCGTATTATCCCGACGTGGGCGGACCTTGAGGTCATGGCAACATTGCTCCCGCGTTCAGCAACAGGGCAAAAGCTAACCGTGTACATGTCCGGCATCACAGGTCCAAGAAGAGACGCAGATGCCGATGGTCCGGAAGAGATGCACATCATCATCGTTGACAACGGGCGCTCGCAGCAACTCGGCGATCCCGAGTTCCAAGAGCTGCTTAACTGCATCCGCTGCGGCGCTTGTCTGAACGCATGCCCGGTGTACCGCCATATCGGCGGCCATGCCTACGGTGGCACGTACAGCGGCCCGATCGGCGCGGTGCTCACGCCGGCGCTCAAGAAAAATGTGGCGGAATGGGACGATATCGCCAATGCTTCAAGTCTTTGCGGCGCCTGTTATGAGGCATGCCCAGTGAAGATCCCGCTGCACGACATGCTCGTGTCACTGCGCAGGCGCAAGGTCGAAAGCGGCCACGGCGATAAGATCGAGGCCGCAGGTATGAAAGGCTTTGCTGCGTTGATGGGGAACTCGAAGCGGTTAAACGCCGTGCTCAAGCTGGGCAGAATCGGTCAAAAGCTCGTCGTTCGCGACGGCGGCATCCGTCTAAAGGTAGGGCCACTCAAAGGGTGGAACTCTTACCGAGTGACGCCAAGCCTACCGAAGGCATCCTTCCGAGATGGCTGGAAAACACTCGAGCAAGAAATTCGTCACGGGCTTACGGAGGCTGATCCTGCGATCCAAGCAAGGATGGCAGCCGCTATGGCAGCACGAGGCAAAAAGGGAGGACACCAACATGGGTAAACGAGACATTACGCCGGACTGGCAGGAGAAGCTAACAAAGCTAGACCAGCAATCGCTGGCTGAGCAGGAGCGTTTCATCCAGGGCATTGCCCAGAAGCTGGGGCGCCCTAGAGTAACTGAGAAGCCTGCGCATCCTTTCCAAGGGGCTTCCGATAGCTGGAAAGCGTTCAACTGGTCTCCAGAAGAACGCATCGAGAACTTCACGGCGAACTTCCATGCCGCTGGCGGGCACGTTGTCCGAGTACCTTCGATGGAAGCGGCGAAGGCAGCCATCCAAGAGCTCGTCAACACGTTAAGCATCAAACGGGTTATCCACCAGGATCAAGCGGAATTACATGCGCTGGAACTAGACGAAGCTCTTCCAGACGTAGACCTCTCGATCTGGAATACCGATGAGGACACCAACTGGAAGGCCAGTGCAGCGAATGCCGATCTAGGAATTGTCCTAGCCGATCATGCGGCGGCTTACACAGGCTCTCTAACTGTGTTATCATCGAAAGAAAAGGGCCGATCGGTGAGCTTGCTCCCTACAGCATTAATCGTCCTGCTTCCGATTGAACGGTTGAAAACGAGACTAGGCGAGATTCTCGCCCCACTCGATCAGATAGCAAGGAAAGATCTGCCTGCCGGCATTCACTTCATCTCGGGTCCGAGCCGCTCGGCGGATATTGAGAACGATTTGACGATTGGTGTTCACGGTCCAGGGATTGTGCACGTGCTACTTATCGGATAGAAGAGGTATTCCTATGGAAGTTACGAAGCTGCAGAAACAGAATCACTATGATGAGATCGCTCAGCAGATCAAAGAGATGATCATTCAGGGTCAGTTGAAGATGGGTGATAAGCTTCCCTCTACCAAAGAGCTGTCCGAGCGCTTCGGCGTCGGCCGTTCCACAATGCGGGAGGCGCTCAGCGCATTGAAAGCGATGGGCCTTATCGAAATTCGGCAAGGCGGTGCTTGCCGTGTCATTCGGCAGGCACCTTCCGAAGTATCCCTGCCGGAGTGGACGTCTCTTCGGATGAATCGAACGACGCTTCTGGAGCTCATGGAAGTGAGACAATCTCTCGAGATTTCGATCGCTGCTATAGCTGCGCGCAAACGAACGACTGAGGACTTAGCGCAGCTCCAGCGCATCATGCAAGACATGGAGAACTCCGTAGGCGATGATGCTAAGGGTGAACGAACCGATCTTGCTTTTCATGAGCTGTTGGTGCAAGCGACACACAATGCCATCATGGTGCAGACGTGTGACTCGATCCGCAATGCGATGGAAATGATGATTCGCGATATCCGCCGCGCGGAGCTGTATGCGAATCAGGAAGTGGCGGTTCAGCTTTTGAAGGAGCATAAGGTCATCTATGAAGCGATATGCGGCGGAGATCCGGTGCTGGCATCCGAGGCGATGCGCGAGCATCTGGAGCATGTGGAAAGTATTTTGATCAAATATATATGAATACCTAAAGGGGCTTCCCACATCTGAATAAGGTGAGGGGAAGGCCTTTTTATTTTGATATTTAAGGTACACGCAGACGAGTTAGTCGATGAAACCGACTAACTCGGGCGCAGGCTCGAAGGTAGCCCACTACTCTTTTTAATGTACCAATCCCGTACTCTCAATTTTCACATGCGTTTCCACCTCGAATTTAACCTCTGGATAAACGGACTGCCAATACGCCCAATCCTTCTCTTTGCCAAAATGCTGCCCCAAATAGTGAAGACCAAAGCCATACGGGTCAACCTTGGCATCTCTAATTTTGTAGAGGAGTTCCTCTACAGTTTGGTTGACATGCTGTTCAAGCTGTGGCTGTACTTTGTGAATGTCCAAACCCAACGCGCCTTGTTCAACGATGCCTGTAAGATTGAGTTTCAGCTTGACGACGGGAATATCCGCTTTGGAAACCGAGATATGCTTCGAGACACGCGCTACATAGAAGGCTAATGGCTCTCCATTATATGTGATCGTAATCCCTGACTTGCTGAAGTCATTCGCACTCATATTATAAAGCTGAGTCTCCTGCGGGTTGAGGACGATACTTTGATTTATTTTATTAAGTAAAGCAAGTTGCTCAACGACGTAAGAATCACCATCGAAGCTAATGATTGGAAAATACGGATCTAACCCTTTTTCCTTGAAACGTCGGAAGGTGTCAAACAAAAGCTCGGTTACTGTGTAAGGAGAAACCGTTCCCTCTTTACCGAAGGTGAGAAAAAAAGAGTTTCCAGCAAGTCGCTCGGTTGTTGGGTTCGCTTCAAGAAGCTTACGCGCATTAGGTTCAGCAACGGCTGTATAAGAAATCAGTTGAATGTCGCGTCTTCGCGAAAGCCAATTCAAGGGCTCTTCGAGGGATTCCTTCGTTAAGCTAGCGCCAAATAGGAACATACGGCAATGACCGAAATCAAGTTCCTTATCGACGTGTGCTTTGAGATTTCTTACGGCTTCCGCAATGCTCTTGGCTTCTTGATATTCGATCTGGCTCTCTGCCATCCCCTCACCAACCTTAGAAGCGGGAATGGCGAGACGCAAAGTAACGAGATAAGGTTTATCCTCCTTGCCTGTCCAATCGACACCCATGGCGACGACAAAGAAACGCTTGTCGATATCCTTAAAGCTGCATCCGACAAGACACGTACAGATAAGTAGAAGGGATAGATAGGTGAGAAATGGTTTTATTTTCATAGGTGTACCTGTTCCTTTTTTTGCTTCCTAACGAAATAGAGCATCAAGAAAAGGAAATAGATTTCGACGAAAAAGCGAAGCACTAACCAGGCTTCGGAAAGAATCTGACTTTTCTCTAAATTGATAAATCGCATGAAAAGGAAGGTAAGCAAGCCAATGCCCAAACCCAGCCATACGTTCAGCCAAGGCACAGGGTCCTCTTCAACTTCGATCGCCCCATTGAAGGAGTAGCGGAGCAACATGATCGTCGTATGCCACGTGTTCATGACGAATAATAGCGATAACCCTGTGAAGAGGAGAAGAAAGACGAACAAGACACGGTTAATAAACCCGTACTCCGTCACCATGGAATCCGCCGTCATACTCCATAGGTAAACATAATGTTCAACCCCAACCGTTCCATGAAATCCGATAGGCACAAAAAAAGTAATCACCAAGAATAAAATGCCGAATACAGGTACAATCCAGCGATAGCGAAACTTAAATCCTATTGTATACAGCCGATTGAAGATGAGGAGGCTGAGATAGCCAGAGAATAGAAAGGTAGAGGCAGCGACCGTTACGAAAGAAGGTGGTTTATTGACATAACCAGCCACATAACGAATCGCATCCCAGTTAATATTTTCATTGAAAATAGCTTTCATGATAAACAAAATAAGCAGGGGTGAGCTGAGAATCACCATGATTTCATGAATGAATTGGACCGTACGTGTAGATCTGCTGCATGCCCATACGGCCGCGGTTGCCATGAGAAACAGATTCAGATAGGGGTTGATGTCTGGATAGAAAAACATACGGACCGTTTCGGAGTAAGCATAAATAACGATGATGCCAGCAGGCAGCCAAAGGCACAGCGCGGCAAATAAGATATTGATTTGGCTAAACCAACGGGGCGTGTACCGAACACATATTTCTGGGAAGCCGAGTCCTGGGAACCGCTCAAAGCAAGCCATTGTTCCGAGCGAGAGGATGGAGCCGATAACCATGGCAATAAGCATGCCCGAAACGGCGCCAGTAAACCGATCTCGGATCAGTAAAGAGGGGACAAACATCATGATATTAATCATGCCGACATAAAGCACATGATAGTAGGTATACCGCGACATGACTTACTTTTCCCCCTTTTTAAAGTTGTGGTGTGCTTTCGCTTCAAGTTTGGGGATGTAGAAGGCCAAATAAGGTTGACCAAAGCTTCTAAGGCTACACCAGTAGCTAATGAGAATGAAGCCTAGAACGACGACACCAAGCAGCCCGAAGAAAATGGCGGCAATCACAAAAATGTATTTAACGAACCGGACTGAGTAGCCGAAGCCGTTATTCGGGATCACGAAATTAGAAATCGCGACAACGGAGGTCACAATAATCATAATGCTGCTGACTAACCCTGCTTGTTGGATGGCTTGACCCAAAATGAGACCCCCAACTGTTGTTGCGGTCGAGCCCACATAGCGCGGAAGCCTGAGACTAGCCTCATTCAAGGCTTCGATCATGAATAACATGATGAAAACTTCGACAAAGGACGGATAGGGTACGACGACGCGGCTTCCTGCGATTGAGAGTGTCAATTGGACGCGAAGTACTTCAGGATTATAAGAGACAATCGCAATATAGAGGGCAGGTAATGTAATTGTTAATAACATGGCGAAATAGCGAAGCAGGACGAGGCACTTGCTCATCCAGTATGATTCATAGTCATCATCCATGGCATGCAGGAAATCAAAGAGCCGCACAGGAAGTACGAGCCCGAAGCGGCTCCCATCTTGAAGAAGAGCAATTTTCCCGCGTTCGAGCATGGCTGCGATACGGTCAGGCCGCTCTGTTTGGAGGATGATAGGAAAAAAACGATGTCTCCGTCCCGAGAGCGACTGCATGAGCTGGCCTGTGGCCTGGAGAATTTTGATATGAATGTTGGAAATCCGCTCGTTTAATAGTCCAAGTACATCTTCGTTAACCAGATTTTTGTCATAAAGAACGGTAACTCGTGTGTTCGAAATTTGTCCAATCGTATGTGTTTCTACACAAAGGGAGGGCGCATTAAAACGCATCCGAACGAGGCTAATATTTAAATCCAAATCTTCGGTAAGCGCACTTTGAGGTCCTTGAATAGCAACTTCGACTTGAACGGTGTCAGGTTTATCTTGAAACTTCCGCTGCACGTTGAATTGGTAGACCTGCTCTTCAATTTGAAAGAGGACAGTGCCTTTGAGCAGCAATGACGTCCAGTGCTCAGCGTGGTCCGCTTTGCCGAAGGTAGGGTTCGCGTTAAGCATGCGATCGAATTCTTCTGGATTAAAGCAGTAAGAGTAAGGAACGGTTAATCCATTTTTGATTAATGCCAAGTCACAAAGAGATGGGAAGTAAATCACTTCCATTTGCATATAGCCATTGTCTAGGGTGTCATAGAATAGGTCAGCTGGATTGTTCAACTCAGCACGGATGCGTTCGATCATGCCAATTCCCCCAATTCCCTTACATTACCATGCGGCTTAGCGTGCCCTGAAAGGGGGGAGAATAATCAGAAATGGATACGTTATAAGGATGAAGCGGCGATTACCAGCATCCTTCTGAGCGTCCTTAGCTAAAAATTAGTGTTTACAGGGGATTTACAGTTGAAGCCTTTTAGTGAGAATAGGTAAAGGAATCATTTGAGTTAATATGGGCCTGTACTAGTCGCGTAAAATGCGGCTATTTTTGTTTGGTTGGGGAAAGTCAGTTCCACGGTTGTATTCGGAGATTGAGCATGAGGCAAAAAATGAAGTTTTTTCATTGACGTAACGATATAAACCTTCTATACTGACGATGATTATCATTCTCGAATAAGGCAGAATTTAATCTTAAAGAAGGTACATAGATATGTTAACGAGGAAACAAGTTGTTCGTTTGATTGCGTTCCTTCTGGTCGTGTGTTCGATTTTTTTAACATGGCGATGGTTTGATTCGAAGGAATGGCTTCATGATGTTGGGCTGCTTTTCCATCAACCGAAGTGGCTGATTTTCATAATTATCGTTTACCTAGCATCCTTTCTCCTAAAAGCGATTGCTTGGCGCAGTTATGCAGGAAAAGAAGTTAGATTAGCGGTTTACTTTCATGCAATTAGCTATAGTTTACTCGTGAATCATGTGCTTCCGATCAAGGTGGGGGATGGTGTTCGCGCTGGCTTATTAATGAAGAATGGCGGGAAGTCCTGGGAGGATGCGATTCATTCGGTTGCGGTTATGCGTCTGCTTGATATGCTTGTACTTGCAGGCATTGGGGGCATCGGTATTGTCCGCATGGGATTGCCTTCTTCTTGGATGTGGGTCACTCTTCTGGCTAGTGGCACTGTGATTCTTGCAACCGCACATTATTTGCCTTTAATACGAAGAATCCCAGCTGTCGTCAAACATACGTCCTACTTCCAGTTGCAAATGTTTTCAGTCAAAGGGCTCGTCATTCTGGGCTTAATCACATTCAGCTGGGTGTTGGAAGCGGGGGTCATATATGCTGTTATCCATATTATCGGTGTACAGTTGGCGAGTGTTTCACTCGTATGGGCCAATAGTATGACAATTGCTGGTCAAATCTTCCATATTACACCAGGAGGCATTGGCACCTATGAAAGTACGATGAGCGGTTCGCTGGCGTTACTGGGTGTTGAGGGGAAAGATGCGTATAGAGCGGCCCTTTTGTCGCATACGTTCAAATTTCTTTTTGCCTATTCGCTAGGTTGCTATTCACTGCTTCGGATGCCCCTGCAATGGCGGGAAATGAAAGTCTGGATTAGCCGAGTTACAAGTCACACCAAGTCATCGTCATCTAGTCAAGTGCGGAAGGAAGATTAATATGAAAAAAGCCTCATCCTTTGAAATCGTTGCAGCACGCTGCTGGAACCTGTTAAATGAGGGAAAACCGTTTACCCCCATCTTCGTTGTCGGCGTTTTCTTACTTTACCATATCGGGATATGGTCAGATCCTAGCTTTTGGAGTGCGGCTGGTTTAGGACTCGTTATAACCATGCCGTTATTTGTCCTCTATTATTGCTTCGATTTCCCGCTATTTTTACGAAATTATTTATGGATGCCATTGATTGCTGCACTTCTCATTTGGGAACGAAATGATTTCTCTTTGTACATACTAGCGCTTGGACTGTTTTACTTCTTTACGATTTATTTCTGGGGCACGTTTTACTACCATTTGCGTATTGGTACGTCATGGTGGAATTTCACACGCTTTTGGAAGCTTGTCTTGAAAAATAGTGACTCGACGAGCGGCAACGCTCAGGAGCAGATGCCTAAGTTTTTGCTGCTCCTGTTCGTATGGAGTCATTATTATCGTCAGTTTGAAGCAGATGGATCTGCTGATGTAGGAACTGGGCTTCTTTTTGCAGGCGGCTTGTTGATTTACGCGTTCATTCTTCATCGGTACTTATTTGACTGGAAGCCGGCAGAAATTCCTACTTATACACGCGACTCAAGCGCTGTACAAGTTGGCGGAGAAGCGCTTAACGAGAAGGTCATCGTTATCGTTGTTGATGGTATGCGCAAGGAACGATTTGAAGAAGCCGATGCCCCATTCATGAAGAAACTAAGAGCAGAAGGTACGGAATACGCTCAAATGGAAACCGTGTATCCAGCGCGAACGGTAGTGTGCTTCTCTTCGATGTTTACAGGTACATATCCGCGCGAGCATGGTATTCGCTCTAATATGGTGTGGAGACTGGGGATTCGGGTTGAGAGTATATTCGACTCGCTGCGCAAAGTAGGGAAAAAAGGGCGTTTGCTGGGAATCGCACACTTAATCGACTCTATGGGAGACGACGTTGAGAGCGTGACGGCTGTCATGCACAACGATGTAGCGGATCGTAATATTATTGAACGAGCCAAGAAAATTATGACGGAACAAAATCCGGATTTACTCGTTGCCCAATTAATAGGGGTTGACCAAACGGGGCACAGTCGTGGGGTCCTCTATGATGATTACACGCAGAAAATTGCCGAAGCGGATCAACTCATTGAAGAGTTCGTCGGCTGGCTCCAAGATCGCGGCATGATGGCGAATACGACACTCATCATCTGTGCTGATCACGGGCAGGCAGACGGCATTGGCGGACATGGTCATCTCGACGAAGGCGAGCGTTATGTGCCTTTCTTCCTGCACGGTCCCACCATTGAAGCGGGCCGCCGCATTGATGAGAAGCATTCACTCGTATCCATGGCACCGACACTGGCTTATTTGCTGGGCGCACCCTTCCCAAGCCATAGTCGCGGACCTGTTCTAACGGAGGCTATCAAGCATCATGACTAAGAAAAAAATTATCGTTTTCATGCCTGCACATAATGAAGAAGAGAACATCAGCGGGGTCATTGCCCGCGTTCCGAGAGATTTCCACCCGCAGTATGAGGTGGAAGTGCTCGTGATCGACGATGGGTCGAAGGACCGCACCGTCCAAGTAGCGCGCGATGCGGGGGCCGACCATATTGTGTCGTTCCCGCACAATCGAGGGCTCGGCGCTGCCGTTCGCGAAGGGCTGATGCAATGCTGCCAGCTCGGCGGCGACATTGGCATTATGATCGATGCGGATAATGAGTATCCGCCAGAACAAATCCCTGACGTCCTTGCGCCCATTATGCTAGGGCGCGCAGACTACACCTTTGGCTCACGCTTCAAAGGCCACATTCAAGGGATGAAGCTGCATCGCCGCTTGGGCAACTATACCTTTACATTGCTGCAGGCGATCTTGCTGCGCAGATGGATTTATGACGGCCAGTCAGGAATGCGCGGATTCTCGCGCGATGCGATGGAGAATGCCGTCATTATCCATGACTATAATTACGCCCAAGTACTCACGATTAATCTGGTTCGTCAGGGCTACCGGTTGGAGGAGATCCCGATCTCGTACCAGGTTCGGACCAAAGGCCAATCCTTCATCAAGTTCAGACAGTATGTAACTTCCGTGCTTCCTGCGATCTACAAAGAAATGAGACGACCGGTCTCGAAGAAGCGCAAAGTCAGCAAAGTCACTCTCCCCATACATCGAGATGAACAAAGCACATGACACGTTATCCGGTGTTATTGGCGCTGTTCGCAGCTTCCGTTATCGCCGGAGTGACCTGCCTTAGTCTGTTGTACGCCAGCCCCTACGTGCGTACATGGGACGAGGTAGACTTTACTCTGGCACTGCATCGGTATGATTTACTCGCCATGCAGCCTCATTTTCCTGGATATCCTTACTTTATTCTTGGTGGTTGGTTTATTAACCAGTGGATGAATAATCCGACAGTAGCCTTATCTATCTTCAATACCTTAGCGGCATTTAGTTCCGCGATTCCTATGTTTTTATTAGCACATCGACTGACGGGCAGCGGTATCAAGAGTCTTTTACTGCCAGCACTCGTATTAAGCAGCCCCTACATTTGGCTAATGTCCTCGCGTCCCATGTCCGAATGCGCTGGTATGGCCATGCTGTGGTGGTTTCTTTGGAGTATCCGTTTTGCGATGGATCGTCCGCATTCCGTGCTTCGTCACGGGCTAGCTCTGCTCATGTTCAGCTTTTTAATGGGTATACGCCTATCTTTCTTTCCCTTTGGTTTAGCTTTAGTTCCTCTCTGGTATTCGTTATGGCGGCAGGAATCGATAGGTTTGAGAAGGTGGCTGCGTTTAGGTGGATCTGCTCTGGCAGCTGGGCTATTTCAGCTGATTTGGGTAGCTGGCTTGGTGCTTTCCGAAGGAAACTTAGTAGGCTTTTGGAAGCTGTCCTTAGCATTCGTAGAAGGACATTTCTCTGAATGGGGTGGAGGTGTGATCTCAACGCCAATGCCGATAGGAGAAAGAATCTTCCAGCTCTTCGGGCATAATTTGCTTGGTTCAGCCCTATTTGGCGGTTCCATACTCATTGGTTTGTATTTCGGATGCATAGTCGTCATGATCTTGGTCGTACGGAGATTCGTTGCGGTTCCAAAGGAACCCAATAAAGAGAACAGACACTATCTCATCTGGTTGGTCGGTTGTGCTGCCTTTTATTCCTTATGGGCGCTAATGGGTCAAAATATTGAAAAACCACGACACATCGTGCCTGTCGTTGCTCCGATCTTACTTATTTTATTTGTTTATATGTTCCAAACGGCAAATGTGATGAAGGCATCCGAACATAGGATACGTCTACTGAGGATAACACCGAAGGTGGTGTCTCTACTCCTTGTTGGCTTCATATCAGTACAAGTCATATACGGCTCTCAGCTATTGAAAAGACAGGCGGTTGAGGAGCCGGCGGTCTATCAGCTGGATGGTTATCTACGCAGCTTACAGGAGCCGCTCATTCTATTTACGTGGGAAGAAACGAGAGTCCTTCAGTATTTGCAGGCTGACTATGAGCATGAACGGATTTATACGTATGGGTATTTTCAATCCTTGGCGGGAGCTGATTTGAATCGTCGAGTATTCCTTACGGATCATGTTGTAAGAGGCTTTGCACAGCAAGGGAAGGGTGTGGAAAAGCACCTAAAGAAGGTTACCGAGTTTACATCGGATCTCTTATTCGATCCCGCATATGGGCAGATCATTTTATATGAGTGGGTTCGCTAGATTGATATGTGAACAAATCATGAAATAGGTGAGAATATTGTGTAAAATAATGGTTGACACCACTACAGCTAATGATTATCATTATCAATGACATTGAGAATCAAATTCATAGCAGAGGTGAAGATATGAAACGATGGCTACTAGCCGGATTGACTTTAGTTCTCGCGGCATTATTCATCTTGCCGACTTCCGCGCTGGCCTATTCTTACGGTGACGCGAATACCGAAGATGTCGCTGAAACCTTTAAATTGGTTCAAGCCAGTATAGGAGATGGAGCGAATGATTGGGGAGCCGCTGAGGGTGCTTATAAAGAAAGAAGAGCAGAGATCGTAGCTCATTTTGGTGAAGAAGTTGGCGCCACTTTGGATGCTAATTTCCAGGCAAAAGACAATAAATTAGTCATTGCTAATTTTAAAGCCGTTCTTGTCATGAACTTGGATCGTCGATTCACGTATGCTGGGCAGGGAATTGATGATTATGCGGGTGCCAAGCTTCTATTGGCCAAAGCCAAGGCAACCTATGATACCCTAGAGCCTTACATCGGATCAGGCAAAACGGAAATTGATAAGTCCTTTGACGCTGCTCTTGATGCATTAGGTAATCCAGGATTGTTTGGCGTAGGGAAGAAGCCAGTGCAGCCTGCTGTATTTAAGGAAAAGGTTGATTTTATCTTTGGTAAGGTAAAACCGCTATTTCCTTATAAAGCTTACAGTGCACCAGCTGCCACAAGTACGCCTACACCTACCGTTAAGCCGGTAGAGACGACAAAGCCAGAGCCCGTTGTGAAGGCGGAAGTTAGCCCTAAGCAAGAACAGCCTGCCACAACGACGGATGCCAAAGCAGTAGAGACGAAGGCGCCAGACACAGCTTCAACAGTTGCTGTTGCGACAAGTTCTCCTGAGCCATCGGCATCGGCAAGTCCAAGTCCAAACCCAACACCGACGACTGAAGCGGCTAAGCCTACTGCAACAGTAGAAGCACCAGCTAAAGCTACGGAGACAGCTAGCACAGCTGTGAAGGCTGAGCCTGTGAAAGAAGCGGTAGCGCATGCACCCATGCAGCGTACAGACAAAACGAATCCATGGGTCAGCGTTGGTGTCATTGGTGGCGTCATCATTGTATTGGGCGGGGCGGTATGGTTCGCTCGCAAAAGAAAGTGGATTTAACCGTTAGGTCAACCCAAAAATTGAGATGAATAGAGGAGAAACTTATCATGCGTAAATTTTTATCTGTAGTCTTAAGTGCTTCAATCGCTCTATCAAGCGTTGTTACTGTAACATCCGTTGCTTTTGCAGAAACCAAATTCCAAATCAAAGAAGATCAAACAATATCAGCAAGACTTCAATCTTTCACAGATATTAAAGCACTTTTCACAGATAAAACAGATCTTGCAAGTGTTAAGAAATCATATGTAGATAAATTCCAAACGGAAGTAAAACGTCTAGATGTAAACATCAAAGCAGATGACCCTAAAATAGATGCGAACATCTTGCTTATTTTGGATGCTGCCATTAAAGGTGACTTGCCAGTTGGTCCAGCGAAAGAAGCAATCGACAAAGGTTTACAATGGTATTTCTTCTTCGCACTTCGTGATTTGATGAGCAATCAAGTACGTCCTGCTTTGACAAAGGGTGACATTGCTGGAGCAACGGCTGCTTTCGATAAAGTCGTTCAAATTTATGAAGGTGCACTACAACCTAACGTTGTAAAACGTGATACGAAGTATAGCTTAAACATGGTACCACTTTTGAAAACGACAATTGAATTGATCCAAAAAGATATCAAAGACAACAACGTAAATGACTTTAACTTCCACCGTCAAATCCTTGACAAAACATTGATCAAAAATTACGCACTTGCAACGTATACATACGCAGAAAACGTTGGATTGGCTGCTCCGGCTGACCAATCAAAAGCGATCACAGAAGGCTACTTCCTCTTCATGCCTGTATACACGTATCTTAAAGGCGGAAGCCCAGCTGACGCTGACTTCGTGAAGAATGCCTTCGCTTCAGGTGATGCTGGCAAAATCAAAAAAGATGAAATCGGTGAAGCACTTCAACGTACAATGATCGGTAAAGTGTCGGAGTACCTTAACCAAGTCCTAGTTAAACAAGAAGCTGGCGAACTACAAGGTGCTCGCGGATATGTTGCTGAAGGTACAATGTTCCTTGCTAGCCAAGAAGTGTTCTTGGGTAAAGAGAAATATGCAGCTGCAAGTGTTGCGGCTACAAAATTAACAGAAGCAGTAGATAAATCCGATGTTGCCGCTACAAAAGAGTCTATTTTTGAAATCGTAAAATTCCTCGTTGACAAAGATGGTTCCAGCTTAAAAGTTGGCGACAAAGGATATCAAGTAAATGGTGCTGCTTTCACAGCTGAGAATGCTCCGTTCGTCAATCAAGAAAGCGGCCGTACGCTAGTACCAGTTCGTCTTATTGCACAAGCAATCAATGCGCAAGTTGAATGGGTTGAAGCTACTCAAACAGTTGTAATCACGAAAGATGGCAAGAAAACAGAAATCACAGCTGGTTCCGATCAAGTTGTTGAGAATGGTAAAGTAAATGAGAAGGTCAAATTGGATCAGCCGGTTCTTCTTCAAAACGGCAGCTCTTTCATCCCATTGCGTGCAGTAGCCGAGTTGTTCAGCTATGGCGTATTCTATCAAAACGGTGACATCATTATTCTTCGTTAATCATTTCGTTAATATGGGAGACACTTGTGCTGCTTGAGCGCAAGTGTCTTTCAATGTTCAGATGCAAGGTAGAGACAGGAGGCAGATCATGGATTTACAGGCATTTCTCATTACGTTTCGCGAAGCGCTTGAAGCCATTCTCATTGTAGGTGTCATCCTTACATATTTAACGCGTATTGATGCGATTCACTGGCATAAATGGGTATGGGTGGGCGTGTTCTTCGCTTTAATCGTTAGTTATGGTTTAGCCCTTGCTTTCCAAGTGCTTTTAACTGGATTTGCTAGTATGGGCAGCCAGAATTATATGAAGATCGGGATCATGCTCATCTCTTCCGGTTTATTGACACATATGATTATGTTCATGGGCAAGCAAAGTAGTGAGATGCAAGGCAAGGTTCAGAGCAAGGTTGCTCATATTTTGACCATTGGCGGCGCCATTAATATGGTTGTTCATTCCTTTCTGGTTGTTGTGCGCGAAGGGGTGGAGACGGTATTCTTTTTCGCTGCTATTACGGGTGGCGACATTCAGAAAGCTCTTGAAAGCTGGGGTGCCTTAATCGGTCTTGTGCTAGCCGCAGTGGTGGGACTTCTCTTTTTCAAAGGGACAAAGAGGATTCGTTTGAGTACTTTCTTCCGCATTACCGCTGTCTTCCTCATGATGATTTCTGCGGGGCTGTTTGTTCAAGCCATTGGCATCATGCAGGATTTAGGAATTATCGGAAGTTTATATCGAACAGCAGGTCACCAGATTGGTGAAATTTACAATATTACAGCATTTATGCCGGAGCATCCCATCGATGGTGTACAATATCTTCGTGATTATGGGAAAGAGCCGCTGATTAACGGTCAAGTAGGTATTTTCTTTAAAGCCTTTCTGGGGTATACACAGAATCCTTCGCTGGAAGAATTCGTTGGCTACTGGGGATATTATTTCTTGATATTCATCCTTTTGGCCGTTCAGAAGAAACGTCAGCAACAGGAGCAGATCCACGAAGATAAAGTGGCTGCTTAACAGATGAGGAAGAGACTTTGGATGAATGATCAACATAAGGAGCGCGGATAATGATGAAGATAGGAATTGTTGGATATGGCCATGTAGGCAAAGCGATTCATGCCTTATTTCCCAAGGCTGCTGTATATGATGGACCTCTTCAGATTGGCAGCCAAGATGAAGTGAACGCATGTGATATGGCATTCGTCTGTGTTCCGACACCTTCGCTTCCAAGCGGCAAATGCGATACGTCCATAGTGGAAGAAGTCATGTTATGGTTGACAGCCAAAGTGATTGTCATTCGTTCTACCATTCCCGTAGGCTTCACGGATGCTATGAAGGAGCGGACCGGGAAAAGAATCGTGTTCCAGCCAGAATATTATGGGGAAACGGTGGATCACCATTTTGCGGACCTGCGTCACCGCACGTGGCTCACTCTGGGCGGTGCATCTGCAGATGCAAGCCTTGTGGTCCGTGCTTATCAGCAGGTGTATAACGCTGAAGTGAGGATTAGGCTGACGGATGCCCGTACAGCAGAAATGGCGAAGTACATGGAGAATTGTTTCCTGGCGCTGAAGGTATCGTTTTGTAATGAATTCTACGATATCGCAGGCGCTCACGGCATTGATTACAATGAACTGCGTGAAGTGTGGCTGGAGGACCCTCGAATCGGGCGAAGTCATACGTTCGTCTATGAGGATAACCGTGGCTATGGGGGCAAATGTCTGCCAAAGGATGTTCACGCACTCATCAGCATGGCGGAGGAGAAGGACGTGAACGTCGATTTAATGAGATCGGTCCAACAGAAAAATAGTCGACTTCGGGATTTGACGGAGTAGGGAAATGAAGGGGGATCTCATCTCATGAATATCCAAGCATACCTGAATGAAACTCGTAAAATTATTGGTGTGGGACCGAATTTCAAAGCTTTTCGCGCTCAAAAAGGGATCACCCATGAGGAGGACCCCTTCCTTTTTATTAAATCACCGCAAAGCTTAACGGTAGAGACGGATATTTATTTGCCACCGCAGCTCACGGAATTCATCTGTGAGGTGGAGATGGCCGTTATTATCGGTCAAGAAGCCAGAAACATTGCAGAAGAGGATGTACCGTCCATTGTTGCAGGCTATGCAATTGCCAACGACATTACGGCGAGTGCGCATTTTGATACAGGAAGATTTAAGATGTTTGATCAGATGACCCCGATAGGACCCCTGGTGTCGGTTGTTGATCCCCGTCAGGTGGATATTGAAATGTGGGTGAATGGTGATCTCATACAGAAAGATAATACAGCGAATCTGTTATTCTCTTCGAACTGGTTGATCTCACATATTTCACGCATGACAACGTTATGTAAGGGGGATATCATCTTAACAGGGACACCGTCAAATCCTTTAACTTGTCAGATTGGCGATGTCATTGAGATGAAGAGTCCACAGCTCGGCAACCATCAATTTACGATTCACAAGGAACTATGAGCCCATCATAGTTCCTTTTTTTGTGGAAAAAGCGAACACTTTGACAGCCATTTGCAATTGAAAACGAATGTCGGGATCCTTTAAATCAACACCCAATATGGTTTGAACCTTTTCTAGCCGATAGACAATGGAGTTGTAATGGCAGAAGGAAGCTTTCGCTGTTTCCTTAATGTTTCCTCCGAATTGCAAGTAAGTAATTAACGTATCAACGAGCTTGGCGTTATTCTCTTTATCGAATGCGTACAGGGGCTGAATGTATTGAAACAGCTGCTTTTTGATGGACTCTTGATCAGATAGTACATGAACAATCGGATACATGCCGAGTTGCTCGTAGTAGCACAGGGTTTCAACAGGTTGAATGAAATCCCAGAGCTCTAGCGCGGTTAGGGTTTCCTTATACCCCTCGTGTATATCGGAAATACTTTTCACGCTGCTGATGCCAAGACGGATCTGTGGTTGTTTCAAGCATTTGTGGAGCTCCGCTTGGAGCTTTACATAGACATTTTTTTGGTTAGCCAGCGGCTTCGGGATAAGAAATACCCATTCATTCCCCATGGAAAGCAAGATGATGCCTTGAAGGATGCAATAAGCTTTGACATTCATAAGCTCTCTTGATGAAAAAGGCGGGAGCGGCGAGGTAAGACAAACGTTATAGCTCGTTTGCAGCTGAAGTCCGCAAGAGGCTGCCTGCAGCGCTATGGCCTGTGGATCGGTGATCTCACCGAGAATCCAGGTTTTGAGAAAAAGATCTTTCTGATTATCCTCTAAGCTTCGTAAAGAATGCTGTTTACTCAGGTGCAGGGTTAGCAAGTTGACTGTGTGCTGTAACAGGAGCTGCAGCGGCTCCCATTCCCCGTGGTCGCATCCCCAACAGACAAAGTAGGCCATCGTTTCATTGTTTTTCTCAATCGGCAGATAGATTTTGGTTGTGTCATCGCCGAGCCAATAAGAAGGAAGAGCTGAGGTAGACAAATGCGATGCAACAGGCTGAAGGTGCCTGGCATCAGGCCATTCCTTCTTGAATGTTGGATCGGTGCTATACATGTCAGATTCATAGGTAATTAAAGCAGCTTGCAAACCGGTGCATTTAGAAAACGTTTCAAGAAAGGTTTTGCTATTTTCCCCCATAATTAGCGTGCTGGTTAGTAGTTGAATTTTATGATGCTGCTCCATGAGCCAATTTGTTTTCTGATTGAGAATTTCCTCGAGTACTTCCGATATGGTTTGGGAATAGCCAATTTGAAATGCAAGCTCCAAGATGGGCAGTTCATATTGGTTTGAAAGTGCGACCATTTCCTCTGGAACGGTTTCGAGATACCGCTTGGTTTTGATGCCTATTGCAGCTATTCCTGTTGCAGCAAGTTTGGGAATTAGCTCATTCTGGGCATTGGGGTTGTCTTTAATCGAGTAGGCAGTTGTGAGGAGGAGATCGCCATGCCTTACCCAATTAAAGACATCCGGCACTTCCATCACATTCACGTTCGTAATTCGGCGGTTTAAACCGTTGGCTCCGCTAATAATGGGGTCTTTTCCGAATAAAAAGGGTTTATGAGCGATTAATTCATTCACACTGATTCCATTCATGGGAATAACCTCCTCATTGTTTTATGTTAATAAACCTAACATAAAATGAAGGTGGAGGAAAGAGAAGATTTAGTAGGAATTACTAAAAAAACATACATATATAGAGGGGAAACAGAGGGAATCGTTCAATAGTACCATAGTGAGTGCAGATCCATTGTGAAATGTTCACAATGGGATCATGGTAGATTTGTGAAGCAACTCTAATGTAAATCAAGATGTTATGAGATATAATCTAACATATAAAGACAATATACATTACGGGGAGCTGGGGAAATGAAACATGTTAAATGGATGAGTAAGGGTTTGGTTATCGCATCGCTTTTGTTAGTTACGGCTTGTGGAACTAAGGCAACGACAACAGGTTCATCTGCAAAGCCTACCGATCAATCAGCAGCTTCACCGACACCAGCAGTGGCAGCAACAAGCGCTCCAGCAACATCGCAAACGGTTCAACAAATTAAAAAGAATGGCAAACTTGTCATTGGAACAAGCGGGAATTTCCGTCCTATGACCTTCATGAATGAACAAAGTCAGATTACTGGTCTAGATATTGATATCGGGACGATGATAGCAGAGAAGCTAGGCGTCAAGGTGGAGTTCGTGCCAGGAAATATTGCAGGCTTAATTCCAGGTCTCGTAGCAGGGAAATTCGATCTCGTGATGTCAGCCCTTTCCGAAACGGATGAGAGAAAGAAAAGTATTGATTTCTCTATTCCTTATGGCAAAGACGGCACGGTAGCAGTGACTTTGAAGGATAGTTCGAAAGTAGAGGACGTAACGAAGCTAAGCGGTCTGATTACGGGGGTCATTGGCGGATCGGCGACACATACCGTCATTAAGGAATTCGGAGGCTTCAAAGAGCTGAAGGAATACCCAGGGAATGCAGAAGCATTTACAGACTTGAAAGCAGGTCGAATTGATCTCTATGCCGTTGGTAACATTGCAGCGAATGATTACATCAAGAATGATAAGAGTGATAAACCACTTAAATTAGTTGGTAAAGTAGCTGCAGTGAAAAATATGGGTGTAGGTATGCGTAAAAATGAACCGGAATTAAAAGCAATCATTGATAGTCTTATAGACGAGAAAATGAAGGATGGAACCATCGATAAGCTGGCAACCAAATGGGTAGGGGCACCTCTTCCGAAGTAATCCAAAAATAAGCAGAAAATGAGTGATTGGCATGGACTGGGAAATTGTATCCAATTATATGCCCCTCTATCTTGAGGGGGCGCTGACGACTTTCAAAATCTCCATACTAGCCATCTTGTGCGCAACAATACTTGGCTACTTTATTGCTCTGATGAGACTTTCCAGTATCAGTGTGGTTCGCGGTATTGCCTTCGTGTATGTATGGGTGTTTCGAGGAACTCCGTTAATGCTGACTTTGTTCTGGCTGTACTATGCAACACCATTCGGTCTCAAGCTTCCTGCGTTTATCGCAGGGCTTGCGGCCATGTCGATCAATTCCGCTTCCTTTAAGTCGGAAATCATTCGAGCAGGCATCATGTCCGTGGATCGAGGTCAATTGGAGGCAGCGGATTCGATTGGGATGAACCCTTTTCAGAAGATGATTCGCATCACCATTCCGCAGGCAATTAGACTGTTAACGCCGCCGTACATTAATAACTGTGTCATTATGCTGAAAGAGTCAGCCATCGTATCCATTGTTACCGTGCCGGATTTAATGCTTGGCGCACAACGTGCTTATAACAGTACATACAGCGTGATTGAAACGCTGGGTGTGGCAGGGGTTATTTACTTAACCATGACAAGCTCGATCATGCTGTTGCAATTCTTCATCGAAAAGAAGCTGCGCATTGCTAAGAGGTAGGAGGCATGAGATATGATTCATATTCGTGGACTAAATAAACAGTTTCAGTCGAAAAAGGTACTGGATCAAATCAATCTCGAAATTCGAGAGGGTGAGGTAGTCTCTATTATCGGGCCGAGCGGTGCGGGGAAAAGCACTTTGCTCCGCTGCATGAATCTGCTGGAGGTGCCAACCTCAGGGGAGATTTACGTAGATACGCGCAAAGCGGAATATAAGACGAACGCCCGCGGTCGCTTAACGCTGCAATCGTATATGAAATTGACCTGGCTTCGTTCTGAAGTCAGTATGGTTTTTCAGCAATTTAATTTGTGGCCGAACAAAACTGTGCTTGATAACGTAACCGAAGGTCCGCGTATTGTAAAGAAGGTTCCGCGTAAGGAAGCAGAAGCGAAAGCGATCAAACTGCTGGAGAAGGTTGGTTTGCAAGAGAAAATTAATGAGTATCCCGCTAATTTATCAGGTGGACAACAGCAGCGTGTGGCGATAGCAAGAGCTCTGGCCATGGAACCGAAGGTTATTTTGTTCGACGAACCGACGTCTGCACTAGACCCTGAATTGGTCCATGAGGTGCTCGATATTATGGTTAAGCTGGCCAAAGAAGGCATGACGATGGTTGTTGTCACACATGAGATGAACTTTGCTCGTAACGTATCTGATCGCGTTCTTTTTATGGAGGATGGTCAAATTACGATGAGCGGGAAACCAGATGAAGTCTTCCATATGAAAAATGCACGGATGAATCAATTCATGCGCAAGATCACCCATGAGGTCGAACTGAGAGGAGTTAACTAGGATGAAGATTGCCAGCAGCCAGTTTCGGGCCAAAAAGTTAAGATCAATGAAGGACTTTGAGGATCATGTTCGTTGGCACGTTGAATCAGCCGTAGCACAAGGAGCGGAGCTGCTCTTATTGCCGGAATTCTTTGCGATCGAGCTGCTCACGCTGCACCATTTTGAAATTAAAAGTACGGAAGATGTCACGAAAATATTCGAATGGTTTGGCAAAGAGTACACAGCTGCGATCAAGCAATTATGTGCCAATTTTGCTAAAGAGTATCAAATTACACTCGCTGCTGGGACGCATTTCGCCTACCAACCAGAACGCAAATGCTATTACAATACCGCTTATGTCTTCACGGCTAGCGGTGCTGTATTCGAACAGAACAAGATCCATCCTTCCTATGAAATGGTGTATAACAAAGAATTGACCACGCCTGGCGACAAGCTGGATGTTTTCGAAATAAATGGTGTGACCTATGGCATCTCCATCTGCTATGATAACTCTTTTCCAGAAGTAGCGCGTATCCTTAGTCAAATGGGCGCAGATATTATCCTCGCGCCAACCTGTTGTCTCGATGAGTGGGGGCAAAGCCGCAATATCCTGTTCGCTCAGGCAAGAGCTTCGGAGAATCAGGTGTACGTCGTGAACAGTCACATGATTGGATCGATTCCGTTCCCAACGCATATTCCTTACGGATTTACATTCACGGGTAAAAGCGGCATCTATTCACCGATTCAACCGATGATTGGCACGCCAAATGCGATTGTCAGCCAAGGGGAAGCGAATGTGGAAATGGTCGTCGTTGGGGATATTAATTTGGACTACCTGAAGTTCATTCGCGAAAATGGACATAATCGGAACCGCACCGATATGCGGCCTTCTTTCTATCAACAATATGCCTTTCAAACAACCTGAATGAGAAAGTAGATGGCGAATGTGGACATTCTAGCAACCATGCTTCTGATGGGGATGATCTTAGGGTTTGCCGGGACGGGGGGATCTGGCTTTATAATCGGGATTCTCCTGGCGGTATTCCATATCCCAGTTCATACGGCGCTTGGCACTTCGATTGCAGCGATGGTATTTACAACCTTATCCGGTTCAATCAGTCATTTCCGAGAAGGGAATGCAAGGCTTCGCTCAGGCCTCATTATTGGGGCCTTCGGAGCGGGTGGTGCGTATGCCGGAACCTTCGTGGCTCGCATGATTGCAGCCGATCAGCTGATCTGGCTGACCAGTGGTATGCTGTTCGTCTCAGGGCTCCTCATCTGGCTTCGGACAAGCAAAGTGTTCGCTGCGAAGGAGCGAGTGCTTGCTGAGGAATATGATGAGGTAAAGAAGTTGAGGTTCTGGGTGTTAGCCGGACTGACGGGGCTCGTTACGGGTTCGCTGTCTGGTGTATTCGGAATTGGATCTACCCCATTTATTCAACTGGCGTTGCTCATTTTATTCGGCTTTCCACTGCGACAGGCGGTAGGAACGACAATGGTCGTTATTCTACCGATCGCTTTGTTCGGTTCGATAGGGTTTTTCCAGGCCGGATACTTGGATTTTGTATTACTCGCTCAAGTCGTTGCAGGGACGATGATCGGCTCGTATATTGGGGCTAAATTTACGAAGAGAGCTCCGAAGCTGCTTCTTCGCTCTGCGATGATCATGACACCGATAGCGGGATCGTTATTGATGCTAGTGAAAACATAAGTACGAAGACTTCATTCGTTAGAAACTGTTGTGTTGGCTAGGAGGAACCGAAGTTGATCATAGGGGATTTTCGCAAGTGGCCAGAGGAAAAGTGGTTATGCTCAGAGCGGCTTGCGCAGCATTTGGACTACCTCTATACATGTTCATTCGATAAAATCGAGGATGGGGTATATCCTGTGGGAGAAGACGGGACCTATCTAGTTGTGAAAACGACCGCAACGATTCCCTTCTCGGAGGCATTGCCAGAGCGGCATCAGCGATATATGGATATTCACTATATCCTTGCCGGATCTGAGACCATTGGGGTTGCTCGAGATTGCGAGAAGAATCAACCGGTTGAGGTGAGTCCGGCCATTGATGATCATACCTTTTTTAATGCTGTAGAACATGAAATGGTATTGACGCTATATCCAGGGCAGTATGCGATCTTTCTGCCTTTGGATGTGCATAGACCTTGGTGCAAGAGTAACGAGGCGGATTATGTCAGGAAGGCGTTGCTAAAGGTACCTATTTTTGTGATATAAACAATAGTACGGAAAATAGAAAAGCCAAGCCCAGTAAATCAGATTGTTGATTTACTGGGCTTTTTCTATAGAAATGTATAGAAAACTTTCAGAGATTAATCACGATTCCCGTTTACGATAAACTCTCTCGGGGCGACCAACGACACCATAGGTCAGATCGGCGAATACTTCACCCGAGGAGACCAAATGCTCCAAATACCGGCGTCCTGTTGATCGACTAACGCCAATTTCTTTGGCGATTTGATCCGCGGACATGCCGTTTGCCGCGGCAGAAATCGCTTGTACGATTTTGATTAGCGTTAATTTGTCGATGCCCTTAGGGAGATAGGAAATCTCATGGCGGGAATCTTTCTTCCCTGTTACCGAAATGAGGCGATCGACATCGCTTTGATTAATAGAACCACTGAGATTTAATCGATTCAGCTCACGATGAAAATCCAGATAACGCAGGAGCGTTTCCTGCAACCGATTGAAAATAAGCGGTTTCATAATATAATCGAATGCTCCGCTTCGGACGGCTTCCCGTATAGCCTCGGCTTCTTTGGCAGCTGTGATCATAATGACGTCAGTATCTCGGAAATGTTGACGAATATAAGAGAGCATGTCCAATCCATTGGAGCCAGGAATATAAATATCCAGCAGAACTAAATTTGGCCGCAAAATGTCTAGCTGTTCTTTGGCTTGAGCATCGTCTGTAGCGATTCCGACAACGTGAAAACCGTCTACTTTTTCAATAAACCTTCGATTGATCTCGGCGATTTTCACATCGTCTTCGATGATTAAAACTTCAATTGTCGGTTGTTGGTGTTCCATCATCAGAGGTTGAACTCCTTTCTGTGGACATCGGATGTTTCGGTATAGCGACGGTGAAAAGTGTGCCGAACTCTGGATTTTTATGAAAAGTGATATACCCGTTAAGCTTATGTACTGCGTGCTGGACTAAGGCTAACCCGATGCCGCGATGTTCACCTGCTTTGGTTGAGAATCCTTTCTCAAATACGGCGTTACCTAATTCGTCAGGAATACCCACGCCGCAGTCTTCGCATTCGATAATCAAATCCGCGCCAAGATCGGTTAAAAATAATTTTACAAACGGCGTTCGCTGTACCTCAACTGCCAGAACCGCTTCCATGGCATTGTCAATCAGGTTGCCGATGATGGTGACGAGTAAATTTCGATCAATTTCCGCAGGGATATCTCGAAATGAGCTTTCGCGATCAATTTCAAAAGTTAGCTTCAGCTCCTGCGCATGATTGAATTTGCCAATCAACAGCCCCCCGATCATGGGATCTGGAATTTCGGTCATGATGAACTGCACCAAGTTCTGGTGCACGTCTGTTTCCTTGGAGATGAGATCGACAGCTTCTTGATACGATTCCAGCTGGATGAGCCCAGAGATTACATACAGCTTGTTGGAGAACTCATGCGTCTGAGCACGCAGCGCATCAGCGAAGCGTTTCACCTGAGACAGCTCCTCGGCCAACCGGTAGAGCTCGGATTTACTTCGAAAACTTGAAACGGCGCCAGTGACACCGTGTTTCCGGCTCACAATCGGCACACGATTGACGATGACATCATGATCGCCGATAAGCATTTCATGGTCAAACTCGGCTTCGCCCGTACGTACTACTTCATGCAATCGAGTGTTCGGGATTACATCTTCAATGTGTCTGCCCGTGATTCTAGCACTGAGGGGCAGCTGCATAAGCTGCAAAGCATAACGATTTGCCATCGTGATGATGCCATCTCGGTTTACCGCGATAATTCCCTCACGGATTGTTTGCAGAATGGCCTGTTTCTCGGTGTACAGATCACCTATTTCCTTAGGCTCAAGTCCATGTATGGAGCTTCGGACGTTACGTGCGATAAGGACGGAACCGATCAGGCCAACGACAAGGACGATGAGGGAAATTAGCTCGATTCGCGATTGATAAGCGTAGGTAATCGAATTGATATCTTTCGTAAGAAATCCGACGGACACAATGCCGATGACATTGCCTTGATCATCAAATAGGGGCGCTTTGCCGCGAAGTGAAGGGCCGAGTGAGCCGATGGCCTTAGAGATGATCGATTGTCCTGCAAGAACAGGACCGTTGTCCCCGCCGACCATTTCTTTTCCAATGCGTTCAGGGAGCGGGTGTGAATAGCGAATGCCTTCGCGGTTCCCTACAACGATATACTCAGCATCGATTTGATCTCTGACCTTCTCGACGAGAGGCTGGATGATCTTGGACGGATCCGAAGTTTGAAAAGCCATACGAATATCAGACATATTAGCAACGGTTTCAGCCACCTTTAAGGCCCGAGTTCCGATTTGATCCTCTAGTGCTGTGGTCATCATGTAATAAAATATACTGCCTAAACTGATGATGACGATGGAAAGGAATGAACAAATAATGAGGATAAGCTTGGTCTGAAGCCTCATTTTTCACGTAGGCCTCCCGTTTTGTTTTTTAGAAGAATGTATGTGTTTGGTATT
The DNA here is from genome assembly GCF_964253085.1 of Paenibacillus sp. LjRoot153. Lineage (NCBI taxonomy): Bacteria > Bacillati > Bacillota > Bacilli > Caryophanales > Paenibacillaceae > Paenibacillus > Paenibacillus sp. LjRoot153. The sequence continues at coordinate 1,016,658 of NZ_CAXUQH020000001.1, forward strand.
GTAACATAAAGCTTTCTCATTTTGATGGTAATAGAGTCTCCAGATCCGTGAACAATATGAACAAAATGGTCAAAACGCTGTTATTACAACTAATCGCCATAAACTTCCCAATAGGCACAAGGGGGTGTTATTCTGAAAACGCTTTAAAGAAAGCGGATACATGACAAATTTAAACCAAACATGGAGGGGTTTCATTTGATAAAACAACTTTTTTCAGCGTCTTGGAAAGTAACAGCTATTAGCATGCTTGCAGTTAGTTTGGCCGCTTGCGGGAGCAATTCAGCTAAACCATCATCGTCATCAGCTCCAGCAGCTGCGAAATCCAATTATCCAGAAAAAGCACTTAGCATTATCGCTCCATCTGGTGCTGGCGGCGGCTGGGATATGACAGCGCGTACCATCGCTAAAGTATTAACGGAAACAAAAGCAGTCGATAAGCCCGTTTCAGTTGAAAACAAACCAGGCGGCGGCGGTACTGTATTTATGGCGGAATATGCGACTAAAGATATCAAAGATAACTACAAGCTGTTCGTGAGTTCGCCTCCAATCCTCATTAATCATTTGAAAAAAGAAGGAAACACACCTTACGGATACAATGATACGACGCCGCTAGCGCAATTGACCAAAGATTATGGCGCTGTCGCGGTAGCAGCCAATTCGAAATACAAAGATCTGAAGTCACTGCTGGATGATATGAAAGCAGATCCTACGAAGCTAACGGTTGCGGGCGGTTCGGCACCTGGTTCCATGGATCACTTGGTATCTATTCTACCAGCATTCAAATATGGCATTGACCCGAAAAAGGTGAAATACGTGTCCTATGACGGTGGCGGTGAAGCCGTAACTGCATTGCTTGGCGGTAATGCTGATGTCTTAGGTACAGATGCTTCTTCCTTAGATCAATACGTGAAAGCTGGAAAAATCCGCATACTTGCTGTTGCAGCACCTGCCCGTCTTAGTGGCAGCCTGAAAGATGTTCCGACTATGAAGGAACAAGGCGTTGATGCAGAATTCCTGATTTGGCGCGGTTTCTTCGGACCGAAGGACATGTCAGCAGATGCAAAAAAATACTGGGAAGATACGATTAAGAAAATGGTAGATTCCGATGCTTGGAAAAAAGAAATGCAAGCGAACAGCTGGGAGTCGGATTATAAGAAAGCAGATGATTTCAAAGCTTTCTTGGGGCAGCAAGAAACACAATTGAAAGATATGCTGACAGCGCTTGGTATGCAGAAATAAAACCTAACGAGACAAGGGAGAAGATGACCTCTTCTCCCTTGCCCTTAGTAAGGTAGGAGGCAGAGAAATGAATACAACATTTGATCGTTATGCAGGCATTGCATTTTTCGCCATTGGCCTTGCCTTTGTGATTGGTTCCTTAGGTATTTCAACAAGTGCTTACGGTAGTAATGTAGGTGCCAATATTTTTCCGATGATTTTAGGGTCGTTCTTATCTCTGATGAGTTTGCGTCTTATGTACGAGACGTTCCGTAGGCAGCGTGCTGCGAAGGGCAAAGAAAATTTGGATTACAAACGATTTCTCATTATTTTCATTGCGGCTGTCTTATATGCCTATTTCCTTGAAGATATCGGGTTCGTGATCTCCACGTTCCTGTTCCTTATGATTGGATTTCAAACGATGCAAAAAGGTAGAGTATGGGTTTCCTTGCTGATTGCAGCTTGCTTCTCTTATGGTGTGTATTACTTATATGTGAATCTGCTGGATGGATCGCTTCCCGGATTTCCAACATGGTTAGGGGGGGCATAAGATGAGCACTTTGGATTATGTGTTTCACGGCTTGGGCACAGCGATGCAGTGGCATAATGTTATTTTTGTATTTTTGGGCGTATTGATTGGTACGGTGGTTGGCGTTCTACCTGGAATTGGTCCGATGAGCGGTGTAGCTCTCTTGATTCCGATCACGGCAACAATGACAGCTGGCTTAGGTCCAGAAGAAGCCGCTACGAGTTCAATCATTTTGCTGGCAGGGGTGTATTATGGGGCGATGTACGGAGGTTCGACGACGTCGATTCTATTAAACACACCTGGAGAATCGTCTTCTGTCGTCACAACACTTGACGGTTATCAAATGGCCAAACAGGGTAGAGCAGGAGCAGCGCTCGCGATTTCAGCAATCGGTTCCTTCGCTGCGGGCATTATTTCGCTGATCGGTCTTATCTTCTTGGCTCGTCCTTTGTCGGCAGTCGCAATCAAGTTCGGACCTGCTGAATATTTCTCCTTGATGGTGCTCGGCTTGCTCGCGATCAGCGGACTGGCTGGGAAATCAATGGTGAAGGCGCTTATGATGACGGCATTCGGTCTGTTGTTAGCGACGATCGGTATCGATAACGTGTCAGGCGTGGAGCGATTCACCTTCGGCATTCCTGAGCTATATCAGGGCTTGGAATTCCTGACTGTGGCAGTGGGTACATTTGCTGTCGGTGAAGTGTTCAAAACCATACTTCAACGCGAAGGGAACGATGGCGAGATTGCCAAAATCAATCGCATTCTGCCGACAAAACAAGATATGAAAGATAGCGCGGCTCCTATTGCGCGCGGTTCTGTGCTTGGCTTTTTCATAGGCTTACTTCCAGGCGCGGGTGCTATTCTTGCCTCCTTCTTTGCTTATATCGTAGAGAAGAAAATTAGCAAAAATCCGGAAAAGTTCGGTAAGGGAGCGATTGAAGGGGTGGCTTCACCGGAGGCTGCGAATAACGCTGCATCGGGTGGCGCGATGATTCCACTGTTGACATTGGGGATCCCATCCTCAGGGACGACGGCTATTCTGATGGGTGCTTTCATTATGTACAATGTCCAGCCAGGTCCTTTGCTATTCCAGGATCATCCACAGTTAGCATGGGGCGTCATTGCAAGTATGTTCGTCGGTAATCTCATGCTGCTAATTCTTAATATGCCGCTGGTAAAAGTGTTTGCCAAAGTAATTGAAACACCTGCTAAGTATTTAATTCCATTAATTATCGTTTTTTCCGTATTCGGGGTGTATGCCGTACAGTATTCGACGTTTGATTTAATGCTCATTATGGGCTGTGGTCTTGTGGGATATTTCTTGTCTAAGAACGATTATCCACTAGCACCACTCGTGCTTGGTCTTATTCTGGGACCGATGATGGAAAATAACATGCGTAGAGCACTTACCATTTCAAATGGTGATTTCATGATCTTCCTGCAAAAACCGGTTTCGCTTGTATTTCTTATCATCGGTCTGATCTGGATTACCATTCCACTAATAATGAAACTCAGAGGAAAAAATGTACTTGTGAATGAGGAAGGGTAATGAATATGAACAATACGATGGGTGGCAAAAGTATTATTTTGCGTCTGGAATTGCTGACAGAGCAAATCCATTTCGGTCAATTAATTACGTTAATTACCGAAAACGGCGGGGATGTTATCGCGATTGACGTTATTCAAACCGGCGCGAATTGGACGGTTCGGGACATTACCGTATCCGCATCCGAACAGTCACAGCTGGACAGTATTGTCGCTAGGATGAAGGATCTCGCTGGCGTGCGACTCGTTCACGTGTCTGATCGCACATTCCTGCTTCATCTCGGCGGCAAAATCGAGATGAAGCCCAAATCACCGATCCAGAACAGGGACGATCTGTCCCGTGTGTACACGCCGGATGTTGCCAGGGTCTGTATGGCTATCCATGAAAATGAGGATAACGCCTACAAGCTTACGATCAAGCGCAATACGGTCGCTGTTGTTTCCGACGGTAGTGCCGTGCTCGGGCTTGGCAACATCGGCCCCTATGCGGCAATGCCTGTCATGGAAGGCAAGGCGATGTTGTTCAAGCAGTTTGCCGATGTCGATGCCTTTCCAATTTGTTTAAGCACGCAAAGTACCGAAGAAATCATTGCGACCATCAAGCATATGGCACCAGGGTTCGGCGGTATTAATCTAGAGGACATCTCCTCCCCACGATGTTTTGAAATTGAAGAGCGTCTTCGCAAGGAGCTGGACATCCCCGTATTCCATGACGACCAGCATGGTACGGCAGTGGTCTTATATGCTGGGCTCATCAACGCGCTGAAAGTAGTCGGCAAGGAGATTAGTGAGGCTAAAGTTGTCGTCTGCGGTATTGGCGCAGCGGGAATGGCTTGCTCCAACATATTACTGGCTGCAGGCGTGAAGGAATTGATCGGGGTTGACCGGGAAGGCGCGTTGGTACGCACGAACGAGTACGCAAACCCGCATTGGAAGGAATACGCGGAGAAGACGAACCCTAACCTGCGATCAGGTACTCTACATGACGTCATCGAAGGAGCAGATGTGTTCATCGGACTGTCCGCAGGAGGCTTGCTGAAGCGGGCTGATGTTGAGCGGATGGCGGCTAAGCCTGTGGTGTTCGTGATGGCGAACCCAACGCCTGAAATTCATCCCGATGAAATTGAAGATATCGTGGGTGTCGTTGCTACGGGGCGTTCGGATTTCCCGAATCAGATTAACAATGTGCTTTGCTTTCCGGGTATATTCCGTGCAGCCTTGGACTGCCAAGCCTCCTCCATCAATGAAGAAATGAAGCTGGCCGCTTCCGCCGCGATTGCGTCGGTTGTCACGCAGCAGGAATTGAACAAGTTATATATCATTCCAAGTGTGTTTAATCAAGAAGTGGTTAGACGGATTCGTGAAGCGGTTATCCGTGCGGCTATTCAAACAGGGACCGCGAGGCGGATCCCACGTGAGTTTCGTCAGGTGGAATAGTCCTACCGAAACGGATGCCAACAATGGAACTAAAGTGGAGGGATTCGTATGGGTGGTTTGGAAACGAAGGCTATTGTAGAAATAAATCAGGTCGCGAATCAGTTCAAATCTAGTATCGTGATTCAAGTGGGCACAAGGTTTATTGATGTGAAGAGCATTCTGGGTCTGAGTGTTACCCTTTTTAACAATCAAGCTTACAAGCTTGATATTCATGGACCCGATGAAGAAGAAGCAATCCAGGTCATGAAGAGGATTTTTGACAAACATGGTCTTAATTTAAATGTTAAATGAAGACAGAAAAGAAGCGAAGGGCCAATTGCCTTTCGAATGCACGAGTTGTGGCAAGAGGGTTAATTAGAATAAGAATTAAATTCATGAACGCGAGAGGTTTTATCGTTTTTAGATTTCTTTTCATTCGCCAAATTCTCAGATTCGTCTTAATTTAATGAAATTGAAAAAACTCCAACTCCATGTTTAAGATGGATTGGAGTTTTTTGTTTTACTTACGTTTCAGCCGTAAGAACCGTCCGTTTGCTCTCGCGTAACGCAGAACTTTGAAGAACATTTTTTTATCTTTTAATTGGTTGAAAATAAAGGGATCCGGTACTGTGTTAACTTCTAGTACCCATGGTTTCAATTTTTTATCGATTCCGAAGTCAATACCAATCTCTTTGAATCCCGGATAGCTCGTCTGGTAATGCTTAGCAATTCTATACCCTAAGTTTCGCAAGCTATTGATATAATTCATTTTCTTTTTCCCATTTAGATAGGAACTAAGTAACAATTCTAAAGGTAACGGTTTTCCGCTATTGTGAAAGTTTGTTACTATTTTTTTGGGATGCGCGACTCGCCCGATATAACCAGTAGTCTCCCAAGTCTTCATTTGGTTTTTTTGCACCATAATACGTATATCGAATATTCGATTGTGATGGGTTAAAAGAGGAATGCCTTGCTGGACCAGATAGGATCGGTTTAACTTGGCTTTGTTCAGAGCAGCGAATAAGCTTTGAAATGCTACAAAAGACTTAGTAACTTTACCGGTTTGAAGGTGGTATTTATCACTTTTTACCACTCGAATAATGCCTTGTCCGGCAGTGCCATTGTCGGGCTTCACATAAACCATCTTATGTTTGATTAACATATAAAGCAGGTTGGTTTGATTGTAGATCCTTGTTTCCGGAACAAATTTGCGAAGTTCTTTATTTCGTAAAAGAACTTTCGTTTTTACCCATTTACTGCCTACTGTTCTTGTACGGTTCATTGTCAACACAGCACCTTTACTTGGAAATTGGCTTGGATCATACCAGTTATCATATTCAAATAAGGTTGTGTGACTTGGAGTGGCGTCTATTAGGGAAATTAATTTTTTGAAATCACTCAACGTGATGGCAAATGTGTTAGTTGTCTATGCTTCTCATTTTTTTCTCATCTTTATCATGTAATGTTTATAACAGATGAGGAGGATGCGTTTGTTCCTCATGGGCACTGAATTATATGAAAGAGGGAGCGGAACAGGAATTGAGGACATTATGGACAAAAGATAAAAAGTGGGTTTTATTAAGTTGCGCAATTACACTTGTCTTCGTTATTTACGGCATATGGAACATGTTTCATTTAACTTCTACACAATGGCACGATCGCGCATTCAAGGGTCTATATAAAAATTATGGATCACAAGCAAGAATCATTTTGTTCGCTGTATTGGCTTATTATATTTTGAAAACATTGCTCCAAAAGCGTTGGATGAAACATGGCTCACGTTTAAAAGAAGGTGCGATTTTACTGTCTGGAATCACTAGAAAATGGCATTCGCCGCTTGCTATTCTTGCAATCGGACTTATCGTACTGCATATCATTGGAGCTTTTCTTTATGAGTTCAAGTTAGACTTTGCCCATATGAGCGGTCTTGTTGCTGGTGTTGCTTTATTACCAGTACCTATCGCGGGGGTGTTTCGTTACCGAAGACTTGATCGGAGATGGCATATGCGGTTTGGGCTTATCTTTGCTATTCTATTTTTGATTCACGCATTTCTTTGAATAGATAGAAAGACCTCCTTCACTTTAAAAATGAAGGAGGTCTCTTTGACATTCGGCCTATTAGCTACGCCATGCTCGGCGCGATCATGTTATTAGTTTCCTGTAGGACTAGTCCTTTTAAAGCGATTCTCCATATACCATTGAAAGATCCACACGCTGAAAGTAAACCAAAATCCACTAGCGAAATAAGCACCAACGACATCACTAGGGTAATGGACACCCAAATAGATCCGACTAATCCCAATCAAGAGTATCATCATGATACTAATCAGAATGACCGCCGTTCGGCCACGTCTTGTAGGGACATGCCGCCACAGTAGAAAAGCAAGTGCAGCATACAGCGCAAAGACTACCATGGAGTGTCCGCTGGGAAAACTGTATCCTGATTCTTGAATTAGCCTGTGCAGGGAGGGGCGTTCCCTTTGAAAGCTAATTTTCAGGAGCTGATTTAAGATGGCAGTGCCGGCAACAAGGGCTACGAATAGAATTAATTCTAATCGGTGATTTAGGAATTTAAAAAATAGGAGTAGGCAGGTTACTGAAATGACAATAACCACTGGCGTAGAACCAATGAAAGTAAAACCTTTCATGACGGAAGTCAACCATGGACTTTCCATTCCTTGAATCGCAGAAATAACGCTGCTGTCGACTTGTGCGATCCATCGCCCTCTTATGAGGGAAGCCACTATTGTAAAGCAAAGAACAGAAGTAATGCTTAGAATAAGGAAAATAGTAACTTTTAATTTAGCATTCATTGCCAAGTTAGCTCCAATTCTTAATGAGTAAGATACGAGTAGTATACCAATTTATTAATATGATGCAATGATGTCAAAGATTGAATGATACCAAATCAAAAACCTGCCACATTAGGTAGGTTTCTGTATTTTCATTGTTTTCTCATATACTTCCCTTATATTAAGGAGAATAGCACTTGAAGGGAGATGCGGCTGATGACGCGCATATTACTAATAGAGGATGAAAAAAATCTTGTCCGCTTTATCCAATTGGAACTTGAACACGAAACTTTTGAGGTAATGCCTGCTTATGATGGGAAAACGGGACTCGCATTAGCCCTCCAAGAGGATTGGGATCTGATTCTTCTGGATATCATGTTGCCTGAAATGAACGGAATTGAAGTCTGTCGACGCATTCGAGCGGCTAAAAAAACGCCAATCCTGATGCTGACAGCAAGAGATAGTGTAGAGGATCGAGTCTCTGGGTTAGATAGCGGGGCGGATGATTATATTCCCAAACCCTTTGCGATTGAAGAGCTATTAGCACGCATTAGGGCTATTATTCGTCGCATGGAGTTAGAAGGAAATGCGCAGCATACACAGCTTTCTTTTCAACATATTAAAGTGGATTTGGACGCGAGGTTGGTTTATAAAGATAAGCAGCTCATTGAACTAACGAAACGGGAGTTTGATTTATTAGTGATGTTCATGAGAAATCATCATCTAGTCCTTACGCGAGATATGCTGCTGGACCAAGTATGGGGGTTTGATTCACCTGTAGAAACGAATGTGGTTGATGTGTATGTTAGATATTTACGAAACAAATTAGATCAAACTGGCGAGAATAGTTGTATTCATACTGTACGGGGAATAGGATACGTGATGAGATGAGAAGGCGTTTAACGGGGTCTATTCAAAGTCTTCCTATTAAATGGAAGCTCATGTTGGGAGCTGCATTGCTTATCTTCCTGTTATTTGCTTCCTATAATTTTGCGCAATATTTAGTACTTAAGCAATGGATGATGAAACAAGAGGAAGATAAAATTCAAGTCAATATGGTACAGTTCCAAGACTATTTCCAGGATAAATTAGCTTCAACAAACGACTTGCAAATTGCGGATAGTCAACTCTATGTTGAGAAATTGACTGGGAAAAACCAATTGGTGCGCATTCTCGACAAGGAGGGTAAGCCGCTTGTAAGCGTTTCGAACCATTTTGGGGTGAGTTGGGTGGTACCGAAGCCAGTAGTTATTCCTGAACTTTATGATATGACGCACAAAGAGGAGCATATTCTCATTTATCGAAGTCCGTTAGTTTCAGGGAATTTCGTTGGAACCATAGAGCTAGCGAGTAATTTGGAAACCTTCGATCATTTCAGTGAGACTTTATTATGGGTGATGTTGATCGGTGGGATTTTGGCAATTTTCATAAGCGGGATCAGCGGCTTAGCCATTTCGAGGCAGTTTATGCGGCCGATACGAGCACTGGCATCAACTATACGCAGCGTGAAAGAGAAAGGATTATCCGAACGTGTTACCGATATTCAAAATGGAGATGAGTTGTCTAGCTTAGCTAAGCTATTTAATGAATTGATGAGTCAACTGGAATTCTCCTTTCTGCAACAAAAGCAGTTTGTAGAAGATGCTTCACATGAGCTGAGGACACCGATCACGATAGTTGAAGGTCATTTGTCTTTATTAAATCGATGGGGTAAATCGGACCCTGCTGTTCTTGATGAATCATTGGAAGCCTCGCTGCAAGAAGTTAGGCGATTGAAAAAGCTGGTTCAAGAGCTATTAACGTTAACCAAAGTTGAGGCGAATTTGTTAAGTGAAAGTACTACTTCTATCCAAGTGGAACCTGTCATTCATGAAACGATAAAACGCTTTGAAGTCCTTAATCCTGAATTCGAATTTGTTGAAAACACGAAAAACATTAGTGACGTCATGCTGCTAATGAACTCACTGCATTTGGAACAAATGCTGATGATTATTCTGGATAACGCAGTGAAATATTCAAGCATAACGAAAAAGATCGTCATTGAGGGGAATATCTCATTCAATGAAGTGCAAATCAATGTACAAGATCATGGTATCGGGATTCCTGAAGCGGATTTACCCTTCGTATTTGATCGCTTTTACCGGGTTGATAAGGCGAGAAATCGTGAAATTGCAGGAACTGGACTGGGGCTTGCGATAGCCAAGCAGCTTGTTCTCAATTACCAGGGGAACTTAACGATTTCAAGTAGGGAAAGCGAAGGGACTCGCGTACAACTAACTTTCCCCATTCACTACACTAAATGATGGATGCCTAGTTTCTCATCTTCCTCTCATTTTCATCAAGTAAAGTTACTGTATTGCCTGTTCTAGGCATTCAGTAATGAAAGAGGATGATGATTGTGAGTATATCAGATTTGGATTATCAATGGTTTCAACGGATTAATGAGCTTGGACATATCTTTTCGGCTCTAAATCCTATCATGCGTTTGTTTGCTTCCTATGCGGAATATGTGTTTTATCTCGGCGTTGTTGTTTATTGGTTTACGAGACAATCGATCAAGCGTCAAATGGTTGTAGAGTCACTCTTATCTGCTTCTTTTGCATTAGGTGTTAGCGGGTTGATCGGGCATTATTTCTACCGGGATCGTCCCTTCGTGACACATTCTGTGTTGCAATTGATTTCACACCCTGCTAATACCTCATTTCCAAGTGATCATGCGATTGGGGCATTTGTGATCGCGACGTCTATTTGGTTATTTCGTCGAAAAGAAGGAACTATGTGGCTTCTCTTAGCTGCCTGTATCGCGTTTTCACGGGTATGGACTGGTGTTCATTATCCATTAGATGTACTAGCTGGTGCAGGAATTGGCATCACTGCCGCGGCTGCTGTTCATCAACTTTTTATGCGCTCAACAAGAGCACTGAAGTGCTTAGAAGCCATTATTCACTTGTATGAAGCGACAGAATCTAAATTATGGAGACGAATTGCATGAACGCTAATCCTTGTGTATTAATACTTACAGCAAGCTACGGGAATGGTCACCTACAGGCTTCAAAAGCCTTGTATCAGCAATTCTTAGAGCAAGGAATAGAGCGCGTGAAAATCGTTAACCTCATGAAAGAGGGGCATCCATTCATTAATTTAATTACGACTACGCTGATTAACACCAGTGTTAAAAGTTCACGATTTGGTTTTGATTATTATGGCTGGTGTTATTATTTAACCCGTGAAACGAAGCAGACGGCACTATTTCAGAAGTCGATGACCTATCTAGGACAGAGGAAGTTAAGAGAGCTCATTGAGCAAGAACAACCGGATGTTGTCGTCAATACGTTTCCATTTGGAGCATCTCCTGAAGTTTGCAGCTCGATGGGGTTCTGAATTTCACGGTACTTACGGATTACGCTTTGCACGCAAGTTGGCTGCATACGAATGTTAATAAATATTATGTGGCTACAGAAGAATTAAAGCAGCAAATGGTCTTTAAAGGTGTTAATAAAGATTGTGTCGAGGTAAGCGGCATTCCGATTCGTCAAGAATTCGCAACTGAAAGCACGATAGCCCGAGGTAGAAAAGGAAGGCTCATTCTCATAATGGCAACCGATAACAGTGTAAATAGCTATATGGAGGATATGCTCAGTGCTTTAACTATGTTTTCTCAATTTCGTATCATTATCATTTGTGGTTACAATGTGAAATTACGTCACAGACTTCTTGAGATATTTACAACGAACCCTAGCATCCGCATATTGGGATATGTGGACAACGTGCACGAATGGATGTCACAAGCAGCCTGCATCATAACGAAAGCGGGAGGATTAACAGTAACGGAAGCGATTGTCCTTCGACTGCCACTTTTCATTTATAAACCGCATGCAGGGCAGGAAAAGGAGAACGCTCTATACCTCTCAAGTCGGGGGGTTGCCTCGATTTCGAATAGCTTGGAGGAGTTAATCTCGAATATGGATTATTTGTTTCAACGTCCAAGTCTGTATGAAGAAATAAGAAAACGCATGGCAGCCATGCAACGAAGTCAAGCAGCTGCTCATATCGTCAGTGATATTTCTCACAGATGGGCTAGGGAGTCGATACCATTGTCGATTTAGAAATGAATGGGGAGGGCTCCAGATGAGGGTACATCTACATGACAACCATTATGGATCGCAAATCGTAGGGTTGATACTTATCGGGCTTCTTGTATATACAATTATCCCTACTCTCATTGTTCGATTAGGTGGCCTGGGAGTTTATCGAAAAGGAAAGAGGCCGATAGGAATCGCGCTGACATTTGATGATGGACCAGATCCGGTGTACACGCCGCAACTCCTAGATATTTTGCGATCACACCGCATTCAAGCGACTTTTTTTGTTCTTGGCTCCAAAGCAGAGAAATACCCTGAACTTATCAGCAGGATGCATAAAGAAGGACATTTAATCGGCATTCATAATTATATGCATTGGACAAATGCTTTACTGACTCCCAAGAAGGTGAGAAAACAATTATATGATACCGTAGCGGTCATCGAGAATATTATTGGTGTGGCACCCATCCATTATAGACCGCCATGGGGAATTATTAATGTGTTTGACTTTCTGCTCATGAAACAATTTCGACTCGTTTTTTGGTCCTTAATGGTTGGTGATTGGAGTTGTCGCGGAGGAACAGAAAGGATCAATAAAAAGTTATTCGCGAGGTTGAAAAGCAACGACATCATCTTGCTGCACGATAGTGGGCAGACACTTGGTGCGAATCAAAATGCGCCGCTGCATATGTTGGATGCGTTAAAGGAATTTGTGGAAGAATGCATGAGGCAAGGGATGCCTTTTATGCGGATTGATAAAAGAATGCAGATGGATGACCAAACCAAATTTGACATAGATCAGTTTGGATCTGGAAAATCAAATGTTATATTGTAGGCTTGAACGCTGCATAGTCGAAACTAGGACAGCCACGAAGACATAGTGGCTGCGTAACAGTTAGGAAGACTATGGATGGATTATCGACAGGAGGAGCAGGATATAGATGAGATGGAAGTTCGTTCTAAGATATTGCTGGAGCGCGCGGTATCGATTATAATGAATTGCGCGAAGTTCGGCTCGAGTACCCGGATCGGACGCTGAGGATAAGGACGTGAACGTCGATTTAATGAAGTCGGTCCAGCAAAAAAATAACAGACTTTGTCATTTGACTGAGTAAATATGTGTTGAAATTTATTATCAATGGACCTACAGCTGAGTGCTGCAGGTCTTTCTTAGTAGTTATTCGTTTAATCGTCAATACTTCTTCGACTCACTTCTTGTCGTAGTGCTTATAACTATCATATAATAGTAAATAAATATTTTATCGATTGGCTTATTAATGATCCAGAAAAGGTGTGTGTCTAGGCTGCGACCTGGCTTCTGTAGCGCTTAAGCAGGTGCGTCTATATCCTTTCTGCAAATTTCAGGGTATAAGGATGGTAAAAATGAGCAACAGAGAAACTAAAACAGACGTCATCTTAATTGGTGCAGGAATCATGAGTGCGACCTTAGGGACACTGCTAAAAGAATTAGTACCGGAATGGGAAATTAAAGTCTTTGAGAAGCTCGAAAATGCTGGAGAGGAAAGCTCTAACGAATGGAATAATGCTGGTACAGGGCATGCGGCACTGTGCGAGCTTAATTACACTTCCGAAAAACCAGACGGATCTGTAGATATTAGTAAAGCAATCCAAATAAATGAACAGTTTCAGCATTCCATGCAGTTCTGGTCTTATCTTGTAAACAGCAAGCTAATCCATGATCCGCAGGACTTTATCATGCCATTGCCTCATATGAGTATGGTCCTCGGGAAACAAAATGTATCGTTTTTAAAGAAACGGTATGAAGCCATGTCGAATAACTCCCTATTCAAAGGGATGGAATTTTCCGATGACCCTAAAAAGCTAATGGAATGGATTCCACTGATTATCAAGGATCGTCCATCGAATGAACCGATCGCGGCAACCAAAATTGACTCCGGTACGGATGTTAACTTTGGCGCTTTAACGCGTATACTATTTGATCACTTAAAAACGAAGAACGTTGATATCAAATACAAGCACAGCGTGGATAACTTGAGACGTACTGGCGACGGCTCGTGGGAATTGAAAATACGCAATATCAACAGTGGCAGTGTTGAGCGCCATACGGCTAAATTCGTCTTTATCGGCGGTGGTGGTGGAAGCCTGCATCTGCTGCAAAAGTCCGGTATTCCAGAAGGTAGAAATATCGGAGGATTCCCGGTAAGCGGCATATTCATGGTATGTAATAATCCAGCTGTTGTCGCACAGCACCATGCCAAAGTATACGGCAAAGCGAAGCTTGGCGCACCGCCAATGTCAGTTCCGCATCTGGACACACGATTTATCGACAATAAAAAATCGTTGTTATTTGGACCATTCGCCGGGTTCTCACCCAAGTTCCTGAAAACCGGTTCCATGTTCGATTTGGTTACATCTGTTAAACCGAATAATCTTGTGACGATGTTGTCGGCAGGTGCCAAGAACATGTCATTGACGAAATACCTGATCGAGCAAGTCATGTTGTCGAAAGAAAAGCGCATGGAAGAGCTGCGGGAGTTTATCCCAAGTGCCAAAACCGAGGATTGGGAGTTAGTTGTAGCGGGTCAACGTGTACAAGTTATTAAAGACACGGCTGCTGGCAAAGGAACACTTCAGTTCGGTACGGAAGTGATTAGTTCAGCTGACGGCTCATTAGCGGCTTTGCTCGGCGCTTCTCCAGGAGCTTCTACGGCAGTTTCGGTCATGCTTGAGCTAGTAACAAAATGTTTCCCAGAACATATCAAAGAATGGGAACCGAAAATTAAAGAAATGATTCCGAGTTACGGTGTGTCACTTCTGAAGCATCCAGAGCTTATTGATGAAATTCATACGTCAACTGCTCGGATTCTCGGTCTAAGTGGAAAGACATCGTTAGAGGTATCACGTTAATAAATAGTGGGGAGTCAGCTTCGCGGCGGAACTCCTCTTTTTGTTGTCTAAAGCTCTATCCACCGGCCTAAGGCCGAACGGATAGGGTTATTCGTCGTTTCTTTGTCATTTGTTCTTCTCCTTCCGACACCGAGTATAACAATGACTATGCGGTGTTGGATGATGACTATCATGCGGCGAAAACCCTTGGTACGACAGGCTTTGCACGTTCGCATGAAACACGTGCAGGAATGACTATGGACGGCAATAGCGCGTGTTCCCTATGATGCAGAGGTAGCAATTGACGTGTTCGAACATGAACATCACCACTTCAGTCTGATAGGAAAGGAAGTGCAGTTATGCACACGGAATCAGCCCTAGCCGCGAGCAAGGCGTCCGCGACATCCGCGAGAGGGATACATCGAAAGCAACATGTGAAACGCTTGCTGCGTAACCGATGGCTGTATCTGATGCTGCTCCCTGGCATCTTGTATTTTCTCATTTTTAAGTACGTACCAATGTACGGCGTGCTCATCGCTTTCAAGAATTACCAGCCGTTTCTCGGCTTCTGGGACAGCGAATGGGTGGGAATGAAACACTTTAATCGTTTCTTCGGAGACCCGCTGTTCTGGCGGCTGCTCAGCAACACATTCATATTAGCCATCTATAATATTGTGTTCTTTTTTCCATTACCCATTATTATCGCGCTGATGCTGAATGAACTTAGAGTCGAGCTGTTCAAAAGAACGATTCAAACCGTGGTGTACATCCCACATTTCATGTCCTGGGTCGTCATCGTATCCATTGTCTACTTGTTCTTCACAACCGAAGGGGGACTGGTGAATGAGGGGATTAAGTCACTTGGTGGTGAAAAGATTAACTTCTTGCTCAGCGCGGATTGGTTCCGAACGTTCATCACAGCAGAGGTGATCTGGAAGGAAACAGGCTGGGGGACGATCATTTTCCTAGCTGCGTTGTCGGGTGTGGACCCCCAGCAATATGAAGCTGCTCGCATCGATGGTGCGAACCGCATGCAACAAATGATGCATGTGACGTTTCCGGCTATTCGCTCCACGATTGTGATTCTGCTCATCCTGCGGCTTGGACATTTCCTGGACACCGGATTTGAACAAATTTGGCTTATGCTGAATGCGATGAATCGCGAGGTTGGCGAAGTGTTCGACACGTATGTGTATTCGACAGGGATTTCGGAAGGACAGTATAGCTATAGCACGGCTGTAGGCTTGTTCAAATCAATTGTTGGACTGGTGCTTGTGGCAGCTTCGAACTTTATCGCCAAGCGAATGGGCGAGGAAGGTGTCGTGTAAGACAATGGAACGGAGGTTATCCCATGGTTAAAGATCGTTCGTTTGGCAGCAGACTGTTTGATGCGGTCAATATCACATTGTTAATTGTGTTTGCGTTAGTGACGTTGATCCCTTTTATTTATATCGTTGCGGGCTCGTTTGCGACCCAAAAGGAATTACTGCAGAGAGGCTTTATCCTGTTCCCGACGGAATTTTCGATAAGTGCCTATGAGTACATCTTCTCCACTGGAACGTTGATGCGCAGCATGGGCGTCACGATTTTCATTACGATTGCAGGTACGCTCATTAATATCATGATGACCTGTTTGATGGCCTACCCTTTGGCGCGAAAGGATTTGGATTACCGTAAGCCGATTCAGATCGCTGTCATTTTCACCATGTTGTTTAGCGGTGGTATGATCCCAACGTTTCTGGTGATTAAGCAGCTGGGCATGATTGATACGTATTGGTCTTTGTTGATTCCCGGCGCGATTAGCGCGTTCAATCTCATCATTATGCGAAATTTCTTTCAGCAGCTGCCCGACGGCTTGGAGGAATCTGCCAAAATCGATGGCTGCTCCGATCCGGGAATTTTGTTCCGCATCGTCATTCCGCTTTCCCTGCCGGCCATTGCCACTTTCTCGCTGTTTTACGCAGTGGGACATTGGAACACTTTTTTCAGTGCCGTGCTCTATATCAATGACTCTACGAAATGGCCGATTCAGGTGCTGCTCAGACAGATTGTCATCATGTCAGATGGCGGCGGGCTAGGGGATTCGACTTCACTCGCAGCTGATTTTGTACAACCGCCTGAGCAAAGTGTGAAGATGGCTGTCATCGTTATCTCCACATTGCCGATCCTGATTGTGTATCCGTTTTTGCAAAAGCATTTCGCCAAAGGCGTATTGCTGGGTTCCGTTAAAGGGTAAACTGTTTCCACAGTTTCTCGATAGATGTATCATATAAAAAGGGAGGACGTTTATCATGAAAAAAAGGTTACATCCGCAAATGAGTAAATCCATCGCATTAGCTTCCGTTCTAACACTGACTGCTGGGGTGGCTGCAGGTTGTGGCGGAGGAAGCAAGGAAGCGGTAAGCGCTGATGCAAGCGCGAAGCCATCCGCTGCAACAACGGAAGCCGCGAAGCCGGCAACTCCTTATAAAATGTCAATCATGATGCCGAGCTTCAATCCGGAGCCGATGGCAACCGACGGTGAGATTTTCAAGAAAATTCAAAGCGTGACAAACACAGAACTGAAATTGAATTGGGTGCCATCTGCGACCTATTCGGATAAATTAAGTGCAACGGTCGCCTCAGGCGAGCTGCCGAGTGTCATTACCGTTTTGAATCAGAAGGTACCTTTCATTGTGAATTCCGTTCGCTCAGGCATGTTCTGGGAGCTCGGACCTTACTTGAAGGATTACAAAAACCTGAGCCGTATGAACCCAATTGCCTTGAACGCGATTTCCATCGACGGGAAAGTGTACGGGATTTATCGGGAGCGGGATTTGGCGAGAGACGGGATTACCCTGCGTAAAGATTGGTTAGACAATCTGGGCTTAAAGGTGCCGAAGACGATTGATGAGTTCTACAATGTGCTGAAAGCTTTTACAAATAATGATCCCGATAAAAATGGTAAAAATGATACGGTTGGTCTCGTCGAGCAGCAAGTTCCAGCGGGTTGGAGAGACATGCTGGCTTGGCATGGTGGCCCTGCGGATTGGGAATTAAAGGACGGCAAGATGAGTCCAGCTCACCTGTCACCAGCGTACTTGGAAACGATGAAGTTCTACAAAAAGCTATACGATGAGAAGCTGATCAACCTCGATTTCGCGGTAGTCAAAGACGGCCGCCAAGTGATGAACAAAGGAACAGCGGGAGCTTGGGTTGCTAACTTGAATGATGCGAATGGGATTGAAGAGCAAGCGAAGAAGGTAGATCCGAAAGCCAAAGTCACGATAATTGGTGCATTGGAAGGGCCTAAGGGACTTCGCAGCATTGCGGGAACAGGATCCTACGGGATTTTCATGATTCCCAAAACATCTGTAAAAACGGAAACTGAGCTGAAAGCGATTTTGAACTATTTCGATAAATTATCTGATAAAGACATGCAGAATATGCTCTATAACGGAATTGAAGGCCGTCAATATACCGTTGAAAACGGTGAATACAAGAAAACAGCGGATCCTAAATTACTCGTAGAATACGGGATGGGCGATTCTTCTCAGCTTGCTGTATTGAGAGATCAAGTGACAACTTTCGGTCCTGAGCTTGTTCACCAACGGGACAATGTATGGAAAGAAAACGCGAAAATCGCGATTGAGAATCCAGTAAACGCTTTTATTTCGGACACGGCTAGCGAAAAAGGCAAGGAACTGGATAAATTGATCGAGGACGCGAGAACGAAATTTATTATGGGCGCGCTTGATGAGAACGGCTGGAATAAAGTCGTGGAACAATGGAAGCAAAACGGCGGCAGCAAGGTAATCGAAGAGTACACAGCCGAATATAACAAATCAGCCAAGAAATAATTAAAGTCTTGTGCCCCGCTGTCAGGGTCTGTGTTTTTCCCCATGACACAGATCCTATTTGTTATACTAGAGGAATTGACAGTAACCAAGACTAGCCTGCTGAAGGAGACAACCGGGGCATGAAGACACATACTTACTTACGCAAATTAATCGTGCTGACGCTCGTTGTGGGGGCTTTTCCAGTTCTCATTTTGGGGTGGTACTCCTATACGTATTCCTCTCATACCGTTCTGGAAAAGGTAAACGAAAGCAACGCACAAATCTTGCGTCAAACGCAGCTGCGCGTCGAGCAAACCTTGAAGACTATCGATTACACGGCGTCGCAATTGCTGAATACCCCCCTGATGGCGAGCGCGATTGGCAAGCGGCTTACCATCACGGATGCGGAGCTTATCAACGATCTCTATGATAACCTTCTGGGGATACAGACCTTCGAGCTTGGGATCAAGGACGTCTTCCTGTATAGCCTGGAGAATGACTGGTTAATTAACAATTCAGGTTTTAACGAATATAGTCATGTGAAAATGAAGGATCTGTTGCGTGAGTTCGCTACGATGCAACCTGGCTCCAAGTGGGTCAGCATGGACTTATCCGAGCGCTATGATGCGGAATCATTGGTCGTGAGCAATAACTATACGATTATGAATGTGAAAAAGTGGCCGATCAACTCCCTGAAGCCTCAGGGGATGATGGCGGTTCTGTTGTCAGGGAAGGAAACGAACAACCTGATCGATTTAGAAGACGACAACATGGGGCAAATGTACATCGTGGATGAAATGAACAAGCTCGTTGCTCATCGAGACCGAACACTGATCGGGAAGGATATGTCGCAAGAGGCGTTCATTCGTCATATTGCAGAATCTAGTGAGGCAACTGGGCTGTTCAAGTCCAAAGTGCAAGACGAGGATATGTCCATTTCCTATCGCAAGTCGGCCTACAATGGTTGGACTTACGTGTCTGTGCTCCCGATCAGCGAGATGACGAAGCGGGCCAAAAGCATTGCATGGACGTCCTTATGGGTCAGTGTCATCGCTTTATGTACGTCTGTTATCATCGCAGTACTTGGTACACGCAGCGTGTATAGGCCTGTAAGGAGCATTTATCGCTCACTTGCAGATGCCAAAACTTCCCGTGAGGCGAAGGACGAATTAGGCGTTATCAGCGAAGGCATTCAATCGCTTTTGTCCAATCAATCGCGTATGCAATTTCAGTTAGAGGGCCAACAGGAGCATATGACCGAGCTGCTCGTTCGCAAAATGCTCACGGGCGAGGCGAAGTCATCCGAGATTCAAGAGCGACTCCAGTATTATGGCTATACCTTGGAATGGGATAAAATGCGCGTGCTGCTCTTCCAAATCGATGATTTAGCGGAAAGTCGGTTTGATGAGAAGGACCGTGATTTATTGCTCTTCGCTATCAGTAATATCGTTTCGGAACTGGTGCCAAGTCAGGAGCGGTTGGCCCCGATCGTTTTTCAAGATGCGGTGCTATTGATTGCAGGTACACAGATAGGCTCCGAAGAAGCCTTCAAGAATAAAGTGTTCGATATGGCCGTAGCCATCCAGGAAGCGGTGAAAGGATACTTATCCGTAGAAGCAAGCGTAGGCATTAGCCGGAGCTTCACGCATTGGATGGATGCGGAGCAAGGCTACGCGGAATGCGTGGTGGCGCTGAAATATCGCGTGCAGCTCGGGAGGGAGGCGGCATTGTTCATTGAGGACGTGCAGCCTAAGAAAGGCAAGGAGAGTCTGTATCCGAAGGAAGCGGCTGCGCAATTAATTGATGCGATTCAGTCGTCAGATAAGACGCGTGCGCATGAAGCGTTAGCGATATTCATTGAGAATGCGTCCAAATCCGTCGATAACCACAACGATTATCAGCTTTCACTCGTGCGTCTGTTGGTAGATTTGATCCGTCTGCTGCAAGATTCTGGCATCTCGTTATATGCGCTGAATCAGAAGGAGCGTTCCTTGTTCGACGAGCTGCTGCACCTTCATGCTGCCCGAGAGATCGAGGCTTGGTTCTACGAGCAAATTGTGGAGCCTAGCATCGGCTTGCTGGAAGAGCGGAGAGAAACGCAATTCCGCACGATTTCGGATGATGTGAAGCGACTGATTGAGGAAGCGTTTGATACGGATTTAACGTTGGAAAAATGCGCTGCACGCATTAATTATCACCCGCAGTACATCAGTCGGGTGTTCCGTCAGGAGACAGGCATTAACTTTGCCGAGTATTTGGCTCAATACCGTCTCGATATTGCCAAACGTTGGCTGCGTGAGACGAATATGACGGTCACGGATATCGCCGAGAAGCTCAAATACAACAATCCGGCGAATTTCATTCGCTATTTCCGCAAAATGGAAGGCATAACCCCCGGACAGTATCGGGGTAAACCAGAGAAGTAAGGAAAGGACTTTAGGAACAGGTAGTCTGCTGACCTAAAGTCCACCTTCATCACGATTTGGAAAGCGCTTCCTTATTATATATCCAACTATTTTGATGGGAACAGGAGGTAATTCGGTGTTAATAAAACGATTAACAAGTATGCTTTTGCTCTTGGTATTGCTCTTCACGGCAAGCATTGTTGAAGCAGCTGAGCCGTCAACGAGTCTTGCAGCGATCGGGCAGAAGAAGCAGGGCGAATCGTTGACGATTCAAGGAACAACTAGCTTGCAAGAGGTCATCGTTCAGATTATGCGGCCTAACCATACGCTGTTGGAAATGGACCAACTGACGAAGGCGGAACTGCTCACAGGCAAAACCATAACATTGCCGACGAATGCACCACTGGGGAGCTATACGGTGAAGGTTGGTTCCGGAAGCGATGTTAGCGTGGCAACGTTCGTCGTTATTGCAAGCGGGGGCGGTGATCCAGATCCGGGGACGGATCCAGGGACAGACCCAGGAACAGATCCGGAAACGGACCCAGGTACAGATTTAGGAACAGATCCTGTAACAGATACTCCGACAAAGCCTGAGCTTCCTAGCGTGAAGCCTGACGGCATCGGTGAGCTAGAACTTCAAGCTGTGGGCAAGCCTGACGCAGCTGGCGTGGCGAAAGCAGCTGTAACACTGGAAGCGCTAGACCAGGCCTTCGCCAACGTGCAGGGCGCTGCTTTGTCCAAGCTGACGCTCGACGTACAGAAAGTGGAGGGCGCGCAAGCCTATGAAACCACCCTTCCTGCTGCAGCCCTTACCGAAGGAGGCAGGGTGCGACAGCTGAAGCTTCAAACCGAGTTCGGCTCGTTAACTTTGCCGAGCAACATGTTTACAACAGAGGACATGGTAGGGAAAGCGAATGTGTCCATCACGCTGCACCATGTCCAAGCGGATAGCTTCTCGGAGCAAGTGAAGGAAGCAATTGGCGATCGCCCCATCGTTGACATTCATGTGAAGCTTGATGGTAAACCTGTGCCTTGGACTAATGTCCAAGCGCCTGTCAACGTATCGATCCCATACCAACCTACGGTAACGGAGCGGAATCACCCGGATAACATCACGGTTTGGTATCTTGATGAGAGTGGAAAGCCCGTACCTGTAACAAGTGGCAAATACGACGAGAGATCAGGCACGGTGACGTTTACCACCATACATTTTAGCCAATATGCCGTCGTCTACGTGACGAAGACATTTGGAGATATCGCCAAATTTCCATGGGCTCAGAAGCAGATAGAGGCCCTCGCAGCCAAAGGAATCATAGCAGGAACTTCGGAGCAGGCCTTTTCTCCAGCGGCCTCGATCAAACGGGCTGATTTTGTCCTGCTTCTCATGCGGACATTAGGAATGACAGCGCCAGCTGGGGAAAGCTTCGCAGATGTTAACGCCAGTGATTACTATCACGATGCGATTCAGACGGCAAGAACGCTTGGCATTACTCAAGGCTTTGGCGATAACCAGTTCAAGCCAAACCAAACCATTTCCAGACAGGAAATGATGACGTTTACAGCGAGAGCGCTGACTATCTCCGGTAAGTTGAAGTCTGCCGGATCCGGCGCGAATTTGGCCGTATTCAAGGACGCTGCTGATGTAGCGAGCTATGCTTCGGAGAGCATCAAAGCGCTGATTCAGCAAGGGATCATCGAAGGCAGCGATGGCTTGCTGCTACCGTTGGCTAGTACGAGCAGAGCAGAGACAGCCGTTATGCTGTACCGGATTTATCATTTATCGGGAGGTAGGTAAGGATGGGATTATTTAAAAAGCATTGTGCTGCGCTGACCGCAGCCCTCATGCTCACTTCAGTGGCCATTAACTTTGCCCCGCAATCTGTCCATGCAGCGAGTGTAAACATGGAGGCGGACTATGCGGTCTCTGAAGGGCCGCTCGTGAGAACGGAGCAATTTAACAATACGAATTACACCCCTTTGCCTGTCCATGTCGTGGATGAATTGAAAGGGATTAAGACGAAAGTCGTACGGGATTTTGTCAAAATCAACTGGTATTACAATAAAGATAGTGCGAATAGCGACTATTTGGCCTACTCCATCGACGATGCACGGAATGCGACGAATCCAGATTTGCTGAGCGCACGCAAAGAAACGTATGATTTCATGTCACAATTTTCCGATTCCCTCCTCATCTCCCTGGCCTATTCCTATGGCGGCGATGCGAATCCGGAGAAGAACCGTTTGATCGCAGGCGAAACAACGATGAATTGGCCGGAATTTGATAAGGCCATGAAGAAAATCATTTATACGTTGAAGGAAAAGAATCCAGAACTTGAGTACATCGAGGTCGGCAACGAACCTAACCTGGAGCCAGCATTTTACGGGCATACCAAGGAAGATATCCCCGGTTATATGCGCATGTATCAAGGGATGTCGGAAGCTGTGAAATGGGTCAATACACAAGGACTCACTGGCCAATCCGTTAAGGTGGGAGGCCCGGTTTTATCTGGATACAACTTTGAAAAGCAGAAACAGTTTGTCGATATCGCCTATGCCAATGGTTATCAAGTGGATTTCGTTTCTTGGCACCGCTATCAAGAGGATGTGCGGATGAATGAGACACAAGAAATTCAGATGAAGGGCTATCTGCATCAGTTTTATCCGAATGCCACCACGATTGTGAGTGAATACGGTTGGAAGGGCGGTGGTGGCTTAAGCGACGCGACGAACAATGTCGGTCTCGCCAAGCAAGCGGCCTTCATGACCGATTCGGCATACTTCTATGCGCGCGGAGGCACCGACATCCCGATGAACTGGGTCGCGGTGCATACGCTCAACGCGTATTTCAAAAACCAATTCGATGTCGACTACGCGTTAAGCAACGGGGATACGACGAATTGGCAATCTTTTACCAATAGCGATCCTAGATCCTTGCAGTATTTGAACTTACGCGGTTGGCGTGAATCCGCTTCGACCTCGAAGCCGATGAAAATCAAAGAGATTCGCTTCTTTGACAGCAGCAATAATCCGATCCCGATTCCAAATGTGCTCAATGATCCTAGCATTGCAGCTGTAACAGACAATGACGATGCAACGCTTTTCACGCAATCCGATTATTGGACGTGGTTGAAGTTTGATTTAGGTTCCAATGCGCCAGCGATCGCGAGAGTGGATATTAAATGGGGGAGCACAGACATCAACACGTTCCAACTCATCGGGACGAGTGATAAGCTGAAATACTACGAGGTGCTCGGGCATACCTTTTTCACACCTTATTTCAACACAATGCGTATGTTTGCTCAGTTAGGGGATACGCGCGTTAAAGCCAGCGGTGGCAGCACAGACATCTATGGGACGCGGATGTTAGCCACGAAGAATAGTGATACGAAAGCTACGATGATGGTTTGGAACAAGCAAGGTGACGGTACAGCATCCGCCAATGTGGATATTAGCGTGAAGAACTTACCTGCGGGCTTCCAAGGGAAAAGCGTACGCTACAAAAAACTGCTTGTCGATGAGTCTCACAGTAATCATGCGTATAACAAAATAGATGACCTGCAAATGGTCGATGAAGGAATCATCAATCTTACCGACACGATCGTGTTAAGCCAAACGCTGGAGAAAAACGCGGTCATGCTCATCGAGCTGGAAGCCGTAGATCCGAGTATCAAAAATATCGTGTCCGCAGGTAAAACGGTAACCCTATCTCCCGGCATGACAGGCGGGGCCAACCTTGTGGATGGCAATGAGGCAACGGTAGCTATTGCTGCTACTAATGCGTATCCGCAAACGGTGACAGTCGATCTAGGCAAGTCTTACCAGCTTGCGGGGATGGGCATCGATTGGACGAATAGCGCCTCCAGAGGGTACACCTATAAAATCGAAACCAGCTTGGATGGTATCAATTTTACACTAGCATCGGATATGACATTTAGCTCGAACCCCGCCTACGTACCGCCTCTGGGAAATAGTCTGGCGTGGTTCACCGGGAAAGCGCGTTATGTCAAGCTAACAGTAACAGGCTCTACGTACGATGGCCCGCTGTCGATTAATGAAGTGAAAGTATTTGCAGATGGGATGTACAAAAATGGGTTCGAATCCGTTGCGGATCGGGATACTTCCGCTTGGACGATGACAGGGTATAGCAGCGCCTCCACGCCATGGACATTCGCAACCGACAGCGTGACGAACAACACTTACGCAATTCCGGTAAATACGTATGGCACAACGCCTAGCTTTGCCATCCTTGGGGATGACTTAAAGGACTACGGGGTGGAAGCGCGTGTAAAGGTAGCGAATAGCAGCTATACAGGTAATGTGCAGATGGGGTTGCTGGCTAGAGCGAGCACCTATAATAGTCATTATTATTTTAAATTAATGAGAACGAGCACGACGAATCAAGCGATCTTGGAAAAACGCCTCAGCGGAACGACGACGGTTCTTGCGACGGTCGATTTGCAGACACCGATTGATTCCTCGAAATGGTATAAGCTCAATCTGGAAACGATCGGCACGACAATTAAAGGGTATGTCGATGGTGTTCTTGTCATTGAAACGACGGATACAAGCCGTACGAGTGGTAAATTCGGATTGCGCAGTCATGATGCTTTAGCGAGCTTTGATGATGTGAGGGTATATCCGATCGTACCGCTGCTTGGCAGTATCAAAGTAGATGGCGTGACGATCAATAGCTTTGATCCTAAAATCAACAGCTACACGGTACTTGTGCCTTCTTCGACGAGCACGGTGACGGTTACTGGCTCAGCCTATGGGACTGGCAGCATCTCCGTTTCGCCAGCTTCAGGGCAAGTGACGTTTGATGCGGTAGGACAAGAGAAAACCTACACGATTGCTGCCTTATCCAGTGAAGGGAATGGCGCGAATTATTATTCGCTTAGGCTTAAGCAAGCCAGCTCTGATGCGACGCTAAGCAGCTTGAGGCTGTCCGTTGTCACTGATCCATTGACATCTCCAGTTCAGAAGCTGCCAGCCATGAGTATTGCACTCATCCCAGGGCAAACGGAATATACGATTCACGTACCTTCCAGAACGAATTATGTCAAAGTCGTTGAGGCTGTACCGACAGCGAGCAATGTGGCAACAGCGCAGATCTCAGATGGCGTTATGGTAAATGGAACAGGTACTGCGAAGGTGACGGTTACCTCGGAGGCCGGCACAACTACGGTATATACGCTGCATTTGGTAGCGAATGCAGAGGCTCCGACCGGAGCGGTGCTTTATCAAGAAAATTTTGAAAATGGCAGCTTCAATTCCGATCCTTCTACAGGGTGGAACAATGGGGCAACACCGAATGGTGCCTCCTCGCATTTGCGAGTCGTGGATGAAGATCAAGGTAAGGTGCTTGAGAAATATACAACGACGAGTATGGCCTTTACCGTGGGCCAAAGTGCATGGACGAATTACGATGTGCGGGCAAGGGTTAAAGCGCAAGTCGGAACTTCACTGCCAGGCGTGATTGCGCGTGCTTCCGATGATGGGAAGAACTTCTATATGCTGCGCATTCATAATGGTACCAATGGCTTAGCGGGCGGCAGTACGGGTTATGTGTCCTTGGGCCGCATGGTGAATGGCAGTCTGAAGGAGCTGGATAGCAAAAAAATTCCTTATCCTTACATCGTCGGGAATTGGTATCAATTGAGGCTGGTCGTGGATGGCAGTCATCTTAAGGGCTATGTCGATGACAACCTCATTTTCGATGAAATCGATAATGGCGCCTTGTTTTCTGGGAATCTGCCTGTATTAATACAAGGGAAGGCGGGTATCCGAGTCGCCAACCAAGCAGCTAGAATCGACGATTTTCTTGTGACCGAATTGACAGATGACGTCGTTGTCGTGCCGCCGGTTGAAACGCCAGTACCATTTTCCATAGAAGGTCAATTGAACAGAAGTAATGGGCTTAGTGCGAGTGTACTTGTTAGCCGTACGGCAAATGCAGCTGATCACCCGGGAACGGAAGTTGTCCTTTTCCAACTACTCAAAGGCACAACACCTGTTTCTTATGTCGCTATGGAAAGCGAAATTGGCGCGGGAAATCGTGTGGTCGGACACTTTGATGTAGCGGACCCTGAGAATATGAGCTATCACGTGCATGCTTTCGTGGTTAGTTCATGGGATCTCCTGAACGAAAGCTTGCCACTTTCTCTATCGAATAAACTGAATTTGGAATAAATGAAATAGACAGGCTGTAATCCGACATAAGCGTCGTGGTTACGGCCTGTTTCTGATGAAAGTCGTGATATGACTATAGACGACAATGTTTGAATCCGCTTACAATTACGTTGTCTTCAGCGGTACGCGCGGCCGAGGAAGCACCCAATAGGCGAGGAGTGGTAATCAATTGAACACGAATTGTTCGAGCTTTGTGATCAAGGTAGTGATGATGCTTTTTACTTTTGCGATAGGCTTTACGTGCTTACCGCTCAGCATTCCGCTTGCCGCAGCGGCTGATACGATTACCCTTACGAAAGGGACGACATACCAAGCGATCGATGGTTTTGGAGCGGCGGCGAATAAGCCGGTGTACGATTTGCAGCACAATATGAGCGCGGTGAATCAGAGCGCTATTCTGGATAAACTTTTTCTCAACAGTGGCTCTAACGCTGGTCTTACAATGATTCGATGGGAAATCAATCCCTTCAAGCTAAGCGAGGACTCATCGGGCATTGAGATTTCCTATTGCGGATGGAACAATTGCACAGAGGACTGGACCACGGATTCGCACCAAAGGTGGTTTGCTGACCAGGCATTGTCCCGTTACAGTGCTATGCAGTTCTATGCCGTTCCATGGAGCCCTCCTTCGTGGATGAAAGACACAGCTACAGTAAAAGGCGGCCATTTGCTTCCCGCTCGTTATGCGGATTATGCCAACTATGTAGCGAGGTGGGTCCAGAAATATCGGGCTGATTTCGGCTACAACGTCAAGTGGTTAAGCATTCAAAATGAACCTGATTATGAGAATCCCTTGTGGGCAACTGCACGGTACTATAACGCAGAAATGGACAGTGTCATTGGTGAGGTTGATAGCGCGTTGACCAGCAAAGGGATTAGGTCGCAGGTCAAGTTAACGTCTCCTGAGGCAACATCGGAGAATGTCGCGATGAATTTTCTGAACAATATGCCAACGAACAAAAGCCTCGTGGACTATGTGGCCTATCATAATTATGGCAATGACAATAGCACGCTTTATGCGGAAACAAAGCCGAAATTAATGACCGAATATAATTTTAAGGATGAGACGAATAATCTCTGGGATCCTGGCAATACGACCTATGATAATCAACAAGCGATCGATCTCGCTGTCCGAATCCATCGTGCACTGACCACCGGTGGCTCGAATGCGGCCAAAGGGTTCTTGTATTGGTGGAGTGTTGGCAGCAATGAGAGCTTGGCGCAACAGTTAATCAATCTGGACACGAGCGGAGACATGTATGCAACGAGTAAGGTTTTATACGCGATGGGTAATTTCAGCCGTGTGATGAGACCTGGCTATGTCCGTATTCAAGCGGCTTCCAGCAACCCGTCCTTATTGGTTGTGGCGACGAAAATCAACTCAACCAGCAAAGCGCAGCTCGTCGTCATCAATACCTCATCATCGGATATCACGGCTACCGTGAGCGGGTTCAGTACATCCTCAACCGCAGCGTCCAAGCTGAAAACCAGTGCCACCGATAACCTGACGAACATGACGGATGTCACACTCTCAGGGGGATCGTTTACGCAAACCTTTTCAGCCAAATCTGTCTATTCTTTTTCGGAGAAATAGGCAGGATATAATTTCGCGCAAAATAGGTAAACCTGAAATGAGGTGATTTTGTGCGAATCAAATTAATATTGACATTATGCCTATTCATTGGGACTTTATTGACAACTAGACAGTCTACCCTAGCTCGTCCCTATGATGAAAATGGGAATAAGCAGGATTCGATTGAATGGATCGCTTTTTGGGATTTTCCACATTCGCGAGAAGGGCAACTAGAGCGTATGTTGCCCACAGAGTTGCAAAGACGCACGTTATTTGCTCTACAAGAGCGAAAATACTTAAAGTCAGGCAAAGAATTCTTATATTGTATCGACCCCTTTGAAATAACAAATATGAAGAAGGATGATGCCGGTTTTTTGGAGTTAACCGTTTTTGCAAGGGTTCACGAAGTCATTAACAATGAAAAAATGAAAGCTGAAGAGTATCAAATCAGATTCAAACACAATTACGATTTGGGGTTTGTTGTCATTGAATGCAGTAAAGTTGCCGGATAAAAAGAGATCGAGTTCATTGTGGAAAAGCCTAAAAACGTTTTTTAAATAAAAGAGTAAGTACTATTAAAGAAACCACTCCATTGGCAGGAGTGGTTTTGTCTTTATATGCTGATATATATAGTCTAAATG
This sequence comes from Paenibacillus sp. LjRoot153, assembly GCF_964253085.1. Classification (NCBI taxonomy): domain Bacteria; kingdom Bacillati; phylum Bacillota; class Bacilli; order Caryophanales; family Paenibacillaceae; genus Paenibacillus; species Paenibacillus sp. LjRoot153. Next base: position 1,045,734 of record NZ_CAXUQH020000001.1, read on the forward strand.
AAACTGGTACAGCAGAAAGTAGAGTTGCGAGTAGAAGCCACAGCATTAAAATACTAGGAGTATTATTGAATGGACTTACTTTATCCTTAAGATCATTGAAAGCAGTTATGGATGTGAAAAAGTCAAAAATTTGGAGTGGAATGTCATATTATTGGAGCCCGCCGGGGGGAATCCATCGACTATAATGAAAAAGCTTATTAGAAAGCGCTTTCTTTTATGAAGCAATACTAATTTTTGGGGGGGAGAGGGAAATTGATCAAGTACTTACGGCAGTTATGCGCATTTATCCTCATCATAGCACTTGTATGCAGCGCTATTCCAGGAGGTAAAGCGAATGCTTTGGAGAAAAATGAGGAGCCAGGATTGTTGGCTTGGTACAAGCTGGATTCGCCATATGAACTTAACGGCACTAACGTGGCAGAGGATTCCTCCGGCAAAGGTCATCATTCCATCAGTACAATCGGCACTTGGGCTGAGGATGGCGGTGTATACGGCGGGGCCTTATCGTTTAATGGCGTCAGCGATCTGATTCAGCTGAATGTGGGGTCGACTCCAGCAGGATCGTACCTGAAAGATGCCTTCACTGAGCATTCCGCTTCGTTATGGTTTAAAGCCAACGATACGCAAAAGCTGCAGGTGCTGTACGAACGCGGAGGCAATGCGTCTGGTATGGCGATTCAACTGAACGTGAACAAGCTGGAGGCCGCTGTAGTGAGTGGTGGTGTGCGGGGCACCTTGTCTGTTGGTTTTACAGATACCACTTCTTGGCACCATGTGATGGTTACTTTCAACAACGGCGCGTTCACGTTGTATCTGGATGGAAAGGTCGCTGCAACGACGACTACATCGTTTAATAAAGTGAACAGCGCACTTAACGAAGCTGCCATCGGTGCCAAATTTGCAGTCTATGCATTCGGTGGAGATGACAAGACTGGGGCTTGGTTCAATGGGATGATCGATAATGTGCGTTTGTACGACAGAGCGGTTACACCTTCGATTGAAGTGACCGGGGTAAGCTTGGGTAAGACGCAGTTGACCACGACGGTCGGTGAATCGGTATATCTTACCGCTTCTCCCCAGCCATCGTTTGCGACGAATCGCAATGTCACCTGGACTTCCAGCGATGAATCCGTCGTGACGGTCGCCGTTTATGGTTCAGCACAAGCGGCTATCGAAAGTAAAAAAGCGGGCAGTGCGACCGTTACCGTGACAACGGAGGATGGAAATTATACGGCTGCAAGCGTAGTAACCGTCCTTCCGGCGCGGATCTCCATGCCCCTCGACGATCTAGTGCCCTTAGGGGCTTGGTACAAGCTAGATGGGCCTTTCAGCCAAAACGGCAAGAATGTTGCAGAGGATTCCTCCGGCAAAGGGCATCATTCCTTCAGCGCTATCGGCGATTGGCTGCCTGACGGAGGTGTCGATGGAGGAGCCTTCTCATTCAATGGATCAACGAGTATCGTTCAACTCAATACGACGAATGTTACCTTCTTGCGGGATGAGTTTTCTGCATTCACCGCCGCCATGTGGTTCAAGCCGAAAGATTTGAACACCAGACAGGTATTGTTCGAGCGCGGAGGGAATGGGGCTGGGCTTGCAATCCAAATTAACGGAGGGAAGCTCGAAGCTGCTGTTGTGAATAACAAGCCTGAGGTCAAGCGGGTCATTCTTTCCACAGAACTGACTGGCGCGGATGTGTGGCATCACGTCGCTGTCTCTTTCGGTAACAGCACGTTCAAGCTGTTCCTTGACGGACAATTGGCCAAAGATACGGGAACACCTTTTGATAAAGTCTCCGCAGCAGCTAACGAGGGGGCGCTCGGCGCAAGATTCGCTGTTGATGCTTTCGAGGGACCAGCGACAGGAGCTTACTTCAAAGGGATTATCGACGATGTCCGATTATACAATGCTGCCGTCGAACCCATTGTAGGCGCGGTCCCTGCACAAAGCGTCCTCCTGGATCGGAATGCGGTCACGCTTGCGAAGGGACTTACGCAGGAGCTTGCTGCAACGATTATCCCGAAGCATGCGACGAATCAGAATGTCATCTGGACCTCCAGCGACGAATCCGTTGCTACGGTTACGCCAAGTGGGGGTCTGAAGGCAGTCGTGCAAGGGATATCGGTAGGAACGGCCACAATCACCGTGAAGACTTTCGATGGGGAATATACGGCAACAAGTGTCGTGACCGTCGAGCAGATCCCAGTTGAGGGGGTAAGCCTTACGCCTGCGGACTTGGAGCTGGTCGTGGGAACGACGCAGGTCGTAACACCGACCTTTATCCCGGCGAATGCGTCAAATCAAATGGTAAGCTGGGCTTCCGACAATCCGTCTATCGCAGTGGTTAACGAATCGGGTGTCGTTACGGCGCTAAAGCCGGGAACAGCGACGATCACCGTAACGACTGAGGACGAAGGTCGGATGGCGTCTGCGGTTGTTACAGTCAAGGGTATATCGATCGGAGGGATTTCTCTGAATCATCTCAAAATCACGCTAGCCGTGGACCGCACGTATTTGTTATCGGCAGCGATTTTGCCTAAGAACGCATCAAATCTTAACGTAAGCTGGTCATCCTCCGATCCATCTGTGGCAACAGTCGATGCGAGCGGCAGGGTGACGGGAGTGAGATCAGGTATCGCGACGATTATAGCTAGGAGCGAGGACGGAGGCTTAACGGCGAGCAGCGAGGTTACTGTCAGTACGTTCGCTCTCGATCAAGTCGATAACATGTTCCGTGTCGATTCAGGTTCAGAGCAAGGAAAGAAGGCGACCCTCTACGACGGAACGATCGAGAAGTATAATGGCTACTATTATGCGATGGGAACCGGTACATTAGGTTATGTGTATCGTTCGAAGGACATGATTCATTGGGAAAGCCCCTATATGCTCATTTCGAACGATCCGAGCAAGGCTCCCCCGGTTGTGAACCCAGATGATTACAAGGAATTAGGGGCATCCGATTTGTTCTATCATAACGGGGTGATGTTCTACATCTTCAATGGCACCACGTTGCTCTACGGGGATCCGAGCACAATGAACACGGCGCCCGATTTCCGTAACAGCCTCTGGGATAAGAAATTTGACCTGGGGATTGACCCGCAGCTGTTCGTCGCGCACAACGGAGATTTGGTCTTCCAGCGCAAGGTAAATCCGGATGAAGCAGATCCGAATACCGGGGCGGCAAAGCCAGGGCTCGCAGGAGCATGGATTTGGAACGTAAATTCGTTCTTCGACGAGAAGGGTAATCCGGGCCGTAGTGAGGCGCTCGAGACGGTTACCACACAGATGGGCCACTGGGCCAATTTGAACTTCTTCAATTTTGAGGGAGCGGAGCTATCCTACCATAACGGCAAGTATTACATGATGTATGTTGGGAATCAGATGTTCCCAGAAACTGGTCTATACGAAACAGGAGTGGCGCAAGCCGACAACTATAATGAATTTACGAACGATTCCAAATATCCAGGTAAGCTGCTCGCCCGCAATATTGAGGGGTTACTCCTGAAATACAAAGTAATTCTGCCGACGGCTGAGCACGGTGGTCAGCCGTATCAATACACCTTCCAGGCGCCCCAGTCGGGTTGGAACAGTATAGGCTCCGATACGAACGGCTGGGTGAGCGGGGAAGGCGGCTTCGGCTGGCCGGAAGAGAACCGGACGAAAATTCCGAGCATTTACAACGATGGAAAAAAGGCGGCAGCCGAGATTTGGGCGAATCCGAACGGTCCAGCTTCTATGTGGGCCAAACGTTCCTTTAATCTGGATACGGTGCCTGAGACGACGGCCTTGCGCTATCGTTTGCAAGGCTATGGGAAGCTATATGTGAACGGTGTAGAGCTTATCACGTTAAACGGTCAGCAACGAGCTTACAAGATGGTCGAGATTCCTGCTAATCTGCTGAAGGTCGGGGAAAACGTGATCGCCGTGGAAATCAGCAAAGACGGCGGCCCTGCATTGAGTTTTTATCATCTAGATTTCGGTCTATACGATACGAACGGTCATCCAATCGAACCCGACATTGTCGGACCGTCTCAACCGAATGTCATTAAAGGGCCGAACGGATTTGAAGACTGGGTCACCTATAAGGCATTTTGGAACAGTAATGAAGGGCAAGGAAAAGATCGCATCTACTTCTGGGACCAGGAGATGGTTGTCGACGGACCGACCTCTTATGAGTCTGAAGGAATTCATCCAGATGCCTGGACACCGACGTTCCAAGATCGGTTCGATACGGAAGCGAATCTTCAACATTACGATATCCCAGAAACGGATGTATCTGTTGACAATGAAGCTTTGTACTTTAACGCGCCTGGCGATTCGAAACAGGTGCTGCTGAACGGATACAAAGCGGAAAACCTCTTTATGGAGACGAATCTTCGATTCGATGACAAAGATTTCGGAGAAGAGGGGCAGGCAGGTATTGTCGCATGGCATCAGGATGAGAACAACTACGTGAATCTATTGATTGACCGCAATGACCGGAAGCTCGTCATTCAGTCGCGCATCGACGGGGTTCCAGGAAGCTCGGTAACAGATTTGCCGTCGACGTTCTCGTACCTGCATGATGATCCGCGTGCTGTGGACTTCGCGGAGTCCTATCACACGCTCAGGATATACAAGAACGGCCCCAAAATATTCGCGGAGTTGGATCACTACACCCTTAACGATGATCGTCCGGTGTTCGAGCATGAGGCGATAGCGACTCCAGGGAAAATCGGCTTGATTAGCAACAAGGCGAAGGTACGGATGGATAACGTGACCGTGACGACAGGTTGGAGCGAATACGGCACGTACATCAACGGTTGGGATGAAGCATGGTCGGTTTCGGAGAAAGGCTTGCAGTCCCCTGCGGCTGTGAATGCGCTCACGGTCAAGGGTGATCGGATGCTCGAGCATGAATTTTCGGTGAATGTGAATACGGGAGCCTTGCCAGACACTGGTAAAGCAGGCGTCATTCTCGCGTATATCGACGACCAAAACTACGTGACGGCAAGTACGAATTACGCCACGAACGAATTCGAGCTGCGCAAGGTCGTGGATGGTCAAGAGGAGATCATAGCCGTGGCATCCACAGCCAGAGATACGATCTATGGGCACAGCAATTACAAAGAGAGCGGTCAGCGCGAGTATGAGTATGATCTGCGCGGTGAAGCGAAGATCTCGGCGGCCAAAATGCTGTGGTCCAAGGGTCCGTTCTCTTACGTAAACAAGAATTTCGAGCTTCCCCAGTCGAACTCGGCGGATTTCAAGTTCGATAGCTGGAATGACGGATGGAATGCGGTACCATTCACGTATCAAGACAAGGGAAAAGGCGATTATCATATCGCTGACTTTATGGAAAATGTGAAAACCAGTCAGCTTCGATTGAGCGTTCCTTCGGACTTGAATCGTCCGTTCTCTTTCGCCCTTCGGGAAGAGATCAGTGCGCAAAATTTCTATAAGATTGTTCGATCGAAGGGGAAAATCTATGTATGGGTGAACAACAATCTGATCTTTGATGCCGTGGATCCTTTCGAAAATAGACCCGCTCAGGCAGGCCTTTATTCAGATGGAATCCAGGCGACATACAACGCCTTTACTGGCTTCGACGTATCGGGACAACTTCCCGCGAGCGACGACGGTAGCGCTTCCCTGGCTGTGAAAGCGGAGGTGGCTGGCCAAGCTGGCAGCAACGGATGGTACGTTTCGGATGTACATGTCACTTTGCGTCCGGAAGGCGAAGGCTTGGATCATGTCAACATGTACTACAGCTTGGATGCGGGAGATACATGGCACGAGTACAGCGACCCGATCGCGATTTCCGCCGAGGGTATCAGTGAGCTCCGCTATTACGCCGACGATGGAGCCGGGAATACAACGGAGACCGCAACGTTGACCATCAGCATCGATAAGACCGCGCCGGTCATCACGTTAAATGGACTGTCCAACGTGACCGTGCCATTCGGCGGCGCTTATAGCGAGCAAGGCGCAACGGCAACCGATAATATCGGTCCTGTAGGCGAGATTACTGTCATAGGTGAAGTTAATACCAACACGGCAGGCACTTATACGCTGCAATACAATGTTTCCGACCAAGCAGGGAATGCTGCTGCGGAAACGGTACGCAAGGTGACGGTCGCGGTGCAAGGGAATTCATCCGAAAGTGAGGGGTCTGCCAACGAAGGCAATCAATCGGTGGAAACCCCTGCCGGAGAAAGTACTGCGCCGGCCTCCGGGAGCAAGGAACAGCAAACGGATGTGAGCCCGGAAGCAAGCAAGCAGTTGGAGTTGGAGGGCGGAGTAAAGATTCAAGTTCCTGCGGGCGCCGTGTCTTCGAAGGGGACGATTCATATCGCGGTCGTCGAACCAGGCCAGATTCCCGCGAATGGCGATCTTCAATCGGTCAGCCGGATTTTCGAACTGTCCAGTACGACGGGCGATCGGTTTTCAAAACCGCTTGAGCTTTCATTCGTCTACGAAGCCAAGCAATTAAAGCCGGGGAACCAACCGGCCGTGTACTATTATCACGAAAGCCAGAAACGTTGGATATTCATCGGCGGAACCGTAAATGAAGGCGGAACGATCAAGGTGAATGTCGATCATTTCACGAAGTTCGCTGTCTTCTCCAATGAACAGGCAGAGATGAAGGACATGGCGAATCATTGGGCAGCAAGCTACGTTCGTCGCCTCGCAGGGATGAATGTCGCAGCCGGATACCCGGACGGAAGGTTCCGACCGGACGCAACCGTAACGAGGTCCGAATTCGCTAAGATGCTGGTTTCGGCCTTAGGTCTTGAAGCAGCTTCCCGCGACACGAACTTCTCGGATGAAGCGGATATCCCGTCTTGGGCGAAGCCGCACATCGTGGCCGCAGTGGAAGCGGGCCTGATTCAAGGTTACGAGGAAGCCGGCACGACTAGCTTCAAAGGCGAGCTCACCGTGACGCGGGCGGAAGCAGCCGTGATGACGGCAAGAGCTTTGCAGATTTACGGAAACGGTACCGCCGGCTTGATGAGCAAAGCACCGAGCCTGAAAGACGCCTCGGACATTCCGTCCTGGGCGAAACCATCGATCGATAAGGCTCTATCTGCGGGCATCCTGAATGGTTACGAGGATGGCGCTTTCCGCGCGGGCCAAACAACGACGAGAGGCGAAGCAGCCGCTATGATTTACAAGTTGCTGGCCGCGTTGGGAATATAACTTTAAGCACCACACATAGAGACCATTTCCACTAAGGAGATGGTCTCTAGTTTTTAGAATACACATTGAAGATTAATTCCGGTGAACCATACCATAAGTGGAGACGAAAAATTTTCTTGGGGAAGTGACCTAACAATACGACTAGCCAGAATAGTTTGATGTGAATGAAGAAAACAACACTTAGTGTGGTATACACTCGTGTTGCTCCCGTGCTTTAATATCCAAATTATTATTTCATACATGTTGTTGTTAGATTGAGTTTATGTGCAGCAAAATTCTTCCGCGTCCATGTCTAGCTTCGCTTCTCTCAAGTGCTTTATTCGCTTGGTTTAGCGGGAATACGGAATCGATCGCTGCTTTAATCGTACCGTCGGCAATTAATTCCGTTAAGGTTTTCAGATTCGCGTATGTTGGGAATTTGGTGTTAAATTTAGCTGTAACGCCATGCTTTTGAGCGTTCTCTTGAGATGGATTCTGTGTCAAAGAGACGAGAATTCCCCCCTTCTTCAGAACGGACCATGATCGATTCTCGGTGTCGCCTCCAATGGAATCGATGACCAGATCCACTTCTTTGACGACGTCTTCGAAAGCCGTCATGGTATAATCGATGACTTGATCCGCACCCAAAGACTTGACGAAGTCCATGTTAGAGGTTGAAGCCGTAGCAATCACGGTCGCTCCCTTCCACTTGGCCAGCTGAACGGCAAACTGTCCAACGCCGCCTGCTGCAGCATGAATGAGAACGGTTTGGCCAGACCGGAGTTCACCTTCAGTGAACAACGCTTTCCAAGCCGTTTCGGCTCCTGCTTTAATCGTTGCTGCATCTTCAAAGGTGAGAATATCGGGCATCTTAACTAATTCCTGGACTTTCGCAATGCCATATTCTGAGTAGGCTCCTCTAATACTACCAAAAATGCGGTCACCGGGCTTGAAATCAGTTACACCTTGCCCTACCTCTTCGACAACTCCGGAAGCGTAAAATCCAGGAATGTAGGGGAGGGTTACAGGGAAAACTTCTTGAAGCCAACCGTTACGGATCTTATAGTCTAGCGGAATGATCGTAGCATATACGATGCGAACGAGCACTTCATCCGTTTGCTGTTGGGGGCGTTCAACTGTTTCTACTTTTAAGACATTTGGACCACCATATTCATTGACCAGAATGGCTTGCATCGACTTATTAGACATGCGTATCTCTCCTTTATCACTCATCATTTTCAAAAAATTACTGTTAGTTTTCTAAAGAAGCGGCTATTTTTTGTGCCAGAGCTACAAACTGTATTTTTTCTTCGTCATTGAGAACTTTCGTTGTGATCTCTTCCAGCTTGCTCCAAGCCTGAATCACTCTGGGTTCAACTTCACGCCCTGTTTGAGTGAGCGATACAATAGTTACGCGTTTATCTTCCAGGGAACGGCTGCAGGTGACCAGCCCTGCATCTTCCAAACGACGAACGGATTTAGCTATTGTCGAGTGATCAAGGCGCAGCGACCTTGAAAGTCTATTCTGTGATTGGCTGTCTTGGTACCACAACTGCATCAGTACCAGTTCCTGCCCTGGGTATAGGCCTGCTTCTCGAAGCAGCTGTCCTGCATTTCTATGATGTGAACGAGCCATGCTGAATATAGAGAAACTTACAGGGAAATGCGTTACCGAACTGATTTCATTTTCAATGGCTTCGTTATTGATGTTTTTCTTCAATAGTTTCATCCTTCCTTTATTGTGTGGTCGGCAACATATTAGATTAAACAAAAGATATCATTTAAATATGTTGCCGTCAACATAAATAAAAAACATCTGGAAAATGGAGGGGATTTTATGACAATAGGATCTCAAAACGATATCGATGCCCACGGAATACCGGGAAATCGAAAAATCGAATTATTCAACTCATCATTAATGCGTCTCTGTCGATACACAAACAATACGATGATGAAAGTAATCTCTTCACTTAAGCAGGGAGTAAAAATGAACGAAATCGGAAGGATTATTGAAATCGAGGCTAGAAAAGGCGGCTTTGCGGCACAACATGAGCACACCATAATCAACCCATCATCGTGACGGTAGCTTAGGATATCTGAACAAAAGTGGGGGATTACGCTAACAGGAACTATGTAACCAAGCGATATCAAGACGTAGGAAAAAGGTGATTTTCCACCTGAGAACTCCTACCAGTTAAATTTACTAGAAAATATTAATTTACCGTTCCCCGTAGGTAGGTCATATACGCCATAAATAGCAATAATAGGTGGGGTTTCGATATAAGTTTTTGATAAGGTGGAATAAACTTTGACAGCAATTGCGTCTCCAGCTGCTAAAGCGTCCTCTTTCGTTTCCCAATAACTGATGGCTCCAAACTCTTTAGTTATATCTTCTCCCAAAAACGTAATACCTTTAAATCCCTTTAACGATCGATGGACCATGTGAGTTTTCTCAGCCCATTGCTCTGCGAACGATAAAGGGGCATCAGGTCTTAATCTAAACATACTTAATCTAGCGTACAATGGGGATCTCCACCTTCAAACAGTCATTATTAAAATTTGGTTGAAGTAACTGGCAGATTAGTTGAAACATCCCAGTATGACTTCGATGGTATGTTTTCCATGAATAAGAGAGCAACATTTCAATATTCACCTTATGTTATAAATATCGTGTACGTATTAGATACAAGAGGTGATTTAAATCATGACTAGATTGAAGGGTAAAGTTGCTTTGGTTACGGGCGCAAGCCGGGGGATTGGTCGTGCCATTGCGACACGTTTAGCGCATGAAGGTTCATTAGTAGCTGTTCATTATGGCACGAACCGAGAAGCTGCAGAAGAAGTAGTACATGATATTGAGCAGAAGGGAGGGACTGCATTCACGATTGGTATGAAACTCGGTTCTTCAGAAAGCATACAAACACTTTATAAGACATTGGATGAATTGTTGAAAGAACGTACAGGTGACACTCACTTCGATATACTAGTGAACAACGCAGGGATCGCCCTAGTAGCACCAATTGAGGATACTACGGAAGAGGCATACGATGAAATCATGAAAATCAATGTGAAAATGCCGTTTTTCCTGACTCAACAAGCTTTGCCACGTTTACGAGACGAAGGTCGAATTATTAACTTGTCATCCTCTGTAACAAGAATTTCCCTGCCTGCCATTCCTGCATACAGTATGACTAAGGGGGCAATCAACACACTAACGCTCGCTTTATCCAACCAACTTGGTCCACGTGGAATTACGATCAATGCCATCCAACCTGGATTCGTTGCCACTGATATGAATGCCGCAATGCTGCAAGATCCTGCCTCACAAAAATTTGGTGCTGATTTTTCTATCTTTGGAAGATGGGGGCAACCAGAAGATGTCGCGGATATTGCTGCTTTTCTAGCTTCTTCTGACAGTCGCTGGGTAACCGGGCAATTGATCGATGCCAGTGGGGGATCTCATTTGTAAAGTTATCCGGAACTAGGATTGCTCTTTTTAAGTTCTAAGTATAACCTGGCCACTTCCTGAGGCTGGATCTTTAATGTTGAATGGGAAGGTAAGTACGTGGGGCAGACCTGCGATGCGGTCTGTTTTCCATTGAACAATTGGAAAACGATACTTAAAAGGGATCATGGCTGCCGCGCAGTCGATGATCTCTTTTTTACTAATAATTAGGAAAGTTAATAGTTTATTTTCTTTTTGATTAAAACAGATTATGAAATTGAACAATTGGATGTTGATTATCGGCGGTTTAACGGTAATACTACATGTTGTGCGCCTGTACCTTCAACACTACAGACTATGTGATATAATTATCCCAGTTGTTTGTGGAGATTGGGGTGACTTGAGTGATATAAATCCAGTTGAAGGGGCTTGTCAACAGGAACAAGGAAACTGAGCATACAAATAGGAGATACTATATGGAACTTTACACATCATTTTTATTGCTGAGCCTCACTTCATTCTTTACACTCATTAATCCACTTGCCATCATGCCAATTTTTATGTCGATGACAGCCGACCTTGAATCACAAATGAAAGTTCATACTGCTCGTAAAGCAGTAGTTGTTTCATTTTTTCTATTACTCATTTTTTCAACCACTGGTGAATGGTTATTTCACTTTTTCAACATTTCAATTAACAGTTTAAAGATTGTCGGAGGGATCATTTTCATTTTAATGGGACAGGATATGCTTCAGGCACGACTTGTTCGTACAAAGGTTGATAAAGCGGATGTTGATACATATGTAAATGATATTTCAATTACACCACTGGCTATTCCAATGATTTGTGGTCCTGGTGCTATTACTAATGGAATAGTTCTGATGGAATCTACAACAAATTTTATGGAGAAAATTTTATTAATACTTGTGATTGCTTTTGTACTCATACTTACATACATTATTCTTGCTAACTCAGCTACTATATATCGATTTATTGGGCCAACAGGCAATAATGTGCTTATGCGTTTAATGGGATTAATTGTTATGGTGATTGCTATAGAGTTCATGGTAAGTGGAATTACGCCGATTATCCAGCAAATTCTTAATAAATGAGAAACCAGGTGCCTTGTTCAATGAGACAGAAGGCACCTGGTTTCTTTGTTTTTGTACTTAGGGCGAATCGGAAGTAAAGCCGATATTTGTCTAATGGGCTGCCGACTATAATTGATCGACAGCCTTCTCAGCTAACGGGAAACGTTAGTTTAATCACAATACAACGGCAGCCGGCACACGATTTGAATCTATACTAGATCGCTATATCAATGGGGGACGATTAATTTTCGAGCTGCCTAACATCAAAGGAAGCTCTTGATCACTGAACGGGAAATAAACTTAATTGAAAACAAGTTATTGACAGTTATCTTAAAATCATATATCTTTAAATTGAGATAAATTATTTTAAGATATTATTTAGACGACTTCAAGGAGGTAATGAGAATGATTCCAATTTTGAACCGTATTAATGAACTGAGCAGAATTGAGCGCAGTTCAGGTCTATCTGATACTGAGAAAGCGGAACAAGCAGCGCTTCGGACGCAGTATTTACAGATTTTACGCGGGCAACTATTAACAACGCTTCTGAACGTGTCTGTTATGGATGAATTTGGGAACGATGTTACGCCTAAAAGGCTTATCGATAAAAGAGCAGCTAATGATCAATAGTTTTTGTCATATATCTTAAATTTAAGAATATGTAAATTAAGACAGTTTCGCCGGTTGGCAACCAGCCAGGTTAATATCCGTGGCACCTAAACTAATGTTTTCCCACGCATAGTAAGGAAAGTATTGTTGATTATATGAGAATGAATTCTGGAGGTTGGCTGATGTCAAAAAGAATAGGGATTATTGTAGGAAGTTTGAGGGAAAGCTCTTTTAATCAAATGATTGCGAATTCGATTCCAGAACTTGTAGATTCCGCGGAATATGAATACATATCGATTGCTAATCTTCCCCTCTATAACGCGGATTTGGATCATGAAGAAGGGCCAGATCCAGTTAAGCATTATCGCGAGGCGATTCAAAAGACGGATGGCATTCTCATTGTTAGCCCGGAGTACAACTCAGGTATACCGGGAGTACTAAAAAATGCACTGGACTGGGCATCGACACCTACCAAAACAGCCGTTTTAATTCATAAGCCTGCAGGTGTGATAGGCGCAACACCTGGCGCAAAAGGGACGATTCTTTCGCAGCAGCAAATCAGGCAAACGTTGGATGCCACCCAGTCCTATGTGATGCCGGCTCAAAAAATGTATATTTCTCAAATCACGGACAAGATTGATTCAAATACTCGTAAGCTCACGGATGATACGACTCGCAAATATTTGCAACGTTATGTTCAATCATTTTTGCAATGGATTAACCAGGTAGAACGGCTTAATGAGTAGTAAGGATAATAACTAATCTAATATATATGGAGGCTATTATGGGTAAAATTGCGCTTTTTGGATTTGGACGTATCGGAAGACAGCTCCTTCGGGCGGCGTTGCAACAAAATTTGTTTGTCCCCTTTTCCATCTCGGATATTAAAGACGAAGCAACACTTGCCGCACTTTTTGAAGTGGATACAAATTACAAGCGTTGGCATGAGAAAGTATCTGCTCAAAAAGGCGCAATCGTAATCGGCGACCGGGAGATTCGTTATTTGAATTCGGCCGCTGAATTGCCGAAATGGGGTGAATTAGGCGTTGAATTGGTCATTGATTGTACCGGACGAGCCGTTACGCGATCAGTAGCTGAACTGCATTTGGAGCGAGGCGCCAAAAGGGTGCTTGTCAGCGGTCCGAGCAAAACCTTAGAAGATTGCGACGCAGTACTTCTTAAAGGAATTAACTTAGAAAGCTTCGATCCGGAAAAGCATAAAATAATTAGTATGGCGAGTTGCACGACCAATGCGCTTGCACCGGTAGTCAAATTGGTCAGAGAAAACTATGGCATTCAATACGGTTTATTCTCCACGGTACACTCGTATACGAACACGCAATCGTTGACGGATCAGCCGATGAAGGACCGCAGGGATTCATGGGCAGCTGCCGAGAACATCATTCCGTCATCTTCAGGTGCAGCCAAAGCTCTGAAATTCATTTGGAATGACCTGCAAATCACAGGCAAAGCTTATCGGATTCCGACCCGTACCGGGAGCATCGCAGAACTTAATTTGATAACGGAAAAACGATGCACCGTTCAAGAGATTAACGATATGTTTCGAGAAGCTGCGAGAGAAGGCGAATTAAAGGGCGTTCTTGATGTTTTGGAAGGGGAATGGGCCTCGTCCCGTATCGTAGCTGATCCCCATTCTTCGATTATTGATTTGCCTTTAACCCAAGTACAAGGTGAACTATTGTCTGTCGCTACTTGGTACGACAACGAATGGGGTTATGCTTCACGGTTGGCTGAGGTAGCCTCTTATCTTGTTGCAAAATCATAAGTTAGACGATTGATATTGAATTGGATGCATCTTTGAACGTATGAGCGAAGCCAAAGGCGACAGCCAATACATTCTAAGATGCATCTTTTCTCGTCATACAGGGTCGTGGATACGGCGGAGCTCTTGTTTCCTTTCTAGTAAATTATCGGGTGACAAGAACATTGCGTTAACGGGCAGATTAGCATCAAAGTATTATCCTAATTATGGTAATATAATGGTAGCTGGATGAAGATATGAAACGAGGTAACTCTCATGAAGAAAAAACGTAAAGTCTGTCTATATGGCTTGGAACAGCTTGCACTTATTATAAAATCTGAGTCTGGAGTTTTTTACTTTAATCAAGTTGGTGGTTATTCATGTTTGCAACCTTCAGTAGAAGGAATACTTACAATACTTGATGATGACACAAAGCAACTATTGAAAAACCTGTCTAATTATTGCTTGAATAAAACAAAGTTAACGATAGAAGATGCAAACTTTTTAGATGATTTACTTCGGAATAATAGAACAGGGGAGTTTTTGTCAATAGATAGAGAAAGACTGAACGACTCAATGGAAGCGTGGCTAAATGTGATTATTGATAATGAAACTATGGATAAAGCATTTCTTAATGGATTTGATGAAGACGAAGGAATATTGACTTGGAGTAATAGTGATTAGGTCGGCAAACACTGAACTAACGGGTAACGATTGTTCAATAAAAAAGCGACAGTCAAGGACTATTTTCACGTCCATGGCTGCCGCTGATCTAAATAATATGGTCAGTCTAAGACTTATTTAACGAATTGTGACGCGAAAAACCGCGTGGTTTCAATGTATCCAGTCTAAAACTTTATTTTCCCACAACGCGGTACTTTTTAATCTACTTATAGAGATAACGATTGGATAGCTCTTGAAATGCGATCCGGTGGAACTTTTTCTTATCAAGCATCAATTTCTGAGCCATTTGCTTGTAGATTCGCTTATACCGAGGGTTCGGAGAGCTGTCCGCCGCCTGTTCCAAAGCGAGTGCCATCATGGTTAGCTCCTGACCGTCGAAGGCGTCTATCACATTTTTGTATATCAGTTTTTTCGCCAGCTCGCGGTACATTCTGGACTGAAATCGACTCTCCGTCTTCTTTGACCATTGCACCAAAACGTTCATAATAATCAGTTTGTCGTTTAACGTTAGCTTGATCTTGGCTTTTGTGCAGCGCATCTAAGATACACTCCTTTGTTCTCGATTGGCTGAAGCAATTATCGAGAGCAGGAGCGACAGGAGGACGTAGCGGCGGAGCATGTGACCAATTTAAGTAATGTCGGGTCCGGCAATGCCATGACATTCGGCTACACTGTATCATAGCATCGGCTGTATCAATCAGCACCGCTTTGCAATTACTTCCGGAATACGAAGGCTTCGCTTTGCCATCTTTGATACTAGCAGCCAAAGGCAACAGCGAGCCTACAGCTGATGCAGACGGAGGCAGCGTAGGTTCCGATGACGGTATAGTCGGGATCGTTTCTCTTTCCGGAAATTGGTTTGTTTTTGCAGACATAAATTTATTCGACGAATTCGCGATTGCCGATTGGTGACCTTTTTCCTTGGATAAAGGCGGCGTAGGCTTCGGGATTGATTGAATTTCAGCGGTGTATGAACCTCCCGCAGTCTCCAAACGGCTTGCAACAGGCAATGAGGGGGCATTCGATGGTGCTATGCCCGAAGGACCAGCTTTCAGGGTCGGCGATTTATCCGCAGAGGCGCTCTCAGCGGGCGAAATAGCCAAGTCCAACACCGGCTGCACACCTACCGCTTCCGCGACCGGTTGCACAACTTTGTCCGTCAGCTCCCCAGCCGCTTCCGCGATAGGCTTCAGTGGGTCCGTCACCGCTTCTGCGACCGGCTGCACAACTTTGTCCGTCAGCTCCCCAGCCGCTTCCGCGATAGGCTTCGGCGGGTCCGTCACCGCTTCTGCGACCGCTTGCACAACTTTGTCCGTCAGCTCCCCAGCCGCTTCCGCGACCGGTTGCACAACTTTGTCCGTCAGCTCCTCAGCCGCTTTCGCGATAGGCTTCAGTGGGTCCGTCACCACTTCTGCTATCGGTTGCACAACTTTGTCCGTCAGCTCCCCAGCCGCTTCCGCGATAGGCTTCAGCGGGTCCGTCACCGCTTCTGCGACCGGTTGCACAACTTTGTCCGTCAGCTCCTCAGCCGCTTTCGCGATAGGCTTCAGTGGGTCCGTCACCGCTTCTGCGACCGGCTGCACAACTTTGTCCGTCAGCTCCCCAGTCGCTTCCGCGATAGGCTTCAGTGGGTCCGTCACCGCTTCCGCTATCGGTAGAGCGATTTTATTCAATGGCTCAATGGAACCCAAGGCCCCCGTAGCATGAGCTAAATGGATTCCTACCAAAAAAGGCAATGCAAGCAAGATCAATGTGATGACGAGGCCTTTCAAAAGCTTTCACCTCTCTTTGCAGTTAAGGCGAACCTCTTATGGAAACATTCGCCATTTATCCACAAGTATCCTGTAAAATGCATCCAAATTGAGTCTTTCGATCTAAAAGTAGCACTTTTGTGCTATCAGTCATAGCCACTCACCCGTAAACGGGTCGACCAGCTCTTTCATCGTTAACCGACGAGCTGGGGGTTTCAACGTAACTGAAGAGGAAAAGCAATTATGCACGCCTCTTTCCCGAGGGTGCTTGAAATAAGCATGTTTAAGCAGCTTATTCACCACGGCTCCTAACAAAACTACAATCCATTCGACTAACTGAAGCAAATTACATCGACGTGAAGATGGACTTTGTGTATGAGATACACCATAATCAAAAATTGGATTCCATTGACTAACGAGTAGTATCGGTTTGTCTGGGACAAATTTTATAAAGATTTCAAATTTTGCCCCAGTGTTTATAGTAAAGATTGACCTTCTTTTATTTTACGTGCTCCTTATATCACTTACGGAATTACCAATTATTCAGAAGATGACTTAGATGACTTAGAGAAGAAGTGTGTAATATTTTTTCCTAAATCAAGAGTTCAAGTGGGGGTATTTAGGTCATCCATGAGAACAAACAATTACTATTTTTGGAGCAGAGCTAATAAAACAGTTTAATATCAATAGACCTAATTTATTTGGTACAGTTATACGAAGTAGTCAGTAGGAATTGAACTAACGGAGAACGTTAGTTCGATAACAACAAGAGAAGGCAGTCGACCTTATGATCGGTTGCCTTTTCTCAACTACCATGAAAATTGAATATCTGGCAGTCGAATAAAATGAACACGAGAGCTGCCCAAGAACATAAGTGAGCCGCACTATAATGTAGGCGTCACTGGCTATGATGTGTATCAAGACAGCAACCCGACCCAGTTCGCTATATCATCGCGTACAGCTTCAATCGCAATCGGGTCTCTTTATAGCGACAAGGCCAACACCTCGAAGAGGAGCAAACGCAGGATGAAAAAGCCTAATATTTTACTCATTACGAGTGATCAGCAGCATTGGGATACCCTAGGCACGTTTAATAAGGAGATTAAGACTCCTAATTTAGATCGGCTCACTGAAGAAGGAACAACCTTCACGCGAGCGTATTGTCCGAATCCAACCTGTACCCCCTCTAGATCTTCAATCATTACAGGGATGTATCCGAGTCAACATGGCGCTTGGTCGCTGGGCACGAAGCTGCCGGAAAGCGTACATATAGTTGGTCAAGATTTTCAAGAAGCGGGCTACAGATCAGCGTTGATCGGGAAAGCTCATTTTCAACCGCTGAAGTCAACCGAGGCCTATACGTCTCTTGAGGCTTATCCCGTTTTGCAGGACCTGATGTTTTGGAAAAGATTTCAGGATGAATTTTACGGATTCGAGCACGTCGAATTGACTAGAAATCATACGAACCAAGCCCATGTGGGTCAGCATTATGCGCTCTGGCTTGAAGCGAAGGGTTGCAGCGAGTGGCGTGATTATTTTGCCGCGCCTACAGGTCGGATGGATAGCTCGATTAAACACACATGGCCAATTCCAGAGGAGTTTCACTACGATGCTTGGATTGCGGAGAGAACAAACGCAATGCTGGAGCAGTACAGCCAGAACGAGGAGAATTTCTTTCTTTGGGCTAGTTTTTTTGACCCTCATCCGCCTTATTTGGTGCCAGAACCATGGGATAAGATGTACGACCCTGATGCGCTGACCATCCCAGGTATCGTAGAAGGGGAGCACCAGCATAATCCGCCTCATTTTAAAATGACACAAGAAGAATCGCCGGATTTCTCCGCCTACCGAGAGTCCGGTTATAACATGCATGGTTTTTCCTCGCATCTTCATACGAAGGAGCAAATGAAACAAAACGTAGCTACCTACTACGGGATGATTAGCTTAATGGACAAATATATCGGACAAATTCTCGATGGCTTGGACCGCCTTGGGCTAGCCGAGAATACTATTGTCGTCTTTACGTCCGATCATGGCCATTTTTTCGGTCAGCATGGGCTGAAGACCAAGGGAGCTTTTCATTACGAAGATCTCATTAAAATTCCGTTCATCGTGCGCTACCCAGGCGAGGTTCCTGCCGGTGTTACGTCTGAAGCGATGCAGTCTTTAGTGGATTTGGCGCCAACCCTTTTGAGCCTAGCTGATCTGCCCGTTCCCCGAGCGATGACGGGTATAGATCAATCCAGCGTTTGGACGGGAGAGAAGCCGATGGCTAGAGATCATATTCTATGTGAGAATCATCATGAAGCCACGACCATTCATTTGAAAACGTACGTCAATGAGCGGTATAAGCTCACGGTTTACTACAATCAAAGCTATGGTGAGTTATTTGATTTGCAGGAAGACCCACAGGAGATCTGCAATTTGTGGCATGTACCCGAATACAGCGCGTTAAAAGCAGAGCTCATGCAACAATTCATTTGGGCCCAGTTAGGTATTGAACCGATGTGGATGCCAAGAATCAGCAATGCCTAATGGACAGACAAGGAGCGTTGTGCCGATGAGAAAACCGAATATCTTGATTTTTATGACGGATCAACAGCAGGCGCAGGTCATTGACGAGACCCATCCCTGCCGGATGCCGCATGTGGAGCAGTTTGCTCGTGAGGGGCTTACGTTTGACCGCACCTACACGACGATGGCGCATTGCTGCCCGTCGCGAGCTTCTTTTTTTACTGGACTCTATCCGTCCGAACACGGCATACATAACAATGTTAGCACTGCGACCGCTATTCAGAAGGAGCTTAATCCCGGCGTGGAAACGTTCGGAGAGAAGCTTCGAGATGCGGGATATTCGATGCATTTTTCGGGGAAATGGCACATTTCCGCAGCAGAGAATCCCGCTGACCGGGGCTGGGATGAACTGAAAGTGAATGCTGGCAAGGACGTTTTCATGGGGGCTACGATTGATACGTGGCGTAGTAAGGACGTGAACGTGAAGAAGCACGCCGGGCGGCAACCGGGGGAGTTACTGCGGCCGGGCTGGGATGAATTCGTGCTCTATGGGACGAATGAGAAGAGCTATGAAGAGACGGACGATTATGAGGTGGTGACGAAGGCGAAGGAGCGGTTGGCGGAACTTGCTAGAGCAGAACAGCCGTGGTGCATGTACGTAGGTGTGCTTGGTCCTCATGATCCGTTCATCGTCCCGAGCAAGTATGCGAGTATGTATGACCCGAATGAGGTTGAACTGCCCCCGAATTATTACGATTCGCTCCAGACCAAACCGCGCATATACCAGCGGATGAGGCAGGTGTGGAGCCAGTTGCCGGAGCGCGAGGTGAAGGAATCCATCGCCCATTACTGGGGTTACTGTACAATGGTTGACGATCTCTTCGGCGAAGTGCTGGAAACGTTGGAGCGTACGGGGCAAGCCGATAACACGCTGGTTGTATTTCTCTCCGATCATGGGGAGAGCGGAGGTGCTCACGGCATATATCTGAAAGGGATTAGCCCGTACGAGGAAACCTACCGTATCCCTTGCGTGATACGTTGGCCTGAAGGGATCGAAGAGCCCGGCCGTCATGTCCATTCGCTAGTCAGCATCATGGATTTCGCGCCAACGTTCCTGGAAGTTGCGCTTGCGGGCACACTGAACAGAGGTGGATCGGGGCTTAGCCTACTTCCTTGGCTGAGAAATGAAGAAGTAAAGGCCGAAAATTGGCGTGGCGCCGTCTTCAATCAATGCAATGGTGTTGAGATTCTTTACACACAGCGGATGGTCCGAACCGACCGGTATAAATTTGTTTATAATCCATGTGATTTTGATGAACTTTACGACCTACAGGAGGATCCTTACGAAATGGTCAACTTAGCCGACGATCCGGAACTCAAACCGCTAGTAGCGAAACTGTATCGGAAAATGTGGTGCGAGGCAGCAGCAAACGGCGACCGTATTTTCAATCAGTATCCGTCCATTGCGATGGCGGAAGTGGGGCCAGCGCTGGCCATTGGCATGGGTGTGGAGGATGAATAGCAGTTTTCAGTTAACCCCAACTCCTAGTCAGAAGCATTTCTTTTTTACCGAAAGCTATTCTAATCATGATTTTACTTTTATTGGTGACTGCTTGTTTAAATAACATAACCCCAGAGTCTGCAAAAAAAGACGGTGTAGTCGTTTCAGGAGTATGGGGTCGTCGGAAATATTGATAAATTTGATAATTTTGTTTCTAACGTTAAGTTGGAAAATCATCTGAAGTTAGAATTAAAAGGTTTACAAAAGAAGGAGATCCAATTTTAATCTTACCTAGCACGGAGATGTTATTAATATTATTAAAGACTCATCCAAAGATAAATTTGGTGATAATGATTTAAGTTTAACTTGTAAAAGAGTTGTTGAAACCAGGCGGAAAAGGGTATAAGTTACGAGGTTAAAGAAGTGTAACAGTCAATCTTTCGTTGTAATTCTCTTAATGATGGACAACTACGGTGATCTACATGATCTTTCATTACTTACCGAGAAGATTTCAAGGATTACTATGAACAGAACTGGGAAGAAACACGATATTTTGCCTGGTATAGGTAGATACATAACGGTTCAGTTTTATTTTCGATTTAGACCATGGAGGATATATCCGCCTTCTTTCCTTAGAGGAGATACCGGAAGTTCATAGCAAAATTTATTGATCATCCAACTGATTTATATCATATTGCAACCATTAATGGGAATTTAATCCTTATTGATTTCTTAGTGGACGAGAAAAACTATATTAATTTTTTGCGTAGAAAAGAAAAAGTACGATAAAAGACAAGTTCTATCCAAAGAACCACTCCATTGGCAGGAGTGGTTTTGTCTTTATATGCTGATATATATGGTCAAAATGGACTTTGTGCTTAGATACATTACGGTGAACCGTATCACAGAGAGAAGCTCGGTCATTCAACTACCATGAAAGAACGGATGAACTTTCATTCTCTGTGGTGCCGCGCTTGTGCGGCATGGATGGCTAACGGGACGATATTAAATATAAAGGGTTCCACATATTATACATGACTAATATGCGGAACCCTTTATTATAACTGAAATTTATGAATTTAGGTCTTGATAAACTGTGAAAATAAATTTCTAGACTGCCTCCAGCTCCTTAAGCTAACGTGCAGAATAGCTGAAAAATAAAAAAAAAGGCTGCTGACACCAAGATTTCAGTGCACTTTCAACGAGAGAGGTAAAAGTTGTTGACAGAATACCCAATCGGATAAAAACCATGCTCATACCATGAATCATAAGAGTTTAAGGAGGGAGTCACGAAATGAAAATCATTCGAAAAATTTGTGGGAAATGCCCCATTCCCGTTAATCTGACATTAAAACAACGTCTCACCCAGCAAATCGGATTTGGTTCAGATCCTGTTTTTACAACTACAAATGGAAGGTCAATTAACGGAGTCATTCGAAAAGTGGGAAACAAAGCCTTTGCACTAAGGGAACTGGATACTAATCGGCTAAGGATAATTCCGTTCACAAGATTGGCTGATTACAGATTTGAAATAACAACAGGAGTTCCGCCGATAAAAAATGTCGCGGTTATTCATGCGAAACAAGCGAGCTTTCTTGCTTTTAACGTAAAAAAGGGAAAAGACTATGTTGAATTTGTTCAAGTTTTTGTGGAACATGAACAACAAACAATTACCATTTTTAATCACATTATCCCTTTAAGTCAAATTGGAAGCATCGAATGCTTACGATTGAAAAGGCGATAACTATGGACGAAAAAACACTTATTTTATATAGTTTGTTATAGTCTTATTACATGGGAAGTGATTGTTAAGGAACACATTGTGGTACATTATGCTAACGGATAAATATAGTTGAGGAGCATGGTTCGAGACTGCTCCTTTTTCGTTTGCTGAACTAATGGGCAGGGAAAATGTGCTATTCTAATGAATAAGTAATGTATAGATAATCCCTGGCATTTTCAGATAAAGAGGAAAAATCATGAAATTGACGCTATTGCCTAAAATCTTATTTAAATTAAAGGAGAATAGCACATGAAAAAAATATTATTATTAATGTTACTATTATCTTTCAGTTATAACTTTGCAAATACATTAGGCTATGCTCAAGAAGCTCAAGAAATTAGTGTGTATTACAATGACAGATTGATAAAGTTTGATAATCACCCTTTTATTAATGAAGGCAGTACCTTTGTACAGTTTCGTCCTCTTTTTGAGCAATTTAATTATGAAATAAGTTGGGATGATACTACAAATACGATAACCGCTAGGAATGCGAACACTAAAATAGAAATGACTGTTGGAAGTGATCAAGTAAGAGTCAATGAAGAAGTAAAAACTTTTGATAATTCAATTAAACTAATAGATGGGAATGCATTTGTTCCACTTAGATTTGTCTCAGAAACATCTGGTGCTTACGTCTATTGGGACAATGAACAAAAGATTATAAAACTTGTTACCGATACATATTTGGATGAGATAGCAATAATAAACACGATAGAAGAATACATGGAGAGAGATACTTTTCTAATGACTGCTTTGCGGATTTCAAAAGGAACTGGCATTAAAAGAAACGAGACTCTCATTAAAAAGATAATAGTAGATAAAGAGAATAATTTGGGTGAAATTGTATTTGATACGGGTTTTGAGATAAGTGCCACTTATAAAGAAGGAAAGAATATTGTAATTAAGCCTCAAAAGGAAATATTAATTGAGTTTAATTATAAGCTAGTGAAGAATGAGAATGAGTGGGGGCTTTTCAGATTTGGAGATATGAAGTTTAAGGTTATACAGGAGAGTGAGATAAAGGGGGATTAATCGAAGAAGGAGCAATAGCGTCTTACATCGTATTAATGCTTCGGGGTTAACACACCTTGGTCTGCCAGAAGTTTTTCGAGGAGTCGTATCAGGAAGACAACTCCTGCGAAAGCCCCCCTGGCTCTAACGCGCCTTAAGCACCTCTCGGGTAGAAATCAATTGTTGCGCAAGAAACGTTATTCGAAAAGCCGCATGGAATAAAGACACCCAGTCTAATACTTTATTTTCTGCTGACACCAGAAAGCAAGCAGAACTGAAAACAGTAAAGGAGCAGCCGTAGCTGCTCCTTTGAATTGTTCATGAAAATTCTTACATACGAAATGATAATGACCACAAATTGGAGTAGTTTCTACCATAAGCTATATACACATTGGTAGTCGTGTTGCCCCATTCGGGTTCATTGCCATACCGGGAAAGACGAAGTTATCATCGGAGAAATGTTATCGGCACATTCGGCTCAAATGGCCATCGAATCGTTGTCACTCCCCAATTTGGGGCTGCACTCACTTCAACTGTCCGTCAACGCCTACCGCTGAACCGTTTGATCGCTTCCTCGGTCACCGGCGCGAAGAGGTTAACCAGATTGCCGTCGGGATCGCGAAACAGCACAGCACGGTTCCCCCACGGCATCGTGGTTGGTTCCTTTACCCACTCGTCGACAAACGGCTTCAAGCGCTCGTATTCGGCGTCGACATCGTGGACGCGAAACTCGATGATGACAGTGTGATTTTCGGCCGCCACTGCGGAACCAGCGCCGAACAGTTGCACCGTCTGGGAGTGGCCGATCGCCAGGGTGCACGATGGCACAACGAGTTCGGCAAAGACGGGCGCGGGGCGTTCCGCCGAAACACCCATGACTTTCTCATAAAACTTGACGAGACGATCCACGTCGTCGGTAATGATGCGTACAGAAGCAAAATTCACGAGATACCATCCTTCCTATAATAAATGATACAATACCGTATCATTTCATTTTGGGCTAGAATACTTCGCATTTATCTCCCACTCCTTTATGTTTACTTACTCCGATTATAAAAAAACGCTACTGACAACAGTGTGTCAGTAGCGTTTTAACATTTTTGGGGCTTACTCCCGAATTCGATTTCGGAATGCGTCAGTACACGATATGGATGTTGCTGCGTTCCCCAATCTCAACCTTGGTGTAGCTGTTCAGAAAGTCCATGTCGGTAGATTGGAAGGAATATGGAAACATAACAGCGAAGAACTGTAAGTAACTGCATAAAAAGGAGGTTTTTATGGATTATGGATCATAAAAAAAATTTACTTTACGGAGTATTAGCTGGTGTAATTCTTCTGTTTTTAAATAATTCGATTGCATTTCATACAATACAAAATCTTTTCGATAGCATGCCAATCGCATATATTACAGTGAGATGCATACTCTATATTTTATCTTTTATTGGTATTTTAACAGTGGCTTTTTTCTCGATAGAATTGATAATAGAAGTACAGAAATTCAGAAAGCAAAGATGACCTTTAATTTGTTCAACAAACGGAGAACGATAGCTCAATAACCCACATTACGAGGCTGCCGCGAGAACGACGGGCAGCCTTACTGTGCTTACGGGCAGGAATCTTGAACAAATAAATGAAAAGCATGGTAAGGCAATTTAGGGGGTGAATCATGAAAAAAAAAGTTTTTAGTGTAGTTCTTATTTTTATCGTTTCAGGAATTATGTTTGCACCATGGGTAACTGTAAGCTTTGCGGAACAAAGAGCTATAAACGCGTTTGAGGGACAATGGAAAAACGTATCGGATGGATGTGGCTTCAATTGCAAAGATTGTGGTGTTAAAACCTCAGAAAAAGTTCTGTTCGGTCGGAAAGTGGTTATAGAGTATGCATGTGGATTGTTACCTGCTGATTCTCCTGAACTTCATCACAAGAAAGAACTGTTTGTATCATTTTTAGGAACTGTTAATTGAACTACCCTGAAAGTAGTCAAGCAAGAATCTAATTTTCATTTTTTGTGGTGCCTATTGAGGGGCATGGATGGCTAACTGAGAACTCTAGCTTAATAACAACATGAAGAGGCAGCCGGTCCACAAAATAATAACATAAGTCCAAGCGATTATATTAACCAATTCATACACTGTTACTATCTTGTGATTAAGAGGGTGATAGGGATGGGATTTATATTTAATCGAAATGTTAGAGTTACTTTTTTCTCGGGTTTTAACTTTACTGGAAGAAGTTTAACATTTAGAAGAGGCGTGGCAGTTTCAAATTTGGGATTATTCGGTTTTAACAATATCATCTCCAGTTTCCGGCTAAGAAATGTTGTATTTCCTAATCAAGTTACATTAATACTGTTTTCAGGGCGTAATTTTACAGGGAATTTTCGAATTTTCCGTGGTAGCCAGAACATTGCAGACTTACGAGCTTTTAACTTTAACAATGTAACCTCGTCGTTTATTCTGGTTGGATTCCGGATAAATACTACTCAGATACGTACCATTCAACGCACAGGCAAAATGCCAAGCGACATTTCCGTATTATAGGCTAAAAGGACGCTGAAAAGCGCCCTTTTTTTCTTGAGATTTTTCTTGAATGAAATGTAGGTTAGACTGAAAATAGAGTTGTAAGAATTACAGAATTAATAGAAATAAAATAGTGCTCTGCTTATGGAGGATATCAAAATGTGATTACAGTTACAGCACTTGTACTGACTAGAGAACAGAAGGGCTTTGGATATATTTTTGGAAGGAAAATTATAACGGAGATAAGCACATCAATGGTTCTATTTCATTATATAATATTTGGAAAAATAAGAGGTGAACGTTATGTTTGAACGTATTACAGATTACGACTTTAGAATTTACTCTGAAGATAAAGAATCTTATATAACATTCACTCTTGAGCAATATTTACATAATAGTATGCTTAGTTTATCTGAGTTCTAAAATCCCGTACTGGGTACAATCTTGATTCAGAAGAATAAAATTTTAAGAAAAATTTTATAAATACCCCACTTTTTTATTAAACAGTTTTTCTTATCCTTATTGAAAGAGGTAACGAGGAGCGAGGACGAGAACAATGAATTTAACGAAACTAATGAATCGCCTTGTAATACCAGGACTGTTTGCGTTGTACATGCTCACCTTATTTAGAGTCATTTTATTTAAGTACGGCTCAATTGATATAGACTTTCTTTGGTATCGACTGCAGAAAAATCTGGAAAATCCTGAGAATAGTATGCACCGAATGCAGTATGGTAATTTTATTCCGCTTAAAACAATTTCCGATACTGTTCTAAGTCCGTCAAGTCATGAAGTAATCAATGTGGTCGGGAATATCTTGGCATTTATGCCATATGGAATTTTCCTCTTATTATTGTCTAAAAGCAAAACGATTTCACTTATTGGAGTATTTATCCAATCACTGGGAATGAGCTTACTCTTGGAATGCTTGCAGGTCTTTTTTTCCATTGGAAATTTTGATGTGGATGATCTGATCCTGAATACCTCTGGAGGCCTACTGGGGTACTGTGTTTTTAGATTGTATAGCTTTCGTCTTAAGTCATTAACCTAACGCAGAACGAAAATTCTTACTATAAATTCATTTATCTATGGCAATTCCAGCAGCTTTTAAATGTCCTTGGGTAAGAATCTTGCCGAACTGGGACGCAAGTTCCCTTGGCGCAAAGGTTAAATCATTATTAAGCCACCATACGACGATACCCATAAAAGCCGACGCGATATATTGAAGCAGTAAGTCCTTTGAAATTTCTAATTGGGTATGTTCCAGTCCCTCGTTTATTGTACTTTTTATTATATTCTCCATTTTCGTTTGAAAACCATGAATTCTATTCTCTTCCACTAACATCGCTTTGTAAAAAACGGACGGCGGAGGCAAAGCAAGCGCGGCACAAGTGCCTGTTGTCGGGTTTGAGCAAGTGCTGAAGCTTCATCAAAATGTGATCAACATGCATGCGGGGAAATTTACGTACTCGTTCCTCATGGTGAATGGGCTCCCCGGAATCCGCATTTGTTTGGATGAAGGGATTCAATATGTTTATTCTTTTGCTTATCGAGATCATAAGATCGAAGCGATTTATACTGTCGCAAATCCGGAAAAGTTAAGACATCTATAGAATTACTACTCAGAAAGGCCGTCCAGCGAAGAATGGCCAGATCGCTACGCTAACGGATAACGATAGTTAAATAAACAACCAAAACAGGGCTGCCGGTGAATCGGTGGCCTTTTCTCAACTAACGGACAGGAAAATTTTGTGGTAAGATAGTAAAATATGCCGTATTGGGTCTCGCCAGTATGAGAAGGTGTTGAAATCATTAATTGTTGACGGAGGTTTTCTTTGAAGGATCTAAACCATAAAAACCTATATATTTTTCTAGTAACTCTGTCTTTAGTAAACGTTGTTGTTTATATTACTTGTAGAAATAATTCCTATTTTGATTTCTTGAACTGGAATTTATTTTTGGCTTGGATTCCCCTTGTTCTGTCTAACTTGGTGTATCTTATTTACAAGCGTAGTAAAGTGAAGTCTATTTTTCTTGTTATATTGGGGACGCTATGGTTACTTTTCTTTCCGAATTCCCCGTACGTTATAACTGATCTCATTCATTTAACTGTATTGAAGGATTTGTATGCAAATAATGGAAATATTAGTTTTGCTTATTGGATTGATTTTATAGTAATAAATTTATTTTCTTGGACTAGCTTGTTACTTGGGGCATTCTCAATATATCAAATTCAATACATAATAATGAGTTTATATAACAAGATAATATCTTGGTGTTTTGTTATTATAGCTTCAGTTACAGGTGGGTATGGAATTTTGTTAGGAAGAGAATATCGATTAAATAGCTGGGAAGCAATAACTGATTGGAGTAAAGTGACTGGAATCATAGAAAGAAGTTTAACAAGTAATTCGTTTTTCTTTTGCTTATTATTTGGCTTATTTATTGGAATCGTGTATGTAACGATTTATTTATTAATTAACTGTATGAGTGCATCAAATCAGGGAAGCAAGACCTTCACATAACACCATATTCACGCGCCGGAGTTTAACGGCTCCTTGGTCTGCCCGTCGGATTGCAACAAAACACAGCTAACGAAGAACGTTAGTTCATTTCACTACTGCTTGTTCTTGTGACTAAAAAAAAAGACTGGAGGGACGTACATTGTTCCCACCAGTCTTTTTTAGAACGTCTAGATTAACGTTTAGAAATATTCTGTTAAGTAGGCATGAAATACAAACAAAGTAAATGTTCTCATATTTCTTATTTCACACAGATTGTTGAGACGAAGCTTGTAGTGTCGATTGAGCTTGACTAATCATTGTTTGAGCTTGTGCTATTTCATTTGATGCTTGCTTTAGAGCTTCTTCACAAAGTGTAGGATTAGCTGCAGATTGTTCAATAGCTTGACTAATAAGACTTTTAGCAAGTGTTGTTGCTGCTTCTGCTTTCTTCAACTGGTTTGGATCAATTTGTTGTGCCAATTCTCGAACCTCCAAGATAATGTATTTGTACTAAACAACTGTTATATAATTTTCGAATAATGGTGATTTTATGTGCGGGAAAACGATAATGGAGAATGAATCGTAATATACGTCAACTTTGGGCTAAACCCATAAATTCGTTGGCATTGTATCTACAAGTTGAGGTTGAAGATGGCGGATTATTGTTCCCTCAGGTATAGCGATGATGGAGATGAATTCTCGAAATTCCGCGTTTTCAAGCATCGAAAGGACATTGGGTTGGCACAAAACTGGGTATAAAAAAGAAAGGGCAGGCTGAATGCAATCATTCGTCTGTCCTTTCTGCAATAGAATTAACTCTTTAGTTGCCGCGAATTTGACTCCACATGGTCAACATATCGATCCACCCGCGATGCTCGGCGATCATGCCGTCCACAACACGATATTGACGGTAAAGTGTGACATCAATCGTATTGCCCGTAGGCGCTGTTCCAAAGAACATGCCTTGATGTGTCCCTTTTACAGTCATTCTCACGA
Source organism: Paenibacillus sp. LjRoot153 (assembly GCF_964253085.1). Lineage (NCBI taxonomy): Bacteria > Bacillati > Bacillota > Bacilli > Caryophanales > Paenibacillaceae > Paenibacillus > Paenibacillus sp. LjRoot153. The sequence continues at coordinate 1,075,064 of NZ_CAXUQH020000001.1, forward strand.
GCACCTTATCCCCTTGACCGATGATCTCTTCTACCGTGTAGCTTTTATCGGGAAATGCTTCCAAGATCGTTCCTGCGAATTTTTTTAGTCCATCCTTGGAGTGGTAAGAGAATTCTTGATAATCATCGGACAGAAATCGATCCACAACGTCCAATTCATTCTGGTTCCAAAAGGTCTCGATAAATTGGTGTACCGTATCTACATTGTTTTGTTCCATTGTTTTCATTGTATAAACATCTCCTTATGTGTTGATTATTTGATGTATCGGTGGTTATTGAGCCTGGATTTGAGGCAAAAGTGTGGCTGTATCGAACCAACCGTGGTGTTCCACGATGTTCCCTTCGATGACGCGAAATTCGCGGAACTGTGTTAACTTCACGGATTTGCCTGTAGGTCCATGACCAGCAAAATGGCTAGCATGCACAGCTGTCATGAAGATTCTAGCGATGACCTTCTCATCTTGTGCCAGGATTTCATCCACAACAAACCGCCGGTCCATAAATGCCTCCGCAATTTGCGGGGCAAAGAATTGATTAGTCTTTTCCAACAAACTTTGGTTCGCAATGTCCTCGATAAAGGCTATCACGGCTTCTACACTTTTTTGTTCCATCATGTTCATGAAAACATCTCCTATTCTATTATTTGCAGTATAATGTTACCATTTGGTAACGTATCGATGAAAAAAAAGATCGATGCTGTTAGTTTGCTGCAACAACTGCTGCTGTAAGTTTACTGGTCAGATCCGCGAAACTGTTGACTGCATCTCGTACTCGGTCTCTCATTCCCTCATCTAACGGAGCGTTGTCGGGACCTAATGTGTTCGATCCATATCCCACTGAAACCCAGTCCGAACAATTAATCCCATGCAAATTGCGTATGATAGTCTGCAAATGTGTGAGAGAGCTTACTCCGAGCGGACCGCCTGCGGAACTTACAGAAAGAACTGCCTTACCTGCAACCTGACTACCAGTTATATAGTCTAGGGCGTTTTTAAGCGCTCCTGATACGGAGCCATGGTATTCCGGGGTAGCAAGGATCAAACCGTCTCCATCTACAATTGCTTCCAATAGCAGCTTAACATTGGGATGGAAATCCCAGTTATCGGGCGAAAAAAGAGGCAGCTGCAGCACCGATAAATCAATGAATTGGACAGTCACTTTCTTGGCTTCTAAAAGGGTTTGAATGTACCGGAGAAGATTTGTGCTGCTTGCGTTTGCTCGATTACTGCCTGCGATCAAGGTTACTTTCATTTTCAACATCACCTTTCATTTTCAAATCGTTGGGGTATGTGATATTATGTGACTATAAGGTCACTTTTATGTTTTTATAATATGTTACCTATAGGTAACATGTCAAGTGGTTCAAACGAATATGATCGTCAAGGGGGGCCAAATTTGGAAAATGACATATTTAAAGCGCTCTCGGATCCCAGCCGCCGTAGGCTATTAGATTTTCTTCACGCCTCTGACGGGCGGACGCTGAATGATCTCTGTGAGCCACTGGACATGTCTCGATTCGGCGTCATGAAGCATTTGAATATACTGGAGGAAGCCGGGCTCATTACCACAAGAAAAGTTGGCCGTGAAAAGCTGCATTATTTGAATGCAGTGCCTATCCGTCATATTTACGAGCGATGGGTTAGCAAATACGCTGAACCATGGGCATTTGGATTAACAAATCTTCAAAACGAATTGGAGCGTGAAACGAATATGGCAATCAAACCACGTCATGTAAATCGAATAGCGATTAAAGCAAATCCTGAACAAGTTTGGCAAGCACTCACGGATCCTGCCAAGACGTCGAAATTTTGGTTCAATTGTGCCATCCGGTCCACCTGGGAAACAGATAGCGCATTTGAGCTATGGAACGGAGAGGAGAAGAAGGCAGAAGGGATCATTCTCGAAATGGACCCTCCCCACAAACTCATGATGAGCTGGCGTTTTATTTCCGTTCCAGGTACGGAGAGTGACACCCCGTCGCGCATTACGTGGGAGATCTGTCCGCATGCCGAACTAGTTGGGGTGACATTGGTAACTGTTGTACATGATGAATTCGACATGGCGGTAAGCACCTCCAAGATTCTTGAGAACGGGTTGCCGATCGTGCTTTCGGGTATGAAGACATTTCTTGAAACTGGGGAGAGGCTCGCTGGCGAATGATCTGGAGGAGTTTATGATGCTAAAACGAAAAAGCAGCCAATTATGGCTGCTTTTTTGCTTTACTTTCTGGAGTTAGTAGACAAAACCGACTAACTCGAGTGAGACCGGGGGCTGCAGCGGCACTTTTCTAGATTCAACTTACCATGGGATCGAAAAACGGAGGCGTGTATTTTTCCAATTCAACGTACCCGTCAATACGAGTGTGGCGAAATAGAGAAACAAGGAACAGACGATTGAAGTGATCACGCACCATAACTGTGGCATACCATTGCTGACAAAATAGTGATAGGTCCAGTTTCCGCAAATCATCATCAGTATCATGCAGATCGCAACCTTGACATAAGGACGAATGCTCCAATAAAATCCGATCGAGCTTGAGATGGAAAAGAAGTTCAGCAGTGTTTGTAACACAATGCCGATACCGATGCCGTACGCAACGCCAATAATGCCATATTGGCTGCCGAACACGAAGATCGAGACACTCTTGAATAAGGTGGCTACTACATAATTCCACAGCGTAGCTTTCGCGCGGCCGAGCCCAAGTAGAATGGCATGAAGTGGCGCGTCGAAATAATGCAGAAAAAACATCGGCGCCAGTATTTTCAGCAGCACGCCTGCTTCCGGCGCATGATAGACAAGTGTCGTTAATGGAGTTGCCCACACGTACAGGATAACGGTCGCGGGTGCGCCGATCAGGAGTCCCAAGATCATTGCTTGATTCATCCGCTCATGTATGAGCAGGCTGTTCTTGTTCGCCGCTGCCTCGCCAATCGCAGGTATGAGAGCGGTAGACAAGGACTGCGTGATGAAGCTTGGCATGAACAGCAGCGGAAACGCATATCCGGCTAACATACCGAATTGCTTCGTCGCTAATGCCGTGCCGATGCCGGCCAGCGCAAGGCTGGTTGTAATAAGCAACGGTTGAAAGGTGCTGTATAACGAATGAATGACACCGTGCCCGGTCGTCGGCAGTCCGATCTGTAGCAGCTCGCCGAGTGTGCTTTTTCCTTGTTTCAGGTGGCTTGCCCAAGTCTCGCCCGGCATCTTCGATTCGCCGTGAAGCTTGTAGCTTGTCACCAGGAATAGGAGGCTGATCGCTTCGCTGACAACAGAGGCAGCCATAGCTCCAGCAGCCGCGTAAGCGACGCCGTAAGGGAGCAATAGGTGGACCAGCGCAAGTACGCAGGCGATTTGCACGGTATGCTCCAGCACATCTGAAGCGGCAATGGTCTTCATCTGCTGCATGCCGCGGAAATATCCTTTTAATACGGCGGAGACAGCGACAATTGGCGCGATCGGCGTAATTGCCAGCATCGCGTAATAAGCGCGTTGATCGCTTAGCAGAATGGATGCGATCCACTCCGATCCGAGTAATGATACGGTTGTGAGCGCTACGCTCAAAACGCTCGTGACAGCGAGTGAGACATGCAGGATGCGTCTCACTTTCATCCGTTCGCCGCGAGCGTTGGCCTCTGCGACCAACTTTGAAATAGCTACCGGCAATCCAAGCTCCGTAATCGTAATGACGAGCGGAACGAGCGGATGAGCCATCATCAAGATGCCGATTCCCTCGGCGCCCAGTACGCGAGCGATATACATGCCGCTGATAAAACCGAGAATACGGTTGATGAAAGCAGCGACTGATAAGACTAACGTACCTTTCATGAACGATTGCCCATGTTGTGACATGACTTGTGTCCTCCTGTTTATCGAATACTTAAATATGTATTCAATAATTGGAAAAGCATGCGAACAAGCTGGTGTTGATGTCATTTTTGATGAAGGCCTAATTGATTTACGACTATCGCAGGTTGCCCTGGGAAAGATAACATGATATCATTAACCTGACGAACGTTCGGAAGGAATGATGATATGACGGCAACACGGATCAAAGAAGTAGCGCTCACTCATTTTGCTAAAAACGGGTATGAAGGTGCATCGCTTGCTGATATTGCTACTGATGTAGGCATCAAAAAACAATCCATTTACACGCATTTTAAAGGGAAAGATGAACTATTCCTTGCTCTGTTTGTTGAGGTACTGGCGAAAGAATTGAATTTCGTTCAAACGTATCTCGACAGTAATAAGCATCTATCAATTGATCAACTTCTTTATGGCTTTCTAATCCAATATCAAGATCGTTATGAACAGGATGATAACACCAAATTTTTCTTGCGCGTGGCCTTTTTCCCACCGTCCCATCTCTATGATGAGATCGTTAAGCAAGGTTACGGTTATCTAGATACGATTGAAACCATGATAATGCCTCTATTTGATCAAGCTTTACACAATGGAACTATTAGCCCTGAAGTTAGTAGCGAAAAAGCAACAATTGCTTTCTCTGCTGTATTGGATGGCATGTTTGTGGAATTGCTATTTGGAGGTTCTGCGCGGTCGATGAAAAGGATTGAGTCTTCCTGGTTCGTTTTCTGGCGTGGTATCAAAAAGTAAAGTAAAAGCAGCAGGAGGTTTGTACACATGAACCGTTATTGGATATTTATTTTCGTTGGTGTAATTTTTGAAGTGATATGGGTGACAGGATTAAAACATTCGGATACGACATGGACGTGGATAGCTACGATCATTGCCATATATATTTCATTTCATCTCGTTATTAGTGCGTCTACCAAACTGCCAGTGGGAACCGTATATGCCGTCTTTACAGGCATGGGGACAGCGGGGACGGTCATCGTGGAAATGCTATTTTTCGGAGAGCCATTCCAGTTTCTTAAAGTATTCCTAATTCTACTTCTATTATCCGGTGTATTTGGATTGAAATTTGTGACAAACGATTCAGGTGAGAAAGGAGCTGCAGCCTAATGGGGTGGTTTTTTCTCATATTTGCGGGGATGTTTGAAATTGTAGGCGTCGTCGGTATGAACCAAATTAATAAAGCGAAAAACATTCGTGCCTTCGTTATTTTTATCGTAGGTATAGTCATGAGTTTTGCTTTCCTAAGCCAAGCGATGAAAAGCTTGCCGATGGGTACGTCTTACGCGGTTTGGACAGGGATTGGGACGGTTGGAAGTGCAGTCGTAGGAATGCTGTTCTATGGGGAATCAAAGAATTGGAAGAGGGTTGTGTTCATCGCGATGGTGTTAAGTGCTGCAGTAGGATTGAAATTAATAGCTTAACCGTTAGAAGGGAAAAGACCAAGAACTCCGAGGAGAGTGGCTTGGTCCTTTTTTTTCCACTGTAAGCATGTCCTAATAGACTGCTGATAGATTATAATTCACTTATGAGGTCGATTATCGCAAACGATTCTATATGAATTTCATCCGTAAAGGGGATTGTGAAAATGGATAAAACATGGGCAGCGTTATGGATTCAGCATTCCGATTTTGCGGACATGAGTCCCGTCGACCTTCTCTATAAAGAAATGCTTCCACCCGAACCTTTCTTGCACCCGGTTCAGCTCAAGCATCACCACGCCTTGTTTCGCAAGAAGTTTAAGTTGGATCTTGCGGCGGCGGGGGAGATACCCTTGCTGCTTGATCTAAGTGCCGACGATTATTACAAACTGTATGTGAACGGCCGTTATGTTGCCCAGGGACCCGCTCAAAACTACAAGTTTCATTACTATTACAACCGACTTGATATTTCTCCTTTCGTTATGGATGGGGTGAATGTCATTGCCGTTCACGTCTATTATCAAGGACTTGTAAACCGAGCATACAGCAGCGGCGATTTGAGACAGGGGCTCATTGCTGAACTGAAGGCGGGAGACAAAGTTGTGTGTCGGAGCGATGAAAGCTGGACATGCAAGCGAATCTGGAAATATGGCGACTGGCAGACCGAAACGGTCGGATACGACACGCAGTATTTGGAGCATATCGATAATCGGCTGGATGTTCCCGGATGGAACTTGCCGGGCTTTGACGATAACAATTGGGGGCATGCCATTCCGTTAGCGAAGCACGACTATGCGCTGTATAGCCAGCCAACGCCGGTAGTGGATACGTATCGTATTTGTCCAGTACAGATCACACAGTTGAATGAAGGACATTTCATCGTTGATTTCGGGGAAGAAATAACCGGCCAGTTTTCCTTGGAAGCGTCGGGTGCTGCAGGGGATCGGATTGAAGTCAGGTGCGGTGAGGAACTGAACGATGACGGTACGGTACGCTTCCAGATGCGGTGCAATTGCAATTACAAGGAGATTTGGACGTTGTCGGATGAGGAGCAGGTACTTGAAAATTTCGATTATAAAACCTTTCGGTATGTCGAGGTCATATCGTCCGTGGCCGTGGTTGATACCCGAGCTGTTTCAGCTGTCGTTCGTCATTATCCGCAAGTAAAGGAAACCTATGCTACTTTTAAAAGTCAGGACCCAATCCTGCAGGGGATTTGGGATATTTGTGAGCGGGCGCTGCGGAATTGCACGCAAGAATCGTATCTCGATTGTCCGAGCAGAGAGAAGGGCCAGTACCTAGGCGACAACACCGTGATTGGCCATGGCCATCTGTACGTGAGCGGCGATCCGCGCATGTGGAAGAAAGCGCTGCACGAGTTTGCCTTGAGCGCCGCCGTATGCCCAGGACTGATGGCAGTAGTGCCAGGAAATCTGATGCAGGAGATCGCGGATTTTTCCTGCCAGTGGCCCATGCAACTGCTGACGTATTACAAGCTGACCGGTGATCAAGAATTTCTGCAGGAGATGCTCCCGTATGCAGAGGGGATCGTTGCCTATTTTAAACGCTACCAGCGGGGCGACGGGCTCATTGAACATGTGAAGGAAAAATGGAACCTGGTCGACTGGCCCGACAATCTCAGAGATGGCTACGATTTTCCACTTACCCGCCCTGTCGGCGACGGCTGTCATGCGGTGATGAACGCCTTTTATATCGGCTGTATCGGTGCCGTTCAAGAAATTAAGGACATACTCGCAATTCCGTATGATGATCTCCTTCCGGTGCTTAAGCAAGCGTTCTGTCAACGTTTTTACCGTCCGTCCACACGCTTATTTGCGGATGCTGAGTTTACGGACCATGCTTCCCTGCATGCGAATGTATTGCCTTTATTTTTCGGGTTGGCGCCAGAGGAGGCCGTCCCGGCAATTGTTGAATTAATACGACACAAGCGATTCAGCTGCGGTGTGTATATGTCTTATTTTGTGCTGAAAAGCTTGGCAAAAGCCGGAGGGTACGCATTGATCTACGAACTGATGATGTCGGACGACGAGCATTCTTGGCAAAATATGCTGCGGGAAGGGGCTACAACCGCGTATGAGGCTTGGGGAAAGGATCAGAAGTGGAATACGAGTCTTTGCCACGCGTGGGCGAGTTCGCCGATTCCCGTGCTCATCGAGGATATTATCGGTCTCATCCCAGTAACTTCAGGAGGAGGATCTTATACGTGCGAGACTAAGTTGCGGGCTGATCTTCAGCCGTTCGAGCTGCAGTTGACGGTGCCTGCGGGGCGGATCAAGCTGAGTTACGACGGCACGAAGCTGGAGCATCTGTTGCAGCACCAAGAGGGATGTACATCTTAACAATAATTTCAATGTGTTCAACAATCATAGCGGTATTTCACGACTTGATTTTCAAGTTCATGGATACCGCTATTCCATTTGCATCATGGCTGTAGTCGTAAGGCAAAATAAAAAGCACCACTTAGGTGCTTTATGCTGAGCTGATATTTTTTACACCCGATTTTTATACACCCTCATTGCAAAGAAATAGGCTACCAATAAAATCCCGACGCACCACGCAAGAGCGACCCATATCTCATTACCCACCGGCTGATCTGCCAGTAGTGCACGGATGGCGTTCACGATCGAGGTCACCGGCTGGTTTTCGGCAAAGGCGCGAACGACGGACGGCATGGACTCGGTCGGCACAAACGCCGAACTGATAAACGGCAGGAAGATAAGTGGATAGGAAAATGCGCTTGCACCTTCAATCGTTTTTGCGGACAGTCCGGCAATCGCCGCGACCCAAGTTAAGGCCAGTGTAAACAACGCGAGTATGCCTACTACGGCAAGCCAAGGCAGTATGCCCGCGGACGAACGAAAACCCATAATCAACGCTACAAGAATGATGACGATAAGTGATATGGCGTTAGACACCAGAGAGGTCAGCACATGTCCCCAAAGCAAGGCGGAACGTGAAATCGGCATGGTGTGAAACCGCTCGAATATGCCTCGCTGCTTATCCATAAACAGGCGGTAAGACGTATAGGCTATGCCGCTTGCGATCGCCATAAGCAGTATGCCTGGCAACAGGTAATTCACATAGTTATCCGTTCCAGTTTGAATGGCACCGCCTAACACATAGACGAACAGCAGCATCATGGCAATTGGCGTGATGCAGACCGTGATGATGGTGTCCATACTGCGGAAAATATGGCGCATGGAACGTCCAAGCATAACGCTAATATCGGTGAAAAAATGATTTTTTGCCGTTTCCATTTACTTCGCCTCCTTTTTGCCGACGATAGAGAGGAAGATATCCTCTAATGATGGCTGTTTTTCAACATATTCCACCTTGGCGGATGGGAACAGCTTTTTTAGATCCGCTAGTGTGCCGCTAGCGATAATCCTACCCTCATGCAGAATGGCAATTCGATCGGCAAGCTGTTCAGCTTCCTCCATATACTGCGTGGTTAAGAGCACCGTCGTGCCGCCGCTCGCCAGCTCCTTAACAATCTTCCAAACCTCGATGCGCGCCTCGGGATCAAGCCCAGTTGTCGGCTCGTCGAGGAAAATGATCTGCGGATTACCCACAAGGCTCAAGGCGATGTCTAGCCTGCGGCGCATACCACCGGAATACGTAGACGCCCTGCGGTCGGCGGCGTCTGTCAAGTTGAAGCGTTTAAGCAAGTCGTCCGCAACCTGACGCGGATTCTTGAGGTATCGCAGCTTTGCAATCATGATCAGATTTTCTCGTCCGGTCAAAATTTCGTCCACCGCGGCAAATTGCCCTGTCAGAGAGATTGCCTGCCGCACATGATCGGGTTTTGACGCAACATCGAATCCGTTAACGCTGGCTGTTCCGCTGTCTTGTTTAAGCAGGGTGGTGAGGATTTTGACAACCGTTGTCTTGCCAGCACCGTTGGAGCCGAGCAGGGCGAAAATACTACCTTTTTCAACCTCGAAATCCACACCCTTTAAGACTTGATGCTGCTTGTAGGACTTTTGCAGACCAATCACTTTAATTGATTTGTTTGGCATAAAGTTCCCCTCCTTATCGAACAGTAACCTTAGACAAATCGGCCCCCATTCCTTTAAGTGAAGCATAGGTCAGCTTATCCATGACTGCGCCGTCAAAGCAGATGGTTTTGAAGGCACGGTAATACTTATTGGTCAATGAAAAGAACGCCTGAAAAGAAACATTCTTGAGTATAGCGCCCCTAAATGAAACTTCGTTTACTGCCGATTTGTCAAACTTAACGCCGATAAAGGTTTGCCCGTCAAAACGCACCCCGCTCAGGTCGGAATATTCGAAGTCCACGCCGTCAAAGATACAACCTTCAAAGATTGTTTTTCTAAGGTCGATCTTGCTTAGCGTGACATCGGTCAGTTTTACACCTGTGAATTTGGCTCCTTCCATCCCCGAGACACTGAAGTTGGTGCGTACAAGGATCGATTCATTGAAGCTTACATTCGTAAGGTCAGTTGCAGTTAGGGCACAGTCCGTCAGATTTGCGCCGTCAAAATTGGCTTCACGTAAATCACTGGTCTTAAACGAACTTCCGGTCAAGTCAGCGCCCGTAAAGTCGGCACCGCGTAACGCGCTAGCATTAAATTGACCTTTATGGGCCCTAACGCCTGCAAAGTCGCCCATTGCCAGGTTGCTCGCGCTAAAGTTTGTCACTACTTGCCGTTCCAGCGAGCGGGAGAGGTTGGCGACCTCCAGAATCGTTTGTTCGATGTCGCCGATGCTCTCAATGGTCATCTTAAACGCTGTTTCATCGTCTTTGCCCTCGGCTTTGAGTTCGAGATATCGCTCCTGCAAATCGGAGTGCAGGTCCGCCTTTAATTCGGTGACACTTTTTACCCCATCGTATGGCGTGAAAACACCGTTCAAATAGTTCGTTAATTTCGGATTCATCTCATCAAATCTCCTTTATAATAAATTTTCTAGTACGCGCTTTGAATACTCCCAATTGCTTTTGTTGCGCTCATAAGTTTCCTTGCCTTTTTCGGTAATCCTAAAATATTTGCGCCGTCCGCCCTGAGATTCGTCACCCCAATACCACTCGATATCGCCGTCTGTTTCAAGCCGCCGGACACTGGAGTACATCGTGGCTTCCTTTAATTCATATTCGCCGCCTGAGCGCTCGGCAATCGTTTTGACAATCTCGTAACCGTAGCGGTCAGCTTCGGATAAGAGCCGTAAAATCATCGTATCGGTATGTCCGCGCAGCAGGTCGGATGTAATTTTGTTCTCGCTCATGTCATCACCTCCGTATACACATAATACGATATACTACTGTGTCTGTAAAGGTAGTATTTTGAATCAAATACTTTGTTTAAAAATATTCATTTTGAAAAAGTATTTGCAATAGAAGAGAGTAAATCGTAACACAGGTCGTTTTTGGGAGGAGTCATTAAAAATGCTGTCGAATAATTCAAGTTGAATTCAAAAGTAGTCACGGGGATCCGCTCCATGGTCGTATCTACCTCAATAATGAAGGTGGTAACAGAATGAATAAAAAGGTGATTAGCCTTCTATTCGCAGGAGTTTTGGTAGCCACTGCAGGCTGTAGTCAAATGAAGGAATCGGGCCGGAAGTTAACCGGAGCAGAATCCGACGCATCAACCAAGAGAATTGGTTTTTTGGTTTATAATTTTGGTGATACATATATAGCTCAGGTGCGGAATGTCTTCGCGCAAGTGGCAGGAAGTCAAGCATCTGTCTATTTTAAGGACAGTCAAAATTCGCAACAGATTCAGAATGAGAATATGGAAGTATACATAAATAATAAGGTTGACGCTCTCGTGGTTAACCCAGTGGATCGGACCGCGACGAGTATTATCATCGATAAAGCTAAGAATGCTGATATACCGGTTGTTTTTTATAATAGGGAACCGCTTTCGGATGATATGAAAAAATGGAATAAAATTTACTACGTAGGTGCAAAAGCAGAACAATCCGGTGCGATGGCCGGTGAGATTATGGCCGATTATTTTAAAAAACATCCGGAAGCAGACAAAAATAAAGACAGTACGATGCAATATGTCATGTTAAAAGGAGAGCCAGGTCACCAAGATGCAGAAATTCGCACGAAATACTCGGTAAAAGCCGTTGAAGATGCAGGCATCAAAGTCCAGAAGCTGGCTGAGGATACTGCAGGGTGGGACCGGAATAAGGGACGTGAGAAGATGGCTGCTTTCTTGGCAACGCATGGTGACCGAATCGAGGCTGTTTTTTCAAATAATGATGAAATGGCACTCGGTGCTATCGAAGCCCTTAAAAAATGGGGATATTTTAAAGCAAACAAATACATACCGGTTGTGGGTGTCGATGCGACAGCCGATGCGATCAAGGCATTGGAGGATGGGACTTTGCTTGGAACGGTATTAAATGATGCGAAGAACCAAGCGAACGCTTTATTTAACTTGGCTAAGGTTCTAGCTAATAAACAAACGCCAAATAAAGAAAATATAGGCGGATATGAGTTGACGGAAGGAAAATATATCTGGACTGCTTATAAAAAAATTACGAAAGATAACCTTAATGATGCCAGATAACCCGCTTTTTAAGGACAACATAGAGGACTAGCAGGTCATTGGGGGATGAAGATATGACTTTACGCAAGAAAGTATTGATTTTTGTCGGGATGATTGTACTTTTCGGGCTTGCTTGTACTTATTTTTCATTAGACCGGATTTTGCTGAACCGTTTTGCTCAACTGGATGCAAGAGCACTCAATGCGGAAATGAAAAATATGATATTAACCGTGGAACATGAAACGGAAAATTTGAAATCAAATGTGATCGACTATTCGGCATCCAACGCCACCTATGATTTTATGAAAAAAATGAGGAGACCTGAGCAGTTAGAAAATGATCCTTACATTCAAAACAAATTCAACGACGCATTCTTCCAGACTAACGTCATCCACTTTTTAGCGCTGCTCGGCACAAAAGATCAGGTGATTTACAATCGCTTCTATGATGTAGCAGCAGGTAGGCAAACCGAACCTCCGGCGGGGATGATAGATTCCATATTAGCAAACAGGGGAGCTTTGATTCATTTCCAGGGAGAATTCCAGAGTAAAACAGGGGTTATTGCTACCAGCGAGGGACCTATGCTTGTTGTTTCACTTCCCGTTATTAAAAGCACTATGGAGGGACCTATTGAAGGTGCTTTGGTTATCGGTCGCTTTTTAGATGCAATGGAAATTGAACGTTTGACTATTTTAAACCATTCCCAATTTAAATTTCAGTTAGCTAAAGATCTGGAGATTCCAGCAATCCATGAAAATGCGGACGGAACCCCTTTTATCTGGCTGGATAATATTTCAAATGAGAAAGTCATTGTCCATTCGTTATTAAAGGATGTATTCGGGAATCCTTATCTTGTTCTATCCTCAGAAAAAACACGGAATGTATACAATCCAGGCCAATTTGCTGTAAAGCTGTATGCTCTTGTATTAACCTTTATTGTTATTTTTATTTCTGTAGGTATCATGGTTGTAATCGATCGAATGATTCTGAAGAGGATGGAAGGGCTTGTCATTAATTTTCGTTCCATCACGCAAAAACAAGATTTTACATTACGGATCAGCAGCAAAGGTTCTGATGAATTTGCCCAATTGGAAAAAGAATTTAATACCATGATGTCTTCTCTTGAGAGTTCCAGAAATTTATTGGAGAAGCAAGCCATTTACGATCCTTTAACACTTTTACCGAATAGAGCTCATTTTTTCAATAAGTTGGAAAGCGCTATCAGAGAGGCTGCAGAGCAAAAAGTGCGGCTTGCCGTTTTGTTCATTGATCTCGACCGATTTAAATGGGTGAATGACACATGGGGCCATGATTATGGGGATGATCTTCTAAAAGTAATAGCCTCCCGGCTTCAAGAGGGTATGGAGCCAGAGAACACCGTCTCGCGATTAGGCGGGGATGAGTTTACTGTGCTGTTAACAAAAATTTCTGGAAAAGAAGCAGCTTATTTAAAAGCTAATAAGATTCATACGGCGTTAGCTACCTCTTATTCAATAAAAGGTGTGCAATTCGATACGACTGCTAGCATTGGAATCAGTATATACCCAGACGATGGAAGCACCCCGGAAGAATTAGTGAAATATGCAGACATTGCCATGATTAAATCCAAAGAATCGGGAAGAAACCATCTGAGTGCTTACTCGAATATACTGCTGGAAGATCTTGAGCGTAAGATTATGTTGGAAACTCAGTTGGCATCAGCCATGGTCAACAACGAATTTCATGTATTTTACCAACCAATTGTAGACGCGCAGACGTTACAAGTTGTTAAGGTGGAAGCTCTGCTTCGATGGGAACATCCTGAAATGGGATGGATTTCTCCTTCGGAGTTTATCCCGATAGCTGAATCGTCAGGCGCTATTCTAAAATTAGGCAATTGGGTTCTTTGTCAAGCTTGTTCTGATATTAAAGAACTGAAGCAAAGCGGCTATCCGGATCTGATTGTTACCGTAAATGTTTCCGTATTGCAATTGGAGCAGGATCAATTCTTAGATGTCATAACCAAGATCCTATCGGAATCCCAGATTCGAGCTGAAGACATTGAGCTGGAAATAACGGAGAGTACGACCATGTCACAAGGGAAAGCTGCTGGAACTCTAATGAAGCTCTTAGATCTAGGTGTGAAAATTTCAGTAGACGACTTCGGTACGGGCTATTCTTCACTCAGTTATTTGCGCCGCTACCCTCTTCATACCATAAAAATTGATAAGTCGTTTATTAGTGAAATGACTGTCATTGATTATGATAGGACGATATCCAAGGCCATTATTGATCTAGGACACCATTTACAGCTAAAGGTAGTTGCGGAAGGGATAGAAACGGAAGAACAATTTAATTTGTTAAAAGCTTTGGGATGTGATGAAATCCAGGGTTATTATATTAGCCCCCCCCTTGATTTTGCATCGATATATAAATTTTTAGAAGAAAGAAAAAAATGAAAAAACAGTTGGAGCTAAGTGGCTTATTTGCGCTTAGCTCCAACTGTTTTTAGCGTGGTTTACGCTCACCAAACCCTTACACATTTAGATAAGGTCTTGTCCGCTGTCGCTTTCTTTATAGATGGATATAAGCACGATTGCCGTATCTTCCCCGATATTCCTTACCACATGGGGTGTGCATGCGTTCCAACTGAACGAATCGCCCTCACCGAATTCAGCCGCATCCTCTCCCTGCTCTGCGTATATTCTTCCTTTAACGACGACATGGACCTCCTCACCTTCATGAGCATGAGGTACGTCCCCTGTCGAACTCCCAGGAGGGAACTCTACAAGCATCATTTTTACGTTCTTTGTAGAGCTCAGATGCTCCACCTTCAGATCTTCGGAGCCGCTTGTTGTGATTCTTCTTTCATTCTTTCGAACAATATTCATTCGATCTTCTTTCTTTAGTAGCAAATAAGCTAATGGCACATTCAAAGACTGTGCTATATGTTCCAACGTTGATATGGAGGGGGAGGTTTTATTAGTTTCAACCTGACTCATGAAGCCTTGGGACAAGCCGGTTTCTTCGCAAATTTGAGCGATGGTAATATTTTTTCTCTTCCGAATCGCTCGTATCGTGGAGCCGATATCCATCCTAATGCACCCCTTAAATATTAGTAATAAGAAATATAATTTTATATTAGCAATTTTCGTGTTGACAAGTCAATGCATTTGGGTTTAAATTAGTCATATAAAATTTATTTCTTTATTACTAATATTTTATGGAGAGAAGGTATAGGAATGACGAAAACAGCAGTTGTTTCAATTATTATGCGTGTGGTGATGGGAATCATATTAATGGCTCATGGAATCGCTAAGTTTCAAATGGGTCTCGCCAATGTTGAGGCGTGGTTCAGCTCTATCGGTATACCGGGATTTTCGGCGTATTTCATAGCAATACTTGAGCTTGTTGGCGGTATTATGCTGATTGTGGGATTGTTTACACGTTATGTATCTGGATTGTTTGTAATTATGCTAATCGGTGCAATTGTAACAACGAAGCTTTCGTTAGGACTTCTGGGAGATGGGCAAATGTCTGGTTATGAGTTGGATCTTGGATTTATGTTGGTATTGTTGTATCTGGTTGTTGCTGAGCAATCGACTCTCTCAGTCGACCGTCTTATTATGAACAAACGCAGAGCATAACTTACTACTAAGGGGGATTATGATGAATCCATTTTATCAATATGACGTTCATTTACCGGCTAATATGGACCCGGACAAGAAATATCCAGTAGTATTTACCCTGCATGGCAAAGGCTCCAATGAAAAAAATATGTTCGGTTTGGTCGCTCCGTTGGCTGATGATTTCATCATTATCGGTATACGCGGTAATCTGCCGCTTGGAGCGGGATACCAGTATTATGATTTGAAGAGTCTGGGCAATCCCATCCGCGAGATGTTTGACGAAGCGGTTAAACAACTCGAAGCATTCATACATGATGCGACGGAAAAGTATCCCATCGATCCAGGCAAACGGTATTTGCTTGGATTTAGCCAAGGTGCAATTCTGTCAATGACACTTGCGCTTACGATGGGAGATGAGCTGAATGGGATCGTTGCGCTGAACGGGTACGTTCCTGACTTTGTGAAGACGGAGTATCCACTACGAAGTGTGAAGGACGTATCGGTATTTATTTCCCATGGAGAGTATGACTCCGTGTTCCCGGTTCGGATCGGCCACGAGACAGCGGCGTATTTCAAGGAGCAGTCGCCGCGCCTAGCATTTCATTTATATCCGACGGATCACGGGGTATCGGAAGAGAACCAATTTGATTTTCTAAATTGGCTTAAGCAGGATGCTGGTTTGACTACAACTAAGGAGTGAGAAATGGTATGATGCCTTCCTATTTTTTCGCGCATGGCGCCCCATCGATCGTGCTTGAGGATAACGAATATACACAACTGCTTAAAAACTTTAAGGATTATACACCTAGACCGAAAGCAATCGTCCTCTTTAGCGCTCACTGGGAAGAGACGGTACAGACGGTTAGCGCTGCTGAAACGTATGAAACCATTTATGATTTTGGCGGGTTTCAGGATGAGCTTTACACGATGACCTACCCGGCCAAGAGCGATCGTGCTCTAAGCGAGCATGTTCGAGCGCTGTTTGAACAGCAAGGCATTCAGAGCGTTCTGAATGAGAGTAGAGGACTTGACCATGGGGCTTGGGCGGTTTTGAAGCTGCTTTATCCGGAGGCGGATATCCCGGTTGTCGCTTTATCTGTGAATCGTCATCTGAGTAACGAGCAGCAGTATCAAATTGGTAAAGCGTTGTCGGAACTTAGGGAACAGGATGTTCTCATTATCGGAAGCGGAGGAACCGTCCACAATTTAAGAAGATTAAAGTGGCAGTCTGAAGGAAACGACGATTGGGCTGAGCAGTTCGACAACTGGCTCCAGAATAAGATTGAGTCATGGGATACAGAGGCGCTATTTCAATATCATGAACTGGCTCCTAATGCTCAAGAAGCCGTACCAACGAGTGAACACTTCATTCCGCTGTTTCTAGCAATGGGATCCGGTGACTCCAATCGTCAGGCGAAACTTCTTCACCGCAGCTATCAATATGGGAATCTAAGTTTAAGCTGCTGGCAATTTAATTAATGATGTTAAGTGAAAGAGGGCGGATCGGATGAAATCCGCAGTTAAAGCGGCAATGGAGAGGACAATCATATTCTCCATTGCCGCGGTTTATATTGTACAGCAGCTGACAGAGTTGGAGATGCTTACTCCTGTACTGGGATGCCTTGTCTTTTTGGCAATCGCCCTTTTGTTGCCGAATCTTAAGGGGTTAACCTTCTGGCTGACAGTGTCCTTTATAGTTAGCGGGACAGTCCTCATGTTGCTGCAAAGAGTGGAGGCGTCGGTTTGGTTTGCGTCGGCGGGAATAAACGTGACGATCGTTACGCTTTTCCTATTCGCGCCGCTGTTTGGGATTCCGGTCCGGCTTCCCGAATACGTCGAAGCCCTGAAGCGTTTCTACGAAGAAAACTTTCGCAGCAAAGCAGCTTTATTCATTGGAACGCAGTTTCTTACACAAATCATGGGTGTGTTTATCAACGTCGGCTCGATCCCTGTCGTATATCAAATGGTTTTTGTAAAGCCGCAACCTGGTATGTCCCGGCTGCTTGCCAATGCGCTAAACCGGGGATTTGCGGGGGCGATTCTATGGTCGCCCTATTTCGCTGCGATGACGCTTGTCACATCGGCGCTTGATTTACCTTGGTCGTCCGTTCTTCCTTATTTGCTTGGATTGGCTGTCTTAAGCCTTGTCATAAGCTTGGCGGTCGATTTCCGAGAACTGCAGGAGGCAGCTACGGAGCCGCCTCAACAGGAGCTGGCTGCGAAGCAAGGGGGTGCGGTTTTCCCGATAGGGCTTGGCCTATATTTAATAACCGCAATAATCGCCATATTCATATTGGAGCGATTGGTCGAGCTTCCGATGGTGATGTTAATTTGTATGGCGGCTGTATTGTTTCCGTTATTTTGGTGCATGACTAAGGGGGCGATGTCCGTATACAGACATGGTTTGATGAATCATGTTACCGTCACGCTACCCGCCTTACAGAAGGAAATCACACTGTTCTTGGCTGCCGGCTTCTTCAGTGGTTCAATTGGCGCAACCAGGTTCGGATCCTCGGTTCCGGCAATGCTGGAGCAAATACCGCTGTCGGTATCCTTAACATTCTCGCTATTCACGGTGGCTCTCATTGCGGGAACATCGTTAATCGGCCTTCATCCGATCGTGCCGGTAACTATTCTTGCTGGCGGCATTGATCCGGCGAGCGTGCAGATCAGTTCGATGTATTTCGCAGTACTGCTGTTGGGAAGCTGGAGCTTGTCCAATCCTATATCACCAGCATCGGCCGTGAACAATTTGCTTGCGGGTCTGTTTAAGAAGCCAGTGTTTGAGGTGGCCGTGCCGAATTACAAATTCGCTGGCTGTATGGCGATAGTTCTGATCATTTATTTGATGATTGTTGTGTCGTGAAATTATGTACATTGGATTTCCTTTAAGTGAGCACAGTTTACCCTCTACTTGGCTTTCAGGCCTGGTAAAGGGTATTTTGTTTTTGGTCTATATATTTCACGAATGGAAAGTTCTTGTCAACCTAATCTAGTGATGGTTAACTGGGGTTCTGTCTATTAAACTCTGGTGATTCGAGGGAATATTTGGTAACATTAATTCCCAAATGTAAAATCCAACAGATTTACTCTTCATAAAACAAGAAGGTAGCCAGTCCAGATGGACTGGTTGCCTTTTTTCAAGTAAAGGGCAGATTAGTATGGAAAAGCCTGCAGGAATTTTTGTTGTAAATACAACAAAAATAAAGTACTATTTTTTTAATACGTTTGAAAAATACAAAATTAGTGGAGTTGCATTTATGAAGGAAATTCTACGTGAGGTTGGAATGATTGCTAGGGCATTGGATTCTATTAGTAATATAGAATTTAAAAAATATGACCTTACAAAAGGACAGTACTTGTATCTCGTGCGAATATGTGAAAATCCAGGAATTATTCAAGAGAAGTTAGCTGAAATGATAAAGGTAGACCGAACAACAGCTGCTCGTGCTATAAAGAAACTGGAGATTAATGGATTTATTGAAAAGAATGATGATCAATATAACCTGAAAATTAAAAAACTATTTCCTACAGAGAAAGGGAAATCTGTTTACCCTTTGATAAAAAGGGAAAATGATTATTCCAATATGGTCGCACTATCTGGGTTCTCCGAAAGTGAAGTAGAAACGATTTGTAACCTGCTGCAAAGAGTCAGAAAAAATGTAGTAAAAGACTGGGAGTTTGTAAAAAAAGGAAACAAGAGAAATTACTGATTTAGTAAAGGAGACAAATAAAATGACAGTAAATATAAAGAAATGTACATTTGGAGATCTAGGATTACTTCAGGAAATTAGTATTGAAACATTTATTGAGACATTTAAGAATCAAAATTCACCAGAAAATATGAAAAACTACTTGGAAAAAGCATTTAATTTAAACCAATTAGAAAAAGAATTATCAAATATCTCTTCCGAATTTTATTTTGTTTATTCTAATGAAGAAATTGCCGGGTATTTAAAGGTAAACACCAATGATGCTCAAACTGAAAAAATGGGCAATGATTCGCTTGAAATCGAAAGAATTTATATAAGGAAAAAACATCATAAACAGGGGCTTGGGAAATATCTAATAAATATAGCTATAGAAAAAGCGATGGAATGGAAAAAAGAGAAAATCTGGCTAGGGGTTTGGGAGAAAAATGAGAGCGCAATTACCTTTTATAAAAAAATGGACTTTGTGCAAAAAGGAGCCCACTCTTTCTATATGGGTGATGAAGAACAAATAGATTTAATTATGATCAAAACACTCAAGGAGTGCTATTGAAGTTTAATTACTTCATAGCACTCCATTTTTTTGTATAATTTAATCCAATATTTCTGGGTGGGACCATTGGGTGGGCGTAAGCTTACCAGCGCTAGAGCCAGCATCGACTGTGAT
Source organism: Paenibacillus sp. LjRoot153 (assembly GCF_964253085.1). NCBI lineage: Bacteria > Bacillati > Bacillota > Bacilli > Caryophanales > Paenibacillaceae > Paenibacillus > Paenibacillus sp. LjRoot153. The sequence goes on from NZ_CAXUQH020000001.1 coordinate 1,094,881, forward strand.
TGCGGAACCACTTATGTAACGAGCTAAATCTGAGGCTAAAAATAGTGCTAAGTGTGCAACCTCCTTGGGATCGCCTAGTCTTCCATTCGGGGATAGCAATTTTGCATATTGTTGAATAACTTCTTCAGGAGCATTTCCCCAAATTGAAGTCTTGATAGTCCCCGGACAAATTGCATTGACGGTAATGTTGTATGGAGCATAATCGAGTGCCGCACTCTTCGTAAGACCTACAACGCCATGCTTGGCTGAAGTATAAATAGCCATAGAACTATTGCCTAACAAGCCAGCTAAAGATGCAACATTGATCACGAATCCTCCAGATGCTTTCGACTTGAGAATCGCTTCAATGCCAAACTTCATACCAAGAAATACACCTTTTAGGTCAATGGATGTTAACTTATCAAATTCAGATGTTGAATATTCATGAGTTGGCCTACTCTCGGCGCTAATACCGGCATTATTTACAATACCGTCTAAACGGCCATAAGTTTCAATAGCAAAGTCGACCATACCATTAACATCTTCCTCTTTGCTGACATCCGTTTGAAAGAAAGACGCTTCTCCACCTGTAGATTTAATTTCTTCAATGACCCTATAACCCTTTTCGGCATTAATATCCGATACAACGACCTTCATCCCATTTTCTGCATAGCACATGGCTATTGCCTTACCGAGACCATCTGAAGCTCCGGTAACAATTGCGACTTTGTTTTGTACACTAGTGAAGTCTGTCATGAATAAAATCCTCCTATTGATCGAGTAGATACGGTAATTCGAACTTGGCAGTATGACTTGCAGTACTACTAACCTTAAGTCAAATGATGTTTCTTCACTAACGTTTTGACGACTTCATTGTGGTAATTAAACGACTCTTTTGCGTTTGTAGAAAGTCGTCAAAACGTCAGAGAAGAGTCGTTAGATTGTTAGTTGTGGCTATAAGATCCTTATAAAATGAGGATGCAGCAATTAACCGAAGTTAAGGAGGAGTAGGCATGGCACATTTTCCAGAAGGCTTTTTATGGGGGGCATCCACTGCAGCACATCAGGTAGAAGGCAATAATACGAATTCTGATTTTTGGCTGATGGAAAACTTGGAGGGCTCGGTGTTCAAGGAACCCTCAGGCAGCGCGGTAGATCACTATAACCGTTTTAAGAGTGATATTACTGAAATGGCTAATTTGGGATTGAATTCCTATAGATTCTCCATTGAATGGGCTCGAATCGAGCCAGAGGAGGGGCAATTCGAAGCGTCAGAAATTGAACATTATCGGGAAGTTTTACTTGCGTGCAAAGCAAATAAGATAACTCCGATTGTGACACTCCATCATTTCAGCTCACCACAATGGCTCATTCGGCTAGGGGGTTGGGAGTCGGCGGATACGCCTGCCCGATTTGCACGATATTGTACACATGTCATGCGTGAATTAGGCGAGTTGATCCCATATGTATGTACAATTAATGAGGCGAATATCTCCATTGGGATTAAGAAGATTATGAAGCGATACGCACTCAAATCTGGTTCTCCTGGTGCACAAGTCGGCATGAATATGGAGAACATGGCGGCACAGATGCAAAAATACTTCATGGGGTTAAGTAAAGCATTTGGAGTGGCTCCTACCGAAGTTCACTCGTTTTTAGCTCCACGTTCGGAGGAAGGCTTGGCAGTTATCTTTCAAGCGCATGTGGAAGCGCGAGCAGCCATTCGGCTGGTTAGTCCGCAAACCAAAGTAGGAGTTACCTTGTCGCTCTACGATATCCAAAGTATTCCTGGCGGTGAAGAAAACGCGAGACATGCATGGCAAGAGGAGTTTGTTCAATTTGTTCCATACTTGCATGATGATGACTTTTTCGGGTTACAAAACTATACGCGTGCCGTGTATGGACCAGATGGTCTTCTCCCCGTGCCTGAAGATGCAGAGACAACACAAATGGGGAACGAATTTTACCCAGAGGCACTTGGGGCCGTTGTCAGATATGTTAGCTCGCATCTTAAAATGCCAATTATGATTACTGAAAATGGCATAGCAACGGATGATGATACACGTCGTGTTGCTTTCATCGATCAAGCCCTGAAAGGTGTCCAAGATTGTATTGCAGACGGATATCAGGTTTTGGGCTATATGCATTGGTCCTTGATGGATAATTTTGAGTGGCAGCTTGGGTTCGCTAAGCGCTTTGGACTTATTGCTGTAGATCGTTCTACACAGGAACGTACTGTTAAATCTAGCGGTGTTCATCTAGGTCATATTGCTAAAGAAAATGCAATTTAATGAGAGGAGACAGGTATGAAACTACAAAATAAAGTAGCGATTGTAACAGGAGCAGCCTCAGGTGTTGGCAAAGCGATTGCAGAACTATATGCGGAGGAAGGCGCCAAGGTCGTGGTAGCGGATATGAATGAAGAAGCCACCTTAGCAGTTGTTAACGCGATTAACCAAAATGGCGGTACAGCTATAGGCGTTGTCGCTAATGTCATGAAGGAAGAAGACATCCAGGCTATGGTGGAAAGGGCTGCCGAAGCATTTGGAAGAGTCGACATCCTCGTTAACAATGCAGGAATCATGGACGGCTTCAGATTAATTGAAACGATCGAGGACGATTTATGGGACAGGGTTATAGGGATTAATCTGACAGGTCCAATGCGCGCCATTCGCAAAGCGCTTCCGTTCATGTTGAAACAGGGGGAGGGGGCAATAGTAAATATTGCTTCCGCCGCTGGGATAACTGGCGGTAAGGGAGGCGTAGCTTATACCTCTTCCAAGCATGGTCTAGTAGGACTCACCAAAAACGTTGGATACATGTACGCGAAATCCGGCATTCGCTGTAACGCTATTGCACCAGGCGGTGTTCTAACCAGTATCATGGATTCCATGGGCAATATCGACATGGCAGCTTTACAGGAGTTCCAAAATGGAGCGGGCACGCAACGGCGCGAACCAGTGAACCCGAGTGAAATTGCTACCGTTGCTCTTTTCCTTGCATCTGAGGATTCAAAGTTTGTGAATGGGACTGTCATCGCAGCTGATGGTGGTTGGACGTCGTATTAAAGCAAATGAAGGGCTGAACGGGCTTTTCCCCGATCGGTCCTTTTTTATTTCGAAGAAGAGAAAGTCGTTAAAACGTTACTATGATGTCGTTAGATTGTTAGATGGACGAAAGCATATCCCTTAAAATCAAAGTAAGACATTATAGAATATACGGAAAGGAAGGGTTTCTAAGATGGAAAAAGCATCGGCAACTGTACCACGGGTGGGTATCCAGTACAAGAAGAAAGAGAATAGGTTTCGTAAATATTTGCCACTTCTAATCATGATGGCCCCTGGACTCCTGTACCTGTTGTTTAATAATTATCTCCCGATGCTCGGGATCGTCATTGCCTTCAAAAAAATAAATTTTGCTAAAGGCATTTTAGAAAGTGACTGGATTGGATTGAAAAACTTTGAGTATCTCTTTAAGACATCGGACGCTTATATTATTACCCGAAATACCATTCTTTACAATTTATTGTTTATTGTTGTTGGAACCTTCTTGTCCTTAGCCTGTGCGATTTTGTTAAACGAGATTAAAAACAAAGTATTGCTTAAGTTTTATCAAAGTGTGATCACTTTACCGCATCTGATTTCCATGGTCATCGTCAGCTATTTGGTATATGCCCTCTTAAGTGCAGATACGGGATTCATGAATCACACTGTACTTCCTTGGTTTGGTATAAAGGATGGCGTTTCTTGGTACACAGAGGAAAAGTATTGGCCTTGGATTCTAACGATGGTTCATTTTTGGAAAAGTGTTGGCTATTCGAGCATTGTTTTCTTTGCGGCATTGCTGGGAATTGATGAAGAGTACTATGAAGCTGCTAGGCTCGATGGTGCAAGCCGATTGCAGCAGATCCGCCATATTACCTTGCCGATTCTAACACCAGTTATCATCATGCTGACGCTGCTCAGTATCGGAAGAATTTTCTACTCTGATTTCGGTTTATTTTACCAGGTTCCAATGAATTCTGGTGCATTATTTAATACAACAGCCACGATAGATACGTATGTATTTAAAGGATTAACGGGCAATGGGGATATTGGCTTGTCCACAGCGGCAGGAGTGTATCAATCTCTCGTTGGATTTTTACTTGTTATGCTTGCAAACTATATGGTGCGACTATACAGCAAAGATAGCGCATTGTTCTAAGGAGGTAGACGCCGATGAAAAAAGAGAGTAGAGGATTGACATGGTTCAGCCATATCACGATGTTTTTGTTCACCGTCATTTGTATTCTCCCGTTCATACTGCTAATTTCTGCTTCGCTAACGGATCAGAATGATATTATCGCATATGGTTATTCGTTCGTCCCACATACGTTTAGTACGGCTGCGTATGTGTATTTATACGAAAGAGGGGGAGAGATCGCCAGGGCTTACGGAGTGACAATCTTCGTTACGGTAGTCGGGACAGTTTTAGGTGTATCCATGACGGCTCTTTTGGCTTATCCTTTATCCAGAAGTGTTACGCCATATCGCAATTTGATTATGTTTATCGTCTTCTTTACCATGTTGTTTCATGGAGGACTGGTTCCCTCCTACTTGGTTTATACACAGATCTTCCATATTAAAAATACGATCTGGGCACTAATTGTACCGGGGCTCCTGATGAACGGATTTTACGTGATGTTGATGAGAACCTTCTTCCAGACGACGATTCCTAGTGCTTTGATCGAATCTGCACAAATAGACGGAGCCGGTGAATATAGGACTTTATGGTCCATCGTGCTTCCGCTCTCGGGCCCTATATTAGCAACGATCGGGCTCTTCGAATGTATCATGTACTGGAATGATTGGCAGCTAGGTATGATCTACATTACCAATCCTAATCTGTACAGTGTACAAAATCTGCTTAATCGAATCATGCAGGATATTCAATTCATAAGCACGAATATGACGAATAATGCAAGTGATGCTATGCAACAAATGCCTACAGATGCTGTAAAAATGGCCATAGCAGTCATTGGGGTCCTCCCTATCCTGGTGGCGTACCCATTCTTCCAAAAATACTTTATCAAAGGAATTATGATTGGTGCTGTAAAAGGATAAGGTGCCGGTTGGATTCTCTTATATGCTCAACGCCACAACTGACTTATTATGGTTGTGGCGTTGCCAGTTCTTATAAGAGTATGATAGATCTGAAATTTAAATTTGAGTAACAAAAGGAGCCGAAACGACATGAAAACACCCGCATGGTACTGGAGACGAGCGTCATTGAGAGTCAAGTTAATCGTCAGCGTGTTCATTATGACGATGCCGCTGGTGGGGATGCTCTTATACAACAACTACTATGCTATTCATGTCGTAAGGGGTCAGGTTGCGGATTCTTATAAGAATACGTTGAATCTGTATACGGATCAGAGTGATTCTCAATTAGACGACATCGATTCGTATATACGTACGGTTGCCGGCACAGGATACGATTTGTTATCGCTTAGCCAGGAGGCAGCTGATGGGGAGTATTACAGTGCTAAAATATATTTGTTTAACAAGTTAAGTAAGGATATTAACTTGTACGATCCGATTAGTTCTTTTTTTGCCTATACGGATCATCGGCAAGATTTCTTAACTATTTCTAAGAAGAATGCTTCAGACATTAAGGGAAATGACATTATTGAAAAATATCTGATTGAATATATTCATTCTGATTTATTTTTGAAGGGTAGTTCCTCTAAAGTTTGGAAATATGTGCAAATTAACCAAGTTAATTACCTTGTTGATATTGTGCGTGCTGGTGACACCTACCTGGGCGCTTTGATTAATACGGAGGAATTGGTAAATCCCCTTCGTTCGCTTCAAATTGGAGAAGAGGGAGAGGTTTTATTAGCCAATACACAAGGCGAACCTATTTCCAATTCAAAACTAGTAAGTGAATATGGGATTGAACTTCAACAGAAAGTAAATGAATATTATATTTCAGGCACGAAAAAGAAATTTCTTGTAGTGGGTGCTCTGTCTAATCGAGGAGATTTTAGTTTAAATGTATTAATACCCGATCATTATATATTAGCTAAGCTTCCCTATCTGCAGTCCATTGTTTGGTTTATCACGATCGCTGCATTTCTCTTTATCCCAATAGGCCTATATGCTATGAGGCAATCTGTTCTGGTGCCACTTTATCGATTACTACGCACAATGAAAAAAGTTCGAGAAGGAGATTGGAGCAGTAGGGTAGAGCTTAGCAATACTTCGGGAGAATTTCAACTGATGGGTGGGGCGTTTAATGCCATGATGTCAGAGGTTGAACGGCTCCGAATTAACGTCTATGAGGAGCAGTTGAATAAGCAAAAGGAGGAATTACAGAGGCTACAACTGCAAGTCAATCCTCATTTCTTCTTAAATACACTCAATATTATCTATAATCTGGCTAAGATTAAGAATTATGATTTGATCTTGGATATGACCATGTCTTTAATCGAATATTTCCGATTTATGTTCCGGAGCAATACGTCTTTCGTACCGCTTAAAGACGAGCTTGAACATACTCGTAATTATTTAAAGATCCAGAACTTGCGTTTTCCTGAAAAATTGAAATGGACGATCCACTCACCGGATTACTTATTAGATGTCCCGATCCCTCCACTCGTCATTCAATCCTTTGTCGAGAATTCAATTAAGCATGCCGTTACGTTGGATGAACCGCTCATTATTGAGGTTCAGATTGAATTTCTGATTGAAGAGCATGGCTCCAGAATGAAAATAAGCATAAGAGATACAGGACCAGGATTTAAGAAAGACATACTTGAAAAACTGCAGGCAGGCAGAAGTGTGGAAAATGAACGTGGTGAGCATACTGGGATTTGGAATGTGGAACGGCGATTACGACTTTTGTACGGTGAAGTCGCATCTATCGTATATGATAACGATCTTCATACCTTTGGAGCTAAAATAGAAATTATTGTCCCTACAAACCCAGGATTGGAGGAAACGAGATGAATTATCATCTGCTCATTGTAGACGACGAAGTTCTGGCTATTGAAGGGGTAAAATCCGACCTTGATCTGAATAAATTAGGCATCAGCAGACTGCATACAGCCATTAATGTCAGACAAGCCAAAGACTTATTCGTAAGGGAAAGAATCGACATTTTGTTGTGTGATATCGAGATGCCCCAAGGCAGCGGTTTTGATTTGCTGACTTGGGTGAGAGAGCATCATCCGAATACAGCAACGATCTTCTTTACAAGTCATGCTGATTTTAAGTACGCGAAAGAAGCACTTCAACTGGGTAGTGTTGATTATTTACTTAAGCCTGTCCGTGCAGCTGACTTGGAAAATGCCATTCGAAAGGCGCAGGACATCATAAATCGAAACAGTGAGTTCAATAGAAACAGTCAATCCCATCAACTATGGCTCAAGCACCATTCCTTTATTATTGAAAGGTTCTGGGTGGACTTGATCAACCATTCAATACCTAGCCAGCCCTCCGCGATACGAGATCAAGTGGAATTGCATCACATTCCTATAACGGAAGATTCGGTCTTTCTTCCCATTCTCATTTCGGTCCAAAAGTGGAGAAAAGAGTTAAATCGAAGAGACGAGAAGATTCTAGCATATGCCCTTAAAAATTCAGCCGAAGAAATCATAATTGGTGAAGGTTCAAATGGAATATGTTTTCATTTGGATCGGGGAATGCTCTTGTTGATTATGGTCGCAAATAGGGGGACGAATTGGGAATACGAACATCTATATCGAGCTTGTGAACAGTATATCTATTCGTGTAACGAATATTTTTATAGTGATCTCTCTTGTTATTTTGGACACGCCGTAGAAGCTTATGAAATGGCCGAAATGGTAGCAGAGTTAAGGAGACAAGATCGGAATAATGTTGCATTCGTAAACCAAGTCTATCTTCAGCCTGATAAAGGCACTTCTATGCCTCAAGCAAAGCTGCCAGCACTCAGCATAGTTGCCTCACTTATGAAAACAGCGACGAAGGATGCTGTCGTTCATGAAGTGGAAACGCTTTTGGACAGTCTTGTCAAAAACCAAGGAATGAATGCTGATATTTTACACCAATTCAATCAAAATTTTACCCAAGTTGTATACTCCTTTCTGAACTTGAAAGGGATTGAAGCCAATCAATTATTTGGTGATGAAGAATCAAGACATATCTCGGAATCGGCGGTGCGGTCCATCATGGATATGCTCATCTGGGCTCGTCATGCTGTTAACAAGGCGATGATCCATGCAGAAGCGATTAAAGAGACAGAGAAAATAGTTCAGATCGTTAAAACATATATCTCACATAACCTGGATCAAGATATGACACGTGAAATGATTGCAGACCAAGTCTTTCTACATCCCGATTATTTAACTAGAATTTTCAAAAAAGAGACGGGTTACGTTTTATCGGATTATATTGTGATTGAAAAAGTCAAAGTGGCCAAAGAGTTATTGTCACATACAGAGCGCCCTGTAAGCTTAATTGCATCGACTTTGGGATACACGAATTTTTCCTATTTTACAAAACTATTTAAAAAACACGTTGGCTTAGGGCCAATGGAGTATCGAAGTCAAAATAACAAAGATCAATAAGTCGTGAAAACGCTATTATGATGTCGGTAGAGTGTTAGTCGCCCACTTCATTGAAGGATATGATGAAGGTGTAAATGATTGATACTTTGGGGGGGGGATACGAGATGAAAAGGAAATTAAAGTTGGCGACATTATCGCTTGTCACAGTTATGTTAACGGGAGCAATTACTGGATGTTCATCTTCGAAAACTGATGGAAATAGTGGTGCAACTGCAACTCCAACTTCTAGCACAACTCTGAGTAGTGCGACGAAAGATCCTTATGAGATCGCAATTGCCATGCCGGCGTTCGGAGCAGTTCCGAAGGATACGCAAGCCGTGCAAGATGAAATAAGCAAAATTACAAAGGCCAAAATTAACGCAACAGTCAAAATAATACCTATTAGTATCGGGGCTTGGGCTCAACAAAAGAATTTAATGACTTCTGGCCGTGAGAAACTGGATTTGTCCTTTGAATTTGGTGCAGGGTACAGCTCAAGTGTGGCGACTGGAAACTTTGTCGCGATCGACAATCTATTGGATAAGTATGGCGACGGAATAAAAAAACAGATCGATCCTGCCTTTCTGTCTAGCGTTAAAATTGATGGGAAGACCTATGGCGTGCCTGTCTATAAGGATTACACGACAGGAGTTCCTGGAGTACTTATGCGGAAAGATTTAGTGGAAAAGTACAAAATTAATGTAGCATCTATTAAGACGATTGATGACTTGGATCAAGTGTATAAGACGATTAAGGAAAATGAGCCAACTATCGCTCCACTCGGAGCAGGATTATCCATGCCGTCAGATGTTTATGTCTGGTATGATAAACTGGGGGATCGCTTAGGTGTATTGCCTGAGTATGACAATGGTTTGAAAGTCGTGAATTTGTTCGAGACCAAAGAGTATGAAAATTATTTGAATAAGGTTCATAGTTGGGCTAAGGCAGGCTATATCAATAAGGATGCTGCTACAACCCAAGCTAACGCCTCAGATTTGTTGAAGGCTGACAAGGCATTTTCTTATTTCATCGGCCTTAGACCGGGCAACTTGGAGTCGGAAATCCGAGCGAACGGCAAAGAGCTCGTGTATGCGCCCTTGATGTCTAATATTTATTCGACTACGTCCAATACGCAAGGTGGTTTGTGGACCATTTCCGTAAATTCTACTAATCCTGAACGTGTCATGATGCTTATGAATTTGATGTACACAGATAAGGAACTTGCAAATTTGTTTATTTATGGAATCGAAGGGAAGCACTATGTGAAGGCGTCGGAGAATTCAATCGATTACCCTGCAGGTATTGATTCCAAGACAGTTGGATATTCGATTCAAAGTTGGATTTACGCTAATCCATCCATCGCCTATCTAATGAAGTCAGACTTACAGGACATGTGGAAATTGACTGCAGAAGCTAATCAAAAAGCTATCAAGTCTAAAGCACTTGGATTTACATTCAATTCGGAACCTGTTAAAAATGAGGTTATTGCTCTTAAAAATGTAACAGATCAGTATGCAAAAGGTTTAGAGTCAGGAACACTCGATCCGGCCGATAAATTGCCTGACTTCAGAGCTAAACTGAAAGCCGCGGGTATTGATAAAGTTATTACGGAGAAGCAAAAGCAGCTAGATGCTTGGGCGGTTGCAAACAAAAAATAAGAACGTTAAGACCAGGTTTCCATTTTAATGGGCCTGGTTTTTATTTGCCCTTCATACTTAAAAGGAAGTCGGTAAAACGTTATGGATGTGTCGTGAGAGTGTTAGTGCCATATTTAGATTGACATTAAGATGTTAGTAGAGCGTTAAACAAAGAAAGGGCGATCAAAATGGCGGAGTCAACAATTCAATATTCAAACCCAGTAATCCCCGGCTTTCATCCTGACCCAAGTGTTTGTCGGGTAGGTGCAGATTTTTATCTGGTTACAAGTTCTTTTGAATATTTTCCTGGCGTTCCGATCTTCCATAGCCGAGATCTCGTTCATTGGAAGCAAATTGGACACTGCCTTACCCGTCAAGGCCAGTTGGACCTGGAAGGCTGCAGAAGCTCAATGGGCATCTATGCGCCAACTATTCGCTTTCATAACGGCCGTTTCTATATGATTACAACGAATGTTAAAATGTTTCGCAATTTCTACGTATGGGCTGAAAGTCCTGAGGGGCCATGGTCTGAACCGATATGGCCAGAGTGGCCAAGCGTGGATCCGTCCCTATTTTTTGATGAAGATGGGCGCGTTTACATTACAGGAACCGGCGGTTTTTTCGGGGACGAGCCGAAGGGGATTTATCAAGCGGAAATCGACCTGGAGTCCGGAGAATTGTTATCCGAACGACGTCTCATCTGGCAAGGAACGGGCGCAAAATCTGCGGAAGGCCCGCATCTGTATCGGGTTAACGGGAAGTATTTTTTGATGATTGCAGAGGGAGGGACCGAATATGGTCATATGGTTACAATCGCAAGGAGCGATTCGCCATACGGACCGTTCGAAAGCAATCCTGACAATCCTATCCTGACTCACCGGAGTTCGGGAAGTTCCATCCAGGCAACGGGCCATGCGGATCTCGTCCAACTGGAGGATGGAAGCTGGTGGGCCGTTTTCCTAGGGATTCGTCCCGTATCCGTTCCGTTTAGCGGGCGGCACCACCATTTGGGGCGTGAGACTTTCCTAGCTCCGGTTACTTGGTCCACGGACGGATGGCCTGTGATCGGGGATGGCGGCAAGATTGCTGAGAAGATGGATGCCGGAACGCTTCCTCTTGTAGTCGATGAGACGCCTACGCCTGACGTTGATGATTTTAATTCCAATCAGCTGCAGCTTGAGTGGAACTTCTTAAGAAATCCGCGAGACGAGGACTGGTCACTGGAAGAAAGACCGGGTTGGTTGACACTTCGCGGTTCAGCCTTAACTTTAAATGAAGTCGGTTCTCCTGCGTTTATCGGACGGAGACAGCAGCATTTCAGGTGCAGCGTTTCTACGCTAATGTCATTCGATCCTTTACATGAAGGCGAAGAAGCTGGACTTACGGTGTATATGAATGAGAGATTCCATTATGAGATAGCACTTACTTGTGGAGCGGAAGGACGCCGCCAAGTGATCCTTCGCAGGCGAATCGGGTCGCTCTGGAAAGTAGAGCTCGAAGATGAGTTTGAAGGCTCAGACATTATCCTCGGTTTGGAAGCGGAGCCAGCTAAATACGCGTTCTATTACTCTTCCCCGAATGGGGAGCGTAAACCATTTGGGTCCGGTGAGTGCGCGCTGCTTTCGACCGAGGTAGCCGGTGGTTTTACGGGCGTGTACTTTGGGCTGTACGCAACGGGTAACGGCAAATCGTGTACGGTTCCCGCATCGTTCGATTGGTTTCAATATACCCCTACTATGTGAAATGGCATATGAATTGCGTTAAAGATCGATTCCGGACTTTAATTATCAATCTTAGCTTTGGGAGGTTACCACAATGTTGAAAGTAGTATCATTGCGAACGGAGTATTTGGAAAATCCCTTGGGATTGGATACGCAAAAGCCTCGTCTAGGTTGGAAGCTCCGTTGTGACGGCAGGAACGTCATACAAACCGCATATCAAGTTCAAGCATCTGCAACCGAGAGCTTCACTAACATGATTTGGGACAGCGGCAAGGTTGAGACGGACAAACCGCAGGGCATTCTGTATGAGGGTGCGGAATTAAAATCGCTTGAACGGATCTATTGGAGAGTTAAAGTTTGGAGTAATCATGAAGAGGAGTCAACTTTCAGCGATCCTGTTTTCTTTGAAACTGGATTGCTGAACGCTTCGGATTGGAAGGCTCGATGGATTGAACCGGAGAAAGAAGTGGATATTCACGCCTATAAGCCGGCTCCGTATATCCGGAAGGAATTCACGGTAAAGAAGGGGCTCAAATCGGCCAGAGCTTGCCTGACATCGAAGGGATTGTACAGCTTTTATCTGAACGGAATCGAGGGTACGGATCATCTGTTCACGCCCGGGTTCACTTCTTATTACAAACGCCTGCAATACCAAGTTTACGATGTAACTTCATTTTTGCAAGAAGGCGCAAATGCGCTAGGTGTCATTCTCGGGGACGGTTGGTGGAGAGGGGCTACGGGTGGAGCAAGTTTAAAGAACAATTTTGGCTATAAAGTAGCTTTTCTGGGGCAACTGGTGTTGGACTACGAAGATGGAAGCCGCGAGATCATCGGCAGTGATGCCTCTTTTAAGACTTCCCATGGGCCTTTGTTGAAATCGGATATGAAGGCGGGAGATCTTTATGATGCCAGAATCAACATAGAGGGATGGAATCAACCTTCCTATGACGATTCCTCCTGGGAGCCTGCCCAGCTCGCTGCCGATGGATTCGACAACTTGATTGCTACCCGAAGCGTCGCGGTAAGAGAAAGAGAAAGATTTACGCCAAAAGTAATACGAACGCCAAATGGCGAAATGATTCTCGATTTTGGTCAAAACATCGCAGGCTGGGTAGAAATGAAGGTTCAAGGCGATGCAGGGACGGAGATTGTTTTAATCCATGGGGAAGCTTTAGATATGCACGGGAACTTTACTTTACAAAATCTGGCGAGTCATGGAACATTGGAGGATTTCCAAGAGGTTCATTACATTACGTCTGGACATGGTGTAGAGAGCTATCGTCCACGTTTTTCGATCTTTGGCTTTCGCTATGTACTCGTTAAGAATTATCCAGGAGAAATCATACCTGAAAATTTTACTGGCGTGGCGGTATATTCCGACTTAGACGAAACGGGAGATTTCACCTGTTCAAATCCATTAATCACGAAGTTAGTATCTAACTCCAAATGGAGCCAGAAGGGAAACTTTATGGAGGTGCCTACCGATTGCCCAACCAGGGAAAGAGCCGGATGGACAGGGGACGCACAAGTATTCGCTAGAACGGCGTCGGATTTCATGAACGTGTACCCATTCTTTGAAAAATGGATGGCCGACGTTGCGGCGGAACAATTTACTGACGGTTCAGTCGGCAGCACAGTGCCAACCGTTATTGGGCATCACAGCGTGGAGGAATGGCAACGATTCATGGAGCAAAATAACAACCCGATGGTGGCTATGCGCAGGCCCAAACCTGGTACAGCCAGTATACTTGACGGTTCTGCAGGTTGGGGCGATGCGGCTGTGATCATTCCCTGGACGATGTATCTGTGTTACGGAGACAAGGCTATTGTAGAGAGGCAGTTTGACTCAGCGAAGGCATGGGTCGATTACATGGCTGCCTGTGCGAAGAATGCGAATGAGCTATACCAAGATTCGCCTGCCTATCAAAATTTTACGGACGGGGAGCTTGACGCTGATTACATCTGGGATACAAGGTTCCATTGGGGAGAGTGGCTTGAAACGGATACGGAGTTCAGTGATCTCATGGCCGTTTTGAGCAAAACCAAAGGAAACCATCCAGATGTATCAACCGCCTATTTCGCATATTCAACCCGTTTGCTGGAAGAAATGGCTTCTGTTCTAGGAAAGACGGAGGAAGAAGCCAAATACCAAGCACTTTATGAGAAAATTAAACGCGTATATAATCAGTATTTTATTAAAGATGATGGCAGTATTTTGGAAGGCAGACAGGCCCCGAATGTACGTGCGCTAGCATTTGGCTTGGCGTATGAAGAGAAGCAACAAGCAGTCGCCGATAGGCTGGCGCAGCTAGTAGTAGAACAGAATTATCATTTAAATACGGGATTTCTTTCGACACCATTCATACTACAAGTATTGGCGGATTACGGTTACGCTGATATCGCTTTCCGGTTGTTGGAGCAAGATACGTGTCCGTCATGGCTATTTGCTGTCAGTAAGGGTGCTACGACAATTTGGGAGAGCTGGAAAGGAATCTCGCCTGACGGAGAACTATCAGGTTCATTGAATCATTATTCGTACGGGGCCGTATGTGATTTTCTCTTTTCGGGCATAGCCGGAATACGTCCTGTTTGGGAGAAACCAGGCTACAAGCATTTCATATTGAAACCAATGGTTGGAGGAACGCTGACGCAAGCATCCGCTACGTATGAATCTCTCTATGGAACCATTGCATCTAGCTGGGAAAAAACGAATCAGGCTGTAAACTATCGTTTCGAGGTACCGGCGAATACGATAGCGACGATCATGCTTCCAGGTCATCAAGAAGATCTTCAGCAAGTATCCATCGAATTCCCAGATGCCCGATATGAAAATGGTCGAATTGTATGTACGGCAGGGAGCGGCGAATATCAGTTTACAATTTTGGTAGGGAGAGTGGCTGCACAATGAGAAGAAGTATAGAGATCAACGAGACTTGGAGATTTATTCGTCAGGACGAAGAACAAGCTGCAAGCAAATTGTACAAGGATGATCATTGGAATACGGTGAATATTCCCCATACATGGAACGCGATCGATGGGGCAAATGGCTATGAATATTATCAAGGCGCTTGTTGGTACAGAAAGGCTTTTGCCGTTGAGCCGTCTTACGAGGGAAGTCAGTTGTTTATTGAATTCAATGGTTCTAACAGCATTACGGATGTCTACGTAAATGGTCAGCATTTAGGGCAGCACAAAGGAGGGTACTCCACGTTCAGGTTTGATATCACAGACGTCGTTATACATGGAGCTACAAATGTAATTGCAGTAAAAGTTGACAATAGAGTTGTGGATGATGTTTATCCTCAGAAAGCAGACTTTACCTTCTACGGGGGGATTTACCGCAATGTAAAAGTGGTAGTCACGAATCCTGTTCATTTCGATTTGATGGACCATGGCTCACAGGGTGTTTATATAGTTCAGGAAGAGGTATCAAAGGATAGAGCCCAACTAAGCATTAGAGCAAATCTTGTAAATGACAGTAATGAAGAGAAAAAAGTTAGACTGTGGGCAGATATTTTCGATGCTGATCATCATAGTGTAACTTATGCCTCTAAGGAAGTTATACTGGCTGCAGGAGAAACTCGAACGGAAGAGATGCCTTGTGTCATTGACCATCCAACACTCTGGCACGGTAGAAAAAATCCCTATATGTACAGTGCCAATCTATCTATGACTAGCTTTAATGACACGATTGATGAAGTATCGATTCCTTTTGGCGTAAGATACTTTCATGTTGATCCTGAAAAGGGCTTCTTCTTAAACGGCGAGCATCTGCCTTTGCATGGTGTATCTAGACACCAAGACAGGAAGGATATGGGCTGGGCCATTACGGAACAAGAACAAGTTGAAGATATGGCTTTCATTCGGGAAATAGGAGCCTCTTCCATTCGATTAGCGCATTACCAGCACAGCCAATATTTTTATGATTTATGCGATAAAGAAGGTATGGTGATTTGGGCTGAAATTCCATTCATTTCCGTGATGTCGCAAAACGAGTTAGAAGGGATCAATGCGAAGCAGCAGATGGTCGAATTGATCAGGCAGAATTACAATCATCCTTCCATCGTATTCTGGGGGATACAGAACGAAATTCAAATCGGCGGTGAACGACCAGAGGTCAGAAGACTTGTTAAAGAGTTACATGACTTAACGAAAAAAGAAGACCCTACTCGCCTTACGACAATGGCTAATGTTTTATTTGTCAGTGAGGAAGATGAATATAATCGTATGACGGATGTAATCGGATACAATAAATATTATGGTTGGTATCACGGAAACGCGGGGGATTTTGCACCTTGGCTTGATAAGTTTCACCGCATTAACCCCGATGTGCCGCTTTGTATATCTGAATATGGGGCAGAAGGTATTGTCCAATACCATAGTGCTGATCCCAAGGTAAAAGACTACACGGAAGAATATCATGCACTGTTCCATGAAACGGTTTGGAAGACTTTCGAGAAGAGACCTTTCCTTTGGGCAACTTATGTATGGAATATGTTTGATTTCGGAGCGAATATCAGAGATGAAGGTGGAGTCCAGGGAAGAAACAACAAGGGTCTTGTCTCCTATGACAGAAAGATCAAGAAGGATGCCTTCTACATGTATAAAGCTCATTGGTCTGAGGAAAAATTTGTTCATATCACGAGTAAGCGCCATGTGGATCGAGCAGAGAGCAACATGACAGTTAAAGTGTACTCAAACTGCAACAACGTAGTGCTATATGTCAATGGAACTGAATTTCAATCTAAAATCAGCGAGGATAAGGTTTTCATTTTCGAGAATGTATCCTTAGTTAAAGGGTTGAATGACATACGTGCAGTGGCCACCGAAGATAACGCGCAGTACGTTGATATCGCCAAATTTAACAAGGTGGAAGAACCCAATCCAAGTTATGAAGCTCCCGTAGAGGAAAAAGGCGGCGAAGTTACGAACTGGTTCCAAATGCCTGATCTGGATGGAGGGATCGAGGAATTACAGTTCACGGACGATGTTTATTCTACGCGTTGCACGTTTAAAGAGCTTTTCGAGAATAAAGATGCGGCTGTGGTCTTAAATAAATATTTAGGAGAAAGTTTCAGGGAGAGACCAACGTATAGTATGACGCAAGGATTTAAGATTGATACCTTGGCTGAAATGGCGCCAGAGCACTTCACAGACAAGCTATTATATGCACTAAATAGAGAGCTTACGAAAATTAACAAGAACAAGTAATGTTCATTAAAGAGTATCGAAAAAAGCCGGTGATTCCGGCTTTTTTTCGCATTTTCACCTAAAGCAAGTACAATGTTGGGCTTGAGTCCTCACAATGATATACTATTTAAATAGTTGCAAATTGAAAGGGGCAAGAAAGATGGCAGTACAATCAAGAATAATGCGGATGATCGTATTGTTAACCGTAGGCGCATTGCTTGCCCTAACAGTAACAGGATGTTCAAGTGTTGGTTCAGGTGGAAATGACACCGCAACTGGAAGTGCTTCAGGGAGTGAACAGAAGAAGGAAGCTAAGGCAGTGAACATTCTCATGTTCAGCGATTATGGGAGAATGCCTGGGCCAAACGATAAGCAGATGAAATACGTTACAGAGCAAACAGGTATTGCAGTTAACACATCAACGCTTCCTTGGAATGGCGGCACGGACTTTACAAAGGGTTTAAATGTGAAGATTGCAGCTAACGAACTACCAGATCTGTTCTTACCTCACGGGGTTGAAGATACGCTACTCAAGCAAGGTGCTTTACTTGCCCTGGATGATTTGCTGCCACAGTATGCACCTACCTTATGGAAGGCAATTCCTCAAGATGTGTGGGAAAGTGTCCGAGCCAACTCTCCGGATGGAAAAATTTATTTTATTCCGAGAGTTAATTTGTATCCAAGATATAGTTCATTAATTCGCAAAGATTGGTTAGACAAGGTAAATATGAAGATACCGACAACAAAGGATGAATATGTTGCTGTCCTTAAGGCATTTCGTGATCAAGATCCCAACGGTAACGGTATAAAGGACGAGATTCCTACCAGCGGACGAGAAGCGGGGCGATGGATGGATGACATATTCTTGATGTACGGTGTCGCTATGGTAGAAGGGTACCCGGTTTGGGATCTGTATAACAATGAACTTACGTACTCGGCTGTCACTCCCAATATGAAAGCAGCTCTTACATTTGCAAGAGAACTTTATAAAGACAAATTGCTGGATAATGAAACATTTTTGAATAAAGAATTGACATGGAAAGCTAAGATTCAGCAGGATAAAGTTGGCGTTTGGTATCATGTTCCGTATGGAATTAAGCAAAACTTTTTTGAGAATTTGCCTAAAATAAATCCGAATGCCTATATTGTCGGAATGCCGGTCCCTAAAGTAGAAGGGTTTGATGGTTTTACTCCGAGACCGCTTATCAATAATATGGAGTGGGCCATTCCCAAATCATCCAAGAACGCAATAGAAGCTTTGAAGCTCCTTGAATTTTATGCGAAGCCCGAGAATCGTAATTTTGCGTCTTTTGGAATTGAAGGCGAACATTATGAAATGAAGGATGGCATAAAAAAGCGGCTGCCTATCAGTTCGGATCAAACTTATCTGATCGATTTATTTCCAGTTATAACAACGGAGCAGATGGCACTGACGCTTCAGGATCAGTATGAACCGAAGGTTGCCCAGATGATGATAGATGCCATGATGGTAGGTGGAAGAGACGGTAAACGGATTGCCGGCGATGGAATACCTGTATCGATCTATGATGGCTTCTCAGACATTAAATCGAACAAGCTGTATCAAGAATACATGTCCAAAATTATTATTGGTGATTGGCCGATTGAAAAATTTGATGAATTCATTCAAAGATGGAAAAGTAGTGGCGGAGACGACGTCACGAATCGGGCGCGTGAGTGGTATGCAAAGAAGAAATAACGAGGGAAAACGGCAGGGGAAAGCATGAATGTATACAAGTACAAAGCGAAACTGATTTTCTCGAATATCAAAACAAGATTAATCCTCATACTGACACTGGTTATTTGCCTTGCTATTGCATTGGTTGGTACTGTCATGTACAGCCTCGCCAGACATTCACTATTAGAGGAGATTAAAGTTCCGCACCAACAGATGTTGACCTTTGTCAGGGATGATGTTGACAGGAAAATGAACGATATTATGACAACATCAATTTATGCAGTTCTTGACCCGCTGACGATCGATTTCTTGCGTTATGACAATCATAAAAGTATGGATACCATCCTTGGAGTTGTGTCCATGTTGGATACATTAACTCAAAATAGTTCGATCATAGATAGTATCTATATTTATGATGAGAAAAATCGTCATGTTGTTGGCAGTTCTCCCTTCGGGTTTAATTCCAGTATTGAGACTTTTGGTGACAAAGGCTGGTTGTCTCAATTGTCTTTAGCTGAACAGGACGCAAACAATGTGACTTTCGCTAAAAGGATGAAAGACCAAGGCGAAATGATAAGTTTCATTAAACGGATATACGAGGGTAACCAAATATCCGGATACCTGATCATAAACTTGAAATCTTCCAAACTATTTTCCCAGATCATTCCGGAAGGTTCATCTAACAATGAAGCAGTTCGAATCATTCAAGACGCAAAGGGAGAAACGTTATTCTCAATTGGTGAAAATAAGAAAGAGCAGGTGAACCCCAACAAATACTTTATTACTCGCCTGACTTCAACTTCAACGCAATGGAATTACGTGTATGCAGTTCCTCAAAAACAAATTTTCGGCAAATTGTATTGGATTCGGACCATGACTTTCGTAGTGTCCGCGGTTACCATGTTAATCGGAATGCTGATTATCTTCCAAGTTAACCGCATTACGTTCAGACCTATTGAACGATTGATTAAAACGGTTCAGAGCCATCGGAATGAGGCGTTAGAAGTTGACTTCACTCAATTGGAGTCCTATGTCGGCAGACTGCTCACGCAACTAACTTTTTTGCATGGCAGCAACAAAGAACTAAAAGCCAAATTTATTCAAGATATGGTTTACGGAAGACTACGTCGTAAGGAATTTGATCGGAAATGGCGGCTGCTTTACTCAGAATGGCGTCCTGACTTACCTGTTTATGCTGTTATTGTTTCGGTGGATGCCTATTACAATTGGTTGAATGGGTACAAGCAAGATGATCAGTTATTACTTAAGTTTGCAGTAGGTAATATTTTCGAGGAAATTCTGGGAGAGAGTTTTAGGGTGCAGTTTGAGGATTTAACCCAGGATCGCAGTGCCCTCATTGTACAACCCTTGTCTTCTGATATGGATTTGCAAATGCTCTATAATAAACTTTCAAATGGGATTGAAATCGCAGAAAAACTATTGAAAATTTCATTATCAGTAGGTGTTGCCGAATCGCTATATCCGATTAGCGGTGATCTCAGCAGTCGCTACAAGCAAGCTGAAGTGTTGCTGCTGGATCGCTTGTATATGGGGTATAAAAAACTTCATGTGCCGGAGCAAGCATTACCCTACTCAGAAGCGCAAGGCCCTGGCTCTAAAAATGAAACCATGCATGAAATTGCTCAAGGGATTAAAGAAGGAAAGACGGAATATACAAACAACATCCTAGAGAAAATACGGATGGAGTGGGAAACGTCAAATGCAAAACCTCTACACGTATACCGCTGGTATTCCAATGTAATTAAGGAAATGATAACGAAATTCAGAGACCCAGAAGATGAACAATTCCAGGAAATCATGGATTCGTTGGATTCCCTTCAAACGTTGACGTTTTCAGATTTGCATCAAATGACATTGGATGAAGCTACCTACCTAGCAGAAGAAGTGAAGAAAAGAAAACCAACAAAGCATGAGAATTATTTTAGGAAGATGGTCGAGTACATCCAAGAGCATTATCCAGAAAATATTGGCGTATCGCATGTAGCCGAGGCTGGAAGCATTAGTCAGTCTCAGGCAAATGTCCTTTTTAAACAAGAAACCGGAACTTCGATTTACGATTATATTACACAAGTACGAATTGAGAAAGCGGAAGAATTACTTAAAAATACGAATTTGAAGGTAATTGAGATTTCTGAGAAAGTTGGTTACGCTAGCGAAAATAGTTTTATACGTAACTTTAAAAAAATTAAAGGGATTACACCTGGCAAATTTAAAGAATAAAAGACTTATATGTGAAGCGGAGAAGCTGAAAAAGCATCTCCGCTTCTATTTTTTTTATCTTCATTTTCAACAATTCATAACTATATCCACCATTAATACGGTAATTTGTTGGATTCAGTGGTGGATTGGGCAACTTCAATGTTGAGTCTGGATACAGATGACCGTATTGTTGGATCAAACAGAAGTGGAGGGGTCAGGTAGAGCTGAGCCGATCACAGTAACTAACAACTAAGAATCAGATTCAGGGGGGAATAAGTTGAAAGTAGTTGCATCTCATCGTATGAAGGTATTTTGGCCGCTGTATATCATGGCTATACCAGGTATAGTTTTTCTCATTATATTTAAGTACATTCCGCTTGCGGGCTCCGTAATCGCATTTCAAAACTATTCTGTATTCAAAGGATTCTTGGATAGTCCATGGGTTGGATTCAAAAACTTTGAAACCTTGTTCCAGTATCCGGATTTTATTAGGGTGTTCAGCAATACACTGGTGCTTGGATTTCTGCGCATTGTTATTGTGTTCCCAATTCCTGTCCTGTTGGCGCTCATGATCAATGAAATCCGGAAATCGGCTTTGAAGAAAGGGATTCAAACGGCTCTGTATGTGCCACATTTCCTTTCATGGGTCATCGTATCTGGCATTGTATTTGATATGTTTTCACTAAGCGGCCTATTTAACATCGTGATCGGGTGGTTTCACCATGATCCTACCTTGGTTATGCAGGAAAGTTCCTATTTCCGTATTGTATATGTGCTTTCTGCCATCTGGAAAGATGCGGGGTGGGGAACTGTTGTTTATATGGCAGCCATCAGTTCGATAGATCCACAGTTGTACGAATCATCGATGATTGACGGAGCATCCAGGTTCAAGCAAATCCGGTATATAACATTTCCACTGCTGCTACCTACGGTATTAGTCTTACTATTACTAGAAATCGGTAATTTCTTGGATTTGGGCTTTGATCAAGTGTTTAATTTACAGACGCCAATGACGTATAGTGTTTCCGATATCTTAGATACTTACGTGTTCCGTACAGGCATTCAACAAGGTCAGTATAGCTTTGCGACAGCCGTCGGATTATTTCAATCGTTAATTGGATTTATCCTAGTATTTACTTTCAATAAGTTGTCGAAAAAAGTTTCAGACGGGGGGTTATGGTAAGTATGCTTGAATCCAGAGGGGAAAAATTATTCGGTTCAGTCGTTACTATCATCCTCCTACTTGTATCTTTCATCGCAATTATTCCGCTATTATCCGTACTCTCGACCTCATTTAGTTCTAAACGGATGGTGGACATGAATCTGGTCACAATTTGGCCAAAGGAATTTACATTAGCCTCATGGGATTTTATGATGTATCGTCCCGATCTATGGAAGTCGTTCTTCTTAACACTGGGCACAACGGTGATTGGAACGATTTTGGCGCTGCTCGTCACGGCCCTTCTTGCATATCCGTTGTCTAAATCGGAATTTCGTTGGGGCCCTGTCATTATGATCGGTGTCGTAATTGCGATGATCTTCAAGGCGCCTCTTGTTCCTTATTTTCTGACAGTCAAAGGAATCGGGCTTTACAATAACCCATTGGTGTTAATCATACCTCATATCTTAAATCCATTTAATTTGATCATCATGCGTACATTTTTCAAGCAGTTTTCCAAAGAGTTGGAAGAAGCTGCCTTTATAGAGGGCTGTGGATATTTCCGAATGCTGTTCCAATTCGTACTTCCGCTTTCCAAGGCTGTACTAGCTACTCTGGCTTTATTCTACGGTGTTGTGTTATGGAACCAGTTCCAGCATCCGCTGATGTTCTTGCAAGACACGAATCTATTCCCACTGCAAATTAAGATTCGGCAGTTCATCACCGACGACAACATATTGGTTACAGGAGCCGTTTCTACAGCTGGTTTAGCGTACAATGAGCGTACCCTTCGGGCGACAACTGTTATTTTTGCTATGATCCCTGTTGTGGCTGTATATCCTTTCTTGCAAAAATACTTCGTTAAAGGAGCTATGCTTGGCTCTGTAAAAGGATAATCCACATCGGTTTGTAGGCTCATTGAGTCTTAAACATAAACTATTTTAATAATTAGGGGGAACATGGAATGGTCATCAAAAAGATTGGGGTACTTGCGGCAGTCAGCGCCCTTGCTTTTACAGTAGTGACAGGTTGTAGCGACAAATCGAATTCTTCCGAAAGTGCAAGTTCTTCATCGGCGGCGCCGAGCCAAGGGGCATCTCCCAAGGCGGAAGAAATTGTTGATATTGAAGTTTGGGGAACAAACATCGGCTATAAACCAACCACCAAAGGCAGCAAATTGTATGAATTTTATAAAGAAAAATTAGGCGTTGGCGTAATTAGTCCATATGTGGAATGGAACGGTGGAACTGCTTATTTAAATACGTTAAACCTTAAAATCGCATCCGGAGAATTACCTGATTTGTTCTTGCCACAACAAGGCCTTGAAAATACGTTGGCAAAAAACGGAGCTATCGCTGATCTAACCGATTTATTGCCTAAATATGCGCCCAATTTATGGGAAGCGATTCCGAAAGATATGTGGGATATTGTGAAAGCGAATGACCCTACTGGTCAGGGCAGAATTTACTATATCCCTGGTATGGTAGACTACGGAAGGTATTCCGGCATGATCCGCAAAGATTGGTTAGACAAATTAGGTTTACAGATGCCGAAGACGCAAGACGAATATGTAAAGGTTCTGGAAGCATTCAGGGATAAGGATCCTAATGGCAATGGGCAGAAGGATGAGCTTCCGGCAGGTGGCCGTCAGGAAGCGCGCTGGATGGATCAATTGTTTGCGATGTACGGTGTAGCTATGTTTGAGGGCTATCCGGATTGGGACCTTTATGACGGTAAGCTGACTTACTCCGCGGTATCACCGAATATGAAGTCTGCCTTGGAGTTTATCTCCAAGATGTACAAGGATGGATTAATCGATAAAGAATCCCTACTGAACGATAAAGCGAAGTGGGATGGCAAGGTTGCAGCTAACAAGGTAGGCAACTACTTCCACTGGGCTGAACAAACGAATCTGTATTTAGATAACTTGCAAAAGAACAGTGGTGTCAAAGGTACATTTGCTTCTCTTCCATTGCCAGAGGTTCAAGGTTATAAGGGTTTCTATACTTGGAAGCGATTTACACCTCCGGCATGGGTTGTGAAGAACAACAAGGATCAAAAGAAGTTGATGGCAACTTTAAAATTGCTGAACAACATGTATGACAAGAAGAATTGGAACGCTTTGTACCTTGGTGTTGAAGGCATGCACTATACGATGAAGGATGGCAAAGCCGTTAAACTTCCGGATGATAAAAGCACCCAAGAGAATCTTATTCTTGATCCTTATTCCAAAATTTCGACCCTTGATTTTACAAGCAGTCTCCTTAAAAGCACTGCATCCGAAGACAGAATGTGGGAAATTGATCAAACCGTTCAAATCATGCAGGATGCCCAAAAGTATGCGAAAGTCATTGCTGGAGACGGAATGCCAGCCAGCGTCTATGAAGGTTTCCCAGATATCCAAAATCGCACACTCTATATTGAGTACGCTAGCAAGATCATTACAGGGCAGTACCCGATCAGCAAGTTCGATGAATTCGTAGAGAAATGGAACAAATCGGGCGGGGAAGAGGTTACGAAACGCGCGAGAGACTGGTTAGCAAAAGTAAAAAAATAAGAATGAACGGGAATATCCGCTCGGCTTCTCATCGAAGTCGGGCGGATATTTTAATCCATGTTTAGGATCGAAGAATCCTAGCTGTTATAGGGGGCTACAAAATAATGAGTAATCGTATTAAGGAAGTGCTTGAGGGTAAAGAACATAATTATATCCTTCCTTTTCTCTGGCAGCATGGTGAGGAAGAGCATGTGATTCGGGAAGAAATAGCCCGTGTTCATGAATCTGGAATCGGGGCAGTATGCGTTGAGGCTCGTCCTCATCCTGATTTTCTCGGACCGAAATGGTGGACAGATATGGACATTATTATGGATGAAGCTCGGAATCGCGGTATGAAGGTATGGCTGCTGGATGACGATCATTTTCCAACGGGACATGCGGCAGGCAAGGTAAAGGAGGCTCCAGAAGAGCTTCATCGCAAGTTTTTGGGTGAACGTTATATCGATACGCTCGGTCCTGCGCAAGGAACCTCTCTGCTGCTGGATACTTTGCTGATGCGTGGGCTTCGACCGACCATTTCACAGCCCGAAAAAGCGAGTGGAAAGAATAAACTAATCTCCGTAGTCGCGGTCCGCCGACATCCTTCTAGTGGAGAATTACTCGATGATTGTATGGATATCACGGATCTTGTACAAGACGGTATACTCTATTGGGATATCCCTGAAGGATATTGGCGCGTATTCATTATTTCCGAAAATAAGGATGGCGGCAGCCTACAGCAGGAGGATTATCTGAACCCGCTAGATCGAGATTCCGCTCGTATTTTGCTTGATACGGTGTATGAAGCAGTGTATGAACGATACAAGACAGATTTCGGGAAGACATTTGCCGGATTCTTCTCGGACGAACCCGGATTTTACAACGATAAGACGACATTTGACTTCAATTCAAGACCAGGAAAAAAAGGAGTGCCGCTTCCTTGGAGCAGTGAAATGCCGGCCTTGCTTGAGCAAGCATTGGGTGAGGACTACCGAAAGCATCTATATCTTCTCTGGCATGATGCGGGAGAACAGACCAATATCGTACGGTACGCTTATATGAATATTGTCAGCAAGCTCTACGCGGATAACTTTTGCAGCCAAATCGGAGAGTGGTGCAGAGACCGCGGTGTAGAATACATTGGACATGTCCTCGAAGACAACAATGTACATGCAAGGCTTGGCTCCGGAGCCGGACACTTCTTCCGCTCAATGTGGGGACAAGATATGTCTGGTCTCGATGTGGTGCTATGGCAGATTGTTCCCGGCTTTGATGAATTGTCTTATAGCAAGCCTGGCGGTGATACGGATAGTGAATTTTTCCACTACGGCCTTGCTAAGCTTGGTGTATCGCTTGCACATATCGATCCGAAAAAACAAGGTCGAACCATGTGTGAGGTGTATGGTGCTTACGGCTGGGCAGAAGGTCTGAAACTAATGAAATGGCTCACAGATCATATGTTAGTTCGTGGTGTTAATTACTTTGTCCCGCATGCTTTTTCTCAAAAAGCTCCTGATCCGGACTGCCCGCCGCATATGTATGCAGGCGGGAAAAATCCACAATACCGCTATTACAAACATTTAAATCATTACATGAATCGGATTAGTCACTTGATCTCAGGCGGAAGACATGTGGCCACTGCAGGCGTCGTATACCACGCTGAAGCCGAATGGTCTGGGGAAGCGATGTATTTTCAAAAGCCTGTGAAGCAATTGATGCAGCATCAGATCGACTGCGATGTGATTCCCATTGATATTCTACTTGATGCAGCAAGTGTGAAAGACAACAAGCTGCATGTCAATAATGAGGATTTCCAGTGCCTTATCGTGCCCTATGCAGAAGCGTTTCCGGCAGCAATGATTCGCCGGTTGGTGGAGTTTTCCGAACAAGGACTAGCTGTTCGCTTTGTCGGCGGGTTGCCCGCACGATCCAGTGAGGGTACTGAGGTTTCTGCTGAACTAGCTTGCCTTGCCGATCACCGGAATGTGAAGGTTGTTGCTTTAGACGATCTAGCACAATTGCTTATTGCTGACGGACATTATGAGATTAGCGTCGACGAACACGAGCCGTATCTACGGAACTATCACTATATTCATGACGGTTTGGATGTTTTTATGTTCTTTAACGAACATCCGCATCAAACTATTCGTAGGAAAATTGTTTTGCCTGTCCAAGGTGATGTATATGCCTATGATGCATTCATGAATAAGTTGACTGGTTTACATGTAAATCGGGAGAACGGTGCAAATGCGGTGGAGGTTATTCTTCATCCGTATGAGTCCATTGTACTGCTCCATGGTACTGTCCTTGAAGGTTATAATGCGTTGCCGCAGTATATAGCCGGGGCCGAATTTGAGCTAAAAGGCGAATGGACCGTATCCACTTCTGAGGCTGAACAGTATCCACATTTTAAAGAATGGGGAAGACTGGCTGATCTGACGAATATGAGTAGGCCTGATTATTTACCTCGATTTACAGGCACCTTCCGATACGAGACGGAGTTTGAGTGGGATGAGTCTACGGACCGGGTTCTTTTAGACTTGGGTGAGGTCTATGAAACCGCACAAGTATGGATAAACGGTGAGGAAGCAGGAGTGCGCATCTGTCCGCCTTACCGCGTTGAGATCAATGGCCTGATCAATAAGGGTAAAAACAAGTTAGTTATCGAAGTTACAAATACGTTGGCGAAAGAGCAACCCGATTTCTTGTCGGCATTTGCGCAGCAAGAACCAAGCGGACTTCTTGGACCCGTCCGGGTGATCCGATTATGAAATCCTTCTCAGTCTATAGCGAAAGACGGCTAAAGTCGTTAAATGCATAGGGATATGTCGTCAAAACGGTAGCGAAGACATCTAGGAATCCGATATGATTACATTGGCATACTAATGAATAAAGATGGACTGCTGAGAGGATTCTCAGCGGTCCTTTTAGATTTCCAGAAGGGAGAGACATTGGATGGGACTGCGGCTTCCGCATATATCATGGAATTCCATTCGGTTTAAGCTGGTAGCCGGGCTGCTCTTTGTGACAGTTCCTCTCATCACGCTGCTGATCTACACGAATTTCTACAGCATTCATGTCGTACACAATCAGGTGGCGTCGTCAATTAAAAATTTAATCTCTTTGTATGAGGGGCAAATTGATACCCAACTGCAAGATGCGGATCGAAATTTGCTCAGCTTAGTAACGTCGGATTATGATTTCCGTTCGATGAATACGCCTAATTCGGAAGATGAATATCAGCTGGCCAAACATAGCGTTTCGGATAAACTATCTAACGATATTGTGCTTTACAAATCGATTGATGCTTTTTATGTGTATTCACAGTCAAGGCAGGATTTGTTGGACATTTTCAAAGCATCAGTTACATTTCAGGAGAGGGATCAAGTCGAGCAATATTTACATCGTTTGCTGAGCGAACGTCCTAATCTCGCTGAGATCCGCAACAGCTGGTTCGTTCAGAAAATCGGACAAGACTATTACATGTTGCGTGTCATTCAATCGGGTGATCTCTATGTCGGGGCATGGGTCAACGCTAAGACGCTGCTCATACCGTTGAATCTAATTAATTTGGGCAGTGAAGGGAGCGCTCTTTTTGTAACAAATCAAGGAGAGTTGATGGTCAGCACCAATCCATTGGCTGATGAAAACATTGATTTCTCGAAAAGCTTTCAGCATTTTTATATATCGGGAAGCAAGAATAACTTGCTAATTGTCGGGGAACCCTCGCAAAAAGGCGACTTTAACCTGGTAGCGGTTATGCCGGACAAACAAATTCTACAAAATTTGCCTAATTTGACGCGTATCATAGAGGTGATTTCATTTGCCTCCATTGTGCTTATACCGATAAGTCTTTTTTTTCTCCGCCATATTCTGCTCGTTCCGCTTAAACGGATGATTGCAGTTATGAGAAGGATCAATAATGGAAACGTGAACGTTCGAATCGAGTCTTATCCGGCTTCTGATGAATTTCTATTGGTCAACCAAACCTTTAACCGCATGATGTCGCAAATCGAAGAGTTGAAAATCAATGTGTACGAAGAACAGCTTAGTAAACACAAAGCAGAGCTTCAGCATTTGCAGCTGCAGATTAACCCGCATTTTTTCATGAATTCTTTGAACATCCTGTTTAATCTGGCTCAAGTGAAAAACTATGAATTAATTCAGGAAATGACGTTATGTCTTGTCCAGTATTTCAGATTCATGTTTCGAAGTAATTTGACGTTTGTTACTTTGCGGGAAGAATTGCAGCATGTCCGAAACTATATCCGGATTCAGGAGCTCCGGTTTCCAAACAGCTTAACATGTACGATCGATTCACCCGATTTCCTAGAAAATATTCCGATTCCCCCTTTGGTGATTCAAACTTTTTTGGAAAATTCCATCAAGCACAGTGTCACGCTGGAAGAACCCGTGCATATTTCAGTTGCCATCGATTTGTTGGAAACCGGACTGGAGCCCTATATCGAAATCATCATTCGTGATACTGGCAAAGGGTTTTTGGAGGATGTATTAGCCGAGATTCGTTATGGAAACCGCGTGGTCGACGAACAAGGCGAGCATATTGGTATTTGGAACGTTCGTAAACGATTGCTACTGTTATATGGAGAGCGTGCGACCCTATCCTGTTACAATGGTTTCCCTAGCGGCGCTGTTATAGAAATCAAGCTTCCATATCAATCGGAAAGATAGGAAAGGGGTTCCCTAGTATGCTTCAATTATTGATTGTAGACGATGAAATTCATGCTGTTGAAGGAGTACGGTCGGGAGTCGAGTGGCAGAAGCTTGGTATAACTGAAGTATTCTCGGCTTTTACCGTCAAACAAGCGAAAGAGCTGTTCGAAAATGAGCGAATCGATATTATGCTTTGCGATATCGAGATGCCGCAAGTATCGGGACTGGAACTGGCGGAATGGGTTATGGAACGATATCCGAGCACGGCGATGATTTTCTTGACCTGTCATGCGGATTTCAAATATGCCCAACAAGCTCTCCAGTTAGGGAGTTTGGACTACCTTCTCAAGCCGATTCCCTTCGATGAGTTGGAAAAAACGATCCTTAAAGCGGTTGAGAAAATCAATAAAGATTCGGAATTAGTTGAATTCCGCCAATATGGCCAATTCTGGTACCAACATCAACCCATGCTGATTGAGCGGTTCTGGTTGGATATTATCAACCAGACGATACCGCCTAGAGCGGAGTCGGTAAGTCGAGCCGCGGCGGATCGCAACATTCCTTATGCCGATAAAATGACATTTGCCCCGGTGTTAATTAGCGTGCAGAGATGGCACAAGCATGTGACGTTGCGCGAAGAGAAGATATTGGAATATGCACTTACAAATACGGCTGAAGAAATCATTCTGGAAGACAAAAAAAACGGACAAATTATAACGCTAAACAGCGGAAGATTGCTAGCTATCTTATCTGCCGAAAGTAATTCCGACATCGAGCTGTTGTTGAAACAATCTTGCGAGCGCTTCATTGACGCCTGCAGGAAGTATTTTTACTGCGATCTTTCCTGTTATATTGGTGAAAAAGTACACGGTCACCAAATGTTTGAGATGGTAAAACGACTTGGTGAAAATGAGAAAAACAACGTGGCCTATAACAATAAGATTTTCCTGCTTTCCGGGGATCAATTACAACCTGTTAGTAGACAGCTCCCCGATATGAGCACGTGGTCGATTATGCTGAAGGAGGGGGAGTTCGCCAAAGTATTGGAAGAAGCAACCTCTTATTTGGATCTACTGTTGCGGCAGAATGGTTTGGATGCAAACCTGCTCCGCCAATTTTACCAGGATTTTCAGCAAGCGATGTATTATATGCTCCAGATGAAAGGTATTCAAGCTCACCAATTGTTTAGCGATACCATCTCGCTGGAGTTTTCCACAAACGCGACCCGCTCAGTAACCGATCTGATCGCATGGATGAACCACGTTGTAAGCAAAGCGATGGAGTATGTGAACACAGTTGAACAGTCCAACAGTGTTGTCCAAAGAGTTATTAGTTACATTAAGCAGCATATTGCAGAAGACTTGTCGAGGGAAGAGATTGCGAATCACGTGTTTTTGAATCCAGACTATTTGACCCGGATCTTTAAAAAGGAAACGGGCATGGCCGTATCGGATTATCTGTTCCACGAACGGCTTAAGCTTGCCCAGGAACTGCTCGAGAAAACCGATATGCTGATCAGCGCCGTGGCATCGCATATCGGGTATGCGAATTTCTCCCATTTCTCCCGAATGTTCAAGAAGCATACCGACCTGAATCCGATTGAATACCGCCAACTGCACCAAACAGTCCAAAGTGAAAGGTAGTCGGCAAATGCACAACGAAAAGTCGTGAGCGGAGCAGAACCGAATCTGCAGCAAAAGTAAAATGAAAATATGCTTGCTGAAGATTCCAAGTATCGCAAACAGTTTCAGTAAGCAAACGCCAAACAGTAAATGGGGGAGTACTATGAAGAAGAGATTCATGTCGGTAAGCGCACTCATTATAGGGTCTATGCTTGTTCTATCTGCTTGCAGCAACAATAGCGGAGATACGGCGCCGGTAGCCGGGGATAAAACGGCAAAGCCGGAGGAAAAACCGACGGAACTGACGGTTGCTTTCCCGATATTCGGTGCCGTGCCTAAGGAGATGTCCTTGGTGCAGGATTCCATTAATCAAATCGCACAGAAAAAAATCAATGCAACTGTGAAGTTGACGCCGATCAGCATTGGGAACTGGGAGCAGCAAGTTAACCTGATGCTGAGCAGCAGCGAAAAGCTGGATTTAATGTTTGTATCAGGCACCGGCTACAGCAGCTATGTTTCAAAAGGTCAAATTGTTGCGCTGGATAAACTGCTCGAGCAGCATGGCCAAGGGATTGCAAAAGTGATGGAATCGTCCTATCTCAATGCAGCCAAAATTGCTGGATCAGTCTACGCTATTCCTACCATCCGCGACTTTGCCGCGTATAATGGTCTGACAATGCGGAAGGATTTGGTCGACAAGTATCAAATCGATGTCAGTAAAATTCGTACGCTAGACGATGTGGAGGCCACATTGAAAACGATCAAGGAGAAAGAGCCAAATGTGACGCCACTGATTCCAGGCAGTATTGGCAAAACGATGCTCGATTCGTACCGTACGTTTGACATGCTTGGGGACTCACTTGGTGTTCTTCCGAATTTTGACAATAATCTTAAAGTAGTCAATTTGTACGAAACGGATGAATATGCTCAGTTTATTAAAAAGATGAGAAAATGGTATACATCTGGCTTGATTCTGAAAGACGCCTCAACGAATAAAACTTCTCAGTTTGATTTGATCAAGTCGAACCGCGGATTTGCCTATTTCTCCAATATGAAACCCGGGTTTGAACAGCAAGAAACGAAGAGCAGCGGTGTGCCTATGGTCACGGCAAACTTACTTCAGCCTGTTTCTACAACTACGAACGTCACAGGTGTCATGTGGGGGATACCAATTAACTCCAAAACACCGGAAAAAGCGATGGATTTCTTGAACCTTATGTATTCAGACAAAGATATCGTCAACCTGTTCGATTGGGGTGTGGAAGGAAAACATTATGTTAAATCGGACAACGTCATCGACTTCCCTCAAGGCGTTGACGCCAAAACCTCAGGCTATAATCCGAATATGGGATATATGTTCGGTAATCAATTCCTCTCCTATGTATTTAAAGGTGACGATCCAAAAATTTGGGAGAAGATGGATCAATTCAACAAATCGGCATTAAAGTCGAAGGCGCTGGGCTTTACGTTCGACGCAAATCCGGTCAAGGCTGAATATGCCGCGGTAACCAACGTGGTTACGCAGTACAAGCTTCCGCTTGAGACTGGGAGTGTCGAACCGGAGAAAATCTTGCCAGAGTTTATCTCCAAGCTGAAATCTGCTGGAATTGACAAAATAATTGCAGAGAAGCAAAAGCAGCTCGACGAGTGGGCGAAAAGCAGAAAATAATCATTTCGGCACTTATTCATTTGCCCCGGTCAACATCCTTGTTGGTCGGGGAATTTTTGACAGGAATCCAATCATCAGAAATAAACACCGAATGGGGAAATTATTATGGTACAAATCATGCCATTAAACGATCAATGGATATTCACGAAAACGAATAATCCCACCTACGTACTCGAGTCCATAGAAGATGGTCAGTCTGTCACACTGCCTCATTCTTGGAACGATACAGACGGTCAGGGCGGTAGCGAACAGTACTATCGGGGGCAATGCTGGTATCAGCGGATTTTGGACATCTCCCATGAGGATTTGACAAAACGCATCTACCTGGAAATCGGCGCCGCTGGAAATATGGGTCATGTTTATGTCAATGGCAACTTGGCCGGGGACAGCCGGTGTGGATATGCTATGTTTAGAGTCCCTTTAACCCCCTACTTGAAAGAGGGAGAAAATCTTATCTCCATTATGGTTGATAACAGCTACGACAATACGGTGTTTCCTCTAATGGCTGACTTCACCTTCTATGGCGGATTGTACAGAGAAGTGAAGCTTCTTGTGATGGACGATATTCATTTTGACGTTATGGACAACGGACGGGATGGCGTCTATTTGACGCAGCAGAAAATTGCCCCAGAAACATTTGAATTGGCCGTTCATGGTCAAATCGTGAATGAGTCCTTTGTCTCCAAAGAGGGAGTCCTTAAGATACTGCTCAAGGATGAAGCAGGAAGATCAATAATGGAGGCAAGCTCAGGACTTGCTCTTGAAAATGAAGCAAAATTCAACATAAGAAGCGAAATTGCAAATCCGATTCTTTGGGACGGTGTAGATCAACCGTATCTTTATACGGTAGAGGTATCTGTCGTCATTGAGGGAGAAGTCTGCGATTCTCGGCATGTCGCGATAGGATTTAGGACGGTTGAAGCAACGACGGAACAAGGCTTGCTCTTGAATGGCAAACCAGTCAAGATAAACGGCGTATGCCGTCATCAGGACTTCGCCGATGTAGGCAATGCTATTACGAAAATGCATATGGATGAAGATATGGCCTTGATCCGGGAAATCGGAGCGAACAGCCTTCGTCTTGCCCATTACCAGCATGATGACTATTTTTACAGCTTATGCGACCGTTACGGACTGTTGGTATGGGCAGAAATTCCATTTATCAGCATTCCTTCCACCAAGGACCCGGAGAATCATAATGCGGAAGAACAACTGGAAAAGCTTATTAAGCAGGCCTATAATCATTGTTCTATCTATTGTTGGGGGGTCCAAAATGAGATTACAATTGCTGTAGAGACGGAGCAAACCTATAAGACTATTAGAAAACTAGAGGCTCTGGCCAAACAGTTAGACCCTAGTCGCTTAACCGTTCAAGCTAATATTAACGGTGTCGAGAATGAAAGTATTATAAATAGCTTTACTGACCTGATCGGATACAATTTATACTACGGCTGGTATTATGGTGAAATCAAAGACTTGCAAGATCGCCTTGATGAGTTTCATCAAGCTCAACCTAAAATCCCTGTATTCGTATCCGAATATGGGGTGGATACGAATCCCAAGTACCATTCTTATACGCCTGGGGTCCAAGATTATACGGAGGAATACCAGCTTTTATTCCATCACAATGCCCTGGAAGCCTTCGATAAGCGATCGTTTGTAGTAGGCGGTTATGTATGGAACATGTTTGATTTCGGCAGCGCAAACAGAAAAGAAGGCGGTGAAACAGGAAAGAACTTGAAGGGACTTGTTACCATTGACCGGAAAATTAAGAAGGATGCCTTTTATCTGTATAAAGCTTACTGGTCTAAGGTTCCTTTCGTTCATTTAGCCGGTCGACGATTTGTGAATAGACACCAAGAGCTCAATGATATTGTGATCCTGTCTAATTTGCACCATGTTAAAGTTTATTTAAACCATATCCTTCTTACCGAAATCAAGAGCGGCGCACCGATGAAAATCATAAAGGATGTACCATTGATCACAGGGGAGAATTATGTGAAAGTCGAAGCTACGGATGAATTAGGCGTTATCCATACGGATGAGATTGTGCTTCATCATGCAGCGGAAATAGACGAAAGTTATACCCATGTTAAACCGGAAAAAGCAAAAAATGTCGTCAACTGGTTCGAAAAATTTGATCTATCCAATGCTGAGCCTATCGAATTGAAAGAAGGCTACTATTCTACATTTGACACGATTGAAGACCTCTATAGCAATGAAGAGGCGAAAACGGTATATCTTAAATACTTTGAAGATATGGCAAATAATCCGTTCTTTGAGGTGATGAGAGGGGTTATGTCTATTCAGAAAATGTCCCAACTGGTGCAATTGGGTATTGTCCCGGAATTGGTGGCAGTTATCGACAAAGAACTGAATGCGATAAAAAAATGATTACTGTATTGTCCCTGTCAACTTTGCCTGTTGACAGGGACAATTTATTGAATCGAAGGTGGAAGGCTAGTCGGCAAAGTGCAAACCAGAAGTCGTTGAAACGGTAGTGGGACGAACGGGATTTCATTACTATGAGAGTACAGCAAGATACTATACAAGGCGATAGAAATGGAAAGGGGAACTTTCGGAATGACAAAACGTACGCAAAACAATGCCAGGAAGAGAATTTGGAAATACAGCCCGCTCTATCTAATGATGCTTCCAGGAATTGCATATTTGATCATCAATAATTATTTACCAATGTTCGGTCTCACGATTGCTTTCAAGGACATCAATTTCGCTAAAGGAATATGGGGTTCCGATTGGGTTGGTTTTCAGAATTTCAAGTTTCTGTTCCAAACATCTGACGCTTATTTGATTACCCGCAATACGATTCTTTATAACGCAGCTTTCATTGTGATCGGCCTCGTCGTTGCGGTTGGCTTTGCCATTCTGCTGAACGAAATCAAGAGCAAGTTTGCGTCCCGTCTGTATCAAAGCATTATCATTCTACCATTTCTGATTTCGATGGTATTGGTCAGTTATCTCGTATTTTCGACGCTGAGCATCGAGAGCGGATTTATGAATAAGACGATCCTCCCGGCGCTGGGCATCGAGCCAATTTCTTGGTACAACGAGCCGAAATACTGGCCGGTCATTCTGACCTTAGTTCATACCTGGAAGGGCGCAGGGTACGCATGTATCATTTACCTGGCAGCCATCATCGGCATTGATCCGGAATATTACGAAGCGGCGAAGCTGGACGGGGCATCCAAGTGGCAGCAAATCCGCACGATTACAATACCGCTGATCACTCCCGTAATCATCATGCTGACGCTCCTGGCGATCGGACGCATTTTCTACTCAGACTTCGGCCTGTTCTATCAAGTCCCGATGAATGCAGGAGCCCTCTTCAGTACTACGAACGTCATCGATACGTACGTGTTCCGCGGTCTATTGCAGCTTGGTAACATCGGCATGTCATCAGCCGCTGGCTTCTATCAATCGATAGTCGGGTTCGTGCTGGTTATCGTCTCCAACTATGTTGTTCGTAAAGTCAACAAAGAAAACGCGCTGTTCTAAAGGGGGATATACATGAATAATGAAAATCGTGTTTGGCAGTGGGCCGCACATCTTGTGATGATCTTGTTTTCAATCAGTTGCCTGCTTCCGTTTGTTCTTTTGACAATGTCGTCCATAACGGACGAAAAGACAATCCTGCAGAATGGGTATTCTTTGTTTCCAAAACAGTTCAGTTTAAACGCATACGAATATTTGTGGCAGCAATCGTCGCTCGTTTTTAATGCTTACGGGATTACAATTCTCATAACCATAATAGGGACAACGATCAGTCTATTAATCACATCGTTGCTCGCTTATCCTTTATCGCGTCGTGATTTGCCGGGCGGAACGTTCTTCGCCTTTCTGCTGTTTTTCACTTTGTTGTTCAATGGCGGACTTGTTCCAACGTACTTGATTTATACACAATTATTCCATATCAAGAATACGCTTTGGGCGTTGATCGTTCCAGGACTTCTAATGAATGGCTTTAACGTGCTTCTTATGCGAACGTTCTTTATGACGACAGTTCCGGTTCCGGTATTGGAATCAGCCAGCATAGACGGTGCAAGCGAATTTAAAATGTATTACAAAATTGTACTGCCACTCTCGCTGCCGATTCTGGCCACCGTCGGCTTGTTTCAAGGATTGGCTTACTGGAACGACTGGAATAACGGATTAATTTATGTAACCAACCCCAAATTGTTCAGTCTACAGAACGTACTCAACCGGATTATGAGCGACATCCAGTTCTTGGCTAGTAACAGCGATATCGGCTCGCAAGCTGGGGAGAGCATTGCGCAGCTGCCTAGCGAAACATTCCGCATGGCGATTGCTGTGATTGCCGTGATCCCGGTTCTGATCGCCTATCCGTTCTTCCAGAAATACTTCGTTAAAGGCATGACCATTGGTGCTGTTAAAGGTTGATTTCATTACATTAGGAGGGTAACCATGAAAAGAAATATTCAAGAATTGATTTCACAAATGACTTTGGAAGAGAAAGCATCACTCTGCTCGGGACTTGATTTTTGGCATACGAAAGGAATCGAGCGGCTCGGCATTCCGTCCGTCATGATGACGGATGGGCCTCATGGACTTCGTAAGCAGCGCGCGTCGGCAGATAATTTGGGACTGTTTGATAGCGTTCCTGCTACGTGCTTCCCATCTGCAGCGGGGCTTGCTTCTTCGTGGGATCGTGAGCTGATCGGCAAGGTCGGTGTGGCGCTAGGGGAAGAGTGTCAGGCTGAAGACGTCGCCATTTTGCTTGGTCCCGGAGCAAATATCAAGAGATCGCCGCTATGCGGGCGCAACTTCGAATACTTCTCGGAAGATCCCTACTTATCTTCTGAGATGGCAGCCGCACACATCCAAGGTGTGCAGAGCCAGGGCGTGGGCACGTCGTTGAAGCATTTCGCGGCGAACAATCAGGAGCACCGCCGAATGACGACCGATGCGGTCATCGATGAGCGAACGCTGCGAGAAATCTATTTGGCCAGCTTCGAAGGAGCAGTTAAGAAAGGTCAGCCGTGGACGGTCATGTGCGCCTATAACAAGCTTAACGGAGAGTACTGCGCTGAAAATGAGCGTCTGCTTACGGACATTTTGAAGGACGAGTGGGGACATGAGGGTTTTGTCGTTTCTGACTGGGGCGCAGTGAACGAGCGTGCAGATGGATTGTCGGCAGGGCTTGAACTGGAGATGCCGACAAGTAACGGCGCTGGTGACCGTAAAATCGTCGAAGTGGTGAAAAGCGGCAGGCTGTCAGAGAAAAAGCTCGACGCGGCTGTTGAGCGGATATTGAGCATTGTCTTCAAGGCGGTCGACAGCAAGAAGCCGGATGCTTTCTTCGATCAGGAGGCTCATCATCTATTGGCACGGGAAGTCGCACGTGAAAGTATGGTGCTACTTAAAAACGATGATGGCATCTTGCCATTGC
The DNA here is from genome assembly GCF_964253085.1 of Paenibacillus sp. LjRoot153. Taxonomy (NCBI): domain Bacteria; kingdom Bacillati; phylum Bacillota; class Bacilli; order Caryophanales; family Paenibacillaceae; genus Paenibacillus; species Paenibacillus sp. LjRoot153. The sequence goes on from NZ_CAXUQH020000001.1 coordinate 1,132,981, forward strand.
CGAAGTCCGGCAAAATCGCTGTCATCGGGCAACTTGCCAAGCAGCCGAGATATCAAGGCGGAGGGAGCTCGCATATTAAGCCAACCAAGCTCGAGGATATCAGCGAGGAGCTTGCCAAATCGGCGGGAAGTGGTGCGGACATTGAGTATGCCCAAGGCTATGAGTTGAGCGGAGACCAAACGAATCCACAGCTTTTGAAGGAAGCACTCAAGCTTGCAGAAGATGCATCGGTCGTTATTCTCTTCGTCGGTTTGCCTGATCGATATGAATCGGAAGGATTTGATCGTGAGCATTTGAACCTCCCGTTCAATCAAACGGAGTTGATAGAAGCGGTGACCGCGGTGCAAAAACAGACAGTAATCGTACTAAGCAATGGAGCTCCGGTGGAAATGCCTTGGATCGGGAGTGTAAAAGCAGTGCTCGAGGCTTACTTAGGCGGCCAAGCGCTGGGCGGAGCGATTGCCGATTTGCTTTTCGGCGATGCCAATCCTTGCGGTAAGCTGGCCGAGACGTTCCCTGTTCAGTTGAGCGACAATTCGTCTTATTTGAATTTCCCGGGAGATGGAGACCTTGTGGAATATAAGGAAGGAATCTACGTAGGTTACCGCTATTATGACAAGAAGAAGCTTCGGCCACTGTTCCCATTTGGTCACGGGCTTAGCTATACAACTTTTGAATACAGCGGACTTGTGTTTGACAAAGATGAGATGGACGACACCGATTCGGTCAACGTCTCTGTCAATATTAAAAATACCGGCAGCAGAGTTGGCAAAGAGACGGTGCAGCTTTATGTGCGGGATGTGCATAGTAGCGTGTCACGCCCGGAGAAGGAACTGAAAGGATTCGTCAAAGTAGCGCTTAAGCCTGGAGAAGAGAAAACCGTCACCTTTAGGCTTGACATGAGATCATTTGCTTATTTCAACGTCGAAATGAGTAATTGGCATGTTGAGACAGGCGAGTTCGAGATTCTGGTCGGAAAATCTTCAGCGGATATCGTACTTAAGAGGACCATGCGAGTGAATTCGACGATAACGATAGCGAAAGCGTATACCCGAAATTCAACAGTTGGCGATCTGATGGAGAATCCGCAAGCAGCTGCAATCGTAGGGGATTTATTGAAGCATTCGCCGTTTGGCTCTTCCGGTGGCGGAGAGGAAGGCATGTCCGAACTGATGGCTGCCTTCCTGAAGTATTTGCCACTGCGCGGATTAGCTGCATTCAGTGGAGGCGGACTGACGGATGAGTCTCTTGATTCATTGCTCGAGCGGCTGAATCAGGCAAACTTCATACCAAATGTGGTGAAATAGTAGGTAATGCACGAACAGATTTGGGAATTATTGTTTACCAAAACAATAAACTATAAAAGGGTAACAGCGGCAGTCGCGGTTACCCTTTTATTTTCCACCAAGTCCACACAGATCTCGGTCAAGGTCATCATCATAGCCCGTTAATGAATCATTGATGCTTTTCAGTTTTTTCATTTCTGAGATCCCACATTCAAACTTTGGATAATTTTTTTTTCGTAAAAGGGACATTGGTAGGGTCGCTCAAGGGGTAATGTTTGCTTAAATGGGCGCTTTGCCTTTTCGTCCTCAGTTTTTTTCTTATTTAATGACCTCCTGAAGGTGTTCCGGTTTATAAGCCGGTTGTCCGTCTCTTGATACCACAAAAAATGTCGTTTTCTTAGATTACGACCATATTTCCCTATTCACATTCCTTCATCCGGCATACTTACCATGCTAATTCTCTTTCCTTATAGAATTCTTTGATCTTTTAAAAATGCCGACCACCCAGATCAGGATGGGCAAAGCAATCCCGAAGAACATTGAGTAGAAGGGCCATACCTGGAGAGCTGCCGTTTGTTCTGCTGTGTTATCCCAGAGGATACACGACATGACCAGAGCGATCAAGGACAAGGGAATTAGCAAGGGCCGCGGATCCTGCAGACCGAGAACAACGGCCAGCCCTTGAACGGACACATGCAAAAACAATGACAAGCGGTAAAAAATGGTGGTGTACCACAAGACTGCAACCAATACTTCGAATCGTTCATAAAAGTCACCGATGCTGATTGTACGCACGACAAAGTAACTCGGGTACATGACATTCGAAACAACACCATCGCTCAGAACGGTAATCGTCAGAAGTGTCATAAGAAGAAACATACTGCCGCTCACCAAGACGCTTTTGATAACCGCTGTTTTCCATTTGTGAGTTTGACGAATGTATGGCACCAGGAAGAGGAACAACATCGTCTCAGAGTATGGAAAAATAAGCATCATGGATGCAGCAAGAAGGACAGGTTTCCATCCGTGTTCTAGGACAGGCATAAGATTGGTCACTTCCGAACTTGGAATGAGCGAGGCATACCCAAACACGAACAGCAGCATCACTAAAAAGAACAAAATCTCCGCCGTTCGCCCTATGACGGCAGGACCGGATCGGACAATGTAGATAACAGCGACCATCATGAGAACCAGAATAGGTTCAGCCGGTGTCTCTGGAATGAAAGAGGTCGTGAGAAAGTCGCTTAGGTCCCGCAATACTACAATATAGAGGAGATAGGGGTATCCTAATATAAATCCGCACAGCAGAACTTTGCCACCAATCCGACCGAACAGTTCAAGAATATGGTCACAGATGGAAGTTTCCTTGACTTGTTTGGCAATAGCTATATAAAGAGGCATTAGCAGGAAAAAAGCACCGATCGCGAGCAGAACGGACAACCATGCATCCTGCTTCGCTGTACCCGCAAGCACTCTGGGGAGCAGAAGGAATGCGCTGCCCAATTGAAAAAGAATTAACCACATCGCAGCTTGCCTTGCGGTCATGTCTTGTTGCGTGGTCATGAAACTCCCCCTCTCTATATTTAAAACATGGTGAGAAGTTGGCTTAATGGCTGAAACAGCATCTTGATCCCGGACATAGGACTCGGTATGTCCACATGAAGCAATCGTAGTAAGCCGAGTGTTAATCCAGCAGCTAAAAGAAAAGCGCTGGAGATCATTTCCCGGTATCGTTTCTGTATTTTTAAACTGCGATATTCCAAGAGCGCCGCAACGAGGAATAGAACCAGGATAGAAGCTAGCATTGGCTTCCTCACTCCTTTTCCGTTGGACTATTATCGAAAGGACTGATTATTTTGCCAATCTTACGGAGCTTGTAATCGATCTTAATCTCAACCGGAATTTGCTTGAATTTCTGATTCCAGTTTGCCTTCCATTGCGCCCACTGACGCGGATACTTTCGATGAAAAGCTTCGCCGAATCCAAAAATATCCGAGCCCATGGATTGCGCTTCGCGGACTCCGTGCATAAAGATCTTCCCAAGACTTTCCTGGGCAGCTTCCTGCATTGCATGCAACGTGGCTTCATCAGACAGATCAACCGGACAGCCGATTTCTCCAAGGTTTGCCTCTATTTTTGTATCCAATTGGATACGTGGTTCTCCCTGTTGAATAGATGGAACGATCTTGACCTTGGAACGCGTTACCTCCACAACAAAATCGCCCTCTGATTGAGGACATTTTATTTTGCCGACAGTACTTGATACATTATTGGTAATATAGTTGTATGCTTTGCTGTCCGACTCATTTAACCACCCGACCAGTCGATCATCCCGGAAAACGCTGACGCCGAAATATTGAAATTCCGAAAACCTAGTAGACTGTTTTACATTTTCCATTGTTTTGCCCTTCTCGACATCCCCGACGATCTTCCCCCAGGGCAATACAGGCTCAACTCCGGTCTTGCTCAACTTTTCCAGCATTTCGGTCACCTTAACGGCTGCTGTAGGAGCCCACACCTTCTCCGAAACCTTTAACGTCTTGTACAAGCCGATTGAAGGAAGCATCTCGGTCGGGGTGATGAATGAAACCACATCCTTGGCTGTTGTGCCCTTAGTAACAACTATATAGAAATCTGGCCGAACCTCATGATCGCGAAAAAGGAAATCCAGCGGCTCTTTGATCCCATTCCTTGCTGTCTGTTCGTCAAAAATGACTAACCGAATATGCGCAACATACATTTTCCGCGATGATTTTGTCGTTATTTTCCGAAGGGCTTCAAATAAAGTCGACGCTTTTTGTGAAAAGATTGAGACTGGTGAACGATCCGATCCACGGTTTCTGGACATTTGCGACGGCTCGGCGACTTGCACAGATACTTCATACTGACCGTCAGCCGAATCTATTCCTACTGCCAAAACAACCGCAAGCTCGTTAAGTTCTCTGCGGTTCCAGCATCCGGTTAACAGCATCATCAGTACCCCCATACAAATCACGAGACAGAGTGGCGACAGCAAAGACGAAGTCCGTCTCATGGCTGTTGTCTCCGTTTTGACTTCCGATTACCCGAGTACCAGAAGGGGAAACGAAGGATCGCATCACTTTGTTCGTCGCGGTTGTATGGGGCAATCGGACTCATATAGGGCCTATTAAAGGAAATCAAATTACATAAATGAATGACTAAAATGAAGATACCGATCGTCAGTCCGTATACGCCGAAAGTCGCAGCCATGATCATGAATGCAAATCGGAGGATGCGGATCGGAATAGACATAGCATAGGATGGAATGACAAAACTCGCAATTCCTGTAATGGCAACGATAATAACCATTGCAGCAGATACGATACTTGCTTCTACGGCAGCTTGCCCGATCACAATCGTGCCGACGATGGAGACTGCTTGTCCGATGGTGCGCGGCATCCGAATACCGGCTTCCCTCAGTATCTCAAACGTAACTTCCATCAACATTGCTTCCACGAATGCGGGGAATGGGATGCCTTCCCGCTGAGCTGCCAGACTTAACAGTAAGGTAGTTGGCAACATGTCCTGGTGATAGGTGGTGAGAGCGATATAGATAGACGGTGCAAGCATGCAAATAAACAAGGCGATGTAACGCAGGATTCGCATTAATGAGCTAAAAATAAAAGACTGATAGTAATCTTCAGCAGATTGAATGAAGTCGACAAAGAGTGAAGGAACCAGTAAGACAAAGGGGGTCCCATCAATGAAGACGGCAATTCTCCCATCCATAATCCCAGCTGCAATCGTATCCGGGCGATCGGAATTGTAGAAGATAGGAAAAATCGTCACTTTCTTCTTGCCGAGTAGAATCTCTTCCAGGTATTCACCTTCAAGAACACGTTCCTGGTGGGCATTACTAAGCTGCTCAACCAGTTGGTGAAGCAACTCCTCGTCAGCCAAGCCATGGATATACATAATTGCGACATCGGTCTTGGATAGTTTGCCGACTTTAATCGTTTGAACTTGCACGTTCAAATCCTTCACCCTGCGACGTACTAATGTGGTATTGGTACGCAGTGTCTCGGTGAAAGCATTTTGCGGTCCTCTGACGACTGATTGAGTTTTCGATTCAGTGACGGCGCGGTCTTCCCAGCCCGGCAGGGAAATTATGATACCAGCGGTGAAGCCGTCTAACAGGAGTAGCAATCCACCGGATAAAACATGTTCCAGGGAGGTTTCAATTGATATTGCTTCGCTGACTTCACCAGCATCAAGCACAGATTCCTTGATCATTTGGACTGTTATAGCACCGGCAGGGCTTCGGTCGAGAAGAGCGGAGATGACGCTGTTCTGTACCGTTTGCATATCGACCATGCCGTCCAGATAGAAAAGTGCTACTCGATGATGAGTCGCAATTGTGACCTCGCGGACTATGAAGTCTGAACTTTTTCCCATGAAAGATTGAATAAGTGCAATATTGTCTGGCAGATGCGAAGAAAATCCGTGGTCCGGTACCCGTTCAATCATGAATAGCCCTCCTTACCACATTATTATTACCAATAAAAGGTAGTTCAATCAGAAGAGAGGTACGATACGCGTTCGTTGCCCCCATATACTCGGAGTTCCACCAAAGTGGACTTTTTTGTGATAGAAAATTAAAGGAGTAAATGGGAACGTGTCCCATAATAATGAAAACGCCCCCTTTTCCTACTGGGAAACGGTAGGACTGAAAAGTTTGTGTGTATGTTTCTTACTTGGAGCTTTGTTAACCTTATTCTGATCCGAGTCCCGGCTTGTAAGTGATCCACTATACGAAGCCGGTTTAAAATAGACGATATACTTGAAGAATTGTGTGATTATGAATTAGATAATGATGCATTGGACTCTGTTTCTTCTATGGCTGGAAGTTATATTTTTGAAGTGGCAAGAAGGGATTATGGTGGGCAGTATTTTTGGGTACAAGAGAGAGAGTAACTAGTTCTAGAAAAACGAAAGAGCTAAGCGCAAATAGGCCGCTTAGCTCCCTTTTTCATTTCAAATATTCACTTTTTTACGATGAGATCTGTCCCGAACATCAATAATTGTTACTTTTGGGATAGCCTCTTCATATAATCTAGTTTTTAAGGAAGTTAATCAAAGCGGTATTGAATTGTTCAGGGTGAGTCGCGTTCAAGCCATGCGGCCCACCTTCAATTACGACGAGTTGACTGCCTGCAACAGCTTCGTTGGAAAGTTGACCGCTTACTTCAAGCGACACAATCGCATCGGAATCGCCATGGATAACAAGCAATGGAATATCAAATTTAGCCAAATCGCCACGGAAATCCGTCCGGCCGAAGGCATCAACGCAATCCAGCGTCCCTTTTGGTGAAGCGTAAGAAGCAATATTAAGGTTGTAAACACGGAAGGACTCACTGACCAAGTCGGTTCTATCCCCTGCTTTAAAGAAATTGTGAGAGAAGCCGTCAAGGAAGGCGATGCGGTCTTTTTTCAAACCGTCTTGGAAGCCCTGAATGGTGCCTTCATCCAAACCACCTTCCGGATGCTCATCGGATTTGTAGAAGAACGGCGGAACTGCAGCAGCCAACACGGCTTTTTTGACACGGCTTGTTCCGTATGTACCAACGTAACGAGCAACCTCTCCGCCACCCATCGAAAATCCGACCAGTGTCACGTCCTTAAGGTCCAGATATTCGATGAGCTTATGGAGATCCGTCGCAAACGTATCATAGTCGTAACCGGCCCACGGTTGGGAGGATTGTCCGAATCCACGGCGGTCATATGTAATCACGCGGTAACCTGCATCGATGAGTGCTGGGACTTGACTCTCCCACGAGCGCCCGCTCAGCGGCCAGCCATGGATCAAAACGACAGGTTTGCCTGCGCCAAGATCTTCAAAATATAATTCAATGGGTTGCTCGTTTTCTGTTCCTACTGTTAATTTAGCCATGTTTCATATTTCCTCTCGAATTGGTTTTGCTTAAGCTGAGACAGTCAAAATTAATTGACTATCTTTGAATAGGTTACCCTCCGTGGCCCCCAAACATTGTTTGAGCATAAACAATACCCGCACCGTAGGCACCACTGTGTTGCCTAGCAATCTCCAGAACGGCATCATACGTTTCTTGATGTGCCCAATCGCGCTGATACTCAAGAAGAACAGATAGCCAAGTCACGGGAATGGCTCCAGCTTGAATCATGCGTTGAACGGACATGTTATGCGCTTCCGTCGTCGTCCCGCCTGAGGCATCCGTTACAATATATACTTCATATCCATCTTTAATGGCTGAAATTGTAGGGAAAGCAAGACAAACTTCTGTCCACAGTGCTGCCATAATCAGTTTCTTGCGACCTGTTTTCTTCACTGCTTCCACGAAGTTTTCGTCTTCCCAGGAGTTCATTGTTGTTCGGTCAATTGGCTTTTGATCAGGAAATACATCTTGAATGTGCGGATGAATAGGGCCAGAAAACGATTCAGCAGCAACCGTTGTAAGAATAATGGGCGCATTGAAAACTTTAGCTGTTTTAGCCAGTCCAACCGTATTGTTAATAATCGTTTGGCGATCGGCGCTTTGTACGCCAAAAAGCATTTGAGGCTGATGGTCTACTAGGATAATAGCGGAGTTCTCAGCTGTTAGTAAATCGGACTTGTCGTTAAACATGTAAAAATCCCTACTTTCTATTTATGGTTACAACAGATTCACATATGAGAACCTGAACCTGCTGCACATCACAAGTCTATTGAAATGTAAACGGATGAACAATCTTCATTTTTCTATATAGCCCATAGGTAAAAACTATAGATTACAACATAATAATAAAAATAATGTATAAGTAATACCTATGGCTGTTATAGAGAAAGCCTTATTGATAGAAAGAATCCTGACTTATAAACTTAAATAGAAGGTAAATGATTGAACAAAGAACATCATTAATGACAGGATTGAAGGAGGAAAGTTTGTATGTGGGGTTCAATGCTTCTCGCTTTAGCTACAGGTATCGTCATTGGCGTTGTTTTTCAATTGTTGAAGATTCCCTCTCCGGCGCCGCCTTTTTTGGGATTACTTGGTCTCTTAGGAATGTTTTTAGGACAACGGTTGATGCCTTGGATACAACTTTGGTTAAACCGCAAATAACACCCAACAAATAACAAAGGAGAACAAAATCATGTCTGAGAAACCAACGATTGTTGAAGTAAACCTAGTTCCCAATAAATAACAAAGGAGAACGAAATCATGTCTGAGAAAGCAAGGATTGTTGAAGCAAGTTTAGTCATTCATAATGCCAATATCGTGACCATGGACGATTCTAATCCAACTGCAACAGCCATTGCAGTGAAGAACGGCCAATTCCTGGCCGTGGGGGACGATGCCGATATCATGAAATATGTTGGGCCTACCACGCAGGTTGTGGACGCAAATAAGCGAATGTTGATTCCAGGTTTGAACGATTCCCATATTCATCTCATTCGAGGCGGTCTCAATTATAATCTCGAGCTTCGATGGGATGGCGTGCCATCCATTGCGGATGCCTTGCGGATGCTGAAAAAGCAGGTGGATCGAACGCCAGCACCTCACTGGGTTCGTGTTGTTGGCGGTTGGACAGAATTCCAATTCGCGGAACGCCGAATGCCAACTTTGGATGAAATCAATCGAATTGCTCCGCATACACCGGTATTTATTCTCAATCTTTACCGTCAGGCTTTTTTGAATAAAGCAGCCTTGCGAGTCATCGGATATACGAAAGATACGCCGAATCCGCCAGGTGGAGAAATCCAAAGGGATAGCCAAGGGAATCCGACAGGAATGCTCATCGCTAGACCTAATGCTACTATTTTGTATGCTACATTAGCGAAAGGACCGAAGCTTTCATACGAGGATCAAATCAATTCAACCCGATTGTTTATGAGGGAATTGAATCGATTCGGAGTCACAAGCGTTATTGACGCTGGTGGGGGCTTTCAAAACTACCCTGACGATTATCAGGTATTTGATGAGCTTGATAGACGTGGAGAAATTACGGTTCGCACGGCGTATAATTTATTTACCCAGCATCCCAAGAATGAACTAAGCGATTTTAAAGCATGGACCGCTACAACGCAGCCGTATACAGGCAGCCCCTACTATCGTCATAACGGAGCAGGTGAAATGCTTGTTTATAGCGCAGCAGACTTTGAAGATTTTGTAGAACCTCGTCCGGAACTTCCAGTTGTACTGGAAGATGAGCTCTTCGGAGTTACTCAGCATCTCGTTCAACAACGTTGGCCATTTCGTCTTCATGCCACATATGGAGAATCCATCACACGTTTTCTCGATGTATTTGAACGCGTGAACAAAGAGGTTCCCTTCAAAGACTTGCGCTGGATTTTGGATCATGCCGAAACAATCCAGGAGAAGGATTTGGAGCGAGTTGTTGCATTAGGCGGTTCGATCGCTGTTCAAAGTCGAATGGCTTTTCAAGGTGAATATTTCGTCGATCGATACGGGGCTGAAGCGGCAGAAAATGCGCCACCGATCACCAAGATGATTAAAGCCGGATTGCGTGTTGGGGTAGGGACAGATGCAACTAGAGTAGCCAGTTATAATCCTTGGGTTGCCTTATATTGGTTAGTAACGGGCAAGACACTTGGTGGGCTAATTTTGTACCCTGCTTCCAATCGTGTAGAGAGGCATGAAGCGCTTCGCATGTATACGGCGGGAAATGCATGGTTTTCAAAAGAGGAAGATGTGAAAGGGCAAATTAAAGAAGGTCAATATGCCGATTTTTCGATTCTTTCTGATAACTTTTTTCTTATCTCTGAAGAAGCTATTAAAAAAATTGAAGCTGTCTTCACTGTTGTAGGAGGCAAGATTGTCTACGGTACTAACGAATTTCAGTCTTTGTCGCCGCCAGCACCCCAAGCAAGTCCAGACTGGTCTCCGCATAATATCTTTGGAGGTTACTACAAGGGAACAAATTACGGAGGAGGCGGAGCGGGAGTTCAGGCACCTCAAAAGGCGCACCATCATCATGGATGCAACCATCACCATGGCAGTGGCTTTTGTGACCTGGATTGCTTCGTTTTCTGAGTACGTTTCACCAAAATAATCCAAAAGAGGCGAGATTATCATGTCTGAAGTTACGATCAAAGTAAACGATAATGGACCATTGCGTATTACAGGCAAAGTAGAAATGGTGGATGCGGTGGGAAATCGCTTTGAGACCAAGGAAAGTTTTATTCTTTGCAGGTGCGGTTTATCCAGTCAAAAACCGTTTTGCGATTTGGCTCACAAAGGTAAGTTTGAAAGCGCACCTCGAGCTTAATTACTTAGATTAAAAGATTATATAGCCTAAGCTTATAGTTGGAAATTTTGCTAAATTTGAAAGGAGTTTTTTGATGACAGAAAAACTAACGGAAGTGCTTAATATTCAAATCGCTAATTGGAGTCTGTTATTCACCAAACTTCATAACTATCACTGGTATGTTAAAGGGTCGCAGTTCTTCACTTTACATCTAAAGTTCGAAGAACTTTATACAGAAGCTGCACTTCATGTGGACAATCTTGCCGAGCGTCTGCTGGCATTAGGCGGTAATCCAGTAGCGACACTTTATGAAATTATTGAAAAATCTACAGTAAAAGATGCAGTGGGCAATGAGGATGCAAATGAAATGGTCCGCACGCTTGTAGCAGATTTTGGGATTATTGTTGGTGAGCTTAAAGAGGGTATGAGTATTGCATCCCGTGAAGGCGATGAGACAACTAGTGATATGCTTTTGTCGATTCATAGCTCCCTGGAAAAGCATGTATGGATGTTGAAGTCGTACTTAGGATAATTGAAATCTTTCCAAAGAATAATGGATTGCTGAAAGACCTGAAAGAGAGCGGCCTTAAAAAGCTACCTTTCTTGAAGGTCTTTTCCTTTAAATATGAGGAATTTTTGATATTGAGGTGAAGAGAATGATCCCTATTCTTGGGCGTATCAACCAGCTGAGCAGGAAACAACGCGGAATTGGTTTGACAGAAGAGGAGAAATCTGAACAAGCAGCATTGCGTCAAGAGTATTTGCGGCTTATTAGAGGCCAAGTTTTGTCTACCATGTTAAGCTTATCCGTTGTAGACCCAGAAGGTAATGACGTAACTCCGTTAAAGCTGGTGCACGAGAAAGAAGAGCCGAAAATTTAGCTGGCTAGTGTAATGGAGAATTCCTTCAGTAAAAAAAGAGCAGTTCCCCAGCTACTATTTGCTGTGTGAACTGCTCTTTTTCGACGGATCGTATTAAGTCAGTTGTGGAACTCTTAAACCAAGCCCCTCGGCGATCGCTTGCCCCCATTCGGGATCCGCTTGATAGAAGTGAGAGATTTGAAGGAGTTTGATTTCATCATTCTCTACTGGCTTCATGGCAATTACAATGTTATTTATTAAACGGCTGCGTTCCTCTACACTAAGCAATCGATACAGGTCACCAGCTTGAGTGTAATGATCATCCTGGTCATACGGGACGCTATCGGCTGGACCGGTTACTTCAAACGGGGCTGTCTTATGCGCTGCAGCTTCGACAGCTCCGCCATAACTGTTTGGTTCATAGTATATCGAATTTCCCCCATTGGGATCGAAACGCATTTGGCCATCGCGCTGGTTGTTATTTACTTCGACAACAGGTTTATTAATTGGAAGGGTATTGTGGTTTGTCCCAACCCGATACCGGTGAGCATCGGCATAGGCGAATAAACGGCCTTGCAACATTTTATCCGGTGAAGCCTCAATACCGGATACGAACGCTCCAGGGGAGAAGGTTGCTTGCTCTACTTCGGCAAAATAATTGTCCGGGTTTTGGTTGAGGACCATGCGTCCAACCTCGATAAGAGGGTAATCTTTTTGCGACCACACTTTCGTTACATCGAAAGGATCGAAACGATAGGTCTTGGCATCTTCCATCGGCATCATTTGTACATACAGCTTCCATGCGGGGAAGTCACCTTTGTCAATGGCGTTAAATAAATCCTCGATATGATAATCTGGGTTTTCACCGGCAAGCTTGGCGGCCAGCTCGACATTCAGGTTCTTCACGCCTTGTTCCGTTTTAAAATGATATTTGACCCAAATGCCTTGTCCGTCCGCATTGACCCACTTAAACGTATGGCTTCCGAAGCCATGCATATGACGGAGAGTCGCAGGAATACCACGATCGGACATCAAGATAGTGACTTGATGCAAGGATTCGGGAGACAAGGACCAGAAATCCCAAACAGCATTGGGGTTTTTTAGATGAGTTTGAGGGTGGCGTTTCTGGGTATGAATGAAATCCGGAAATTTAATGGCATCCCGAATGAAGAAGACAGGCGTGTTATTGCCCACCAAATCATAGTTTCCTTCTTCTGTATAAAACTTTACAGCAAAGCCACGCGGGTCACGTACGGTATCTGCCGATCCTAGTTCACCTGCTACCGTGGAGAAGCGTATAAAAATCGGTGTACGTTTGCCAACCTCAGACAAAAAGCGGGCCTTTGTATAGGTGGAAACATCGTTGGTTACTTCAAAATATCCGTGTGCGCCGGCACCTTTGGCATGCACAACACGTTCGGGGACGCGTTCCCGGTTGAAATGGGCAAGCTTTTCCAGAAGGTGGACGTCTTGAATAAGGGTTGGACCGCGTGAGCCGGCAGTCAAGGAGTTCTGGTTATCTCCAACGGGAGCGCCCCAACTTGTTGTTAAATGGCCATTTTGAGTTTCCATGTATAAACCTCCAAAGTAATAAATGGATACAACGATGAGCCTTGGTGAACCGGATTTACCGGATACGATCCCGAATCATTTCGCTGAGTTCGCGTAGGTCTCGTTTTGGGATGATGCTGAGTAACTGCGTGGTTCTTCTAAACGAATAAAAAAGGGGACAATCAAGCTTAAGCACAACAATCCAGCTAATACTTCAAAAGAGAATAAAAAGCCTCCGTGATTGATCAGATAAATCGAAAGAATCGGCCCAAGTGATGCACCTATGAACACCATAAACATGTGGAACGAAACCGCGATCGCCCGGATCTCCCCCGCAATGTGACCAATTAGTGAGATCAATGCGGGAAGAGCCATAGCAATTCCAATAATAAACACGACACTCATCGAAACTAAAAAAATGAGGTTAGGCCAGAGGCCTAACAATCCCAAGCCGATTCCAGCAAAGATCAATCCACACCATAAAACGTTTTTGACTCCCATTTTCGCAACCAATCTTCCATCAAACGGTGCTACTAGCATTCCTATAATACCAACCGCACGAACCCATAGAATATCTTGGTGACTTAATCCGAAGAGCGAACTGTTTAAATAACTTCCAAGTGTCGTGAAAAAACCAACAAGCGAAATAAAGAGCGTAGCCGAAATGATGTAGCAAAGAGGTAGACTCTTCCTTTTGAAAATATAGCCTATTCGCAAAAAGGCAGAAAGGAAGCTACCATCTGGTTGTTGTGTTTTATCGTTTGGAACAAAAAAGGTAATCAATATAAAGGATATTAAATACACCGCAAAAAGAATATAGAAAATATAAGACCAACTAAAGTATAAGACAATATAGCTGCTATATATTTGTCCAACGATACTTGCCATTAAAAATGCCGTACTGATGAACCCAATAATGGTTATTCTTCTTTTTATCGGAAACATTTCCATGGCGTAGGCTAAGACAGACGGAGGGAACATGGATGCTGCTAAACCCTGGATGGCCCGAAGGGCAACAAGCCAAGATAAGCTGCTGACGCTTCCGATTAGAGGAGTTATTACAGTTAGCAATAGTAACCCTGACAACATCATTTTTTTTCGCCCAAAACGATCGGATAAAACTCCAAAAAACAGCCCTCCACCTGCAAAAGCAAACGAAAAAGCACTGCCAGCCCAAGCAGCTTGAGAAGACGACACCTTGAATACGTCTGCAAAAATCGTTATTAATGGGATCGTTAAATACACACAAGATACTACAACTAATGTACACCAGAAAAGGACGACGGTAATGAATGAGAAATTTGACGAGTTGGACAACGGTTTGTTAACCAAGATCCTACCCCCTTTTTCTTCAGATTTTTTAGATGGATTATTTATGTTCAGCTAATCAAACGGCTACTTTTTGAGCATCATGGAAGCATCATGCGTATGGTTATTATGAATATCCATTGCTTTTACGTTAGTAAAAACATTGATTGCAAAAATCAAGATGCCGGTTCCAGCTACTGCTTCACCGATACGCTTTAACGTGGTAATCCAATCTGGAGCGTAGCCATGGGCCATTAAAGTGAGGGTAATAAGCATGATGGGCAGGCCAATGCCTTGCAACCAGAAGTGCCACTTCGCTAGAGGAGATTCTGCTGCTTTGGGAAAACGAAGATACGTAAATCCGCAAAGAGCCAATGTTGCCCACCCGAAAAGATTTGTATGAGCGTGTACGCTTGTTAATGCAAAGTTAAGTGTTGTACCCATGTAAATACCGATGCAAATACCAACCAAAATATAAACGACTGCCATTTTTAAAAAACGTACTCCCATAGAATTTCCCCCTTATTCATGTAATAAAGAACAATTCATCCGGCCGGGAATTATCCTAAAACTTAAACTTCTTTTAATTGGAAGTTTATTCAGTTTTATCTTATAAGCCCTGATAGGCAACTATCAATATGAATTTGACTATATCTAGTATAGATATTGTTTATATTAGCTTCGCCCTTGAAGATATAGCTAATGACTATACATGATATAGAAATAATGGAATTGTTCATGAATGATGATTTCAATATGATAGGACATAAACAGGTGAAGATCATGTGAGGAGTGTTTGCAAAATGGAAAAACATACAGATGGAATCCACCATATAACGGCTTTTGTAATGAATGCGCAAAAAAATGTGGACTTTTATGCAGGGGTGCTAGGTCTGAGACTTGTAAAAAAAACGATCAACTTTGACGCTCCGGAAGTTTACCATTTATATTTCGGTAATGATGCAGGCAGTCCAGGCACTATAATTACATTCTTTCCATATGAAGGTCGTAAAGGGCGTATTGGTGGAGGGCAGGTCGGTATAACTACATATGTCGTTCCTTTAGGTGCACTAGATTTTTGGAAAGTGCGCCTAGAAAGCTTCAATGTTCCTTATTTTATAAGGACTAGGTTTGATGAGATTTACTTAACATTTTCAGATCCGGATGGCTTACAGCTAGAGATTGTGGAGCGCGAGGAAGGGCATTTGAGTCATTGGTCGTTCGGTGGTGTTTCAATAGATAAAGCTATCAAAGGTTTTGGCGGCGCTGTCCTTTATAGTACCGCTCCTGAAAAAACGATGAATGTACTAGAGCAGGTCCTAGGCCTTCAAAAGGTGGAACAAGAAGAAGACTTTATTCGCTATAAATCGAAGGGGAGTATTGGTAATGTTATTGACGTAAACATTGGGGCAATGGGGTGGGGCATAAGTGGAGCCGGCACGGTTCATCATATTGCATGGCGCTCAAAGGATAATGAAGATCATGCTTCATGGAGAACTAATGTTGAGCAACATGGTCTTCATCCTACACCCATTATCGACCGGCAATATTTCAATGCGATTTACTTTCGTGAAGAAGGCGGTATACTGTTTGAAATCGCCACGGATCCACCCGGATTTGCAGTTGATGAGCAGCCAGATGAATTAGGTGAAAAACTGATGCTTCCGGAATGGTTTGAGGTTAACCGTGCAGAAATTGAAAAAGGTTTATCACCTATCAAAGTACGTGTGTTGGAGTCAGAAAAGGATGAATGAAAAATTTAATGAAGGATTCAAAATATATAAAGGGAAAGATATTAAGGTTATTTTCCACTATGGAAGATGCACTCATTCGGCAAATTGCGTTAGAGGGTTACCAAGAGTGTTCAACGTTAATAAGAAACCATGGATTCAAACAGATGAAGAAACAGCTGACAAAATTGCAGATATTATTGATAAATGCCCAAGTGGCGCTTTGCAATATATTAGAAAGGAAAATCAAACCTTACTAAATGGGGTAACCATAATGATTGAGATTAATAAAGATACGAACAGTTTTTATGTAGGAGAAAAGAATCAAAGAGATGCAGAAATACATTATGTTCCAACTGGGAATAATATCATAATTGTAGATCACACGTTTGTTTCCGATCGTCTGCGAGGGCAAGGTGTAGGACAAGAATTAGTTAGGCGAGTGGTCGAATTTGCTAGAGAGAAAGGGATAAAGATTATGCCGCTATGCCCTTTCGCCAAAAGTCAATTTGACCAACATAATGATTATGATGACGTATTATTAAAATGATCATTCTTTTCTGAGGAGCGTGTTCAATTGGCCGATTTTATTTCAGTGGTTAAAGAGCGAAGATCTGCAAATAAATTTATCCCTGAAACAGAAATATCTGAACGAGAACTTGAAGAGATTTTTAATGTTGTAAAATTTGCCCCTTCGGCATTTAATTTGCAGCATACTCATTATGTAGTGGTGAAAGACCCCGTTGTCAAAGAAGATGTATATCAAGCAGCATTAAAACAATATAAGGTCCAAACAGCATCTGCCGTAATTCTAGTGCTTGGCAGCATGGATGCTTATAAGGATGCAGCAAGAATAAATGAAGGTTTTCTTAATCTAGGGGTAATTAATAAACAAGAATACAATATGACAGTCGAATCGGTTACAAAATTTTATGAAGATAGAGGAGAAAGCTTTATGCGGGATGAGGCCATTCGTAACGCCTCCTTATCTGCACAGTTATTTATGCTTACTGCAAAGGAAAAAGGTTGGGATACATGTCCAATGATCGGTTTTGATCCTGAATTGATGCGGCAAGCACTCCACATTCCTGATCGATATGTGCCTGTCTTATTGGTTGGAATAGGTAAGGAGGATACCTCCAAACAACGGCCACGAGGTTATCGTAAACCCGTTCGTGAGTTCGTTAGTTATAATCAATTTTAAAAATAGCTGGCATGGTATGATAACGAATGGGGTTATGCTTCACGATTAGCTGAAGTTAGTGCTGGATATAGTTATTAACTATAAAAATATAGAAATAATGGAATGGTTTTCCGATTTTCTTTCCCCTATCATAGGAATCAAGTAAATATATTTTATAAAAATCGTAAAACCAAAAGAAGGAGTGTCGTGCAAGATGAGTACCGTCATGAAAACGTCAGGAAAACATCATATTACTTCTTTCGTGAGAGACGCGCAGGCCAATGTAGATTTTTATGCTGGAGTCCTGGGTCTTCGGCTTGTAAACTCCCATTCAAGTGCGTGAATTGGAGCGTTCAAGCCATGAAATATATTTTTCGAAAAGGCTCAAGTCCGAAGCTGCCGACGCTTCTTTTATTACATGGCACGGGCGGGACGGAAAACGATTTATTGCCGATTGCTCAAAGGATCGCCCCGGACTCCAATGCTCTAAGTATTCGAGGTGTGGTTCAGGAGAATGGAATGGCTCGATTTTTCAGAAGATTGGCTGAGGGTGCGTTTGACGAGGAGGACCTTTTGCTTCGAACGGAAGAGTTGAACGGATTCATTGATCAAGTAGCGAACAAATATGAATTCGACCGCCAGAATGTTGTGGCCATCGGGTATTCAAACGGTGCCAACATTGCAGGAAGCCTCTTGTTTCATTGTAAGAACGCATTAAGAGGTGCGATTCTATTCCATCCCATGGTTCCTCGTCGAGGTATAATACTTCCCGAATTAGCTCAAATTCCTATATTTATTGGTGCCGGAACGAATGATCCGATCTCTTCTCAACAAGAAACCAGAGAGCTGCAGTCGCTATTGGAAGGTGCAGGCTCTTCCGTTGAAATACATTGGGAACATGCGGGTCATCAGTTAACGCACCAAGAAATCAATGCGGCAGCTCAATGGTTCAAAAAGCATTTCTATTCCTAACCTGTTCTCATACTTTATATGTGGAAGAAGGGTAACATTGATATCGATCAATCCCAACAATCAAACGGAACGGGACAATTATAAGCTGCTAATCGGGAGTATTCTTCCTCGACCGATTGCGTTTGTGACGACTCTCTCGACAGACGGCATACTGAATGCTGCCCCTTTCAGCTATTTTAATATCGTTACTTCGAATCCGCCCATGCTGTCGATTTCCGTACAACGGCTACAGGGCAAACAGAAAGACACCTCAAGAAATGCGATAGAAAAGGGGGCGTTTGTCGTTCACATCTCGGATGAGTCGAATATTGAGGCCATCAATCAAACGGCGGTCAACTTGCCGTCACATGAAAGTGAAGTCGAATGGGCCCGCTTAACTCCTGTTCCTAGTACAGCAATTGATGTTCCAGGTGTAGCTGAAGCCAAGATTAGAATGGAGTGTGTCCTTGAGCAGGCGATACCCCTTGGAGGGAATACAGCAATGCCAGGTTGCGATCTATTGATCGGGCGCATCGTTCACTTCCATATTCATGAATCTTTATATCAGGAAGGCCGGATTGATCCTAATAAACTTCAGCCGGTAAGTCGGCTCGCAGGAGATTCCTATTCGAAGCTCGGAGAACGATTTTCAATAAAGCGGCCCCAGTAGGCCCAATAGGATGCCAAACTAAAAACGCAGGGTTAAGAAGATATTACCTTTGTCACTTGCGAACACTTGGCTTAAAGAATAAATAAGGAATAAATAAACTGACGGAGGCGTTTAAATTGAGTCAAGCTTTTATGAAAGCCGTTAAGGAAAGAAGAAGTTTTTACGGATTGAGCAAAGAACAGATTGTATCGCAAGCTCGTATTCAAGAGATTGTTGATGACGCTGTAAAATATTCTCCTACTGCATTCAATTCACAAAGTGCCCGAGTCGTCGTTTTATTGGCTGAGCAGTCCGATAAGTTATGGAACATCACGAAGGAGACTCTTAGAAAGATCGTTCCTGAAGATCGATTTGCATCGACGGAAGAGCGAATAAATGGCTTTTCCAGCGGTTATGGAACGATTCTTTTCTTCGAAGATCAAAGTGTAGTAGAGGAAATGCAAATGCAGTTTGCCTTGTATGCAGATAATTTCCCGATTTGGTCTAATCAGTCATCGGCCATGCTTCAATTTGTGATCTGGACGGCATTTGTACAAGAGGGGCTGGGAGCTTCCCTTCAGCACTACAATCCGCTTATCGATCAAGAGGTGGTCAAAGAATGGGGACTGCCGGCGCAGTGGAAGCTCATTGCGCAGATGCCGTTCGGTAAGCCAACTTCGACGCCAGGGGAAAAAGCGATATATTCGGTATCTGAGCGTGTGAAATATTTTACTTAATCGATTAGCTGCCTGGTATGATAATGCATGGGGCTATGTTTCCCGACTGGCTGAAGTCGAACTGCCTCCGAATTAAAAACCTAGTAAAAGAAGAGCCTGCTTCCAATCGAGAAGCAGGCTCTTCATATTTTCAGACTACACACATAGTGTTCCCAACGCACCAACCCTAAAATCTAGCAACCTTCACCTGAAATCTAGCGGATATATTACATGACAGGTTCCTTGTTATAATGTTTACAAAGTCCAGCAATCAACCCGATACGGGAATTTTGGATGCAAAATACGCAAGTGTTCCTTGAGAACAGGGATGGGCACTTGGGGGCGGTTTCATACATCAGTACTTTCCAATTCTGGGATGATCGGGGTGATCTATATAGAGCTTCGCCAGCTTGAATATTTTATTCAAATATGCAAATCGGGAAGTTTCACTAAAGCTAAAGAAGAATTAGGTGTGACTCAGCCTACACTAAGTCAGCAAATTCGGGTTTTGGAAGATGAGTATAATATTCCATTGTTCGATCGGGTAAGTAGGGGAGTTGAAGTAACGGAAGCGGGAAAAATTCTCTTGAATAAGGGCAACGCTATTATGAATCTTCTTGAAGAGGCGCGAAATGAAATATATGGCCGAAACAATATATCTAGAGAAACAATTTCTATTGGATGTTGTCCTGCTGAGCTTGGATACCTTGCTCCTTATTTCATGAGATTTCGCGAAAAGTACCCGAATATTTTATTGGAAATTATCGCTGCAGAGGATGCCGAGAATAAAGTTTTGGAGCAAAGGGTAGACATTGGAATTACTGCAAATCCGATTTCTGATGCTTCGGTCATTTCGACTCATTTGTATAGACAAGAAATGGCGCTATTGATTCATTCAGAACATCCTTTGGCCGATAAATCTTCGATTCCTTTTCGATCCTTGAAGCAAATGAATTCGATCATGTTTCGAGAACAAAACAATTCATTAATTGAAATGTATTGTTTCTCTTATGGGTTTACCTTGAAGTCGATAATAGAAACGTCCTCCATTTCAGTATTGATTCATGGGGTCCGTCATGGACTTGGAGCAGCTCTTATACCAACATCTTTGCTCGAAGGTCTAAGGGACGATTCTTTGCGTATTGTAAAATTAGAAGGCAATGTTCCATGTTGGGATATATCTCTTGTATATCTTAATTCCGTTACTACGAAGTCCACTGTACGCAAATTCATTCAAGAGATGAATTCATATGTCCAAGCGGTGCTGCAATAATGAAGAAGTAGGACAAGAGATTCTTATTTTACCCTATAGCAGCTGCGATGATCTATCGCGTAATGTATCATAACTAGAACATCATAGCTAACGAACGCGAGCATGACGAAGGAATATTTCCTTGTCATGCTCGTTTAGCGTTGGCGGCTTAAGAAACCTGAAATATAGTAACCCTACCTAAAATGTAAGCTCTTTATTTTTTTTGCAGTAACCTTTATACTAGCAGGATGGTTCTGCATGGCTGAAAGCCTGTTTGCGTTTGGCAAGATCACCACTTTCCTATACATAGGACATTAAGTTCGCCAACCTACACAGACGAAGGAGCATAATGAATGGGTAAAATGCGTAAATCAGCAATACTTTTGCTAGCTATGATGATGTGTTTGACGTTAGCGGCTTGTTTTGGGAACACTGCTGAGGATCATACGAACTCTAACGCCAATCTTATGAAGGCAGATGCTTCTCAAACGAAGCCTTCCCCGGATGAGCCTGCCTGGAAGCTAGACACGAAACCGATTACGTTTGACTGGTATATCAATTTCGATTGGTTCACTAGCAAGTGGGGAGGAAACGTCGTTTCCGATTATATAACGAAGAAGACTGGCGTCAGCTTGAACTTTATCATGCCTGCTGGCGATGCCAGCGAGAAGCTCAACACGATGATGGCAGCAAGGTCGCTTCCTGATTTCATAACGCTAGGCTGGTACGAGGATTCCGCGCTGAAGATGATCAAGGGAGATATGGTGCTTCCATTGAATGAGCTAGCGGACCAGTATGATCCTTATTTTTTTAAAGTCGCAGACCCAGCGAAACTTAGCTGGTATACACAGGCTAACGGCAATGTGTATGGCTACCCGAATGCATCTTCATCCCCTGCGGATTATCGAAAATATGGTCAGCTTTTTACATCTAATCAGACATTTGTTGTTCGGAAAGACATGTATGAAGCACTTGGGAAGCCAGATATGAGCACGCCGGAAGGGTTTCTCGGCGCTCTGAAGGCTGCGAAGGAGAAGTTTCCTGAAGTGGATGGCCATCCGCTCATTCCGATTGGCCTGCATGAATTTACGGAAACCGGTAACTATTCGCTGGAAGCGTATCTTCAGAACTTCCTAGCAATTCCGCAGCAGAAAAACGGCAAACTTTACGACCGTCGAAGCGATCCAACCTATCTGAAATGGCTGAAGGTGTTCCGCCAAGCGAATAAGGACGGGCTGATGCCGACAGATGTCTATATTGATGAAAAACGACTGGAGAAGGATGAAAAAATATCGCAAGGGCGTTATTTTGCCATGCTGTATCAGTGGTCTGATTTTTCAGAGATTAATAAAGCGTTGTATCAGAAGGACCCAAATAAGGTGTATATCGCGATTGATGGTCCGGCGAATGATGCGCATGATGCGCCAACACTTGCAGGAAATGGCGTCTCCGGTTGGACGGTGACGCTCATCTCGAAGAACGTCAAGGATAAGAAACGGGCAATTGCCTTCCTCAGCTATTTGCTCAGCGAAGAGGGAAACAAGGATCTGTTCTTAGGAAAGAAGGGCGTTACCTACGATACGATAGACGGCAAAGATCAGTTCCTGCCGGAGGTCATGCATCTGCTCAACACCGACCGCCAAGCGTTCAATAGAAAATATGGCGGTTCTTATATGTATTGGATGCTAATGGATACGAACAAGAATCTAGCATGGATGACGGGAATGGATGCTGAGCCTGCCAAACAAATTGCCGATTGGACGAGGGGCAAGACGATCAGCATGACCGAGTTCGACAATCTGGATCCGGACCCGACGACGAAAGAAGGTATTGCAGAGGGCAGAAACACGCGGCTCTGGGCCGAGACGCTGCCAAAGCTGCTGATGTCCAACTCGGATGCTGAATTCGATCAACTGTTCACCGAATTCATGAACAGCATTACCAAGGATCACGAGTATGAAGCCATTGTAGCTAGCCGCCAAGCAGCCTATGAACGAAATGTACAGAAGCTGAAGTCGTCGCTCAATCAATAGTTTTATAGAGGAAGTAGCAGGATGTGAAGCAGGAGATGGGATTCGCGGTAATCCGTTGGTTATTGGGGATACGTGCATTTACGTTTAAACTTTCGCTTCAAGTCAAACTGATTCTGTCATTTGTGTTCGTTATCTTCATACCGGTTGTTCTATTCTCCTGGTATACGCTCAATGAAGATTCCACCAAGGCAATGGAAGAATTGACGAAGAACAACGAGAATGTGCTGGCGGTCGAGAAGATAAACATTGAGAATAACATTGAGCTGATGGGATGGACCGGTCAGCTTGCATTATCCAATCGGGAAATGAACAATTTTCTGCAAATTGAACAAATTCAGGATACAGCACATGTTCTTCATATTAAGAAGGATGTGGTCAACAGCTTTCAATATTTTCTGTTCAACAATCCACGAATTGCGAATGTCCGGTTGTTCACGGACAACCCTTATGTGAATGAGATTTGGCCAGTCATCCTACAGGAATCACGTATTCAGGACAAACCTTGGCATGATGAGGTGATAAATCAGAGCGGTTTGCCCTGGTGGGAGATACAGGATAACGTCGTCCTCACCGGTGCGCCATCCGAACCATCGCCGAATGAGCCCTTCATGACATACTTGCAGGAATTCAAATATGCGGACAACGCAACACATAACGGGATTCTAGAGATATCGATGAAGCTGTCGAATTTCTTCTCTCGAACGTTCAGTAGTGTGCAGGACATGAAATCCCAGCTAGTCGTAGTAACAAGGAGCAGACAGGTATTCAGCTTGAAGGCTTCACCTGTGTTCGAGCAGCACAGCGCGGAGCAATTGATGAACAGCGTGAAGCTGACGAGTAATACAGATCACGAGACGGTACAGTTCAAGGTTAAAGGGCAGTCCTACTTGGCGATTCAGAGCTATATTCCATCGATTGACGTACATCTGGTCAATATGGTTAGTCTTGCGGATACGATGGAAGGTATTCACCAATCGAGAGTTCGTTATATTGTACTCATTTCGTTACTAGTGGCATTTCTCGTACTGCTGTCTTACTCGATGCAGGCGATGATTTTGCGCAGGCTTAAGGCGTTAAGAGAATCGATGGAACAGGTAAGAAGCGGTAACTTCGACGTCGAGCTGCCTCCAATAACCGGTACCGATGAGGTAGGAGAGCTGGGCCTGCATTATCATAAGCTCATTCTGAAAATTAACGAGCTCATTCAAGAGCAGGCAGCTAGGCAGGCGGCAGGCAAAGAAGCCGAGCTTCGGGCGCTGAAGAACCAGATCGATTCCCACTTTCTCTACAATACGCTGGAGAACGTCAAGATGCTGGCGGAGATTGAAGGGCAGTACCTTATATCGGACATAATGACCTCGCTAGGCGGTATGATGCGGTATTCGTTGGAATGGAAGCAGGATCACGTGATGCTCAGCGATGAGATTCAGCAGGTCCAGCATTATGTATCCGTCATGAACATCCGTTATGATGGAAGACTTGATCTCCGATTGTCGATTGCACCGGAATGCCTCAAGCTGGAATCGCTCAAAATGTCACTGCAGCCCCTAGTCGAGAATGCAATCAAGCATGGGACGAGCCGCATGCATTCCAGCGACGGAAATCTTGTCATTACGATCTCTGCCGTCCGGCGTGATAAAGCTTGTGTCATAGAGATCACTGACAACGGCTGCGGCATATCGGAAGAGAAGCTAGGCTTATTGAACCGAATGCTCCGAATGGAAGAGTCCATTTACCAGGATGTCCGGCAATTATTCGTTCGCAAAGATAACCACGACAGCAATGGAATCGGTCTGCGTAATGTGGACCAACGCCTAGTAATGAGCTATGGGACGGAATATGGGATTCAGATCAAGAGTCAGGAAGGAAGCTATACATGCATTATCATGACTTTGCCATATCGGGTCATGGGAGGGGGAACGGACATCCATGATTAGCTTGCTGATCGTCGACGACGAGAAGATCATTCGGAGGGGCTTGCAATCGGTGATTGAGAGGCAGTTTCCTAATCTGTTCAACTACCGATTTGCCGAGAATGGACAGGAGGCGCTGGAGCTGCTTCGCCAGGAGCCTTCGGATATTATGTTCACGGACATTCGGATGCCCATCATGGATGGTATCGAACTGCTTGAGCAACTGGAAGAGCATCCCATAAGGCCCGAGATTGTGCTGCTGTCTGGCTATAATCATTTTGTATATGCGCAGAAGGCGATTCGTTTTGCCGTGAAGGATTATCTCGTGAAGCCTGTGAAGCGGGAGGAATTGTTTGCCGTCCTGGAACGATTAATGCGGGACATAAGGATGAGAGAAGAGCAAGCAGACAAGGCGGGTAAAGATGCCAGCCTTATTGCTGCCGAGCTAGTTACTCAGCATTTGACCCAGAAGGATGCGGGTGAAACGATAACACAGAACAAGCTGAAGCAGGCCGGCCTTAGCTGGTTGGAGGCTGGATATACGCTGGGCTTGCTTACGCGACGCGCTGGAGGATCACAGCCTAGCAGTACGGATGCTGCTGCTTTCAGGAATCAAATCGCTGAGCTGTTACAAGGGCATATGGATTGGATGCTCACGCGAGATGGAGAAGGCGGAACGATTATGATTGCACGCGATCCGGTTATGTTCTACCAGTTGGCGGAACGGTGGAGGTTGAGTGTATATGAGCCGCAGCTGCGAATCGCGATTAGCGAGTCTGTTCATGGGATAGAGCAGATAAGGTGGGCATACAGTCAAGCGAAGCAAACCTTAAAATACAGTATTGTGCTTCCAGAACTCGATGTGTTGGACTACACCAGCATAAGTGAGCGCAATGAGCGGCATGTCGTTCCTGTTGAGTTGATTCAACGATTATCGAATCTCATGGGAATGGGACGCGGGAACGAAATGAAACAGCTCCTCGATCAAATTCTAGATGTTCGTATCATTAGCTGCTGTGAAATCGGCTACCTGGAACGGATCAGCCAGCTGCTCAATGAAGAGCTGTTCGACAAGGTGTTCCGCATATACGGAAACAGAGTGCTTGGCCTCTTAAGTCCGTACGCCTCAGTTGGCCATATCGGGAATTTCGATCGATTTGAACATTATTATGCAGTTGTTGGGCAGCTTCTCGATAGTCTGGATCGGTTTATCCAAGATCGGAGAGAGCAAGCGCCTACGGAGCAAAATACGATGCAAAAAGTTCTCGCCTACTTGCAGACCCATTATGCCGACGATTTGAACATGGCAGTCGTGTCCAACCATTTCTCACTCAATTACTCGTATTTCAGCCAAGCCTTCCAAGAATATTACGGTGAGAGTTTCTCGAACTATGTTCGCCGTTTAAGGCTGGACAAGGCGAAGGAACTGCTGGTGCACTCCGATTTGAAGGTGTACGAAATCAGTGATCAGGTTGGATTCGAAAATGTGAAACATTTTACGAGAATATTCAAGGATACCGAAGGCGTAACAGCGCTGGAATACCGAAGCCAGCGAAGGCTGTTTGAAATCCAAGTGAGCTATGATTGAACTGAACTTAGCAGGACTCTGGATTTTGATCGGTTGGAACCTTTGCAACAGAGGATATTCCAGGTCCATTTACACACTATGGGATTTGTTGTCTTGACCACATCGTAGACATTGTCTCAATATCAGAGCCTGTGGTAACGGAGATTGCTGAAGATAATCGCTTAGCTAAAACCAGCTAATATCTTGTCAACATTTTCCTCTGAATTAGTTTGGGATGACGGTATACTGAAAAATAGGCGCGCTATTTAACCTTCTCTGCGGATGCTGGAAGGTTATTTTTTTGGACGATAAATGTAGTGACTAAACTAAATCGATAAACCTGTATTGTTTCACTAGAAGGTCATAAATCCAGTGAATCTTGCTCCCAGTCTTTTATAGACCGCATAGTACAGCGAGATATAGGGCATGACGAAGCTTCTTAGATCCACCTGTACATACACTTGCGTAAGCGAGTCAAAATTGATGCGTTAGATGCCTAAGATTCAGCAGTTGGACCCCTCGTTGTTTATGGTCTTTAAATTCCTCTTTGTAGTACAACTCACATAGTCTATGAAAAGCTCTCTCTTCTTAGTGAAATTGCTGTACCCCAAAAATACCTCCAAAACAGCTCATAGTTCCATAACATCGCTTGTTATGCGAGATCTAATCGTCTCAACCAGTTTAAACAAGGTTTTACAAGTAGGAGTCGATCAGTTTTAGCGACGGGTTACAGACCCAGGGGAACGTCCGATTTGCCCCGGCCACTGAGAAATACACCACCAAGACAAAAGTGGTCGATTTCCTTGGTTTTTATCTTAGACAGGCTCAGGTAATCGGCCAGGCCTGTTCGACATCTCGTGCTCTTGG
Organism: Paenibacillus sp. LjRoot153; assembly: GCF_964253085.1. Classification (NCBI taxonomy): domain Bacteria; kingdom Bacillati; phylum Bacillota; class Bacilli; order Caryophanales; family Paenibacillaceae; genus Paenibacillus; species Paenibacillus sp. LjRoot153. The sequence continues at coordinate 1,160,090 of NZ_CAXUQH020000001.1, forward strand.
GCGAACCAGTGTCCAGCTCCGCGAATCGAGAAGCGGGCTATTCATATTTTCAGACTACACACATAGTGTTCCCAACGCACCAACCCTAAAATCCAGCAACCTTTACCTGAAATCTAGCGGATATATTACATGACAGGTTCCTTGATATAATGTTTACAAAGTCCAGCAATCACCCCGATCACGCTCATCACCACCAGCGGGTGAACACCCAGTACGGGAAGCACCAAGAAAAGTACCCTATGCTAACGGATAACAGAATCGGCCAGCCAGGTGAGTATAGGTGTCTGGGCAATCGCCATGTTCAAGAAACCGAAGGACAAAAACAAACCAGCAAATGCTTAAGTGCGTTACAACTTTATTGTGAAAACAGGAGTGAGATTTTCATGTTCAGGCAATTAGAATATTTCATTCAAATTTGCAAAGAAGGAAGTTATACTAAGGCTGCAGAAGTTTTAATGATTTCTCAACCTACTTTAAGTCAACAGATCCGATTTTTAGAGGGAGAAGTTGGAACCCCTTTGTTTGAGAGAGTTGGTAGAGGGGTAAAGATTACAGCTGCCGGGGAAATACTTTACCAAAAAGCTCTTTTCGTAATGAGGCTCATTGAAGAATCGAAGAAAGAAACTTACGAGTTACGCAATGCTCGAACAAATAAACTTTTGATAGGCATCTCGTCTATGGACTTTTTTTGTTTAAAACCCCGGTTTTTGAAATTCCATGAACAGTATCCTGATATCACATTAAAATTTTCCAGTCAAGAGAATGCATCACAGCAATTATTGAATAGTAGTATCGATATTGGCATTACCGACAATCATGAACCAAACAAAGAAATTCATATGATGCACCTATATAAAGAAGAACAAGCATTGGTCGTTTATGAGGATCATCCATGGGCAGATCGAACCGTTATTTCTTTTCAGGAGCTAGAAGATTTAGAATCTGCCTTATTTGTTAGGGATATAAGTGTAATCGAGCAACTTCATACATTCAGCGATAAGATCACCAAATCTTTGCAATCAAAGTTTGAGTCAACTTCTGCGGAAATTCTTCTTTTTATGGTACTGCATAAGATGGGGGTAGCTATTTTACCTGCTTCTTTAATTGAAAGCTTTTTTGGTCAGAAATTGAAAATGATTCGTCTTGTAGATCCAACGCCTGTTCGTGAGATCAAGCTTATTTTTAAAAAACATCATTACAACAATCCTTCGGTTCAACCATGTATCAACTTTTTTCTAGAACAATCGAAAAAGTTGGCAGACTACTATGGCCACCACAAATAATTCAACACAGCTTAAGGTTTGGAAGAAATGGTATCGTGAAGGCAGAAACTCGGTTTCTAAGGCAGCAATTAGACATGAGTCGGAAAGGTACTATCCATACGGACGAGGAGATCCTGCCGGGCAGCATATCTGGCCTCCGCTTCATGGACAGGTTGAATGAAGGAATGTAGGGGAGTTGACCACCATGAGCTATGGCCTCCTATGGCAACAGGTAATATCAAACTTCTGCAAAATTCTTTAACAAGATGCTGTAAGCTTTAAGTGTTCAAGCACTAGCACAACATACTTTTTCATGCTCTCCAATATTTCTTTTGCTTCATCAGAATAAATTTGATCACCGAACATTTTATAGAGCAGCATATAGTCATTGTATTCGTCCAGCCATTCGTTTACCTGAATTAGTACCACTTTTCATCCACTTCCTTCCTATGGCTTCATTTATCAATTACTGACTAGAATTTTGCTTGCTTATCGATTAATGTCCCTCTTTACCGCCAAACATTTCTTGTGAGTAAAAAATACCTAACCCATATGCGCCGCCGTGTTCTTTAGCAATATCTGTTGTCGCTTTGTACGTTTCGGAACGTGCCCAATCACGTTGCAATTCAAGCAGGTACTGTTCCCAAGTAATTGGTGTCACACCAGCCTGAATCATGCGCTGAATGGCCATATCGTGAGCTTCTTTTGATACACCGCCTGAAGTATCGGTAACGATGTATACTTCATATCCTTGATCGATCGCGGAAAGCGCAGCTGATAAGTCGCAAACCTCTGTCCATAGACCAGAAATGACTAGCTTTTTATTACCATAGCTGTTCACTTTATCTACAACACGTTGATCCTCCCAGGCATCCATCGTTGTACGGTCGATTGGCTGCTGATCAGGGAATACTGCTTGGATTTCCGGGAAAATCGGTCCGCTGAACGACTTTGAAGCTACCGTTGTCAAAACGGTCGGAACATTGAAAGCCTTAGCTGCTTTAGCAAGTCCAGTTACATTATTACGCAAATCCTGGATATTAATCGACGATGTACCAATTGCCATTTGCGGTTGGTGGTCGATCATTAGCAGCGTATGGTTCGTTGGAGTCAGCAATCTTGGAGACGGAACCGCCTTTGCCTGAATGGCAGGTTTGTCTTTGCTAGCGGCAGTCGCAGCAGGCGTTTCTGCCTTTGCAACGATCATAGATCCGAATGCGCTTGTCGATACGACAGCAGTTAAAAGTGCTAGCGTTGTTACTGTGCGGCTTGTAAGTAATTTTTTCATGGTTGTTAGCTCCTTTTTTATTGAAATATCAGACACCGTATCCACTTGTTTATATTTTGGCAAGCATAATGCCCCTTCGTGCCCGCCACATCGTATGGGCATAAAATACACCCGCGCTGTAAGCGCTGCCATGTTGCATAGCAATTTCTATAACGGCATCATAAGTCTCTTGACTAAAACTTCTTGAATCTGCGGGTGGATTGAACCCGAGAAGGTAACAGCCACAACGGTTGTTAAGATGATGGTGCATTGAATACTTTTGCCGTTTTAGCCAGTCACACCGTATTATTGATGACGGTCTGTCTATCGGCACATTGCACACCGAATAACATTTGTGGTTAATGGTCGATAAGGATGATGGCCGAGTTACCTGCAGTAAGCAAATCGGTTTTGTCATTAAGCATGTAGAATCCCACCTTTCATTTTATTAGTTACGGCAGCATCTGAAACAACTAGTTATGAAGTCCGTTGCATGCTCTTATAGTATTGAAACGTAATATATCGATCAATTCTCTTTTTTCTATACGTTCTATAGATTAAAATTATAGTATCGTTCTTCTATATAACATAAGTATTCCCGATATGTTCCATAGAGAAAACCAAATTGATAGATGCTTTGTTCTGCTAATAGAATTAGTTGTATGTATACCCGGAAATGCTTGGTTTTTCGAAGTCATCCGGGCAACGGCCGATAATTAGAATGTTTTCTGTATCAAGTGAGGCTGTCCCAAAAGTCATTTTAATGACTTTTGGGACAGCCTCTTTTAAATAAAATTATATTAGCTTCGCCCTTGAAGATATAGCTAATGACTATACATGATATAGAAATAATGGAATTGTTCATAAATAATAATTTCAATATGATAGGACAAAACAGAAAGATCATGCGAGGAGTGTTAGCAAAATGGAAAAACAAACAGAAGGAATTCACCATATAACGGCTTTTGTAAAGAATGCTCAAAAAAATGTGAACTTTTATGCAGGGGTGCTAGGTCTGAGACTTGTAAAAAAAACGATCAACTTTGACGCTCCAGAAGTTTACCATTTGTATTTCGGTAATGAATCAGGTCGTCCAGGTACCGTAATCACCTTCTTCCCATATGAATTGGGTCGTAAAGGGCGTATTGGTGGAGGACAGGTCGGTATTACAACATATGTCGTTCCTTTAGGTGCACTCGATTTTTGGAAAGCGCGCCTAGAAAGCTTTCATGTTTCTTATTCTTTAAAGACGAGGTTTGATGAGAATTACTTAACATTTTCAGATTCGGATGGCTTACAGCTAGAGATTGTAGAGCGCGAGGAAGGGGATTTGAGTCAGTGGTCGTTCGGTGGTGTTTCAGTAGATAAAGCTATCAAAGGTTTTGGCGGCGCTGTCCTGTATAGTACCGCACCTGAGAAAACGATAAATGTTCTAGAGCAAGTCTTGGGTCTTCAAAAGGTGAACCAAGAAGGGGATTTTATTCGCTATAAATCGACAGGGAGTGTTGGTAATGTTATCGACGTAAACGTTGCGGCAATGGAGTGGGGCATCAGTGGATCCGGTACAGTTCATCATATTGCATGGCGCGCAAAGGATAATGAAGATCATGCTTCATGGAGAACTCATGTTGAGCAACACGGTCTTCATCCTACACCCATTATCGACCGGCAATATTTCAATGCGATTTACTTTCGTGAAGAAGGCGGCATACTGTTTGAAATCGCCACGGATCCACCCGGATTTGCAGTTGATGAGCAGCCAGATGTATTAGGTCAAAAACTAATGCTTCCGGAATGGTTTGAGGCTAACCGTGTAGAAATCGAAAAAGGTTTATCACCTATCCAAGTACGTGTGATGGAGTAAGAACGGAACCTGATAGGAATGAATGAAGTATTCGTGAGTTTGTTTTAACAATTTAAATAGCTGATAAGGGAGTTCTAAAATGATCCAAGTATTCCCATCTGATTCCCGGTATAACGTAGATCAGGGATGGTTGCGCAGCCGTCTAAGCTTCTCGTTCGGCAATTACTATGACCCCGATAACACCGGGTTTGGGGTTTTGCGAGTATGCAATGACGATGACGTAGATCCTAGCAAAGGATTTGGTGCCCACCCGCACAGTGATATGGAGATATTGACAATCGTACTTTCAGGGTCCGTTCGTCATGAAGATAACTTGGGTAATATGGAAGTAACAACAACTGGGGAAGTACAGCGAATGAGCGCGGGGTCCGGAGTCGTCCATGCTGAATATAACGCTTCGGAGACTGAATCGATGAGAATTCTTCAAATTTGGTTCATGCCAAATGTACGGGGATTAGATCCTTCCTATGAAACCCGTAGGTACAATTCAGAGAAGTTAAAGAATGCCTTGCTCCCCATCGTCGATCCGCAGGGATCAGAGCAGATTGTTAAAATCCATCAAGATCTAACTCTCTATTTATGCAGATTGGATAAAGATAAAGATATTACCTTTCGGCAGGAAGATGGACGCCGGATATTCCTTTTCGTCATCGAGGGACGACTCACTGTAAACAATACTCGGTTAGGTGAAGGGGATACGGCTCGAATCGAATCTTTGGCTCAGTTGAGCATCATGGCGGAGGAAGATGCATTTCTAATGCTGATTGACCTTCCATAAGAACGAATAGGAGGGTTTGTATGAAAGAGGTACTTGTGGTTAGGCATTCGGTTGGAGGTAGGACATTTATTCATACCGAACAACAACCTATGGAATATTCGGTGAGACGTATGGGTCAGGGTTGGAGAATTGCTTTAAACATTACACAGAACGTGGATATTCATGAGATTCTCCGTTGGAAACAGGAATTAAATGTGTTTCTATTTCGGGAATATGATGATCAATCTGCGAAAAAAATTTGGTTTTATGTTAAAGAAGGTCCTGTTACGTACGACAATCAGCTCAAGCAAATTACTATTTTCGCCGAGTCTCGGATCGAGTATATTCCGGATAAATTTGGCATTTAAATCATGGATGGCTAAGAAAATTTTATTCAACAATCTATGGAGGTTAACTATGGGCAAAATAGGAATATTCGGATTTGGGCGTATTGGAAGGCAATTATTAAGAGTCGCTTTGCAGGATCAACTTTTCGTTCCGGTTTCAATTTCAGATATTAAAGATGAAGTGACGCTTGCCGCTCTTTTCGAAGTGGATACTAACTATAAACGCTGGCCAGAAGGTGTCTCCGGAGGGGATGGTCTAATGGTTATCGGCGGACGGGAAATTCAGTTTATCAATTCGTCTAAAGAAGTTCCGGATTGGAAGGCCTTGGATGTGGATCTGGTAATCGACTGTACAGGCCGAGCCGTTACCCGTGCTATTGCTCAAGTCCATTTGGATCGCGGTGCAAATCGAGTACTGGTTAGTGGACCAAGTAAGAGCCTTGAAGATTGTGATGCTGTATTGCTAAAAGGGATAAATCTAGATAGTTTCGACCCGGAAAAGCACAAAATCATTAGTATGGCGAGTTGTACGACAAATGCATTGGCTCCAGTCGTCAAAATCGTAAGAGAAAACTTCGGGATCAAATATGGTCTATTCTCGACCGTCCATTCCTATACAAACACGCAATCACTTACGGATCAGCCTATGAAGGATCGTCGGGATTCGTGGGCCGCTGCGGAAAATATCATTCCTTCTTCATCTGGGGCCGCAAGAGCCCTTAAATTCATATGGAACGATTTACAGATTACAGGTAAGGCATATCGAATTCCGACTCGTACCGGAAGCATTGCTGAATTAAACCTTGTTACGGAAAATCCGTGTACGGCACAACAAGTAAACGATATTTTCCGCAGTGCCGCCACAGATGGCCAGTTGAAGGGAGTCTTGGATGTTTTAGAAGGTGAATGGGCATCTTCCCGTATCGTAGGCGATTCCCATTCTTCCATCATTGACCTTCCTCTGACGCAAGTACAGGGAGAACTCCTATCCGTAGCAACATGGTACGATAACGAATGGGGTTACGCTTCACGATTAGCTGAAGTAGCGGCTTATCTAGTAAATAAGTGATAATGCTATTATTAATAAATAAGATTAAACTTAGGGCTATCGAACATTACACCGATAGTCCTTTACCTCATTATTTAGTTAACGTGACGTCAAATTAGTGTGTTGTTGACAAAATATCTTTACTACCGTATTATTTAAACAGTTGTTTTAAATGATTGTTTAATAAAAGGAGTGGTAGAAATGGGACCGTCAATAGCGGCTTTTTTGAAGCCTGCAACAACTAAGGTAGGGATTATTACAGCGATTACGTTTCAGCTGCTGTTTAGCATCATATGGATGACCGGGTATTCGGGAGTTTCGGATAATACGAAGAATTTGAAAATCGCGATCGTTAATGAAGATCAAGCTATGGGTGGCAAAATTGTTCAAAGTTTGCAGAGCAATCTCCCTTTTAAAACGGAAGTTATCGCGTCGAATGAAGAAGCACAGAGCAAGCTTAATATGCGTGAAGTGCAGATGGTTATGCATATTTCACCGGATTTTTCGAAAAAAATGCAAACGCCAGGACAGACAGCACCGATTACCTATACGGTGAATGAGTCAAATCCGTCTATGACGAAGTCAGTCATGCAAGCTGTGGCGGGGAACATTACGGCAACGGTAAATAAAGAGGCAGTGGCGGCAGGGGCATCGGCTGTCTTGACACAGATGAATCCACAGCTTCCAGCTGAGCAAGCGACTCAGATTGCACAAGGGTTGGCGAGTAAGGTGAGTTCAGACATCCAAAGTACCAATAAAGTAAAGGATATGCCGAATCAAATGCTGCCGATGATGCTCGTTCTAGCTTCCATTGTAGGTACGATGATTATGGGAATGAACTTCAGCGTTTCAACCAATCTATTAGGTGCTTCTCTGTCTAAAACGCAAAAACTGGCAGCACGAATCGGAATAACGGTGATTGCTGCGATTGTGGTTGGACTCATCAGTGCCATCATGGTTGTTTCGTTAGGAGGACATGTAGATAAAGGGTTTGTTGCTCTTTGGGGCTTTGAATCGTTGTTCTTATTAACGTTTGCCTTGGTTGCTCAAATGTTTTTGACATTGTTTGGGAACGCAGGGATGCTATTTAACATTGCTATGCTATCTCTTCAATTGGTCTCATCAGGTGCGATTGTACCGAGAGAGCTTCTGTCAGATTTCTATCATTCGATCAGTAATTTCTTCCCGGCAACGTATGCAGTGAACGGGTTGATGAATATTTTGTTCGGTGGACCTGGTGTTGGAAGCGAAATTGGCTTCTTATTTTTGATTGCCGCGGTGGCGCTTGTCATTGATATATTGGTTGTATTTGCGAAAAAAACAAAGACAGTTCCAGCGGTAGGTCGTGTTCCATCAAACGCTTAACTAAGTATTAGGAGGGCGCTAGGCATGGTTCATCAAGAGTCAGATATGAAAATGAAAATTCTATTGGCCGCGAAAAAGCTGTTTGCACAGCATGGATTTGATGCCACTAGCGTACGTCAAATATGTGAGGAGGCCGGGGCCAACGTTGCTCTGGTTTCCTATTATTTTGGTGGAAAAGAGAGCGTTTTCCATGAAATATTTAAACAGTTTTTCCCTGCAGATAAATTAACCGAATTTTTTAAAGTGGAAGATCCGCTTGCGGGTATCCAACTGGTGATTAGTGAAGTTGTCAAGATTCGAAATGAAGATCCGCAGATGATTAGCTTGATTCAAATGGAGATTATCACGATTACCCCACGTGTGGATAAAATGAGAGAGCTTGTTTTCCCGCTGTGGAAAAAGGTTCGTGATTTATTGGACAAGGGCAGACAAGATGGGCTCTATGAGTTTGAATCGCTGGATAGTACGCTTATGTTTGTGTTAGGAGCTATGTTTTTTTACAAGCAACGAGAGTTCTTCGAACCGATGTTTACAGAGGAACGTCCGGATTTGGAAACGCTCATTGGGCAAACCACGACATTTATCATGCGTGCGCTCGGATATAACAAATAGAGTAAGGCGCTTTCATTTGAGAATCCCGAAATAATTGTAAATAGATGTTGAAATTTGGAAGTTTATGTGATACTTTTAGTATATTGTTTCGAACTTATGATGATATAGTTTGATTTGCGAAGAACGCAAATTTCGGAGATGAATTCTCCGGGGTTTGCGTTTTTTTCGTTGTGTTCGTAGGAGAAAGGAAGGAGGTGATCGATTGAATCGCAGGAGAAGCCTGCTGATTAGTGTGGTTGCGGCATTGCTGGCTGGATTGCTCGTATACGGGGTGTATGTGTTGCAAGTGAATCAGGTCGAGCTGCAGCAGACCGTTCAGGTTGTGGTGCCGAAGGATTTTATTCGAGCGGGGCAGTTTATTCATGCCGATATGGTCGAGTTCAAGGCGATTCAGAAAGGTAGCTATACATCGAGTATGATGACGAAGCTTACAGATGTTGTTGGACAGGAATCGATGATTCCTTTAGGCACACAGGAGCCTATTCTGAAGTGGAAGTTGAATCGTTATCATCTCCTTCCTAATCAGCAACAGGCAACTTTTCAAATACCCAAAGAGTACCTGCTTACGGTTTCGAATGGTATTCGTGCAGGAGATCGGGTTCGTATGTACGTGTCAGGTAGCGATGGCAGCTCACGCAGGTTGTTTGGTGAGAAGGAAATTACGGTGGCTTCTGTGAAGTCATCCGCCAATGTGGAGGTAGACAACCCGAAGAACTCCAATTTACTATCCAAAGCCCAGGGAGACGAGCAAAAGATGTATACTTCCAGACTGGAAGCCAATGGTGCCATAGATCAGATCAATTTGAATTTGACGGAAAACGAATGGCTCCAGATCGATCAATTATGCTCAGCGAAGAAGGCGAAGCTGGTCATTGCGTTTAGTTCCACGTCGATTCAAGTCCAGGAGTAGGATGTATTTCGGCAAAAAGAGAGGTGAAACCAAGTGCAAATCGGACTGGTGTCGACAGATCAGCGATTAATTGATGAGCTTACGAATGTGGTGTATGCCAAACCGTTTGGGTGGCGAATATTTGGTGAGGCGAATGATTTACATCCTAAATCAATGGAGCAATCTTACTCCCATGTCATTCTTTCGGATCGGGAGCTCACGTACGGGGAGCTGGAAGAGTTTCTTGAAGGCATGCAGGGACAAGAGCCAATGATGAAAATCATGGTGTTACTTTCGAATTATCACGATGCTTCAATTAATGAGAAGTATGTGAAAATGTGCAAGTTGATGAAGCTAGATTATATTCTTCCAGGACGCAGTACGGCTGTGATTGCGGATGAAATCCGCGCATGGGTTGATGGGTCAAACGGCGGTCAATCCAATCAGTCGCTTTCTGGTAAATTAATTACGTTTGTTGGCTCTACACCGAATATTGGTACGACGTTGGCGTCTTTTGGGGTAGCTTGTGCACTCGCGATGGAAACTTCGAAGAAAGTAGGTTATTTGTGTTTGAATCTCAAAAGCTCAAAGCTTCATCGATATTTAGGGCGTGAAGAACACTTTTTTACGTTAGATGGATTGAGAGCGGAACTGAAGGCGCAAAGCTTAACGCCAGAAAGGTTGCTCCACGTTTGTGATAAGCCGAAAGAGGCACATGGCCTACATATTCTGTATGGCAATATGCTGCGTGAGCAGGCGGAATTCTTCACGCCATCGGAAATTATCCATTTACTTCGTGTGGCGCGAGGCGCTTTTGACATCTGCATCATCGAAGTTAGCGCGTATTGGGATAATGCGGCGACGGTAAGCGGGCTGCTGGAAGCAGATAGCAAAATTGTCGTCACGACTGGGGATATTGCACATTTTCAGGAGGATTTCTCGAGGTGGATTAGGCAGGTTGGTTCTGTATTTGGCTTGCAACCAGATGCTTTCGAGCTGATGGCTGTACAAACGGATCGCCATGCGAAGCAAAGCGAGTTCACGATCAAAGATATTCGCAAAGAAACGCAGCTTCACTTAATTGGACATGTCAGTCGACATGGAGATGCGCTTGCGCGTTGCAACCAAGGTAAGCTGATGGAACTGCTGAACCCAACGCATCCCATGCATCATGAGGTGAAGGCAGTAGCGCGTAAATTTGCTGATTTTTACAAACTGCCACAGAGGACGAGTGAACGGCAGGAAACATGGTTCCAAAAGCTTATCGCCGGCAAACGCGCGGTCAGTTAAATCAGTATCAGGAGGGTAAGGGAGTGAGTGGGAAAAGGTTTTCGATGATTACCTACATGCATGAACGAAGGACGGAAGAGGCTGTGGTTGGATGGGGTCGCTACCCGACATTACAGGCAGCTGGTGCTAGTGATCTAAGCGATAGTGTGGTCGAACGGACTAACGAAGTGCGTGGGAACGGAAGCAGTCAGGATCAAGCGGGCACAGGTGAGGAAGCCTTTTTCCAGCAATGGGTGCAGGAGATTCGTAGTGAGCTTGTTGCCTTGAAAGGCCGATCAGAGACTGAAAAACAACTGTATAACGAAACGCTGAATCGCGCAATTCTGGGCTATGAAGAGGATCGTGGCAAGCTGCTGGCCATTATTCATGATCTCGTGTCGAAAAGGAGACTTTCAGATATCCCGCCTAGGACTAGTGGGTATACGACATTGCCTGAAGCGATTTTTGCCGAAATTATCGGCTTAAATGTCCTTGAACTCGTCCTCAAACAGAAGGAAGGCTTAGAAGAGATACAGGTTGTGGGGAAGCAAATTTTTGAAGTGCGTGGAGGAAAGGCATCACCTTCATCTTATGAGCTTCCTTCTATCCGAGAATTAGAGCGAATTCAACAAAATTTAGTGTTATTTAACCACGATACCCTCAATCCTAGAAAGCGTTGGGCGGAGGTTGTTCTGCAGGATGGTTCGCGTGTGACGATGACAGGTTTCGGATTTACGGCTGAACCCACCTTAACGATTCGCTTCTACACTGTAAAAAGATTTGATTTAGCCTCGCTTGCCTCCCCAGAACTGGCCACAATGGATTCCCGCATGGAAGTGTTACTTCGTTGTTTTATTCACACGTATTTCAATATGGTTGTCATTGGGCCGACAAATTCGGGGAAAACCAATTTAATTAAGGCGCTTATTGCCGAAATGGACGATAACGAACGAATAATTACAATCGAATCGCGATTTGAGTTGAATTTAAAGCGAGATTTTCCTCATAAAAATATCGTCGAATACGAAATAGACGAGGAGGATCCGAGGCATTCGGGTTTGCAGGCTTTTAAGCTAGCATTAAGGCAGTCTCCAAAGCGCATATGTCACGCAGAAATTAGGGATGAAGATGCCAATTTGTATGTTCGCGCTTGTACACGTGGTCATGAGGGCAGTTTGACGACTGTCCATGTGAGTGAGCTGGAAGATGTACCAGATGCGATTACTGACATGTGTATGCTGGATGGCAGAGGGATGGATTCGAAGCGTTTGACGAAAAGGATTACGGAATTTGTGACACATATCGGCATTGAAATGCAAGTTGTTCTCGGGAAAAGAAAGATTGTGCGAATCGTCGAATACCGCTATGAAAATGAATGCGTTTTCGTCACGGATTTAGCACTTTATGACAACTCGACAGGCAAATGGACATTTCCCGGGAAATTGTCGCTTCATGCATCGCGAAAAATAAGGAAAGCCGATCGCGTGCAGCATTCGCTGTTGACGGAGCACGGATTTATTGAAAATGAAGGGAAAGAAGGCGGATTTGAGCCGTGATTCTCGCCAAATATGTCTTTCTCTTGTTGTTATTTGTGCTCATCTATGTCGTTTTTCAAGCTCTGCTAGAGCTGCTTATCCGACAACGCAAGGCTAGGTTCAGATTGCACTATGTAAGAAATGCCACAGTTAGCGCGCGAATAACCACTTATTTGGAGACATGGGGCGGGATATATAAGCATATCAAGGAGTTGCTGGAATCCGTCGAATCAAGACTAAGCATGCAAGCCGTGCTCACAATAAGTTTTGTTGGGTTGTTATTCGGCTTGTTGGCTGGGGGCGTGTTTTTTCAAACCTTCAAAGGCGCGCTTATTATGACGGTGATTGGCACTTCGCTGCCGTATTTACTGCTTCGGGTGAAGTTGGTAAGTGTCCGATTGCGAACGAGGTTAGAGTTTCTTCCGGCTGTTGAAGTGTTTTTCCAGTCTTACATGATGGACCCTAATCAGAATATGAAGATTGCGCTGAAGTATTGTATAGAGGAAAATCGTATTTTGTACCCGATTAAGCCTGTATTCGAGCAATTATATCGCCATTTAATGACGCAAAGGGATACCGAAGAAAGCTTGAGGATTTTCAACCTAACGCTTGGTCACATCTGGGCGGACTATTTTACAGGAATCATGCGTGTGGCCTTAAAGGAGGGAAGCTTTGTCGGAGATAGCTTGAAGGAACTGATCACCGACATGCGTAAAGCACAACGTTTTGATCAGATGGAAAGAAATCGACTATTGGAAATTCGCATCGCCAATTTTACACCAATCGGCTTTATGGTCTTATTCATGTGGATTAACTTTAAAGTAAACGCAGATAACGCCTATTTATATTATGTGATCGATCCCGCTGGTCGGAATATGATTTTGGATGCACTTTTGCTGATTTTTGTATCGTTTCTGATGGGCATCTACTTGTCTATGCGAAGAATGTGAGGAGGTGAATGCTGTGGTTATGGTCAATACCCAGCTGTTAATGCTGCAGTACGCTTCGCGTTTGCTATTATTTATACTTTTTATGATCATGATTTACCAGGGCCTAAGGTACATACCAACGCGCAAGAGAAGATGGCGTTCTTTACAAGTAAAGAGCACGTTAAAAGAGGCCGAAATCCCCCCGTTGTTGTATAAAATGCTGTGTATGAGTACGAAAGCTGTAGAGGCGAAGCGCCAATTGTTGTTGGGATGTGGGATTTGGCTGAATGCGAACCTATATGAGGGTGCGAGAAGATTGCTTTTAGCAGGAACAATGCTAGTAGGTGGTATGGGATATGCGGCTTTCGAGCATCCTTGGATCGCCGTGCATATGCAGCCTGCGTATGTGTTAGTTGGAGCGGCAGTCGTGTCGATTTTTCTTATATGGGATAGCAAGGTTCTTGCACAGCTCAAAGAAAAACGATCACAGCGCATCGTGCGGGATATTTATGCGATCAGTCGACAGCTTTTATACTACAATGATTCAAAATTGAATTTGCATGACAAATTGTCCTTATGTGTCGGTCAAACGACGTCGATTCGAGCTCATGTTCAGCTGCTGCTCAATGAATGGTATCAAGGGGCCGAAGAGGCGATTTCCCATTTTAAAAAGAGACTAGGAACGGAAGAAGCCCATAGCTTTGGCGAAACGCTGAATGCGCTCAGGTTGAATGAGCATGGGGGCTATTATGAGTTGCTGAAGCAACGCATTCAGGATTACAAAGAGAAGATGGAGTTGATTCGCGACAGCAAGAAAGAAACGGTATCGTATGTGCTTTTTGTACTTGCGGGTTTGCCGATTCTGAATACGTTCCGGGTGTTTATGTACCCTTGGATCGCCGAAGGGCAACGATTATTTGATGCAATTAACTAACATGCGATGGGAGAGCAAGAAGATGAGAAATATTTTGGTAACGGTGATGATGCTGATTGTGGTGGCTTTATTGTTTACAACGATTATTAATGATGGCTCAACAGGTATGAGAAGGAATATCGGGACCCATGGGACGACAGCGAACACGAATATTACGGCACTTCAACCTTAGAAAAGGCAGGCGGTGTATGAGATCCATTCTTATTACAGTACTTTTGATGATTGTTGTTATCGGCATTTATATGGATGTTGTTGGGGGAAGCACGGGAACGCGCAGACAGGTTAGCGATAGCGGGGCTAGAATAAGTGGATCTATAGAGCGGATTAATCCATGAAGCAGATTTTGGTGTTTATACTATTTGCGACTCTGCTCTGTTGGTTCATGTTCGCACCGGTGTACAAGCATATCATTATTGTTCGACAGGCCGTGCTGCAAAAGGAAGTGGATTATTTGCTCGAGGTTGGAGCGAACGGCGGCCATGGGTATATCAATGCAGCGATGATTGCCGAATCCAGGGAGCGTATGGCAGAAAGAGGTTTCTTGGTTGATGAGCTTGCGTATATGGTGGCTACCAACTCAGGTGTTGGTGGAACGGATGCAAGTGCGCCAGTCTGGCGAGGAACGGGGTTGAAGTTAACGATTACATATCCGTATCAGCGGCTTTTTGTCATTGATCAGCTAGTCGGCATTTCGGTGCCGCTGGCTTCCGATCGAATGGGTGCGACGGGCATGAAGATGAGTGAATATGTGCCGTGAGAGTTGAGGGAATGGCGTGTATAAGCTGCTATTAATGGTGTTAATGAGCGTTGTATTTATGTCGTTGTATGGCCTTCAAACCGATGAAGAGTTAGCCATGCATACCGTGTTTCAGGGAAAACATGGGCTGAACAATGCTGTGCATGCCGCTGCTCAACAAAGTGATGCAGCGAAGCTTGCACAAGGGATTCATGCGATTGATGAGGCGAAAGCTAGAGAGGCTGCGATGGCCTATTTACAGTCCAATTTACGCTTAAGTGCGGAGAATGAGCCCTTGCCGGATACGTTTTTGCAGAGCACGGTGGTAGTTGATTTATTTAAGATTGTTAATGAAGGGGAAATATTTCCCTATACGTATCGAGATGATGCGCAGGACTACACGGTCACGCTGGAACGACCTGGGGTCATTATGTTTATTCGGTTGGATTTTCCGCGGACGTACTCGGTTTTGCAGCCGATTACTTGGACGATTAAGGCTTCTGCGGAGATGGTTTATTGAGGTAAGCCCATCTCACCTCATCTCATCTTGTCTTGCCTTCCCTCACTCTCACTCTCAATCTCGCCTACGCTCATCCCTCACGCAGTTTAACTGGAAAACATACAGCTAATTCGAGTGAAGAAGATATGAATTTGAGTATAGATGGAAAATGTACAGGTAATTTCCTCGTAAACACTCAATTACGCAAAATTCGAGGGAAATAGCTGGAGGAAATCCAGTTATTCTGCAAAGGAGCCCAAAAGTGGACAAAATAGATACAGGAAATCCAGTTATTTACTGGAGTTGGTAGATGTAGCTAGTGGAGAAAGAGTACCGTTAGAGCGATAAAGGTTATTTAGATGTATAATGGAGGTGAGGTGTTAATCTACGGCGTATAGGAGTCGATTACGATGACGATTTTTCAGCAAAGGCAGCAATGGCTGCAAGATGAGATGCGTAAGCGAGGGTGGTCAGGCTTCCTGGTCACGCACAATGTCGATATATATTACTACTGCGGCTCCATGCAGACAGGGTATTTGTTCATTCCGACGGATGGCGAAGTGATCTATCTCGTCCGTCGTAGTTTGGTCCGGGCGGAGGAGGAAGCGGCAGCGGCCGTCGAAGCGCTCGGGTCTTGGAAGACGCTCGGCGAGCGGCTGCGCGCTCGCATGGGCGGCGCTGACGCAGCGGCGGCTGAGCCGCTGCGTGTGGCGACGGAGCTGGACGTGTTACCCGTCCAGCTGTACGTGAAGCTGCAGACCGCGCTGCCCGGCGCGGTCTGGGAGGACGGCTCGCTGCTCGTGCGAGAGCAGCGCATGATCAAATCGCCGGACGAAGTCACGGCGATTCGGGAGGCAGCGCGCGTCGTCGACGACGCGCTGGAGGCAGTCATCCCCCACATTCGTGAGGGGATGGCGGAGGTTGAGCTGATGGCGCTCATCGAGCATCAGCTCAGACTGCGCGGGCACCAAGGGCTGATGCGCATGCGCGCGTACAATTCCGAGTTAATCACCGGAATGGTCGCGTCAGGCGCTTCGGCAGCGGTGCCCACCTATTTTGACGGGCCGGCCGGGGGCACGGGGCTCCACCCGTCCAGCCCGCAGAGCTCGGGCCGCGCGCTGATTCAGCGCGGCGAACCGATCCTCGTCGATATCGGCTGCACCATCGACGGATACTTGATCGATCAGACGCGTACGCTCGTGATCGGGGATCTAGACCCTGAGCTGCAGCGAGCTTATGACGTGGCGGAGGAGGTCCTCCACGCCACGGAAGCGAGGCTGCAGCCGGGTACGATTGCTGAGCATTTGTATCTGCTCGCGCTGGATCAAGTGCAGGAAGCTGGGCTGAGCGCCCACTTCATGGGGTATGGCGCTGACCAAGTGAAGTTCCTTGGTCACGGCATCGGGCTCGAAATCGACGAACTGCCTGTTCTCGCCAAGGGCTTCAAATACCCGCTGGCGCCCGGCATGGTCATCGCGATTGAGCCCAAGTTCACCTTCCCTGGGCGAGGTGTCGTCGGGATTGAAGATACGTATCTAATCACCGAAGGTGGGTACGAGAAATTGACCGTTACCCGTGATGGGATACGGCGCATTTAAGTATGAAGTGGTTAAGGCTGTCCTGAAAGTAGAAGTATCTACTTTCATGGACAGCTTTTCATGTTTAAGGGTCCATTCTTTGGAATAGCCTGAATGAGATAAACCCGCGCCCTGCCTGAAACATCAGCCTTTTGTGCGATATATGCACATGCTGCGAAATATGACTCATGGGCTGATTTGTGCGAAAAGTGCACCATGGCAAACTGCATCGGTTCTTTCCAAGAGCGAAAACCATTCTCTATAATGAAATCACGGAAGCGGTTACCAAGTACCGAAAGCATTGGAGAAATCGATTCGTAACACTAGTCATATGGGAGGGATTCCTATCCAGCAGTCCAAGGTTCAGCAGGAGGTCGGCGTTTCGCGAATGAAGACCTATCCTGCCTTGCGTAATATGAAACGAAGCAAATACTTGTATATGATTTTTTTCTTGCCCTTTTGCTACTATGTATTGTTTCATTATTGGCCGATATACGGAATCATCATTGCTTTCAAGGATTACAACATTGTTAAAGGCATCACCGCCAGTCCTTGGGTGGGCTTCGATCACTTTAATAAGTTTTTGATTGACCCTTACTTCTGGAAGCTAGTGCGCAATACGTTGCTGATTAATGTGTATGAACTTTTTTGGGCGTTTCCGGCTCCGATCATTTTGGCGCTGTTGTTAAATGAATTAAAAAGCCAGCGATTGAAAAAATTCGCGCAAAGCGTTAGCTACCTGCCTCATTTTATATCTACTGTTGTGGTGTGCGGGATGCTCGTCAACTTCCTGACTACAGACGGCTTAGTTAACCAGATTATTGTGTGGTTTGGAGGTACTCCGATTCACTTCCTGATGAAGCCTGAATGGTTCCGCACCATTTTTATCTCCTCAGGTGTATGGCAAAGCATTGGTTGGGGCTCGATTATTTATTTAGCTGCATTAACTTCAGTGGACGAGGAATTGTATGATGCCGCCAACATCGATGGTGCCAACCGCTGGAAGCAGCTGCTGAACATTACGTTGCCTGGTATTGCACCTACAATATCCATCATGCTGATTCTGAATGTCGGCAGACTAATGGCCATCGGTTACGAAAAAATTATTCTACTGTATAACGGATCGACTTATGAAACTGCAGATGTCATCTCCACCTATGTCTACCGAAGAGGTTTGCTGGGCAGCGATTTCAGCTATGCTACCGCTGTTGAACTGTTCCAAGCGGTTGTGGGGTTAATATTGCTTGTATCGGCTAATCGGCTTTCCAAAAAAATCAGCGAAACCGGCTTGTGGTAGACGAAAGGGGAGGTAGATATGAACAAACATGGTTCGATCGGCTCAAAAATTTTTGACAACTTCAACATATTGTTTCTTGTGCTGCTGGTGTTTGCCACCTTATATCCAATCTACTATATCTTTATCGTGTCGATCAGCGATGGCAATTTGGTAACAAGAGGCATGATCAAATGGATACCGATGGATATCACGTTCGATGCTTATAAGGTTGTATTAAAAAATCCAGAAATATGGCGGACTTACGGTAACACGTTGCTTTATACCACAGTAGGTACGATGATCAATGTTATCATGACAGCGTTATGTGCTTATCCACTTTCCAGAAAAGATTTTTACGGTCGAGGCATTTTTATTTTTATGGTCGCGGTAACGATGTTTATTAGCGGAGGGCTAATTCCGACGTATCTGGTGGTACAGAAGCTCGGGCTCGTCGATACGATGTGGGCACTTGTGCTTCCTCCGGCTATCAGTACGTTCAATATGATCATTATGAAAACGTATTTCGAGGGCATTCCGATGGCATTACAGGAATCCGCCTACTTGGATGGGGCTAATGAAATCCAGGTACTGTTTAAAATCATTATTCCATTGTCGCTGCCGGTCATGGCTACGATGGTACTGTTTTACTCGGTTCATCATTGGAATAGTTTTTTCCCAGCGTTGATTTACTTGAATGACAGCGATAAGTTTCCGGTTCAGGTGCTGCTTCGTAATATTGTCATTGCCGGGGAATTTTCCGACCAGACGGCAGATATAGGCAGTGCTTCATCGAACTTCCGGGTCGTTGCGGCCAATTACAAGTTTGCGGTCATTATTATAACCATATTGCCGATTTTGGTCGTCTACCCGTATTTGCAAAAGTATTTTGTTAAAGGCGCAATGATCGGTGCATTGAAGGGGTGACCATGAAGTAGAGGAAAGGGGGGATGCCTGAGCGTCGATGACGATGTAAGCTTATCTGCAGAAACGAAGTGATTGCACAAGTAGGTATGAGTAACATTATTGATAAGCAAAGGGAGGTTTTTGCATGAAAAAAACATGGGTAAAAGGGTTATCATTATCGCTTTGCACCGTAATGGTTGCATCGGGTTTAGTCGCTTGCACCAGCGAGAAGGAAGCTGCGCCGTCCACAAATTCCATAACCACGAACAAACCGGCCACAGCTGCAGGGTCATCTAAAATTTCGGAGAAAGAGCGGGAAGTGAAAGTAACGTTCCCGGAGCATCCGAACCAGCCGGTCAAAAACTTCGCGTTAGTTCAACAGGAAATTTTTAATCAGACGAATATTAAATTAAAGTTCGAAAATGTGCCGAACAGCAATTATAACGATAAAAAGAAAACACTTTTAGCGACGAACAACCTGCCTGATATCATTGAGATCAATATGTCCGATGTCAATAACTTTGCTTCAACCGGCGTATTTGTCCCACTGCTGCAATATATGAATAAGGGATTAATGCCGAATTTCAAAAAGTTTTGGGATCAGAACCCAGACATGGCAAAGATGACGGCTAACGGTGAACTGTATGGATTTCCGGCAGTAGGTCGCAATGAGCTGAAGAACGGTTTTGGTCCGGTCATTCGTACGGACTTGCTGAAAAAGCATAACCTAGCGACACCGAAAACGTTCGATGAACTGTTGACCGTGCTTACGGAGCTGAAGAAGATTTATCCGGACTCCACACCGTTCTCTGTGCGCAAAGGCAGCGGACCTATCCACCAGTTATTTAAAACGATGGCTTATCCATTGGGCTCAGGCGTGGGCACAGGTACTGGTATTTACTTTGACAAAGATGTTGGCGGCGGACAGTATGTGTATGGTCCGGCTACATCCCAATTTAAAGATGTGCTTGCTTTTTTCAATAAAGCATTCACATCGGGCGTGTTAGATAAGGATTACGCGGTGGCAACTCAGCAGCAATGGACCGAAAAGCTGACCAGCGGCAAGTCGTTCTTCTTCTTTGACAACAGTGGTTTCGCGCTGGATTATACAAAGCAGCTGCAGAAGGCGGTTCCGGATGGCAATTTCCAGATCATTCCGATCCCTGCTAACGCAAGTGGTAAAGCTAGAGCGGAATATTATGCTACGACTCTGACGGACAAAATGTATGCGATCAGCTCCAAAGCGAAAGATCCAGAAACACTTATTAAATTGATCGATTGGATGTACACGGAGAAAGCGTCCAATCTGATGAGCTACGGCGTTGAAGGTGTTCATCATACATTGGATGAAAAAGGTCAGCCGAAGCTGAAATCCGATTATGTCTTGAAATTTAAAGACGGTCAGCCGACAGCTTTCTATGCCATGTACTCGGATCTTGGCTCTGGTAAGCTGAGCTTCACACCTTGGTTCGCTAATATGGATCCGCAGGTGCAGGTTGAAAAGCTGACAGGCAGCTGGAGCGCAGAGCATGAGACATACTGGAAAACTGTTGCTGAAGATAAAGCCTACCACGATCCGTACATCGATCCCCCGCTTACAATAGAAGAAACAGCTCGCGTGAAGGAAATTTTGGCACCGCTTAACACGATGCTGGAGCAAGAATACGATAAGTTTATTATGGGCGTTAAGAAAATTGATGAATACGACGCTATTATGAAAAAAGCCCGTGATACGGGTGGTTCGGAGTTGGAGAAAATTTACAATGGGGCATTGGCCAGATTGTCTCAGAAAAAATAAGTGAAAAGTAGGAAACCGAAGCAATAGCCTGTTTCACCGTGCTGATCGGACGGATGGTGCGGTGAACGGCATGCAGGTTATTCAATTGCTGAGTCAGTACTCTAATAACGGAGGTATCTTAAGCACATGCAGATTCAACCGATCGCCAAAGGCGTTTGGCCTACGATGGTGACTCCTTTCACCGACTCGAATCAAGTGGATTATAAGGCTTTAGAGCAAATGATCGAGTGGTATATTGGGCATGGGGTTGCTGGACTTTTTGCTGTTTGTCAGTCGAGTGAAATGTTCTTTTTAACACTCGAGGAGCGAGAGACCATTGCCCGTTTTGTGGTGGAAAAAGTAAGAAGTCGCGTCCAAGTGATTGCTTCTGGGCACATTTCAGATTCGATCGAAGACCAAGTGATAGAGCTGCAAGCGATAGCGGCTGCAGGCGTACAGGCGGTTGTGCTGGTCAGCAACAGGCTGGCGCAGCAGAATGAATCTGAAGATGTGTGGAAGTGCAATGCGGAAAGGCTGCTGGATGCTGTACCGTCTATTCCATTTGGTATTTATGAATGTCCATATCCTTACAAACGGCTAATCTCGCCGGAATTGTTGGCATGGTGCGAGTCAACCGGCCGGTTTACCTTTTTGAAAGATACGTGCTGTCATACCGAACACATGGGGCAGAAGCTGGATGCGGTGCGAGGTGGCGCTTTGCAAATATATAACGCTAATACAGCAACTTTATTGGAAACGCTTCACTTAGGAATTCATGGCTATAGCGGCATTATGGGCAATTTTCATCCAGATCTGTACGTTTGGCTAACCCGCCATTACGCAGAACAGCAGGAGAAAGCAGAGAAGCTGCAGCATTTTCTGGGCATGTCCTCTGTCATCGAAAGTCAGTTTTATCCAGTCAATGCGAAATATTATTTAAGTCTGGAAGGACTGCCAGTCGGGTTGCATACAAGGACCAAAGACCATCGGAACTTGACATATTCGAACCGGCGCGAGGTTGAGCAACTGTTTGCGCTAACCCGCCAATATAGAGAGCAATACCAATTGTAGAGGAGAGATCATTTATGAAGCTGATTCAGCAAATAAAACAATTTGTTTTCGAGGACGACCGTCCTTTCAACAGCTGCCACGCATCGACGGTTATTGAATTTCCTAATGGGGATCTGCTGGCAGCGTATTTTGCCGGAAGCAGGGAAGGCAACCCAGACGTCGCTATCTGGTGCTCCAAGAGAACGAATGACGTCTGGTCGAAGCCGTACAAGGTTGCTGATGAAGAAGGGCTCGTTCATTGGAATCCAGTGCTGTACCGCAAAGATAACGGTCAAATCGTGCTTCACTATAAAGTTGGGTCCCCGATCCCAGAATGGTATACACGAGTAGTCCTATCTGATGATGACGGTGCGACATGGAGCCAGCCGGTCGATCTGGTCCCAGGAGACATAGGAGGTAGAGGGCCAGTTAAAAATAAGCTAATCGTACTACAGGATGGCACATGGTTAGCCCCTGCATCAATCGAAGGCGATGTGTGGGATTGCTTCGCTGATATTTCCCATGATCAAGGCGTAACATGGTCCCGCAGCGAGCTAGTTCCGGTCAATCATGGAAATGAGGAGCAGTTGGGTACAAAGGGAGATATGCAGCTGGTGCGGGGTAAAGGGCTCATTCAACCAACACTTTGGGAGTCGAAGCCGGGGCATGTGCATATGCTCATGCGGAGCACGGCAGGATTTATATACCGTAGCGATTCGTCCGATTCGGGTAGAACATGGTCGCCAGCCTACCGAACTTACCTGCCAAACAACAACAGCGGGTTCGACTTGGCTCAAATGGATGACGGAACGCTTGTACTAGCTTACAATCCGGTCGGCATGTATAAAGGACCGCGTATGCCTCTGCTGTTGAGTGTCTCCAAGGACAACGGAGAGTACTGGGAGGAATTAGCGGTTTTGGAGGCGGAATACCGCTCGTTCACGATTCCTATTGAGCCGGGAGAGTACTCGTATCCAGCGGTCATCGCCAAAGGGAACCGCATCTATGTGACCTACACGTGGAAGCGGGAACGAATTGTATGCTGGAGTCTGGAAGTCGAAACGGCTTAAGAGGAGGCTCATTATGACTTGGCTATTGCAACTGAAGAAGCAATTTGAGCTGCCCGCTGTGGCTTACCGGTCCGTTCCATTCTGGGCATGGAATGACGATTTGCAGAAGGAAGAACTGCAACGTCAGATTGAAGATATGAAAGAGCAAGGAATCGGCGGCTTTTTCATGCATTCCCGGGACGGCTTGGAGACGCCCTACTTAAGTGAGGCGTGGATGGATGCTGTCAAAGCATCGGTAGCCAAAGCAGAAGAGCTTGGCATGCAGGCATGGCTGTACGATGAAGACCGTTGGCCATCGGGTTCTGCTGGCGGCAGCGTACAGGCCCAAGGTGACGAATACCGTTCTAAAGGTTTGACGATAGAAGTTGTACGTTGGAACGATTCATTTGAGGACGACGGTCGAGTGGCTGCCGTATTTAAGGCGGTCATCGAGGGGAATGAAGTTCACAGCTGTGAGAGGCTTCCATTAGGAACGATGGAGGCCTCGGCACCATTAGCTGTCCAAGCGGATTCTTCAGCTGCGGCTCGTTCTCCTTTGCCCTCGGGTGAGGAAGTGCTTCTCGTCTTCCGTATCGAGGTGTCCGCCCCGAGTGAATGGTTTAACGATGAAGCACCGCCCGACAGCATGAATGCGGATACGATCCGCCAGTTCATCAACGCTACCTACGAAGTCTACAAAGCGGAAGTTGGCGACCAATTTGGGCGCACCATCACTGGTATTTTCACGGATGAGCCGGGTATCCATGACCGCAACTGTAAATTTACGACAGGCCGAGGCTGGTTACCCTGGACGTATTCGTTGCCCGTTTATTTTTTAGAGAAACGGGGTTATGATATTCTGGATGTACTTCCTTATCTATATTTTAATGGTAAAATGTCCTCGATGGCCCGCCATGATTTCTGGCGTACAATATCGGACAAATTTTGCGAGTCCTACACGAAACAATTAGGGGATTGGTGCGATGAGAACGGTCTAGCTTTTACTGGGCACTATTTGTGGGAAAGCGCCTTGGGCGTAGCTACAAGAGTGGGTGGAGCCGTGATGCCTCATTACCGTTATCAGCATGTGCCCGGCATTGATATGTTATGTGAACAGACAGACGAGTACATGACGGTAAAGCAATGTACAAGTGTGGCGAATCAGTACGGCAGGAAATTCGTTATTTCAGAAACGTATGGGTGTACCGGCTGGGAATTTACATTTGAAGGGCAAAAATGGATGGGAGATTGGCAGTATGTGCTTGGCGTGAACGTAAGATCACAGCATCTTGCGTTATATTCAATGAAGGGCTGCCGCAAAAGAGATTATCCACCCGTTTTCAACTACCAGACTTCCTGGTGGAAATATAACCGGATTATTGAGGACTATTTCGCCCGAATCGGTGCTGTTATGACGGAAGGGATTCCTGTCAGGGACATTCTTGTTCTGCACCCTTCATCAACCGCTTGGTCGATGCTTGGTACGGATCCGTATGGGGCCGTAAGACGCGGCTTGGACCGGGATATTCCGAGCATTGACCAATACGGGGATGAATTTAATGATTTGTTGCGCATGCTGCTCAGTGCGCATTACGATTTCGATCTCGGGGACGAGACGATTATGGCCGAAGTCGGCCGGGTTCATGATCGGAAGCTGTTCGTCAATTTGGCGGGATATAAAACGATAGTCATCCCACCGATCCGCACCATGCTTCGCAGCACACTTGACCTGCTCTTGGCTTTCCTTGAAGCCGGAGGCCGGGTTATTGCGAGTTTGCCGGCTGCAACAATGGTCGAGGGCAGAGTGTCGGAGGAACCGGCAAGGCTATACGCTCATCCGGGCGTAATGGTCGTCGATACGACCGCCCGAATAGTCGCATCTCTTGAACAACTGCAGCCAAGGGTTGTCAGCATTCAGAACCGCTATGCGGCTGAGGTGCCCGAATTGCTGTATCTGTTGAAAGAAACCGGTGGCGGACATACCTTATTTATCGTAAACAATGACAGGCAGCAGTCGTTTGATGTCTGTATTCAAGCCAAGGCGGCAGGCCGAGTTGAAGAATGGAACGCGCTGACTGGCAGCATTGAACAGATTCCTTCTTGGACCGAGAACGGCGAGTTGCGCTTTTATGCTCGATTTGGACCGACGGATTCCAAACTGTATGTCATCATTTCGGAACAGCTGAATAGTGTCGTGAGCGCGCCTTCTAGCCTCAAACTGCCGGCGCGTCTGTCTGACGATGATTTGTATACGGCCATCGGACCTGTGTTTCGATTCAGAAGGACGATGCCCAATGTGCTGACACTAGACCTGTGCGCCTACCGTATAGAGGATGCGGACTGGTCAGAAGTGAAGGAAGTTTGGGTGGCCCAACGTGAAATCCGTGATGTGCTTGGGATGCGTCAAGTGTATTATAATGGGATTACCCAACGCTACAAGTGGATTCATAAGGCTCATCCACAGGATGGCACACCGGTTAGCTTGAAGCTAACCTTTCAGGTAACGGAAGTGCCGGCTGCAGCTATGTATCTCGTGATTGAAGGTGCGCGTCAGTTCGGCATCAGATTGAACGGACACACGGTGTCATCTGAAGCCGATGGTTGGTTCGTGGACCGTTCAATGGACCGAGTTTTGCTAACCGGTATCCGTCAAGGGATCAATGAATTGGAATTATCATGCGCTTATAATCAGGCCGTGGAATTGGAAGATTGCTACATCACAGGTGATTTCGGAGTGAGCGCAGAGAGGTGCATAACAGCCGAGCCAGACACACTCCATATAGGAGACTGGTGTCAGCAGGGTTACTATCACTACAACGGCAGCATCATTTATTATGCAGATTATCATCATCAGTATGAGGCGAACAGAAAAGCCATACTGCTGCTTGGAGATTGCTCGGCGGTGACAACGGAAATCCGGGTCAACGGCGTAACAGCAGGGCATGTGCCATGGAAGGCTGCGGATGGTATCGATCTGACGCCATACTTGAACGAAGGCTCCAACAAGCTGGAAATTGAAGTGATGGGCAGTCCGCGCAACATGTTCGGCCCGTTTCATGACGCACGTGGGCGGACAGCAACTACGGATTGGAGTTCTTTCCGTACAACGGGTAAGGAATTCACGCCCGATTACATCGTGCAGCGGTACGGTTTAATGGAGCAAATACAAATAATCAAGTTGAAAGAGACTTAACTTATTGTCGTAACATCGGAGCAGGGAAGAGGGCGGGATAGCTGTGAAAATACCAAAGAGGGCGGGATAGCTGTGAAAATACCATGGGCAAAGCAAATTAGCGGCATGCAAAATAAGCAAAACAGGCTGTTCCTAACTATTTTAGGCTATTTCCTGTCTCTTCTAATCCCGATTATCATTATCGGTGTTTCTGAATATGGGTATTCTGTCAGCATCATGAAAAAGGAGTTTAACCAGCGTATTTCAACGAACCTGAAATCTTCGGCTAATACGGTGGATTCCTATATCAAAACGGCACAGGAAACCAGCGTTAGCTATTTGTACGATGATACGGTACAGACGCTGTTCATGCCCAAAAATGCCCAAAGCTTAGAGGTCAAATCCGAGCTGTGGCGATTACCGCGCATTTTGCAGCGCAACGAGAACATCGTCAGCCATTTTTCCGATTCGATGTTCGTTTATATCGATAATCAGGACGTCTATGTCAGCGGCGGTGTCAATTATTTCGAATCTTTTTTTAACAACATGTACAAGTATGAAAAATATGACGCTAGCTACTGGATGAACAAGATGAGCTCGAAGAAAAGCGTGGAGCTGCTTCCGGTTTCGCAAGTCATTCAGGAAAAAATGCACGTCAAACAAGTGATTCCCATTGTGATGATCAATCGGATCCGCAACCACAATGCTGTTATGGTCATTAATATCGCCGTTGAGACCATAGAAAGAACATTGAAGGGGGGAGCCGTGTTCGGTTCAACCAGCTTTGTCGTCTTTGACGGAAACCAGGAGCTTATGTACGATGCCAAAGGGTACTTGAACGATACGTTAACCGTCCAAAACTTAA
Organism: Paenibacillus sp. LjRoot153; assembly: GCF_964253085.1. Lineage (NCBI taxonomy): Bacteria > Bacillati > Bacillota > Bacilli > Caryophanales > Paenibacillaceae > Paenibacillus > Paenibacillus sp. LjRoot153. The sequence goes on from NZ_CAXUQH020000001.1 coordinate 1,187,072, forward strand.
AAGCCTCTTTTGATGAAAACGGCCTTTCGAAGGAGCTAGAGGTCGGTGGCAAACGTTACCTAGTGGCGTATGTGAAATCCGATATGTACGGATGGAATTACTACTCGTTCACGCCTCTTGCTGAATTCAATCATTATACGGTCGGTATTTTGCAAATGACGCTGCTGCTATGTGTGGTGCTCATGGTAATGGGAATCGTATTCTCGTTCGTGTTCAGCCTTCGCATCTACAATCCGATCCGTAATATCCGGGATATTATTGCTCAGAAAAGCGTGCCGGTGAACGGAGAGCATGAGGTCAGTGCAGCGGCCGACGAGTTCGAGCTCATTCAGCAGGGAATCCATCGGATGTCCGACAGCCACCAGCTGTATAAAGTGAAATATGATAAGCAGACTCACGAGTATGTGGAGTATTCGCTGCTGTTTTTGCTAAAAGGCCACACGATCAACCAAGAAGAAATTTTACGTGAGACGTTGAAAGCGGGCTTCGGCTTCACCCGTTCCGGATTTATATGCTGCACCGTGTTTTTTGATTTCAAGGCTGCCTTTTATGAGGATATTCAGGATACGGAACGAATCTTTATTATTAATGGCATTAAAAAGATTGTATGGAATCTGCTGGGTAGTCAAGTTCCTTGTTACGTTTTGGATCACCGTCAAAATATGTTTGTATGCTTAATTAATATGAATGGTCCGCAGGAGACGGAGCTGCTGCATCCCGCTTTCCAACGCATGCTTACTATTTTTGAGTACGATATTCGCATGTATTATGATATTACGATCGGTATCGGTACATTTTATGCGAATGTGAATGATATTGGAGCTTCCTATAACGAGGCGATGACGGCGGTCAGCAAGCGCAATAAAGATCAGCGTTTTCAAATTGTCGATTCCAAACAAATGTCGATTGAGAACAGCTATCGGTATTCGCTCCACGATGAGCAAAGAATAGTAAACTACTTAAAGCTCGGTGATGTGCAGGCCGTGAGGGATGTTGTTGCAAGTATCGTAAAAAGCAATGAGCAGCGCAGTATTTCTTATGAGCATACACTTCAGCTATATAAGGAAATGTATGTGACCGGTGTCCGTTTTTTAGCGGAAAAAGGACAACAGGTCTCACAGCTGAACATGGAGAGGGAGATCCCCTTTAACGGCAGTGCGTTCGAAGAGTCGTTTTTCGGCACGAAAGAACTGGAGTCAACGATTTGTGAATTTTTCAAGCGAATCATCGAAATGACGAAAGCCCAAAAAGGTGGTTCGAAATCGGGCAACCTCGTATCGCTAATTGAACAATATATCCACGATCACTACACGCAAGATCTCGGGCTCGAACAAATTGCCGAAGAGATGGGCGTTTCCGTCAAGTATGTATCCAGGGTGTTTAAAGATAAAAAAGATGAATATTTAACTGACTATATCAATCAGGTACGCATTGAAAAAGCGAAGGAAATGCTGGTACAAACAGATCTGCGCGTTAACGAAATTGCCGAGATCGTCGGGATCCACAGCCGTACTACATTTCTAAGAGTTTTCAAGAAAGTAGAAGGCATCTCACCAAATGAATACCGTACCCTGCACAGAAAAGAGCTGCATTGATGCAGCTCTTTTTTGGCAATTGTATTTAAAGTTAGATCCGCGAAATCACCTTATCAATCAACCCATATGCGCGAGCATCCTCAGCTTCCAAGAAGTAATCGCGGTCCGTATCCCGTTCGATTTTCTCGATCGGTTGTTTGGTGGTTTGGGCAAGGATGCCATTCAGAATGCTGCGTGTGCGGAGAATATGCTGGGTGCGAATTTGAATATCACTCGCTTGTCCCTGTGTGCCGCCCCAAGGTTGGTGAATCATAACTTCAGCATTCGGTAAGGCAAAACGCTTACCCGGAGCACCAGCTGTTAGAAGAACAGCGCCCATGGATGCGGCCATACCTACGCAGATCGTGGATACATCGGGTTTAATGAAGTTCATCGTATCATAAATCGCGAGACCAGCTGAGGTAGATCCGCCCGGTGAGTTGATGTAGAGCGAAATATCTTTCTCAGGATCCTCCGCGGAAAGGAACAAAAGCTGGGCAATAATCGCATTCGCGACTTGATCATTAACCTCCGTGCCAAGGAACACGATGCGGTCTTTCAGCAATCTGGAGTAAATATCATACGAGCGCTCTCCGCGCGCGGTTTGTTCGACTACCATAGGTATGAAGCTCATTGAAATCATCCTTTCTAAGATGAAGTATTTTTTACGAGGTTAAGGTTTAGCGTAATTAAGTTGTTTAGCCAATTAAGCAACTTTGCATTGGATCGTATGGGTATGCACCGTAATCTTCTGTCCAAAACCAGACGAAACCATGATGAGTCGAACAGGTTCTTCATTTTGAAAAGCTGGGAACTCGCGAACGGTAACGGTTGCTTCGGAATCTATGGATGCGGCATTTTGTCGGCGATAAGAATCAATCGAAATGACTTTGTTCTTGGAGGAATCGCTTGATTCTGGATGGGGCTGTTCCCAAGCGATGATAGGTGATACTGATGAGGGAGCGGTATTCTGCTGTGGCAGACTGGTGTGTTTCTCATGTACTTGCTCTTGTTCTTGTTCTTGCTCATGGCTCATGGTAAATGCCTCCTCATTCCTTCGGTTTGGGGTAAACGGCCAGTAATACCTGATAAGCGTTTGGATCGTCACCTCGAACGCTTGTGTAACGCTGCACTAACTGCCCAACCATCGCCGTGTATTCTTCAATGAATGCATGCCGTTGTTGCTCCGTGCATAGCTGCACTTGAAGCTGCAGCGTCGCGCTTGGAATCACTTCGCCGACATCCGACTGCTCCATGAGCAGCATAGCATCTCGGCGAATTCGTTCAGAAGTCGTCACGAGATGAGCGAGCGAGCTCTGATCCTTCAGCTTTTGCAAGGTTTCAGGCTTCATGCTGAGAGACTCGGCCAGTACAAAGGTTTTGGCGATCGAACGGTAGAGCACCTCGACCAGATTGCGTACTTGGCGTGTACCAACGCGCGTAACTAAACCGGCCTTCTCCAACGCTTTTAGGTGATAGTTGATGCGTTGAGCCGTCTCGCCTAAGGTGCGCGCCACTTCCGCGGCGGATCCTGGCTCTAAGAGCTGAGCGATAATTTCTCCGCGAAGAGGGTTAAGCAGCACAGTTGCCTGCTCAGGGGACTCGATGTAGTAGCTGTCTTGGATTTCTTTTTCTTGTGGCATGGAGTGGATAGCCTCCGTGTACAAATTATATGTTACGTACAAATATTTTATTACGTCAGGGAGGGAAAGTCAATGGGCGAGGTTGTAACCCCCCCCCTATTGGAAGACATTAAAGTTTTGAAGTAGACATTAAAGTATTGAAGTAAACAATAAAGTCTTGAAGTAGACAATAAAGTTTTGAAGTACTTGTTGTTGTGTTGGAAGACATTAAAGTATTGAAGTAACACATTATGTTTTAGAATTAAATAGGCGTTCACTCTATTATTGGGTGAATGCCTATTTAATTTTATGTATGGAGAGAGGAGAAAGTCCTTAGTCGTATCCAATAGCCAGTGCGCTCAGGGGAGATTGAACTAACGGGCAGAATTCCGTAATAATAACTATCAATTATATGGTAATATAAGGTAAGTGGTAGACTTTAAATTGGTTAGAAAGGGCGGAAATATATTGAACTATCTTATTAATGGACTAGAGATGAATCCCCCTACAAACATGAATTTAGTTATGGAAACGGAAAGCAAGCTTGGTGCAATATTTCCGAGGGATTACAAAGAATTTATTGTTCAATATAATGGTGCGGTAGGTACCGTAGGAAACATGTATATACACCTGTAGGCAATTGACGAGTTAGAAGAATTAAATGAAGGATATGCCGTCAGAGAATTTGCAGATGGGTTAGTGATATTTGGTTCCGATGGTGGAGGTACTGCGTATGCTTTCGATACAAGGTATGAGGAAACAACAATTGTTGAAGTTCCCTTTATAGGTATAGACCTAGACGAAATAACAAAATGCTCTGACACATTTACTGGTTTTCTAGAATACTTAGTTTCCTTACCCGACTAAACTAACGATAAACGTTACTTCAATTAACTACAAAATGAGGCTGCCGCGTGAGGTGTTAACTATGAGTGAAGAAATAATGAATAGCATCAAGCTAGCTAATATTAATGGTTATTTATTAGCATTTGGGTATACGTTTGAGTGCACTGAGATTGAATATAATAAGGATATTATTACAGCTTTTGAAAGCAACTTTAAATTGAACTTGGATGAAAGTCTTGGCGATACACAATTAATACCAATCGAAGATTGGAAAGTGAAGATTGAAGGAATTTGTGAGGAATGGTTTTTCCAAGTCGGTTATCCGACTCCCACTTCAAAATATGTTAGTTTTCAGAAACAACACTGTATAGAAGGATTTATCAAATTACTGTCAGATTTTTTTGAAGGTCTTGAATCAGTACATGAAGTGGAATGTGACCCTAATTTTTTTATGAAGGTATATGGCATGATTTCATTTTTACATGTAACAAGAGAATGTTTCTTTTACATTTTGGAGTTTATGACTGAACATCACTAATTATTAAGCTGACGGTGAACGTTTGTAGAATAACAATCACCACGGGGCTGCCGCGAAAATGCTGGCAGCTCATTACGTTAACGGGCAGGATAATGCAACCTTCAAAGGAATAAAACGTCTAATGATTAAACACCAATGGAGGCAGTAATGAAAAAAACATATTTAATAATTTTGCTCGTTTTCGCCTTAGTATTTATTGGCTATAAATATACAGATGCTGTTAAATCAAGTAAACAATTACAGAGTTCGATAGACAAAAACTTTAAGTCTCAATTAAGCAATATTTCAAGCAGCTTAAGTATGAAAGTGGATGAAACTAGTTATAGAATAATTCTAACAAGTGTTTCAAATGCTGCAGCGATGTCTGTGCTAACTTCATATGAAAATCTAAATGATAACTTGGATATTAGTTTGTATAATTTATACATTTCATTGAGAGAAGAGAAATCAAAAAATAAAGTACTTGCAAGGACAGATGAATTAAGAGAGATATTTATGAAATTGGTAAATGAGCCATCTAATAAAGATGCTTTGGTCAGTTTAATGAAATTTACTGACGAAACATTTTTTCATGTCAAAGAATAAAACCCTTAAAGACGACTAAGCTAACGTAAGAACGATAGATCAATACAGAACGAAACGAGGCTGCCGGCACAAACGGCAGCCTCCATTACGTTAACTGGCAGTCTTACTGCGTTACGGGTAGGAAAGCTTAAGCAGCTTTTAGTAATGATCTTTCAAATTTCGGGAATCGTTAGTTCGTGAAAAAGATTAATGTTTTTATCAGTTATCGCTGATGGATCTCAAATAGTCAAATACTTACGAATAATATTTAGTGGAAAAAAATAACTATTATCAGTTCGGGAGGCTTGAATGAAAAGGTGTTATTATACATTAATATTAGCCGTAACATGCTTTTTTACCGTAATGGTTACACATGGATATGCTTTTGAAGGAAGAGATCTGGTTTGGAAGTCGACTAAATATAGCAATATAAATCGTGTAGATACGGCTAGTTCTGGGTCTCTTGCATGGAATGGCAGTCGATATATTGTAGCTAGAGGCGAGGGGAATAAAGGATCAATCTGGACTTCAACAGATGGTGAATCATGGGAAAAAGTATTTAGTTATTCCAAGCAACTTCATGGAGCAGCCTGGGATGGAAAGCAGTTTATAGTAGTTGGTGCACAGAGTATTCTAATCTCACAGGATGGGATTAAATGGACAGAATCTTTAACTGGACATAAGGGTTGGTTTTATGCGGTAGAATACAACGGTAGCAGATTAGTTGCCGTTGGATATGATGGCAGTATTGTTACGTCTTTGAATGGAGTGAAATGGGAGGATGCGGATTACAAGGCGGAGAACGCTCTGACAGATATACTGTGGGACGGGAAACAATTTTTAGCAATCGGATCAGAAATCATAACATCACAAGACGGCATCCACTGGACTAAACAAAATATTGATCCAGTTCATAGGTTAAATCGAGTTTCCTGGAATGGAGTCTTGTATGTGGCCGTTGGGAATAACGGGTTGATTTACACCTCTGAAGACGGTTATTTATGGACACAGAGAGAATCAAATACAACCAAGTTCATAGAGTCAATCGTATGGGATGGTAAAAGATTTATTGCACTCGGATCAGATCTAATGTTATTTTCTGAAAATGGGATTTTGTGGAGCGAAGTGGATTCAAATATTAAACAACATATATATGATTTACATTGGAACGGATATAAATATGTCGGTGCTGTAAGTTTAGAAGTAGGAATTGTTTCTATACCTTTTGACATTATAAAAGTAAAAATAGATGAAAAACCAATAATCTTTGATGTGGTACCTACCATCCTAAATGATACAACTTTAGTCCCTTTAAGAGCCGTATTTGAATCTTTGGGCGCGGAAGTCAAATGGAATGATAAAACCCAATCTGTAACCCTTACAAAAGGGGGGACAGTGATTATACTTCAAATTGATAATAATGGCGTTATAATAAACGGAGAATATAAACTTCTTGAAGTTTCTCCAGCCATTGTAAGCGGAAGGACATTCATACCTATAAGATTTGTGTCTGAAAGCCTTGGAGCTAAAGTAATGTGGATTGGTGAAACCAAAACTGTAGCAATTACATCAAAATAGGCTTTATAAATGTTTTTGACGAGATTTTGACATCTGGTTTTTGATTGGGTATTAAGTTTACGTTTTAATAATTTCCTCCCCGTTCTTTCATCGTTGAGCTAACGGGACACGATAGTGAAGGAGCTTGCCTCGCGGCAGCTCCATTTTTGTATTCTATTGGCAGTTTAGTGTAGCCTGGTTCGATATTCTGGATTTCCTTGGAATATGATCACTACGTTTATCATTGAAGCTTTATTAGAAGTTTTCCAACACAATCTTTCCTATCGATCTACCTGTTTCCATTTTTTCATGTACTACACGTAGGTTTATTGCATTAATTGGTTCTAGGCGTTCAGTTAAAGTAGTTTTCAACTTACCATTGTCGATTAAATCAGCCAGTTTATTCAGTAGATCGTGTTGTTTGATCATATCTTTGGTTTGGAACATGGATCGGGTAAACATAAGCTCCCATACAAACGTAACACTTTTAGAAAAAAGCAGGTCCATATCCAAGCTCCCCGTCCAACTAGCCTTATCTGCAGGAACGATTGAACAAATCTTACCTTGGGGGGTTATGACCTCTGCCATATTCGCTAAATGTTGTACCGTGTCATTTAAGCAAAATATATAATCCACGGTCTCAAATCCAATATTCTTGAGTTGTGATGCAAAATGACTATTGTGGTTGATTGTAAAATCCGCCCCTTGATTTTTGGTCCACTGGATTGACTCTGGGCGTGAAGCAGTTCCAATTACAGTTAGACCTGCTAAACTGGCAAGTTGAGTAGCAATCGACCCTACTCCACCTGCAGCACCGATAATGAGTATGCTTTTATTTTTGTTTTCTTCTACACTTTGACTGATTCCTAAACGATCAAATAAACCCTCCCAGGCCGTAATCGAGGTAAGCGGTAAAGCGGCTGCTTGTGCGAAATCCAAACTCTTCGGTTTGTTTCCCACAATTCGTTCATCTACCAAGTGAAATTCACTATTACCCCCTGGACGAGCCACACTCCCCGCATAATATATCTCATCTCCAGGTTTAAACAACTGACATTCAGGTCCAACCTGTTCCACAATCCCAGCTACATCCCAACCAAGAATTTTTGGTGATTCTTCTTCATAATTGTTTTTCTCTCGAACGCCCAAATCGGCAGGGTTGACAGATATAGCTTTTACTACTACTAATAGATCGCGACCTGTAGGAATCGGCTTTTCTATATACAGGTCAACAAGGCTTTCCGGATCGGATAAAGGGAGATATCGGTAAGCACCGACTGCTTTCATCTTCTGGCGATTGCTCATATTTTTCTTCCTTTCAAGTTTGTATATCGTACAGTTGAAGTATATATCGTATACTTACTTTAAAAAAGTACGCATATTTTTATTATATAGTATTAAAAATCATACCATTGGAGGGGATTTAGTAATGGGAGACCGGAGAAACAAATACGGTGTTAATCCAAATATGGAAGGATGTCCTGTGGAGACAACTCTGGATGTCATCGGGGGTAAATGGAAAGGGATTATTCTCTACCATCTCATTGGCGGAACGAAAAGATTTAATGAATTTCGGCGTCTCAATCCGGGTATTACGCAGTTTATGCTTACACTACAGTTACGGGAGCTTGAACGGGATGGCATCATTCATAGAGAAGTTTATAAAGAAGTTCCGCCCAGAGTGGAATATTCACTTACTGATTTTGGAAAGACGTTAGAACCGATCATACTATCTATGAAAGAATGGGGGGAGATTTATAAAATCAGACTTTACGAAGTTAGAACGCCAAACGGGGAAGATGCTTGAATGATCAAATGAGGTTTTATAGAGATAGTACAGGAAGCATTGATTACAATTTCATCAAAGATTTGTTTGATAATAATATTAAGTGAGCTCTAGATAATCCTTCTTAGCCATGGACTTCATCTAACACTGTATTCACGCATCGGGCCATTCGGCCCTCGATGCTAGAAGTCGATTAAGCTAACCGCAGAACGTTAGCTGAATAAAGACAGTCAAACAAAGCAGGTGCCTTGGCGACCTGCTTTGTTTATTGAGGTATCGGGCAGGCAGATTTACGCAACGATTGATAATCGGAAGCGTCTATATAAGAACAACAATAAATGGATATAGGCGAGGGGCAGGTTTAAGAATAAATGAAAAATATAGTTCTAATATTCATTTCAACGATACTAATCTTGGTGGGGTGTTCTAAAGACATCAAAATAGGTAGAGCGGAACATCTAGATATATATAAACTTGCTTTTGAAAATATATTCGAGCAAGAAGCAAGTTTATATAATGATTCAAGAATGACATACTTATATGTAAGAACAGATAATTTGGATGAACTGACGACTGATGAAAAAAATGATTTATTGGGCTATATAAAACAAATAAGTGGGGTTGAAGTTAGCGAGGGTACGTATTCTGACATTGAAACCAATCTTTCAAAGGGTAAATTTGGTGGGATGTCGCTTGCTTTGGAGAATATCCGATTCAATTCTAATGGCACTGTGGTACTTACCAGTAGAAAAACATTCTTGGGCAGCATACAAATGCGACAAAATTTTGAAAAGAAAAATAATCTTTGGACAGTCAAGGAAGATAAAATATTGAAATCTAAGTGAAATTATTCGCAAATCTCTCTCACGGAAGATGTTTTGTTGCGCTAACGCAGAACGATAACGTAATAGGTAGGGAGTGGCCAGCCACGCGGTAGCTGCGCCCTGTTTTCGTTAAATTAACGGGAGTTTGGTTGATTTGGATACAGATTAAAGATAAATGAAAAAGAGTCATCTCTTGGTTGTACACGACATATTGTTAAGTGTACTTGCTGTTTAGGGGGGCTCTGCGTGAGATTGCTAATTTTTGTGGTGGGTATAATCTTACTAACACTCCTTTGGACTAACCCGGATAACTCCGATTTTAAAAAATGGGTCCTTAAGAAAGAACTCACCAATTCTCAAACATTTAACTCAACGCCAGTTCATTTTCGTAGCAAGAATTATCTGTTTTTCTCATTGCATGAACTTTCAATTATTAGGAAACAACATGCTGATTTAATTATCGAACAAGAATACTACGCAGGAATAGGGTTTCTGGGAATGATATTTCCAATTTCAATTCCAGGAATTGATGATAAACAGTCCCCAATAATTAAATAGTTGGAAATCTCCGATGTACTAAATGGAAAATATGACGAGACTGCCGATTTTTATCGGCAGTCTTTTTAAAGTAACGGGCAGTTTTGCTTAGTGATTATTTTCCGATTTATGGTAAAATAATTTAGTGTAGTTTTAGCTAATAAACTCGAGGTGACTACAAATGCTCGATGTAATAAGGAAAAAGGCTGATGAATGTATTAATAAAATAGATGGTATTTCAATTGAAGGTTTTATTTCGTACGGAGATAAAAAAGTTGAATATGCACTGTCATTTAAAGAATTTATGGCATCAGTCTCAATCGTATCCGATTTCACATATGACTTTTTCGCGATTGAAATTGAAACAGAACGATCATTTATGTTTAATACAAAACAGTTCCAAAAGCTTGAGGATGTTATTACAGAGCTAAGAAAAGACCTTTTTTCTTTATCGAGCTTAGGGAAAATGAATATTTGAGTTAACATTTTCTACGCTAACGGGTAACGTTAGTTCAATGAACTGTCTGTTTTAATTGGTGTCAGAAGTACTTCATAACTTAATTGTTTTTAGGATTTTTCGATCACCACAACCACTTCCAAACTATATTTGTCTTTTTACTTTCATGAAGAAGCCAGCAAATCCTTATGTTTGCTGGCTTCTTGCACTTCAGAATTTTAATGTCTCCCAATACCCCCCCATTTACTTACAACTGTTGGCGAGAGTGGATAGTACCAAGATTTACAGGACATATGTCCTTAGTTAACAGCTGCGTTCACTCCATTGGGTGAACGCATATTTTATTTTAGGGAGATAAAAGATGACTAGAGGTAGTGCCATTCACAAAACGCATATGAATAGACTAAAGGACGGTAGAGGTCAAGGATATGGGCCGTAAAATCAAATCCGGTTTTTTTTCGTGTGAATTCTCACCGATTATGAAATATCACATTTTTGTAGCGTTTACGATGCGATAGATTTGAGGATTCACTTCAAGATATAGTTTCAAAACTTAGACATTTACATAGTTAATTTGGCCTAGAATGATGTTAATTTTTAAAAAAGAAGGAGCATTTGTTCAGATTTCAATTTTGGTTAAAGATAATTTTTGTCGGTTAATTGTGAACTTTTTAAATTCTTGCACCTGAACCTGAATTCTCAAGTTCGTAACTTTCTATAGTCGCTTGGCGTAGAGCCCGTTACATTCTTGAATGCTCGGTTAAAAGAACTTGGATTTTCGTATCCGACTAAATAGCCGATTTCATACACTTTTACATCTGGTTCTGCAAGCAGTTTTTTTGCGGCTTGAATACGTACCTCGAGTAAATACTCTAGGAAATTTTTCCCAGTCTCTTGTTTGAAATAGTTGCTGAAATAGTTCGGATTCAGGTTGACCTGAGCGGCAACCGTCTGAAGCGTGATGTTCTGCTGATAATTCTTCTGTATGATTTCTTTGGATTTCATGATGATCCGATTATCTTTCTTGAGCTGTTCCTCTTGCATATGAAGAATTAGACCATTTAGAGCCTCGTTCAGCTGATCTTTCAAGGATTGAACCGTTACAGCGTGTTCGATGATAGGCAGCAAATCAAAGCGGGGCTGTTTCTCTGCGGCCGAGGCCGCTTCCGGATGAAGTGCATAAAGCTTGCGCACTTGATTGGACAAGCCGCTGATGATCTGCGCAGGTTCTACCCATTTATCCGCTAGCTTTGTAACGATGCTGTTAAGGGAAGCTTGGGCTTTCGGAGCATTCAACGTATCAATCGCTTGAAACAATGCATGGGTATCATCGGTAATGTCAAACTCCTGAAACTGGCTGTAAACGGAAGGCTCGTCCTTGCTGTACATGTAAATTTTTCCGATGCCTTCATAGAATGCTCTTTGTAAACAAGAGAAAGCTTCTTGATAAGCAAGAGGAGAATAGCCCAGCTGCTGAAAAGATTGACTTATGCCAGTAGTAAAAGCGGCGGAAGTTTGCTGCTTTATCTGTTCCGACAACCATATGAAAGGGACGGGATCGATATCACCTCGAACTGAATCCCGAGGAGCAAGAATCGTTATTTGTTCATTTTGCATACTAAAGAACCAATTCTCAAGCCAGTGAATTTCTCCAGATAAAGTGTGGATCCATTGCTCCCAATCCAAGGAAGGGAGACCTCTCTTTGTATCGTCTTTATCCAGCCTGATAATAGCTATATTAAATGAGGCTGCGTTATCCAGACCAAATTCAGACAAGCGCTGAGCAAGAGTAAGCGGCTCTTGAATGCGATTAACGACCAAATCCCAGAGCAGCCGTTCTTTTCTTAAGAAGCGGCTCTCTTCGACGCTTCGCTTAAGATTTTCTTGCTGCTGAGTCTGAAAGTTTTCAAGGTGCTTGGCTGATTCAATACGATCTAATTGTTCAATCAGATCGCGTTTGTTCAGAGGTTTTAACAAGTAATCCCGAACGCCGGCTTTTAAGCTTTCCTTAACGTATTGAAACTCATCATATCCGCTGAGCACGATTGTTTTGACGGGAAGTTTCATCTCTGAAATCGTGTGAACCAGTTTGATGCCATCCATGACGGGCATCTTGATATCGGTGATTAGGAGGTCAGGCTGCCATTCGATAACGCGTTCGAGAGCGGCTTTCCCATCGGAAGCCTGCGAATCGATCTCATAACCCCGATCTAAGCCATCAATGATGGCATGAATGCCTACACGGATTGTTTTGTCATCGTCAACGATTACAATTTTCAGCATAAATTCCTCCAGATCCTTAGTTTTTTTCAAGTTAATTAATGATGTATATCCTATAAATCTCTTGTCATGCTACAATAGGACAAATCTATCTTATGGAAAAAGCGGAGGTTTGAATATGATCCACCTTAATGATCCACAACCAGGCACCTCCCGATTTAAATACCTACATTTTCGGAATTTCCCAATTGCGATCAAGCTGTATATCGGTTTCTTTTTCGTTTTCGCCATAATGATTACGCTTACATGGATGACATATTCAAATTTCAAGACAGATAAGCAGAAGAATACACTGGATGTGGTTCAGCGCTTGAATACGCAGACAGTAAGCAAAATAGATGAAACGGTAAACAGTTTAATCGCCATGACGAAAGTTCCGATGATTTGGGAAAATGGTGCTCACACGAAGCTGTTTGATTATGTCGATGAATCGAATCGGACGGGAAACTTTGATTTTAATTTCCAATACGCCCTTTCAAATGAAGCGAGTAAATATATGATTACTAATAAGAACGTGGAATCTTTTGCCATCTATAATCGTATTGGGGCAGGAATCATGTACATTGAAGGAAAATGGATCACGGATCCCAATGTACATGAATCAGATGCAAAGGGTTGGTATGAAGCCTCTTTGCGTGATTATAAAACACCAGTTATTTTCCCAACCTACCGGGTTGACAACACGGTCCCATCCAAACCTTATTTCTTATTTGGTGTTTCTAGAGGGATTTACAAACTGGAAACTGCCGAAACCATAGGCGTTGTGATGGTCAATAGCCGCATGGATTATTTGCTGCAGTTGGGTGAAGAGATGAAGAGTGTGAAGAACAATCGGGTTCTGCTGCTCGATGAAAAGAATCGAATTATGGCTGACAAGGATACCAAGATAATCGGACAGCCCGTATCCCCCGTTATAGCTTCCAAGCTTGAGGATCGTTCCAGCGAGATGTCCAAAGAAATTAAATTGGATGGCGTTACTTATTTATTTAGTTATGCCACTTCGCAGCTTACCGGTTGGACTGTTGTTAATATGATTCCTTTGAACGAATTGTACAAGAACATTAATCACTTGGCAATGACGACATTCTTAACCACGGCATCGCTGCTTTTGATCATGATCGTATTTACTATTTTCTTCTCAAGAAGTATCGTCAAGCCAGTTCAAAAACTGATTCGTTTAATGAGATTGGTAGAAAGCGGTGATTTCAACAAGGAAATTACGCTTCCTCAAGAAGATGAAATTGGACAGTTAGCCCGTACCTTTAACCATATGTTAGGTAGAATCCAGCACTTAATTAATGAAATTTCATTGGAGAAGATCACTCAAAAAGAGTTGGAGCTCCAGATGCTGAAATCGCAAATAAATCCACATTTTCTGTACAACACGTTGGAGTCAATACGGATGGTTGCTGAATCGCGTAAGGCTCCGGATGCCGCAGATATGGCTTTCTCACTGGGGCAACTTTTGCGGTACAGCATTAGTCATACAAGCGATCTCGTACTCGTCCGGGAAGAAATTTATCATTTGGAGCAGTACATGCTGCTGCAAAAAGTCCGGTTCGAGGACGTATTTACAATTTCCCTGGAAATTCGCGAGGATATCATGGATTTATGCATGTTGAAAATTATTTTGCAGCCCCTTGTGGAAAATGCGATTTATCATGGGATAAGCAATCGTTCCAACGGCGGGATTGTCGAGGTAAGAGGATATAGCGATGGCGATAACTTGATCTTTGAGGTATGCGATAACGGCCAAGGCATGGCTGAAGAAACAGCGGTCGCTTTGAATCGATCTTTCCGAGATCCGGAAGTTAGAGAGGCGGGAATCGGTTTGTACAACGTAAATAAACGGATTCAACTCTTTTACGGAAGCAAGTATGGGCTTGAAGTCGTAAGTACCCTGGAAGTGGGGACAAATATAATTGTGTGTATTCCTATACGTTGACTTGTTTGGATTTTTTTTCGTGAAACCGCGTAAAAATTGTTGCCTATCTGTAGAATTGCACAGAAATCTTTATCGCTGTCATGTTACACAAAGAAGGGATTCGTTACAATAACGGTAGGATGCATCCAAGCGATAAAAATTAGGGGGACTCACATTGAAACGTAAATTGGCTATGATTACCACAGCAATTACCACTATGGCTCTTTTAGCGGGCTGCTCAAGCGGAGCGGATTCATCAAGCACAAAGGCAAGCCCGGCTGCTTCATCGGGAAATTCAGCATTATCGGGCGAAATTACTTTTCTGACTCACCGTACGGACCTAGCAGATACGACTCTAACCGATATTGCAAAAGAGTTTATGGCCAAAAATCCAGGTGTGAAAATTAACGTGGAAGCCAGTAAAGGCGACGATGTGTTGAAAACGCAAATCGCAGCGAATGAGCTGCCTGATATTATGTTTGTCCCAGGTGGATTAGGCATGACAAGAAAAGATTATCCTACCTACTTCGTGCCTATCGACGAACTCGGCTATACGAAAGATAACTTCTGGTATTACGATAATGGGACTGGTCCTGACAAGAAGCTCTACACGCTTTCGATCGGTGTCAACTACCAAGGATTTATCTATAATAAAAATGCTTTCAAATCAGCTGGCATTGATAAAACGCCAACAACCATGGATGAATTCTTGGCTGCCGCAGAAAAATTGAAGGCCAAAGGCATCACACCGGTTGACTCCAACTTTAAAGACAGCTGGCCGCTTGGCAACTATTCGGATGGAGCTTACTCCAATGATATTACCGGATCCAAAAACTATCAAAATACGTTAATTACAAAAGATCTTTTTAACAGCGATCCAGGCGGATTGTTGGACGGCATTAAATTTCTCAGAAATCTTGCAGACAAAGGCTATCTAGAAAAAGATCTGATGTCAACTAACTGGGATGCTTCCAAACGTGATTTGGCCCAAGGAAAAGTCGGCATGATGTTCCTTGGTACTTGGCTCCCTTCGCAGATCGTGCAAAATGGCGCGAAGCCGGAAGATCTCGGCATGTTCCCTGTACCTGGAGCTAAAGCTTTGGTAGGTTCTGCTGACATCATGTACGGTGTAACGAAAAACTCGAAGCATCCGGATGTAGCTAAAGCGTTCGTGAAATTTATGTGGGACAACGGCAATATGCCGAAAAAAGTGGGCATGATACCTGCGAATAAAGACTACAAAGCAGATCAGCCGTTCTTAAAAGAATTGTTCGCATACAATCTTCCAATCGTTGAGTGGGAAGCGCTTATCCCTGAATATCAGGATTTGATCAACAAGTCTCAAATTGATACGAAGAAAGCGGCACAAGAATATGTCCTTTCCAAAAACCCGCAAGAAGTGGTTGATAAATACAATAAAAGATGGAATGATGCACGCAAAACGCTCAGCAAGTAAGACAGTAAGCAAGAGCCGGTTAGGGTCACCTTAACCGGCTATATTCAAATGTTAGAATTTATATGTTTTTGGTGAAAAAGGGGGTTACAGGCCACAATGTTGCGGAATATGAACGATAACTTGGAGAGAAGACTGACGATTGTTTTATTCCTGACACTTCCTCTTATCATGCTGCTCGTTTTTTCTTATTATCCTGCAGTGAAATTGTTCCAAATCAGTTTTACGGATTGGGACGGTATGAAGTCTCATTATAATTACATTGGATTGGCAAATTATAAAGAGATTATCTCTCAAAATACCGCTTGGAAAACGTTAGTTAACAACATGGCGTATGTCATCATATCGGTTATCCAAACATTCCTCGGTTTGTATTTCGCTATTTTGCTGGATTCCAATATACGGGCAAAGCAATTCTTCCGTTCTTTTCTTTTCATGCCATACATTTTGAACGGAGTCGCTGTTGCGTATATGTTCAGTTATTTGTATAACTTTGAAGATGGACCGATCAATATTCTATTGAAGGCGATTGGCCTTGGAGACTACGCGATTCACTTCTTGTCCAACTCGTGGTCTGCCAACATGTCGCTGGCATTCATGGGGTTATGGCAAAACACAGGTTTGGCCATGGTGATTTTTCTCGGGGCGCTGCAATCGATTCCGAAAGATTTGTACGAATCAGCGAGTATAGATGGGGCGAATTTTTTCGATAAAGTGCGCTTTATTACAATCCCAAGTATGAAACTAGTCGTACAGATTAATTTGTTCTTAAGCTTAAACGGTGCCTTGCAGGCCTTTTTCCAGCCTTTTATTATGACCAAAGGCGGGCCGGGCGATCGCACGCAAACTTTTGCCTCCATGGCATATTACACGGCATTTAACTTTCACAACTTCGGATTAGCCTCCGCACTGGGCATCTTCCTATTGGGTATTGTTCTCGTAGTGCTTCTTATACAGAATATCGTTATTCGTGGGGGAGGCGAGGAGTCGTGAAGCGTCGAAATTTTGAATCGGGCCTGGTCGTCAATCACCCGGCGCTGCGCCTTTTTAATTATGCGATCTTACTGTTATTTGTGATCATGGTGCTCACCCCGATACTGATTGTGTTTCTTGTTTCTTTTAAGTCCAATCAAGAATATATATATTCTCATGTCTGGGATTTGCCCAAAAGTTTCTTGAATTTCGAAAACTTCTCCGTCTATTGGAAGCGTGGAAAGATGATGCTAGGATTTAAGAACGTGGGTATCCTGATTCTTGTAGCTCTGTTAACAAGTATATTTATGGGAACGATGGTGGCCTTCGTGGTTACCCGGTTTCAATTCCGATTCAGGAAATTGCTGCTTGGAATGTACGTGTTTGCAGCGGTGCTGCCAACTACGACAACGGCGATTGCGACTTTTACGATTATCAAAAGCTTGCATCTCTACAATACGCTAACCGCTGGACTTGTGTTGTATTCGGCAGCCGGGGTTCTTGATATTTATATGTTTATGCAATTCATGTACAAGATTCCGACTGAATTGGATCAAAGCGCGCGAGTCGAGGGCGCTTCATACTGGCGTGTGTACTGGTCCCTGATTTTACCGTTGATGCGTCCGGCCATCGCCACAATCAGTATTTTGAAGGTTGTCAGCATTTATAACGACTTTTTTGTGCCAACTGTTTATATGCCTTCGTCCAAGTTGTCGACGATTACGAGCGGCTTGATGCTGTTCACCCAAGACCGTGCGTCCCAGTGGAACGTACTTTCAGCAGGTATTATCGCTGTTCTGCTTCCAACCCTGATTATTTATCTTCTGGCGCAAAGATTCATTATCTCAGGAGTTACGGACGGTGCTGTGAAATCGTGAGTCAAGCAAGAAAGAGTACGACATTTTCAGAAAAAATGGAGTTGTAAAATTCCCTGACAGGAATCAAAAGATAACTGAACTTCTCTACAGATACTACCAGGGGTAATCCGATTTAGCATTAATTAATTTGTCAGAAGTACTTCAAAACTAATTTGTAATCCAACAACAACAACGTTTATTTGGTGATAAATAAGTTTTGAAGTAGACAAATAAGGTTTGAAGTGACAAATAAAGTTCTAAAGTAACAAACAAAGTTTTGAAGTATATTAAATGACCAGTTTGGCGAGATTGTTGTATAATACCAAGATTCTCAGGACATTTGTCCTGAACCAGGTAGTAGCTGCGTTCACTCCATTGGGTGAACGCCTATTTTATTTTAGGGGGAATGAATAATGAGTAAAGGTAATGCTATACGTAAAACTCAGAGGAATAAGGGAATTAGGATGGAAAACATAGGGTGAAACGAGGACGTACATCCAGCACCAGGTCAAGGTTTCTGGATCTGAGCAGGGGATTTTTTCGGAGGAAGCACTTATAGCCATTCACCAATTTAGTCATGGCGTGCATAGAAAGATTAATACTCTGTGCAGCCAATCCCTATTAGATGCGTTTGTTCGCGAAAACAAGATTGTTGGCGAAGCGCACGTCCACCGGGCAATGAACGAGATGTAACTCCGACACGAATCTTGGCTGAATACTTTCGGTCAGTGGCAGTGCGGGTGACTGCACATCAGTCGCTACGTCATTGCCACTGGCTGTTCATCGGACAAGCAGCTTAGCTGCGGACAAAACCGTTGCACCATTCATAGGGTGCAACGGTTTATTGTTTTATAGTTTCATAAATTACGATTAGTTTAACTTACCCGTAGATTCACGAAATATCGGCTTCGTTTGAACGTGAGTAATTTGAGGAGGCTTGAGAGGGTTCTCGACTCTGGACAACAATATTTCAGCGGCCAGAACTCCTATTTCGTCCCGGAATATATGGACGGTTGTCAAATGAGGTTCTACGATCTGTGACTCAGGAGAGTTATCAAAACCACAAATAACAATATCCTCCGGGATTCGTACATTTTTATTTTTTAAAATCCTCATCACGTTAATGGCAATAAAATCATTCGCACAAACAAATGCAGATGGAAGGTTTTTTATGTTATCCAACCGTGACTCCAACCATTTAGGATCCGCAATATATCGATCTTCTTCAACTATGCAAAATAAAGGGTCGAGTTGTAAATGAGAGTCTAGTAATGCCCTGTTAAATCCAACCCATCTTTCATTAAAACTTTTACAATGATTGTAATCGCCAATAAAGCCAAAGCTTGAATAACCATTATCGATTAATTTTTTTGTCATATAATAAGTACTTTGTTCGTTCTCCATTAGAATAATATCTGCATGAAGCTCGGAATAAAAGATATCCGCTGTGGAATCTATAAAAATGGCTGGGATTCCCAAGGAATTGATTAATTGGGTGTATTTCTTGTCAAATAACTCAATACAAACGATACCATCCACTTTATTAGTATCGAAATTATTAGGCAATACTAACGAATGAATATCGGATTCACGAACAATGTGAATGGATAGATTAAAACCATCGGAACTGATTTTTTTCTCAAGCCCGCTTAGCGATGAAGCGCCAAAATGACTATTGCTCGGCATATTTGATGTTAAAAGTGCAATGTTGCCCGTATTTTTTGTGGTTAACGTGTCCGAATCGATAAGAGCAAATTGTTTATAATTTAATTCAATCGCACGTTTTAATACCTTATTTCTTGTTTCTGCAGGAATACTTTCACTGCCGTTTAGAGCTTTAGAAACAGTATTCCTAGATAGCCCCAAAGAGTCCGCGATATACTGTATGGTGATTTTTTCTTTACTCATGTGCTTACTCCTTTGCGAACAACATCAGTACTCAGATCAATGAATGAGTATTTTAAACTAAATGTATAACATTATAATTATAACGTCAATTAAAAATGTTACAAATGAACAAATATTAACTTATAAATTAGTGCATTTGCAAAATGATAACAACCAAACATTTGAATTTATATTTATAAACAAATGAACAAAATAATTTGTGCAAATGAATTTTTTCATCGATAGAATATGCTGCGTTCACTTTGTTTTTTCTTTAGAATAAGGAAAATAGAATGGGAATAAACAGATTTTCCGATTTTTTGTGGGTATATGCATATTAATTTGTTTGCATATGAACAAAAAAATACAAAAATTATGTTGACTAAATTAAATGTAATGTGTAAATTGTAATTGTGGTTGAGAGGATAAGACGAAGAATGTAAGCCCTTACTTCCAAGGAGTTTGCATGTGGAAACACAATTGCGTGCAATGATTTATGCAATTGAATAATTTTATGGATATTGAGTTAGGGGGTACTATCTTGCAAGAAATAGCAGAAGTTGACATGAGAGCAGTCAAACAGAAAAGTAATACATTTATAAGTAAAATCAATTATATGAGGAAAAATCCTTTTCTGTACCTACTGATGGCACCAGCCTTCATCCTGACGATCATATTTAAGTACGTGCCCATGTACGGGGCGGTCATTGCTTTTAAAGACTTTAGTCCGAGCAAAGGGATTTTCGGCAGTGAATGGGTTGGATTAAAGCATTTTACGAAGTTTTTAACCTCACCAAATTTTGAAGTTATTTTCATGAACACGCTGAAACTTAGTGCGTACGGACTCATACTTGGTTTCCCGGTTCCCATCTTACTAGCGCTCATGCTGAATCAATTACGTAAAGCTGGGGTTAAAAAAAGGATTCAATTGGTCTTATATGCGCCAAACTTCATATCCGTCGTCGTTGTTGTCGGGATGCTATTCGTCTTCTTATCGCCGGTAGGGCCGATTAATAAGATTTTAACCCTGATTACTGGCCATCCTATTAGCTTTATGTCAGACCCGGATTATTTTCGTACGCTTTATATCTTATCTGGCATTTGGCAGGGAGCGGGCTGGTCATCGATTATTTATGTAGCTGCATTAGCCGGCGTTGACCCCGAGCTTCATAATGCTGCAACCATTGATGGAGCTAACCTGCTGCAAAGAATTAAACACATCGACTTGCCTACGATTAAACCGGTTATGGCTATCGTTTTCATCTTAGCTGCAGGCGGCATTATGGCAATTGGATTTGAGAAAGCCTATTTGATGCAAACGGCAA
Organism: Paenibacillus sp. LjRoot153; assembly: GCF_964253085.1. Classification (NCBI taxonomy): domain Bacteria; kingdom Bacillati; phylum Bacillota; class Bacilli; order Caryophanales; family Paenibacillaceae; genus Paenibacillus; species Paenibacillus sp. LjRoot153. Next base: position 1,208,075 of record NZ_CAXUQH020000001.1, read on the forward strand.
TGAATGTTCCGACTTCAGAGATCATTCCAACCTATGTGTATAAAATTGGTTTGCAAGCAGGAAATTATGCCTATTCCTCTGCGGTTGGTCTATTTAACTCCGTGATTAATGTCGTTTTACTTATCCTCGTTAATATTGTCGTGAAGAAATTAAATGAAGGTGAAGGCCTCTATTAAAAGAAAAGGAGATGCCGTATGAATTTTAAGCCTACTAGATTGGACCGTTTTATTCTGGCCATTAATTACATTCTATTGTTCTTTGCTGTATTGATCGTTGTAGTTCCCTTAATTTATGTTGTCGTGGCATCGTTTATGGAGCCGACTGCACTGTTAAATAAAGGAATCTCCTTCCATCTTGCGGATTATAGTATTCAAGGCTATAAAGTCATCTTATCGAATCATGCGATGATCCGGGGATTTGTAAATGCTCTTTTTTACTCCGTCGTATTTTCTTTTGTTACCGTCGTTGTCTCCATTTTTGCCGGCTACCCATTATCGGTTGCTGGTTTCGTAGGTAAAAAGTTTTTTACAATCCTGTTTGTCATCACCATGTTTTTCGGCGGCGGGTTAATTCCAACCTATCTGGTGATAAAAAACTTGGGAATGTTAGATACGGTATGGGCGATCATCCTACCAACGGCTGTAAATGTTTGGAATATTGTTTTGGCGAGGACCTTTTTTAGTGGAATTCCGAATGAATTGAACGAGGCAGCAAAGGTCGATGGCGCATCTGAGGTGCGTATCTTCTTCAAGATTGTTCTCCCTCTATCTAAACCAATTATTTTCGTATTAGCTCTATATGCATTCGTAGGTCAATGGAATTCTTATTTCGACGCGTTAATTTATTTGAAGAGTGCTAATTTGCTGCCTCTACAGTTGGTTTTAAGATCTATCTTAATTCAGAATCAAGTAAATCCTGGCATGATTGCGGACCAATTGGCTATGGCAGAACTGAAACGGTTATCTGAGATTATTAAGTATTCGTCCATTGTTATTTCTAGTCTACCGTTACTTATTATGTATCCTTTTTTCCAAAAGTATTTTGAAAAGGGTGTTTTGGTCGGTTCATTAAAATAATGGATCGGCAAACATATAGGTTTTCCAAAAAAAGAGGAGGGTTATTCTTATGAAACATTCCCAAAAGGCATTATTCATTTCTATGGCGGCATTATTGGCAGTAACGGGGTGCAGCAGCAGCAAAGAATCAGGCCAGCCGGCAGCATCAAGTGCTGCCCCAGGTACAACAGCGAAAACTGCTTTGAAGTTTATGACACAAAGCTCACCGCTAGCTCCCGAAGATCCTAATAAAAAGGTGATATTCCAACGTCTAGAAGAAAAGACGGGGATACACATTGATTGGGAGAATTATCCTTGGGATTCTTTTGCGGAGAAGAGGAATTTAGCGATTGCCAGCGGTGACCTTCCTGATGCGATTTTCGATGCAGCCTTGGGTGACTACGATTTGCTTAAATTGGCAAAGGACGGAACCATCATTCCGCTCGATGACATTATTGAAAAACAAATGCCGAATTTCAAGAAGGTATTGGAGAAAGCGCCGCAATATAAATCGATGATTACGGCCCCAGATGGCCATATTTATTCATTCCCATGGATTGAGGAGCTGGGCGCGGGTAAGGAAAGTATCCATTCTGTCGACGATTTTCCTTGGATTAACGTGGAATGGCTAAATAAGTTAGGCTTGAAAATGCCTAAAACGACTGAAGAATTAAAACAAGTTTTGATAGCTTTTAAAACAAAAGACCCGAACGGTAATGGAAAAGCGGATGAAATACCAATGTCCTTCATTAATAAAACCGGCGGAGAAGACTTGGCTTTCTTATTCGGCTCCTTTGGTCAGGGTGAAAACTGGGATCACACGGTTGTAAGTGATGATGGAAAAGTTATTTTCACATCCGCTGACAACAGCTTTAAGGAAGGCGTCAAGTACTTAAATGAATTGTATAAAGAAGGTTTAATGGATGTTGAAGCGCCTACGCAGGATTGGAATACCTATCTCGCAAAAGGAAAAGAAAATCGTTACGGTCTATATTTCACATGGGATAAAGGAAATATTACCGGCATGAACGATAAATATGACCTAATGCCTGCGCTTGAAGGGCCGAATGGCTGGAAAAATGTAACGCGAACGAACGGAATGGGACTCGATAGAGGAAGAATGGTTATCACAAAAGCAAATAAAAATATCGAAACGACTGCAAAATGGATTGATTCTCTATACGATCCGACCCAATCCGTACAAAACAACTGGGGCACTTATGGAGATAAAGCGCAGCAAAATATCTTTGAATTCGACGAATCTAAAAAAATGCTGAAACATTTACCGTTGAACGGCATGTCTCCTTGGGAATTGAGGCAAAAAACCTTTGTTGGCGGACCATTGGCGATTCTGGATTCTTACTATGGCAATGTTACGACGAAGCCAGACGATGCGGCATGGAGATTGGATCTAATGAAAAAAGTGATGGTCCCGGACATGAAGGCTAAAAATATTTATCCAAAAGTGTTCTTCTCTCTTGAAGAATTGGATCGACTTACTGCGATTGAAACAGATATGTTTGCCTATGTGCTGAGAAAACGGACCGAGTGGATCCAAAATGGGAAAATTGAAGCTGAATGGGCTGGTTATTTAAAAGAATTGGACCGTCTGGGCCTACAAGATTGGTTGAAGATTAAACAAGCAGGTTACGACAGAAACGTAAAAAAATAAGTTTTGTTATAGGACCCGGAGCGGATCGAGTATGAAGGTAACGCTCCGGATTTTAAATATAGAGGGAGTGGAAGAGATGTCAACTGTTATGTATAGAGAAAAGTACCGGCCACAGTTTCATTTTACACCGCCGGCTAAGTGGATGAACGATCCGAATGGAATGGTATATTTCGATGGGGAATATCACTTGTTTTATCAGCATTATCCGGAAGGTACAACTTGGGGACCGATGCATTGGGGTCATGCAATCAGTACGGACTTGACCCATTGGGAGCATCGTTCGATTGCGTTAAAGCCGGATCAAAATGGTTTTATATTTTCCGGAAGCGCAGTAGTGGATTGGGAGGATACCAGCGGATTTTTCTCCGGTAAGCCGGGTTTAGTTGCTATTTTCACCCACGCGGACCATTATCCGGATTCCGATCGTTCGAGACAGAGGCAAAGCCTTGCTTATAGTTTGGATAAAGGCAGAACCTGGGTGATGTATGAGGGGAATCCAGTATTGTGCAACGAGCAAATAACGGATTTCCGGGATCCTAAAGTTTTCTGGCATGCTACAAAGCAGCAGTGGGTCATGGTGCTTGCAGCGTGTGACCGTGTTCATTTCTATACGTCTGCCAATTTAAAGGAATGGTCTTTTGCAAGTGAGTTCGGTGCCGCAGAAGGCTCGCACGCAGGAGTATGGGAATGCCCAGACTTAATAGAGCTACCGATAAATGGTCATGCTGAAGAAACGAAATGGATACTGATCGTCAGCATTGGAGATCATCCACAGATGGCGGAAGGTTCAAGGACACAATATTTTGTCGGGAGCTTTGACGGAAGTACGTTTACGAACGATGCTTCTCCTGAAACCGTATTATGGTTGGATCACGGAAGAGATAACTATGCCGGTGTAACATGGTCGGATGTTGATAGATCGGATAAAGGAAAGCTGTTTATCGGCTGGATGAGCAATTGGAAGTACGCAAATCTCACTCCGACAAGCAGTTGGAGAAGCGCTATGACGCTGCCACGGGTGCTCTCCCTGAAGAGGGGGCCATCTGGAATTCGTTTGGTTCAAAAGCCTGTGACGGATTTGCAGAAGCTTCGGTTAGAGGCGCAGATTTGGGAAGAGGTTACAGTTAATCCCGGTCAAAATATACTTTCGGACGTGAACAGCGACATCTATGAGCTCGAATGTGAAATCGATTTGGGTGAAGCATCGGAAATCGGTTTTAAGCTTCGGAAATCGGAGCGAGAAGATACGGTAGTCGGCTACAATACCGCTACGCAGACATTGTTTGTTGATCGATGTAACTCCGGTGAAAGCGGATTTCATCATGCTTTTGCATGTAAGCATGATGTACAATTGGAGCTTCAAAATGGACGGCTAAAGCTGCACCTTTTTGTCGATAACTCCTCCATTGAAGTATTTGCAAATGACGGGAAGATCGTGATTACCGATCAAATTTTTCCAGATCCGTCCAGTACAGGTTTGGAACTGTATGTTCTTGATGGAAAGGCTAAGGTCATTTCCCTAGCGCTTCATCCATTGAAATCAATCTATTCAGTTGTGACGGTATAACAAAGTGACGATGATTGTGAGGGAAACGAATTGTTATTAGGTGCTATCGAAGGCGGCGGGACAAAGTTCGTATGTGGAATTGGTACGGCAGATGGTGAAATCCTTGACCGCATCTCTATCCCAACAACAACACCTGAAGCTACGCTCGGCAATGCGATGGATTTCTTTGCATCTAAAGAGATACAAGCGATTGGAATCGGAACCTTCGGCCCGATCGATGTGAACCCGCAGAGCCCGGCTTATGGTTCCGTAACAAGAACTCCAAAGCCGCACTGGAGCGGTTACCGGATCGTGGAGCATTTGAAGCGGTACTTTGACATTCCTATTGGTTTTGATACCGATGTGAATGCAGCAGCATTGGGGGAAGCAACATGGGGGGCTGCAGCAGGATTGAACAGCTGCCTGTACATGACGATCGGAACCGGGATCGGTGCGGGTGCAATCGTTGAAGGCAGGCTCGTTCATGGTTTGACCCATCCGGAAATGGGGCACATTCTTTTAAGGCGGCATCCGGATGACAGCTACGAAGGACACTGCCCCTTCCACAAAGATTGTTTGGAGGGACTGGCGGCGGGACCGGCGCTGGAGGATCGTTGGGGCACGAAGGCGTTTGAACTTGAATATTCTCATTCCGCTTGGGAAATAGAAAGCTACTATATCGCTCAGGCACTAGTCAATTACGCGCTCATTCTTTCTCCGGAGAAAATCATTGTCGGCGGCGGCGTTATGAACCAGTTCCATTTATTCCCGCTTATACGCGGACAAGTTCGTAAACTGTTGAACGGCTATGTACAGCATCCGGCTTTTTCAGAGGACAACGATAGTTACATTGTACAACCCGCTCTAGGCGGCAACGCTGGCCTTTGCGGTGCCCTGGCCTTGGCTAAGCAAGCCTTGGATATTTAGAAGTGTGACACCAAGAAAATACCGGAAAGTACCTCCAGCTATTCATCGTAGTGGAGGTATTTTTCCTTTAGATATACAACTATTCGGGAGGATACGTTAATGAAACTTGGATTCATCGGTTGCGGAGTTATTTCAACTGCACACTTGGAAGGTTTGCAACAATTAAAAAATGAAGGCAAGAAAATGTTTGATTTAACCGCTGTTTGCGATCTTAGACAGGATCGGGCTGAGGCGTTTGCAGTTGAAGTGGAAAAACGGCTCGGAAAGCGGCCCGAAGTATATACAGATTATCGCCGGATGCTGGAGGAAGGTCGATTGGATGCGGTATCCGTCCTACTGGATCATGATTTGCATCATACCGTTGCGGAAGATTGTTTTGCTGCGGGAGTACATGTACAAATGCAAAAGCCGTTGGCTATTTCGCCTTCCTTTGGACGGAAGATGCTTGCGGATGCGAAAAAGTACGGCAAGGTTATGACTATATCTGAACCAAGCGTATTGGGAGCTGACAATGTTGCAATGGCAAGAGCGGTGAGAGAGGGTATCATCGGCTCCGTCTATTTGATTATGGATTATGCGACAGTTACACTTGGGCGGAAATATTTTGCCGGTACGGCATGGCGTCATATGAAAGGAAGAGCGGGAGCCGGGTGGATAAATGATCATGGTGTCCATCGCACTCATTTTTTCACTGAAGTGAACGGTCCTATTAAAGAAGTATTCTCATATAAGGAAATTTTCGAGAAAGAGTTGAGCGACGGGGAAACCATTATACGTCCTAGTGGCGAAGACACGTCGGTAACGGTTTTTCGTTTTGAAAACGGCGGGTTGGGGCACTGGATGTGCAGTACTGCCGCGCATGGGGAAAGAACAGGCGGGGTGTGGATTTACGGCAGCAAAGGTTGCTTCCGTCCCGGCAAACATGCGGCGTTAGAAGACGGAAGTATTATCCCAATGTCTGAAATCATCGAACGTTTTGCACCCGATACGGTGCAAAATCCGTTTGCCCATTCTTATGTGGAATTATGGGAGGCGATTACGGATCATAAGGAGCCAATCTCTAGCGGTGAACGGGGGCTTGAAGCCTTATGCGTCGTATTTGCGGCATTGGAGTCAGCTACAATTGGCCAACCAATTAATGTCCAAGACATCATCAATGGAAAAATGCACGCATATGAAGATTCGGTGATCGAGGAAATGAAATCTTTCAAAAAGTAGCTTTTATAAGAAACACATTAATGTGAGCTGCCTGTATATTTCACAGAAATTGTTGGCAAATGGTATGCATATAGAGGAATCAACACAGCTTCAGTTAAGCACAACTACGATATTACAAGTATTCTAAATCTGTGATTAATCGATAAGAGGCAGTACTGTTTTTTTGTGGCAAGTGAATATTTGATGCGGGGTGAATCTTGTTGAACATGAAAGTTGAAGAGATTATTCGCAAAGTACCAGAGCTAAGCCATGAATTCCTAAGCTTTAATAGTCTTAATGGAGGGCTATGCAACCAAACTTATAAGGTACAAACCAAACAGAGTTCATACGTTCTTCGTATCAATAGCAGGCAAAATGAGTATCTGAACCTGACACGCCGCTCTGAAGTAGAAGTGATGAAGAAGGCAAACCACGAAGGATTTGCTCCCAGAGTGATTTCTAATAATCATCCGGAACAATTTGTAGTCACGGAATTTATTGAAGGTCGAATGCTTGAAAAAAATGATCTGAAAGACGATAATATCAAAGTAATGATTATGGATCGCTTCAAACAAATACATCGTATGGAAGGTCAAGGTAGAACATGTACGCCTTACGATTTAATTTTTGGATATTTGAAGGGCGCAGATCAGTTTCAAGTCAAGCATCCTGATGGATTAAACAGAATGTTGCGTCAAGTAGAAAAAATCGCGCATAAGAGGAGTGATGACAAAGAATATAATGGCAAATTCTGTCACAATGATTCCTTTTTATGCAATATGATTTATACAGGTCAACAGTTGCAAATCATTGATTGGGAGTTGTCGGGAGTCGGAGATGTGTTTTTCGAATTGACGCTTATTCCGTTTACAAACCAGTTCAGTGAAACAGATGAGCGTGAGTGGTTAAAGTTATACTTCGGATATTTCGAGGAGGAAACATTCCACATTTTTCAGGACATGAAATTCGTGGCGATGGTTCGGGAGGTTGCGTGGGGAATGTTTTACAGTGGACTTACCAAAGGGGATAGTAACCATAATTTTGATTATTATAAGTTTGCTGAATATTGCATTCAGCGGATTGAACAAGGGATTTATCAGTTATAATATTAGCAAGCAATCTAGGCGTGTTAATTAACAGAATTATGAATTTTAAGTAAGAGTAATGGTACGACAAATAAACCCTCCACTCTGGTCGCATTATAACCATACTAAATAATATTAGGGGCTAGTTAAAGTGGACTGTTTTATGGACAGTGGAGTTGCGTGTGACAAATAAGTTCAGAAGTAGAAAATTATGCTTTGAAGTAAAGTAGGCGTTCACTCTATCAATTGGGTGAACGCTTATTTCATTTTTTCATGCATTACTTCATATATGCGTTACATTGAGGATGAGAGAGTGTATGGCCTTAGTCGTATGGTAGCTAGATAAGTCACGCCGTTGCTGCGAGACATCGATAGGCCATCAATTATGATGAAGAAATGAAAAAAGAAAAAATAGCTTCATTCTGGGATCATTCTGGGATCAGGTACTTTGTAACAACAACGAAAAATCCGCTCTCAAACACGCTAAATAAAACACGACTTCGCACCTGTATAGATCAAATCCAAAAATATTGAACATCTAAAAAAAATGTTTGAATTTAAAGCGCTTTCTAAGTCGTTCTATAATAGAATTACAACAACCGAAAGGAGTCGCTACATGTCAAACAGATTTTATAAACCCGATAAAGCTTGGGTAGGAGATTTAATTCCCTTCTACAAGGACGGGACGTTCAGACTGTTCTATCTTCATGATTGGAGAGAGAACAAGCAAATATACGGAGAAGGCACTTCCTGGTTCGAGCTTCGCTCTAACGATTTCGTTACATATGAAGAGATGGGGGAAAAGTTGAAGCACGGCAGTAATGAAGAGCAGGATATGAATTGCTATACAGGCTCTATCATTGAAGCGAATGGCGAATATCATCTCTTCTATACTGGCAAAAATCTTAATCCAGATTTTTGTGAGGATGGCATACCACTCGAGTGTGTTATGCATGCTGTCAGCAAGGATATGGAGACATGGACGAAACTCCCTGAGGACACGTTCTATTCAGATGGTATTCGGTATGAACGGCATGACTGGAGAGACCCACATGTGACTTGGAACGAAGAAGCAGGGGAATACTGGATGCTGCTTGCTGCCAGACTTAAAGAAGGACTCGCGAGACGAAGAGGCTGCATTGCACTTTGTTCGTCGAAGGATCTGAAGTCATGGGAAATTCGCGAGCCTTTCTGGGATCCAAAGTTGTATGTGACCCATGAATGTCCAGATTTATTTCAAATTGGCGAATGGTGGTATCTGGTGTACTCCACGTTCTCGGAACGCTTTGTTACTCATTACCGAATGAGCAAATCCATTAGCGGTCCTTGGACGGCGCCGAAACACGATGCGTTCGATGGGCGAGCATTCTATGCTGCCAAAACGTGGGGCGATGTAGAAAAACGGTACGCGTTCGGTTGGGTCCCCAGCAAGGAACATGAAAATGATTTTGGCGATTGGCAATGGGCCGGCAATCTAGTTGTACATGAGGTGGTCCAGCAGACTGACGGGACGTTGACGGTCCGCACCCCGGAGGCTTTAGATCAACATTTTGGTAGCCGACAACCTATCCTATATCAGGCGCGGATTGGAAATTGGCATACAATAGACGTTTCCGCATTCGTGGAAGCTGATGAAACATTCGCTTGCATTTCGGCAGGGGCGATGCCTGCCACTTGCAAAATCAAGGCGAATGTGACGTTCACAGACCAGACACGCGGCTGTGGCGTTATGCTAAGAGCAAACTCGAATATGGACGAGTGCTATTACATTCGCATCGAACCGATGCATAACCGGCTCGTATTCGACTTCTGGCCAAGAAGAATTAAGGGAGAAGCTCAATGGCACATTGCGGGAGATAAGCCGTATGCGGTAGAGCTGGAAATACCTATCGATTTACAAGCCGGCATCGCGTATGAAATCAAGGTTATCGTCGAAAATTCCGTATGCGTTGTTTATTTGAACAATCAAGTAGCGATGACCACGAGGATTTACAACATGAAAGAAGGCGACTGGGGGTTCTTCGTCCAGGAAGGACGCGCCATTTTTGAACAAGTAGAACTATCAGTTCCAAATTCATAAGGGGGTTATCCAATGAAACGCTTTACTAAATGGTCTGTGCTTGCCCTTTCGGTTGTGATCTCAATTCCTCTACTTAGTGCATGCAGTGCAAAACAGAACGCGGACACGGGAAAAGCAAGTCCGGCCGCTACCGCTGGCAATGCCACGAAGAAAACGTACAAATGGTTCGTGGGTCGAGGTGTAGACAGTGCTCCGGCCGTTACTGTTAAAGAGATCGCAGATCAATACTCGAAGACGCATCCAGAATTCCAACTCGTTCTTGAAGGGACTGGCGATCGACCGTCTTACTTACAGAAGCTTCATACACTGATCGCGAGCAACGAAATGCCGGATATGTTCGACACGGATTCCGATGCTTACGCAGCGCAGTTGACCAAGCAAGGCAAGCTCGTTGACACGAAACAGATGCTTCAGGAACTAGACAAATATAATGATTTCCGCCCAATTGCGCTTCAATACCAGCAATTTGCGGACGGAAGCATGTACACGCTTCCGCTGGAATTCGGTATTGAGGTATTCTGGTACAACATCAAAATGTTCAAGAACCTCGGTATCACGCCGCCGAAAACATTCGACGAATTCATGAAAGTTGCAGACACGATCAAGAGCAACAAGATTACACCGATTGCAGTCGACGGAAAGGATAAATGGCCGGTTCTGCGCTACTTGGCCTTCAAACCATTCCGCATGACGGGCAACGATTTCATCGAGAATGTAAAACAAGGAAAAGCGTCGTTCAAAGATCCTGCCGGAATGGAAGCGATTAACTTTGTCCATGATCTAGGTTCGAAGGGATACTTCCAACAAGGATTCTCTACGACGGATTACACGGCGGCACGGGACTTGTTCCTGGCAGGCAAAACGGGAATCTACTACATGGGTTCCTGGGAAACGATGAATTTCGCCAATGACAAAATTAGCCCTGAGATGAAAGACAATATCGGGTACTTCCTGATGCCGACTATGGATAGCGCTAAAACAGCTTCGAACGATTATTTCATTAACTCGGGTATCGGTCTCGCTTTCAACAAGAATACCTTCGACGATAATATGAAGGGATTCGTGAAGTATTTGCTAGATAAATATCCAGAGGCCTATACGAAGAAAGGACAATTCTCCCCATTTAAGTATTCGCTGGCTAAAATGGACGGTATGCCGGATATCTTCTACAAAATCCAGGACGAAATCTCGAAATCGGGTACTGTATTCGCTGTACCGTGGGATACTAGACTCGATCCTGCGACGAACGAAACGCTGGGCAATGAACTGAATGCCTTGGGCATGGGTGCTATCGATCCGAAGGATTTTGCTCGTGAGATGGACGATGCCATTAAAGAAAACGCACCGAAATATTTCAAATAGCAATTGGCCAACCGAGATCTCCCGGTTGGCTCCATTCAAGATTTTCGATAAGGAATGAGTGAGGGCATGGAAAAAATACTTCGAGATCGGAAAGCCATACTTGTCTTCTTACTTCCAACGCTTGTTGTGTATTTGTTTACCGTAATGGCCCCCATCCTATGGTCCATTTATTATAGCTTCTTCTCATGGGATGGCGTCTCTCCAATGAAGTATATTGGATTGGATAATTACGTCAGAATGCTGACTCGCGACAAAACGTTTTGGAAAGCTTTTGAGAACAACATGGTGTACGTCGTTATTATCGTATTTATGCAAGTTTGCCTTGGACTGCTCGTTGCGATGCTGTTGACCAACATTCGTAAGGGTAGAGAGCTGTTCAAGACACTTTATTTCACACCTGCTATTATTACATCCGTCGCGATCTCCCAGTTGTTCCAAAACGTGTTCTCGTTCGAACCGATCGGCTTGCTGAATTATGTCCTTCAAAAGATCGGCTTGGAAGCGTGGAATCGGCCGTGGCTGGCAGATTTGAAATTGGCGCTCGTCGCCGTGTCGGTACCGGAAGGCTGGAGATTTATCGGACTGTATATGATTATCCTGTACACAGCCCTGATTTCGATCCCTTCGGATATTGAAGAGGCGGCGGGCATTGACGGGGCTTCCAAGTGGAGTATGTTCTTTCGCATCAAATTTCCGATGATCAAGCCGGTATTGATGGTATCGATTATAATGGCGACGACTGGTGCGCTCAAAGGCTTTGACATTCCGTTCCTATTGACGAACGGGGGACCCGGACGGGCGACAGAACTTCTTCCTACCTACATGTACAAAACGGCGTTCTCCAGCTTAAACTATGGGTACGGGAGCGCGATGGCAGTGTTTATCGTAATTGAAAGTTTGATCGCAGTCGCTTTTATCCGCAAAATGATGGATGAAAAATCGTAAGGAGACAAAGTAGATGAAACTTTCCCAAAAGTCTAGGGCTATCTTGGTGCTCGTTTCCTTAGCCTTGTTGATTATCCAAATATACCCACTGTTTTGGATCTTTATATCCAGCTTTAAGGATCCACTAGAATTTTCCAGCAATAATCCGCTTAGTTTACCAAGCCAGTTCACGCTTCAGAACTACTTGAACGTTTGGAACAAGGGTAACCTCGGCACGTACTTTATGAACAGCCTCATTGTGGCTATTTCGTCGATCATGCTCATTATCGTGCTAAGCGCGATGGCAGCATTCGTGCTTGAAAAGATGCGATTCAAGTGGAGTAACGGATTGCTTTTCTTTTTTCTGTGTGGCATCATGATTCCGATTCAGGTGGTATTGATCCCGCTGTTTATGATTTATAACAAGACTGGACTCATGAATACGCTGCTTTCCTTAATCCTGCCGCAGGTAGGCTTCGCGCTGCCGATTTCCGTGTATTTGTTTGTTAGCTTTTATAAGTACATCTCCAATGAGATTATTGAAGCAGCGGTCATGGACGGATGCGGGATATATCAGGTGTTTTTGCGAATTATCTTTCCACTGTCCCGCAATACGATTGTGACGGTCGCCATTATGAATCTAATCTTTATCTGGAATGAGTTCATCTTCGCCAATACGTTTATCCACAATATAAAATTCCGGACTATCCCCGTCGGCCTAATGGACTTCATTGGACAGTACGGATTGACGGATTGGGGCGCGACGTTCGCGGCCATCAGTCTAACCACGGTCCCGACGTTGCTCGTGTATTTCGTCTTTAACAAGAGTGTAATTTCGGGGATGACAGCAGGAGCTACCAAAGGTTGACATCACATGCCTTCACGGTTGGAGTTATAATAAGTGATGAGGCCATAACCCATCTACTGCCGAGAAGGAGACATTATGAAGTGGACTAAGCCATTCCTTGCGATCAGCATTCGAAGCAAAATTATCATCTTGTGCATTATCAGTTCATTAGTGCCGCTCGTTTTAATTGCATCATTCACGTTTATATATTTAAGCAAGGCTATCGAGCACAAATTTTCGGACACAACGACCAATCTTCTGAGTTCGATTAACTGGAACATTCAGACGTTCGTTAACGATGTAGAAGGCATCTCCAAGCTGATGCTGTCTTCACGGGATGTACAGTCTTTTCTGACGTATAACAAAGACAATTTTAAGGAAATTTATCGTCTGCAGACCGTGACCCGGGATTTTGCCATCAACATGACTAATAATAAATCGTATATCAGGTACCTGTATGTCGGTAGCCCACAGCGGGAATTAATCGTAACTAACCAGTGGGACGCCCTAACGAACGACAACATTTACGGAGCGGTCACTCATTCCCAGTGGTACAGTCAAGTTGATGATATACAAGGCCGAGGCATATGGCTGAATAGCGATGAGTTTCACATTCTCAAAACGCCGGACCTGCTTCTCTATGGAAAAAGGCTCAACAACCTCGATACGCTGGAACCGATCGGCTTGATGATCATCTCCATCGACCGCCGGGTATTTGACGATATGTTTCGCGATATCAATAAACCGGCAAACGGGAACCTACTGATTCTTGAGCAGGACAGATTGATTTATTACAACGCACAGACCGGGACGCAAAATCCACTGAATGAACAGGACTTAAAGGTGATTTCTGCTTTGCCTGACAAAGGGACCCAAATCCAAACGATAGACGGAGAACAATACGTGATCACGTTCGATACGAACGCAAGCACCCAGTGGAAAGTGGTCAGTATGATTCCATATAACAGCATCAACTCCGAAATCGCATTCATTCGAAACCTGACGATCGGATTGACGCTGGTGGCTTTCCTGCTGGCAGCAGGAGGCGCGTTCCTAATCTCTGATAGAATTACGAAGCAATTGACTCTCCTCACATCTGTGGCGTGGAAAGCGGCAAGGCGGGAAGAAATCGAAGGCATCCACTTTAAAGAAAAAGATGAAATCGGCAGAATCGGCAACCAGTTTATTCGGATTTTCCGGAATAATTCGGAGTTGACAGATAAGCTAATGGAAGCGAAATTGAAAGAAAAAGAAGCGGAACTGATAGCCTTGCAAAGTCACATTAATCCTCATTTTCTATATAATACGCTGAATTCCGTCTATATGATGGCGGAGAAGATCGAGGCCAAGAACATTTCGAAAATGGTTATGTCACTATCCAACATTTTCAAGCTCAGTTTGAACAACGGCGAGTATATTACCACAGTCGGCAATGAAATTGAACAAGTAAAAAATTATTTGGAGATTCAGAATATCCGCTATTACGGGAAATTCGATGTCGAGATTGATTTGGAACCGGGAATTGAAAAGGTAAGTATGCTTAAGCTGCTAATTCAACCTCTGGTGGAGAACGCTATTTATCATGGAATCGAATTGAAAGAAGACAAGGGGAGTATATGCATTCGGGGCCGAATGAATGAGAGCGAACTGCTGTTTGAAGTTGAGGATGATGGCGTGGGTTTTGATCCAACGATAGCTCGACCAAGGGGATATGCATTAAAAAATATCCAGGAAAGAATTCAGCTGCATTATGGTCAGGAATGCGGAATCTACGTAGACAGTACACCGGGCGTCGGTACCAAAGTCAAACTTGTAATCGGCATTATGAAATGACTCACGAAGTGAAGGTGGGAGTACAACATGTATAGACTTTTCATAGTGGATGATGAACAGTTGGTTGTGGAAACATTATCAACCATGATCAACTGGAACGATTACGGAGTTCAGATTGTGGGAACGGCGTACAATGGTAAACAAGCCCTGAACCAGATTATCCAAACGGAGCCGGATATCGTTTTAACGGATATACGGATGCCAGGTCTAAACGGACTTGAGTTAATTCGTGCCGTTAAGGAACATGGAATCAAGGCCGAGTTCATAATCGAGAGTGGATATTCAGAGTTTGAATACGCCAAGGAAGCGATTGAATTAGAGGCCGTTGATTATCTCATTAAGCCGGTGGAATTGGATGAGGTGGCTAATACAGTTAAGAGAGCCATTAATCGTTTAGAACGGAAATTCGAAAAAAATATAATTCGTCCAGAACGTCGGATAGCTGAGGCATTGGATAGGGCTGTACTTACTGATCTTGTTGTTCACGGGAAGAGTTCTTCGTTCGACCATAAGCCGTTTGAGCAATATACCCAGTATTCCGCAATTGTAATAAGCAGTGTGACAACACATTGGCTAGAACGTTTGAAAGCCGATGGTATTACAGATTCCATATTGGATTTTTTCTCCACAAAAGGAATAACGGTTGAACTTCTTTATGAAAAGCAAAAGATCATCTTATTATGTATGGTTTCATTAGATGATCCAATCCATTTGAGTGAAATCCTTAAGGTCGCAGCATCTAGATTCTCGTATGGCATTACTCCGGATTGCTTGTCATTTGTGTTCGGGACTGGCACTATAGTCGGGGATATTATGGATGCTCACAAATCTTTTTTAGCTGCGGATGGAGCATGCCAAATGGGGCTATTTTTCAGTATTGCTGTGGTTGATGGCAATAGGTGGCTAGAACTCTCCTACGTTTCCGATCAATTTGCATCGGAGTGGCTCGAGGTAATAATCCCTTACTCCCGAAAATTTGAGGAAATGCTCGATTTGTGGACGGATAAGGGATCGAGTGGTTTGATCACTCCCTTCATCATTAAGAAGACGGCTGTACAGTGGACAAACTGGATGCTTAATAAGATTGAGGAAGATTATGGCGTGAAAATCGAGAAAGTAATTGGAGACCGGTCAACGGTGCTCGATAATATGCTGCAAGCATCAAGCTGGTTGTCGTTGAAAACGGAATGTCACGAACTGTTGAAGAGTGTCCAGTTCTTTCTGAATGTGACTAAAACTACCCTCAAAGAAAAATTGGTTCAAGAGATTAAAACTTATCTCGAGACACACTACTGTGAGAATATTCAGTTGGATCAATTGGCGGAGCACGTTGACCTCAGTGCCTCTTATATTAGCAACTTATATTCCAAATCGACCGGACAGACAATCTTGGAGTACATCACTTCCTTACGAATCCAAAAGTCGAAACAACTGCTGAGGGAAAGCAGTCTCAAAATTTCCAGAATATCAAAATCTGTTGGATACGATAACCAAAGGTATTTCGGTCATGTATTCAAAAAGCATGTCGGCATTAGCCCAGGTCAGTATCGAGAGGATCACATGATTCATCAGTGAAAGTCGTCTGTTGGCGGTACGAACTAAATATCAGATAGTAGGGGAAGAAACACGACTAAAGTTGCGAGGGGTAGAACGTGTTATTAGGAGTAATTGAAGGCGGAGGTAATAATTTCTGGTTGTTATTTGCAATTTGTAATGGTTGAAATGCCTACAAAGGATGAGTATAAGGATGATGAACTACCCTTTTTGTTATCTCGATACCGATAATGTTCGGTAGTAGCAGTATAGTAATTGACTAGGAAGAGACCCACCAAGAAAAAGAATTTGGCAGGTCTCTTCATGGTGTGTAACGCATTGCATGGCGATTAACCAGCAGGTGAAAAGCGAACAGGTATATTTCTCATGGGCTCAGCAGTGCTCAGTATCCCGACTATGGAGCAGAATGTTTTTCTAAGGCTGATTTCAAAGTACGATTCCAACAATTCTATGATCCTTACTAAATGATATAACATGAGAGACAAAAACGAGACTGGCTAGATTAAGCAATAGACATGCTTTTGTGGTAATAATTATAAAGTTGTTATTAATTTGTAAGAAGTACCTCAAAACTTATTTGTCACCCAACAACAAACAAACAACTACTCAACAAGTCTTGAAATGACAAATTAAGTTTTGAAGTTAAATAGGCATTCAATCTAATGGGTGATCACCAGTTTAATTTTATGTATGGAGGATATTTTAAGTTTCACACATTCTGAAAAATTGACGATGTATCGTAATATTTAACGATTGAGGATTGAAGCGTATGATGCCTATACTGAGGGAATAAATAATCAATCATTTACTATGGAGATGAATATGGATAATCGTATATGGTTTAAGCAACCTGCACTAAATTGGAATGAAGCTATTCCTATTGGAAATGGTCGAATAGGGGCCATGATCTTCGGAGATCCTTTGAAAGAAAGAATTCAGATAAACGAAGATTCTATTTGGTACGGAGGACCTCAAGATCGAAACAACCCGGATGCGCTAACTCATCTATCTGTCATTCGAGGCTTGCTCTTTGATGGTAAACTGAAAGAAGCGCATCAATTAGCTGAAACCGCTTTCTCCGGTACCCCATGCAGTCAAAGGCATTATATGCCTGCGGGAGATTTGCTTATAATTGCGGACAAGGAAGGTGAAGTGTCTCATTATTCCAGGCATTTGGATATGGAGCGCGCAGTTGCAGTCACTTCCTATGAGCAAGATGGTTATCGTTATCGGAGCGAGGCATTTGCCAGTTACCCAGACGGCATCCTTGTCATTCGGCTGGAAACGGATTGCCCAAAGGGGATGTTTCTCCGCGTGCGCTTCGATAGGAAAAAGGGGAAATACGTAGATTTTACGGAAAAACGAGGAAATAACAGCCTTGTGATGCGAAATAGCTGTTACGGTAAAGATGGAAACGATTATGCTCTGATGGTTCAAGCCCATACAGATACAGGAACGACGAAAACCATTGGTGAGCATTTAGTTGTGGAAGGCGCTAAAAGCGTCGAATTCAGGGTAGCGGTCGCTACAACTTTTCGTTATGCAAATGCGGAACTGGCTTGCCAGCAAATGTTGGGTCTTGTTTCGCTCTTGTCCTATTCGGAGTTGTTGACTCGCCACATAAATGATCATAGTCATCTGTTTCAGCGAGTCTCACTACATTTGCATGATGATCACATGGAAAAGAATCTCGCACTTTCTACTCCAGAAAGATTGGAACGAATGAAGCAGGGCTACGATGACATGGCACTGATTAGTTTGTATTTTCAGTTCGGCCGATATTTACTGATCGCCAGCAGCAGGCAAGGCAGCTTGCCCTCGAACCTTCAAGGAATTTGGAATGACGAAATGCTTCCTCCGTGGGACAGCAAATTTACAATTAACATAAATACTCAAATGAACTACTGGCACGCAGAAACATGCAATCTCTCCGAATGTCATGTCCCTTTGTTTGATTTGATTGAGAGAATGAGAGAGCCAGGCAGAAGGACAGCTTCGGTCATGTATGGCTGCCGTGGCTTCGTGGCTCATCATAACACAGACATTTGGGCGGATACCGCTCCACAGGATATTTATCCTCCTGCGACGTATTGGACGCTGGGCGCGGCTTGGCTATGTTTGCATTTATGGGAGCACTATTTGTTTACACAGGACCGCACATTCTTAGCTCAAGCATATGAAACAATGAAAGAGGCAGCGTTATTTTTCGTCGATTTTCTCACGGAATCACCAGAAGGTGTGTTGGTGACGGCCCCTTCCGTATCTCCAGAAAATACTTATATCTTGCCGGGAGGCGAATCAGGAACGCTATGCTATGGGCCAGCTATGGATAGTCAAATTTTGACGGAGCTGTTCGAAGGCTGTTGCGCTGCAGCTCAATTCCTTGGTGTGGATGAATCGTTTTGTGATGAACTCAAACGCATCATGGATCGGATGCCCGCAACCCGTATCGGCAAGTTCGGTCAAATTCAAGAATGGCTCGAGGATTATGAGGAAGCGGAGCCAGGGCATCGGCATATTTCCCATCTATTCGCCTTGCATCCCGGGACAAAAATTAGTCCGAACACAACACCTGATCTTGCTGCTGCTGCCAAAGTAACATTAGAACGAAGACTTCATAATGGCGGCGGACATACAGGCTGGAGTCGCGCTTGGATCATCAACTTCTGGGCCAGGCTTCAAGATGGGGACGAAGCATATCATCATATTGAGGAACTGCTGCGGCACTCCACGCTGCCTAACATGTTTGATAATCACCCTCCATTTCAAATTGACGGCAATTTTGGTGGGACGGCTGGTATCGCCGAGTTGTTGCTTCAAAGTCACCACGGCGTGATTCATTTGCTGCCTGCACTCCCTTCCCGCTGGAAGCGAGGCTGGGTTACTGGCCTTCGGGCAAGAGGTGGATATGAGGTCGATATTGAATGGAACGAAGGGAAGCTGAAGAAAGCAGTCATTACGGCGGATAATGAAGGAGACTGCCTGATTCGCCTCAATTCGGGGACTCCGCTCGAAATCGTAGATGATAACGGCAATTCGGTTGCCTTCTATCTTGATGGGGATATTATTGTTGTTCACATGCAACCAATGCAAAAAATCAGTATCGTTTGATTAATCTATGCGCACTGGAGAGTTGAGCAAGTTGACTCTCCTCTCTTTCCCTTTAGGTATCGGTTGCAGTCTTCTGTATAATGGAATCTAAGAGAGAGAAGGGGTTCTGCCGATGCTTCCTAAAAGTTTAGTTTTTTTTCGCCAACATAGTATTTTTGTGAAATGGTTGCTCATATTGAATATTGTTATTCTAATTTCTATTGTTACAGTGGGCGGTATTTCATATTTGACTTCATCTTCGCTGCTTATCGAAGAATCGGAACACTCTAGCAGTGTTTATTTGGAGCAGGCTAGGGATAACACAGACAAAGAGATCTTAGTTCTGGACAGTATGACGCAACAAATTGCTTTGCAACCGACTACACGTCGGACGATATATCAATCCTCCAATGGAGAAATGAATAACGAACCGCTCTATGCGGAATTAGTGAAATACCTAAGTAGCGTGAAACTCTCAAATCCGATTGTGGCTAACCTCTGGTTAGATCCTACGAAGGAGTCCTTTACGATCAGTAACGATGCTAAATATGAGAAAGAATTTTTTTACAGCAGCATCTTTCCGTTTCACCCTAATAAGAATGAGTTCAATCAAAAACGCAGTCAGTTTGGCGTCTCCTATTTGGGAGCGGTTAAGGTTAACGACACTCAGCAACTGCTATTTGGTAGACCGGCTCCCATTGAAGAGACGGTTTTTCGAGGTGTCATCTACGCAAGCGTGGATGGTTCTAAATTTCTAAACGGAATCAATAGCTCCAAGCTGGGAGACGATACGGGTGTATTTATAACGGATTCGCTAGGAAATATTGTGATTAAGAACAATCGCTTAAAGGAAACAAATGACGAGAAAATAGGAGAAATATTGAAAGATATTATTAAGACAGTGAATGACAAACAGCACAGTACTGGTTCCCTCCATGTTCGTGTTGCGAAGGGGAAGGAGTATCTCGTCGTATACACTTCGTCTAATGTGAATGACTGGAACTATATGAGTATGGTACCTATTACAACCATTACCGAGAAATCCCGTCGAATTCAAAGTATAACGATCGTTGCCGTCCTAATTTGCCTAGCCTGCGGCCTAATCGTGTCTTACATGCTAACGAGGAGAATCTACGAACCGATTAACCGCATTATTCAATACATCAATGTGATCGGCGTTGGCGGCAGAATCAGTTCGAATCGTGATAACAAGCAGAATGAACTAGTATTCATCAATCAATTGATTGATACGGTACATAACCGTTATGAAAGTCTTAAGAATACCTTTGAAAAACAGGTGCCGGCACTTCGTCAAAAGTTTTTAAACGATCTGATTGAAGGTAGAGCCTACTCGGCGAAATGGGAAGAAACGACGACCTCCATTCAACTAGACTTGCCATTCCCCACCTTTCAACTTATCGTTTTCGAGTCAATGGATTTCTTTCTAAACCAAATTGTCAGCAGCGGCGAAACGATCATGGAAGCATTCGATGAAGTTTTCTCAAGATTTGCGGCAGTCGGATTATCGATTCATTATGTTCCTAAACATAATAATATGATTGTGGTCATTGTGAATTTGGATTTGGAGACTAGCGATCCCGAGAAAATATTTGAATTTGCTCATCATGTGAATGTTACTTTCGAAAGGTTGTACCACAAAAAGTTCACGGTAGGTATTGGAAGAGCATACGACACCCATTCCAACATTCCGCATTCTTACTTGGAAGCATTGAGTGCACTACATTATAAAGTTGTAAAAGGTCAAGGCGAAATTATTTTCGTGGATGAGGTGCCTGTCAATCCACAAACCATCCTGAACTATTCCTTGGATATGGAGAAACAGTTGATTAATCAACTGAAAACGTCCGACATTGATGAGTCTCGTAAATCTCTTGATCGCATTTTATCTAGTAATCTGGGTAGAGAGTTGTCTTCACCCGAGCTCATTCAACAATTATTCAGGGCACTTGCTGGAACTACTGTGCGTACGATATATGAGATAGGGGCGACTATGGAAGTGGTGCTGGGGTCAGACTCCAGAATATATTCAGATATTGATAAGAGCTCTACGGTAGAGGCAAAACGGAAAGTATTAATTCAGGCATTTGAAGCTATTCAACTCTATATTCAAGACCGCACTGAGAATCAATATGAGAAGTTGTTTGCCAATATTCGCGAATATGTTGAGCAGCACTATCATGAGGAATTATCGCTTCCCCAGCTAGGGAAGGAACTTAAGATGTCACCGACCTATCTCAGCAGTAAATTTAAAGAAATAACTGGGATGAAGTTTGTGGACTTTGTGAATATTCGTAGAATCGAACAAGCGAAAACATACTTGAAAAGTACAGAAGATGCCGTACAAGTGATCGCGGAAAAAGTTGGCTTCGTTAATGCAAACACATTTATTAAAGTATTTAAGAAACATGAAGGAGTAACGCCAGGCCAATATCGATCTTTACCTTAGTCGTACATTGGATATTACCGGTTCCTGCCATAGCAGGGACCGGTTTTTTCGTTAAACGCAAAATATTACGATGGATCCCAAAAAAAGAAGATCAGATTTGGTTTTAGAACGATCTTACGAAAGAATGATCGATTTACGTAAAGGAGGGCAGCAGACATAATAGGGGCATGAGCTTGAACATTGGATTCGGCTAGAAAGGGGATGCCTATGAATATCGAGAACGCCGCAGGTGATGTCGCAAAATCAAGACCTAAAATAAGCGAGAGAACCGGTACGAAATTAAAGAAACGTCTGCTGAACGAGTATCACCTCTATTTGATGTTTATACCTGTCCTAGTGTATTATGCGCTCTTCAAATATGTGCCGATGCTGGGAGCCATTGTATTATCATTCCTTGATTACGATATTTTTAAAGGATTCGCAAGTAGCCACTTTGTGGGGGTAAAGCATTTCATCGCATTTTTTGAATCTGTTTATTTTCTTAGGCTGTTGAAAAATACGCTATTGCTTAACCTATTGAATTTATTATTTGTGTTTCCTGCGCCTATCGTTTTCGCACTTCTCATTAACGAGGTCCGTAGCCGCGTAGTAAAAAGAACCGTGCAAACCGTAAGCTACTTACCCCATTTTGTCTCTACGGTTATCGTGGCCAGCATGGCTGTTACGTTCTTGTCACCAAGTGTGGGGATGATTAACAATATACTCGCCATGTTTGGAGTTGAAAGGATTCATTTCTTGATGAAACCGGAATACTTCAAATGGATTTACACAGCTATAGATAGCTGGCAAACGATTGGTTGGTCTGCCATATTGTATTTTGCAGCATTGACTGGTATCAACAGCGAATTGTACGAAGCTGCGATGGTTGATGGAGCAAGCCGGTGGAAGCAGGCGATTCATATTACGATTCCTGGTATTGCTTCGACGATCATCATCTTGTTGCTGCTTAAGATAGGCCATATGCTGGAAGTCGGATATGAGCTGATATTGCTTCTGTATAATCCGACTACTTACGTTACAGCGGACGTAATCAATACCTATGTTTACCGCAAGGGAATCATCGATTCTAGCTATAGCTTTGCTAGTGCCGTTGGATTTTTCCAATCGATCATTGGGTTGATCTTGATTGTTGCTGCAAACCGTCTGGCCAAGAAATATTCTGAAACTAGCATGTGGTAAGGGAGGATACAGTTCATGCCAAATCAACGGTTAACCATAGGGAGAGTAAGTTTCAATATCGTAAATGCCGTCATCATGATCGCTGTTGTCGTATTGACGCTGTACCCTTTTCTTTATATTTTAGCTTCTTCTTTAAGCGAGCCAATCTATATCCAGCAGGGGAAAATTACGATATTCCCTAAGGGTTTTAACTGGAAAGCTTATCAACTTGTGTTTGAATTTCCGATGCTGGGAAGATCCTATCTCAATACTGTCTTGTACACGATTACGGGAACACTGGTTAGTATCACTTTGACAGTATTAGCCGCGTACCCATTATCAAGGAGAAATATGTGGGGTAGAAAAGCATTTACAACAGTTATTCTTCTGCCAATGTTGTTCTCAGGCGGCATTATTCCAGCTTTCCTTGTCGTCAATGCTCTCGGTATGAGGGATTCTATATGGGCTATTATTATTCCGGGTGCTGTAACTTCCTTTTATGTATTCATCATGCGTACTTTTTTTGAAGCGATTCCACAAGAGCTGGAGGAAGCGGCTAGAATTGACGGATGCTCACATATCCAAATTTTGCTAAGGATTGTGCTTCCCCTTTCTTTGCCTTCCTTGGCGACAATAGGACTTTTTTATGCAGTTGCGCAGTGGAATAGTTTCTTTCCAGCTATGCTTTATCTAAGCTCCAAATCGATGCAGCCTATTCAGTTACTGCTTCGCGACATTGTCATTATGAATGATACGGATTCTGTACTGGGGGGAACGGATGCTTCTGAGCGGGCGCTAAGGGGAGAAACCGTAAAATATGCAACGATTATGGCTGCAACACTGCCTATTTTGGTGGTATATCCATTTGTTCAGAAATATTTCGTACAAGGCGCAATGGTAGGATCGGTTAAAGGGTAAACACATTCAATTGTAGTCACAGGCGATAGCCTTTGATTGATAAATGATTTACATTTAATAAGGAGGGTTTTCAATGACATTTAGAACGAAGCAAAATACATGGATGGTACCTGCCGCACTTTCCGTGACAGCCTTAATGGGAATGCTCGCAGGCTGCTCGAGTGAGAAAGAAACAGCAGGAAGCAGTTCAACACAGCCGAGTGCTAGTTCGGCGGTCACACTGGATAAACCGGTTACGGTCCGATTTATGGTGCAAAACGATCCTGGAGCTCCGATGAACAATGATATGCCGTGGGTAAAGGAATTTACAAAGCATACAGGTGTGCAGTTTGACTGGATAGCGGGACCCGAGAATGCCGATCAATACAAAGAAAAATTTAATCTCACCATCGCTTCTGGAGATGTTCCCGACCTTATGGAAAGTCCGGGGGATATGCTGAACAAAGGTGGAGAAGCAGGGACCTTTTTATCGATTGACAAATATTTGGATAAAATGCCTAATCTCAAGAAGCTGCTGGATAGCAATCCTGCTTATGCCCGTGCTTTAAAGACAGACGGCGGTAAAATTTATTATCTTCCGCACTTCTTGGCCGTAAAAACTAATAACACCTTCTTGCTACGTCAAGATTGGCTCGATAAGCTAGGCTTGAAGCAGCCTCAAACGTCGGATGAGATGTATAACGTTTTGAAAGCGTTTAAGGAACAAGATCCGAACGGTAACGGTAAAGCGGATGAGATTCCTTTCACGACAAGAAATAAAAAAGCGGGCTTAAATGGATTTATCGAACCTTTCGGTGTTTCGCTGGATGAAGATTTTATAGTTGAAAACGGCAAGGTAGGTTTCACATATACGAATCCTAAGTTGAAGAATGCACTTGCCTATTTGAACAAGCTGTATAAAGAGAAATTGATTGATACCGAGTATGCCACCAATGATACGAAAATTTGGGATCAACGGCTGTCCACGCAAGTATCAGGTATGACTTGGGATGTTTTTGCTCGCCAGGATTATTTCAATAAGTCCATTCAACAAGTCAATAAAGACGTAAACATATCGATCATCAATCCGCTCAAAAGTACCGATGGTAAGCAATATACAAAGAATCAGCAGCTTCCTATTGCAACAACAGGAATTGCTATCAGTGCAAAATCGAAGAATATCGATCAGCTCATCAAATGGGCAGATTGGTTCTACAGCCAAGAGGGACAACTGTCATACAATTTCGGAATCGAAGGAGACACGTATACGATGGTGAACGGACAGCCTCAGTATACAGATAAGGTTGTCAAAGATCCGAAGCTTGCCGCAGGAAGTGTGATCAAAGCGCTAGGTCGCTTGCACTTCGTGTCCAAATTGGATATTCGTTACGAGAACGCTTCACAATCCGCGGATGTTGTTAAGAAAAGGGATGAGGCTGCAAAATTTGTCACGGATCGTTTCCCGAAAGAGTATCTGTCCTACACGCCTGAAGAGCGGGAAGTAATCAATGCCAAATACACAGAAATCAGTACGTTTAAGGATGAAATGTTTGATAAGTTCATTTACGGCAACGAGTCTATCGATAAGTTTGACGATTTTGTCGCCAAAATCAACAAGATGGGGCTGGACGAAGTTACTAAGGTACAGCAAGCGGCTTATGACCGCTATATGAAGCGCTAGTCATGGCTACTTAAATGAAGTGAGCCCGATATGACTTGGGCACACTTCATTTTCTTTTAGAAGTATGATGATGAAAGGAGATAAAATAATGAATAAAACTGATTACGGTATATTGAATCGGGAGGCATGGGTATCCGATCAGGGAGATGGTACCTTCCTCAATCCCATTCTTTACGCAGACTACTCTGATCCCGATGTGATTCGTGTCGGTGAGGATTTTTATATGACGGCTTCTAGTTTCGGCCATATCCCCGGTTTACCGATTCTGCATTCCAAGGATCTTATCAATTGGAAGCTCATTAACCATGTGATTAAAGAGATGGACCTTCCCGGTTACGAAGTGCCTCAGCACGGCAAAGGGGTCTGGGCGCCGAGTATTCGATATCATGCCGGTAAGTATTGGGTATTTTACGGTGACCCTGATGTTGGCATTTTCATGAGCACAGCAGATGACCCATCAGCAGAATGGTCCGCACTTCATTTGGTTCAAGCCGGTAAAGGTTTGATCGACACATGCCCATTCTGGGACGATGACGGTCAGGCGTACTTAATACATGCCTTTGCTGGCAGCCGTGCTGGGATTAAGCATAAGCTCAGAATTTGCAGGATGTCTCCCGATGGTAAGCGACTTCTAGATGAGGGAACTATCGTGTATGACAATCCTGATAAACACCCCACATTGGAAGGGCCAAAGATGTATAAGCGAAATGGTAATTACTATATCTTCGCACCTGCAGGCGGTGTCGAGACAGGTTGGCAAACTGTTTTCCGGTCTAAGAGCGTGTTCGGTCCATATGAATATCGCATTGTACTTCATCAAGGGGATACTTCCGTCAACGGGCCGCATCAGGGTGGTTGGGTGGAATTGGAATCGGGTGAATCATGGTTTATGCATTTCCAAGATCGCGATGCCTATGGTCGAATCGTGCACCTGCAGCCGGTGGAGTGGACAGAGGATTGGCCTCTAATGGGGAAGGACATCAATGGGGACGGTATTGGAGAGCCGGGGCTTCAGTGGAACAAACCTAATGTTGGTAAGCAAATTTCGATTGAAGTGCCAGATACGTCCGATGAGTTCGATGACACCCGTTTAGGACTGCAATGGCAATGGCAGGCTAATCCGATGCAACGATGGTATTCCCTGGAAGGAAGATCCGGCGCATTAAGATTGTTTGCCGAAGCTTTGCCTGCTGGGGCTCCTAGTCTGTACCATGCACCACATTTGCTGCTGCAGAAATTCCCAGCTCCTGAGTTTGTAGCTACTGTTAAGCTGGATGTCAGTGGACTGGAGAGTGGAGACCGAGCCGGGTTGATCGTTTTTGGGTATCAATATATGTATATAGGGATTCATCGTACAATGAACCCAAGCTCTGCGGGAGAACAATTTGAACTTGTGGCAATGGCAGGCGATGCCAATGGGGAACGTCAATTATGGGCTAGACCCATAAATTCGTTGGCATTGTATCTACAAGTTGAGGTTGAAGATGGCGGATATTGTTCCTTTCGATTTAGCGAGGATGGAGATGCATTCGAACCTATCGACATTCCGCATTTTCAAGCATCGAAAGGACATTGGGTTGGCGCAAAAATGGGTATGTTCGCCGCCGGCTTAGACAACGGTGAAAGAAAAGGATATCTTGATGCAGAGTGGTTTAGAGTCTATCCATTTAAGGAGAAATGATAACCTACTAAATAATTAACCCCGTACTAACAAAATAAGTGATTAATAAGGTATAACAACGATACCGTTATATTACTGCAGAACATTTTAATTCGAATGAAGCCAGCAAACCATTGTGTTTGTTGGCTTCTTGCATGTAGTACAAAAGACTCAACATTCCTAGGATCATCAGACGTTTCTTCTTTTAAAGGAGTATGCCCTGAGAAATCTCCGCTAAATCAAGCGTTTACGGAAATTTGTTTTGAAACTGAAATGAGTATGTTGCGAGGACTGGATGCTGCTCGTATAGTGTTAGTAGGTTACCGAGGATAGCCGTTTTGTATTTTTGGCCAATGGAAGAAAAATCGTCAATGACGATTTGACAACATCCGAACTGCTTAAGGTAACTATTCCAGGGACTTGGTAAGTGACGCTCTACGATACGCAAGAGGGTTCAACGAAAGAAGTGAAGGCTGATTATGCTAATGGCAGCACGGTATTTAAATGGCGGATGCATGAAGCAGATAGTCTTCTCTTGAAGTTACAGAGGAATGATGATGTTAATCAGGAATGCCCGGCGGAAATCGTGGATGCAGCAAGGCTAGCTGAATGGGAAAACGTACAGACAATTGTTAATGCTGTGAATTACTCCCTTTCCGAACCTAATGTGCTTGTGCTCGATATGGCGGAATACCGTCTGGATGGCGGGGAGTGGCAAGCTGTTGAGGAGCTTCTTCGCTTGGACAATAAAATTCGCCAGCAGCTAGGCATGCCAATACGTTATGAGAGAGTGGCTCAGCCGTTTGCGAATTTAAAAGAAAAGCGGGAGCATGTGCTTGAACTCCGCTTCAAGGTAGAACTGGAAACGGGGCTGGATGAACTGTATCTGGCGTTAGAGCAGCCGGAAATGACGGAAATCGTTGTGAATGGCATCAAGATCGAGCAGAATGACTGCGGCTATTATGTGGATGAGAGCATCCGTAAAATCGTACTAAAGCCTGTGTCTGCCGGAGAGCTGAATATTCATATGAAAATAGCCTATGCATCTCACATTGATGTCGAGAATATGTATCTGCTCGGTGATTTCGGAGTTAAGGTAGTTGGAAATAAAGCATCAATAACAAAGCATCCTGAAAAACTCGGATTTAGTGATATATGCCACCAGGGTCTGCCGTTCTATGGTGGGAATGTTCGATATGAATACGAATTCGAAGTGGTGGAAGCCGCCGAGTACGAGGTAGGGATTACTAAATTCCGCGCACCGTTGATCGGTGTCAGCGTGGACGGAAAGCGAACAGGAACGATTGCGTACTCACCTTACCGCGCACCACTTGGCTATCTGGGAAAAGGGAAGCACAGCGTCGTTTTGGAGGCATTCGGAAGCAGAATCAATACGTTTGGACAGCTTCATCTTTCCGACGAGAATATGAGATGGTACGGCGATGGTTCATGGCGGACGGATAACGAGAGCTTTTCTTATCAGTACCAATTTAATAAAGTCGGCATTTTAAGGGAGCCGGAAATTTTTAAAAGAAAAAAGCAATAGCATTTTTATATTTATACCACCGTAACATTCTTTAAGTAGTAATTATTGGAATAAAATATAGGACAGAGCAGAGGGGGAGTACTCCCATCCCACTTCTCTTTCTTTGAAAAGCCAGCAAACCCTTGCGTTTGCTGGCTTCTTGCACTTCAGAACTTATTTGTCACCCAACAACAACTGCTAGAGATGTATAAACCGGGTTAATGAACTATTAGACTCACGCGTTAGAGCTCAACTACCGGGCAATATTACGGAACCTTCCAACTATTGGAGGCATAATATTTCAGGACACCTACTATCAAATCCATTGCGGCTTCCGCGTTAGTCTAATGTAAGGAGTATGCGATTAAACAGTATGCTCCTTGTATTGCTTCGGCGTCACGCCGGTATACTTTTTTTACACCGGGTTAAACCCCTGATTTCTTCGCCGGCAGAACTGATACGATGAACCGTAAGTAATAACACAGTCCATGACTATTCCACTTCGATCGCTTTTACGGTTTCACCTTCAATTAATACGGGCTGGTAATAGGTGTTGGTGGGCAAGTCTTTTTTACCTTGTAAATTCTTAATTACCCAATCCGCTGCGTCGCGTCCCATTTGTTCTTGGGGGTGAGTCAGCGTCGTTAGTTTGATATTCGCGTTTTTGGCGATATATGAATTGTCCTGACCAATGATAGATAGCTCGTCTGGAATGGAGATACCCATTTTTCTGCAGACATGTACGACTTCCAAGCCTACCTCGTCGTTGTAACACACAAGCGCAGTCAAGTCATCCCGATTGTCGTTCAGATACACTTCCAAGTTAGCGGACAGGTCCGACTTCGTTGCCGTATCGAAAGAAAGTACATGCTCTTGCTGGAACCGTAATTTAGCTTCACCAAGAGCCCTGATAAATCCCTTCATTCTATACTTCCCTTGCAAATCATCCATTTTCGCGATGATGCCAATCTGGGTATGTCCTTTGGCAATCAGCTCCCGAGTTGCTAGATAGCTGGACTGCACGTCATCTAGACAGAAGAAAGGAACCTCCAACTCTTCATAATAGGCATTGATCATCGTGAAGGGAACCTCCTGCTCCTTAAAAGACAGGTAGTAAGCGATGTTGGGGTTATATACATTGCTTCTGGTAGGTTCTATAATCAGCCCATCTACTCCGAAGGACAGCATCATTTCTAACGCCTTTTTTTCTTGGGAGATATCGTTATTTGTACTAGCTAACAGCAAGGAATAGTTATCTTCATTTAATCGGCTTTCAATGCCGCGGATGATGGAGGGAAAGATGTAATCCGAGATATAGGTCGTGATGACGCCAATCGTTTTATTCATGATTTTCCCACCCGTCCTGGAACGGTATTGGGTGCTGACGTATGTACCGGATCCTTTCTCGCTTCTTAGGAAACCCTCGTTCGATAAATCCAGAATAGCCTTTCTAATCGTCTGCCGGCTAACATTGTACTCCTCCTGCAAAGCGAATTCCGAAGGGATTTTCTCGCCTGCTTTGTACGTTCCCGAGAGGATATAACTTTTGAGATCATCTATGATGATCTGGTATTTTGGCTTCATGAAATCCACTTCTTTCATCATTTTTCGATAAGTTGTACGTACACATTCTAGCATAAATTGCATGGAATGCAAATGTAGTTATATTTACTCATGAATTCAATGGTACAACTTCTACCCATTTCCTTTATAAAGGTGACTGTGATGAAAAAATAGGGGCGATTACAGATCATGTTAGTATAACTATAACGATATATTGACAAATGTACGTACAGAAAATATACTAAAACTATCAATTGGAGAAAGCGCCTTCTTGCGATCGAAATCTTCCTTTTATTTCATCGAGTGACCGATTCGATCGGAATTAGCTAGTATACGAATCAAAATCGTTTGGGTTAAACAGAGAGGGGACATATGTGATTATGAATCTTGTAGACTTGAAAGAAGCGATAACCAAGGGCGAAACCTCGCTAGGTATCGAATTCGGATCTACGCGGATCAAAGCGGTGTTGATCGATCGTCGATTCGAGACCATCGCATCGGGAAGCTATGAGTGGGAAAATCAGTTGAAAGACGGATTTTGGACGTACAACCAGAAGGATATTATTAAAGGCCTCCAAACCGCTTATCGTGAAATGAAGCAAGAAGTGGAACGGAATTACGGGGTTACCCTCCGGACCGTGGGTTCGATCGGGTTTTCCGCTATGATGCACGGCTATATGGCATTCGACAGCACGGGTGAGCTGCTGGTGCCGTTTCGGACTTGGCGCAACGCAACAACCGGCGTGGCAGCTAGGGAATTAACGGACTTGTTTCAATTTAATATCCCCGAGCGCTGGAGTATCGCTCATTTGTACCAAGCGATATTAAATCAAGAGGAACATGTACCTAGTATTGATTTCGTAACGACGCTGTCTGGATATATTCACTGGCTGCTGACTGGCAAAAAAGTGATCGGCATCGGAGATGCTTCTGGGATCTTCCCTATTGATGAAGCAAGCCGTAATTACCATCCATCGATGGTTAAACAATTCGATGAACTTATCGCAGCTAAAGGTTATCCGTGGAAGCTTGAGGATCTTCTTCCTAAAGTATATCTCTCCGGTGAGCAAGTTGGTGAACTAACGGAGACGGGAGCTGGCATTCTAGACCTAGATGGGGATCTGCAGTCTGGTATTCTGCTATGTCCTCCAGAGGGCGATGCCGGCACAGGCATGGTTGCGACGAATAGCGTCAAGAAACGTACGGGTAACATTTCCGTGGGCACTTCCGTTTTTGCAATGATTGTATTGGAGAAAGAATTATCCAAGGTTTATCCGGAGATCGATATGGTCACGACGCCGAACGGCAATCCGGTCGGCATGGTGCATGCCAACAACTGCTCCAGCGATCTCAACGCCTGGATGGGCTTGTTCCGTGAATTCTCCGAAGCCATGGGATACGGCGTAGATTCCGGCAAATTGTTCAGCGTGTTGTTGAATAAGGCATTAGAGGCTGATCCGGATGGCGGAGGTTTACTTAGCTACGGTTATCTCTCGGGCGAGAATATTACGGGAATCGACAAAGGCCGGCCGCTGTTCGTTCGCTCACCAGAAAGCAACTTTAATCTGGCTAATTTCATGCGAACGCACTTATTCACTGCTTTCGGAGCATTGAAACTCGGAATGGACATTTTGACCGAAAACGAACAAGTCGCCATTGACAGCATTTTGGCTCATGGGGGCCTTTTCAAAACTCCTGTCGTCGGACAAAAGATCTTAGCGGGCGCGCTGAACGTACCGATCTCGGTCATGTCCACGGCCGGCGAAGGCGGGGCATGGGGTATGGCGCTTCTGGCTTCATATATGATCAATAAGGATCAAGAAGAGAGCCTGGATAACTTTCTCGAGCAGAAGGTCTTTAGAGATGTCGAAGGACAGGAGATTGCTCCAGATTCATCGGATGTAAAAGGGTTCCAAGCATTCATCAAACGATATCAAGCAGGGTTGGCCATCGAACAAGCTGCAGTAGACCATCTGCTAGAGAACGGGAGGGACTAACGTTGTTAGAGCAACTGAAAGAAGAAGTGTATCAAGCGAATCTGGATTTGCCGAAGCACGGACTCGTAAAATTTACTTGGGGCAATGCGAGCGCCATCGATAGGGAAAGCGGCTTGTTCGTGATCAAACCAAGCGGAGTCAGCTATGAAAAGATGAAACCGAGCGACATGGTCGTTGTGGATCTTGACGGTAATGTGGTCGAGGGAGAGATGAGACCGTCCTCCGATACCGCGACTCACGCCGTGTTGTACAAACACTATCCGCAAATCGGCGGTATCGTACATACCCACTCAACCTGGGCAACCATTTGGGCGCAGGCGGGACTGGATGTACCCGTTATGGGAACGACGCATGCGGATACCTTCTATGGCGCCGTGCCTTGCGCCCGTTTCTTGAACCAAGCGGAGATTGACCGGGGGTACGAAGCGGAGACGGGCCGTGTCATCATCGAAGAGTTCGAGAAGCGCGGATTGGATGTCATGGCAGTTCCGGCCGTCCTGCTTCAGGGGCATGCTCCATTTACTTGGGGGAAAGATGCGAATTCGGCAGTCGTGAACAGCGTTGTGCTAGAGGAAGTTTGCAAGATGAATTTGTACGCGCGGCAATTGAATCATTTTGCAAAAGAACTGCCTCAAGGCATACTGGATAAGCACTATCTTCGGAAACACGGGAAAGATGCCTACTACGGGCAGAAGTAATAACCGTACTCATTAATAAATACAGGAAGAGGATGATTAAGATGTCAACAACAGCAGCTAAACAGTTTTGGTTCGTCGTAGGTTCGCAACATCTGTACGGAGAAGAGGCGCTGGCTGAAGTAAAAGCTCACGCGCAGACAATGACCGATGCTTTGAATAATAGCGGTGTACTTCCGTATCCGCTTGTCTTGCAGGACCTAGCAGTAACCGCGGATAAAATTACAAGCCTCATGAAAGAGGTCAACTATCGTGATGAAGTGGCTGGTGTCATCACATGGATGCATACGTTCTCGCCAGCAAAAATGTGGATTCGCGGTACAAAAATGCTGCAGAAGCCTCTGCTTCACTTGGCTACACAGTTCAATGAAAGCATTCCTTGGGCAACGATTGACATGGACTTTATGAACCTGAATCAAGCCGCTCACGGCGATCGCGAATACGGTTTCATTAATGCCCGTCTGAAGAAACAAAATAAAATCGTTGTAGGCTACTGGGGACGTCCGGAAGTGAAACAGCAGATTGCGGATTGGATGGACGTAGCTGTTGCTTATAATGAAAGCTTCAACATTAAAGTTGCCCGTTTCGGCGACAACATGCGCAATGTTGGCGTAACGGAAGGGGACAAAGTCGAAGCCCAAATTCAATTCGGATGGACCGTGGACTATTACGGCATCGGCGACCTAGTGCAATATGTGAATGCCGTTTCAGAGCAAGAAATTGATGATCTGCTGGGCCAATATGCGGAGCTTTACGAATTCGATTTCGGAACGAACAGTAAAGAAGCGTGGGAAGCGAGCGTCAGAATCCAAGCGAGTTACGAAATTGCCATCAAACGTTTCTTGGATGAGAAAGGTTATAATGCCTTCACTACTAACTTCGAAGATTTGCATGGAATGAAACAGCTTCCTGGTCTTGCTGTTCAACGTCTGATGGCGCAAGGCTACGGCTTTGCTGGTGAGGGTGACTGGAAGACAGCTGCTCTTGCCCGCTTGCTGAAAGTGATGAGCCACAATCAAAATACAGGCTTTATGGAGGATTACACTTACGAGATGGCGGCTGGTCAGGAAGCGATCCTGCAATCCCATATGCTCGAAGTAGATCCGACCTTTGCAAGCAACAAGCCCAAAATCATCGTTTCGCCACTTGGAATCGGCGGTAAAGAAGATCCGGCGCGTCTGGTATTCGACGGTAAAGCCGGGGAAGGCGTCGTCGTATCCATGGCGGACTTCGGCACTCATTATAAATTGCTGATCAACGAGGTTACCGCTTTTGAGCCGACGGTTCCGGCTCCTAAGCTTCCTGTGGCTCGTGTACTCTGGAGCGTGAAGCCGAACTTCCAGGATGGGGTGAGAGCCTGGATAGAGAATGGTGGCGGCCACCATACCGTTGCTTCTTTGAACTTGACAACAGACCAAATCGTGACCTACGCCAAGCTGGTTAACTTGGAATACGTCGTTATTAAGTAGTCTATAATTAAGGCGAAAAGAAGAAGCTGGAATATGTTGGTGTCTACTCAATTATCGATTTTGCAGATCACCTATGAAACAGGATTTAGCCAAACTAGCTATTTTATCAGTCTTTTTCATCAGATGACGGGGATGACACCTCAGCAATTTCGTGAGATGTACGGATAGATCAATAAATATGATGCTAAATTGGAGACTGTTCAAAGAATGGTCAACAAAAAAAAGACTGCAATCACTGTTCCTTACGTGATTGCAGTCTTTTTTTTACTATGGGATTTAGAGAGTAGAAATGATAACAACAACATTAAGAGCATTTAATATCAGACTCAAAAAATTCCCTCTGATGTGCAGACACTCATTATTTGGTCAGTGAACCTAATACTTCACTCTGAAGCGAAATTATTGACTGACTTTTATCATCCGGTTTTACAATTTTGATGGTTTGAATTAATCGATACTTTCCATTTGCCAACTTCTCGATCTCTTCAAAGATGTACGAGTCTTTGTAAGTATTTATAAGAACCATCTTTTTAGACTTAATTGTTGAAGATAAATATACAGATTCTCGAGATGCAATGCCCAAAATAGCTAAATAAAATACATAAATATGTTATTAAGATGCCTAGAATGGCTAAGGGAATTGTGATTAATAAAGCACTGCTTTATGTGCCTTTAAGATTTGTTTCTGAGGCTCTTGGGGCTGACGTTGATTTCGATTCAACAACCAATACGGCCATCGTTACAACAGATGACAGTTGTAACCTACCTGGAGGACAAGTGCACAGCGGTACAGTTAAGCCAGGCGGGGAAACATGGGGGGTATGTGGAAGTCCTCACTTTGTAAAGGATGACATCTATGTTGAAGGTAAGGATAGCCCTAATCTTGTTATTGAAGCAGGTGCCGTGTTTCGCTTCGAGAATGGAGCGGGAATTCTTGTTGGTCTGAATGCTCCCGGAGGACTTGTTATAGAAGGAACGGAGAATAATCCAAGCATATTTACAGCGGATACGGCAGGTGCACAGCCTGGGTTCTGGAAAGGCATTCACTACTATGAACAGACTGTAAAAGGCCGCGCTTCCATCGACTTTGCCCATATCGAGTACGCTGGGGGATCCACTGGTGCCGTAACGGTTACGGCAGGAACCTCCCTTGTTGAACTGACCGTGCGTGATACGCAATTCAAGAATAATGCGTACGCAGGTATTCAGTTAACAGAGAATACCCGTTTGTCTCTACAAAGTAAAAACCTTACGATAACAGGCACCAGGACATCCCCTGATGGCGGCGGTGCACCAATCATAACAGCCGCATACGGAACGAATAATTTGCCCGATGGCAATTACAAGGATAATGACCTCAATGTTGTATTGATTGCAGCCGCCATGTCGTCTACGACGGTTAAAACGAATACGACTTGGAACAAATTGAGTATTTAATTGACGGCAGCGAAGGTAAAGTGATTAAGGAGTTAAGCACCTTCTCACCGGACGGACCAGGTCTCCAATCAGTGCCGATTGCTAAGTACGAGATAACTGCCAGATGGGTACCAGACGGGATGGATCCAGTTCCGATGCTTGTCTCAAAATTCGCCACGAATGAATATGTCAAATCCATCGTCACCTCTGATTTCAGTGCAGTCGTTGGAACAACGAAACGGGTAGCGATAAAAGTGTCTTTTCCGTAATTTAAGACAAACAATAATGAAGCAGCATAAGCCGATCGGATGAAATCGCATAATCTCACGTATGATCTGAACTATTGGTTGACTAATAATCGGCAAGTTGCGAACCGGGTTGTAACATTACTTGATACTAAGCCATACGAGAAATCGTATGGCTATTTGTGTTCACCCCATATTGGCATGAACCGTACAAAAATCAACCAGTGACAGCAAGTGCAACTAATGACTGTTTACGGTTGGTGGTCACAAAAATGGCGTGGGGCAACTAATTTGAACAACCAAGGACTATCGACTGTAATTTAATCCCCACATTATGATGGAAATACAGTTTCAAAGTTATTAATGAATGTATTTGGGGAATGAAAGGAAGTAAGTAGTATGCAAAAAAGTATGAATACGCGAATCGCTATGTCTTCTGCAACAAGGTCGTCGACGATGATGGGGAGACTGGTACGAAACCGATGGCTCTATTTCATGGTTTTCCCTGGTCTTTTGTACTTTCTTATTTTTAAGTACTGGCCGATGTACGGAATCTTTATCGCATTTAAAGATTATCAGCCGTTTTTGGGCTTCTGGGATAGTCCGTTTGTAGGACTAAAACACTTCGAACGTCTTTTTAGCGATTCGAACTTTCTCGTTCTCTTTCGCAATACCTTAATTCTGGCCACCTATAATATCCTGTTTTTCTTTCCACTGCCGATTGTGATTGCACTCATGCTAAACGAGCTAAGACGGGAATTTATGAAGAAGATCGTTCAAACGTTGGTCTACATTCCTCACTTTATGTCTTGGGTTGTAGTCGTTGGGATCGCCTACATCTTCTTAACGACAGAAGGAGGCATAGTGAACGAGATGCTGGTGCGTTATGGGGGAGAAAAGATCAATTTCCTTGTGAGTACCGATTGGTTCCGGACGGTCATTACCGCTGAGGTCATTTGGAAAGAAACGGGCTGGGGTACGATCATTTTCCTTGCTGCACTGGCCGGCGTCGACACGCAACTGTACGAAGCGGCACGCATGGACGGAGCGAACCGGCTTCGCCAACTGTGGCATATTACGCTCCCAGCCATTCGCAGCACGGTTGTCATTATGCTGATCCTTCGACTGGGACATTTCCTCGATACAGGTTTCGAGCAAATCTTCCTAATGCTTAATGCTATGAACCGTGAGGTTGGAGAAGTTTTCGACACCTATGTCTACTCTGTTGGGATTAGCCAAGGACAGTACAGCTTTAGTACAGCAATCGGTTTGTTCAAATCGATCATCGGCTTAATTCTTGTCGTCGGATCTAATTATTTAGCCAAAAAGTTCGGAGAAGAAGGTATCTACTAGAAAAGGAGTGTTGGACCGCTATGCCGCTAAAGCAAAGCTGGGGAAGCCGAATATTCGATAGCTTGAACATGTTGCTGTTGATTGTATTCGCTTTGCTTACCGTAATCCCATTCATATATGTCGTTGCTGGCTCGTTCGCCACACAGAAGGAGTTGCTGACGCGTGGATTTATCCTATTCCCGACAGAATTTTCTCTGGATGCGTACAAATATATATTTTCGACTCAAACATTGGTCAGAAGCTTGCTGGTTACCATCTTCATTACTGTCGTTGGTACGCTGATCAACATTTTCTTTACATGCTTAATGGCGTATCCGTTAGCACGTAAAGATATGGATTTCCGCAAACCAATCTTGATGCTGGTTGTGTTCACCATGCTATTCAGTGGCGGGATGATTCCGACGTTCTTGGTGGTCAAGCAGTTAGGGATGATCGATACCTACTGGTCGTTGCTGATCCCAAGCGCCATCAGCGCCTTCAACTTAATTATTATGCGGAACTTTTTTCAGCAGCTGCCGGACGGCTTGGAGGAATCGGCCAAGATAGACGGCTGTAATGACCTTGGCATCTTTTTCAAGATTGTGCTTCCGCTATCCATGCCCGCAATCGCTACCTTCTCGTTATTTTACGCGGTAGGACACTGGAACACGTTCTTCAACGCAGTGCTGTATATCAATGACAATACGAAATGGCCAATTCAAGTGCTCTTAAGGCAGATTGTGATCTTGGCTTCGGGCGGGATCGGTGACTCCACTGCGATGGATGCTGATTATGTCACTCCGCCAGAGCAATCGGTGAAGATGGCGGTAATTGTGGTATCTACACTACCCATCCTGTTCGTATATCCATTTTTGCAAAAGCATTTTGCCAAAGGGGTATTGATGGGCTCGGTTAAGGGTTGAGATATAATAGTATAAGAGACATAGGGAGGATATTAAAATGAACAAAAAAAATCAGAAGACAATGGTGAAAGCCGGAGCTTTGCTCACGACAGTTGCACTAGTTCTTACGGCCTGTGGGGGGAAGGATGAAGCCACTCCCAAAGCAAGTGGTGATGCCGGGGTGAATCAAGGGCCGCTGCAATTGACGATGATGCTGCCAACCTACAACGCTGAGCAAATGCCCGCGGACAGCTCGGTACTTAAATCACTTGAGGAAAAGACAAACTCAAAACTTACGGTGTCTTGGGTGCCGTCCTCAACCTACTCGGATAAATTAAGCGCGACAGTTGCATCTGGAGAGCTGCCGAAAACGTTTGTTGCGCTGGAACCGAAGGCTTCCAATATCGTTAACGCTGCTCGTAGCGGTATGTTCTGGGAGGTTGGGCCGTATTTAAAAAACTTTCCGAACCTGAGTAAGATGTCGGACATCGTACTGAAGAACGTATCCATCGACGGCAAAATTTATGGCGTGTACCGTGAGCGAGATCTGGCTCGATTCGGTTTGATGATCCGTCAGGATTGGTTGACAAACTTGGGTATACAGGCGCCGAAGAACGTTGATGAGCTCTATACGGTTCTGAAATCCTTCGCAACAGGAGATCCCGATAAGAATGGTAAACAGGATACAATTGGACTTGCTGTAGGTATGCAGGGGAATAATATAGCTGGATTTAAAGATATTCTGGTCTATATGGGCGGTCCCAATGAGTGGGAACTGAAGGACGGCAAGCTTGTTCCAGCTCATATGACGGCAGCATATTTGGATACAATGAAGTTCTACAAGAAATTGTATGATGAAAAAATTATTAATCAGGACTTCGCGCTTGTTCAGGACGGCCGTGCTGTCATGAATAAGGGTCAAGCAGGACTTTGGATCGATAATATGCTTGACGGCAAAAATATCGAGGACAGCATCAAGAAGATCGATCCGAATGGGAAAATTAATTTAATCAACCGCATCTCCGGTCCTAAGGGTGAAAAAACTCGCGCCGGTGCTGGCTATCTAGGCATGTACGTGATTCCAAAAACGAGTGTGAAAACGGAAGCGGAGCTCAAACAAATTCTTACTTATTTCGATAAAATATCCGAGAAGGATAATCAAAACCTGATGAAATATGGGATTGAAGGAAAGCAATATACGATTGAAAACGGCAGTTATAAGCCAACTCAGGATCCAAAAATCAAAGCAGAAATTACAGATGGCAACCAGTTTATGATTATGCAAGATCAAGTTGTTAACTATGGAAACGAGCTGGAGAAGCTCAGCACGAAGCTGTTCCAAGATAACGCCACGATTGCCATAGCTAATCCAGCCGCACCTTTTATCTCCAATACGGAGATTGAGAAGGGCAAAGAGCTCTCGAAGATCATTGCGGATGCGACTGTAAAATTCATCATGGGTGCGATCAATGAGGCCGATTGGAAGACGACGGTTGATAAATGGTTGCAAAGCGGTGGAAGCAAGGTCATCGAGGAATTTAATGCAGAATACGCTAAAATAGCTAAGTAATGGGGGCTTATTGAGGAAAGGGAGATAGGTCCCTTTCTTCATACATCTTTAATGGGAGAGGATTAAGAAGAGATGCCGAAGATACTATTCGACGAAGAAAAGATTCGGTCGGCTATCGACCGGGTCGTAGAACGTACGTTCAAGATGGATTTTAGCTGGGATTGGCCGGGTGGGGTTGCATTTTATGGTGTGTGTGAAGCGTATGCGGCTACCGGCAAGAAAGAGTATTTAACCAAATTGCAAGTTTGGGTCGACGAAAATATGGAGGACGGGCTGCCGAAACTATCCGTCAACGCGGTATCAATCGGTCATTCGCTGCTCACTTTATTTCAAGTCACACAGAATGACAGATATTTGGATGCGGCTAAGGATATGGCGGAGTTTCTCACACACGAGGCTGTACGTTTTGACGAAGGTATTTTCCAACATACCGTTAATTCAGAAACCTACAATTTTCCAGAACAGGCTTGGGTGGATACGATGTTCATGGCTGGATACTTCTTGCTTCGCATCGGCACTCTGCTCAACCGTCAGGACTATATCGAGGATGGGCTAAGGCAGTACCACGGACATGAGAATTTCCTGCAGGATCCTATGTCGAATTTGTACTATCATGGCTGGGACAACATTGTGAAAAACAACCTTTCTGCTATCCATTGGGCGCGTGGCAATTCCTGGGCAGCCCTGACAATGGCCCGGGCGCTCGACCTTGTTCCAGTTACTCATCCCTCCTTCATGATCATCGATGGTTCGCTTCGGTGATCAGTTGAGCACGCTGGTACGCCTTCAGGATGAATCGGGCTTGTGGCATACGATTGTTGATGATCCTGCCTCTCCGCTGGAAACTTCGGGATCGGCAGGGATAGCGACAGCCTTGTTAACTCGAGGTAGCTTATATAATAAGTATACGCAGAGGTCAATCGAGGGTATCCTAGAACGTATTAGTGTGGATGGTACGGTAACAGGGGTTTCTGCTGGCACTGCGGTCATGAACGATGCCGATGGATATAGAAACGTACCAGATAAACGCATTCAGGGCTGGGGACAAGGGCTTACGCTAGCATTCCTTGCCGGAGTGTTGGATACGCAGAAGAATCTGTTCGGCAACGGATGCTAAGATCAATAAATTACTTGTATTAGGTTAGATTGCTCCCCTATAGGATAGACAGATAATAAGATCTGTTTATCCTATGGGGGATTTTTAATTTTTACTCATAAATATCAACTAGTGACAACGAGTACAACTTATGACTATTCCGGGATTTACGAGTCAAAACGGCATCCGAGTGCCCATATGAACAACTAGGGACTATCGACGTAACTTTCGTCTATTGGTATGATGGAACTGCTGTTTCATAGCTACAAGCATGTTACAACTGATAGGGATCTAGGATTTGGAGGTATTATGAGATTTCGTTCCTCATCTTATTTATTAAAACTGATGTTATTGTCCGTCCTGATTGGGACTATACCGGTCATTCTGCTGGGCACCTTTGCCTATTATAATTCATCACGAACTGTACAAGAGAAAGTAAATGAGAGCAACAAACAGCTATTGCAGCAAATGCAGATGCGTGTCGAGCAAACGCTTAGGACGATTGATAATTCGGCAACGCAGCTGCTGCAGTCACCCATCGTTACCAGCGCCTTTGAAAAAGAGATCTCGAATCATGATTTCGAAATGGTGCATCAGTTGTATAAGGGTATCTCACTGATTCAAACCTACGAGTTAGGGATCAAGGATGTTTTTCTATATAGTCTTGGCAGCAAATGGATGGTTTCAGGCAGCGGGGTTAACGAATACAGCGCCCCGGAATTCAGGGCGCAGCTAGAGGCGTTCTCCACCAATGAGGCAGGTTCCTTCTGGACAAGCGGACCTGATGACTCGTCGAATTCTTCCCATTTCATTTACTTTGTGAAAAAGTATCCCTTTAACTCTATAAATCCGACGGGGATTATTTGTGTAGTCCTATCGTCTGATGTGATAAAGGAGTTTGACACGTTTCAAAACGGCAAGCTGGGGAGCGCGTTTATTCTAGATCAAAATTTCAAGATAGTTGATCGTCACGACCGGACTCAGCTTGGAAGTAATATGTCGGGTCAACCCTTCTTGAAGCCTATCCTCGAAAAGAAGAATGCTTCTGATCAATATGAAACTGAGCTGGATGGAGAGGGAATGACTGTAACCTACAGGATTTCCTCATATAATGGCTGGAGCTATGTCTCAGTAGCTTCTAACGAACAAGTCAACGCACAGAATAAAATTATCGGGTGGATTACACTACTTGTATGTATGGTCATCTTGCTGGTCACGCTGGTACTTGCGTGGATCGGGTCAAAGAAGATGTATAGTCCGATCCAATCCATTTATGCTACGCTCAATAGCATTCCTTCCTCGATTGATGAGCAGAAGCCGAATGGGGAGCTCCAGGTTATTGGGGAACGTGTTGATTATTTAATTAAAAATCAATCCCTGATTATGAATGAACTCAAGGGGCAGAAAGATCAGCTCAAGGAGTTTTTCATGCAAAAATTGTTTAGCGGCGCTATGCATCCTGCTGATTTTGAGGAGAAATTGAGCTTATACAATTTGGATAAGCCCTGGCCTTCCATGTGCGTACTTGCTGTTCAAATCGACTCGCTAAAAGATACCAGATATGAAGAGTCGGACCGGGATTTGCTCATGTTTGCCATTAGCAATATCGTCGGTGAACTTGTGTTGTCTGAGCAAAGGCTGGTACCAATCGTCAAAGCGGATAGTCAAGTCACTTTGATTGGTTCAACGAAAGAGGGGGCGGAATTTAAAGAGCAAATCTTCACCCTATCTGACGAGATTCAAACGGCTATTTTTCAATATTTGGATATAAAAGTGAGCATCGGAATTAGCCGCTCTTTCAGCTCGTTTACGGAAATCCGGCAGGCTTTGCACGAAGCTATGACATCGTTGAAGATTAGGGTAGGACTAGGGCAAGAGTCGATTTTGTTTATTGAGGATGTACAACCACAGAAAAGCAATTTGTTTATGTTTCCGAATGAAGGGGAGCAGGCTCTGTTCGATGCGATTCGAGGAGGAAACCTGGAACAGTCCAACCTAGCCTTGAAGCATTTTATCGGGGAATTGTTCCAACCTGATACTCAGCATCGGGACTACCAGCTATCATTACTTCGGCTTCTTGTCGACCTCCTTAAGTTCGGGCAGGAATTGTCTATCCCCCTGGACCGAATTGCCGAGGATGAAGCTTCCTTAATTCAGTCTCTGTTCAAGCTGCGGAATGTACAGGAGATGGAACATTGGTTTTGGTCGATTTTTGTACATCCATACATTCAAGAACTAGAGAAGCGTCGAGATAGTCAATTTAAGCATATTTCAGAAGCGATCATCGATATGATTAAAAGGGAATTTGATTCAGAGCTCACACTTGAGGAATGTTCTTCCCGTATCAACTATCATCCTCATTATGTGAGCCGTGTTTTTCGGCAAGAAACCGGCATTAATTTCGGCGAATATGTAACACAGTATCGGATTGATATGGCGAAGAAATGGCTTAAGGAGTCCGACATGAAAATTATTGAAATTGCTGAGCGATTGCAGTACAACAACTCCGCGAACTTTATCCGCTCCTTTCGCAAATTGGTAGGTATGACGCCGGGCCAATACCGTGAAGAGGGTTAGGTATACAGCTATAGCAACAGTTGATGTTAAACATGGCTCCTCCATGGAGTAAACTTTTGTAACAACAAAACGTCAAAACGGGACACTTTGGTGCCCTGTTTTGACGTTTTTGTTCTAAATTAATTCTCTTTTTATTTTCGTATTTTCAATTGAAGCTTCCTGAACTGGTTAGGACTGATTTGTTCCAGATTTTTAAAGACTGTACAGAAATAGTTAGCATCTTCAAAACCGGTCAAATAGGCAATTTCTTTAATTTGCATCTGAGGGTTTTGCAAGAGAAGCTCCTTGCTCTTTTTTATTCGAACGGAATTAATATATTGAAAAACTCTTACATTTGTTGTTTTTTTAAACACTGTACATAAATGCTGCGGCGTAACTCCTGTAATCTCTGCCATAACTTCCAAAGTAAGAGGACGACTAAAATTTTGATCAATATAATCAAACAATGGTTTAAGTTTATTATTCAGATGGATAGCACTATGGTTAGGATGAATGGAGGTATATTGCACGATGTCGGTAAGAAGGGAATAGATGACACTTGAGCACTGGATGCCTTTCAGGTTACCCTCCGATTGTTGAATGTCCAGGAGATGTTGAATTTTGGATAAAAGAATATCGGGTCTGAGTACATAAAGGGCACCGGAGGATTGAGTCCCTGCCGTTTGTCTTAAAAACGGTTCCACCTGCTGTCCGTCGAAGACGATCCAATCCACAATCCAAGACGGGCTTATGGCGTAATACTCATGGGGGGTTCCTTTTAATAGCAGCATAGCCATGCCTTCTTTAATTCGGTAGGTTTTCC
Source organism: Paenibacillus sp. LjRoot153 (assembly GCF_964253085.1). Classification (NCBI taxonomy): domain Bacteria; kingdom Bacillati; phylum Bacillota; class Bacilli; order Caryophanales; family Paenibacillaceae; genus Paenibacillus; species Paenibacillus sp. LjRoot153. The sequence goes on from NZ_CAXUQH020000001.1 coordinate 1,252,299, forward strand.
CCTCGGTCAGCAGCTCGCCTTCCCCTTCAATACACTGAATCCACTGATATAAATATCCATCCGGACGTACAATGTGTTCTTGGTTCCAACTTGATCCCACGTCGACTAAATAGTAGGGTAGCAATCTGTCGGATTCCGTAATGATTGGTATGCGTCTTTTCAAGCAAATACCCACCTTAATATTTTAAAGTTTTATTAATATTGTTAGATTGTTTGGTTTTAATGTGAATTTTATAATATGAATATAACAAATACATGATTGCTGAGCAACGAAAGGAAGGTATCGTTATGAGCCGAATTGAGACTCTAATTATGGATGGATGGGAATTTACTTTGAAAGAACCGAAGGATGAAAACTTCGAGCCCGTTCAATTGCCACACGATTGGGTAATCACTGCCCCTATAAACAGAAAAATGAAGCAAGCGGAAGCTCAAGGTTTTAGAGACAGATGGGGAGTAGGCTGGTATAGAAAAAGTATGATCATTCAGGAACCCAAAGAGGATCGTGTATACCAACTGCAATTCGACGGGGTTTATGAAAATAGTACGGTATGGGTGAACGGGATAGAAATCGGAGGAAGAAAATACGGCTATTCCAGATTTACACTGGATATCACGGATTATATTCAAAAAGGAGAAAACCTGATTCTGGTTAAGGTAGATAATACCTCTTTTCCCTCTGACAGATGGTATTCAGGGGCAGGTATATACAGAACGGTCAAGCTGCTTGAGCTGCATCAACATCATTTAAACCCAGAAGAAATTCAAGTGAAAACCGCAATAGATGGCGAAATAGGGATCGTTACCATTCAAACAGGCGTATCCTCCTTGGTCAGGGCAACAATTACGGATGCGAATGTGCAGATTTCGGGAGAATCGGATAACGGAATCATTCATCTGAAGATTCCCAACGTCAAGCTATGGAGTCCAGAGGATCCTCATCTCTACCTGTTGGAATTGTCCCTCTTAGAAGGAGAACAAAAGGCTGATACTTATGGGCTTCGGATTGGTGTTAGAGATATTCAAATGGTTGCTGGGAAAGGGATGTATCTCAACGGCACGCTGACCACAATAAAGGGATTCTGTATTCACCAAGATGCGGGCTGTCTGGGAGTCGCCGTCCCTTCAGAAATATGGAAAGACAGACTTACCAAATTCAAGGCGATGGGATGCAATGCAATTCGTCCATCTCACCATATGCCCGCATCAGAAATATTGGATATTTGTGATGAGCTTGGGTTGCTTGTGTATGAAGAACCGTTTGATAAATGGACCGGCGGTTCCTACAGAAGATATTTTGAGACGGAATGGAAAGCAGACTTGGAAATTATGGTGAAGAGGGATCGTAATCATCCGTGCATCTTCATGTGGGGTGTAGGAAACGAAGTTGAAAACCAAGGGCAGGAATCCATGCTTAAGATTTTAAAAATGCTGAAAGAGCATCTGGTTACCCTTGATGATACTAGACCGGTTTCTTATGCTATGAACCCACATTTTAAATATGAGAGCAATATGGATTTGTCTCAAGTGAAGGATATTCAACAGTTTGTTGATGAAGTCAGTGATACTGAAATCTATGATAACCATGAAAGAGTGGAACGTATACGGAGAATAGCTGAGATTGTGGACGTGATCAGTTGCAATTATCAGGAGCAATGGTATCCGATGATACACGAGGTTATCCCTGATAAATTGATTTTGGGAACGGAGACTTATCAATTTTTCCGGGGGCACTCGGATCAGATGCAGAATTTTAGCGAGGAAGTCCCTTGGATGGATGTGGAAAAGCACGACTATGTAATAGGCGGTATGCTGTGGACAGGTATCGACTATCTGGGAGAATCTATGGGTTATCCTGCTAAAGGATGGGCGGGCTCGTTGTTCTCGACGAATAATGAGCGCAAGCCAATATCCTATCTTTATGAGAGCTATTGGTCAGATAAACCGATGGTATATATGGCAGTAATGGACTATTCGCTGCAGGACGATGGAGTAAAAGAGCATTGGGATGCTCCAAGATATGCGAGTCATTGGAACTTTCCTCAGTTTAACAAGACGGTGATTCCTTACATGATCGCAACGAATTGTGATGAAGTTACAATTGATTTAAACGGTAAACAGTTCTATGTGAATAAGCCCTCTTCCTACGCAAGTCGAATGATTACAGGGTATCTTCCTTATTTTCCGGGAACGATTACGGTCAGGGGGTACAGAAACAATCAAGAGGTATGTAACTATATCTTAAAAACAGCAGGGCCTGCGATAAGGCTTGGTTTTGACTCCGAAGTAACAAGTCTGGAAGCAAAGGCAGGTTATCAGAAATTATTCACGGTACGAGCCATGGACTCGAATGGAACTCCAGTATTCCGTGATAGTTCAAAGGTCATTTTCAATGTGACTGGACCGGCGGAGATTGTAGCAGTAGATAATGGGGATCTCTGTTCAAGTGAGCCCTACGACAGAAATTGGATGCACATGTATCGGGGCTGTGTCAGTACGGTCCTTCGGTTGACTGGAGAAAAAGGGCGTGTAGTTTTATCCGCCTTTTCAGAGGGAATGTATCCTGCAGAGCTGGTCATCGAGGTTATTTAAGTCTGAAAAGTGCATAACTTAACACGTATTTTTCTATAGGCATGACATTCATAATGGGATAATCTAAGAAGAGACACTGACGATGATGCGGTCAGTGTCTCTTCTTACTATTCCTTGAAGGAGTTGACACCTTGTTTACTGACCGATTTCGTCGCATATCCTTCAGGGATATGAAGATCAAACATAAGCTGATGGTCGTCATGATGCTGTTGATCGTGTTTTTCTGCCTTGTTGTCATCTCTTGTTTGCAGTATATCTTTCATGCTTATGATGAAATGCTTTATGCACAATCAGCTCAAACCATTAATAATTCGATCGGTGATATAGAGAACGAAATTAGGAATATTGAAAAGCTGTCGATGACGATCGCGACGGATACGCGAATTCAAGAACAACTTACTAAGGTAAAAGAAATGACCAACGAATATGAGAGGGCGCAGACGTTAACGGATTTCAAAAATAAAATTTTTGTCTATATGCTGACTGAAAAACATATTTCATCCATCCATTTTATGAATGATTCCGGTTATAGTTTGTTGGTTGGTCAGAGTGCGCAGATGCCGGATGAAAGCAAGAAGGAAGAGGTTATTATTGAAGCGAGACAAGCTAAGGGAGGTAACGTTTGGGCAATGCCCGATGCAGAGCATCCTTACTTACTAGCCGCCAGAGAGATACGTTCGACTGGAGCAAACTTACTGGAACCGCTGGGTACGCTTATTTTTCAAGTGAATTTGGACTCTGTTGTGCAGCAGCATCAAACCGTCTCCAAAGATAGCGGATCGCTGTACATCTGGAAAGGTAACCAACCGATTTATGCACCCGATGAGGGCTTTCAACCGGGCATGGATATGATTGACTCCAAACAAGGGTATACCATACAAGAGGTAGATGGGTTGAGTTCGTTTATCGCATACACCACTTCCAAGGAAACGGGATGGACTTATTTCAGTGTCCTATCCTATAACGACATTTTTAAGAAGAAAAATGATTTGCGCCTTGCCCTTCTTGTGGTCGTACTTCTCTTATTCATTACGGTAATTGCCATTAGCTATCGCTTTGCCAGAGGGATCACGAAGCCGATTGAGCATTTAACTCAGCAGATGAGGTATGCAGAGAAAGGCGATTTTGAATGGATTGTTACCCATTCTCCAGATACTGACCGTTCCGATGAAGTCGGTTATTTGCAAAAACGATTTTTTATCATGATTCGAAGAATTGATACTCTGATCGAAGAGAACTATACCCGGCAAATGTTGTTGAAGGATACAGAATACAGGGCGTTACAAGCGCAAATTAACCCGCACTTCTTGTACAACACGCTGACCTCGATCAATTGGATGGCAAGGACAAGCGGACAAGCGGCCATATCCAGTATGGTGGAATCACTCAGCAGATTGCTGCGGAATGCCATTAGTAATAATGTGCAAGTCATTACACTCGGTGAAGAGATTGGACTGCTTCAAGACTATATGAACATTCAAAAGGTCAGATTTGAGAGTGAGCTGCAATTTGTTCTCGATATCGATGAAAGATTCTATATGTATCGTATCCCCAAAATGTCTTTACAGCCTATTGCCGAGAATGCAATTAAACACGGCTTGGAAAATATGATAGGAAACTGCAAGATCACAGTGGCTGCCGTGGAAAGGGATCAATCACTCGAAATTTCCGTTTCGGATAATGGTCCAGGTATGGACGAGAAAGCCTTAGAACTATTGAGGGTATTCGCTATGCCTTCGAAGGAGACGGGTATTGGACTCAAAAATATTCACGAACGCTTGCGTCTCATGTTTGGGGAGTCGGCGGGTCTTCTTTTTAGCAGCGTGGAAGGACATGGCACTCAAGTTACAATTAAGATTCCGAAAGAGGGGGAGTCAGATGTATAAGGTTCTATTGGTAGACGACGAGAAGTTATCTAGAGACAGCATAGCAAGTTTAGTCGAATGGGATCATCATGAACTTCAATTAATCGGAGCCGCTAAGAACGGGTTCGAAGCGTTGGATTTGGTGGATAAAGAACTGCCAGATATTGTGATTACCGATATCAAAATGCCCGTTATGAGCGGTCTTGAACTTATTGGGAAGATTAAGGAAAAAAGAAGCGATATCATATTCGTCGTCCTTTCCGGATATGACGAGTACGAATATATGAGCGAAGCCATGCGTTATGGTATCAAGCATTATCTATTAAAGCCATGTAATGAGATTCAAATTATAGAGGTTTTGAACGAAATTAAGCAGGAAATTGCTAGTATGTGCAGGGAACGCGAGTTCTTTGCGAAGCTGAACAGCAATTTTAATCGGGTGCTTCCTCATGTGAAGGAACAGTTTCTAAAGGATATTGCGCTAACCGGCACCTATAATCAGCGGGATTTCGAAGAGTTTATGGCGATGTTCCATATCAACGTTCAGTCGTTCCAGCTTGTTCTTGTTCAGTTTGGCGAGAGTCGAGGTTATTTGGAAAAGTTCGCTTTAAAGAATATCGCTGAAGATTTATTTACCTCGGAGAAGCTTTATCTAAGTTCGGTTGTTGACGAAAGTGTATTGCTCCTCGTGCAGAGCATGGAATTTGAGAAGCTTGCTCACATTTTGAATGAAGTCAGGGATATCTATAAGTCCTATTACAGATTAGAGCTTTTTATGGGGGTTAGCGGAGCTGGGGGCTTTAAGGATATACGCAGTATGTATAAAGAGGTGCAAGACGTACTTCGGTATCGATTCTATTTTACAGAAGGATGCTTGCTTACCAGTGAAGATGTCCAAGTGAGCACGAAGTCAGCTTGGCAAGTCGATTTTAATGTACTCTTCGAAGACATCGCTGCATCCATTAAAGCTGGAAATTTGCAGGATTTGTCCCACAAACTCCAATCACTTTTCGACATTTTTGAGAATAAGCGGATGGAGATTAACGAAGTAAAATCGCACTGTATGGAATTGTACATGATTGTCATTCGCCAGGGACAGCAGCCTCCAACGTCAGAAAAGATGTTCCAAGTCGTTAAGTTTCAAGAATTAGATACACTGCATGCAACGTTTGAGTTTCTGCGATCGGTATCAGAAACAGTAGCCATATCCAATTATCAAGAATCGTCCACGAATCAGAATAAGATGATCTCGTCCGTCATTCGCATTGTCGATGAACATCTCGGCAACCCTGAGCTGTCTTTAACCTGGATTGGGAAAGAGCTTCTTTATGTAAATGTGGACTATTTGGGTAGATTATTTTCAAAAGAAACCGGGGTTAAATTCTCGCAATTTGTGCTTGAACGCAGAATGGAACAAGCGACCCGTTTGATTGAACAAGCAGGCGATTTAAAAATCTACGAAATCTCCAAACTAACCGGCTTCAGGGAAGACACACAGTATTTCAGCAAAGTGTTTAAAAAATATACGGGCTTTACGCCAACGGAGTATAAACGGAATTTCGATGAAGGATTACGTGCGTAGTTTCGGACAAGTAGAAGAAGTAGAGTTTTTGCATAGAGGTCATCGAGTTATTACATTGTTCCCAAAGCATCGCAGAGGTACGATAATATCATGACGAGTGGTATTCTCAGGGCCCGAAAATAGCCTCGATCGCATGTTTTCCCACAGGAATGTATATGACAGGAGGGTTTATTTGAGATGAAATATAAAGCGATAACGCCGATAGTCGCAAGTTTAGCTGTTACTATGGCTCTAGCAGGTTGCTCCAGCGGAACGAAGGATGCAGGTACGGCAACAGCAGCAGTAACACCAACCGCGCCAAGTCAAACTGCCGGCGCTAAAGACAGCAATTTGCGCGTGCTGTGGTGGGGATCTCAGCCTAGACATGATGCAACCAATAAAGTGATAGACATGTATAAGAAAGACCATCCAAATGTGTCTTTCCAGCCTGAATTTCAGGGGTTTGATGGATATTGGCAGAAAGTTACTCTGCAAGCCGCGACTAACAATATGCCCGATGTGCTGCAATACTATGTAGGCTCTGCTGATACGCAGCAGTTTATGGATAAAAATTTAATTGCACCTCTTGATGATCTGGTGGCGAAGAAGCTTATCGATGTAAGTGATATCAGTGAGAGTGCATTGTCTAGCGGCAAGCTTGGAGGAAAGCTGTATGGTATACCTCTTGGTGTTAATGCAAAGGCCATGGTTGTAGATCCTGAGGCGTATCAGAAAGCAGGATTAACGATTCCAGATAATGGATATGCTACATGGGAAGATCTCGGGAAGGACTTGCTCAAGTTGAAGGCGGTTACAGGGGCATATGGGGCTGACGATCTTCTTGGCGAAAACTTTATGTTTCCTTATTATGCTAGACAGATGGGACAGGTTCAGTACGCAGATAAAACGGGGATTGGATTTGATGAAAAGACCTATGTTGATTTTTATACGATGAAAAAGAATTGGAGTAAAGATGGCTTGATTCCGCCAATTGACGTATTCCTCTCGATCAAATCGCCTGAAGAGTCCAATATTGTAAAGAAGAAGTCAGCTGTTAATCTCATCTATACCAATCAGTTTCAGAGCATATCCAAGGCAGCAGGCAAGGAGTTGAAACTTATCCCCCTTCCAGGTCCTAATGCAGCAAAAGCAATGGATTTGCGTCCGGGCAATCATTTCTCAATTCCGAACAACTCTACGAATAAAGAAGAAGCAGCAAAATTCATCAGTTACTTCGTTAACAGTTTAGAGGCGAATAAAGTGCTAAATGCGGAGAGAGGTATGCCGGTGGCCGCAAAAGTAAGGGATGGCATTAAAGATGGATTTACACCAGAGCAGAAGGTAGCTGCTGCCTATATCGATCAGGTTGCCAAAGCAAGCTCTCCGATGGATCCTCAGCCACCTGCTGGTTCAACGGAGATCGAGAAGCTCATGCTGGACTTGGAACAGCAAATCCTTTACAACAAGACGACTCCTCAACAAGCCTATGCAACGCTGAAAAGTGAATCCGTTAAAATTGTGGATAAAAATAAGAAATAATAAATATGACACAAGATAAGGCAGCCCAATGAATGGGCAGCCTTTTTTTGTTTGACGTTCATATTGCCATAGCATATATCGTAAAATCTCGACTTTTTGCATAGAGGTCATCGAGTTATTTCATTGTTCCCGCAGCCTTGCAGAGGTACGATAATAGTAGGACGGTTGATATTCCTAGGACCCGGACTAGCCATTAATATTTTAGGTGTATGTAACGGAAGAGGTGGACGAGAAGTGAGAAAAACAGCTGTACGCTCAGATTTTGAGAACACGTCAGGTTATTTGTTTATTTTGCCGTGGATTATCGGATTTTTAGCTTTTACATTAGTTCCTTTGATTTGTTTGTTTTACTTTTCATTTACGAGATATGATTTGTTATCATCCCCTAAGTGGGTGGGATTTGACAATTATATTCAAATATTAACGAATGATCCGAAATTCATACAATCATTAAAAGTTACGTTCATTTACGTACTCATCGCGATACCCGCTCGTCTGATTGTAGCACTCGCCATAGCCATGCTGCTCAATACTAAGCATCGCCTTGTCGGGGTTTATCGCACTGTGTTCTATATTCCTTCTATTATCGGGGGGAGTGTTGCTGTTGCCGTCATGTGGAGATTGCTGTTCTCTAGAGAGGGTGCTGTTAACTCGCTGATTGGATATCTGTTCGGAAAGACCCCTGATATTTCTTGGGTTGGGGACCCGAGTAGCGCATTAGGATCAATTATATTGCTCAGCATGTGGCAATTTGGATCTCCCATGGTGATTTTTCTAGCCGGGTTAAAAAACATCCCTGCTTCGTACTATGAGGCTGCGGTAGTCGATGGGGCGAACGGCTGGCAAAAATTCATCCGAATTACCTTGCCACTACTCAGTCCGGTACTCTTCTTCAATTTAGTCATGCAAATAATCGGTGGTTTTATGACGTTTACACAAGGGTTGATCATTACAGGCGGAGGTCCACTGGATAAAACGTTGTTCTACCAGTTGTACGTATACCGAAGAGGGTTCGAATTATTTGAAATGGGTTACGCCGCAGCTTTGTCTTGTATTCTGCTAGTGATTGTGGCGTTCCTGACCGCTATCGTATTCAAAACGTCAAATTCGTGGGTTCATTATGAATCAAAGGGTGAGTGAAATGACATCAACACAAAAATCGTTACTGCCTAGGATCAGTTTTCAAATTATATGCGCACTCATTGCTTTGATATCGTTGTACCCCGTATTTTGGATGATTTCAAGTTCCTTTAAAGAAAGCGCTAGAGTTTTTGCTGAATCGCATTCCTTGTTGCCGCAAGTATGGAACTTTTCTAACTATGCGCGCGGTTGGAAGGGGTTTGCGGGGATTTCTTTCGCCACATTTTTTACCAATACAATCGTTATCGTCTTGCTGTCTACGTTAGGAGCCCTGTTATCTTGTTCGTTGATTGCTTACGGCTTCGCAAGAATAAAATTTCGGTTTAAAGGCTTCTGGTTTGCGACTGTGATGGTGACCATGCTGCTGCCATCGCAAATTGTATTAATTCCGCAGTATATCATTTTTTATAAAATGCATTGGATCAACACTATTCTTCCGTTAGTTGTACCTACATTCTTCGGAAGTGCGTTCTTTATTTTTCTTATTATGCAGTTTATCCGGACTATACCGTATGAACTGGATGAGTCGGCGAAAATGGATGGCAGCAATCGTTTCGGTATTTATCTTAAAATTATTATTCCCTTAATTGTTCCGGCACTTGTTACATCGGCGATCTTTGAATTTTACTGGACATGGGATAAATTTTATGAGGCGATGATTTATTTAGGACAGCCGAAAATGTATACCGTAAGCATAGCACTGCGCATGTTTGCGGATCCTAGCTCGCAAACCGATTGGTCAGCTATGTTCGCGATGGCCAGTTTATCTTTACTTCCGCCTATCACCGTATTCTTTATTTTTCAAAGATATATTGTGGATGGCATAAGCACGACTGGGTTGAAAGGATGAAGATTGTCAATCGATTTTATATGAAAAGCCAGCAAACCTTTGTGTTTGCTGGCTTCTTGCACTTCAAAACTTATTTGTGGCGATGGTGGATATATCATCAAAGTATTATATCAGGTCAGCAGATTACTATAGGAAAACACTATCCCTCATCTTACAATTAAGGCATCGGATCCGAAGATTAAAGACAGAAGGGAAGTGGATATCGGATGCAAGGAGGGGTTGCTGAGCAAACCATAAGCAGGGGTATCCCGCAGCAGAAGGTTAATCAGAAAAGAAGAAACCATCTGCGCCAATATTGGGATTTGTATCTTATCATGGTTCCTGGAATCCTATACTTTATCATTTTCAAGTACTTGCCGATGTGGGGCATTGTGATTGCGTTTCAGGATTACAGCGTCTTTTCCGGGATATGGCATAGTGACTGGGTAGGTCTTAAGCATTTTGAGAGCATGTTTCAAAATAAAGATTTCTACAAAATATTTAAGAACACAGTCTTGATCAGCTTATATAAACTGTTATGGGGCTTCCCAGGACCGATCGTTTTGGCACTGCTATTGAATGAGGTCCGGCATGTGAAGTACAAGCGAGTGATTCAGACGTTGGCTTATTTACCGCATTTTTTATCATGGATCATCGTAGCCGGAATTTTAGTCAACATTTTGTCGCCAACAACAGGTGTGGTTAACGAAATTCTCGTCTTTCTCGGCATGGAGCCGGTTTTTTTCATGGCAAGTCCGCAGTGGTTTCGAACCATCATAGTGGCCAGCGATATTTGGAAAGATGTCGGCTGGGGAGCAATCATTTACTTGGCTGCATTAGCGGGCATCGATCCGCAACTTTACGAGGCAGCTACCGTCGATGGAGCGAGCAGGTGGAAACAAATGAGATACATCACCCTTCCGTCCTTATTGCCGACCATTATTATCTTGTTCGTGCTCAGGCTCGGACATGTTCTGGATGTTGGATTTGAACAAATTTATGTCATGTACAATCCGTTAGTATATGAAGTGGGCGATGTTATTGAAACTTACGTATACCGTGTTGGACTAACACAATCGCAATTCAGTTTTTCGACAGCTGTCGGATTGTTTAAATCACTTATCGGACTTGTGTTGGTCATTGTGTCCAATAATGCTGCCAAGAGAATGGGGCATGAAGGCATATGGTAAAGGAGAGATTAGGTTGAGACTGACTCGCGGAGAACAACTATTTTCAATATTCATATATGTGGCTCTTGGTTTATTCGCGCTGCTTGCTCTGGCTCCTTTCGTCCATGTGTTTGCCCAATCTCTAAGCAGCCATAGGGCAATCATCTCGGGTGAAGTCGGATTATGGCCAGTGGAATGGTCGTTTAAAGCCTATGTGGAAGTGTTTAAGGATAATGCTTTTACTCAAGCTTTTCTGATAAGCATAGGGCGCACGATCTCAGGCACATTTTTGAACGTCTTGCTAACCTGCTTACTAGCCTATCCGCTGTCCAAACCTTATATTCGGGGCAGAAGATACATTTTGATGGGTGTCGTTTTCACGATGCTGTTCGGTGGTGGGATGATTCCCACATTTCTGGTTGTCAAATCTGTCGGATTATTGAACTCATTTTGGGCATACATCATTCCAGGAGCGATTAGCGCATTTAACGTAATCATTATGAAGTCTTTTTTTCAATCCGTTCCCCAAGAGCTAGAAGAATCGGCAAGAATAGACGGTTGCTCGAATATAGGTATTTTGTTTAAGATTGTGATACCGCTTTCGATGGCAGCGATTGCCACGATTGGGCTATTTCATACCGTATCACATTGGAATTCCTTCTTTGATGCTGTCCTCTACGTAAACGATCGCCATTTATATCCGCTGCAAATCGTGCTGCGGGATCTAATTTATGCGGATCAGACCAACATTCATGTCAAGGACAGCTTGGAGCAGCAATTGATCGCGAGCGAATCGCTCAAAGCAGCAGCCTTGTTCGCCAGCACCTTGCCGATATTGATCGTGTATCCTTTTCTGCAAAAGTATTTTGTTAAAGGGGCTATGATAGGTTCGGTCAAAGGATAATACAGCTTAAATATCGAATCTGAAAGATGAAGGGGACTCTCTATGAAAAAACCGATGGTTAATAGAATGAAATGGATATCCATTCTGATGCTTGCCGCTTTTACTTCCGCTTGCGGTTCCAATTCGACCGCCCCGAGTGCTGGAGAGAAGACGGATGCAGTAAAAAAGCAGGACCCGACAAAAGTCAGCATCGTCGTGAATAACGGTACAAGGAAATACCCGGATGGCATGGATGCGAATAATAACCCGTATATCAAGTATCTGAAGGAGAAAACGAATTTAGATATCAATGTAATTTCCCCTCCAGCCGACGGATACCAGGATAAAATGAGTGTCATGATGGCTTCGGGTGATTTGCCTGATATGCTGTATACGTCCGATGTTAACTGGGTCGTCAACTTCATAAGCCAAAAGGCGTTTCAACCCTTAAACGATGTGCTGGACAAATACGGTCCGGATTTAAAAAAGTTGATTCCGAAAGAGGCTTGGGATACGGTTACTTTTGATGGGAAAATTTACGGAGTTCCGCTGATCAACCAAATTCAAGGAAACGAGCTCATGTACATCCGCAAAGACTGGCTGGATAAGGTGGGCATGAAAGAGCCCAAGACGTTAGATGAGTATGTAGCCGTCATGAAAGCATTCCGCGATCAAGATCCAGACAGCAACGGCAAGAACGATACATTCGGTTTCTCAGCTATGGAAAATTTGGCGCGTACGTCCCCGATTATGGGTGCGTTCGGCATTCAAAGAAGCCAATGGATCGAACGAAACGGGCAGATCGTAAACAGCAGCGTTCAACCTGAAATGAAGGAAGCGTTGAAATTTTTAGCGGATCTGCATAAGGAGAAACTGATTGATCCGGAATGGGCTCTCAACAAGCAGAAAAACTTCGAAGAAAAAGTCGCAAGCGGCAAAGTAGGCTTGTTCTCTGCAGCCTATTTCGATACCCGGGGCCCTATAGAGACGAATCGCAAGAACGACTCGAAAGCCAATTGGGTTCCGCTTGAATTCCCGGTAGGAAAAAGCGGGAAATCCGGTACTGCGGCTGTTAATCTGGTTAAAGCCTACAACCTTATTCCTGCTAGCAGCAAAAATGCCGCAGAGATTGTCAAAATGTTGAATTTTATCGTGGGAGAAGGCCAAAAAACATTGGCTCTCGGTAACGAAAACGAAATTTGGTCTAATAAAGACGGCAAATTTACGATGAATTTTGAAGAACATAATAAGCATATTTACCGCATTACATTGTCGGAGCTCGTTCAACCTGCTGACATGAGTTATACGAATATGAAAAATGACGCATTGGGTATGCAATTCCGGCTGACCGAAAACTTAGATCGTATCGCGAAAGCAGCAATGAAATCCGCATATACGGGCACACCAACGCCAGCCATGGGCAAATTCGGGGTGAATTTAACCAAGCTGGAATCGGAAACCTTCATGAAAATTGTTACAGGTGCTGTGCCAATCGACGAATTCGACAAGTTTGTTGATCAATGGAAAAAAGGCGGCGGTGACGAAATAGCCAAAGAAGTGAATGAAGCATACGTGAAAACGAAAAAGTAAGATCACAGGCGCGGGGCGAAGTCGATATCGATTTCGCTTCCGTGTTTTAGTTTTTATATAAGGAGATGGGGATAACCTATGGCTAAAGTCAAGTCGATACAAATTCGTCTTACCCTATATTTTCTCCTCATCTTGTTGCCTTTAGTTTGCATTAGTTTGTTTGTCAACTATAAGCTTGGTGATATTTTGGAGAAGCAGGTTGGCGAGCGTTCCGGCAATGCGCTTGTTTCGTCCATGGAGTATGTGGATCTTATTTTGCAAAGCATAGAAGAAACGTCTGCACAAATTGCCACTGACGATAACATCCTGAAGCTGCTGAATCATAACGAGAGTGAGCTTTCACCGCAAATGCTGATTGATTTCCAGGCGTTGGTCAAGCAGGTGACGAATGTCAATTCATTAAATCATTCGATCGCTGAAATAGCGATTCTGCATTCCGCATCGGGTATGATGATTTCTTCCCAATTTGGAGGGCGCAAATGGAACGAATTCCAGAATGAAGATTGGTATAAGCAAACGATAGAAGCGAATGGCAAGACAGTCATTTATATTCCAGAACGGGATCGGTTCGATGCAAGCGGCAATCTGGATCCGATATTCAATACCCAAAGTGTAACCTATATTCGCCTAATGGATCTGTATGGAAGGCAATCAAGCAAAAATGTGCTTGCAATCACGGTTCGCAAAGAGACTCTTCTTACGTTCGCCAAAAATTTGCCAACCTCTGGTGGAACGGATATCTCTTTGTTTACCGGAGAAGGGCGCTGGCTTGCAGGAACGACCGGGAAAGTGCAAATAATGCCACAATGGAAGGACGATGCCGCTAATACGATGGAGGGCGAATTGCAGGGGACCGATCAAATTCAGTTTTTTATTAGGGCACGATCAGCCTATTCCAATTGGCATTTTGTGATGTCACAGCCGGAGAATGAGCTCAAACGTGAAATGTTGCCCGTTCGGACGTATACCATCGTTATCATTGTAATTAGCTGCATCTTGGCGCTGATTATTTCTTGGGCTGTCTATTCATGGATTACATCACCGTTATCCATCATTTCCCAGGGGATGAAACAGGTTCAGATGGGGAATCTCGAAGTTAGGCTAAACAAAAAGCGGGATGATGAATTCGGTTTTGTGGTGGAATCGTTCAATACGATGGTGAAGCAGCAAAAGCAGTTCATACGCGATACATTTGAACAACAGCTGCGGATTGCCAAAACAGAGCTTAAATTCATTCAATCGCAGATTAACCCGCATTTTCTGTATAATACATTGAATTCAATTTATCAAATGGCCAAAAACTATGATGCGAACGACATTCGTGACATGACACTAAATTTATCCAAATTTTTCCGCCTGAGTTTAAATAAAGGTGTGGACCGATTCACGATGCAGGAAACGGTTGAACACTTGATGTATTATATTCGCATTCAACAAATTCGCTTTGGCGATAGGCTTCACGTCCGCTTGGAGCTATCCGAGGATACGCTGCTCATTCCGATTCAAAAGCTTCTCCTGCAGCCACTCGTAGAGAACGCGATCCTGCACGGCTTGGAAAAAACAGCGAAACCGGGGGAGCTTCTGCTGACGGCATGTTTGGAGCAGCATTCAGACTTAAGACCAATGCTTAAGATTACGATTAGCGATAACGGAGTCGGAATGTCGCAGGAGCAGCTTTCCTATATACGCGCCGAGTTAGGTAAATTGGATGAGGAGTCGATGGTCACACAATCCGAATCGTTCACATCAAGTCCGGAATTATTCGGTTTACGTAACGTCAAGGCAAGGCTGAATATGGTTTATGGCAAAACGGCGGAGCTGCGCTTAGATAGTGAAGAGAATGTTGGAACGTCTGTCACGATTCTAATACCGGTGGATCAGGAAGGGAATCAGGGGGATGAACGATGAAGCTTCTTATTGTGGAGGATGAACCTTTATTTTTGTACAATCTGGTTTATCAGATTGATTGGGATCAATATGGCATCGAAGTGATGTCCGCAGAGAATGGTCAGGAAGCGCTGCAACGAATCGGCCGCAACCTGCCGGACATTGTTCTACTGGATATTCAGATGCCGGAGATGGATGGTCTAGCTTTGGCTCGGGTCATTCAAGAACGGTATTCGCAAATCAAAGTGATCATCCTGAGCGGACATGATAACTTCGCTTATGCTCAACAAGCGATCAAACTGGGTATCGTGAAATACTTATTGAAGCCTGCGGAGGACGAGGAGATCGTTGAGGCGGTTTTGGAAGCGGTACGTTTGGTCAAAGAGGAGTGGGAGCGAAATCATAGCCACATGGCTCTTCAGCAAAAATGGACGGAACATTTACCTCGGCTGCAGGCTGGGTTTTTCCAAAACCTGATCAACGGCCGTTATGCGGACTGGGAAATTTCGCGAAGAAGCCGAGATCTTATGCTTGATTTAAGCGAGAAACAGCTGAATACAGCAATTGTCGTTCAAATGGACCCGTTGTCGAAAGAGGAGGAACGATTTACACAACAGGATCATGGACTGCTGCAGTTTTCATTGCATTGCATGGCTAAAGAGTTGTTTTCCGGTGAAAACTGCGAAATCATCACAGATTCGAATGGGGATACGGTGCTGCTGTTTATGGGTGCGTCGGACAATGAGCAAGAATGGATGGCGAGAATGAATTCTTTCGCTTCAAAGCTTATTTCCGTCGTTAAGGAATGCCTTAAGCTGACGGCAAGCGCCGGCATTGGAACCTGCGTCAAGCTGGAGCATCTCCCACTATCGTACCAGCAGGCCTTACGTGCACTGGAAGACCGTGTTATCTTTGGTCACGATCTTGTCATCTCGTACAGGGAAAGAACGTCCGTAAACGAGAATAGCATAAGCGATGCGGGGTTCACCAAAGCGATCGAGGTAGCTTTGCTGACAGGCGATCAGGAGAGGGCTGTTGCCTTGAGCCAGGATTTTGTCCGGGAGAACATTGAGGGATCCGACACCCTTCAAGAGGTAAAGGAGTTTTTGCTGTGGATGTCTGGATTGCTTACTAGAATTGTTCAATCGCAAAATTGGTCAGTGAAGCAGGTTGTAGGTGACGATTATGCGTATTTTTTAAATTTAAACGCCCTACTAAGTAAGGAGCAAATGCTGGAATGGCTTTCGCGGACGGTAAAAAGCATTACCTCGTATGCCAGAACGCAGCGATCTTCCCAGCACGAGCATTTGCTAAAGCAAATATTATCTTTTGTGGACGAGCGCATGGAACATGATTTAACGCTAAATGCTGTGGCAGATTCGATGTACATCAACTCCTCTTATTTGAGCAGATTATTCAAGCAGGAGATGGGAAAGACTTTTTCCGATTATGTGTTAGAACGGAAAATGACCAAAGCAAGGGAATTGCTGCTCGACGGTCGTAAGGTGCACGATGCCGCCGTAATGACTGGGTACAAAGAGGATAGCTACTTCATCAAAGTTTTTCGAAAATATTGGGGTGTTACACCAGGAGAGATACGCGTCACACCTTAACTTATATACGCCAAAGAACCCGTCGATCCCAAGTAGAGGAAAGGCTGGGTTCTTTTTTCTTGCCGGGAATTGAAATATCAAGGATGAAGTCATCAAAGTATCAGTACACGTTATCTAATTACTATAGGAATGTAGCAGGAGGTTTTTTTACAATAAAGATGTATCCAGTCTGCATCAGAGAGGAAGGGGAATTATCATGTTTCAAAGCAAACGATTTATGAGGGCAAGCAGGATTGTATGCGTACTCATGTCACTGTTCTTGCTGCAGGCCATGCTCTTTCAAGCAGCCAGCTCTTCAGTAGCCTCGGCAGCGGCCGTTGAGGTGATAGTCGATAACGGAAGTTCGTACAATACGCTGCATAACAGCGGCACTTTTGTCAAATCAACAGGCACCTGGAGTTCTACGACGACAAATATTAATGCATTTGAGGGCAATTATTTTACAAGCAATGTCGCTGCCAACTATGCGGTATGGACACCTAACATTCCGGTTTCTGGCGAGTATGAGATTTATATGACATGGCTTGCCCATACCAACCGTGCTACAGCAGCACCGCTTGAAATTAAGTATGCCGGCGGGATCGATACATCTGAGACGGTGAATCAAACTGTGTACGGAAGCGAGGGAGGGAGTACCGTATGGAATCTCATAGGCACTTACCAGCTCTCGGCAGGATCTGAAAACTACGTCAAGCTATTAAACACTGCAGGCGGCAAGTACATCTTTGCCGACGCCGTGAAATTCGTGCTTAAGCAGCCTCCCGGCGAGCCTGGTCCAGGAACGGATCCGGAACCTGAACCGAATGCAACGGTGTTGGATAACGCGTCGCCACATTTTACTACAACCGGCTCGTGGTCAGCGGTTACGGCAACTTCAAGCGTATACGGAAGCGATTACATGGCGACTTCCTCGAGCAGTCCGCTGAACACGGCGCAATGGGATATACCAGATGATATAGCCCCTGGCAAATATGATCTTTACATGATGTGGAACGGTGGGGGCGATCGGGCTGCGCAAGTGCCATTGGAGATCAAATTTGATCTGGGTCTGGATTCCGCTAAGACTGTTAACCAACAGACAAACGGCAGCCAGTGGAATCTGATCGGGACCTACTATTTCTCGCCGGAATACGGGCAGTACATTAAGCTAATTGGCAGTGGTAATGGCGTGACGGTTGCTGATGCCATAAAGCTGGTCTTTAAAGAGGGCTCTCCGCCGACTTCAGCGCCAGCGCCTATCTATGCCATGCCGAGTTCCGTAGGGGATGAGTTGTTGATTGATAATACCGACCCCAGATTTTCAACGGTCGGCAGCGGCTGGGCAAGCACAACAGCGGGTGGGGCTTTTGAAGGCACGAACTTTATGAAGTTAACGGATACGGCCCCGAATCAGGCCAATGCGGCAACCTGGTCTACCTCCAATATTCAAACCGCCGGCAAGTACGACGTTTACATGAAATGGCCTTCGGCAGCGGAACGACCTGCAGCGGCACCTGTTTTGGTCAAATCGGCAGACGGAACGGAAATATATAGTGCAGCAAACAGCAACTATCAAGTGGATTTATCCGGATTTGTGAACCAACGGGAACATGGCGGGGAGTGGAATTATTTAGGTGCGTATACGTTTAACTCTGGCAAAAGCTACTTTGTTAAAGTGACCGGAGGTGAAGGCGGTGAGCTTGCTGCCGATGCCGTGAAATTCGTGCTCAAACAAAAAACTTCTGTATCCGAGCCATACCCAGAGCCTAAACACGAAGGTGTGATCAAAGTAGCTATCGTGCAGGACAATCTTGGAAACTATAGCTTAACAAGAGGCGGCCAGCCGTTCTTTATCAAAGGAGTTGCCGGTGCAGAGGATGTAGATGTCATCGCTGAGCGAGGCGGAAATGCGTTAAGAACGTATAACCATACCGCATTAAACGGGTGGGAAATATTAGACCGTGCTTATGAGCAGGGGGTCGGCGTTATGATCGGCCTTTGGTTTGTACAGAACGGTGATGGTATCGATTATTCCAATCCGGCGGACAAGGCGAAGATTACCGCACAGCTGGAAGATTTCAAGCAGGTCGTTTTGAAATACAAGGATCATCCTGCCGTAATTGCTTGGGCACTTGGTAACGAAACTGATAAAGGCAACATGGATGTTTATTACACGATCAATGAATTGGCCAAATTCGTTCATGATCATGACCCGAATCATCCAACAGTCAGCGTGCTCGCCGGCTCCTCGCCGACGAAGGTCAAGGGTGTGAAGGACAATGCGCCGAACATCGATATTTTGGGTATTAACACTTACATTCACATTGATAATGTTTATGAAAATGTAGTAAATCAGGGTGGATGGACTGGCCCGTATTTGATTACCGAGTTCGGTCCAGATGCTTCTTACGAAGTCAAAAAAGTGAACGGCATCGCTCCGATCGAGCTAGACAGCGGCCCGAAATCCAGCTTGATTTATAGCAGGTATATGGACTATATTATCGGCCATCCCGATAAAGTTGTCGGTTCTTATGTCTTCAAAATTGCCGAAGTTATCGGGAATACGCATACTTGGTATAATTTGCAGCTGGAAAATACCAAAAAGACCCCTCTGTTTGACGAAATCAGCAGGGCGTGGACAGGTGCGTATCCAACCAATCAAGCACCGCGCGTTTCGGATATGAAGCTCTCCGGGGGCGCTTATGAGGATTTGAAACTGGATCCGGCACTTGCACGTGATGTGCTGCTTCAGCCTGGCGAGCGGTTTACCATGGCGGCAGCGGTGACAGATGCGGAGCAGGACTCGCTGACTTTTGCCTGGGAAATCCGGTACGAATATAAAGCGGATGCCACGAGCAAACCAGGACAATTAATACCGGATACATTGTTTGAACCGAATCCGGAGGATGAGCATTCGATGAGCTTCTATGCACCTGTGAAGCCGGGTGATTACCGCGTATTTCTGTACGTGTACGATGGACATAACAACGTTGGAACGGCCAATTTTCCGTTCCGTGTACAACCATAGATAGAGGAGGTAGAACAACTATGCGGAAGTGGAAACGGATATTATCTTCGTATATTATTGCGGCCTTGGCTATTATGCCCGCAATCGGAGAACGGGCGCTTGCGGAAAGCGGCATCTCCGAGCTATCGGAGGGCCAGTTTGTACAGTTTGGCCGATATCAGGAAGATTCGATTGTTTGGCAAATTGTCCATCAGGAGGATGACGGAAGTTGGCTCCTAGTCTCACGGCAGATACTGGCATTGAAACCATTTGACGCAACGGGAGATCAAGTAGACTATGACGGCAACGGCAGCCCCGACACGAACGACGAGCAGCGCGCTAATTACGGAAGTAATTATTGGGCGAAATCTAGCTTGAGGGAGTGGCTGAACAGTGAGAACGATACGGTAACTTTCTCTCATCAGGCACCTGACAATAACCATGTGCTTGGAAATTTCAATGATTATGCAGGTGAAGCGGGCTTTTTATCTGGGTTTACGCAAGCGGAACGGGAGGCCATTCAGCCTAAGGTTGTCAAAACTTTGCTTGCCGGGCAAGACGCCGGACAGAAGCAGGGCGGCACCCAGGCTCATACCTGGAGCTCAGCATCAGAAACAGTGCTGCAAAATGAGGAGACAGCGTATTACCAAAAGGTTACTGATCGGGTGTTTATTCCTAGCTTGAAGGAACTTAAGGAGTACATCATCGATCAAGGCGGGGACCCACTTCGCATACCTACGGCGAGCGCAGTGAGCAGATCGGAATATAAGGACAAAACCGGCATAACGGATCAAGCAGCGTGGTATTATTGGCTGCGGGATGCATATAGCGGAAATGGCTATGGGGTACGCATCGTACATTCGATGGGAGTAATTGCGGCAGCCAACGCCGGAGGAGGCACCGTCGGTGTTGTTCCCGCTCTGGTATTGAAGCCGAATCTAACTGTGGCAAGTGGCCTTGGGACTGAGCAAGATCCTTATGTGGTCACGGGCAGCCAAACGGAAACGGGATCGGAACCCGAAACTGACGAGGACAATTCGCCTGACAATGGATCGGACAATGGCACTGGCAGCGAATCGGTCAGCCCGAATGCGCCAGCCGGTGGGATTAATAGTACCGGCAGCGTTTCACCGAACGATAAACAAACGGTTACGGAAAAAGATTTGAAGCAGGATACGGCTTCAGGTACCGTGACTGTAGATTTGGAAGCTGGGAAGAGGGTACTCGAATTGCCGCTGCAATCGGCGGCATTAATCGGTAACACAAATTTAATAGTGAGAACGGGTACAGCGAGAGTGGTTATTCCTCCGAAAGTACTGGTATCTATGGCCGTGGCAATCAACGAAACGGATGCGAAAAAAGCGCAGATCGTCATGGTCGTCGAGAAGGCTTCCGCATCGGGCGTTGAGCCATGGCAGACGGATTTAGGCGCATCCTTAAAGCAAATGGGAGACTTGTATCATTTCGACTTGTACGTACGGACCGAAGATAACCGGAGGATCAAACAGGATGCTTTTGCAGAACCGATCGAGGTAATGCTTCCATATCCAGTAGGAGCCAATGCATCAGTTCTAGGTGTGTATTATCACAATGACGCTTTAGGGAAATGGGAGTATGTCGGAGGAGAGGCTGACCTTGTTAACGGACAGATCAAAGTCAAATTGAACCATTTCAGCACGTATGCTGTTATGGAATATGATAAATCGTTTGCCGACTTGCCCTCTTCTCATTGGGCATCTTCGGCAGTCAAGGCTCTTGCAGCGAAACATATCATTGAAGGCGTGAGTGAACGGGAGTTCTCGCCTGATAGCTATACAAGCCGGGCACAATTTGCCGTACTATTGACGCGAATACTTGGGCTGAATGCCAAGGGTACCACACCTTTTGTCGATTTGAAAGAAGGCGAATGGTACGTGGATGCGGTTGCGGCAGCTAATGAAGCAAAATTAATCGAAGGCCGCTCTGATACGGTGTTTGAGCCGAATGCACCCATCACCAGAGAGGAAATGGCCGTCATGCTCGTTCGCAGTTACGAATGGGCGGCCGGGCGGCAGACCACAGCGAAACAGATGGTCTATACCGATGCTGAGCAGATTTCCGATTGGGCTAAGCCTTATATTCAGCAAGCAACGGATGTTGGATTGATGAGCGGACAACACGACGATCGGTTTGCTCCTGCGAGCTTTACAACCCGGGCGGAGACTGCGCAAGCTCTACTCAACTTAATGAAAGTAATGGATCAGTCATCAAAGTATTATAGAGCGCAATGAGATTACTATAGGAAAGCTAAGGTGCTTATATTAGAGTGAAATCATCGGAAAATCGAACAGAAAGCATAGCAAGAAGAAATAGTTTTTCGATACTGGAGGACTTGGCATATGAGCGAACGAATTACCGTTCCTGCAATGGACGTACCACTTTTTGATGAAGTAGATGTACTGGTAACCGGTGGAGGACCGGCGGGCATCGGAGCGGCGCTGGCAGCGGCGCGCAATGGAGCATCTGTGCTGCTCGTGGAGCAACGCGGTTATCTCGGAGGAATGGCTACTGTTTCTCAGGTTCCGGCATGGTGCCCGTACACGGATAAGCAAAAGCCGGTTATTCGTGGGATCGGCATTGAAATTTTGAATGAGATGAAAGCAAGAATGGAGCCGGGGTTTCAGGAGCTTTGGAAAGATAGGCTGGATTGGGTGCCGATTGATGCAGAGATATTGAAAAAGCTGCTTGACGATAAAATGGCAGAAGCTGGCGTGCGACTGTTATATCATACTTTCGTAAGCAAAGTGTTGCATCGGGACGGGATCGTGGAAGCAGCCATCATTCATAACAAAACAGGCACTCAGGCAATTAAGGCTAAGATGTTTATCGATACGTCGAGCGACGCTGATATTACCTATCATGCTGGGGGACAGTTTGCCCAGGGTGGCGATGAAGGCGAGCTGCAGCCCGGAACGATGTGTTTTGTCATGAGCAATCTGGATCGGAAGCGTTATATGGCGTACTGCAAGGAGTTCGGCAATAGCTTGAAGCATGCCATCAACGAGGCAAAGGCCAAGGGAACGCTGCGTGTAGTCCGCGATTGGGCCGGCATTTCCTGGGTGAACGATCATACCGCTGGATTTAATTTCGGGCATATCTTTGGAATCGACGGGTCCAAAGCAGAGGATCTCACACGTGGTGCCGTTGAAGGGCGCGCCTTAGTCCATCATATTGCTGAATGGCTGAAATCCACGATACCGGGTTTCGAAAGCGGCTATCTGGCGTTGACCGGGGAGCAGATCGGAATCCGAGAAACCCGCCGCATCATTGGGGATGTCGTGGTGACAGCAGATGATTTCGTAGCGTGCCGCAGCTTCCCCGACGACATTGCACGAAACGCGTATTTCATCGATGTTCATATGGCTAAGCCGACTGGCGGCATGATCATATCTCATCTTCCCGATGGTCATTCGCATGGCATTCCTTACCGTGCCTTACTTCCGGTCGACATTGAGAATGTCATTGTCGCCGGACGCTCAATCTCGACAGACCGCGCAACCCAAGGCTCTACTCGGGTCATGCCGAATTGTTTTGCGATGGGCGAAGCCGCAGGAACCGCTGCTGCGATATTAACGAAGCGGGGGTTAAATCGCAGCAGAAGTATTGATATTGATGAGCTGCAATCGCAATTAATTCGTCAAGGAGCTTGGCTTGGAGAAGACCTTCATGCCAATAAACAGACATAATGAGACATAAATGGGCCGTCCAATTATATACGCTGCGCAACGAATGCACGACCAATTTTCCGGCAGTGCTGCGCGAATTGAAACAAATGGGTTGGGCTGGCGTACAACTCGCGGGTTATAACGGATATGATCCGAAACAGCTTGCAGCCATTATGAAAGAAACCGGTTTGAAGGCCGCAGGCATGCATGTCGGATATGA
This sequence comes from Paenibacillus sp. LjRoot153, assembly GCF_964253085.1. NCBI lineage: Bacteria > Bacillati > Bacillota > Bacilli > Caryophanales > Paenibacillaceae > Paenibacillus > Paenibacillus sp. LjRoot153. Next base: position 1,275,877 of record NZ_CAXUQH020000001.1, read on the forward strand.
TCAGATCGTACAGAGTCTGGAACAGATCGTTAAAGATGCAGAGATGTTTGAAACGAAGGACATTATTTGTCCATTCGTCCAACCGGCGCGAAGAACGGAAGCGGGTTACCGGGAAATGAAGGAAACGCTTCGTAATGCTGCACGGCAGCTTCAAGGTGCCGGGTACCGCATTAGCTACCATAATCATGCATTTGAATTCGATACGATGATTGACGGACAGCATGCATTGGCTTATATGCTGGACCCCGTGCCGGATAATCCGATCTTGGCTGAAATCGATGTTTATTGGATTCGGAAAGCAGGCTTTGATCCGTTGCATTTTATCGATAAGTATGCGCATCGGATGCCGATCATCCATCTTAAGGATATGGCGAAGGATGAGAGTCAAGCGTTTGCTGAAATCGGTACCGGTGTCATTGATTTTCGCCCAATTCTCGATTGGGGGGAAGCGAATGGAATCGAGTGGTACGTTGTGGAGCAGGATGAATGCCCGCGTGATCCAATGGATTGCGTTCGGAACAGCTTCGCGCAACTCGAGCGGTTGATAAGGAAATAGGCAAGATGGGGGGGATATACCAAATGGGAAACAAATTTAAAATAGGTATTGTGGGTACAGGGAATATTTTTAAAGCAGCGCATTTGAAGCCCTTGCTGGAACATCCAGAAGTAGAAATTGTCGCACTTTGTGATGTTAACGAACAAAAAGCACGACAAATCGCAGAAGAACATGGCATTCCGCACGTGTTTTCAGACTATCGTGAGCTGCTGAAGCTGGACGACTTGGATGCAGTTGATATTTGTACGCCAAACCTGTTTCATTCCGAGATCGCCATCGCTGCGCTGCAGGCTGGCAAGCATGTGTTTTGCGAAAAACCGGACGCGGTCAGTCCAGAAGAAGCGCAGAAGATGGCGGACATGGCCAAACAAAGCGGAAAAACACTCATGGTGATGAGGAATAACAGGTTCACAGCGGCCTCTCAGTTTCTCAAGCAATATATCCGTGAGGGCCATATGGGAGAAGTATACACGGGCCGTTGCGGTTGGATTCGCCGTCGCGGGATTCCCGGTAAAGGCGGATGGTTTACAACCAAGGAGCTTTCCGGAGGCGGACCATTGATCGATTTGGGCGTGCATATGATTGACCTTGCCGTATGGCTGATGGGTAATCCAAAGCCGATTGCCGTCTCCGGCGCCACGTACACCAAATTCGCTAACAATGATATTTCCGATTCCGTTCACAGTCAATTCGGAGAAAAACAAGAGAACGGAACTTTCGATGTCGAGGATTTAGCGATCGGGTTCATTCGATTTGAGAATGGTGCCTCACTGCAGATCGAGTTCAGCTGGGCTTCCAATATCGGCGAGGAAATGAACTTCGTTGAACTGAGAGGAACGCGATCCGGTTCTAGTATCAAGAAGGGCGAGTTGCAAATTTTTACGGAGACCTCGGGGCAGTTAACGAATATATCGCCAGCGTTGAGCAAAAAGCAAGTCGATGCTCACGGCGAGCATATCCGGCATTTTATTGAAGTGCTGCAGCAACGGGTGGAGCCTATCCTTACTCCGGAGCATGGCGTTGATATGATCAAAATACTAGCTGCCATTTACAAGTCGGCGGAAACGGGGCAGGAAGTGAGATTATAATAGAAATCAGAACCAAGAACGATATACAATGACGCAGTTGTAAGAAGTGCTTCAAAACTTATTTGTCATCTGTTTTCTGCGAAAAAGCCAGCAAACCCTTGTGTTTGCTGGCTTCTTGTACTTTGAAAATTAAATTGTCACTCAACATTTTTATAATCACTTGTCTTGGTTTATTTAAGTTATTTTAAATTAATAAGATTTCTAACTAGACTTTCGACGATTATATCTCTAGTAGTGTAGTTTTCCTCTTCTAAAATGTGAATGATATAATCTTCATCCGGTTTAAAAGCTCTGAAAATTACGTGATCTTTATCTTCAAGAATTACGTCGTGGCCACAATCCCTAAGGCATTGTTCATAATCTATCAAGGTAGGCTTTTGATTCTCCTCCAAGAAAATAATGCCCCTTAATAAGGAACTTTTATCATGGTGGATTACTTTAAAATGAACTGTAAATTCTCTCTTCATAAATTGGACCAGCTCCCTGTTCTCGCACAAGATCAAAGATTAATTAAATTCATTATAAATAAGATAAATGTAGGAAGCTGTGATTATTATCACTTACACGTCACTCTCTTCGATCTACAATAAAAGCATAAAGGACGAAGGAGATGGTTCAAATGATGAAATGGTTAAGGGAAAATAACTACGCTGCAATGCTCTTGACGATCATTCGTTTGTATGTCGGTTGGGAATGGATGATAGCAGGATGGCACAAAATCACAGGTGAAAAAGCTTTCGACGCTACAGGATATCTAAAAGGAGCAATTGCTAAACCAGTTCTTGAAAGCGGAACGACAGATATGGTTTATGCGAATTATGTTGCTTTCTTGAAAAATTTTGCTCTACCGCATGTTGGGTGGTTTAACGTTATGGTTCCTTGGGGGGAATTATTGGTTGGTTTGGGTCTACTGTTAGGTGCGTTGACTACTGTAGCAATTTTCTTCGGCTTAATGATGAATTTTATGTATATGTTTGCTGGTACTGTCAGCAGTAATCCATGGTTAATGCTTCTGGGATTCTTCATATTAGCGGCAGGCGCTAATGCAGGTAAATTTGGTGTGGACCATATGATCCTTCCCTACTTACACAAGTGGTTGGATAAGATCTTAGAACTGTTCCATTTAAAAGCAAAATTCAGATAAGATGAGGGCCTAATCCAATGATAAATAGTGATAACACCTGTTCTTTCTACTCCGTAATCTGAGAGTAAGAGTGGGTGTTTTTTCATTAACTATATATTAATTTGAAAGGGAAGTGATGGGTATGCTTTCAGGAGTTATTTTGGCTGGTGGAGCAAACCGTCGAATGAACGGAGAACTGACGGCATTACTCCCGTTTGGCGGAAAGCCTCTTATTGTCCGGCAGATAGATTGTATGAGGGAAATATGCGATGAGTTGATTATTGTTACCAATGATCCCAAGCCCTATCTAAATAAAGTCGATCGTTCCGTTCGTATTATTACGGATTTTTTTGCAGGTCATGGCCCTCTTGGTGGTATGCACGCCGCATTATCTCTAGCTATACATACTTCCGTCTGGGTAGTCGGGTGCGATATGCCCTTTATTTCTAGTAAAGCAGCGCAGTTGTTGATGCAAAGAAAACTGGATGGATTTGAGGCCGTTGTTCCTTTGGTGGCCAGCGAGCTTTACCCATTACATGGCATTTATGACCGAGCCTGTGCGTCCCACATCGCGCATTTATTAAATCAAGGGGAAACCAAAGTTTCTGCCTTGCTAAACCATGTTTTTTGGAGCGAACTAGGGGAGCGTTTCTTACTTGAGAACGGCGTTGATTTGAATTTTGTTTCCAATATCAAAACGTTTGAGGAATACGAGGCCATGGGCTTTGTAGTACATGTTCAAAAGGATTCATCACTTGGTAATTAACAAAATGTAGCGGAAGCAAGGCAGCGATTTTATGAAAATAGAACTGCTGCCTTTTCTATAAATTAGAATGTGAAATTATTCACAATAAATTCAAAGAAGAAATCGCTTTAACCTCTCGTTATGTGATTTTTATCATAGTTAGGGTTCCTGATTAAGCTTAATCTAAGAGTAGAACAACAAGGTAACGGCTTCACATGGAATGAAAATAAAGGAGTGAATAAACCATGACAACCAAAGAAGCGAAGATGAATGAACGGATTTCAGCGCAAGAGGAAGTCAACCAACTGGTGGCCAGAGCGAAAGAAGCACAGCAGCAATTTCTAAAGCTAGATCAAGATCAGGTAGACCATGTCATTCAGCAAATGGCATTAGCCGGCATCGATAGGCACATGGTTCTCGCCAAGCTTGCTGTGGAGGAAACCGGTCGTGGCGTGTATGAAGATAAAATCACCAAGAATCTATTTGCTACTGAATATATTTACCACAGCATTAAAAATAACAAGACGGTCGGTGTGATTGAGGAAAATACGTATGAGAACTACCGAATGGTGGCTGAGCCCGTGGGCATTATCGCTGGTGTTACGCCTGTAACCAATCCGACTTCGACGACGATGTTCAAATCATTGATTGCAACCAAAACCCGTAATCCGATCATATTCGCCTTCCACCCGTCTGCGCAACAATCAAGTGCTGCGGCAGCAGCGACATTACTGGATGCGGCAGTTAAGGCCGGCGCGCCAGAGCATTGTATTCAATGGGTGAAGCATCCATCTGTGGAAGCTACGCAGTTGCTGATGAATCATCCCGATGTGGCGCTAGTTCTAGCTACTGGAGGCTCTTCCATGGTGAAGGCAGCCTATAGCACCGGTAAGCCTGCTTTGGGCGTCGGACCTGGTAATGTTCCTTGCTTCATAGAGAAGACAGCGAATTTGCAGCAGGCTGTGAATGACTTGATCCTATCCAAGACCTTTGATAACGGCATGATTTGCGCCTCCGAACAAGCAGTCATTATTGAGGAACCGGTCTATGCGGAAACAAAAAAATTGATGGTGGATCAGGGCTGTTACTTTTTAAATAAAGAAGAAACAGAAGCGGTCTCCAAACTGGTAATTAACAGTGAGAAATGTGCGGTGAACGCGGTTATCGTGGGTCAATCTGCTGTGAAAATTGCTGAGATGGCTGGTATTCAGGTGCCTGTGAATACGAAAATGCTAGTCGCGGAACTAGCGGGTGTCGGTGAGGCCTACCCATTGTCAGCTGAAAAGCTAAGCCCCGTACTCGCTTGTTACAAAGTGAAGAACGCGGAGCAAGGCATTGACAGGGCTGTGGAAGTGGTGAAATTCGGAGGCATGGGACATTCCTCTGTCATTCACTCACAGAATACAGAGGTCATACAGGCATTCTCCAATAAGCTTCAAACGGGACGTGTGATTGTTAATTCACCTTCCACACATGGCGCTATTGGGGACATTTATAATACGAATTTGCCATCCTTGACACTAGGTTGCGGTTCATACGGACATAATTCCACGACCTCTAATGTGAGCGCGGTGAATCTAATCAATGTGAAACGGGTTGCTTACCGTACGGTCAATATGCAGTGGTTCAAGATACCGCCGAAGATTTATTTTGAAAAGGGAGCTACTCAGTATTTAGAGAAAATGCCTGACATTACTCGGGTGATGATTGTCACGGATCCGATGATGGTGAAGCTCGGTTATGTAGAGCGTGTAGAATACTACCTCCGCAAACGGCAGCTTCCCGTCTATATCGAAGTGTTCTCGGATGTAGAGCCTGATCCGTCTGTTGAAACCATAGAACGCGGCCAGGCACAGATGGCAAGCTTCCAGCCGGATTGCATTATCGCCTTGGGCGGCGGGTCACCAATGGATGCGGCTAAAGCGATGTGGCTGTTCTATGAATACCCAGATACTAGCTTTGATGCCTTAAAGCAAAAATTCATGGATATCCGTAAACGGGTTTACAAATATCCGCGTCTGGGACGCAAAGCGAAATTTGTCGCGATTCCTACGACTTCGGGTACAGGTTCGGAAGTGACGTCTTTCGCTGTAATTACAGATAAAGAAAAAGGCAATACAAAGTACCCGCTTGCTGATTATGAGCTTACACCGGATGTTGCCATCATTGATCCTGATTACGTGTACAGCTTACCGAAGACAGCGGTAGCAGACACCGGTATGGATGTCCTAACGCACGCCATTGAATCGTATGTGTCTGTGATGGCGAATGATTATTCCGATGGTATGGCGATGAAAGCCATCCAATTAGTGTTCCAAAACTTAGAGAAATCGTATGCCACAGGAGATCCTATTGCCCGTGAGAAAATGCATAATGCCTCAACCATTGCCGGTATGGCCTTCGCGAATGCTTTCCTGGGTATTAATCACAGCTTGGCGCATAAATGGGGCGGCGAGTATCACACCGCACATGGACGTACCAACGCGATTTTGATGCCGCATGTCATTCGCTATAATGCTCAAAAGCCGACGAAGTTTACTTCGTTCCCGAAATACGATCACTTCGTAGCCGACCAACGCTATGCTGAAATCGCGCGCATGCTGGGGCTTCCAGCTAATACAACGGAAGAAGGCGTGAACAGCCTTATCGAGGCGATCCGCAAGCTGAACAAAATTCTCGGAATTCCGGAGAAATTTCAGGATCTTGGGTTCCAGGCGGAACAATTCGAGACGCGTGTAGATTACTTGGCGGATCGAGCTTTCGAAGATCAGTGTACAACGGCCAATCCTCGGATGCCGCTAGTAACGGAACTGGCTGACGTATATCGAAATGCATTTTACGGTAAGTTTTAAACGTGAATATTTAAGGAGGCTTTATCATGACGATAAGAGAAAAAGAGATAAGGATAGCGGATTGCTGGAGAGAATTTATCCAAGGCAACTGGGAGAGTTCCATTGATGTGAACGACTTTATTCATAAAAATATAACCGTGTATCCAGGAGATCATGCCTTCCTGGCAGGTCCAACAGAAGCGACGAATGAGCTATGGCGGATGGTGAGTACGCTAACCCAGCAAGAGCGAGAGAACGGAGGCGTGCTGGACATTGATGTCCAGACGATCTCCACGATTACCTCCCATGCGCCAGGCTATATCGCACAGAATAAGGAGAAAATCGTCGGTCTGCAAACCGATGCTCCTTTGAAGCGTTCCGTACAACCTTTCGGCGGTATTCGGATGGTGATCGATGCTTGTGAGGCTTATGGCTTTAAGCTGCCGGAAGAAATTGTTCAGGTGTTTACCGATATTCGCAAAACGCATAATCAAGGTGTGTTCGATGCGTACACCTCAGAGATGAAGACCGCGCGTAAGGCTGCCATCATCACTGGTCTTCCCGATGCTTATGGTCGAGGTCGCATTATTGGCGATTACCGCCGTGTGGCTCTGTATGGTGTAGACCGGCTAATCCAAGAGAAGAAGAACGATCTTCTGCAATTGGAAGTGGACGCGATCACCGAGGATATCATTCGGCTGCGCGAAGAACTTTCCGAGCAAATGCGCAGCTTGGGTGAACTAAAGCAGATGGCCAAAACCTACGGTTATGATATTGCAAAGCCGGCAGTGAATGCCGCTGAAGCGGTGCAATGGCTGTACTTTGCTTATTTGGCAGCCATTAAGGAACAGAATGGCGCGGCGATGAGCCTTGGACGCGTATCAAGCTTTCTTGATATTTATATCGAACGGGATTTACGCGAGGGGACGTTGACGGAAGCAGAGGCGCAAGAGCTTGTTGACCATTTTGTCATGAAGCTTCGTATCGTTAAATTTCTGCGCACCCCAGATTACAACGAGCTTTTCAGCGGCGACCCTACCTGGGTGACAGAATCGATTGGCGGCATGGGCATGGATGGCAGAGCGCGTGTCACGAAAAATTCGTTCCGTTTCCTGCATACTTTATATAACTTGGGCCCTGCCCCTGAACCTAACCTGACTGTCCTGTGGTCGACTCAGCTGCCGGAGGGCTTCAAGGCTTATTGTGCCAAGGTATCGGTTGAAACTAGTTCGATTCAATATGAGAATGACGACCTGATGCGACCTTATTATGGGGATGATTACGGCATTGCTTGCTGTGTATCCGCTATGCGGGTCGGCAAGCAGATGCAATTCTTTGGCGCCCGTGCCAATTTAGCCAAAGCGTTGCTCTATGCGATTAATGGTGGAGTGGATGAGAAGCTAGGGATACAGGTAGGCCCACAGTTAACACCGTTAACCTCCGAGGTTCTGAATTACGAAGAAGTGGCGGAGAGATTCGATACGGTCATGGAGTGGCTGGCTAAGCTGTATGTGAACACACTTAACGTCATTCATTATATGCATGATAAATATTGCTATGAGCGGCTGGAGATGGCTCTTCACGACCGTGAAATTGTACGTACGATGGCTACCGGTATCGCAGGATTATCCGTCGTAGCTGACTCTCTTAGCGCCATTAAGTATGCGAAGGTCCGCCCGATCCGCGATGAGAAGGGCATTGCCGTCGATTTCCAAATTGAAGGCGAATATCCGCAGTACGGCAATAATGATGAGCGTGTCGATGCGATTGCCGTGCAAGTAACGGAAGCATTCATGAATAAGATCAGGAAGCACAAGACGTATCGCGGTTCTGTGCCAACCATGTCCGTTCTAACGATTACATCCAATGTCGTGTATGGGAAAAAGACAGGAAGCACGCCAGACGGCCGCAAAGCCGGCGAGCCCTTCGCACCAGGCGCCAATCCCATGCACGGACGTGACCGCAAAGGTGCGTTAGCCTCGTTGGCATCTGTTGCAAAGCTCCCTTATGAGCATTGCCTCGATGGCATATCCAACACGTTCTCTATCGTACCGAAGGCTCTAGGCCGTGAAGAAGAGACACGCATCTCCAATCTGGTCGCGTTGCTCGATGGCTATATGGCGAATCGAGGACATCATTTGAATATTAATGTATTTGACCGATCCAAGCTGTTGGATGCTATGGAGCATCCAGAGCTCTATCCACAATTGACGATCCGTGTTTCCGGCTATGCGGTAAATTTCATCAAGCTGACCAAGGAACAGCAGCTTGATGTGATCCATCGTACTTTCCACGGCACGATGTAACGATAGAAAGGGGTGCAGACCGATGAAAGGACGCATACATTCCTTCGACACCTTTGGCACCGTTGACGGTCCGGGCATCCGCTTTGTTCTCTTCATGCAGGGCTGCGCCCTGCAGTGTAAGTACTGTCATAATCCAGATTCATGGGAGATGAATACGGGCAGGCAGATGGATATCGAGGAGATTCTGAATGAGATTGAGCCTTACTTGGCGTACTACCAACGTTCCGGCGGGGGCATTACAGTAACGGGTGGGGAGCCGACTTTGCAGGCTCCTTTCCTAGCCCGGTTGTTCGCTGAGTGCAAACGGCGCTGGGGTCTGCATACCGTGCTGGATACGAACGGCTTTTGTGAGCCGAGTCATGCGCAGGAGCTTTTGGATGTGACCGATTTAGTACTGCTCGATCTGAAACAAATTGATTCTGCTAAGCACGTTGCCCTTACTGCACAGCCTAACGATCGAATTAAGCGCTTTGCTGAACATCTGAGTGAGATCGATAAACCTGTTTGGATTCGTCATGTCCTAGTACCCGGATGGACGGATGATCACAAGGATCTCGTCGATCTCGGCATGTTTATTGGCTCCTTGCGTAATGTTAATAAAATTGAGCTCCTGCCTTATCACAGAATGGGCGTCTACAAATGGCAGCAAATGGGGAAGGAATACCCGCTCGATCAATGTCCTACGCCAACAGATCAGGAAGTTACCCGAGCGAGGAGACTCATTGAGATGGGCGTTCTTGCACATTAAACAAATGATAACAGAATCGGGAATCATGGCATGACCACGACTTCAGGAGGAAAAAAGAGGTAAACACTAGTGTAACTTGGTGTTTACCTCTTTTCTTATTTTGTTCGGTCACACTATCAGATGTGATTATTATCACATCTACTTTGAGCATAAAGACTTATGATCAAATAATAAGCGTAGTTGGAAAGGACGATTGATGATGATAAATTGGAACCAGAGATTTGCTCGCAAGGCAGTCAAAGTTGATGCCTACATGCTTGCGGCACAAATCGAACAATACGGCGGGGAAGAATGATTAATAATGCCTTGGAAAAATGTGATATGCTCATTGTTAACGGAGGGGTGGGTGTCCACACGATCGATATATAAAAGGAAGTGATACCAGCGGGTTCCAAAGGAATTGCAGACGGCCAACAAGTAGAGGTTATTCCTCTTCCCTATGAAATTACCATGTACTGAGAGAGGCAAAATATGGAAAATCCTGCTAAGCAAGTTCCTACAATGAGAGACGCCCTTCAAAGACCGCTTCGCGATTTACGCATTTCGGTAACGGATCGCTGCAATTTCCGCTGCCGATATTGTATGCCTGAAGAGGTGTTTGGTCCCAATTATCGGTTTCTTCCGCAAGAAAAACTGCTTAGCCTTCAAGAATTAGAGCGGTTAACGCGAATATTTGTTTCTCTAGGCGTAGAGAAAGTACGGATTACAGGCGGTGAACCGCTCTTAAACAAAGATGTTTGCGAAATCATTGCTCGAATTCGCCAAATAGAAGGCGTCAAAGATATTGCCGTTACAACCAATGGTTCATTATTGAAACTTAAGGCGAAAGAGCTAAGAGACTCTGGGCTAGAGCGGATTACTGTAAGCCTGGATAGTTTGGATGATGAGCGATTTGGTGCTATGAACGGGAGAGGATTTTCGGCAAAAGGAGTGCTGGAAGGCATCGATGCCGCAGCTTCGGCGGGATTATCGGTGAAGGTAAATATGGTCGTGCAAAAGGGGGTTAATGATCAGGATATTGTTCCAATGGCCAAATACTTCCGAGAGCGCGGACACATTTTGAGATTTGTTGAGTTTATGGACGTTGGGAATAGTAACGGATGGAATTTAAAGCACGTCGTTCCTAGTCAAGAGATTATCGATATGATTCATAAAGAGTTTCCGTTGGAACAGGTGGAATCGAATTATAAGGGCGAGGTTGCGACGCGCTATCGTTATCTGGATTCTCAGACAGAGATCGGTTTGATCTCATCTGTAACGCAGGCATTTTGCAGCACTTGTACGCGAGCTCGGTTATCTGCAGAAGGGCATTTGTATACATGTTTGTTTGCTTCAAACAAAACAGACCTGCTAAGTGTGATCAGGGACGGTGCAAGCGATGATGAGGTAAGATCAGTAATCAAACAAGTTTGGGGTGAGCGTCAGGATCGTTATTCCGAAACGAGACTAGCACACACGACTCCCGTACATAAGGTTGAAATGTCTCATATCGGCGGTTAGTGTGATGTATCGCACAGCGAGAGTCCGCTCGTGAAGCTATACTGAACACAGATATCGAACGAAACGATTACCTTGGGAGGGACTTAGTATGGCGATACATTCCACAGGCTATATCTCGGGGATTGCTTCTTCAAACCCAGAGGAAATTGCTTTTGCTACCGATCGTTTAATGGTAGAGCATGACAAATTGAGAGAAAAGCTAAGGATACTCGAAACGAGTGCCAAGGAACTGATACTATTGGACGATTCGGTGAAAGGCATGCAGCTTGTCCAAGAACTCAGGATACAGACCAATCAATTTGTAGATGAAATAAACCAACATTCGGAATGGGAGGAACAGGAGTTGTTTCCGTTCCTATTAACCTATTTTCATCATCAACCGGCTCCCTCTATGACGCCTTCTTTCTGGGTATTGGAGAAAGACCATCAACTTGGCATGTCGTTTATCCAATCTTTTCAAGAAGCTGTTATTGAGGTAACACCTCTCGTTGTGAAGAAGCAATTAGCCGAGGCGGCAGCGCATCTCTTACAGGCATGTTTGATATTAAATGACCACTTTACCATGGAAGAACAACTTATTTTTCCACTAACAGAGAAAGTTCTGACAGATTTGGAGTCCTTTTTCTCATAGGAGATGAGCCGAAAACTGCATGATAGAAGGAGGTATGGGTTAGTCTACCATGGCTCTTTTTTGCATCTAGAAATAAACTATTTTCTTAAAGTCACGAAATAGCAACAAGAGCTGTGATTCTCCTCACAGAGAATGCCGAGAGAAAGGCATACAATGTGATTACAGCAATAAGAGGAGGAATCATATATGGTTATTGATCTTGGGATGCCGTTAGACGACGCTCAGACTTCAAGCATTGGGCAGGTTCTGGGGCGGTTAAAGGACGAACATGGTGCGTTAAAAAAAGAGCTTGATCATGTCCAAGAAATGACAAGTCATATGGTTGGTGTGCTTGGCACAGACGAATCAAAGCGTTTACTTCAAGAAATTCGAAAGCAAATGGTTACCTTCATGCAGCAGCTTGAGGCTCATGAACACTGGGAGGAAGTGGAGGTTCTCCCCCTCCTTACCGAGTATGCGAATCAGGGGATGGAGCCCACCTTTCTCACCTCAACTTGGGTTCTGGAAGAGGATCATAAACAAGCGGAACGGTTTGTTCGCTCATTTCTTGATTATGCAGACCAATGTAAAGGTGCCGACAGTATAAAGCTGAAGAAAGCGATCACGCTGCTTAGTGTGGCTTGTTCTGTCTTATCCGAGCATCTGATATCCGAAGAGGAGATGGTTTTCCCGATTGCGAATCGAATGCTGGAGCGATGTTTACGACAAATCTAATTGAGAAGTATGTTCAAATAGTGTGACGGCTGTCACACAAGCTTGCCTGTCTTTTCGGTATAGTTGATTCAGATCACAGCTGAACAGGAGGATTTGACAAAATGAACATTCAATTAACCGATCGTGTGGGAGATATTGTGACGGGATATCCCAAGACGGCAGAGGTGTTTAAGGAATACCGCATTGATTTCTGCTGCGGAGGCAATAAATCACTCCTTCAAGTCATTCAAGACCAGGATATCGCGGCAGAGGATTTGTTGAAAAGCCTTGCTGAAGCAGCAATAGCTCCTAAATCTGACGGCTTGAATTGGAGTGAATTAAGCTCCAGCGAATTAATCGATTATATTATTCGCATCCATCATGGCTATTTGAAAACAGCACTGCCGCACTTAAGTGAATATGTGAAGAAAGTGGCACGTGTGCATGGGCCACATCATCCTGAACTCCTTCAAGTCGATCAATGGTTTGAAGCATTGAAAAGTGACATGGAACATCACATGGAGAAAGAAGAAGGAGAAGCATTCCCGGCTGTCATTGATTTTGAGAAAGATCCTACGGATGTGAAAAGAGAACGGCTGCTTAGAATTCTGGATACACTTGAGCAGGAGCATGAGGGCTCGGGTGATCTGCTTAGACAAATTAGGGAAATCACCAAAAACTACGAGTTGCCAGAGGATGCCTGCACAACGTTTCAGCTCACTTACTTGAAGCTAGAGGAGTTGGAAGCGGATATGTTCCAGCACATCCATTTGGAGAACAACATTTTATTTAATCGCACCTAGGGGGAAGTGCCTATGTTCAGGCTTCGGCGGTTGCCTGCTTTCCGTATCTTCCCTTTTGTATATGAGCTTAATCGCCCGTGTTTTTACACGCTAAGGCTGCGGCTTTCCTCTGGATCCGAAAAGATCTAACGGAGAGCCCTTTTTTTGTCCAAATAGTGATAACCAAAAAAATGTAACCGAGATCGGGGGTACACAGTGATTTTTCTCACAGTGCTGTAGGGCGGTCTCATGTTTTAATACAACTATAAGAATCACAAGTGAAGGGGCAATGATAATCATGGATCGAGCGTTCGCGTCAAAATTCGCCAAATGTGTCTTTCTGGTTGTTTGCGGATTAATTATTCTCATGGGAGTCGGTTCAAGGTTTTTTACACATATTGACTTGGCTTTATATGGGTATATGGTAGGAACCGTAGTTTTCATTTGCGGATTCTTTTATCGCTTTATTGCGTGGGGAGAACGCCCGCCTACGAAAATTATTTTGAAAAAAGGGTTAAAGTTGTTATTCCGAAAAAGTACGCCTCAGACCACAACAGAGCATCTACTCACGTACCGCTTTATCTGGAATCGCGGATGGTATCGTTGGACCCAGCACGTTCTACTTGGTTGGGGCTGCATTTTATCCGCCTTCGTTACGTTCCCGCTTGTGTTCGGTTGGATGTACTTCACGATGGCCGAGAACGGAAGGTACACGGTTGTTGGTTTCGGGATCGATCTTATGAAGATTAAAGCAGATGGCGCTCTCGGATTTCTGTTCTACAATGCGCTGAATATTACAGCTTTCATGGTAATCGGTGGTGTTTGTATGGCCTTATATCGCAGGATTAAGAACATGCAGGCTCGTGCGGAACAGACATTTGTCTATGATTTTCTTCCGCTATATATGTTGCTATTCGTAAGCTTGACTGGGCTGCTGCTCACCTTCTGCAATATAGTCCTTCACGGCTATGGACATCCGGTGGTCACGTTAGTCCACCAATGGTCCGTTATCGTGACGCTGATTTATATCCCTTTTGGTAAACTGGCTCACATCCCATTCCGTCCTATGAGCGTGTTTGCCCGAAATTACAGAGAACATTATGCAGAGCAAGAGACGAAAAGCTGTAAGGTTTGCGGAACAGGTTTTGTTTCTGTCGAGCAATCCAAGGATGTCATCGCTGTACTTAAAGTGAATGAAATTGAATTCAAAACGGAGGAAGGCTTCCACTTGGCAGAGTTGTGCCTGCCATGCCGCCGAAAATATAGAATGTCCCGATTTACAGGGATACCGACCCACCAGATTCGCGTGAAGGAGGCCAACCAAAATGCAAAAGGATAAATTCTTTAAAGTTATCGCGAATAAAACACACCCGAATGAAAAATTGGTTAAAACCCATTGCTCTTATTGCGGTATGCAGTGCGGGATGAATTTGCGGGTGGATACTTCTTCCAATACCATTATTGGCGTCGAACCGCGCTATGATTGGCCTGTGACGTTAGGCAAGATGTGTCCGAAAGGTGTGACGGCTTATCAGCAAACGAATCACAATGATCGCCTGCTGCGTCCGTTAATCCGTGACGATGCATCGCTTAAGGGAACGAAGGAAGGCTTCCGCGAAGCCAGTTGGGAAGAGGCCTATTCGTTGATCGTGCAAAGATTTCAAGAGATGCAAGGCAAGTACGGCAAGGATTCGCTTTCTGTATTCAGCGGTGTGTCGATGACCAATGAGAAATGCTATCTGACTGGGAAATTCGCCAGAGTCGCCCTGCAAACACGTTACATTGATTACAATGGCCGATTCTGTATGTCAAGCGCAGCCGCAGGCTTCCTTCGCAGCTTTGGCGTGGATAGAGGATCAACCTTACCTTGGACCGATCTGCATGAGACGGATTGCTTGTTCATCGCAGGCAGCAATACAGCCGAGTGCCATCCTACCTCGATGTTCCGAATATGGGAAGTACAGAACCGCGGTGGTTACTTGATTGTAGCAGATCCCCGGGAAACGCCTATCGCCAGGCGGGCAGACATTCATCTTGATTTACGTCCGGGGACGGACTTGGCGCTTGCCAATTGCATGATTCATCTACTCATTCAAAATAACCACATCGATGCTGAGTTTATAGCGAATCACACCAACGGCTTCGAGGAAATGAAAGAGGTTGTGAAAGAATTCACACCTGAGTACACGAGTGAAATAACTGGCGTTGCTCCTGAAAAATTGATTCGTGCCGCTGAGATTTATGGCAAAGCACCGAACGCCATCGTCATGTTCGCTCGGGGCATTGAACAACAAATTAAAGGGTCTGATAACGTATCAGCCTACACGAATATGTGCTTGGTGACTGGGAAGATCGGTCGTCCGAAGTCTGGCGTTGCTACTTTTACCGGACAAGGGAATGGTCAAGGCGGAAGAGAGCACGGACAAAAAGCTGATGCCCTTCCGGGCTACCGCAAAATCACGAATCCGAAGCACGTCGAAGAGGTGTGCAAGGTGTGGGGGATCAAGCCGGAAGAGATGCCGCAGCCGGGTGTCTCGGCCTATGAAATGTTTGAGCTTATGCAAGAGAAAACGATTCGCGGCTTGTACCTGCTCTGCTCGAATCCAGCTGTCTCGGCGCCGAATCAGAACTTTGTCCGTGCTGCTTTAAAAAATCTGGACTTCATGGTTTGTGCAGATATTTACTTGTCCGAATCGGCCGAGTTTGCCGATGTCGTACTGCCTTCCGTCACCTGGTCGGAGGATGAAGGCACAGTAACGAATCTAGAAGGACGGATCATCAAGATTAATAAAGCGCAAGAGCCCGTTGGCGAGTCGAAGCCTGACTGGTTGATCGAGGTAGAGCTTGCGGAGCGACTAGGCAGAGGACAGTATTTCGGCCATCTGAAGACAGCCAGGGATGTAGCGGATGAATTCCGTTTGGCCTCCAAAGGCGGATATGCCGACTATTATGGAGCCACTTGGGAGAAGATCGACAAGCAAGACGGTGTGTTCTGGCCATGTAAAAGTGAGGAAGACCCGGGAACGCCGCATATGTTCCTGGATCACAAGTTCTACCATGCGGACGGCAGAGCGAAGCTATGCGCGCTTCCTTACAGACCGCCGGCCGAAGAGCCTTGTGAGCAATATCCGCTTCGTCTTACCACAGGTCGAGTTGTTTACCATTACTTGTCCGGAAATCAAACAAGAAGAATTCCTTTCCTTCGGGATATGTGTCTGGAGCCGTACGTTGAAGTTCATCCGGAAACAGCGGAGCGCTACAATATCGCACATGACGAAGTCATCCGATTGTTTACACGTCGCGGGGAAGCTTTGTATAAAGTGAAAATTATCGAAGCGATTCGTAAGGATACCGTGTTCGTTCCTTATCATTTCGGCCATGAGCAGTCGATTAATCTGCTAACCATAGCGGCGCTGGACCCGATGTCACGCATGCCGGAGTTTAAGGCATGCGCAGCACAGATCGCAAAGCAACCAGAGAGGATGAGCATCCGATGAAACAACATCTATACATTGAAATGGATAATTGTATCGGCTGTCGGAGCTGTTTGGCTGCTTGTACACAATGCGGAGGCCACGATGAAAGAAATCGTAATTATGTGTATGATGTGAATCCGCTAGTCTCCCGCCAAACGATTCCTTTGATGTGCCTTCACTGTGTGAATCCGGCTTGCGCCAGAAGCTGTCCGGCCCAGGCCATTCAGATCACCGAAGACGGCGCAGTGCTTTCGGCATTGGTAGAGAAATGTATCGGCTGTCAGAATTGTACCATCGCATGCCCGTATGGCATCCCTAAATTCGATGAAGAGCAGAATCTGATGTACAAATGTGATCTTTGCTACGATCGGACCAAAGAAGGTATCCCTCCTATGTGTGCATCGGTTTGTCCGACGAATACGCTGCAGTGGTTGACTGAGGATGAGTTAGCTCAGAAGAAAGCCCAGCATAAGCTAGGAAAATGGACGGCAAGTCATGAGCCATGGGATCCATTAGAAGGAGAAACGAATGTGAAGATTTCCCTTCCTGGTATTCTGCAAGGAAAACAAAAGTTGTTCTAATCTGCTTGTGATGAGGTGGACTTTATGAAGCAGGACAATAACCATAGTCCTTTTAAAGAAGATAACTATACGCACAATATAAGAAAAAATGATGAGAGAAAATTGGATCGCCGAGGCTTTATGAAGACACTGGTTGGTGCAGCAGGCGTGTTCGCTGTATCCACGATACCGTGGGGAGCACTCGCCGCGAAAGAACTGACGGGACTAACGAAGAAGTCTTATCCGCAGCTGAAAATTACGGATATCTCCTCGCTGGAGGTAGGAGATGCAGTCCAGTTCGCTTATCCTGGAGAGCATGATTCCGCACTATTGATTCGCCTTGGCGAGAACGAGTATAAAGCTTATCAAAATGCGTGTACGCACCTCAAATGTCCCGTATTTTGGAGTAAAGAGAAGGATGAAATGGTCTGTCCTTGCCATCACGGCATTTTCGATGCCAGAACGGGGTCACCAACAGCGGGACCGCCCAAGAGACCACTGCCAGAAGTTCTTCTGAAGCAAGAGCAAGGCGCGATTTATGCGACAGGAGTGAAACGATATGAAACGTAGCTATGTCGGCGTTATTTTATTATGCATGGTGTTGTTTCTCTGTATCGTGTTTACTCAAAAGGCCGTGAACGCGTACTATTTCGACCATTACCGTTCGGTTATTATCTATGCTGTGTTGAATATGTTGTTATTCCCTACTGCTATTATGATCTATCGTCGGGAGCGTGATGTCGAATGAATATCAAAAAAGTGCAACTGCCGCTTCAAACTATCAGTCTGGTTCTAGGCTTTATGGTATGGGTTATCCTTTCTTCGTTAATGCCATTTATTAAAGAGACGATCAAGCTAACCCCTTCACAGCTCACCTGGGTCACCGCTATTCCTATCTTGTTTGGTTCAGTCATGCGGGTACCTGTGGGATATTGGACGAATCGTTACGGGGCCAGAAAGCTGTTTGCGATCTCCTTTATACTATTGCTTGCGCCTGTTTACTGGGTCAGCCAAGCGAATTCTTTCGGGGATCTCATTATTGGAGGGTTCTTCCTCGGCATTGGCGGGGCTGTATTCTCAGTAGGTGTGACCTCCTTGCCTAAATATTATCCGAAAGAACGTCATGGCTTCGTGAACGGAATCTACGGGATCGGTAATCTCGGAACAGCGCTCTCCACCTTTGGCGCGCCTGTCATAGCCAACCAAATAGGTTGGTCCAAAACGGTCATGCTCTACAGCATTCTACTGATCGTCATGGCAGGATTGAACTTCGTTGCCGGGGATCGCAAAGAGCCTCCTGTACAGACCTCACTTGTTGAGCAAATCAAAGGAGTTGCCGGCAATTCGAAGCTATGGTTATTATGCTTGTTCTACTTTCTTACATTCGGTTCTTTTGTTGCTTTCACCGTGTATTTACCGAATTTCATGGTCAGCAGCTTTCACCTGTCCAAAGTAGATGCCGGGATGCGTACGGGCGGATTTATCGTACTGGCAACGGCTATGAGGCCGATCGGGGGCTACCTAGGAGATAAGTTTAACCCATTCAAAATTCTTATGTTTGTTTTTGCTGGCTTAACGGCTTCTGGTATTTTGCTTTCATTTGCTCCGTCGATGACGTGGTACACAGTCGGTTGCTTAACCATTGCACTGTGTGCAGGAACAGGTAATGGTACCATTTTCAAATTGGTTCCGATGTATTTCATCAAGCAAGCTGGTATTGCGAATGGTATCATCTCGGCAATGGGTGGTTTGGGTGGATTTTTCCCGCCGCTGCTGCTTACCTTTCTCTTCAAACTGACAGGTCATTATGCCATTGG
The DNA here is from genome assembly GCF_964253085.1 of Paenibacillus sp. LjRoot153. Lineage (NCBI taxonomy): Bacteria > Bacillati > Bacillota > Bacilli > Caryophanales > Paenibacillaceae > Paenibacillus > Paenibacillus sp. LjRoot153. The sequence goes on from NZ_CAXUQH020000001.1 coordinate 1,294,733, forward strand.
ATTCATGGCCTTATCCCAAGTGGCGTTGGCCAGCTTAATTCTCATTCTTTGGATGTTCTATAATGAGAAATTAGGGTTATCTTCACGGATTATTGAAAATACAGTTGAAGGTATCATGGTGACGGATAAGACTGGCAAAATTCATTCGGTGAATGCGGCCTTCACGCAACTGACAGGCTATAAAGCCGAAGAAGTCTTGGGGCTGACGCCAAGTGTCCTGAAATCAGGGAAACAGGATCGAACTTTTTACGATACGATGTGGGATGATATTCGCGGTCACGGTTTCTGGCAGGGTGAGATTTGGAATCGTAAGAAGAATGGCGATGTGTATCTGGAATGGCTGACGATAAGTGCAGTCAAGAATGATGCCGGAGATGTCGTCTATTATTCGGGGATGTTTAGCGATATCACCAAACTGAGAAGCGCGAAATAGGAGGGGTGATGTGACATGCCGAGTGAGTTTGCTTTGGATTTATGCTTTATCCGTGAACATGCACAGTCTCCTTTCTATACGATTATCGAACAGCAATTGAATGAGCTTTTCGCAGGAAAGGGAACCTGGTATATTGATCTGCGCGAACAAGAGGGGCTCGATATCGCTGTTGCCGAAGTCAAAGGTTTGGCGATTTGGGAAAGCGAAGAAGAAATCCTGAATTATATAGAAAAGTACGCAATGAGCGGTGAGCCTTCGGAACATGATTGCTGGAACCATCTCCAAGGGTATCAAGTGAAGGTATCGCCAAAAGCAGATGCGGGCTGCTGCCGCTTGAAGAAGGAGGCACATGTATGAAATGGGAAGAACAATTATCACGGTGGCTTGGCACTCAAATTGAAGTGCATATCGAGGATCAGGCTGGACTCGACCCTGTAGCACCTCCGAAAAAAATGACACTTGAGAAGATACGCATTTCCGAAGACCAAGATTATATGCAAATGTACATGAATGAACATCAGTTTCTAGCCATACCTTTAAGGGGACAAGAGCTGACGAGCTTAGTAAATTCAGAGCATGGAACAGTTCTCCGATCATCTGACATTGCGGCGCAATTGGTATATAAAGTTCATTTCGGTTCATAGAAAGCCGACTGTAGGCATTAAAAACGCAAATAAGGACTCCATTTCTCTAGAAATGTGTAGTCCTTTTAGTTTTGTATTGTGTAGGACAAGAGTTATTTCCTCCTGAATCATTTACATGCGGCATATTTCAATAGGGCAGTTTTCGCAGTGGCAAATATCGCGGAGGTACGTTACGTCCTTAATGATGATTTGTCCATGTTGAAACTCGACAGCATCTTCCTTCTTCATATCACTTAACATGCGATTGACGCTTTCACGTGTAGCCCCAATCATATCAGCCATTTCGGAATTGTTGATCTTATAGTTAATGTGGATATGTTCCCCTTTGGGTACGCCGTATGAATTACTTAACCTGATTAATAAAGAACAGAGCGCGCCTGGCTTGCCGTACATCATTAAATCGCGAAATTTCGATTCAGTCATGCGGTGCATGAGCCCCATCCATTTCATAAATTCAATAGCAAGATCTCCGTGCTGCCATAGCAGGACTTCGAGATCTTTTCGCTGAATAACACCAATCTCACAATCCTCTGTCACTTCAGCACTGAAGCTCTGCGCCGAGTTCTGAAAGGGATCCATCTGACCGAATAAGTCACCCGCTTGATGCAGATACAGAATGAAGTTTTTACCTGTTTCAGACAGCTTCGTAATACGGACTCCGCCATGGATGACATAATACAACCGATCTGCAAGATCGCCTTCCCTAAATAGGAAATCACCATTTGCCGCATGCTTCAGATACATAATGCTTTGTAGTTTGCTGAAATTTTCTTCCGAAAAAAATGTCCTAATGCCTCCAGAAGCTTTCACTTTATTTTTCATGGCCATGGGGACCAACTCCTCAACGTTTCTTGTTAGCTATATCATAATGGTTTTACCTGAATTTGGTTATCGGGAGTTCTACTGATCTTTTAAGGTGAAACTCCCTATCTTGTTGTGAGAAAAATCACAGTTTAAACCCTTACTTCTCTGGCGATACACTAAGGCGAAATGGGGGATAGATTGCTTAAACCCCTGATGCGGAAATCAGGGTTTTCCCTGACTTACAAGAAGAAAAGAAAGGACTACAATGGTAGGTAAGGAGATTCTGCATGGTTTCGTCGAAACGGAGGTGGCCGGTATGGCGATTGGCGATGCAAGCATACTAGAAGAACTGAAGCTTCTGCGAAGCTTGACATCGAGCGATTTCATTGCGTTGGCGCCTCTTCAAGAGCATGCAGGGCGCAACTGCTGGAAATATGTAATGGGAAACAGTAATGATCGCTATCAACAAATGGTGATAAAAGTAGGCTTAGGATTAGCAGGTTCTGCTCTGCGTCTTGGCAGATGGGTAAAGCTCGATGATATGCATCCTAGGATTAATCAAGAAAGACTCAATTGTCCCCTCATGCTTGCGGAGCAATTACAGACGGCAGCTGCATTTCCACTCGTGACAAATTCCAGCTCTCAGATAAAGGGGTTGCTTTTCATCGGGAAGAGAGAACATCCTAGATTTGAACGAAACGAATTGCTTGCGGTTCACGATAAAATCTACACATTAGCTTCGTTACTGGAGGGAATGAAAGAAGAAACCGCGAAATGAGTTCCCTTACTGGAATTCATTTTTTTTGTTATGATAAGAACAGAATAAGAGGGATCGGTAGCACAAGCCGGTTTAAAGGAGGATGGGTATGCTGAAAGTTCTAGTAGTAGATGATCACGCCGTAGTTAGGTCGGGATTAATGATGCTGCTCCATGGTAAGCATAACATGGAAGTAATCGGGGAAGCTGCTGACGGCGAAGAGGGGATCCAGGCAGCCCAACTGCTGAAACCGGATGTGGTCTTGATGGACCTGAATATGCCTTCTGGTATGGATGGACTCACTGCGACAACGGAACTGAGGCGTCTAATGCCCGATTTAGCCATTTTGATATTAACGATGCATGATGATGACGAATACTTATTTAGAGCCATTCATGTTGGCGCTTCAGGATACATTTTGAAAAGTGCGCCGCACGAGGAACTGCTGACGGCTATCCGCTCCGTTGCAGCGGGGAATGCGTATTTATATCCAACGGCAACGAAGAGGCTCATGAATGAATATATAGAACGTTTGAAGCAAGGCGAAAATGCGGACACCTTTGAATCTCTTTCGGAGCGGGAACGGGAAGTTCTCGCCTTAATTGCCAAAGGATTCTCTAATAAAGAAATCGCGGAACAATTGATCATCAGCGTCAAAACAGTGGAGTCACATAAAAGCAACGTAATGGAGAAGCTAGGTCTGAAGACGAGGCCAGAATTAGTGAAATATGCAGTGAAGAAAGGACTGTTGAACTTTGAGTAAGGATTTGAACCGGGAATACCCGGAAGTTATAGGCGAAAATGTAACGGAATTATTAAGTCGTCTTGACGAACATATCTCTGACTCCTTGTTTCAGCAGGACTTGAGGCAGTCGCTTAAACAATTAGCCAATGTCAAATTTGCCCTTGATGAATCATCGATCGTTGCGGTTACTGACCATAAAGGAAAGATTCAATATGTGAATGATAAATTTTGTGAAATATCGAAATATGACCGAATGGAGCTTCTCGGTAGAGATCATCGCATTATTAATTCGGGCTATCACGCCAAGGAATTCATGATGGACTTGTGGCGGACGATTTCCTCGGGGCAAGTCTGGCGTGGCGAAATTAAAAATAAGGCCAAAGACGGCAGCTTCTATTGGGTAGACACAACTATCGTTCCCTTTGTGGACGAACAAGGGAAATCCTACCAATATCTGGCCATTCGAAATGAAGTAACGGAATTAAAGCGGGTGCAAGAAGAACTCCAACTGATGATGTCACAGGTCATACAAATCCAAGAGGAAGAACGCAGGAAGTTTTCCCGCGAGCTGCATGATGGTATTGGTCAAAGTCTGTTTTCCTTGTTGATTCAGATGGATAGGCTGATCGGGGAAGGGGAGACGATGAATCCGGAAATGGCGTTTCTTAGGCAGAATGTTTCTGGCATCATCGAAGAAGTACGAAGTCTAGCGTGGCAGATCCGACCTTCCGTATTGGATGATTTAGGCGTTGTGCCTGCGATTCGAACTTATATTGAAAATTTCACGGATCATTACGGTATACGGGTAAAACTGGATAGCAATTTACGCAGACGACTTGGAGCACTTGAGGAAACCACTGTATATCGAGTGATACAAGAAGCGCTTACCAATACTGCGAAGTACGCGGATGTATCAGAGGCCAGTGTTATTGTTCATGATAGTGACTCGATTGTCGAGGTTCAAATAGCAGACAAGGGAAAAGGCTTTACCAGAAATAACAGCTTTAAAGGAGTAGGTCTCTTTAGTATGGAAGAGAGAGCCAAAAGTATTGGCGGTAAGTTATCGATTCACTCGGAATTGGGAGAAGGAACAACATTGACCTTAATTGTTCCCATGAAATGATTGTGGTAGCGGCACTGTTTGTTAGAGGACGTGACTCCCTGAGTAGGGTGGCACGTCCTTTTTGGATTAGCTCATGAAAAGTGTGATTTAGATAACATCTTAGGTTAAAGGTATCGTGTAAACTAGGGAGGTATAATATTTCTAGATGAGTCGAAAGGGAGGCAATTAACAGATATGGAACTGTATGATTATATCGGTGGAGAAACGACAATACGAAATATTGTGGACGCTTTTTATCCAAAAGTTCTGGCACATCCTTTGCTTGCACCTATATTTCCAGAGGATATGGAACCATTAATTGAAAAGCAGTTTCAGTTTTTAACTCAATTTTTTGGCGGGCCTTCCTTATATACAGACGAACATGGTAATCCAATGATGAGAGCGCGGCATGCGCCTTTCCCGATTACTAGGGAACGGGCAGATGCTTGGCTTACGTGCATGCAAAGAGCACTTGAGGAAGTTGTTCCTTCAAATGGGGTGCGTGCAATTATTTTAGACCGCTTGAAAGGTCCGGCCTACTTTTTTGTAAATAAAGAAGCGTAGACAGTATTTCAACACGCAGACTTGGCACAAAATGCAGAGTCTGTTTTTTATTTATTTAAAGAGGTGTGACTTAAATCACACAGGTTTAGCCTCAAAAGGGATTAGAATGTAAAGAGCACCTGAGTCAGATTTTTTACGAAAAGGGGAGATCTCCATGGTATCTTACATTTTTATTGCTTCTATTTCAATCATCTCCATTCTAGCAACATTTGCAGTGGGGTTTTCCAAAGGAAATCAAAATGAAGATGACCAATATACGAAGAAAACGAAAAACAATATGTTCAGATTAACGCTTTTGAATGCGTTGTATGTCGTTATTCTGGTCGTTGTTTTGGTTGTCTATTTAATGTATTTTCAGTGATAAACGTGAGAAAACAGAAGTGTTATCCAACCAGTGGGCACTTCTGTTTTTTTATGCTATACAGCGACAATCGGCTAAAGAGTAGTTAGCTTATTTTTAACTTAAGGTGGGTGAGCTGGAGTAAAGTCTGGCTCATTTTTTTGCATGTTAACATTAAATTAGTAAACAGGAAGGGGAATGACAATGAATGAAAGAACTATGGATCCCGGAGTGCTCCTTCGCCAAGTTCCGTTGTTTCGCGATTTGTCCGACGGAGAAATGGAAGGTCTTTGCAGGATGATGATTCAGCGCTCCTATCGTAAAAAAACGATCGTATTTACGGAAGGCAGTGAAAAAGAAGCTGTATATTTTATCCAAAGCGGGCTAATCAAAACGTACAAGACGGATGAAAATGGACATCAACAAATCGTATCTTTTCTGAAAACCGGTGATATGTTTCCGCATACCGGGTTGTTTCATACGAATCAATATCCAGCTACGGCAGAAACGATTGTACCCACGACGCTGCTTGCGATGCCCATCAAGCCCTTTGAGGTTTTTCTTAGTAATACCCCCGGCATCGCGGTTAAACTGTTAAGGGTGATGAGCGAGAAAATCCTTGAACTGCAAGGGAAGCTGCAGGAACTGACAGGACAAGATGTGCAAAACCGAGGGCAGCTATTTCTACTAAAGCTCGCAGAGACGAACGGCAGGGAAAAAAGCGGGAAACTGCTTATTGAAATACCTATGACCCACCAAGATATCGCTAGTGCAATAGGTACGACTAGGGAAACGGTTAACCGTCTATTAAATCAGCTTCGCAAGGAGGGCATTGTAGAAGCCGATCGTTCAGGGTTTGTGATTCATGATATCGAGGCGCTCCGACACTGGAGAGACAATTAATGCTGTTAAATATCCATATAAGCACTTCTTCATCATATTGAAGTTTAGAATGTTCGAATGTGAAGAAGATTACCAATTCGGGTACTACCGTTTCATTATAATTGTTGCGCTGTCTCCATTTTTAGCTCCAGTTGCATTGGCTTCATCTGTATCCAGATGAAGTTCCATTTGGTAGTCATCGGACACTCGAGCAATAACATGATGAAGGATACTGCCTCGTTCCCCTTCAATTTGTACACTCAAGTCTTGCTTATCTAGAATTCCGTAGCGAGCGGCCTCTGAAGAGTGAAAATGAATGTGCCGAGCAGCGATGATCACGCCACTGTCTAGAGTGATAGAGCCCTTCGGACCCGATAGAACAATTCCGGGGGTGTCATTTAAATCGCCGGATTCGCGCAAAGGAGCCTTTATTCCAAGTACGACAGAGTCTGTCATAGATATTTCTATTTGTGTTTTTTTTCGTAAGGGGCCAAGAACTCGAACCTTGTTAAACTGCCCTTTTGGACCAATAATTTGCAATGTCTCTTCACTGGCAAACTGACCAGGTTGCGATAGTGTGCGATAAGGAATCAGTTCATATCCGATCCCGAATAAAGCTTCGAGATCTTTCTGATTTAAATGAACATGTCTGGCAGAAACGCCTACAGGAACGGGGATATTCATCATTTTGTCTCCTCTAACAATGAAAATGTTTTTTGCGCAATGAGAAGTTCTTCGTTTGTTGGTATAACCAAGATACTTACAGGAGAAGATTCCGTGGATATGAATCTCTCTGTCTGTGTACGTTCGGTATTTTTTTCAGCGTCAAGCATAAGACCAAGAAAAGTTAATTGTTCACAGACGTTACGTCTTAAAGAAACTGAATTTTCTCCAACTCCACCTGTGAAAACCAAAGCATCAATCCCATTCATCACTGCGCTATAGGCACCTATATACTTTCTTATCCGATATTCGTACATTTCAAGGGCTAATATCGCCCGAGAATCTCCATCAGTAGCAGCTTGTTGAACTTCTCGAACATCACTGCTTATACCTGAGATACCTAGAAGTCCACTATGTTTATTAAGCATCGAATTCACTTCGTTAATTGTCAGATCTTCCTTTGATAAAATAAATGGGATAATCGCCGAATCAATATCACCTGAACGCGTCCCCATCATTAAACCCTCTAAAGGAGTCATTCCCATACTAGTATCCATGGATTGTCCACCTGAGACCGCAGCACAACTGGCTCCGTTACCTAAATGGCAAGTAACAATCTTTAAATGTTCAATTGGTTTATTTAATAGCTGCGCCGCTCTTCGACTTACATATTCATGAGAGGTACCGTGAAAACCATAACGCCGGATACCGTATTTTTTATAAAGAGATAGTGGAATCGGGTATAGATATGCTTTTTGTGAAATGGATTGATGAAATGCTGTATCGAATACAGCGACTTGCGGAACATCCGGCATGTGCCCGGTGACCGCCTGAATACCAACCATATGTGCTGGATTATGCAGTGGTGCAAGATCGTAGAGTTGTCGTATCTTTTGCTCTACATCACTGTTAATTATTGTTGCGGAACGAAACCATTCTCCTCCATGCACAATGCGGTGTCCAACTGCTTTAATCTCGGAGATGTGTTCAAGAACGCCATAATCTTTATGAATAAGAAGCTTCAGCATCGTACGGACAGCATCAGAATGGTGTATGATTTCTTGTGTTAACCGTATTTCGTCTCGCTCGCCTCGTTCTACAGTAATGATGGCTGTTTCAGAGCCAATTCGCTCAATACGTCCTTTGATCAACATCATCTCATTCGTCATCTCGTATAGTTGAAATTTTAATGAGGAACTGCCAGAATTGATGACAAGCACTTTCATATACGATCACCTCCTTCATTATAATGAAAAAATCCCTTTCCAGTTTTAAGTCCAAGTTGCCGAGCCCGTACCATTTTCTTCAATAACACATTCGGTCTGTATTTGATATCACCTAATTCGTGAAATAACGTCTCCATAGAAGCAAGCACGGAATCAAGGCCAAAACGATCAGCCATTTCTAAAGGCCCATAGTGGAATCCATAACCGATCCTGATTGCTTCATCAATATCTGTAGCTTTTGCTACTCCTTCAGACAAGGTGTGAAGTGCTTCGTTAATCAGTGTACAAATAATGCGTGTAGTCACATATCCAGGCGATTCATAGACTTGAATACTCGCCTTATCTAAAGTCTGCTCAACAAATTGTTTCGTAATTTGAAATGTTAGATCGGATGTTTTTAAACCGCGAACGATCTCTACTAATCTCACTTGTCCTGCAGGGAAGAGAAAGTGCAGTCCTATTACACGCTCCTTATGTTCCATAGCCTCAGCGAGCTCTGTCAAACTAAGTGTTGCCGTATTACTTGCTAGAATGGCGTCAGGTCTAATACTATTTTCCAAGTTGCAGAACAATTGCTTTTTCACGTCCAGTTGCTCCGACACAGCTTCAATAATCATGTCACACTCAAGAAGCATCTGAACATCTGAAATGGGAATGATCTTGGCAGTTATTTGCTTCTTTTCTTGATGAGTCAAAGCCCAGCGTTCGATTTGTTTATTTAAGCTAGCATCCAGCAATCGCAATCCATCATTCAGTTTTTCTGGGGATTTATCCATGAGAAATACATCTATGCCCTTAGCAGCAAGAAGTTCAGAGATACCACGTCCCATTGTCCCAGCACCAATTACACCGACTTTATTAATGTCCATTTGTACGATTCCCCTTCCTCCACATCCTTCCTTATTGAAACATGTATTAGCACTTACGACTGTGATTATCCTCACATTTTTAGAAAGTGACCAAGATAGAAAATATTATTTACTGCAGCCATTCCATATTGGCTTGGTACGGAGATTAGTCACTAAAAGAAAAAGTACTCTGTGACATTTCTCACAGAGTACTAGTTAAAAAAGTAGTACATTACCGATTTTGGGATGATGAATACAGACGTAATATGTTAGCGGCCTACGATCTCAAGTACGTCGCCGGGAGCCATCGCTTTGCCCTTCAATCCTCGCTCTTCAAGTTGCTTTATAAACTGTTTCTCATCCTGCGTGATGCCTGGGAAAGTGCTGTGGTGAATCGGAACAGTCAGCTTCGCGTTGTACCACTCCGCCGCCTGGAGCCCATCTTCCGGTCCCATCGTGTAATGGTCGCCGATCGGAAGGAAAACGACGTCGATCGGATGACGCTCACCGATCATTTTCATATCGCTGAACAATGATGTATCGCCCGCATGCAGAATTGTTAAGCCTTCGGCAAACACGAGGAAGCCGGCAGGCATACCTGCATATAGAATCTGTTTCGTTTCCTCAATGACGATACCAGAGCTGTGGAAAGCTTGGATCATCTTCGCCTTTGCAAAGCCGAGATCAAACGTGCCTCCCATATTCATGCCGATTGAATTTTTTACGCCCTGCCAAGACATGTAGGACGCGAGTTCGACGATAGAGACGACTGGCGCGTCGTTGTTGGCACTCGCTATTGGAGCTGCGTCGAGAATATGGTCCATATGGGCGTGAGTTAACAGCACGGCATCGGTAATGATTTCTTCTGGCTTGATTGTGGCTGCGGGGTTACCGCTTAGGAAAGGATCAATGATGAGCGATTTCTCACCAGTATGGATTTGAATGCAGGCATGACCATGATATTTGATTTTCATAATATAGCGCTCCTTTAGTTTTTTCGTGCATTTGAAGTATATAATGTATAATTAGTATAAGGAAGTACGCAGAATTTTCGTATATAGTATTAAAAATCATACCTTTGTAAGGGGACTGAGTTGTGGGCGATCGAAGAAGTAAATATGGTTCAAATCCAAATGTAGAAGGATGTCCTGTGGAGACAACTCTTGATGTCATCGGCGGGAAGTGGAAAGGGATTATTCTTTATCATCTCATTGATGGGACGAAAAGATTCAATGAACTCCGGCGTTTCAATCCGGGAATTACGCAGTTCATGCTTACGCATCAGTTACGGGAGCTTGAACGGGATGGCATCATTCACAGAGAAGTTTATAAAGAAGTTCCGCCCAAAGTAGAATACTCTCTAACCGATTTTGGAAGGACCTTGGAACCGATCATCCTATCGATGAAGGCTTGGGGGGGAACTTATAAAATAAGACTTATCGAAAGTAGAATGTCGGAAGAGAAAGCAATTGAATTATCGAATGACTGAAAAGTACATAACAAAGCACGAATTTATCTATACTATCAAATTCCCTTCCTCCTACTTCCGTAGGGGGATTTTTCATTGTACACGAGACTAATCCCAGAAAAAAGATGAGTAGGGAAATCTGAATCTTCTAAAAGCGCATCTCATAAATGGGGTGGGTCTAGAGGCAATTCTACTTAAAAATAATGCTGGTTTTTCGAAATAAAATGAAGGTATGGAGAGGCGAATTCGCAGTAAAATGAGGCTATCTAAGTGAAGGAGGCATTCATCTTATGGTACAACAAACGCAAGACATCCAGGCATTGGTTCAACAGTTTCAAACAGACGGTTATGTGATTTTGCGCAATGTGCTTAGTGCAGAGAAGGTAGAACTTCTAAATACAGCAGTGGATCGGTTGTTATCAGAGGAAGAGGAGAGCTTAAGCTACAATTGGTATCATTCGGTGGCCAGAGATAAGGCATTTCTCTCTTTGATTGATGAGCCTACTGTGACGATGTTGATGGCCAACATTCTGGGCTATAATATACAGTTGCATATCTCCCATCTGACAGTGCGCAAGCCGAATCCGAATGATCAGAAAACGGAATCATCAAGTTTCATCGATTGGCATCAAGATGGACCAAATCCGCACTTCCCATCCCACGCAGGGTTGACTTCCTTGTTCTACGTGAAAGCGTGCTATATTTTAAGTGATATGAGCCAACCGAATCGAGGAAACACCAAGATCATCCCAGGTAGTCACAATAAACCGGGATACAGACCTACACAGGAAAATGTGAATGTTCCTTTGGACGGAGAACTTCAGGTCTGCGGCAAACCTGGTGATGTATTTATTTTCGGGCAAAACCTGTGGCATGCCGGCGCCCCGAACCGTTCAGAGTATACGCGTCGCCAACTGTTTATGGGGTACAGCCCACTTTGGATGCGGCCTATCGACTACCATAAAGCTTCGGATGAACTGCTGGAAGGAGCTAACCCGATACAACGCCAGCTATTAGGCGACATCAGTAGTAATTGCTTCAAATATTACCTGCCGGAGCCATCCATGGTTCCATTGAAGCAGATGTTGCAGGACGGGACAACGGGAAGAGTGCATATTAACAAAAAATAGAATAGACAAATAGCCCTTCAGTTAACCGAAGGGCTACTTGTCTGAATATGATCACTAGTCCGCCCTCTGTATTGTTTCGGGCTCATGCCGGTATGCTGTCGGAACACTCTGGAGAAATAATTGGAGTCATTGAAGCCGCACTGATGTGCGATATGAGTAATCGAATAGGTAGTTATGTCTAATAAGCTTTTCGATTTTTGAATTCTTAATTGATTGATATACTCGGTGATCGTCGATCCGATCGTTTCCTTGAATAGATGGCTTAGGTAGGTCTCGCTGCAGAAGCTGATACCCGCCAGAGCGCTTAATGTTATAGGGTAGGTAAAATTATCTTTAATATAGTGAAGGGTCCGATTCACGATGAAGCTTTGTTGATGAGCTTCAGCGCGCTGATCCATGCTTTGTCCATGATGGGTGTTCAGCAGGAAGTTCTCATAAAGCAAGATCAAGTACTGGGTCAGCATCCCTATATGCGCATGCAGCGCTCCGAGATTAAGATCGAGGGGACGGGTGGTCGCATGGAAACGTTGTTTTAGTTCGTTCGCATTCAAACCGTACTTTGCTGCTTGCGTCTCCAGACGCTTTGTGGCGGCCTCGAAATCTGAGCTGAATTGTCCAACGCACAGGAAAGCGATCAAACGTCCCTTCCAATGGATAGGGAATCGTAGTTCTTCAATACCCATGTAACAGGAGCCGTATAATGGTGTGGTTGACCGCGTACACATTCGGCATAATACTTTTTTGTTGCGGGAGCAGGCTTGGAAGGTAGCTTCAAACTTCTTTACATAATTGCAGAAGGGATTATTGTGATAATGATAAGGTGACAATACCATAAATAGCGCGCTGTCCATCTCGCTAAGCCCGGCTATGTCATGCAAGTTCAAACCGACGGAATAATGTTCGCAAATGAATTGGAAATAAGCCTTGACCCGTTCGGCCGTCGACATGTCTACTTGAGCCAGCTGATGATTCAGCTCCCCAAACTGCATTCGAGTCCCCTCCTGTCTAGATTTATAATCATTATAACATAGAACAATGAAGGTCAGTTGATTCGTGCGGCGCTCGATCAGGGCTGCTGAACTATGATCTTGGCGCTTGGGCGTCGTAGAGACCTGCTAAATGTAACGGGTTGGCAATTGTGATATTTTTCGTCGTAAATCCAATCGCCGACTACTTAATATCTTGTAAGAAATTCAAGAAATCACAGAAATTTATCCGATAGGTGGATGCTATTATACAAATATAAACAAAGACGAGGTGATGATATGCAGGCAAAATTGGCAACGGACGCCATTCCCACCCCCAAAAAGCGGGATTCATGGATAAGAACGATACAAAAGTATAAAGTGATGTATGCTCTCTTATTCCCGGCATTAGTTTACTTTGCCGTATTCAAATATATTCCTATGGCGGGAATCATTATTGCTTTTAAAAACTATAACCTAGCTTTGGGACTTTGGGATAGCCCATGGGTGGGATTGAAAAATTTTAAAGATTTTATCAATGGCGTTTATTTCTGGGACATTATGCGAAATACGATTATCATATCGCTTTATAAGCTATTGTTCGGTTTCTCCGCTCCTATCGTACTTGCTTTGCTTCTCAATGAAGTGTATACCCAATGGTTTAAGAAAATCGTACAAACGATCACGTATCTGCCCCATTTTCTGTCATGGGTCATTGTTTATGGATTGATGGTGGCATTATTAGCACCAGGGGATGGCCTTTTTAACATGATTTTTAAGCAAAATGGGATTCAGCCTATCTCCTTTCTAACGGAACCTGCCTGGGGTAGACTGCTGATCATCCTATCTGAAATATGGAAGGATATTGGCTGGGGAGCGATCTTGTACCTTGCCGCATTAGCAGGTATTGATCCTAGCTTATATGAAGCGGCTCGGATTGATGGCGCTTCCAAGTGGAGACAGCTATGGCACGTCACATTACCCGGCATTCGAGGCGTCATTATTCTGATGCTAATCCTGAAATTAAGCCATATTCTGGACGCTGGTTTTGACCAAATATTCATGTTTGCCAACAGTTTTAACCAGGAGAAGATCGATATTATCGACACATGGGTATACCGAGAAGGGTTAGAGCGTCTTAAGATTGGCTTGGCTACTGCTGTGGGATTGTTTAAAGCTATCATCGGATTTGCTTTAGTTTTGGCTGCAAACAAGATTGCCAAAAAATTCGATGGGCAAATTTGGTGAGGTGGTTTTATAAATGATTAATTTGACAGTCGGGGAAAAAATATGGCAAGTAGTCGTATATTTTATTCTTATTATACTAGCCCTTCTTTGCTTACTTCCCTTTTTATATGTCGTTGCTGTATCAGTGACGCCAGAATCGGAAGTAGTAAGAAAAGGAATTGTTATTATTCCAGAATCCTTTACGTTCGTAGCCTATAAAGAAGTATTCATTTCTCATGGAATAGGGCAGGCGTATAAAATTACGTTGTTTCGAACGATCGTAGGCACGGCGCTAAATGTGCTTTTTACGGTACTAGCTGCTTATCCGTTGTCCAAAAAATATTTGCCGGGGCGCAGCACATTTTTAATATTCATTGTGTTTACGATGATGTTCAGCGGAGGCTTAATTCCGACATATTTGTTAATCCGCTCTCTAGGATTGCTAAACAGTCCGTGGGTATTGATTATCCCGCATCTCATTAGTGCATTTAATTTGGTCATTATTAAAGGCTTTTTCGAGCAATTGCCTGCTGAAATCGAGGAATCGGCGAGGGTCGACGGCGCAAGTGAACTTCAATCGCTTTGGAGGATCATTTTACCCCTCTCTATGCCCGTGCTTGCCACGATTTCCTTATTTTACGCCGTGGGGCATTGGAACAGTTATTTCGATGCGATTGTTTACTTAAATGATTCGAACTTAATGCCACTTCAAGTTGTCTTGCGTAACATTCTGCTTAACGTCGCAACACAAAGCGCTGATTCGATGGCTAATTCCGGAACGGTGAGCAAGTTCGCTGTGCAAATGGCTGCTGTCGTCGTGACGACGGTTCCGATCTTAATCGTGTATCCATTTATGCAAAAGCATTTTACGAAAGGTGTGCTCATGGGATCGATTAAAGGTTAAAAGCAATTCCTACCTAGGTTGTTACGGGGACACCGTGATAATATATATACAAGCAAAAGGAGAGGTCAATATGGAACGTAAAAAGATTACATTTACTGTTCTGGCTGCTATCGTAGGGCTGGGAACGCTATTGTCAGCATGTGGGAACCAAGAAGACGTTAAGCAGACAGCTTCGAGCAGCCCTCAATCCGAGGCTAACAAGTTTGCGACCAAAATGAAGATTTCAATGTTTAACCAAGGTACTTTCAATGCTGCCGCTCCGATACCTCCACGTGAAGAGGATATTCAACGCCAAATGTTGGAAAAGGCGATGAACATCGACTTGGATATGTCGATTCCTCAAGCTGGGCAAGCAACAACCAAACTGAATACGTTGATTGCAGGCGGAGATATTCCAGATTTGCTCTTCTTGAAGAGTCGGTCCGATCTCGCGCAATATTATGACCAAGGCGTTCTTGCAGATTTGACCCCGTACTTGGATCAATTTCCTGAATTGAAGAAGCGTTTTGGTAAAGACTCCTGGGAGGCTACATCATATCTAGGAAAAACGATTGGAGTTCCAGGTTATGATAATGTAAACGGTATCAGTCGAAGCTTCTTCATCCGCAATGATTGGTTAAAAAAGCTAGGCTTAAAAGTGCCGACAACCCCTGACGAGCTGTTCGAAGTGATGAAAGCCTTTACGGAGAAAGACCCAGATGGAAACGGCAAGAACGATACGTTCGGATTCATAGGCGGTATGAATAAAGAAGGCAATCTGCAAACCTACGGCTTCGATAGCTTAATGTGGATGTTTGGCGTTAATCCGCCTTCAGCCATTGAAGTGAAAGACAATAAACCAGTGTTCCTATTTATCGATCCCAAAATGAAAGAGGCGCTCGCATACATCAATAAAATGATGACAGCGAAAGTTGTAGACCCAGACTGGGTGACGATGAATACGCCTGACTTGTTGGATCAGAAGTTATTTAAAGGTAAAGTTGGCTTCATGATCAGAGATGCTCGCAGACTGGAACCGGATTATCAGCAGAAAATGAAAGAAATTGGCGGAGAGGTACCAGAATGGATCGTTATTCCTCCAATGAAAGGGCCTTATGGCGATCAAATTGTGGAGAGAAAGTCGTTCCAAGGCAATTCATGGGCCATTTCCAAGAAAGCCGACAAGGACAAAATCATTCGAATCTTGTCTATGCTAGAATATCTCTTTACGGACAAAGAAGCTTATCCGAATTTCGCATACGGAATTAAAGGCATTCATTGGGATGTCGTAGATGGCAAGATTAAAAATAAAACCTCTGAATTATCCAAGGAAATGAAAGAAAAGTACCTATGGGTTGATCATTACAGAATGCCGCGCCGTGGCGATGATGCCGAGTACTTCAGCTTCCAGAATCCGAAGACGGCAGAAGCTTTCACGAACAATCAACAATATGTGGGCCCTACTTTGCCTGGGAATTTGTTGACAGCAGACCCGAGCGATACCTTGGCAGCTGACCGCACACGTTTCATTAATGAAAGCTTAGTCAAATTTATGTCGGGCAAAGACCCTCTTACGAACTGGGACAATTTCCTCAAAACATTGGATACGAAGTTCGACATGCAGAAATATAAGGAAACAGCAGTTAAGCAATTTAAAGAAGCTGGCCTAATCAAGTAAATGAACGAAGAGAGTGGCGATAATAGCCCCTCTCTTTGTTGTCCTATGCTATGCTTAGTTTAATACAGATGTAAAAGGAAGATGACCGATGCGAAGAAGAATCAGCTTGCCTATAAAACTATTTTTGATCGTGTTTGCGTTTGTATTAAGCTGCATCATCTTGATAAGCCAATTGTCCTATCGCTATGTCCAAAAGGAAATAAGAACTAACGACATTTATTACACTAACCAAATCTTGGACAAAGTTGACCAGTATTTAACGGTTAATTTTTCCTCCTTCCAGACGATCTTGTTCTCGGTCGAAACATCGGTGAAAGCAAACATTACCAATACGGAAGTTATTAAAAAGCAGTTAAGAGAGCTTTATGAACTCAACAGTAATTACGTGAGTAACATTTACTTGATCAATAGTGATTTATCTATTTTAGGCGGAAGTACGACTACGCGAATTTTCGATGAACCTTTATCTGACAGAAAACCTTTATTTGATGCGGCTGACAAGAACAAACGAACTACATTTGTCAGTGATCCTTATAAATCGAAGTATTCCGGCTGGACCGTTACGATGGTGCGATATCTGAACGGCGCTCCGACTCCTATGGCCATTGCCGTAGATTTGGATCTAAATGCCATTGAAGAAACCTTGTTTAAGATTAATAAAAAAGAACAAATGAATCTGGCTTTGATCACTGCATCAGGTAAAATCATTGCTGGATTTTCGGAAAATAGAGGACCCCTAAGTATTCAAGATCATACTTTTTCAATCGGGGAAACATCGGCAGAACAAATTCTTGATACGACGGGAACAAGCCTCCAACTGCATACAAAAGATGGCTTACCGGTCTCCATTCTGAAGAAACCGACGGAGAAATTCAATTGGTTCCTCATCTCGATCAACGATGAATCTCGCATGGAAGCTGCGTTGTCCAGATTGGAAAACTATTATCTCGGACTTCTAGTTGCAGGCCTGCTCTTAAGTTTGTTCATTTCCTTTTTTATCGCCAAGTATATAAGGAATCCGCTCTATGCACTCAAAACAAAAATGAAGCGGGTAGAGCAAGGCGATCTGACAACGACAGTTACCATTAAGCGAAACGATGAGTTCGGTGACCTTTCCCTAGCATTCGATCGTATGCTGCAGCAAATTGTGGAGCTGATTCGGCGAGCAGAGCTTCATAATGAACTGGAGAGGAAATTGGAAATCCAAGTGCTGCAATCTCAAATAAACCCTCATTTTCTATACAATACGCTTGGATCAATTAGCAATGTCATACGTCTTGGACAAATAGAGAAAGTAGATGTGGTAATCGGGTCTCTTATTTCAATATTGGAATACGGGATTGCCGACGCTTCGGAAAAGGTTTCACTACGTCAGGAGTTGCAAAATGTATCGGACTATATCGCGATTCAGAACATCCGTTATAACAGGCACTTCCACTTGATTGAGCATATCGAAGATGGGTTAATGGATTTTCCGGTTTTTCGAATGCTGCTGCAGCCCATTGTGGAGAATAGTATCTTCCATGGCTATAACGGAGGGGGCATTGAAGGTTCAATTACGATTCATGCGTACACGGAGGGCGGCCTCGTCATGATCGAAGTCATTGATCAAGGCGAGGGAATTCCGGCGGATCGAATCCAGCATATTTTAATGGCGGACCCGAGTGATCTGGAAGTAAAAAGGAAAAGAATCGGGTTAAATAATATTCATGGTCGAATAAGACTTCACTACGGGGAGCAGTTCGGGCTCCAAATTATAAGCACACCTCAGGAAAAAACCTGTGTCCGCGCCGTATTCCCGGTAGGTTCGTTTAAAGGAGATGTATGACGGTGAGAGACTACACCTGCTTCATTGTTGACGATGAAGATCTAATCATTCAACGCTTGGAATTATATTTTAGCGAGCTCTCCCATAAGGAAACGCGATTCCATTTAGTGGGGAAAGCGAATAATGGGCTTAAGGGGATAGAGGAGATTTTAAAGCTCAAACCGGACATCGTCATCTCTGATATCGTTATGCCGCGAATGGATGGGATAGCCATGATTGAGCAGTTAAAGCTGGAGCTGCCTCATACCCAATTCATTCTATTGACCGCCTATTCGACTTTTGAATATGCACAGAGAGCTATCCATGCCAACGTAATGGAGTACATTGTTAAGGTTCCCTTGAATGAAGCAGATTTGGATCGAGCTTTGGATAAGGCAGCCGGAATTTTGGATGAAGTTAAGAAAAAAGAAGAGGAATTTCAATCTTTAAACATATCCGTTCTTGAAAATAAATATAGAGTCCGCAAGCAATTTTTTAACGAGCTGATCAGAGGCGAAATACCTTCACATCGGGCATCGAGCTTCGCGGGTAACATGGAGTCCCATGTCTTTCAAGCCAACTATTGCTGCTTTATTGTAGAAATGAATCAGTATGAAAATTTTCGCAATGAATATTCAGCCGTTGACCAAAACATCTTAAAATATGCGATTACGAATGTCATCGAAGAAACGGTGATGAATAGTGGCAGAGGTGTAGCTACGGATCTATCCGATAATCGTTTTATTGGCTTTCTTTCCTGGGAAAATAATCGCAGTGATATGGATACGGAGTATGCCTGCCAGGCATTGGGGAGTCAGATCGTTTCCCATTTGCAGCAGTATTTGAATCAAAGGGTGTCCGTAGCTTTTGGCGGTCCGCATCGAGGCTGGGAATCGATCAAACAAGCTTACACGGAAGCTCAAAATGTGAGTGAGGATTTCTATTATCATGCAGAGAAAGTAGTCAAAACACCCGCGCATCGGTTCCATTACCGGAATGACAGAAGAGAAGATTTTCAGCAGAAACTGGCTGATTTTCTTGTATGGGTGCAAAGACAAGTTTCGAAGGAAGAGCTGGAGAAAGAATTTGCTAATTTAAATCAATTTGTCACGGATCATAAAATCCATAAGTCCATCATGGCTCCTATGCTTCGAGATTTCTACAGAGACATTACTGCGAAATTTAAATCGGGGAACACCTTGACCACGGAAGTAGCCGAGTTTCCAATCGAATTTATGGCATTTCGGGAGCAATTAACCTATATTAGCGACTTCACATTCGAATATGTACACGCCGGCCAACTTTTACATCGGGCAGAAATCATGAGAGCCATGCGGTTTATAGAGAAAAATCTGAAACAGCGTTTAACATTGGAAGCTATTGCTGAGGATGTGAATTTAGCGCCGTCCTATTTTAGCAGCCTATTTAAGAAAACAATGAACGAAGGCGTTATCAGCTATATCAACCGTAAAAAAATTCAGTTGGCTCTCGAACTGTTAAATGTTCAGGATTATTCTTTATTGGAATTGTGCGAGGAAGTAGGCATTGTCAATGAAGGGTATTTTTGCAAATTATTTAAAGAATATACGGGTGATACACCTAAGCAATATCGGATAAAAATGACACGGTATGAATCTAAATAAAATATGATTTTT
The DNA here is from genome assembly GCF_964253085.1 of Paenibacillus sp. LjRoot153. NCBI lineage: Bacteria > Bacillati > Bacillota > Bacilli > Caryophanales > Paenibacillaceae > Paenibacillus > Paenibacillus sp. LjRoot153. Next base: position 1,314,554 of record NZ_CAXUQH020000001.1, read on the forward strand.
TCTTGAAATCATGTAAATAAACGGCGAACAAAAGGCTTACCATGATAGATGTATCTAATCATGGAGGTTATCAAAATGGAGCTTATTAAAGCGGATGTAACTGTCGTAGGCGGAGGTATTGCTGGGCTATGTGCAGCCATTGCTGCCGCTCGTCAAGGGTTGCAAGTGTCACTTATTAATGATCGGCCTGTTCTTGGGGGGAATGCCAGCAGCGAGGTTAGGGTTCATATCAATGGGTCGGCCTATCTTGGAAAAAGTCCATCCTATTATGCGCGTGAGGGCGGGTTGGTAGAAGAGCTCAAGTTGAAGATTTTCCACTATAATCCGTTATATAACAAAAAGCTGATGCTTTCGCTTTCGGACACGGTCTTGTTGGATATGGTCTATGCGGAGCCAAACATTTCTCTATTTCTGAATACGTGCGTGCATGAAACGGGTATGGAGAACGGAAGAATCAAGTGGGTGGAGGGCCTTCAATTGGCTTCCGAAAGGAAATTCCGTTTTGAAAGCCGAACTTACATCGACTGCTCCGGAGACGGGGTTGTCGGATATCAGGCAGGTGCTCTCTTCCGATGGGGGAGGGAGGCGAAGCATGAATACAAGGAAGACCTGGCTCCTGAAGTGGCTGATCATTACACCATGGGAGACACGATCCTTTTCCAAGCCCGTGATGTAGAGTATTCCGTTCCGTACAAGAGACCTGGATTTGCGTATGATATTACGAAGCTGCCTTTTTTTGATAGTATCCGAAAAGGTTTGAACCATCGGGCTTTCCCTAGGAAAATTAACGGTCTTGGCGGTTTGTGGTGGCTGGAATACGGCGGGCATATGGATGTTATCACAAACAATGAAGACATCGCATTGGAGCTGCGGAAATTGGTTTATGGGATTTGGGATTATATCAAAAATAGCGGCGAATTTGATAATGTCGACAATCTCATCTTGGATTATGTATGCCCAATTCCGGGAAAACGGGAATCGAGGCGCTTTATTGGGAATCACATGTTGTCTCAGAACGATCTTACCACAAAGCCGCACTTCGAAGATGCTGTAGCCGTCGGGGGATGGTATATGGACTTACATGCTGCTAAGGGCATCTACGATGAGGGGCCGGCTACAGCCTGGAATTTCGTGCCTGGCTTGTACAATATTCCGTTTCGCAGTTTATTTTCCCAAAATATTCCTAATCTCATGTTCGCTGGTCGCAATATAAGTGCTACCCATGTTGCTTTCGGATCTACTAGAGTAATGGCAACTTGCGGTTGTATGGGGCAGGCGGTTGGAACAGCCGCTTCGCTATGCTTGAAATATGACGTAGACCCCGCGGACATCGTCGAAGCTCATATGGGGGAGCTGCAGGGGCTTCTGCTTCGAGACGGGCAAACGATTGTAGGGCTTAAAGAGGAATTGGATCCTTACTTCGCGGACGGATTACATATTCGTGCCTCGTCTCAGCGCAACTATGACAATCTTCATTCAACCGAAGTGATTCCCTTGGAGCAAGGGTTATGTTTGGTCCTCCCGATTGAGACATCCGTGGCGGAGAGCGTAAGGATCAAAATTAAAAATAGTTCCAAGCATTCGGAAACGCTGCATGTGAAGTTGTTTGGCGGGGATCGGAAGGAAAACTACATTCCCACCAGCCAGTTGAAAGACTACAGCTTGGCTATTGCAGCCGGTCATGACGACTGGATTACGCTGGACTTGGGTTGCAATAAGCTAGAGGATGACAAGATTTACATCGTACTGGAAGGTACAGCTAGCATTGCCGTATACACCAATGAAGAGAAAATGACAGGAGCGGTCAGCTTCCATTATAGGCCGGAAGAGCCGTCCAGGCTGAAGAAATTGGGTAAGAGCATTTGCTTCAAGGACCTACTGCCACTCCAGAATATGTATAATCCCGAGAATGTCGTCAACGGCTACTCCAGACCTTATGGGCTGCCGAACGGCTGGATTTCCGAACGTACGGAAGGACAGGAGTGGTTGGAGTTCTGTTTTGCAAGTCCTAAAAACCTGGATGAAATTCATCTCGTTTTCAATTCACAGCTGGATTTGGAGCATTTCGACGATCCGATTGAGCCTCTTATGCAAGATTATGATATAACCTTGACCTTAGAAGACGGAACCGAGAGTAGATTCAGTATCCGTGGCAATTATCTCACGTTGAATAAACATAAGGTGGATGCGAAATGTGTAACCCGAATCCGGATTCATTTCTGCGCAACTTACGGTTCGCCTTATCATGAAGTGTTTGCTGTAAAATTGTTTGCTCCTAAAAACGATCAGTGAGGTCAGGTGAAGTCACGATGCAGGAATTCTTCCCTCGAAGAGGGTTACCTAATGTTATTCAGAAGTTGGAAAATGGGGAAACGGTGACAATCGTCTATTTTGGCGGCAGTAATACGCGTTCTGCAGGATATCGGGTCATGACGGCGGACTGGCTTCGTGAGCAATATCCTGAGGCGGATATCCGCAGTGTGAATGCAGGCATTGACGGAACTGGCTCGGATTTGGGCTGTGCCCGTTTGGAGACGGATGTGCTTCGTCATCAGCCTGATCTTGTGTTTGTTGAGTTTGTCGGCAACGATGGCGGAGTGCCCGAGTCCAAGGCGCGGATTGAAGGTATTGTCCGTCAGATCCGCAAGATGAGCCGGTTTACTGATATCCTGTTCGTTTATACGCTGAAAGAGCGAGATGTGGCCGGATTTCAGTCCGGGGAATACCAGAAAGGGGCTCTTATGCAAGAGGAAGTAGCCGATTATTATGGTATTCCTTCGATTCATCTGGGGGTAGCGGTCAGTCAATTAGTGACGGAAGGCAAGCTTGTTTTCACTTCAAAGGCAGGAGAGTCTTTTCCTGGGGCTGTTGTTTTTACGCATGATTCGATCCATCCACTAATCCCTGAAGGACACCAAATTTACACGGATACGATCACCCGGTCATTTGAGAGGATTCGTGAACTTAGGGCTAGTTCGGGACGTGTTGAACATAACCTGCCTCAAGCCACCTTGGTCCCGTCCAATCCGTGGGAGTACGCATCCATGCAGCCGCTGGATGGTCTTGCCCATTTATCGGCAGGATGGTCTTACGTGACGCCCGATGATTTTGAGCTGGCCCGTAAGTACGATTGGTTGTTCCCCGGCCTATGGCGGGCAGTCGATCCTGGAGAGGCGATCACGGTGCAGTTCGAAGGCACGCACATCGGGCTGTTCGATATCGGGGGACCTGATTCCGGTAGATTGAAGGTTACGGTGGATGGTGGAGAGCCCTTCCTTGTCGACCGATTCACATCCTACAACGATCACAATCGAAATCAATTTGTTTTCTTGCCAGAGCTTCCGAATGGAAGACATACGGTTCGCTTCGAAATCGATAACGAGAAGACAGACAAAGCGGCTGTGTTTGAGGCATCCGGTAACGAGCGAAGCAGGCAGCATGTCCAGGAGCATCCGGATTGGTATGATCAAACGGTGATCCAGCTTGGGAAGTTGTTGTTGGTGCAGCCGCCCGTATAATAGAGAGGCTTAGCTTCTTGGAAAACCTGCATGGTACCTGACTGCTGCCCAGCAGTCTATTACCATGTAGGTTTTTTCACTTAAAATCTTATAAGAAATTCTAGAAATCGAAGAAATTTCACGGTTAGGTTACATGCTATGCTACAAAAGACGAAGGAGATTACCAGAAGGATACGGTTAATCGCTTCGTAACGATCATTCTAACAAAGGGGGGTATTATTGTTTATGTTGAAAGCGTTGTCAATAAATGGAGAGGATGTGAGTTATATGATAAAAAGGAAGCTGCTTTTAATCGTTTTAATGATGACGATGATAGTGCCATTAAGTTTTTTCGGAGTAAGCCCCGCTAATGCGGATTCCTTACCGAATAAGACGATCATCATCGATGATGGGAGCATCACGATTGATGGTGTTGTGACCTCGGATGCCGATAACATGAATAACGGATACTCGGCTCCGAATTGGACCACAAGTACAGGTGTGAAGGGGTATGATAACTCCAGTTCCAAATATACAAGTACAGTAGGCAGAACCATAACGTGGAATCCACGATTGGACGCAGGGACGGCGAGAATATCATTCTACAAGCTGGATTGGGCGGATAAAGCAGATAGCAATGTAAAAATCGAAATCGTTCATAATGGCACGACGGATGTTCAATTTATTGATTTGAGACCTTCATTCGGGGCGGCTGTGGGTTGGGTTGATTTGGGAGAATACTATTTTTCGGGGATTGGTGAAGAATTCGTTAGATTGACCCGGTCTACCAGCAGCACCAGCACGATACTAACGCGTGCGGACGCGGTTAAGTTCGAAGGGAATATTCAGCAAAAAGAGCCCCATAAGACGATCATTATTGATAATGGAAGCATCACGACGGATGGTGTTGTCACCGTTGATGTGGATAACAAGAATAACGGATATTCAGCTCCTTATTGGAGCACTAGCACGGGGGTAAAGGGTTACAATAATTCCAGTTCCAACTTTACAGATGCTGTGGGAAGAACCATCACCTGGAATCCGCGATTGGAAGCAGGAACGGCGAAAATATCGTTCTACAAGCTGGACTGGGCGGATAAAGCGGATAGTAATGTGAAAATCGAAATTGTTCACAATGGGATTACGGATGTCATGTTTATGGATTTAAGGCCATCATCAGGTCCATCCGTCGGTTGGGTTGATTTGGGGAACTATTATTTTAGTGGTGATGATACTGAGTTTGTCAGGTTGACACGAACACAACCTACAACTGGAACAATCATTACGCGTGCGGATGCGGTCAAGTTCGAAGGGAACATCCGGCAGCAAGCGCCACCTTTGCCTCCGCTGCGCAGCCGCACATTGGCGAATCTCAATTATACGGAAAAAGGCAGCATTGAAAACGCAAACTATAAGGCGACTTTCTATGAAGCCGCTTGGGATGGCGGCAAGTCCATCGTTCGTGATCTGTTCTACAAGGACACGGGGACAGGGAACTGGGTGCCAATTAATACTGTGCCGGAAAGACTTGAAGAACAATGGGTCTTATTGGATGGGAATGCGGGAAGTCGAACCAATTACTACGATACGATGAACAAACGCTGGATTACATTCGACGGGATCCATTTCCCTGATAGCCATACGGCCGTATTAACCGATTCTTTGCATGGAAGCGATTACGATTTACAAGTAAACTGGTCCTTGGCAGGGGACAAACCTGATGTTTCCTTTGCTTTTACACCTCGCCGGAACGGCAATTATGTGATTGGCTATCAATCTTTCACAACAGAGCTAGTCTCTGGCATCAATGAAGTGTTAAGTGGTTTCAGGTCGCATGCGAAAATGGTAGGATCAGTTGAATCAACTAGCTTGAGGGAGTTAAGTGCTCCGATGAGTCTAGTTGAGAAGAATGATGGAGCTGGGAATGCTATATCGTATGGCATATTTGCACCATCTGAGGAGCTGCCGGTCGAGTTTGAACCGACGGGTGGCGTTTCCCAGCAACGGCTTGGCATGAGTCTTGTCAACAACGAAGGCAGCGTGCAGCCGATCCTTTATGCGCCTCAACTAGGGACTTATTCACAAATGACCGCGGAAAGCACCTATCAGTTTCATATGGGGCTAATCGCTCAGAGAAGCAAACTGTATGAAGCCTACGAGGATATTCTCCGCACGGAATACGAATATACGGCATATCGGGAAAATGTGGCCGATCACTCGCTTACTGACGCGATGTTCAATATGATCGATCTGCTTAAGATAGAGCCGCAGGGGGATGATTCTGTCAATTATGTCCCGTCGCCAAGCGGGTGGTGGAACCGGGCCAAGGGCTTCATTGATATCGAGAACGAGGATAGTGTTCGGACAACATCGAATGCGGCTCTTCTGGGGGCTTATTATTTGACCGGGGACGACCAGCTTTACGATAGTAGGGCGTTGCCGTTGATTCAGTACGGGGTATCGCGAAATGGTATCGGTTGGTCGCCTACACAGAAGCCCGTATACAGCGTACCCTCGTTATGGAAAATGGCAACCTTGCCGTTCGACGTTTCAAGCGTAGCCGCTGTCAATCAGATGCTAGGCACTTCGGCAGGGATTGGGGCGCTGGGGCAGGAAGAGTACCTTGTACGAGATCCTGATCAGAAAGATCGAGGGCCTGTCATTCAACCACTCATGATGTATCGTATGACGGGGGATGCGCAGTATTTGCAGGATGCCAAGGATGCAGCTGACAGCTATATCGCTCAGAATATTGATACACCTGCAACCACGAATGTGAGTAAAAATGAGTTTATCTATTATTATAGCAAGCTGTGGATGGAGATCTTGGAGCTGTACGAGGAAACGCAAGATCCCAAATACTTGAATGCCGCGTACAAGGAAGCCAAACAGTACGCTACCATGTTCGTAGCTCGTCCGGTTCCTGAAGGCTCCGTTACGATTCCACAGCCGGAGACGTATAATTACGCGGAGTCGTTCCATTGGCCGGAAAGCGGGAAATACGACTATCCTAGAAGCAAGCTTCCTGAAGATGTAGCTGGGGGCGTACAAGCGGACAGTTGGCTTGTTTCTCCCAATGGGCTGACGTTTGAAGCGGGAAGTACAACTGGCTATTACCGGATGAATGCGCAGGAGGCGCCATTCATGATGAGATTATCGCTCTATACAGGCGATAAATTATTGCAGGATATCGCTCATAATGCGGTCATCGGACGATATTCCAACTATCCAGGGTATTACTATAAGGGTTTTGCCGTTAGTCAACTGGAACCAGATTTTCCACTGGAGGGCCCAAGCGGGGCTACATCCATTTATTATCACCATATGCCGGCACAGCTCGGGCAAACGATGGATTATTTGATCACCGAACAATCACTGAAATCGAATGGGAGTATTACTTTTCCTTCCGTATTTGAAACTAATTTTTTATGGTTCAAATATCATCTCTATGGGAATAAGCCAGGTCAATTCTACGGTAATTCCAACGTTTGGCTCTGGATGCCCAAGGGGATTATTCAGACCAACCATCCGCAATTGAACTGGATAACGGGAGAAAGCGGAAATAAATTCTACATCAGTTTAAGTAACGAATCGACGTCTGAGGTACAGACTCCGATCGCATTGAATGCACAAATGATCGGGTTCAATCCAGCACAAAATTATAACGTAACCATCATTCGCGATAATGGCACACCAGAACAAACGATTATGAGTGGCGGAATCATTCAGGCCACGGTTTCAAGCAAGGGAATAACAGCTATCATTGTGGAGGGGCTCGACATCGATGTGCCGCTGCACCAGGTTCGAACAGCTGATACATCGGATGCAAGCTATTTCTTCGATGTTCACAGTCCAATCGATGCTGTTAAAGGCATGCTCATCGTCAAGCCCGACAAAACGTCCTATGATGCTTACGTGGAGGCAAAAACAACGAAGCCAGCGACGATCCATTACTCTTTGGATGGCGGGGCCACGTACACGACCGTTCCAGATACGATTTATCCGATGGAATGGTCGATACGGGTAAACGATTTATCCCAAACGTTCACTTATTATGTGGAATCGGACGGCAAACAGACGCGCAAGCGGACGCTATATTTGCCTGATCACGTAGCAGTAACGCCAGTCCAACCAGAATGGCAGGATGGCTCATCCATCATTGTGGATAATACGGAGGCGGATACCGAAGGGGTATGGATTCGAGATACAACGGCCAATGACTACTACTACGATAACTATGTATATGCCAAATCAACTACAGGCACAGCAACGAGCACAATTAAATGGCGGCCAGAGCTGCCGGAAAGTGTCACTTATAGCGTGTATTACAAACTGCCGCAAATAACCGCTACAAGTGAAAATTGGGCAACAAATGCTACTTTTACCGTTTATTATAGCGGGGGCTCCGAGACGGTTACCGTTGATGAATCCATAGCCAATGGGACGTGGGTATTCCTGGGAGCTTATCCTTTTGCAGCAGGGGATAGTGGGTATGTCGAATTAACGAATAAAGCCAACAAGTCACGGGTAGTTGCCGATGCCATGATGTGGGTGGACCCTAATAGGGCGCTCCAATTGGAGTCGGTGGTCATCCAGTCGAATCAGGATGAATTGCAGATGACTCAAGCTGCTCAACTGAATGTAACTGGCTATATGGACAACGGATTGATCGGTGATCTGACCCAGGCCAATGTGCAGTATTTCGTTGATAGAACCGATCTGGCTGCAGTTAACAGTAGCGGTTTGTTGACTCTTCAAAGCTTGGATGGAGTAACAGATCATATCGAGGTGTGGGCCACGGTAACGATGGACGGAGTGACCTTATCAACACCACATTTGACCATAGCAATCAGGGATCTAACGGTTATCGTCGACAGCACGAATACGGCTGGGTTATACACGACGGAAGGGTCTTGGAGCCAAAGTAATTTAGCCGGCTACAAAATTGGAGTGAAGTCCCGTTACTCGACTGTTCAAGGATCGTCGGCGACATGGAAGGCGCAGTTCCCAGAGGGGAGATATGCGGTCTCTATTTACAAGCTTGTCCATACGACGGCAAATGATAATCATGTCAAAGTGGAAGTGAAGCATCAGTCGGTTACCGAGGTCACGTATATCGATGCGACGGTCGGCTCGTCGGGTTGGGTTAATCTTGGAACGTTTGACTTTACAGGAGACGGCAGCGAGTATGTTCGATTAACTAGGGAGACTGCGACTACAGTAGATCCGCCAACCCTTCCTGCGGATATGATTTATACGAGGGCTGATGCCGTTAAGTTCGAACGGCAATCCTTCAGTCCGGCATTGCTTGCCAACGAGGTGCCAGGTAAACCGATACTATCGAATAATAGTGGTTATGCGTCAGGCTTACATGATGGCAATTATGAGGTTACGATGAATATGTGGTGGGGAAACAATGGCTCACTGTATAAGTTGTACGAGAATGGCCAATTGATCTTAACGAAGTCACTGGCCGATGCATCGCCAGCAGCCCAGACTTCCATTATTCCTATTCAAGGTAAGCCAAATGGAACCTATGTGTATACATGTGTGTTATCGAATTTGTATGGAACGACTTCATGTGATCCACATACCGTCACTGTGAGTGATGCGAATCCCGGCAAACCTGTGTTGTCCAGCGACAACTGGGATCAAGATGGGAACTATCACATTACTGCTAATATGTGGTGGGGCACGAACGCAGACCAGTATCGATTATATGAAAATGGCGAACTTATTGAAACGCAATCTTTATCTTCACACACACCAAGTGCCCAATCGGCAATTACACAAATTTCAGGCAAAGCTCCTGGCATTTATCAATATCGCGGTGAGTTTATGAATGGAAGTGGAACAACGGTAAGTGATGTTATACAAATTATTGTAAAGTAACCCTAAGAGCTGAGTGGATGAGAACGATCCATTCGGCTCTTTTATTTCTTTTGGTCCTCATAGCGCAGTCATTGATTACATTTTCCCGAGCTTCAATGAGTGGGAAGGTGGATGCCCGACGATTTTCTTATACATGTAGTTGAAATAGGTCTGGTCGCAGTAGCCGAGTGAATCCGATATTTCCCCGATAGTCATATTCGTCGTCAGAAGCAGCTCCCTTGCGGCGGAGATACGTATCTCATGCATATATGCTACCGGAGTTCGCCCGGTCACTTCCTTGAACACATTCGAAACATAATTCGGGCTTCTGTCGACATGCTGGGCGAGATCGTGTATTCGCAGAGGTTCCCGATAATGCTGAACGATATATTGCTGGAGCCGCAGCGCGAGACTTCGACGCGAGGAGGAGAACGTTCCGTTCGTTAATTCTCGCTGCACAAGTCCAAGTATCTCCGTCAATATACCATCGGATATCATCTCGTAAAAAGGCATCTTGCCGATCCACGATTCGTTGAGAACGGAGAATCGCTGCTTGATGTAGTCAAAACCGATCGGACGGTATAGCAAGTAGGGCTCCTTGCTGAATCCGGTTAGCTTATCGAGAGGTAAATCACTAAAATGGGCGGAGTACATATGGTGGGGCTCGCTCTCATCGGCTTCCGCAGCACGCCATGTACCTTGGGTCAGGAACAGCCCTTCCCCTTTTGAAATGCATAATGTCCTGTCGCCAATTGTATAGCGTACTTTTCCCTTCACGACGAGCAGCAGAATATGATGACGAGTCGGGCCCAGGTCCACATGCCAATTCGATCCGGCCGGCTGTTGGTCGAATATGATATGTTCGATCTTCATCAGAAACGTCTCCCCTCGGTCTTTTAAAAATCGTAGAATCCTTAAAAAAATTGTATGATTACCAATCGTAACCGCTATCCAAAGAAATTACAATAAGGACAGACGAAGGAAAGGGGTTTGATGTATGAACAAGGAAATGAAATGCATTGATGTCGATGTCCATAACGACCTGAAGAGTCCGCAAGAATTGCTGCCGTATTTGCCAGAGCCGTGGAGATCTAGAGTAGCGAGCTCGGGGCTCGGCTTTCCTGGGCACGGATATTGGTCTCCGGTCGGGGTCGTCCGCAAGGATTGCATTCCGCCTTCCGGAGGACCGTCTGCTTCCGATCCGGATTATCTCGTTAAGGATCTTGTCGAGCAGTTCAACATGGATAAAGTGATCCTAACGGGCAACTTGACGAACTCCTCGACGATCCATGATCCGGATTACGCAGCAGTGCTCGTCTCGGCCTACAACGATCATATTGTCGCCGACTGGCTGCCGAAGCACGAATCATTCCGGGGTTCGATCACCATCGCTCCGCAGGATCCGTCGCTCGCTGTGAGGGAGATCGATCGTCTGGCCGATCATCCGGCAATGGTACAAGTTCTCATGGGCAGTGCGCAGCGTGCAGGGCTCGGACAGCGCCAGTTCCATCCGATTTACGAAGCAGCCGAGCGGCATAGTCTGCCCATTGCCATTCATCCGGGGGGCGAAGGCGCAGCAGGGATGCCAGCCCCGACGCCAGCAGGTTATCCAACCCGTTACCTAGAGTGGCATACCTGCCTTTCGCAAAATTATATGGCACATCTGACAAGTCTCGTCTGCGAAGGCGTATTCGAGAAATTTCCGAAGCTGAAGTTCGTGATGCTGGAGGGCGGCATCGCTTGGCTTCCGCATCTCATGTGGCGGCTGGATAAAAACTACAAGGCATTGCGTTCCTCGGTGCCATGGCTGAAGCGGCTGCCGAGCGAATATATCAGGGACCACTGCATGTTCTCCACACAGCCGATCGAGGAACCAGATGACCCTAAGCAGCTGATCTCGATCTTCGATATGATCGATGCCGAGAATATATTGATGTTCTCCAGCGACTATCCACATTGGGACAACGATATGCCGGCGGAGATTTTGAAGCGGCTTAGCTTCGAAGCGCGGCAAAAAATATTTTACGATAACGCCAAAGCGTTGTATCGCATATAGGAGGGGGGATGAACAATGGCAATCCATTATGTAGCTGAAGCGGATGATATTCGGGATGGCAAGAGCAAGATCGTGGATGTCGAGGGCCGGTCTATCGGAATCTACTGCGTAGGAGGCGAATATTACGCGCTGCATAACAGGTGTCCGCATGAAGGCGCTCCGTTGTGCAAAGGTCCGGTTTGCGGAACAACGCTGCCGTCCAAGGTATACGAATACGAATTCGGCCGCAATGGCGAGCTGGTGCGTTGTCCTTGGCATGGCTGGGAATTCGAGATCAAGACTGGGAAATCGATCTTTGACGAGAAAGTTCGAACGAGAAGCTATAAGGTTCAGGTCGATAACGGCAAAATCGGGATCATCATTTAGACATTAATGCCGTTATTACGCCAATCCGAAATCGATACTTTTATTAGAATCTTGACAAAACAACCTCTCGCGGGCCGTCTAGCCTTTGGGAGGTTGTTTTTGTCGATATTGCGTCGGCGTGATGCCGACTGCTTTCTTGAAGAGCATATAGAAATACCCGGCCCTCAGAAATTCACAGCAGTGATTTTGAGAGGAGAGGACTATATAAGTTAACCTAACCAATCACCAGGCAACCAAGACGCTGCTGGTGATTTCTCTTACCCGCATTTCCACGCAAAGACTCCGCTTTGTGGGGTTGTTTGGCAGGAGCATGAATCCGGGTCCAGAATTTCTCCAGTTATGTGCAGTATATATAAAGTTTAAGGGGGGGATTGTCGAAAAGGGTGGTGCTATAATGGCGTTACCAATACAAAGAAGGGGGCAATACCCATGAATACTAGCGTGAAGCATTGGATTTCCTCGTTGGGGCTACGAGGCCTTCTGCCAGCAGATGGAATAAAGGAGGTCGGAAGGGATGACTGATTTATCCGTAAAGTCTGACATCACTCCGGCTGTAAGTGTGAGAGCCCTAAACCCCTTTCGACTCTTTTGGAGAAAGTATGGCGCCGCGTACCTCATGCTGCTGATTCCTGTTTGCTGCTTTGTTATTTTTTCCTTATACCCGATTGCTTGGGCGGTTAAATACGTTTTTTATTACTATGATGGTGTTAGGCCGGAGCGGTTTACGGGGCTGGCAAATTTCCGAGGACTGATGGATGATCAAATTTACTGGTCTAGCCTCTGGAAGCAGGCTCTTTTCTCCCTGAAAATCATCCTTGAGCTTCCTCTGGCCTTTATGCTGGCTCTGTTCCTCAGTTCGCAAATGAAAGGAAAAAATGTGTTTCGGGCCATGTTTGTTATGCCTTACATTCTGCCGGCCTCAACGATGGCCTTGGTGGTTTATATCCTGCTGAACCCGTACAACGGGGGGCTTAATCAGCTGCTGCTCGCCTTAAACCTGATCGATCAACCCATTGCCTTCCTGTCAGGCGGGTGGACAGCTTTTGTTAGCGGGATGGTTTTAGACGCCTGGCAGAATTTCGGGATCAATATGCTGCTTTTACTTGTAGGTCTGACCAGCATTCCGAAGGATGTCTATGAAAGCGCTGATATCGACGGAGCTACGGGGTGGACCAGGGTGCGTTATATCTCCCTTCCAATGATGGGGCGGATTCTGCAGATGATTTTGTTCCTGTCTATTCTAGGGACACTCAAGTCGATGGGCCCCTTTCTCGTCCTTACTGATGGTGGACCGAACTATGCTACCGAGCTGACCTTCTTGTATATTTTTCATCAGTTTTTCGGAGGAGATGCAGGCACCAATTATGGCTACGGGGCAACGGTCGCGGTGTTTACCGCACTTATCCTGGTCGTGATATCGATAGGCTATTTCAAGTTGACTAAGAAAATGGATTATCATAATTAAGGAGGACAGCAAAGTGAAACATCTGTTAAAGTGGTTAAAGTATGTAATTTTGTCTGTCGTCGCCATCCTAACATTGATTCCGGTGCTTTACGTCTTGTTTTATTCCTTCAAATCCAATCAGGAACTGATTACAGGTGGCGGCTTGCTACCTCGGAAGTGGATATTCTCCAACTATTCGGAGGTATGGGAAGAGCTGAATTTCTCCCTGTATTTCTATAACTCAGTGGTTTTTGCTACGGTTAGCTCTGGGCTGAGTGTGTTTATGGGGGCGATGTCTGGGTATGTTTTTGCCAGAACCCAATTCCCTGGAAAACGACTACTCTCTCTGTTGGTTATCGGGGTGATGTTCGTCAGCCTAGGTCCGATGACTTTGTTTCCAAAGTTCAAGCTCGCCGTGGATTGGGGATTGACGAACAGTATTTTTACGATCCCACTTGCTGCCTTGTATGGTTTGGGGGCTAGTGTTTTCCTGTACGAAGGCTTCGTTAAATCGCTCGGCAAGGAGATGGATGAGGCGGCAATTGTTGATGGGGCATCCTATTTCAAGCGTTTTTATCGACTGACACTACCGTTGATGGCTCCGATTACCGCTACTTTTTTCCTGTTGGAATTTATTGCGGAATGGAACACTTATATTTTCCCATTAGTCATGAGTATCGGTAATCCGGATACCAAAACACTGACTGTAGGTGTGGTTGAACTGCGGAATATGGGTTCTGGAGCAGCAGCCTGGAACTTGTTGCTGGCGGGCTCCATGATTTCGGTTATTCCCGTACTTGTCGTATTTATTGTTTTAAACCGGCAAATTGTAGGTGGACTTGCGCAAGGTGCTGTGAAGGGTTGACAGATCGGAGGATGCAGCATGTATAAAGTGTTGATTGTGGATGATGAGCATTTTATTCGGGAAAGACTAGTCACAATTATTCCTTGGGAAGAATACGATCTCGTGGTTGCCAGTGTAGCAGAGGACGGAGAGAGTGCCCTGGAGAAAATCCGGGCCGTTTCTCCGGATATTGTCATTACAGACATCAGAATGCCGGACATGACAGGACTAGAGATGATAGCCCGGGCTGAGGCCTATCGGCCGAATACCCAGTTTATCATTCTCAGTGCTTACAGTGAATTCGATTATGCCCGCAGGGCACTCCAGTTGGGTGTAACGGATTATCTTCTCAAGCCGACGAAGCCTGAAGAATTACTGCAGGTTCTTCTTAAGCAGGTGGATAGGCTGGAGCAACTGAAGGTGCTAAGAGAACGTGACCGCCGCAATCGCTATTATGAGGAATCCATCCGCTCCCAGTATATTCAAGAGCTCATATTAGGAGATCAGCCTGGCTATGAGTGGAAAGAGGAGTGTGTTCAGGTAGGGCTGAAATGGCTGCTAGATGGCGAGTTGAGACTGCACCTGATTACGCTGGATGGGGCTGATCAACACGGTCATATAGAGACTGCTAAGATTGACCAGTTTGCCGTGCAGAATGTCATGTTCGAGCTTATAGCCGAATACGAGGCTATTTGCCCGATTCGCCTTTCCTTCGGTAAATGGCTGCTGGTTACGGGAGGCATCAGCTCCCAAGAGGAGCTCCTCGTCTTTGCCTGGCGATTATACGATTGTATAGAACGATTCACCAAAAAGAAAGTACACATTATGATTTCAGAGCCTGGACAAAGTCCGCTCCAACTGTCGGGATTATTTTGGGAAACAGAGAAAATGATGGAATATATGGGAGCGAATCCGGAGGAGCCGGTTCGCTTTCTTTTGCCGTCTCGAGACGAAATGGCCTATGTGCAATGGACGAAGCCTATGGCGGAGCTCATCGGGTGGATGCTGCAGGGGGATACAGACCGAGTGATAGAGTGGCTCAACCAACTGGCTCCTGCCTTTGTGGAATGGGATCTGAATGCGGCTCAGCGTTGGTGCTTTGAATGGCTGTCCACGATCCGGGAGCATGCTGGGGCCCAGGGTGAAGGACTTTTGCCGAGTACAGATGACTTAAGGATGCGCATCTCCGGTCATTCGAAAATTAAGGAACTTCTGTATTTCTTTACCCATGAGATCCATCATTTGCTCCGTCAGCGGCATGGCAAAGGCCTTCATCGGTTGATTCGTCTTGCCCTGGAGCGGATTGGCAGGGAATACGAACAGGATCTCCAATTGACCACCATTGCCGAGGATTTAGGCCTTTCCCCGGTTTACTTAAGTGAGCTGTTCAAGCAGCAAACGGGAGTCACCTTCCGTGTACACCTGCTTCGGGCTCGCATGGGCGCAGCCATTAGGCTGCTGAAAGATCCCACGCTTAAGGTTTATGAGGTGTCCTATAAAGTCGGGTACAACAAGGTAGAGCATTTTGTGAAGTTGTTCAAAAGGGAATATGGCATGACACCCTCGGAGTATCGGGGGGCTCTAGTATGAAGAAACGCCGCCCGCCTTTCCGTCGGTTTCACCAAAAGCTGTTCTTGCTAATGCTCGCATTGGCGCTCCTCCCACTTCTGGTTGTCGGCCTTGTTAATATCCTTGTGACCTCCAATTTATTTACCCGGCAATTGGAAGAAAGCGCGGACTTGATCATGTCCCGCACAGCTGCCCCTCTAGGGCAGCTATATCAGGAATTCCAAACAGCAGAGGGGCTGTTTCTTCAGGATGAAGAGCTGATGCAGGCTTTTGCAAATCCGCAAGCTCCTATTCTCAGGCAGGTAGAGGTGGCCAACCGGCTATCTCAGTACCTGACCAATATCAAGTATATTAACGCGGACTTTCGCGTTTCCTTTCTCTTGCCTCGAAATCACTATCTTTCCAGCTACGGCCTTCCTGTAAAAAATGATCCCGCACGTATTGAGAGCTTTTCCCTGGATAAACGAACACTTGAACACGTTTACTGGCTGTCTGACGATAAAACAGCGGGGGAATTCACCTGGGTCGTTCCTTTAGGAAGTGTTGCCGCTCAGCAATTGCACGGTTGTCTTCTGATTACCATCCCGTACAGCTCCATGAGCGCAATGCTGGAAGGGCCGCAGCATCTTGGCCAAAGCCAATATCTTATTGTTGATGCCGGGAATGGAAGATTAATCCGTTCTCCGGGAACGGTGGAGAATGCGGATCTCCAGTCGAGAATCCTTCATCTTCCTGAAGAGAAGAGTATGGACAAGTCGGAATACAGCTTTACAGAAGGGGATAGCTATTTTTCCATACGAACGATTGGGGCGGAATGGATGCTGCTCGGCATTGTACCACGGCATCAAGTGCTGCTGCCGCTCTATAAGGTATATCAATGGACCATCGGCCTGGTGGGGCTATTGCTGTTGGGTATGACGCTGCTCTCCATCAGGCTGGCACGGAATTTCTCCCGGCCGATTGAACGGTTGGCCTCGCTGGTTGTCCGAAAGAAAAGCGAGGGGGTCAACATGCACATCCCGCCTTTGGTGCGGGCGGATGAAATCGGCGTCCTCTATGACGGGATTCGTGAACTGTTAATGGAAATCCGTCAGGAGCAGGTACTGAAGAAGGAGTACCGACTGAGGCTGTTGCAGTATCAGATTAACCCGCATTTTCTCTACAACAGCCTGGATACTATCCAGTGGAAAGCGCTGGAGCACAAGGATCGAGAGCTTACTAATATGATTGAATATCTAAGCGGCTTTCTTCGAGGAGGCCTGGATCAGATCGATGTCGTGACCGTTGAGCAGGAGCTCAGGCACCTGAATAACTATATTGGCATGCAGCAAATCCGCTACAAGGGGCAGTTTACGATTGCCATCCAGATCCCTGAGGAATTCATGCAGCAGGAGATTGTGAAAATCTCGCTTCAGCCGCTGGTGGAGAACGCCATCATGTACGGAATGAGCCGCCAGGCGGGTGGAAGTCTTATCAAGGTTGAAGGCTGGCGCGTAGCAGAGGATGCTTTTTGCATTAGTGTCTTTGATGATGGACAAATTCTGGACGAGGAGCGGGTACAGCGGCTGCTCAGCGAGCAGGTTCCCGATCCGGACTCCTTTGGCATCCGTAATGTTCATGAGCGGATCCGACTTTATTTTGGTGGAGATAGTGGCCTGCGGATGAAGAAGTTGGAGCGGGGAAAATGCTTTGAGCTGCTGCTTCCCTTTGTGGAAGGGCTTCCATAATCGTGGCTGGTTTGTCAGTAAATACGAGTTTTGAGGGGTTAACTGCGGGTGGATTCCTTTCTATAATGAGGGTGTAATTCAAATCAAGATGAGGGGTTGAAGCAATTGAGTAGAAGTAAATGGGGAAGCCGCAGTTTGATTACGATAGCTGCCGTGGCGCTGGCTTTGTCTGCCGGGTGCTCGTCAGGTACAAACAATGGCAAGGTTGCCAGCAGCACCGCGGGGGTAGAGAAAGAAAAGCCTAAGGAAAAAGTGACGATCAAGGTTTGGACCAACACGCGGCATGATCTTGAGGTTCGTGAGGGCTTAATCAAAAAGTTCAATGAAACGAATCCTGACAATATCCAAATTGACTATAAGGTTTACTCGGACAACTATAACGAGCAGTTGAAGCTTGCGCTGAATGCGGGTAAACTTCCGGATATTGCTTATTATACGCCCGATCTGTCCACTGCGGATTATCCACTGGATTTGAATCCCTTGATCACACCGGAAATTCGCAAACGCTTTGATAAATCCGCTCTTACAGCTCCACCAACCTCCAAGAATGGTGAACTGGATCGTGTCTTTGAAAACGTCACCACTTTTAAATTAGTTTACAATAAGGATTTGTTCAAAGCATCCGGACTTGATCCAGAGAAACCTCCAACGACCTGGCAGGAAATGCAGCAATATGCGAAACAGATAACAGCCAGTGGAGGCGGCAAGAAGTTCGGTCTCGGTCTGCCGATCAAGCAGTCGGCATTCTGGCGGTATTATGTGACTTATCCGGCAGTTGTTTCGGGAGACATTTATGGCAGGGATGGCTGGAATGCCGTAACTGGAAAATATGACTTTTCGCCTTTTGCTAAATATGTGAAGTGGTGGATTGATGTGAATAAGGAAGGCAGCGTCTTTCCTGGCGTAGGCAATTATGACAACGATATGATCCGCGCCCAGTTTTCCGAGGGCAATATCGGCATGCTGTCCGCCGCAACCTGGGATATCGGGGTATTCAACGATCAGTTTCCAGCAAAAATCGACTGGGCCGTGGCAGACTTCCCTACTTGGGCAGGGAAAGTTCTGGGGGGGCCTGGCTACGAGACAGCGGGCGGATTCAGCATCAACAAAAAAACGGAGCATCTTAAAGAAGCAAAGAAGGTATGGGAATTCATGATCTCCGATGAAATGTTTGTGACGCTGGCCAAAAAGGGTCTCGGTTCCTTTACAAACCTTGCCGCTCAGGAAAAATCGATTCAACCAGTGGATCGCAAGGGATCAGCAGGTTTTGTCATCAACGGGAAGTCAACGAATTATCCGGTGGCGCCACTGCTGGATTATTCCGTTTTAAACCCTCCGCTTAAAGTGGGCTCAATCGATGTCAAAAAAGCGTCCGTTGTAAATGACGTCATGTCGGAGCTGTTTATCAGGGGCAAGGAGCTTCCGGAAATTGAGAAGGGACTGCAAGAGCTGGGAGATGCGTTCAACAAACTGACGGCTGCCAATGTGGAAGCGAAAACGGTGGATTTAAACAAGTATCTGCAGCCGGATTTCAAGCCGCTGAAGTAACGGCTGATAGCAGCGATTAACGCTACCGGAACTATACTTTGGTGAAAAACTTATCTTTCGCACCCCCCAGATCACTTTGCATAGCAAACAGCTCTGGGGGGTGTTATCTATCGAGTGCAAGGGGCGGCGATTCAGTCCGTGAGAACAAATATGACATGTTTCTTAGGGGTGTGGAGATGAAAATTACTGGCGTGAATACGTTTGTCGTCGATTGTTACCGGACAAACTTCGTATTCGTCAAAATTTACACAGATGAAGGTATTTCAGGGGTTGGCGAAGCAACGCTGGAGTATAAAGAGAATGCTGTAACTGGGGCAATAGAAGATATAAAACGTTACCTAATCGGTAAAAGCCCGTTTGATATCGAAGCGCACTATCACAATATATATCGTGATGCCTACTGGCGGGGTGGAGCCGTTCTGATGTCTGCGCTTAGTGCAGTGGAAATGGCATTGTGGGACATTAACGGTAAATCACTAAGCGTTCCGGTTCACAGGCTGCTTGGGGGCAAGGTTCACGATAAGGTGAAGGTGTATGCCAATGGATGGTTTGCCGGCGCCACTTGCGTAGAGGATTTTGGTGTAAAAGCCAAGGAAGCGATGGAGCGAGGATTCAAAGGGCTCAAGTGGGATCCGTTCGGCAAAGCGTACATGACCCTCTCGAATGAGGAAATGGATAAGGCTCTCGCATGCATAGGCATTGTGAGAGATGCCGTCGGTTATGACATGGATCTGTTTATTGAAGGGCATGGCCGGTTTAATGTACCTACAGCGATTAATATCGCTAAGGAGATTGAAGCTTTCAAGCCAGTGTGGTTCGAAGAACCAGTTCCGCCAGATAACTTGGATGCCATGGTAGATGTAAGGCGGAAATCTCCGGTGGCTATCGCAGGCGGAGAACGATTGTTTACGCGACAAGGATTCAGTGAAGTGTTCAAGCGAAGAGCGCTTGACTATGTGCAGCCGGATATCAGCCATGCTGGCGGCATTATGGAATGCCGCAAAATTGCAGCAATGGCGGAAGCGAACTATATTCCATTCGCCCCGCACAATCCAAGCGGCCCTATAGCTAACGCAGCTACACTTCAATTGGCTGCCTGCACGCCTAACTTTTTTTATCTGGAAATTATGGCAAGTGATGTGCCTTGGCGCAAAGAGATAACGGACGAACAGCTGCATTTCGAGGATGGCTATATGACGATCCCGGATAAACCGGGGTTAGGCATTGAACTGTATGAAGACTCAGCCATTAAATATCCTTTTGTCCCGCACGATTTAAGGCATTATAACGGGCAACTTATTCAAATACGACCACCGGCTGCCGAGCATTACTTTTAAATCATTTTAGAAACCGAGGTGAAGCATCGTTATGTTTGATTTATCTGGCAAAGTGGTCATGGTAACGGGGTCATCGCAAGGTCTCGGACGCGGGATGATCTTAGGAATGGCTGAAGCGGGAGCTAATGTGATTATTAACGCTCTGGAGATCACGGAAAGCGCACTTCAACTTGTTGAGCAGGTCAAGGCGATGGGGCGGGATGCCATTGCGATTCAAGCTAATGTCAGCCAAGAAGAGGATGTCCAGAGATTGTTTCATGTGGCGGTAGAGAAGTATGGACGCCTCGATATATTGGTCAACAATGCCGGCACTTCCAGGGCGGAAACGATAGGCGAAACGTCGCTGCAAAGTTGGAATGAAATCATCAACAACAACTTGACGAGCACCTTTTTATGCTCGAAGTATGCCATGGACATCATGATGCCGCAAAAAAGCGGAAGGATTATTTCCATCAGTTCGGTCGTTGGACATCAGGGTGCCTTGTATGGCCATGTTCACTACGCTGCTAGTAAAAGTGGACAGATCGGCTTCACAAAAACGCTCGCTCGCACGGCCGCTCCTTATGGCATTACCGTTAACGCGATCGCTCCGGGCATCATCGAAACCGAATTATTACTTCAAACGCATGGGGATGAGAAGGTAAAGAGTTTAACGGAATCCGTCCCCTTAGGCTTAGGGAAGCTTGAAGACGTTGCGGCTGCGGCGGTATTCCTAGCCAGCGATGAGGCTAGGTACATTACCGGAATTATTCTGGATGTGAACGGCGGTCTTTATTTACGATAAGGAAAGGACAGATTGGGAAAATGACTTTTTCACTTAAGGCAGGACAATTACAGTTTGCTGTAGATCCGCAGGGACGATCCGTACGATGGTCGGCGGAGGGACTTCTATTACAAGAGAGTGCAGGAGCGGATTTCTGGAGAATTCAACTGGATGACGGCGAGTTTCGCGACATGTCCGTTCGTTCAAGTCTTCAGAGCGGGACGGTAACCGAAATTGAGGGTGGATTGGCTATCCAATACAATCAGCTCGAAGCAGAGGACGGGAATACCTATCCCGTATTGTTTCGGGTGCAGGTCCTCGTAGAAGGAGAGCAATTGCACTTCTCATACAAGGTAACCAATCAGAGCGAAGTAAGGGTTAATGAGGTCAAACTTCCGTTCGTAGATGTATCCGTCGTTGCAGATGAACAGCGTTCTCGCGATGTCCTGTACCGCAGTCAGGGGCATGGACACCGACTTGCAGATCCTTGGACGGCAATTGACAAGGCTCATACTGAATACATGTCCAGTGATGACCATGAGATTTGGCTCGACATGACCTATCCGAGTTTCGGCAGTATGGCTTGGTTCGGTGTGCAGAGCGGTTCGCATTTCTTTTATGTAGGAAGGCATGATGACAACTTCACTACGTGTGTGTTGGCCGCAGGAATAGGCCCGCGCAACAGCGATCCGCGTCTCGTTCTAGCCGTTTCTCAGTTTCCTTTGGTGCAAGGAGGAGAAGAAGTTTCCTCCCCAACCTCTGTAGTCGCCTTCGTTCCCGGGGATTGGCGGCAAGGCTCGGCCATTTACCGGCAATGGGCGGACGGTTGGTTTAGTGAACCGCAGAAACCCGATTGGGTACAGAAGCTCCCGGGTTGGCAGCGAATCATTATGAAGCATCAGTTCGGCAAAATTTACTTCCGTTATGAAGATTTACCCCGAGTCTACGAGGAAGGCAAGGCAGTCGGGGTGGAAATGATTCTGCTCTTCGGATGGTGGAAAGGCGGCTTCGATAACGGTTATCCGGTTTATGAACCTGATCCTGCTCTTGGCGGAGAAGAAGGGTTTAAAGCAGCGATTGCGGAAGTGCAGCGTCGGGGGGGACGTGTTGCGCTTTACACAAATGGTGTATTGATCGATGTAAAATCAGACTATTACAAGGAAACCGGATATCGGATTTGCCGTAAAAATATTGATGGCATGGAGTACAGGGAGCATTATAAATTCAACAATGACGGCATGCTGCTGCGCAATTTTGGCTACAAAAGCTTTGTGTCTGCCTGTCAGGCGACCGATGAATGGAATAAGCATCTTACCCAGATCGGTCAACAAAAACTAAGCTACAACCCGGACTCCATTTTCTACGATCAGATCGCTGGACATTTTCCACATCTCTGTTTCGATGCTTCGCATGATCATGGAAACCGGGGGGATAACGAGACGGTTTATCGGCGGCGCAATTTGCAGCAAATGCGTGAATTATGCACAGGGGATAAAGCTTTCGGCTCTGAATTCGTTGTCGACTGCTATGCGCCTCTCCTGGATTTCCATCATAGTTGCCAATACGCGAGTTTTAAAGACGAAGAGTCGTTCCCTGAGCTTTATCGGCAAACGTTCCCCGAGACGATTATGTCCAATCGCTACATGCATGATGAGAGAAGCGATTTTAAACAGCAGCTTCACTTCGCTTTTGTGTATGGATACCGCTTTGACATTGCTATTTACCGCTCTCGGGCAACAGTGACTGCGGCTCCGGCCTATGCGAGCCACGTTAAGGAACTGATCGCCTTACGCGATCGCTACGCCGAATTTTTCTATCACGGTACTTTTTCACTGGGTACTGATATGGAGCTGCCTGAGGGAATCATCAAAACGGAATACGTTCATCATGCGAGAAGACTCTTCGTATTTTGGAATGATACCGCTGAGGAGAAGCAGATTTCTTTCCAAAACCGAGTGATTCGTTTGGGAGCCAATGAATTCCAATGTGAGATTGTGGAATAAGTAGTTTGTAAGAGGGGGCAGCAAGGCTGCTCTGTGTTCAAGTAGGCACGGAACAACCTTGTTGTTTTCTTTTTAGATTGAAAGTGAAACGCTTACATTATTGAATTATATAATAAAGAAAGGGTGGATGCATGATGTATAAAAAGATAATGTCGGGGCTCATTTTATGTACTCTTCTAGTTTCGTTGTTACTCCCGCTACCTAAAGGATTTGCCGCCGGAAGTACAGGCGTCCTTCAATTTCAGGATGATTTCAGTGCAGGGATGTCACTGTGGAATGGAATTAACGGGTCATGGGTCGTCGATAACGGCGCACTTCGCGTTACATCGTCCAGCTCGAACAATATTGAGATGAAAGGGACGAATTCGGTTTGGCAGGATCAAATCGTTGATTTTAGGCTGAAAATCTTGGAAACGCCAGGAGGTGGATTTACAAGAGTATATACGAGATATAGTAGCAATACCAGCAATTTGAGCTTGATGATCCGGCCTATCGGGTTAAGTTATACCATTAATGGGTCTAGCGAGGTGTCCCTTTCCGGCTATAAATTTACCGTTGGCAGTAACTACGACATCAAGATGAATATATCGGGAAGCACGGCAACCGTATATGCAAAAACTGAATCGGAAACCAATTATACGAGTGTAGGAACGATTACGGGTGTACCCGTTCAAAGCGGAAAGGTCAGATTTTCAACCTTCAACGATAAAGCGCAGCTCGATAATGTAAGCGTTGTCAATTTGCGCGATTCGGCTTTTATGGCTAACGGAAACATATTGTCTTCTTTGAACGTGGGAAGTCAATCCAATTTGCAATTAATAAATGCGACTGGAAATTCGGTTATATGGACTTCTGGCGATGCGGCGAAGGTAACTGTTGATGGAAACGGTGTGGTTACCGGGTTAAGCAGAGGACTAGTTACTATTACTGCCGCTACGGCAGACAATTTGTCGCAAGTGAAATTCGATATCTATGTGAAAGATCCGGTGGATTCCATAGGGGTGTTGCAGTTCCAGGACGATTTCAGCAATGGTATGAATCTATGGAATCCTGTACAGGGCACTTGGATGGTTGATAATTCCCGCTTATCTTCGACAACAACCGCTTCCTCTCTGATTGAACTCAAAGGGGCGAATGCACAATGGAGAAATCAGACGATTGCGATGCGGTTTAATCGTGGAGACAATTTGGCCGGAAACTTCATTTCCATTAAGCTTAGATATGTGAGCGAATCCGATTACACACGGCTGCTGATCAGGGGGACCGGATTAAGCTATATTAAAGCAGGCGGTACGGAGCAGTCTTTTTATTCCGGGACATTTAATCAAGGGGTAGATTACGATATCAAACTGGCTGCTTTGGACGATTCGGTTCAAGTATATGTAAAAACCGCAGCGGATGCTGATTATACGTTTGCGGGAGCCATTTCCAACGTTGCTTATTCATTTGGCAAGGTGCAGTTGACTACTTACAATCTAAAGGCGACTATTGATGATATTAAAATTTGGAACCATGAAAGCTCGAAGTTAGTCATGGGCACCAAGCTGGCCGCTTACGCCAGAGGAAATAGCGCGCCTATTCCGATCACCAATAAAACTGGCAAGAATGTCGTATTGAGCTCAAGCAACCATGCTGTAGCAACAGTCGATCAAACTGGTGTTGTCACAGCCGTCGCAAAGGGGCAGGCTACTATTACCGCTGCAACGTATGACGGTTCTTATCATGATAAGAGTGACGTTGTCGTCTATGTCCGGCCAACAGGCGTTTCCCTAAATAAGGCCAGTACTTCGCTATATGTAGGGGAATCCGAGGAACTTACAGCGACGATCGCTCCAACTGATGCCGATAACTTGTTCACCGTATGGTCAATCAGCGACCCATCCGTGGCAAGCTTGGTCGGCGGAGCAAGCAAGTCTAGAGCCATCAAAGCGTTGTCCGCCGGGACGACGACGGTTACTGTTACTACGGTAGACGGCGGATTTTCGGCCACAACCCAGGTTACGGTGAATCCTATACCGGGTCCAACCGTTTCATCGGCGGAATTCCAGATCGATACGACTCCGAATGCTTTGTCGCCTTATCTATTAGGGGTGCATAACGAACAAGTTTTAAAAATCGGCAGGGTGACCGATTTTCAACCTGCAAGTCATGATAATCTCGGCATGGAACTCAAGCTGCAAAACGTGCGTGGTCCGGATGGAACAGGTGCTGATTTCTACATGTATAACGAAGGTACCCTTATTAATTCGAAGGATCCGCGTTATCAGCAATTTTACGGAAATAAAACGATCGGGGCTATTGAAAATGTAAGCTTAAAGCCGGGTTTTCCTGGGCTATCCCTTGCGAATTCGTACCATCTGGCTAATACTTTGGGTGTGCCGTACGTATATGACTTGAACGTCATCTCACAGTCGGTAGATGAAATTATGACTCAAATTCGGCAGATGAAGCAGCTGACAACCCAGCCTATTTATGTGGAAATGGGGAATGAGCTATATTCCATTTTCTTTGATAAAGCATTTCCATCGGTAAACGAGTACATTGCAAAATGCAAATTGATTTATCAGGGCATCAAAAACATCGACCCAACCATAAAAGTTGGTATTGTCGCGGTCGCAAAAGACCTTGAAGACAGGATCGCTGCTGACCCCAATAATCAGCCAGATCCTAACGTCGACTGGGGAGCAACGCAGGGGGGACGGGTTGCTGCTTGGAACCAGAGCCTGGCGCAAGACACCAGTTTCTACGATGCGATCATCGTCCATGTGTATTCCCCTATTCCGTATCTGAATGATTTGACGAACAGCAAGATGATGGACTATTTGTATACGTATAACCAAAGCGCATTGGAAGGGCTCATCATTCAAAAAAATCAATTCCCGGGCAAGGAAATGTGGGTAACGGAATGGTCCTCGCTTCCGACGGTCATTTTCGGAGAGACGGACTTAAACGAGAAGGCACGCAAACAGTTCATGAAGACACCAGGATTTGCGATCCACAGTATGGAACGGGTGCTGCAAATGATCGAGTCAGGCGCAGTGACGATTACCGACGTGCACGCGATGGTGGATACTCAGGGGTTTGGAATCGTGCAGCAGGCATCGAATGGCGATCTCGTCAAATTACCGAATTTTCATGTATTTAAAGCATTGGGCGATTTGCTTGACGCAAACAGCAGTTTCTACAAGATCAATCTCGCACAGGGCAATGTTCAAAATGAAAAACTTCGCTTTATAGCAACGAATGTATATTATAATGTCGCGGATGTTGGCGCATGGGGATTCGGCGATGCAAGCGGCATTAAGAAGGTCGTATTTGCCAACCGCACGATGAACCCAGTTAACGTATCCGTACCAGGAGCGGCGCTCAAGACGAATTGGATATACGGGGGAGAAAATCCTTTGCCGGATTACCTCACCAATCCGAATGCGAGCTGGCTGGACGCTCCTCAGGTCAATCCGTTGCCAGAGGCACCTGTCTCAAGTTTTGCCGGACAGATCCAATTGAAGCCTTATTCGATGACGATCGTAGACATTGCAGACATGACAGTGCCGACTGCATCGGTCGCATATAGCAGCACAACACCGACCAATGATATTGTAGTAGCGTCCATTACGCCAAGCGAACATGTAACGATCACGAACAACGGGGGGGCAAACAGCTACTCGTTCCTCATGAACGGCAGCTTTACTTTTGAATTTGTTGATGATGCAGGCAATCAAGGTACTGCGACCGCAACCGTAAACAACATGATTACGAAAAGCAAAGGTGTGCCGGGAAAACCTGATCTATCTAATGACAATGGATTTGATACTGGCATTCAAGACGGTAATTACAGGGTGAAAATGGATATGTGGTGGGGAGATAACGGTAGAATCTATAAGCTGTATGAAAATGATGTGCTCATCGAGACCCAAATTCTTGTGGATAATTCACCGAGTGCCCAATCTACCGTAACGTCAGTTACCTACAAGATGAATGGGACCTACCGCTACTACGCTGAACTCACCAATACTTTTGGCACAACGAGAAGTGACATTATGACCGTTATCGTTACTCAGGCAACACCGGCTAAACCGGTCCTTTCAAATGACAATTGGGATGGCGACGGGAATTTCAAAGTCAGCATGAATATGTGGTGGGGAACCAATGGCGGTGTGTATTATTTATATGAGAACGGTGTTCTCATTTATACACAAGCACTGACGAGTAATTCACCGTACGTCCAAGGGGGAGTAACGACCATAACGAATAGAGCAATTGGCACCTATCAATATCGTGGTGAGCTCGTCAACTATGCGGGAACCACTTCCAGTGATACGAAGATAGTAAATGTAACCAAGTAGTAAGATCAAATTAAGGTGTTTTTTCATAAGCACGTTAAAATTTTACTGATGGCGAGGCTCATTTAACCCCAATCTGAAAACAGGTCGCAATTACAAAAATCCATCCTTGAGGGATGGATTTTTGCTTTATTTCATTTTCACAATTGGTGATTGTCCAAATACGTTTGCAGGAACTAATTGTGTTTTTGCGGAAAACCATCAATCTACGCGATCTGCGCGGCAGTACGACACTTCCGAGAGCAGATTCGTGAAGAAATCGCGATAGCAAAATATTGATGATAGACAGACCGTCGCCTTACGGTTATAGTATCTGAATCTCTTTCGTAGATAGAGGAGGGTTCCCATGATCAAAAAAAGATTTTTTCTCAAGCTGCTGTCCGCCTATCTGGTGCTGGTGATTCTCTATACACTGATTGCGGCAGGCTTATTCATTTACCAGAGCAACGAGCACGTCAACCGGGAACTGTACCGCAAGCAGGCGGTCTATCTGGAACAAATGCGCGATCAGGCGGATATGAAATTGCGCTTCGCACTTACGCTGTCGGACCAGATGAAGGAACAGGAGACGATTGTCGCGTACGCGCGCAATCCGCAGCGGGACTATGCGAACATTACGAGCATCTATAATGAGCTTCAGAAGAGCAGCAATGCGTTCCGTGACTTCGGCTACCGGATAGACATTACCAAGGACAATGACGATCTGGTCATCACGCCCAGCTACACGATTACAAAGGACCGGTACTGGAACGAAATGGGCTTGACGCCCGATTCGAACGAGGCCGAAGACATGGGGGTGCGGCGGACTCCGAAGCCATACGAAGCCGATACTCTGATTACACTTACGAAAAAAGTGGAAGTGCTCTCGGGCAGCGCTTTGTACTTCTATTTATCCTTCCACGAACGTTATCTACTGCCGGTACTCGGGCTTGACGGCGAAAGTGCCATCGCCATTCTGGATGGGGAGCGGCTGCTCGCCTACAAGTCCGCTTTCCAGCCGGAGCGGAAAGATGAGGTTCGCGATAACGTGCTGCCGACGGTTCAGTCAGGAAAAGACGGCCTTTCGTTCCGAGACGGTTTGTCCGTGCATACGCTGCGCTCCCAGGTGTTGCCAACTTGGACGTTTGTCTACGTGGCGGAACGGTTCGCCCCCTGGTCGGCGATGAAGGAACAGTTAACGGTAACGGGTTTTGTCTATGTACTGCTGCTGCTGCTCGGCGGGGGCCTGGCCTACTGGATTTCCCGCCGGATGTACCTGCCGATCGGCCATGTCGTCAGCTTGCTGCGCTCGGATGAAGACCTAGAGGAGAAGGATTCGGAGGAAAGGGATGAATTTACGTTTATACGTGATACGACAGCCCGGATGAAGAGGGCTAACGTACAGATGCGGCAAGCGATGATGCAAAGCAAGGTTTCGCTCAAGGACAAGCTGCTGCGGGACATGCTCCATGGCTTGCTGCCGCAGGAACGGGCGGCCGCTGAGCTGGAGAAGCACGGCCTCGTCTGGCTAGCCTCGCCAAGCCTGGTATGCGTTGTTGAATTCGCCAGCTATTCGGAGGTGGCGAGCCACTACACGAAGGAAGCTCTCGTTACGTTTAAGTCGCAGCTCCAATTGCTGCTCTCGGAGCGGCTGAGTAAGGAAGGCTTGTGCGAAGTATTCGATTTCGACTACCGTCGCATGGGCATCATGCTGCAGGGGGACGATAGCGAACTGGCGAAGCGGATCGTAAGCTCGGTGCTGATGGAGATCGAGGCGAGCGTCGGCTTGCGTCTGGTCGCTGCGCTGGGCGACCCGGTTCTGGCGGGCGGCGAGTGGGAAAGGGCTTACCGGCAGGCGGTGCAGTGGCTGGATTATGGGGTACTGCGCACCTCCCGTCTCGTCATCGTGCGAAGCGATCTGGACGGACAGATGAACGACCGGTTTTATTATCCGCTCGATGGGGAGCGCGAGCTGATCGGGAGTGTCATTCGCGGACAACGGGAGAACGTTTTCCTCCTGCTGCAGCGGTTGTTGGATGAGAATCGGAGCAGGGAGGCGATCGGCGGAACCGGCTGGACGCATTTCGTATACGCACTACAAAACACGGTAAACCGGATTCTCCAGCAGTTGAACAAAGTACTGGATACGGATGAGGGCGAAGTGGCGGAGGCACTCCGGAAGCTTCATCATGCGGCTGAGGATGTCGAGGCAAGGTCAGCCTTGTTTGAGCTGTTCGAGCGGTTGATCGGACTCATTCATTCGGAGCAGACGATGCTGGATCAGACACAGATGCAGGGCATCGTCGACTACGTGCATGAGCATTACACTCGCGACCTGTCTTTGTCGGAGATTGCGGAAATGCATCGATTCTCACTTGGCTATATTAGCGGAGCCTTCAAGAAGCATACGGGTGAAAACTTCAAGGATTACCTAAACCTGTATCGGGTGAAGAAGGCCAAAGAAATTATGGACACGGAGAAGGTGAAAATCGCTGAGCTGGCTTTGCGGGTGGGCTGCAATAACGTTAACACCTTCATCCGCATGTTCCGTAAATATGAGGGTATCTCTCCCGGTCAATATGCGAAGAAATAGCGGGTCTGAACGAAGCTCGATAGCTAAAATACGTCGATTTTCCTCCTTTTCGTGAAATGATGGTGATACCAAAATCATGGTGATAGACGCCTCCAACCCTGTTCGTTAAAGTGAGAACTGTATCCGGGATACGACAAATGATCCTAGAAGTAGGGGGAGTTGAAAGCGCTTTTGGTGGTAACGATCAGAAAGCATATTGTACAGGAATGGCGGCTGTATTTACTGCTGATACCATTCTTGGCTTGGTATGCGTTATTTATGTACAAACCGATGTATGGTCTGCAGATCGCCTTCAAGGATTTCAGCCTGTTCAAAGGCATCGAGGGCAGCGCCTGGGTCGGGCTGGAGCATTTTAAACAATTTTTTAATGGCCCGTATTTCGGGAGAACGCTGAAAAACACGCTGCTGCTCAGCTTATATCAGCTGATCTTCGCCTTCCCAGCGCCGATCGTGCTGGCGCTGCTGCTGAACGAAGTGAGAAACCGGCTTTTCCAGAAATTCGTCCAGACGTTTACGTATTTGCCGCATTTTATTTCCATCGTGGTGGTGGCAGGCATCGTCACGAACTTTCTCGCCCCTTCGACAGGTGTCGTCAATTCCATCCTCCAGCTGTTCGGGGGGGAAAAGCTGTATTTCCTGACGAAGCCGGAGTACTTCCGGATCATCTATATTATTTCCATGGATATATGGAAGGAGATGGGCTTCGGCGCCATCGTGTACATTGCGGCATTGGCCGGGGTGAACCCGGCGCTGTACGAGGCGGCGAAGATCGACGGGGCTGGCCGCTTCCAGCTAATATGGAATGTCACGCTGCCTTCGATCATTCCGACGATTGCGATCATGCTGATCCTCAAGATCGGACAACTGATGGAAGTTGGCTACGAAGCGATTATACTGCTCTATCAGCCCGCAACATATGAGACGGCGGACGTGATCAGCACCTATGTGTACAGGTCCGGTCTGCAGGAAGGGCAGTACGATCTGGCGACAGCCGCTGGGTTGTTCAACGCCAGCGTCAGTCTGCTGCTCGTTATTATGGCTAACCGGCTCAGCAAGAAGCTGACCGAGACTGGACTTTGGTAGGTGAATGGAATGAGAACCTCGTTAGGTGATAAATGCTTCAATGCGGTCAATACGCTCTTGTTATCGATGATTGGACTTGCTGCGCTGTATCCGTTCGTGTATGTGCTGTCGGCCTCGCTGAGCTCTGGCGATGCGGTCGTATCCGGCAAGGTGCTGCTGCTGCCGGTGAACATCAATCTTGAGGCTTATGTCAAAGTCCTGATGCAGAAAAGCATCTGGGTGGCCTACGCCAACACGCTCTATTACACGGTCGTGGGCACGTTGGTAAGCTTGTTTCTGACGATTTGTGGGGCTTACCCACTATCCAAGAAAAGGTTGAAGGGGAAGGGAGTCATCAACTTTCTGATCGCGCTGACGATGTGGTTTCACGCCGGGATGATTCCTTTCTATCTGAATTTGCGGGATATGGGCATGCTGAATGAGCGCTTTACCATCATTATCGCGTTCGCGGTGACGACCTTCTATGTGTTTCTGCTGCGTACGTTTTTCCAAAGCGTGCCCGTGGAACTGGAGGAGGCGGCGAAGATTGACGGCGCAGGCGATTACCGGATTTTATGGACGGTGTACTTGCCGTTGTCCCGGGCTTCGCTGATGACGGTCGGGTTGTTCTATGCCGTTACACGCTGGAATGGGTACTTCTGGGCGATGATCGTCCTGAAGGATAAAGATAAAATTCCGCTGCAGGTGCTGCTGAAGAAGCTGATTGTGGAAAACAACCTGAGCGAGCAGTTGGTCGATTTCGGCTCCGCGACACTCGTTTCCCAGGAGACGGTCATTTACGCCACTATTATTGTTTCCATCATCCCGATGATGGTCGTCTATCCGCTAATTCAGAAATATTTTGCCAAAGGGGCCTTGGTCGGTTCGGTGAAAGGGTAAGTTGGCTCCACTACACATAAGGGGGACGTATAAATATGAAGCAACTGGTATGGAAAAAAGGAGTAGGGGCTGCGCTGACGTTGGTTGTGGCTTTATCGGCGGCAGGATGCGGTCAGGATGCCAAGGAAGCAGTGCCTTCGTCTGCACCGGATCAAGGCCGGGAGTTGGGCAAGCCGGTGGAGTTGACGATGCATATGCATTACGGTGACCGGTATATTTACGACAACAATTTCCCGGTGTTCAAGGAAGCGGCTAAGCGTACGAATGTGACGTTGAAGGGAACCGCATCGCAGACGGCGACCAACAGCAAGGAAATGTTCAATCTGATGATGGTATCCGGCGACATTCCCGACATTGTGCATTACAACGTGAAGGGGGATTTCAACAAATACGGCTCCGAAGGCGCGTTCGCTCCATTAAATGAGCTGATCGACAAGCATGCGCCCAATATTAAGGCGTTCCTGGAGCAACGGCCGGATGTGAAGAAATTCGCTACGGCACCTGACGGCAAGATGTATTTCCTTTCGTTCGTCCCGGATGGACTGGTCGCGAAGGGCTGGTTTATCCGCCAGGATTGGTTGAAAGCGCTTAATATGCAGCAGCCGAAAACGGTTGACGAGCTGTACCAGGTACTAAAGGCGTTCAAGGAGAAGGACCCCAATAAGAATGGCAAGGCTGATGAAATTCCGTACTTCAACCGTGTGAACAAAGGAGGAGCACAAGATCTGCTGCTGTTCTGGAATTCATACCGCGGCATATA
Source organism: Paenibacillus sp. LjRoot153 (assembly GCF_964253085.1). Lineage (NCBI taxonomy): Bacteria > Bacillati > Bacillota > Bacilli > Caryophanales > Paenibacillaceae > Paenibacillus > Paenibacillus sp. LjRoot153. Next base: position 1,347,216 of record NZ_CAXUQH020000001.1, read on the forward strand.
TGCGGACCAGGGCAAGGTGAAGTATGGCCCTTATGAGGCAAACTACGAGACGGCGGTCGCGAATATTGCCAAGTGGTATAAGGAAGGTTTGATTGATCCAGAAATTTTCACCCGCGGGGCGAAGGCGCGCGAGGTGCTGCTCGGCGATAACGTCGGTGGCGTTTCACATGACTGGTTCTCCAGTACGACGGGCTATAATGATACTCTCAAGGATAAGGTACCGGGCATTCTGTTCGCACCGATGGCCCCCCCGGCCAGCAGCGACGGGGTCATCCGTGAAGAGACGAAGCGGGCTACGGTAAGCGAAAGTGGGTGGGCTATTTCCAGCTCTAATAAGCATCAGGTCGAAACGATCAAATATTTCGATTTCTGGTTTACTCCGGAAGGACGGAGACTGATGAACTTTGGGATCGAAGGCATTCACTACGATCTCGTAGACGGCAAGCCGAAATTCAAGAACAGTCTGCTGACAGGCAGTAAGCCGGTGCTTGAGGCGCTGCAGGCGGATGGGGCGCAGATGGAAGTTGGCTTCCATCAGGATTTTGCCTATGAGGAGCAATGGACGAACAAGACGGCGTTGGCCGGAGTGAAGGAATACAACGAGAAGAAATACCCGATCGAGCAGTTTCCGGTGCTGACGTTTACGGATGGGGAGAAGAAAAAGCTTGATTCGATCATGAAGAGCATCCAGACGTTCACCGACGAGAAATTCCAGAAGTGGGTGCTGGGCTCTGAGCCGGTAGCTGGCAACTTCGAGAAGTTCCGTCAGCAGCTCAAGGAGATGGGACTGGATGAAGTGATCAGTATTCAGCAGGCTGCTTATGACCGGTATATGAAATAGGCTTAGCGATATGGAAAACGGTTGATCGTTCGCCCGGATGACCGGGCGTACGGATCGGCTTATCCTAACGAGAAAGAGGGACATAGGATGAAGAGGATAAAACGGATTTTGAGCACGGGAGTGGCGGGGCTGCTTCTGTTTTCTTCGCTGGCATGGGCACCGGCTCAGGGAGCAGAAGCAAACGGAGGCGGACAAGAGCTTGGGGCCGGCGAGACAGTGGTTCAGGCTGCTTCTGCAACCGAAGTTGTGAAAGCGCTTACGATTGTGGCTGCCAGCGCTAGTATGAGTGATGAGAATATCCCTGACAATGCGATCGATCATGATCTGACGACCCGTTGGTCGGCTAGTGGCGTCGGTCAATGGCTGCAGCTCGACTTGGGGGCGATACAGCCGATCGGCTATATCGGCATGGCCTTTTATCGGGGCGACCAGCGTAGTCTGAAGTTCGATATTCAGGTGTCCGCCGATGCCGACTCCTGGACGACCGTGTTCTCGGGCAGCGGTAGCGGCACCTCGGTGCAACTGGAGGCGTTCGGTTTCACCCCAACCACGGGCAGATATGTGCGGATTGTGGGGCTCGGCGCCGGATCGACGGACTGGAACAGTATTACTGAGGTCCAGGTATATAAGCCGCATCCGGACGGCTTCGTACTGAGTCCGCTTGAGCTTCCCCCGACCGGTCCCGATCCGGCGGCGCTGCCTCATACGAGACCGGGGCTGTATGAGCCGGACGGGACGTCCCATTCGGTGCCCGAGCTTCCTGTGGTGACGGGGCGGACGCTTAATGTCGTGGATTTCGGTGCGACGACGGCGGATACCGGGACGGAAGACGCCGCTGCGATCCGGGCAGCGATCGCAGCGGCGCAGCCCGGGGACGAGGTGTACTTTCCCAATGGGCATTACCAGTTAACCAGCACGGCGAGTGACAGCGCTTCGCACCTGCTGCTGCACTCAGGCATTCAGCTTCGTGGGGAAAGCGAGGAAGGAGTGCTGCTCGTCTCCGACCATGCCAAGAACATCGGCGACTATGCGACGAATGAAGGCATCATCTTGCGTATCGCGGGTCAGCAGGGCATTGCCGTTCGGAGCATGACGCTGACGGCAAGCTGGCAGGGTGCGTATCCGACGAGCACGACGGTAGCCAATCCCGAGCGGGGCGGTCCGAAGACCGCTGTCTTGATTACGGCGGCCAACGGGAATCCGTCGCGCGACATCATTCTCGACCATGTGACGATCGAGAAGTTCCAGCGCGTTGGCGTGCTTGTCCGCAGCAGCCGCGATGTCGTTATCCAGTATGCCACGCTACGCAATGCGACTGATACCGCCGAGGGCGGAGCGGGCTACGGGGTGTCGTTGGAGGGGGTGTCAAAGGAAAGCCGGTTGGGCCGGGCCAACGATTCGCTATTCAACGTGGTGCGCAACAGCCGCTTCTATGGGCCGTCCCTTCGCCATGGCATCCTGTTGAGCAATTGGACGCATAATAATCTGATTGCGGACAATGAGCTGTATCAGACGAAGCTGGACTCGATCGATATGCACGGCGAGGATGAATATATGAATGAATTCGTTGGTAACACTGTGATCGGCAGCGGCGAAGCAGGCTTCGGCGTCGGCAATCCGGGGGCGACGCATGACGCAGCCGGACCGGGCAACTACATCCATCACAACCGTATCGAGAATTCGGCCCTGTATGGGATTCAGGTTTATCTGGGGTCACCAGATACGGTGATTGCCCATAATGTCATCGCCAACTTCATGAAGCCCAGTACGACGGGAATCCGATTGAAAAATGCTCCGGGCACCCAGGTTCGGGATAATGTGATTGAGAACAATACGGGGCCGGGCTTCTGGGCAATTCATACGTTGTACGATATCGGGAATCCAAGCGACGGGGGCAACGGCGCAGGTGAGCCCCGCGACATCAGGATTGAAGGCAATCGGATCGTGAGCAATACGAACGGAATTTTCATCGAGGCGGGCACGGGGATTGTGCTGTCCGGCAATGAATTGTCGGGCAATACGGGCATCGACTATGACAACCGGACGGTGACAGTGCGCGATTTTGTACCAGTGGCCGATGTGTCGGTCCGACAAGGGACATCGACCAATACGGGGACGGATAGATCGTTGATCGTCCAGGGAGGTAATAACCTCTCCACGCGCCAGTCGTTTTTGAAGTTTGATCTGGGCACCCTCACCGGATCTGTCAGCTTGGCTAAGCTACTGGTATACGGTAGGGCCTCGGCCTCGGGCAGCGATACGGTGAACAGCCTGTATGGTGTGGACAGCGACGACTGGATCGAGTCTGGTAGCTCCGGTATGGTCTGGGCGAATAAGCCTGCGTTGGGCGGTAAGCTGTCGACGGCGCTCTTCACCAAGGACGATTATGCGTGGCGGGTTTTCGATGCTACAGATTATGTGAGGGCGCAGCTGAACGCCGGTGGTGATCACGAAGCGGCCGCGGGGATCGTGTCGCTCGCAGTTGTGCAGGATACTTCTCTGGGTGTGTACACACTGTTCAACAGCCGGGAGACGAGCGACCATCAGCCATACTTACGGATTGAGACGTCCGCAACGCGTGAGCTGGAGAGCGTCACACTTACGGCCGACAAACAGCTTCTAGGCATAGGCCAGCAGGCACAGTTGCAAACGGCTGGAGTGATGAACTCGGGTTTCGCGGCACAGCTTGGGAGTGCGATGATCCGGTATGAGAGCCTTACGCCCAGCTTGGCGGAGGTCAATACCATTGGACAGGTCACGGCGCTGGGTGAAGGCACAGCGGTCATTCGCGTTACGGTAACGCTGAACGGCGTTTCGCGTAGCGCAGAAAGCTTTATCCAGGTGATCGACGGTAACGTGACGAAACTGCTGCCAACCGATGATGCTTATGTGCGTGGAGGCAGCTATGCTAACTCGAATTACCGGACGAGTAATCTCGAGATTAAGAAGGACGGCAGCGAGAGCTTTACCCGTGAAAGCTTCATCAAGTTTGATGTGAGCGGTCTGGATGGCGAAATTACGAATGCTAGGCTGATGATGTACGGCATTGGAAGCCCTTCTGCGGTCACAGCGGACGTGTACCGGACTAACGCGGCTTGGTCGGAAGGGACGGTGACGTGGAATACGAAGCCCGCCCGGCTGGACCGGTTGGCCGGACTAGGACTCGCCGCCGATTGGGGATGGAGCGAGACCGATCTGACAGAGGCCATACGTCTGGTAAAAGCCGATGGCTCCAATGGGCAGATCAGCCTAGGCCTGACGCTGCCTGTAGCAAGCATCAATGCTGTCATCGAGAGCAAGGGAAAGGTGAATGAGCCTTATCTGCTGATCACAACCAAGCGGGCTGAGCCCGATATGGAGCCGCCTGTGGCGACCGTGGGCCAGCCGCTCGATGGAGCAGCCCTGTCGGCTCAAGCGATCAGGATTCATTGGGAGCCATACATCGACAATAGATCGGTAAAGGGCTATTGGATTTACCGGAATGAGCTGCCGTTAGAGACAGTAGCCGCTGATGTATATGCATATACCGATCAGCTTCTTACTCCGTCAACGTCGTATGCCTATTCGCTCAGGGCGTTTGATGACAGCGGTAATCTCTCGGGGCTGAGTAACATCGTTAGCATAGCGACCTGGCAGTCGGATCAGCCGGGAGGCCCTGTAGTTCAGTCTATAAGCTTATCCCATGTTGTGCCATATGTGGAAGCGGGCAAGACTGCGCAATTGCAGCTTAGCGGGAAGATGGAGGACGGTTCCTCTGTGGATATGAGCGTAGCTACTGTGGTTTATAGCAGCGATAACACGTCCGTAATGACCGTGGACGCGCTCGGATTAGTTACAGCGATCAAGCCGGGCAGCTCTAAGATCACGGTGACCGCGAGCATTGGATCCACAGTCAAGACGGCGTCCCTCACGTTGACGGTCCATGAAACGATTGCACCCGTTTCAACAGCTGCGGTGACGCCTGCGCAGCCGGATGGACAAAATGGTTGGTATGTGAATCCGGTAGTAATCACCTTAAGCGCAGCCGACAATCTCTCCGGTGTGGCTACAATGAATTACAGTCTGAACGGTGGCAGCACATGGCAAAGCTACACTGCGCCCGTAACATTGGGCCAAGACGGCAAGTATACGGTAAAATACCGTTCGACGGACAACGCCGGCAATGTGGAAGTTTCAAAAACGATCAGCTTCAATTTGGACGCGACTGCACCGACGATTACGGTATCCGGTCTGGTATACGGTACGTACAGCGATTCTGTGGATATTACATCCGTTATCGAGTTGGACGATCAGTTGTCGGGCGTTGATCCTGTCAAGGTAACGGTAACGCTGGATTCGAATGTAGTACAACAAGGTACGCCGATTGCCCTATATACGCTGCCGCTTGGTATGCATACGTATGTTGTGAGAGCAAGCGATATGGCCGGAAACGAAAAGAGTCAAATTATTACTTTCGAAACTTCAACAAGCATCAATGCCTTAAAGTCACTAGTCACACGTTTTACAAGTGATCATCAAATCGATAATGCTGGAATTGCCAATAGTTTGCTTCAAAAATTGGGGAAAAATAATCTAGAGTCGTTTGTTCACGAAGTGCATGCACAAAACGGAAAACATATTTCGAGTAAAGCTGCATCTTACCTGCTGCGAGACGCTCAATATTTGATTGACCAGCATTAATTTGTTAGTTGCCCTTTCCCTTGTCTATAGGGGAAGGGCATTTTCACATATTTGTAAGAGCTAAGTCGCCTCAGGTTGTTGTAACAAATCAAATATAGTGTGATAACGGCGTCAGACATTCACTGTAGCGAAGAAGCATAAATTTCCCTCTGACAATTCAAGGAGCGTATCCAGCGAGAGGACAACTAGCTGCAATATGTGAATGTTGCGCTTGCCTTAAATCAAGTACAGCACTAGGATTATGGTAAAGAAAGGCAAGGGAATCAGTGGGATGCTGCAGAGAGAAATTTAAGTTTTAACTTTTGTTTGAGAATATTGTTGATCGAGGGAAAATGAACGATTGTTCTACCTTACCTTTCAATTGTACAGTTGGATCGCAGGAGAATTGTAGTTCTCCTGTTAAACTACAAATATTCGAATTCAACTTTAGGGGAGAGATAAGATTTGTCTAAACATTGGCAAGCACGTTGGATAACAGATACCCCGTTTAGATCGATGGAACCATTGGATTTATTTCATAAAGAGATGGATGCAGCTGAATCAGAGGCGCATCGCGAGGATTTGCAGCATCATCATTGGCTTGTAAGGACCACATTTAATCTGGCGTCTGTTGATCTTGAAGCCGTTTCCTTATATATGGATATCACAGCGGATGATTACTACAAGCTGTATCTGAACGGCCGTTTTGTTGCTCAGGGACCGGCTCAGAACGATGCCGGCCACTACTATTACAATCGGATCGAGGTTGGTTCCTTTCTCCAAGCGGGGAACAATGCCATCGCTGTCCACGTGTATTACCAAGGACTAGTTAATCGGGCATATAACAGCGGCGATTACAGGCAGGGGCTTATCGCAGAGCTGACAACGGGCGAACGTGTTCTCGTGAAAACCGATGAGTCTTGGCGAGCTAAACGAGCAGCAGAATACATAAAAGGGGAGACTTTTGGCTATTTGACTCAATTTGTAGAACATATCGATGCCAGAAAGTCGGAGAAAGGCTGGAAGGAGCTTTCCTTTGATGATTCCGCTTGGCTTCCCGTCCACACGAACGATCAAGCGGACTATACGCTCATGGAGCAGCCGACACCTGTTTTATCGGTTTATGAGAAGAAGCCGTATCGCGTAGAAAGAAGGGCTCCCGGTCATTACTGGATTGATTTCGGAGAAGAAATCACGGGTCAGTTTACCATGGAGGCGGAAGGGGAAGCAGGCGCGGAAATCGAAATCCGCTGCGGGGAAGAACTTGAAGCGGACGGACAAGCGGTCAGATTTAACATGCGCTGCAACTGTACGTATCAAGAGCGTTGGACGCTATCCGGGGATTGCGATAGACTGGACTTTTACGATTACAAAGGCTTTCGATACGTGGAAGTGTTTGGCCCCGAACAAGCGATTCGCCCTGATTCGTTTCAAGCGATCGTCAGACACTATCCCTTTAATGAAGAAAGCTGCCGTTTTCAAAGCTCGGATGAATTGATGAACCAAATTTTTCAAATATGTAAAAGCGGCGTCAAATATGGCTCCCAAGAAAACTTTGTAGACTGTCCGACCCGTGAGAAAGGACAATACTTGGGCGATAATACGGTGATCGGGCATGCTCACATGCTCCTCAGCGGCGATTTACGATTGTATAAGAAGGCAATTGAGCAATTTGCACTTAGTTCCTCTACGTGCCCGGGTCTCATGTCAGTCGTTCCGGGAAACTTTATGCAAGAGATTGCTGATTTTTCACTTCAGTGGCCGCTGCAGCTGTTGGAATATTATCGCTACAGCGGGGATCTGACTTTTTTGGGAGACATGTATCCATATGCGGAGCAATTGCTCTGTCATTTTCAAGCTTATGATCGAGGCGACGGATTGTTACACGAAATCACTGATAAATGGAATTTGGTTGATTGGCCAAAGGAGCTGCGCGATGAATACGATTTTGAGCTATCGAAGCCGATAGGTCCCGGTTGCCATAACGTGGTTAATGCGTTTTATCTTGGCTGCATCCAAGCAGTGAATGAGATACGTGATTTGCTGGGGATTTCTTACAAGGATGATCTTCCACGGTTAAAAAGGCGCTTCATCGAAGTTTTTTATGATCCGACTCGCCGTTTATTTACAGATGCGGAGGGAAGCAGTCATCACGCGCTGCATGCCAATGTACTGCCCTTGCTGTTTGATCTGGCTCCGGAGGAATCCGTTCCATCGATTGTAGATCAAATTCGCGAGAAAAGATTTTCGTGCGGCGTGTACTTTTCCTATTTTGTCCTAAAAGCTTTGGCGAGAGTTGGAGAGCATACGTTGATTTACGAGCTTATGAGCTCTGAAGAAGAACATTCTTGGGGAAATATGCTGAAAGAAGGGGCTACGACTTGTTTTGAGGCCTGGGGGAAAGACCAAAAGTGGAATACCAGTCTTTGTCACCCTTGGGCAAGCGCCCCTGTACCCTTGCTAATTGAGGAAATCATCGGACTGAAACCGTCCAAACCGGGGTGGAAGGAGATCTCATTTTCACCAAAAATTCCGGCACACTGGGAGCATTTTACGCTGGAAGTCCGAGTCCCTTCTGGTATGATTCGGCTTGCATACAACCATGGACAGTGGGCCCAGGATTTCCCGCAACAAGTACGGGTGATCCGACACTGACGATAAAAAATATTTGTAAAAAGGAGAGTAAACGATGATAAAGAACATCTCGCTGAACAAGACATGGTTTCGTCGTCTCCTGTTTTCTTATGTAACGATTTTCCTGTTTATTGTGCCTCTCCTCATGTTTATCCTGTTGATGGCATTCAGTGAGTTGTCTCGAAAAACCGCGGTTGAATCGAATAAAATTTTCACCAAGCAAGTGCTCCAATCCGTAGACAATCAGATGAAGTTGATCGATAACACGCTTACGAATGAGATTGCCAGCGATGATATGCTATTTGCTTTTTTTAATCCTGCTTTACGCGACGACCGATTTTATTCAGGCTATTTGTCGTCTGTCAAAGTGAAAAGTCTCATGGCAACGATGCCTCTCATCGACTCGATCTATTTATACAGGCTGTCGGACGATACGGTGCAGACACCCTACTCCGTTTCCAAGTTAGGTGCATTTAACGATAAACAATTGATTATAGAAGCTTTGAAGCAATCCGGACTAAATCAGCAATGGACAGATGTGCGGAAAGGCTACACGGAACAAGGAGAACCCACCGAATTTGTATCGTTAGTGCGATATGTCCCATTGAATTCCGGTAATGACGGTTTAATCGTTGTTAATGTGCAGCTTCAAGCGGTTGCCCGTTTCGTTCAAACACTGACGACGGAAAATTCCAATCATCTCAGCCTTTATGACCGCGAGGGTACGCCTATTTATGGTGATATTCATGGGAACGATTCTCTGATGACGGAGATGCACTCTGATTATTCCGAATGGACCATTTTCAGCAGTGTGGCGAATGGTAATTTGTTTCGTCTTGTCTCTGCGATATCTAAATATTGGATATTCGTTTGTGCGATTTTCTTTAGTATTGGTGTGATATGGATTGTTGTGGTTACCCGACGCAACTATAAGCCTGTAGAAACGATCATACAGCGTATCCAATTATTCTCCCAGCAAAAAAGTGCTGAACTGTTCCGTAAAGGCAATCAAGACGAATTTAAGTTCATCGATACCGCCTTGGTAAATTTGATGGAGCAGTCAAATGCCTATCAGAAGCAGCACGAGGAAGATTTAATTTATAAGCGAAAACACTTCTTTTTCGAATGGATGGATGGGAATCGTCCCTTGAAGGTTGAAGAGTGGCAACAGGAGATGGAGAGCCTCGGAATGCCATGCGATTTTGACTCGCTATGTGTGAGTGTGCTCGAAATTAATAAATATAGTAAATTCGCTAATCTTTATTCAGATCATGATCAAAATTTGCTTAAATTCGTTTTGTGTAGCGTAATTAAGGAAATCGCATTTGGCCGAAATGTAACCATATGGACCGAGTGGACGTCCAAGGATCAATTGACTTTGCTGCACTTGGTCCGGAACGATTCGTCGGAAAGTACGCCCGAGCAGATCGCGAATGATATAGCGAATGACATGATGCAATGGGTGAAGACCTACCTTGGTTTTAATATTACAATGGGCATAGGTTCAGGAGTCGATCGCATAGAACTTGTACATTATGCATACGTTGAAGCGTTGGAAGCACTTCAATATAAACCTACACTAGGTGAGAATAGCGTGATCTGTTATTGGCAGATTAAACCCGAGGGTAAGCAACAGTCACTCGATCTTCTCGAATATATCCGCGCGATTGCCTTTTCATTACGAACGGGGGAAGGAGATTGGCAGGTTAGCTTCGCACAACTTTTCGATGGTATTCGAGCCGGTCGATATGCGCGTAAGGAATTGGACAACCTAATGAGCTACATGATATTTTTCCTTGATAAAGAGTTTACAGACCTACCAGCGGGCGTGCAAAAAATAGGGGCAGACGGTTTGAAGAATAAACTGCAAAAGGCAGTAGACGACTGGGACACGGTGGACGAACTACAGGATATGTTGAGAAATGTTCTTACGGAAACAACAGAAGCGATGGCGACGTTGCGTGAGATGAGCAGCAATCATATGCTTATTCGCAAAATTAAAATGTATATGGAGGAACATTACCAGAATCCGGATTTATCATTGCTTCATTTAAGCGATGTTTTTCATGTGCATATGAAAAGTATTAGTCGTACGTTTAAAGAAGAAATTGGTGAGAATTTTATTGATTATTTGACGCGAATTCGTACGGAACATGCGAAAGAGCTTTTGGTTCAAACCGAACATTCCATACAAGAGATTACGGTCAGAATCGGATATCTGCATCCGAACACATTCATTCGATCATTCAAAAAGCTGGTTGGTCAAACACCAGGAGACTTTCGGAAGACTGCTCAAGTGAAATCATAAAGATGAACTTTGTTGATTGGTGTTTTTTGTTGATGAATAGGATTTGGATGGCCATAGGATCGGATTCACTGGTGAAAAAGCCAGGGATGACGGTTCTTTTTTTATTTGCGAATATTGTTGATCGAGGGAAAATGAACGATTGTTCTACCTTACCTTTCAGTTGTACAGTTGGATCGCAGACAACTACAAAGAAAGAGGGAACGATATGAAAGCAATAGACCGAAGGGGAATCGACATGAAGAGATTAAGGGAGAATATTCCACTTCTCCTGATGTTCATACCCGTCATTTTATTTTACTTAATTTTCAAATACGTGCCAATGGCTGGACTGATCATTGCTTTTAAAGATTATAACTTTTTTGATGGGGTGTTTCACAGTCCTTGGGTTGGATTTGAACATTTTCAAAAGCTGTTCAATGACGCAAATACATTAAAAATTATCCGAAACACGCTTCTACTTAGCTCTCTAAATATATTCGTGGGATTTCCGTTTCCGATTCTATTAGCTATTCTTTTGAACGAAGTGAGAAAAATGTGGTTCAAGAAGATCGTTCAAACGCTTGTTTATTTACCTTACTTTTATTCATGGATTATTGTCGGTGGGATCGTCTTTAGTATTTTCGGAATCGAAGGAAGCTGGTTAAGTCATTTGATGACCCTTTTTAAGATGGAACCATTTCCATTCTTATACAATATCAAATCATGGATCACCATCTTTGTTGGTGCGGGAATATGGAAGGATATGGGTTTCAGTGCCATCATCTATTTGGCGGCAATGACGACAATTGACCCGTCGCTTTACGAATCAGCAAGTATGGATGGTGCTAATAAGTGGAAACAGATTATTCATATTACGATTCCCGGAATTGCGCCGACCATCATTTTGGTCTTTATTCTTTCTATGGGGCGCGTGATGGAAGTCGGATTCGACCCCATTTACGTCTTGAAAAATGCTGCAGTGAACGACGTTTCGGATGTCATCAGCACGTATATTTATCGCGTTGGACTGCAAGGCGCACAATTTAGCTTAACTACAGCAATGGGCATGTTTGAATCAGTCGTTGCTTTAATTTTGCTGCTCTCTGTCAATTGGATTGCACGTCGCTTTCAGCAGGGGCTATTTTAGAAAGGAGGAATCGAGATGCGTCCATCCAATGGAGATAAAATTTTCTACTTCACGAACTATATCGTATTAGCCTTAATTGCCTGCTCTAGCTTGTTTCCACTTCTTCATTTGATTGCGCTTTCCATTAGTAGTTCATCCGCCATCGAAACCGGGAAAGTAAATCTGTGGCCCATCGGCTTCACCTGGGATACGTTTAATGTTTTGATCAAGGGAACACCGATCATCCGCTCATTCAGCAACAGTGCTGTGATCACGTTCGTAGGTATTACGTTAAGTATGCTCACCACAATTATGGCCGCATATCCCTTATCACGTCCCAACTTTTATGCACGACGCTTCTTTACGCTCTCGATGATCTTTACGATGATCTTTACGGGAGGAATTATCCCTACTTTCCTTGTCATCCAAAGTTTGGGACTGGTTAACTCCTATTGGGCTCTATGGTTACCAGGTTTAGTAAGTACGTATAACATGTTGCTTCTACGCACGTACTTTGAGAACATCCCATCTGAAATTGACGATGCGGCGCGAATGGATGGCTGCAGCGAAGTACGTCTTCTACTTCAAGTTGTATTGCCCATTTCTATGCCTGTTCTCGCGACATTAACGCTTTTTTATGGTGTTGCGTACTGGAATATTTTTTTTAGTATGCTGATTTACATCAACGATACCGATAAGCACAACTTAACCGTGCTCGTACAGCAAATGATTCAAAATCAGAGCGTGCTGCAGCAAACCTTAGTGCAGCCTGACGATCAGGTTCATGTGGTGGAGGAAGGAATTAAAGCTGCAGGCGTGATCGTCCTGATTACCCCGATGTTGGTGGTTTATCCATTTTTGCAAAAATACTTTGTCAAAGGCGTGATGCTTGGTTCCGTGAAAGGTTAAGGCAACATGAATGCGATAAGGAGGTGGTGCTGCAAAGGAGAATCTGGTACCCAAAGATCCGATGAGGTAAGCTTAAGCAAACAAATAATGAATTCAAAAGGGGTTTATCAAACATGAAAAAATGGCTTGCGACATCACTAACGATGGCATTATCGACTTCAATGATTCTAACGGCATGCAGTACGAAACCTACCGTAGAGCCGAGTTCCTCTGCTAATTCAACAACTCCAACAGTATCAACAACTCCAGCCAAGAAAGGGGATATATCCGTATCGGTTTATGACCGTGGAAGTATTCCTGCTGCAGAAGGAACATTAGAAGATAATCGTTGGACAAAATTTATTAATGAAAACGGCCCTGCGAATGTCAAATATGTGCCAATTCCGCGCAACGATGCGGCACAAAAATTCAATGTACTGTTTGCTTCGGGATCGGCGCCTGACATTATTAACGAGTTTGATCCAAATATAGTGAACCCGCTCATCGATCAGAAGCAGCTTATGCCGCTAAACGACCTGATCGACAAGAACAGTGTTGAATACAAGAAGGTTCTTCAGGATTATCCCGCATTGAAGAAAGTCGCGACCAGCCCCGACGGGAAGATGTACAAAATTGGACGGGTGTTGGAATCATTTCCAAGTTATGCGGTCTTTGTCCGTGCAGATTGGTTGAAAAAATTAAATCTGGACGTACCGAAAACGACCGAGGATCTGTATAAAGTAGCAAAAGCATTTGCGGAGCAAGACCCTGACGGCAACGGAAAGAAGGACACATACGGGATGGCATTGAGTTTTCGTTCGGAGTTTGCGATCGATATGATGTTCGGGAACCCTGTTGAGATGTATGGTCTTGTAAACGATCAACCGAGCCGTGCATTTGAAAATGCGAAATTGGCGACGGAGTTCAAAAAACGATTGTTTGACGAGGGGCTAATCGATAAAGACTTCGTAAATGACAAAAATGGAGCAAAGGCCAAACAAGACTATTTGAATGGCAAGCTGGGCATTTTCCCGACTTTTGTAGGAAGTTGGTTCGATTCGACAGTAACGGATATACAAACCTTGAAAAAGACTGTTCCAGATGCCGATGTGATCCCTATCGCACTGCCAAAAAGTCCAGTAGGTGAATTTATTCCGGACGTACAAAGTCCAGTGCAAATGACAACTGCGATTAATGCAAAGACGAAAGATCCGGTTGCGGCGATCAAATACATCGACTTTATCAATCGTGTCTCGACGGGTACCAGCCTCCTTTTCGGATTGGAAGGTACGCATTATAAGAAGGATGCAAACGGATGTCCGCAAATCATCGATCCGAATAAAACTAAAGCAGAAATTAGCTGGGCGGGCGACTATGCGCAATCCTATTCCCGTTTGCTGCTAGGGAAGTGTTCGTTCTTCCAAAATCAATTCAATCCTGACATTCCAGAACAAAAAGCGGGGCTGGATATGTTTAACAAAGCCGAGTCCTTATATCTCGATTCGACTAAAAAATATCGTTTCGTCACCTTGCAAGAGCTGATACCGTCTTTCCCTAAAGATATGCAAACGTCATTTAACACCGTTAAAAAGCAAATTACCGATACGTGGTTGAAAGCAGTCTTAAGCGGAGACAAATATACGGTTGATCAAGCCTTTAAGGACGTTCAGACTTCATGGGATAAAGCGGGCGGCAAACAAATGGACGACTTCATAATCGAGTGGTATAAAACCAGTAAGGACAGCAGTTTCATGATGAAAGATTTATGGGAGACCGTTGCCAAACAAGCGCAAATGAAGAAGTAAGCAACGCGTATTTAACAAAGGATGGGGGCCGTTATACGAATCTGCGGTCCTCAGATTTACTTTATCCATGCATGAATACGAGGAGGGGAATTATGAGGAAATATAAGAATTTTGTTTGTGTTTTGGGGCTATTATTTTTTATGGTAATTGGAGCACGTGCCGCACATGCAGCGGTTATACAGCAGTTGCCTGTCTCGAACCCAGGATTTGAAACGCTGACCGTAACGAACGGTATCAACAGTCCGAAAGATTGGAAGACGTGGTGGTGGAGCGGGCCCGTAAACAATCCGTCGATTTCGGCAGCAAGTTATACGGAGGATGAAAAAAGCGGCGGTCAACGCTCTGTATTTATAGGCAGTGTCAGCACGGGATATGCCGGGTGGGTATCGAATCCCATAACGCTTCCTTCGGATATGATGTCGTTTCGAATTTCTGCCAAACTGAAGACATCCCAAGATTATGCGGGAAACAAACCACGCTTCTGGGTTTCGTTCCAGAACAACGGGACCTTTTTAGGCTCTTACACGACGGATCAGACGGAGGGGGTGTCACTTGGAGATTGGACGGAAGTTTCCTTTACCGTCGATCGAAGTCAATTTCCGGCAGGCACCAACACGCTTGTATTGAATCTGTCGACAACCAGTATCAATTCGGTGACACCAGTAAGCGGCAAAATTTACTACGATGATGTGAAGGTGGAAGCGTCGGAAGAACCGATCCCTGTTGTACAGCAACTACCTGTTTCGAATCCGAGCTTCGAGACATTGACCGTGACGAATGGCGTTAGCAGTCCAAAAGATTGGAAAACGTGGTGGTGGAACGGATCAGCAAACAATCCGCCAGTTTCGGCAGCGAATTATACAGAGAATGAAAAAAGCAGCGGTCTGCGCTCGGTGTTTATAGGCAGTGTCAGCAGTGGATATGCGGGGTGGGTTTCGAGTCCCATAACGCTCCCATCGAATATGACATCGTTTCGAATAACAGCCAAGCTGAAGGCATCGCCAGATTATTTGGGGAATAAACCGCGGTTTTGGGTTTCGTTCCAGAACAATGGGACGTTCTTAGGCTCCTACACGACGGATAAGACGGATGGTTTGTCCCTTGCGGATTGGACAGAGGTGTCGTTTACCGTTGATCGAAGCCAATTTCCGGCCGGGACCAACACGCTTGTGCTGAATTTGACGACTACCAGCATAAATGCTGCGACACCAGCAAGCGGAAAACTATACTACGATGATGTGAAAGCGGAAGCGTCGAATCAATCGCTGGGACCGGTTGTTTTTACGTTGAAAAGCAATAAATTTGCTAGCTGGTGGAATCTGGGGGACCCCGTAGTGTATCAATTGAACGCCGGAGCAGTAGCGAGTTCCGTTAATACCATTATTGGTAGCGCTTACAATTCTGACAATGAATTGGTAGCACAAGTGCCTGTATCGAGACAGACATTTCTCGATACAGGCTGGAGCTGGACGCCTCCAGAGCCGGGGTATTACGAAATTGCTTTTGCGTATCAACAGAACGGTTCTACGGATTTAACTGACCTACCCATCAAATATACGTATTCACAGACGGATCTTACTACGTTTTCACGTGAGCGATATTCATTGGTAGTAAGTCAGGGTCCAACAAAACCAGTATCGCAAAGATGGCCGACGATGGGCTTTAGCTATCAGCTTTCGGAAGGTGAGAATGCTATGAAACTGGCTGATTTAGTGGGATTTCGCTTTGCGCGAATTCACGCAGTGCCATGGGGATCGCAGTTCCGCGATACGAGCTGGGCGATTGAACCGTCACGCGGTGTTTATGAGTGGTCGAGATTCGATGACCAAATCAACAAGCTGTCAAGTTACGGCTTTGATATGATTGGAAATCTGTTATACACGCCGCAGTGGGCATCACCGCATCCGGAGCAAACGCAGGCGAATATTAGTGTGCCGGCCTATTCTGCTTATGCTCCTGTGGATATGAAGGACTGGGAAGATTTTGTTCGTGCCGTCGTTACTCGATACGATACTCGGATTAAGACGTGGGAGGTATGGAATGAGCCAAACTTGCCGGGGTTGAGCGTTTTTTGGCTGGATTCGACTGAACGTTTCGTTGAGCTGTTGAAAACTGCGTATCAGACAATTAAAGAGGAGCAGCCGGATTCAGATGTATGGATTGGCGGACTTGCAGGACGCAACTATTTGTCATTTTATAAAGAGCTGCTCAGCTTGGGCGGAGCTTCCTATTTTGATAAGCTCTCGCTGCATGGTTACCTGCCAGATCCTCGCGAATTCCAGCGTATTGATCAGGCTTTTGGGATCGCATCCAAGCCGTGGGCCGATTCGGAGAGTCATGCGATTCTGGTCAATTCCAATTCAGTAACAGGCACAGTGCCTACGGAATCTGAGATCGCCAAGCGCATGATTGTTGACTTCCTGTCGCAGCTCAAATGGGGAACGCAAAAAATTGCCCTATTTCATATGCTGAATTTATCGGAGATGGAAACGTTATCTTATGCAAAGAGCACCGGTACTGTTACGCATGCATCGGGTTTATTCCGCTCTAAGCCGCGAGTGGAGCCGAGACTCGCAGCGTCAGTAGCCCATCATTTTCTCGATCTTGCTGGCCAATCGCTCGTTTATAAAGGGGAGTATGTTCTCGAGGGAGGACAAAAAGCAGTTGTACTTGACAATGACGGAGCCCGGCTCATAGGGTTGTGGTCTGACGCATCTTCAGAAGCTCCGATCGATTCGCGTCTAGCGGCTGCATTCACGGGTGAGACTTTCGTTACGGACTGGGAGGGGAAAGTGCAAAGTGCCAATAACCTACTTAGCGTACATCCTGGCAAGGTTTATTGGATAAGTAATGCGGATAGCGCAGCATTAGCGCTACTACCGATCTCAGAGCCGTTTTTGATCTCGGATTTCGACCGTAATACGAATCAAATCGATGTCCCTGAGTCGAAGGGAACTAGCGGAGAACTGTTCAATCCTGCCACATTAGAAGTCGCTGACGATGCTGTATGGACTACCGATAATTGGGCGTATAAAGCAGCTGCCCAGTCGACGAAACCAGCGGATTTTGACGCTTCGTTTGCGGCGGGGTATTCAGAAAGCGGGCTAGACCTGATCGTTCGTGTGAAGGATGGGACATTTGTTCAGGATAATCCACTCGGAAGCTACTGGAAAGGTGACAGTGTACAGTTCGCGATTGACACATTCGGACAGGGATTTACGGGAGATCAAGTGGAATTCCAGGCAGCACTGACACCGCAGGGCTCAGTGCTATATAAACAATCGGTTCCTTATGTTGGCGGCAATTTACCAACCAATTGGACACCGGGCAACAGCGTAGCACAGTACGCGTCCCTCAAGGTAGATCAAACAGTCCCCAATGAAACGACTTATTATATCCATGTGAATTCTTCTGAATTGTATCCTTATGTACATGATCCGAAAAGTCCACTTCGACTGTCTGTGCTGGTCAACGACAATAACGGCAGCGGTCGGCTTGGATGGCTTGAGTGGAGTAGCGGGATTGGCAGTGATAAAAATCCGGCGAAATATGGGAAAGTGTGGATGTTGAATGGGCTAGTTGTTGAAGCAGCTCAAACGAGTATGACGGAGGGAGAAACACAGACTCTGGGTGCCCATGGACTGACGGCAAGCGGGTTTATAGATGTATCTGGCAAAGCTGTTTGGCATTCATCTGATCCATCAAGCGTAACTGTGGATACTTATGGCACAGTAAAGGCGATTGGGGAAGGCAACGCGATTATTCAAGCATCATACGGTCCCTTTGTCGGCAGCATAGCGGTAACGGTAACGGCAGATAAAACGCCACCCCTTACGAGTGCGGCCGTCTCACCTGGCCAACCGGATGGACAAAATGGCTGGTACGTGAGTCCAGTTACAGTAGGCCTCTCCGCGGTCTACAATTTGTCAGAGGTAGCGAAAACAGAATACAGTCTCGATGGAGGAATAACATGGCAGTTATATTCAGCGCCGGTTACCTTTGAACAAGATGGCAATTATACCATAAGCTATCGCTCGACAAACCAAACAGGCAATGAAGAGGTTGCGAAAACGATCAGTTTTAAGATTGACAAGACTGCACCGACCGCAACTTTTGCATACAGCCAAGTAACGCCCACAACACAAGAAGTTGTCGCAACGATGACACCGAGTGAACCGGTAACGATCACGAACAACGGGGGTTTAAGCAGCACTACGTTCTACTTTAATAGCAGTTCTACCTTTGAAATTGTCGATGCAGCAGGAAATCATGGCACGGTAATGGCGATTGTGAACAATATCGTATCGAAGAGTAAAGCCATACCGGGTGTGCCGATCCTTTCAGATGACAATGGGTACGATACAGGTCTTCAAGACGGTAATTACAATGTTACGATGAACATGTGGCACGGAGACAATGGTAGAATTTACAAGCTTTACGAGAATGATGTTTTAATCGATACGAAAATCCTTACAGACAATTCACCAAACGCACAAACGGTAGTAACCGCAGTTTACGCCAATAAGAATGGGACTTATCGTTACATTGCGGAGCTTACCAATGCGTTCGGCACAACGACGAGCAGTACGCACGTTGTAACAGTCACGAAAGCAGCGCCGAACAAACCAGTTCTATCCAACGATAACTGGGATGGTGACGGAAATTTCAAAGTCAGCATGAACATGTGGTGGGGAACCAATGGCGGGGTGTATCATTTATATGAGAACGATGTTCATATCTATACGCACGCACTGACGAATCATACTCCGTATGCCCAAGCGGAAGTAACGACCGTAACGAATAAAGCAATTGGCACCTATCAGTATCGTGGTGAGCTCGTCAACTATGCCGGAGCCACATCCAGTGATACGATGATTGTAAAAGTAACTAAGTAAGCTTGGTATAGGAAAACTAAAAAACGGAGATCGCGTAGTATCTGCGGCTCCGTTTTTTAATGATTTCGTCTTTTGTCATTTTAGGTGCTATGATCCGGTAACAATGAGCTGACAATCAAAGATAACGTTTGCTTATATACCGCATAGGCTGCTTGTACATCTCCCAAGTGCCCACCCATGTACAGATGTATAGCCCCGTGGAGCGAGGCCCAGCATATACGCACAACAGATTCGGCATCATAATGGGCTGGAATCAGTCCTTGCTCTTGCGCTTTGCTAATCGCCATCACAAATTGCCTCATGGCCGTTAAGGTGCCATGCATGCTTTCTTCATCCGGTTTGAAATCGGCAAAGGCTCCTCCGAACATCAATTTATAATAGCCGGAGTAATGCTGCCCGAATTGCCAAAAGGCTTCGCCTAAATTCAGTAAGTGCTGTACGGGATCATTCGTCTGCGGCGTCCCCTCGAATTCGTAAGCAAGAAGCTTACAACCTTCCAAATACAACTGCTGTGCCAAACCCTCTTTATTGACAAACAAGCTATAAATAATCTTTGTAGAGCAATCCATTTCCTGGGCTACTCGGCGTACCGTAACGGCTTCCGGGCCCTCTTCTTGCAGAAGCGTTGCCGCCACATCAACAACCAGTTTGCGGAGATTTTCATTATTTTGCAAGCGAGCTTCTTTGTAGGTTTTCAAAATTCGTGTGTTCGTATTGGAAGGGATATCTTGGTCGCTCATAATCATCACCTTAGGTTCTCGTGTTTTTGTCAGGAAACAAAGTTTCTGACTCTCTTATCAGAAATTCTAAACAGTTGTTAGAGAGATGTCAATGAGATCGAGAATGTGGGAAAGCGCATGTTGACTTTCTTAAAAAGGAAAGTTACAATGAATCTCAATAGAAACATTGTTACCAAAAAGAAATGTTTATTCTTAACTTCCCTTGGGAATTTGGGGTGCTTCTGACTAATTGGTAACGTTGTTTCATAATTATGACGTAGTAACTAAAAGGAGAGTAGAGTTATGACAATTCAGGGGAAATGGGCGCTTGTCACGGGAGCTTCTTCCGGTATTGGAGAACAATTCGCTAGACAACTGGCCAAACAAGGCAGCCACTTGGTACTCGTGGCTCGATCAACAAGTAAGCTTGAGAGCCTGGCAGATGAGCTTAGAAAGATGTATGGCATCAAAGCCGAGGTTATCTCTATGGATCTTGCGAAAGAGGGCGCACCGAGCGAGTTATATCGGCAATGTGAACTTTTGAAAGTGGATATCGAACTGCTAATCAATAATGCTGGCTTTGCTACACATGGTTTGTTCGAGCAAGTGTCAGGTGAGCGTCAACATGAAGAAGTTATGCTCAATGTCGCTGCTGTTGTAGATATGACGCACTTGTTCTTGCCAAACATGTTGCGCAAAAACTCAGGAGCAGTTATTAATGTGGCTTCAACGGCAGGATTTCAACCGCTTCCCTTTATGGCCGTATATGGGGCGACGAAAGCTTTTGTCTTGTCGTTTACACAAGCATTATGGTGGGAAAACCGCAAACGCGGCATCAAATTTTTCGCGCTTTGCCCCGGTTCGACGGACACCAGTTTCTTTCATGTGGTAGGAGCGGAAGAAGCATCCGTCGGAAAAAAAGATACGCCGGAAAGAGTCGTAGAGGTTGCGCTTCGCGCGTTGAAGGAAGGGAAAATATACGTCGTTCCGGGTGTGCAGAATTATATCGGGGCGCAGTTATCGCGATTCATAACACGCAAGCAAGGTCTTCGACTTGTTGGAGGCATGCTTCGTCCGCGTGAGGGATCTGGCAGTAATAAGAATCCGGGTAATCAATCTGATCTTGCAGGGAGGGCAATTCGATGAAAGCAATACAACTGACAAGTGGCTTCGGCTTTGAGGAACTGACTTTGGTGGAACTCGACATACCAACGCCGGGTCCGCAAGAAGTGCTGATCCGCATGAAGGCAGCTTCTCTCAATTACCGGGATCTAGTGATCCTCAGCGGATTAATGCCGATTGAAATCAAATTCCCCTTTATTCCATTATCAGACGGAACGGGAGAAATTGTAGCCGTTGGCCAAGGAGTAACAAGGTTTCAGGTCGGACACCGAGTAGCGGGTAATTTGCAACAGCGATTTATTGCCGGCAACCCAAGACCGGGGGTATTAGAAGACAGTCTGGGAGGTCCGCTGAACGGAGTAGCGGCTGAGTACGTCGTTCTCCATGAAGACGGAATCGTGCCTATTCCCGATCACCTCTCTTATGAGGAGGCCGCCACCTTGCCGATCGCAGCATTGACCGCATGGAGCATGCTAATCGAATACGGTGGTTTGCAAGCGGGGGATACCGTGCTGTTGCAAGGAACAGGCGGTGTTTCCATCTTCGGGCTTCAATTCGCTCTGATGGCTGGAGCACGAACCATCATTACATCGAGCAGCAACGCCAAGCTGGAACAAGCAAAGGCTCTCGGTGCATGGCAAACGATCAACTATTCGACAGTTCCCGATTGGGATAAGGCAGCGTTAGAGCTGACTGGCGGCGTCGATCACGTTCTGGATGTTGGAGGAGCGGCTACGATGGGGAAATCCATAAATGCGCTTCGCATTGGAGGGACTTTGAGTATGGTCGGGTTCTTATCGGGCTTGACCATTCCGGATTACGATGTCACCGGCATCTTGCAGAAAGCCGCAACTGTTCGCGGTAGTCAAGTCGGCAATCGGGATCACTTTGAAAAGATGAATCGAGCGATTGCCCATCATCGTTTACATCCCGTCATCGACCGTGTATTCCCTTTGGATCAAATTGGAGAAGCATTCGCGCTCATGGCTGAAGGAAAGCAATATTTCGGTAAAATCGTAGTCCAAATTTAAATCTCACATAAAAGACACAGGAGGCACTTTAATGCCAAATACACAAGTTCGCTGAGTTAAATCTACTGAAAACGTGAATCGCCCTAAAAAATGACTAATGGCGGAGAGCATATCACAAAGGAAGTCAACAAGTGGTCATCCTTCCCGTATCGGGTCCAGTCATCAATTTCAGGCAAAGCTCCTGGCATTTATCAATATCGCGGTGAGTTTATGAATGGAAATGGAACAACGGTAAGTGATGTTATACAAATTATTGTAAAGTAACCCAAAGAGCTGAGTGGATGAGAACGATCCATTCGGCTCTTTTATTTATTGGAATTTGGTATTGAATTATGCAGCGTGCGCTGAACCCCTAGAACAAATCGAGTTCCTCAGCACGGCGGACTGCTGCCCGACGGTTGTTCACCTCAAGCTTCTCGTAAATGTTCTTGGTGTGGGTCCGAAGGGTGTTCAGGGACACCATGAGTTCACGGGCAATGTCCGGGCCACTCAAGTCGGTTCCGAGCAGTCGAAGCACGTCACGTTCACGTTCGCTGAGTGGCTCAGTCAAACTCTGTTTGACAGATGCTCTGCTCTCAGCTTTGCCAAAGGCTGACAAGAGGTGACGGACATAGCTCAGAGCGATCCCCTGTTTCAAGGCCGCTTCCAGCAGGGCCGCTATGGGTTTACCTTCGTCCACAAAGGTGCGGATGTAGCCCTCTGGTTCAGCCAGGGTCAGGGCGCGTTCCAGCGGCATAAGCGCAGCAGGGATATCGCCTAGCACATGGTAAGCAAGTGCCTGCAAGACCAGAATTTCGATCGCACTTCCCGTCCTCCCGCCTTCTTCTGCTGCTTGGCGGAGTCGCTCCAGGAATCTCATAACCTCAAGCAAGGAGCGGTCTGTGCGGTCGCACTTATACTGGGTTAGGAGCACCCTGGCCAGAGTGATGTGCTCGAATTCGCGCAGGTAGCTTAGGTCATCCCGGGCGGACAAGCCATGCTCCTGTGCCCAGTCGAGGGCTTCACCCAACCTCCCCTGAACGACCCACACCCGTGCCTTTAATGCCGCAATAGGACGCACATTTGGGAAAAAGTCACTCACATATAGAAGCTCTGCCTCGTGGAGCAGGTCGAGTGCACCGTCCAGATTTCCTTGAGCCTGCTGTATTCGAGCCATTGCGACGCGCCAGCGATACCGGTTTTGCGGGAACCCGGTGTGTTCGCCCTGCTCCTTGCTTCTCAGCAGGTGCTGCGTGGCAGCATGCAGATCGTTATGTTCACGGTAGAGCTCACTCATTCCCACGTACATGTCTGCCGTTCCCCGGAGTGCAGGCTCGCCTTGCTCTTTTGCAAGCTGCAATCCCCGTTCATAGGTGCGTATCGCTTGGCGGAGTCGACCTTGCGCAATCCGTATATCAGCCAGAGCGATTGAGCCCCCGATTGCGTCAGAGATGCTCCCGACTTGCTTCACAGTAGCCATGCCATCGGCAAACATCCGGTGCGCTGACTCAAGATCCCCGCCCGTCCAGGATGCGAGTCCCAGGATCGCAACTGCTGATCCGCGCCGGATATGGTCGTCCTCAGGTGCGAGGTCGAGCACCCGCCGGGCGTATTTCATAGTGGAGGATACATCACCCAGCGCTTGGGCATATGCGGCACGGAACAAGGCAATCGAACCTGGGAGACGGCGAAATTCCTCTTCGTCCACGACGACCATCTCAGCCAATGGGACTTCCGGTCGCTCATGTATCTCTGTTGTCGTCCCCAGCCACCGTTCGGCGTCTTGCAGTCGGTTCTCGACAGTCTCCAACTCGCCACAAACCAGTAACGCCCAGACATACTGGACACTGAGCACTGGCCTGCAGTGAACCAGCTCTTCGGGGAGCGCCTTCAGCCAGCCCAACACGACAGTTTCCTGTCTACTCCTTTGCATGGTTGGCCATGCCAGCTCAATTAGGTCCGCTGCTCGTGCGAAATCCTCGGCGGCTAGCGCGTGGCGAATCGTATCAGCCGCTGAGCCATGCTGTTCGTACCACATGCTCGCGCGCCGATGCAGCGTAGCTACCTCATCGGGCCGGTCCGCCCTCAAATGCACAGAGAGAACCTCGGCAAAGAGGTGATGATAGCGATACCAGTGACGTCTGTCATCCAGTGGAATAATAAAGAAGTTGCCTCGCTCAAGGACCTCGAGCCGTGCGTTGCTTTCCTCCTGACCGGTGACGGCATCGCACAGTGAGCCATGCAATCGATCGAGAATGGAAGTCTGAAGTAAAAAGTTCCGGACATGGTCGGGCTGACGCTGCAGGACCTCTTCGACCAAATAGTCCACAATGTACCGATTGTCTCCAGCGAATGCACGAATGAACGCAGGAATGTCCTCGCGCCCCTGCATCGAGAGTGCAGCCAGCTGCAGCCCCGTAATCCATCCTTCGGTACGAGTCTCCAGCGCAGTAATTTCGTCTGCCGAGAGCCTCAGGCCCATCAGCTGGTTGAGGAACATGGCTGCTTCGCCTGAAGTAAAGCGCAGGTCGGTGGCACGCAACTCGGTCAGGCTGCCACGAGCGCGTAACCGGCCCAGTGGAAGCTGTGGATTTTCACGGGTGGCGATGGCAAGGTGCATCTGTGGCGGGAGGTGTTCAAGTAGGAAGATAAGGACATCGTTGATCGGTTTGGCACCAATCACATGGTAGTCGTCAAGGACGAGGATGAATTTGAAAGGGAGGGCTGAGATATCATTAAGAAGGCTCGTTAAAATCGATTCTGTTGAGGGTAGCTGTGAGGATTTGAGCGCACTAACGATGACTTCTCCAATATTCTCCGCAATCGTCTGCAGAGCAGCGACAAGGTGAGTCAAGAAGCGTGTAGAGTCGTTATCTCCTTCGTCCAGTGACAGCCATGCGACAGGACGATCACAACCAACGACCCATTCGCTGATCAGTGTAGTTTTGCCAAAGCCAGCGGAGGCAGAGATTAGGGTAAGTTTGCGGTCCAGACCTTCATTTAGCCGTTCGATTAAGCGCGAGCGGACAACGGAAGAGCGAGTGGGAGGAATATATAGTTTAGTCGCTAAAATTGGAATGTTCATAAGTTAAATATAACACTGAACCACAGTTTTGAGAACGTATGAAGTAATTTCGCAAAAGCAGTTTGTGCGCAGAAATAGCTCATGTAATGACAGCCTCCTGATGTATAAATCACCAGAACAATCACCACATGTGGTGATGCCTCATCACCAAGTGAACGTGTATTCTAATGAAGTAAGGAAGGCATGCAACGACATGGAGATACATCCACAGGAGGAACATGAAGGAGGTGCGGAATGAGTGAAACACACGTATCAACAGAGGGCAGTCTTGAGCCTCGACAGTACGAAATTCGGCTCAAGGGATGCCTAGATGCCCGTTGGGCAGACCAGTTTGAGGGCATGAGCCTCACCCACGAAAGCGACGGAACGACCATTCTCTTTGGCCCAGTGGCCGATCAGGCCGCATTACATGGCTTGCTGAGGAAAGTACGTGATCTCGTCCTGCCATTGATCTCGGTCATTCAGATTGATCCCAAACAGGCGAGTGGGCTAGATTTCAACACCGACACAAATCACAATCGTTCGAAAAAGGAGAGAAACACATGAATTCCAATCGTAGAACCGCAGTTATTGAAGGAAACAATCAGGAGAGCAAAATGAAGATAACAAACTCGAGCCTCATCCGTTGGGCAGGTCTATCTGCTATGGTAGCAGGGATATTTTACGTGGTTGTTGGAATATTCCATCAACCTAACATTCTTTCGTCAGTCACCACCACGCAATGGGCAATAGTCCACGCCTTGGCAACCGCCATGTGCTTCTTCTTCCTGCTCGGCATTACGGGTCTCTACGCCAGGCAAGTGAAAGAGGCAGGGTGGCTTGGTCTGGCCGGCTTTCTCCTGTTTAGCCTCAATTGGGTGCTCACAGCGCCCTTTACCATGGCCGAATTCACGATCTTGCCGCTGTTGGCGACGGAGGCACCGACGCTTGCGGAGGGCTTCATAGGGATCTTCACCAGCTCCGCCGGCGAGACGAACTTCGGACTCCTCGCAAATCTATGGACGCTCACGGCGCCCTTGTATATCCTCGGCGGCTTGCTATTTGGCATCGCGACATTCCGTGCCAGGATCCTTCCACGCTTAGCGGCTGGTCTGCTTGCCGTCGGGTGCGTGTTGGCCCCCGTGGCTGCGCTGCTTCCGCCCGAGCACGAGCCGAAAGTTGCGGTGCCGGTGGGGGTAGCTTTGGCCTGGCTGGGCTATGCCCTCTGGTCGGAAAGGCGCGAGCAAGTCTCGGAACCCGTCCCAAGCCCAAGCCCCAAGCTCCGTCAAACTGCAGCCAAGTGAATGTCACCGATAAAGTCAGAGCCCCCGATGTGCCTCAACACAATGAGTTAGGGAAACCTGAGTCTCAAAAAAACAAAACACCGACCAAACCCTTTTCGGCAGGGTGGCTTGTCGCCGTACTGCTCTTACTAAGCGTCATTCCGCTCACTTTCGGCGCGATTCGTCTAACCGAGCTGGCTGGTGGCACGGAAATCACCTCAGCCAACGCACGGTTTTTTGCGGCGCCCCTGCCGGTGGTTCTTCATATCGTGAGCGCTAGTGTTTATGCTGTCCTGGGCGCGTTCCAGTTCGCAACTGGTTTCCGGCGGCGCAGGCCCGGCTGGCACCGTGCTGCCGGACGGTTATTGGTTCTATGCGGACTAATAGTTGGGCTTTCAGGACTGTGGATGACCCTGTTTTATCCACGCCCAGATGGCACCGGTGAGCTGCTTTATGCATTGCGGCTCCTATTCGGGTCGGCCATGGTCGTGTCCATGCTCCTCGGCTTCACCACGATCCGGCGAGGAGATGTGATCCGGCACCGCGCTTGGATGATACGCGGCTATGCTATTGGGCTTGGGGCTGGTACGCAAGTGCTGACCCTATTGGCCGGGGAATTGATTATCGGTCCGCCGAGTGAGCTCAGTGAAGCGCTGCTGATGGGCGCGGGCTGGGTGATTAACCTAGCAGTGGCCGAATGGGCTATCCGCAAACAGTTGAGAGGTTTCAGTTAATTGCAGGCATCGATGGGCTCAGGGGTTTGATCTTCCTATACGCTATAAAAAATGAGAAATCCGTAACCATTGAGGTTGCGGATTTTTCATCTTAATCCTACTGCTCCTACCGATTGTAATAGCGTCCCTTTGCTTCTTTTCCCGTCATTTATTTAAGCGTGTGAATCGG
This sequence comes from Paenibacillus sp. LjRoot153, assembly GCF_964253085.1. NCBI lineage: Bacteria > Bacillati > Bacillota > Bacilli > Caryophanales > Paenibacillaceae > Paenibacillus > Paenibacillus sp. LjRoot153. Next base: position 1,374,452 of record NZ_CAXUQH020000001.1, read on the forward strand.
ATGTCCAAGCGCACTTTCGGCTGCATCCTTAATCATTTCTGTTAAGGTTGGATGTGCGTGAATGGTAAGTGCGATGTCTTCCAGGTTAGCGCCCATCTCAACTGCAAGTGCAAGCTCGCCAATCAAGTTCGAAGCTTCCGGACCTACGATTTGACCGCCAAGGAGAGTGCCTGTTTCTTTGTCTGCGACTAGCTTCACAAAGCCTTGACCTGCGTTCAAAGAGTTTGCGCGGCCATTCACGGCGTAGGGGAATTTACCGATCACTACATGGAAGCCTTGTGTTTTAGCTTCGGTTTCGCTTTGTCCTACGCTGGCAATTTCTGGATCGGAGAACACAACAGCAGGAATAGCTTTGTAGTCTACGACGCTGGTGTGACCTGCGATCACTTCTGCAGCCACTTTTGCTTCATAAGAAGCTTTGTGCGCTAGAGCAAGACCAGGCACAACATCACCAATCGCAAAAATGTGCGGGATACTTGTTCTGCCTTGGTTATCGACTTCGATCAAGCCGCGATCCGTCATTTTCAAATTAATAAGATCTAGACCAAGCTCGCCATCTGTATTCGGACGACGACCAACATTTACAAGAACGTAATCTGCCGTGACTTGTTTTTCTTCGCCTTTGACTGTGAACGTAACGGTCACGTCGTTGTCGCTTTTCGTGCAGGATTGTGCCAACGCTTCAGTATGAACTTCTACGCCAACTTTATCCAGGTTACGTGCAACCAGCTTCGTGAATTCTTTCTCGAAGCCAGGCAGCACGTGATCGGAGCCTTCAAGCACTGTAACTTTCGTACCAAACTTCGCATACGTTTGCCCGAGCTCGATTCCGATGTAGCCGCCGCCGATCACAATCATGCTCTTTGGAATTTCATGCAGGCTGAGTGCTTCGGTGGAAGAAATGATTCTTCCGCCGAAAGGGAATGCTTTCAGCTCGATTGGACGAGACCCCGTCGCGATGATGCAGTTTTTGAAACGGTAGCGAGGAGCTTCCGCATCGTTGAACACACGTGCTTCGTGCTCATTGATAAACATCACTTCTCCTTGGAACGTTTGGATCTTGTTGCCTTTAAGCAAGCCGCTCACGCCGCCTGTTTGTTTGGCAACAATGCTGTTTTTCCAAGCTTGTACCTTCGCAAAGTCCACTTTCACGTTCTCTACAGTGATACCCATGCTGTCCGCGTGCTGTGTTTGCTCATAGGTATGAGCAGCAGAGATCAACGCTTTGGAAGGGATACAGCCGCTGTTCAAGCACACGCCGCCCCATTCCGCTTTATCTACGATTAGAACGCTTTGACCAAGTTGAGTTGCACGAATGGCTGCTACGTAACCACCTGGGCCAGCTCCGATGACGAGCAAGTCAATATCTAAAGAAGCATCTCCTACTACCATGTTGTTCACCTCCAAGAATTTGAGCCGGAGAACCTCCGGTGTTCCGTATTTGGTTGCTGCAATTGGTTATTGTTAGAATGAGATAACCTCCCCATCGTAAGGAACAATAGCAGCATGTTCGAGGCTTCGCGCCTTCAGAAAGGATTGGAGATGCTCGCGCTTGAATGTACAATGGCTGATTGCATCCATATGTACGGCAACAATTCTCGTGGTTGGAGATATGTGAGCAATACGGACAATATCTTCAGCCGTCATCGTGATAATGGTCCCTAACAACATCTGCGCGCGCGGCGTATTCACAATCGCGATATCTGGTTGATATTCTCGAAACACCGCTTCAATTTCTGACGTGTAAATACAGTCACCGACGATGTAAATGGAACCATCCGCTGGTGTGCTTAATATAAATCCGGATACTGGACCGAGCAGCTTGGCGGCTACGCCTAGAGCATGTTGTCCTTTTACTCGTTTCATCTGAATTTCGCACCATTCATAAGAATCATAAATCGCATTTACATGAAAGAAACCGGCCTTTTGTAAAAAGGCTTGATCCTCGGGTTGACAGAAGACAGGTATTCGCTTATTCAGAACGGAGAAGGCCTTCTTATCCAAATGGTCAAAATGTCGATGTGTCAGTAGGATAGCATCTATATTCTCGAAAAAGTGCAGCGGAACAGGCAGAGGGGTTAACGGATTTCTGCGAAGTGTACGAGTAAAAGGAACCGGCGGGAGCTCACCGACATCACTTAACATAGGATCAATCAGTATTTTTTTGCCGTTCACGGTTAAAACCGATGTAGCGTTTCGAATGTGTTGAATTGAGATAGACATCGAGACCCTCCTTTTTATATTTAATACCGACCGGTCTGTTTTAAATTAACACAGTTCTGCGTACGAATCAAGCATATTTTTCCACGTAACCTGAATCACTCCACTAGCAAAATTGACCGTGAGGAGTGATTATGTTATTTTAAGACCAATCGGTACTATTTGAAGTGAGGGATAGATATGGGCAAAGGGCAAGTTACGAAGGAACATATTATACGCCAGTCCGCTGGGTTATTTAATACGAAAGGGTATACAGGTACGTCTCTGTCGGAGATTATCGAGCGCTGCAATGTTCGTAAGGGAGGTATCTATAATCATTTTGAAAATAAAGACGAAATTGCGCTGGCTGCATTTGATTATATGTTCAATCAATTAAAAGACCTGTTGTCCAAGGCAGTGACTGAGCAGTCCGAACCAACCGAAAAAATACTGGCGATCTGCGAAGCTTATATCATGCTGGTTGAACAGGATGCATGCGAGGGCGGCTGCCCCATTATGAATACCGCAATTGAGAACGACGATGGTCATCCGATGTTAAAACAAAGAGCCCAACTAGCTATGAGTGAAATCATGTCGGGTCTGGGGGGGATCATCAGGGAAGGCATGAAGCGGCAGCAGTTTCGCAGCAATATCGATGTGGAAGCGGCGTGCAGTGTAATAATCGCTCTAATCGAAGGTGGGGTTATGTTAAGCAAATTGTATAATGACAATAAGTATATCCGGCATTGCACGAACCAAGTAAAGGCGTATATGCATGGAAGTATGGATGTCTAGGAACTAAGGATAGATACAAAACTTAATTTTGAAGAAAAACCAGCTAACTCTTACGTTTGCTGGTTTCTTGCACTTCAAAACTTATTTGTCACACAACAAGAAGAACAGAGATATTCGTGTACAAAAATGTTTTTTAAGTAGAATAAAATTGGAGCGTGGTATAGATATCAAATCCTATTTTATTTAGTCTTATAATCACTTGGACTATATCCCGTATACTGCTTAAATGCCTTGCTGAAATGAAAGGGGTCTATATAACCAACATGCTCGGCAATTTCTTTAATTAAGACAAATGGATGCTCTTTTATAAAACGACAGGCTTCTTCCATTCGAATTTTGACAAGATAGTCAGGGATGGAGCTTTGATATGCTTTCTTGAATAACCGGTTTAAATAAGCCTGATTCAACTGGAAGTGGTCTGCGATACTTGTTAGTGAAATGTTCTCATTGTAATAGTTATGGATGTATTGCTTGGCATCCTTGGCCCAATCTCGGTTGGTGGCTGGTTCGTTCTCTGTTTTAAAGAAATAAGAACTCCATATCTCCTTTATTTGGGCGAATAATTCATGTATCCTCCGTACGCTCCAAACCACATCGCTTAATTCTGCCTCCATTGCTTGCATAGTTTCGAAGTTCGTTGGGATGGAATCCTTAGAAAGGTTGTGTAAGGAGTGGGAAATGAACAATAGTAGCTGCTCCCAACCTTTTCTAGATTCTGGAACCTGAAGGTTTTGTTCTCCGGACATTAACAAGTCTAACTCTTTGAAGAATAACTGTTTCTGTTTTTTTATGACAAATTGGGCCAATCGCTGAGTAAAAGGTTGGTACGATTCAAGTAGGTGTTGGATATTTTCAGGTACGGTGTTGGAGAGCCAGAAACAGTAGCCTCCAAAATGGCTTTGTACCCAAACTTGTGCCTTGCATTGTTCCAAAAGTTCTGGAATAGGCTGTATACCTTTCGTAGATAAGGCCATAGAAACTGTAATGCCATTTCCAGTTACAACCAAATTTTTAATTGCTTTAGTCCACTCCTGTTGACGTTCAGATGAACAAGAGTGAACACCGACTAAGAGAATTCGTTCATTTGCTGAAACTGATGGAAGTGAGAAGTATTTTTCCCCTTCGTTAAGCAAGTTTTCGCAAAGATTTTCAAGCCCCTCGGGAAAATCCCCTTGTGGTTGCCAAGCATAGACGAGGATATAGTGGCCATGATAGAACAGTTCCTGGGCTATTTTACTCCAGTTGGTTAAGGAGTTGTCTGGAGCTGTGGATACACCGCTGATCTGACTGGCGACCTCACCTTCAAGCAATTTCTGATTAAGTAAGATTTTTTCCTTCATTTGTTCCAATAATTCCTGAATCTCAGAATCGGATGCGGGTTTGAGTAAATAATCGGTTATACCTAGCTTTATTCCTTGCCTTAAATATTGAAAATCATCATGGCCGCTTATAATAGCACATTGAATTTCAGGTACTATCTTCCTGATCTTTTGAATCAACTCGAGTCCATCCATAATCGGCATGTGAATATCCGTTATTATCGCATGGGGCTGAGTCCAGTGTAGCTCAACAAGAGCGTCTTCTCCGTTATTGTATGTGCCTAATACTTTGAAATCAGAACTGATCGTAGTAATTTTCTCCTTTAAATGTCGCAATATACGGGGCTCATCTTCAACTATAATCATGCGAAACATATTACCCGTTCCTCCTTAAGGATATCGTGAATTCCATACCTCGTGGGAGATTGCTAAGTGCAAATTGCACCTGTTCGTTCCAGAACAGACGGCACCGTGTTAGTGTATTGATGATGCCGATATGGCCAAGCCCTTGAGCGGATAAGTTATCTAATTGCCGAATCTGACCGTTGTTAAGCTCTTGGATCAAGTCTTGGGTTTCATTAAAGGAAGCTTCCGAAAACCCAGATCCATTATCTTTAATTCGGATCTCCCAATAATCGCTCGTGTCGTTGATCATAACTGATACTTCTATAAACCAAGGTGGACGAGCTTGCTGAAAACCATGTGTAAATGAGTTCTCCACCAATGGTTGAAGCAGGAACTTGGGAACAGGTTCATTGTCGAGGGATGGATCAATCTTTAGGGAATAGGAAAACTGGCCCTCGTATCTGAACCGCATCAACTCTAAATAGTCGGTCGTGTATCGAATTTCTTGGTTAAGTGAGACCGAATTGCTGACAGACTGGGTTGCGTATCGAAGCATACTACTGAGCTTCTGAGAGATTCGAGCATGTTCTGGAAACCCCGATTCTTCTGCATACGAAGCCATCGATGTTAAGGTATTGAATAAGAAATGTGGATTCATTTGAGCATACATCGCTTGTAGATGGGCTAGGTTTTCTCGTTTTTGAGCTTGAAGAACCTCATTTAGGGAATCGTTGAGTCTGGTTCTCATATCTTCAAATGTAGAATAGAGTGATGCAATTTCTTTCGTGTTTCTTAGTTTCTTAGGTGTTGAGATGTTCATATTATCAATGTTCAATTTATCTAGACGAGTTTGTAGATATCGAATGGGGGATGCAATACCTGCGGAAAGGATATAGGCAATAAAAAGCGATATGCATTCTCCCAGAATTCCTAAAAGCCAAATCATCTTTTTAAGGCGATCAATGGGTTCCATGACCACCGTCTTAGGTTGTTGTATGAGGACGGTTAGTCCACTATATTCAGATCTGAGTTGGGTCCATATGTCTGCCTCATTGCTATTCTCTCGCTTGATCTCAGTAACATTTCCAGACCAAGTGGGTATCATCAATGGCTCTTGGTTTGCTTCCATAATGGGATAGAACAGTTTCTTATGGTCGTCTATAACGAAAACGTTTGATTGAGATGCTTTGTTTTGCCCAAGTTCCATTGTATCGGTTAGAAGCTCGTAGGGTTGTTGAATCTCAACAACCGCTGGGGTCAAGGCGGAAGGGAAATTAAAGCTTCGTACTAAGGAGTAATACAAATCTCGGTTCTCTAGCCACTCATTTGTACGAGGAGGTACAAGGAGTTTTTCACCCTCCAGTTGCAGAGTTTCTTTAATCCATTGGACCGCTTCGATTCGCGGCTTGATATCGGGTAAGGTGCTCATGTTCTTCCCGTATGTTAGAAAAAAACCGTTTAAAGAGATCAAATTAATTTGTGAAGCGATAAACCAGGGGCCGTTAAATGAGGCCAGCAGATCCTCGTACTTCTTTCGTTTTGTGAAACTTTGAAAGCTTGTGGGATCTGCTTCATTTTGTTCAATTAGATAGTTTTTAATATCCGTGCTATAAATGACCTGTGCTGAAATACGATCCATGTCTTGAACAATATGATCTAAAGCTTCTTGGTAACGATATAATTGTTGTATATTCGCTTCTTCCACACGATTCAACAAATCCTTGGACGTCTGTGAGAAGTATAAATAACCGCTGCTTGAGACCAAAATAGAACTTAATAATGTAAAACCAAGAAAAAGTCTTGTTTGTATTCTTAGCTGCAAATCTTCCCCACCCCCGAATCGATTATATCATGGATGAAAAAGAGATTACTGAAAGGTTCATTATTTACATGCGTGAGGTTCATTATTTCCATTCCGAAAGATTATGCAATGACCTAATATAGAGAAGCAATCAACCACATATACGGAGGGGTTAAAAATGGCAAAGGTTAAAGGTTTAGCTCTTGTTTTGCTGGCATCAACCATTACATTATCTGCATGCGGACAAAGTAGTAGTAATACAAACACACAAACTAATGAGACTGAAAAAACAACCGCATCTCAGCCTGCGGATAAGAAACCTGTGACGCTTAAGGTACTGGTAGCAAGTGATTGGCTGAAAGAGAAAAAATGGCAAATCGTATTTGATGACTGGCAGCAAAAGACAGGAAATAAGTTGGATATCCAAAGCGCTCCTGTCAATAACTATAAAGACTTAGTGAACACCCGGCTTGCAACGAATGATGCACCGGATCTGCTCTTTTATTGGAGTAATGAAGGGGCAGTGAAAGCATTACAACCTGAGAAAAATTTGCTCGACCTTAGTAATGAAAGTTATATTTCCCGCATTAATCCTGCTACGAAAAAATACTCCTTTGGCGGTAGTGGCAAGACGTATGGTATCCCGGTTACTGGCATGAGTGTATCCGGTGTCATCTATAATAAAAAGGTTTTTGCAGACTTGGGTCTTTCAATCCCTAAGACATATGATGAATTTCTGGCAATTTGCGAAAAGATCAAAGCCGCTGGAAAGACTCCTGTCTATGAGGCTGGAAAAGAAGGCTGGCCGCTTCAACTCTTCTCCTTTAGTGCTATGACAAATGTCATCAAAAAGCAGCCGGAGCTTATGGGGAAAATCAGCAATCGCAAAACGACCTTAGATCAAGTACCTGAATTTGTAGACGCACTTCAAAAACAAAAGGATCTAGTTACGAAAGGTTACCTAAATAAGGATCTATTCTCAGCAACTTACGATATGTCTCTTGAACAAGTGTCTACTGGTAAGTCAGCAATGATCTTCCAAGCAGATTGGGCGATAGACCCGCTCTTGACTAAGTACCCGGATGCTCAAATTGGGATGTTCCCATTACCATGGGATGGGGATCCATATGCAGGCATTTCCGATCCTAACGGGCTATATGTATTCAAGAACTCCAAGAATCTCGAGGCCGCTAAAGATTTCCTGAATTTCTTCAGCAGCGAGCAAGAATTAACGAAGTATTTTAACACTGTTAAATCGATTCCTACCTGGACAGGTCTGACAATTGATTTAAATAAAGGAACTGCTGATATGAAACCGTTTGTAGATGAAGGGAAAGCTGCTCCATTCTTTAACAGCTTAACCCCAGTAGAAATCGGTGATTATCAAGGACTTCTGCAACAAATGTACGGTGGTACTATGACACCTAAAGAAGTTGCTGTTGGATTGCAGGCGAATATAGATAAAGCTGCCAAAGCTGCTGGAGTAACTGGCTTCTAGGTATTTGACGGAAGGATAGTGGAGAGTATGCTGCAAAAAAGGATGTATCCCGTTTGGTTTGTTATTCCTGCCTTATTCATGTTTTTGGTCTTATACGTATATCCAACCGTGTCTGGCTTTTATTATTCACTAACAGACTGGTCGCCATACAAAGAACAAATCCGCTTTATTGGTTTTGAGCAATATCAAGACCTATTTAAAACGAAAAGCTTGTATCAGGCAATGGAACATACCTTAATATATGCTTTCATCGTAACCATTTTTCAAAATGGGCTGGGCGTTATCCTGGCCCTTTTCCTGAACACCAAACTTTTGGGACGTAATTTGTTCCGAAGCATCTATTTTCTGCCGTGTATTTTGAGTGCGATGATTGTGGGCTATATGTTTACAACCGTTCTTCATCCGGAAGGTATTCTGAACCAATTCCTCCGCACTTTTGGCTTATCGAGCTGGGCGAAGGATTGGGTTGGTGATCCGAAATTAGCACTGTTTTCAGTTGCGGCTGTAACTGTATGGCAGTGGGTTGGCTCTTCTATGGCACTATATCTTGCAGGCTTGCAAGGTATTCCCAAGGACTTGGTCGAAGCTGCGGTTATTGATGGTACGACATATCTGCAGAGACTTCGTTATGTCATTATGCCTATCTTGGCACCGGTAGTAACAATCAGCGTTGTTCTGGGCATGATTGGATCGATGAAAACCTTCGATTTAATTTATGTTACGACTGGAGGCGGGCCAGGGGGTGCTACCGAAGTGATGAACACATTTATCTTGAAGCAGTTTAGCCAAGGCCTATATGCTTATGGAACTGCTGCGAACGTTATTTTGTTCCTATTGGTATCCGTTGTTTCCATCCTTCTTTTTAAGCTTTTACAGAAGGGAGAAACGGCCAATGAGTAACCGATATGGATTATTGTTGCGAACAGTCTTGGTGAGTTTGGGAAGTCTTTTGATATTCATTCCGCTTATTCTAGTAGTCTTAGGATCTTTGAAGAACCCTGCCGAAGCAGCAAAGTTGGATTTGAGTTTACCTGGTCAGTGGATATGGACCAATTATAAGACAGTTTTTATTGAAGGAAGATTACTCAATGGTTTAAAGAACAGCGTACTTATAACGTTCTCTACGGTTATTCTAACCATATTTGCTGGTTCTATGGCAGCCTATTTTCTTTCAAGGCGTCAGGGCAAGTGGGTTCAGTATTTGTTCCTTTTATTTTTCTCTGGGCTAATTGCACCACCGTCCATGATTCCGACAATTAAACTACTGAAGTTTCTTCATATATCTGGGGAATACATTGGTCTCATCCTATTCTTGACGACACTTATGCTGCCATTCACCATATTCATCATGAGCGGATTCGTAAAAAATCTGCCAAGGGAGCTGGATGAAGCGGCCACTATAGATGGTGCGGGTAGCTTTAAAATGTTCAGTAGAGTCATTTTTCCATTGCTCACACCATCGATTGCAACTACTTCCGTCTTCGTTGCGATTTTTACCTGGAACGATTTTATGAATACTTTATATATCATAAGCGATACCAGCATGTGGACACTTCCATTTACGGTATACAATTTTGTTTCCCAAAAAGGGACGGAATGGCAGCTTGTTTTTGCAGATCTGCTTGCTGTCATGCTGCCTATGTTGGTCGTTTATTTATTCCTCCAAAGGTATATTATTGAAGGGATGACCGCTGGTGCCGTAAAAGGTTGAAGTTTGAAATAGGATGTCGAAAAAGTGAGCACCATGGGATCAATCTTTTGATGAATAAGCAGTGGAAGAAGCTGTCGAGAAATAAACTCGGCAGCTTCTTTACCGTTATATAAGTAATTGAGTTACTAAGGAAGTTGGTGATGAAAAGTGCAGAATTTACATGGTGTAGGTTCAGTATTTCCATTCCACAATTTCCTTGGACGATCTACGATAATAAGGAAATATTTAGAATATGGAAGGGGAGGGAGCAAAAATTCAATTTAGTGTGCATCTTAAGAAAATAGCGACTGAGATGTTTAATGGGGAAGGTATTTTCTAGTAGTCAGATTTTGTGTGTGTTGGTGTTAAATCAATCGATATGTAAGCGCTTAATAATTGAAGAAAGGGTTGATACCTTAATGATTAGAAGTAGTACCTCCAAGTTTGCAAGTAAAATGCTATCCTATACCCTCGTCTTCACGGTATCAGTCGGCTTGTTTTCTGGCAGCGTCCTACCTGTCCAATTAAATGCAGAAGAAACATCTCCAATGTTTAAAACACAAGTTGGCGGTGTATTTGACGGGATGCCGCTGTTTGACGGTGTTCCGGAGCATTTGGACCCGTTCGTTGATACTTTATTCAATTATACTGGATTGGAAGGGCCAGCCGTATATGTGGCAGGAGCTCGTAACATCTACACATTGAAGAGTGGTCCCAATGCAGGAAAAAAAATACCGGGCGCACTGTCGGCTTCCGACAATGATCAAGGAGTTTCAACGGACTTTCCTGCGTATGTTGGATTGGGACAGTCGTGGAATAAGGACCTTATTGCTGACGTCGGAAATGTAATGGGAGCTGAGAAACTCAGCCAGCTTAGAGTAAAGCAAGGGGAGTCCAATATCCAAGACGGACCTAATGCCTCTCTTTCCGTAGCTTTCACAGCAACCAGCGACTTAAGAGTCAATCCGTTAATAGGCCGGTTTGATGAAACCTTTAGTGAGGATGATCACTTAACCTCGACTTTGGTGGATACGATGGCCACAGGACTTAGCGGAACCGATCAAGAAGACAGTGCAGATGGTTTTTGGATGCGAGCAGCTGTTGGGACAAAGCATTATTCAGTCTATAATTCACAATGGTTCAGAGGAACCACTAGCAATAACGCAGGTGCCCGTTCAATCTATGAGTACTATACCCGTAGTCCATTAAAGGGATTTGAAAGTGGATCTTTGGCTGGTGTTATGACATCGTATGGGAGGACAAACGGTATCCCGAATATACTTTCCCCTTTTCAAATCTATGCGAATGATCATTCAAAATACGGGGTTTACAGCAGTACGGACTTTTATAGCGATCGTTATGTTTATAGTGATCCTTTTAAGCCTGGAGGTGAGGCGCAAGGAAACGGCTACGATGCACAATATACGATAGACAGTGCCCATGCTGCTATATTATTCACACTAGCCAAGTCGGGGGACGGGCTACAGGATGTTCAAGGCATAGTTAATGCTGTAAATTCAGGGCTATATGGGGTCACGAAGGAAGATTTAATTGAAGCCGCTCGCGCGCAAGTAAACCAAATGGTCCGTCTCGGTATCTTTAATGAAGTTGACGAGATGGGGATTCCTAAATATTATCCGTTTGCAAATGGAGCAAGAGATGTTTCTGTTACTCAAGCTACTTATGCTGTACCTGAACATCAGGAGGTAGCGTTGAGAGCTGCGCAGGAAAGCATCGTGTTGCTTAAGAATGACGGAGCTCTCCCGTTAGCGAAGAACAAGAAAGCGGCGATTTCAGGAGTTTATGCCGATTCAAGGTTTAAAACATCGAAATCATTACGTGTAACTCCGGGTTTGCCGAATTCTGGAGAATCTCCACTTACATCCATCATAAAACAAATCGGAGCTCCTAATGTTTCATACAATACCGGAAGTAAAGTAATAACACTAAACTCCAAATTCAATGGGAATACGGTATCTGCTGCTACGTACAATGCCGGCGCACCACTCGTAACGACTGCAGGAGCATTAGATACGTCCGATTCACGTCAGCTTTTCGAAGTTTACGATTGGGGACAAAATGGTGTTAGTTTGCTTTCGGCACAAAATAAGAAGTGGGTAACCTCTCCAAATACGAGTAATGCTCCAATTGGAAATACAGACTCTACAAAACTGAATTTGACTAGCAATGACTGGAATGGAGAATTATTGCAAGGAAACACAAGTACCATACCCCCAACCCTGAGGATTGAACCGAACAGTGACGGAACAGTTTCATTGATAACCGACACATTTCATCTGAGCTTCTTCGGGAATTTTACAAACAAATACTATACAAACGGCAGATTAGTGCTCACAGACGATGACGGAAGTTTAAAAACATCAAGTACAACATTAACAAATTCTGCTGCTGCTAGTGAAGCTAAAAAGAGCAGTAGGGCTAAATATGAGTTATCAGTGGCAAAAGAGGTAGGTGCTACTGCTGCTGCAAGAGCAGAAACTGACGATTACGCTGTCGTGTTCGTTGGGTCCATACCACGTCATAGTGCAGGTGAAGGGAATGATAGATCCAGCCTATATATGGGGGATGACGACTACAAACTTGTAAAGACAGTTTCAGACGCATTCGCTGCAAAAGGAAAGAAGACGGTAGTTATTGTTCGATCCAGTTTCCCAGTCATCATGAAAGAAATACAAGATAATCCCAATGTTTCGGCCATTTTGTATCAGCCTTATGGTGGGCAATACGATGGAGAAGCGCTCGCTCAAGTGCTCTATGGAGATTACGCACCAACTGGTCGTCTAACTTCCACTTGGTATGCGGACATGTCTGCTTTGCCAGCAATATCTAAGTACTCCATACCGGAAGGGACTACGACTCAAACATTGTCGACTACAGACCCGCGGTATACGGTTGACATGACAAGTGCAGACCCTATTGAATCCAAATTGACATATATGTACACGAAAGCTCCTATCACATATCCGTTTGGTTATGGGCTGAGTTATAGTGGTTTTGAATACAGTGGGTTGAATCTGTCCAAGTCCATGAATGATAAAGAAACATACACGGTTACAGTAAATGTGAAAAACACGGGCTCAGTGTATACATCTGAAGTTGTTCAGTTGTATATGAAGAATAACGAATCGGCTTACGGCGAGAATGCACCATCCAAGAAGCTGGTTGCTTACGACAAGGTGGCGCTTCATGCAGGAGAGACTAAAAAAGTTACGTTAAACGTCGATCCCAATGATTTAGCTATTTGGGATGTCAATAAAGGTGATTTACATGTGGAGAGTGGCATCTACATGGTTATGGTAGGCGCATCTTCCCAAGATATCCGGCTTCAACAGGAAGTGACTGTTACTGGAGCGCCTCTTCAGCAGCTTAATATTTATAAACCTTTTAACGTGTTTGACCATTCTTTTACGTCTAATGACGTGATCTATGGTGAAGTATCCAAAGAGCGTACGGCAGTTAATTTAAAAGAAAAGAACGTCGTAGCTGGTTACTATGCCGTGGGATCTAAGAAAAATGGATCATGGACTGCCATTCCGAAAGTGAACCTGACCGCTGCTAAACGGGTGACAGCACGTGTGGCATCTAATGCTTCTGGTGGTATAATTACCCTTCACACGGATTCACCTTCGAGCGCACCGATAGCTGTTATTGATGTTCCTGTTACTGGCCCAAAATCTTACACGATTGCAAATGCAGGCGTGCCGGTAACTGAACTCGGATATACGGATATCACAGTTGATTTGAGCAATACGACACTGAAGGGTGATCACGACCTATACGTTGTGTTCAAGGCTCCGGACCTTCGTATTGATACGCTTTCTTTCCAGACGAAACCGGCTGTCAAGGCAGTTGGTCATATCATAGCATTCCAAAGTAATCCGCATTTGACTGTAGAGGCCGTCGAAGTGCCATTCGGAGTTGGAGTTGCCGATTTGAATAATTGGACTTTCGATGGAGGTACAAGTGGTTTGGCACTCGGATCCGTTACAGTGAACGAAACAGGAACTTTGGCAATCATACAGCTGTCGGGGACCGCATCGTCAGGGGGTACGATTGCTATTATTCCTAGAGCAAATGCATTTGATGGAAATGTTAGTGATGGAAATGCTGTGATATTCACAATTGAAGGCACAAATTCCGGTACTGATACACCTCAAACTTCCACGCCGAGCCAAGGTAGTCATGAACAAGAGAAACCCCTAGTTCCCAAAGCAGTTGTTAAACCAGTAACCGACACTGAAAATCGCAAAGTTGAGCAAGTCAAAACGACAGGGGCCAAGGTCTCAGGCACACCATTTAAGATTTCTCTTGAAAACAAAAAGGGGCTGTATGTTGTCGCACAGGTAACGGTAACGCCTATTAACGGACAAACCATTACAACACTTGCTCGGGTCAATGATGACGGAAGCTTGTCACCCGTACCTAGTAAGGTAACAACAGATGGGGGTGGAAATACGGTTATACAGTCCTTGGTTTCCTCGGAAGGTTTGTATGTTCCGGTTACCGTTCAACGACATTTTATTGATGTGCCTGATACTGCTTGGTATGCAGATGATGTAGCACAAGCAAGCAGCCTGCTCCTGATCAACGGGGTGACAGAGACGACGGTAGATCCCTATTCGGCTACAACGGAAGCTCAGACATTAATGGTAGCCCTAAATATACTTGGCATAACACCTGAGAAGCAGATAGGTGATACCAATTGGTTCGACGCAGTCATAAGGGAAGCATACCAGCTGGGTTTGGTTGGTTACTCCTCCCTCTCCGCGGATCAAGAGTTTTCCCGAAGGGAAATGGCGATCGTACTTAGCAATGTTTTAAAATCTGCAGGAATTGATGTGGCACTATCGGATGATGAGGTAAAAGCTATGCTCAGTGGTTATACGGATGCAGAAAATGCAAATGCTGAATATCGGAAGGCTCTCGCGGTTATGTTGAAACAGGGCATACTTGTAGGAATATCTTCGAGCGAGATTGCCCCGGATGATGTTCTCACGAGGGCACAGCTTGCAGCAGTTGCCTTACGAACGCGAAGTATTATCATGAAGCATGCATTTCAATAATTTCAATCGCCCCAATACCCTATCGGGTATTGGGGTTTTCATACTATCGAGAAAATTCTAAAGAAAGGGTAACAAATCTAAAAAGAAGGTCAGTGATTATCACTGACTTTTAAAATACAATTTGTATGAAGAGATATATATCGTGTTTCATCATAGGAGGAGTATTACAGTGATGAAAGTTCTTCCTTGCATCCTTCAAAATTCATGGATAGACCTCACATCATTTATAATCGCTTCACGAAGAAATATGTATGCTGGTTGAGAATCATGCAGCCGGACGCGTCGCAGAAATCGACCGTTCTTGTCGCAGATGATTTCTTTGGACCCTATACAATTGTCAGAGATGGCATCAAGCCTCTCGGTATGAGCGCAGGAGATTTTGATCTGGTTGTAAACCCGAGCGATGGCAAGGCCTATTATTATTTCGAGAGAGTTCACAGCGAGATGATTTGTGCGGATCTTACCGATGACTATTCCGACGTTACTGGCTATTATTCGACCCACTTCCCGCAGTCACATCCACCATATGTACGGGAAGCACCAGCGCACTTTTATAGAAATGGACTTCATTACCTGGTGACCTCTGGAACAACGGGATATTTTCCGAACCCTTCTGAAGTGGCTTGCTCTAATCTTTATCATGGCCCGTTTGAAGTACTGGGGAACACACATGTAGGGGATACGACGAACACTTCCTTCGGTTCGCAGATTTGTTCCGTTTTTAAGCATCCACTCAAAAAGGATCTATACATTGCATTGGCCGATCGCTGGGTTACGGAACATACCCCTGGAAATCCGACTACGTATGAGGAAGCTGCGGAAAGGTTTGACCGGATATTCAACCCCAACAAGGGGATGGATCCTACTGTAGACCATTTTAATCCAGTGGATTCGTCAAAGGCGGGTTTTGTATGGTTGCCTTTTTGCTTTGATGGAAAAATGGCTTACCTCGATTGGCATGAAAATTGGCGTATTGAAGACTATGAATAACTGCTATTATAAGAACCGTAAGGGATAGGTTAGAATTTTCAAAAAAACCAAAAAACAAGGAGTTGTCCAGTAGATGAATCTACTTGAGGACAGCTCCTTGTTTTTATATATAGAATTGCCACATTCATACGCACTTTTACCCCAGTGGCTCTTTATTCCGATAATGCAGAGGTGCAACACCTTCGATCTTTTTAAACATACGGCTGAAGTAAAAAGGGTCTGGATATCCGACTTCACTGGCAATTTCCTGAACACTTTTATCTGTCGTGCGAAGCAGGTGTTTGGCGCGTTGGGTTTTGAGCTGGTGGATATAATTGTGGATGTTCGTTCCCGTATATTTTTTAAACACCTGACAGAGATATTCGTATTTGCGATCCATCAATCGCTCTAAGGTCTCTTTGGAAATGTCCGAATCATAAAAATTATTCAAATAATCGACTAGATTGCGAAATGTAAGGTATGAAGCGGAGAAAGCAGTGTCCAAATGGTTTTGCTTCAAAAAATCATTCGCCATAAGCCGAAGTATTTCGCCAAGCAATAAGGTGGCATGAAAACGGAAATAGCCCTTCGGTTGTTTCATTGTCTCCACTAGCTCTTCAAATAATCCTAGCAATTTATAACGTTGTAAGGAACGAAATTGACGCGGGATGACAAGCAAATCCTCATGCAGGTTTTCCGTGGTTCTAAGCTCCGTCCGTTCGGCATGGACAATATTAAGCTCGGCAGCTCGATCCAGCACGAATTCATTAAGGGAGGGTGTACTGGAAAATTGAACCCAAAAAAATTGCCCCTGTCGTTCTTGGGAATTCCAACCGGAATGGGTTTCCCAGGGCCTCATAAGAAGTGACTCCCCCGCTTGTAAGCTCATACGTTCTTCGGCAGTCTGTAAGTGCACCGTCCCGTCGGCAATGACGATAAGCTCATAATAGGGATTATGATGCTGACTGATGAAATGGGGGCTATTTGCATTGAAAAGATCGGCCCATTTGACATCCAGTGTGGATAATCGCGAAAGAGAGTAGTGCATGGCATGACATCCCCCGATGTTTTTTCTTTTTAGAACAAAACTATGTACATGGCACTCTATAAGGACCGCTCTTATACTAAAGTCACTGATTATTATATCAAACAACGGAGGTTTTCACATGAATACAAGCATACTAAATGAACAAGATTACTATCGCATCGTATTTGGGGGATGGCTGGGGAAAAATATCGGAGGAACGCTTGGTGCACCCGTCGAAGGCAAGAAGGAACTGCTTGAATTGAACTTTTATCCGGAGCTGCCAGACGGCCCGCTAGAGAACGATGACTTAGATCTGCAATTGGTGTGGTTGCACGCCTTGGAGCAGTATGGTCCGGGATTGACCGCCCGTGAGCTTGGGCAAGAATGGTTGGAACATGTCTTTTTCCCGTTTGATGAATACGGCTATGCGTTGACGAATTTAAGAAGAGGTCTTCTACCGCCAGTTGCAGGCTGGTTCAACAATCCATTCAACGACTGTATGGGCTCACCTATTCGTTCCGAGATTTGGGCAATGGCAGCTCCAGGAGCGCCGGAAATTGCGGCTCACTATGCGTATCAGGATGCGATTGTAGATCATGCTGGAGGCGAAGGAGTTTATGGTGAAATGTTTTTCGCTGCATTGGAAAGCGCCATATTCTTTGAGAAAGACAGGGATCGGTTGATCGAGATAGGAATGAAGTATATACCTGAGGATTGTCGCACCTCCAAGGCCTTGAAAGACCTGCTCCGTTGGCATCAGGAGGGGAAGAGCTGGATTGAAACGCGGTTGCTCATTCTGGAGCACCATGGAAGTGACAATTTCACTGATGCACCTCAAAATATAGCCTTCACAATCCTTGGATGGTTGTATGGCGAGGACTTTGAAGACGCGATCTTGAAAGCAGTCAATTGTGGTTACGATACAGATTGTACCGCAGCAACGCTGGGTGCGATATTGGGAATGCTGCTTGGACCGGAAGGCTTGCCTGCTAAATGGGTAAAGCCGGTCGGTGACCGCATCGTTGTCAGTCCCCCGATCAAAGGATTCCCTGCGCCTAAGAACTTGGACGAGTTAACCCGCCGTACGATCCGTATGGGCAAACAAATTCTTGCGGCTTGGGATACGGGGATTATGGTGCATTCAGAACTTCCCACTTCTTGGAACCCATCGGTGGCAGTGAGAGAAACGGATGAAGCGATAAGGGAACTTTGGGAGAGAGAAGTAACATCCAATCATTACTTGCTGCCGCAGGGAACGAAAAGTAACCCGGACGCAGCTTTAATTATTGACTTCGGACCTGACGGTCCAGCTATTGGATCGGGTCAAAGAAAGGTACTGCAGTTCACGCTGACGAACCGTTCATTGACACCCATTCATGGAAAAATGGCATTAGATCTACCTTCAGGATGGCATGGATCGGCAACGATTGAGATTAGCCTGCAACCTGATGAATCCTTCAAGTGGGATACGGAAATCCTGGCTGGACCGATTGCTGTAGCAAGCCATGAGCTAACGTTTAGCTGGACGCGAATGCATGACCATGCGGTATGGTCCGTGCAGAAAGTGTCGTTTGCCTTGGTCAACTCATCCCGATGGATCGTCTGGGGACCCGAATCTAGCGAATGGGAAGAGATTTATGTCCCAGGGAACAGGATACAATGGGAGAAAGTTGGGATAAATGCATTGGGGTTGACTTTAGAAGGCGTGTACAGGGCGCAAACAATGCTTACCAATCCCATCGAGCGTAAGCTGAGACTTATTGCAGCTGCGAATAGTCCCATAACGTTGAAGTTGAATGGTCAGATTGTGATTGCGTGCACAGAAACGTTGGAATTCATGCCGGCGTATCACCGTGCCCCTGAACAACAATATGTAGAATTAACACTTGCAGCTGGAAGCCATCTCGTGGAAGTTGAAGCAATTTGCGATGGCTCACCGCTTGCGGTGTATATCTTGCCGGTGGCACTTCTCGACACAACATCACCAGGCCCATTCTATTACTATACGGATATATTGTTGGGGTAAACGTTGTGAATCTACGGACATCAAATAGAAAACATAGCGAAAGAAATAGTTTCATACATGGGCAGCTTGTTCAAATGGCTCCGATAAAGCGTAACTTCATTGGATTGCCACGATAGTAGGTCTCCTAGGGTAGAATTGGGCATTGTAAAAGTACTCAGCTTATTACGATCAAATGGCGTTGTACCCGTATAATTGCGTGCAAGCGTTAGATGTGGGTGAAAAGTACGCTCTTCAGGCTTAAAGCCAAGCGGCGTGAGTGCGGCGGCCACCTGTTGCTGTAAGCTGTGAAGCCCTTCTACGTCGCCGCCAACCCCAGCCCACAGCACAGAAGGTTGGGTTGATCTCCCGAAAAAGCCGAGGGATTCCAGACTAAGCGAGAGAGGACTAGATACTGTCATTATTTCCTGCAGAACTTTAGTAATGTGAGGAACGCTGTCTGACGGTGTATCCCCGAGAAACTGCAGCGTAATATGCAAATCCTCAGGATGGACCCATTTACGAAAAGACAGATGTGGCTTTGTTTCATCGATCCAGCCGGCGACCACACGCTTAATATCGGACGGGACCGGCACAGCAACAAATAAACGAACTAGATGCATTGAATTCATAATAGCCTCGCTTGTTTCATCGTATGTTTATGCTTGTTCAGTTTTAGCATACCCATTATTTGGTCAGTCTGATTCATGTCGCAATGCAAATATAAGTCGTGTATAACGATAAAAAATAGCGTCATAATATAGCTGGAAGTCCATCTTTTAGAAAAGGAGGATATAAATGAGATGACATCAAATAGAGGACAGCAAGGGGCTCATGGTATTGGACAAATTGTTAAGCAACTGAACAATCAGGCAGAAGCCGCGGAGCAAATTCAAGGAAGTAATCAGGTCGATCAAGAAATCAATGCAGCCGCAAATCAGCATGGTTCAGAGCTGGATGAAATATTCAATAATGATAACAACTAGCAAAATTTAGATAAACCAACGATCAAACAACCTCACTTCAATTGAAGTGAGGTTGGGCTAGGTTTCAGGAAATTAAAAGAGAAACGAATATTATTTGTCATAGATGATTTGGTTGAAATCAGTACAGGTACGTAAAATGTCAATAGGTGGGCCGATGCATGCTCTACCACCCAAGACAAGTCTAAAATGACCATGAGCAATGTCTCCAAATTCCCCTCTCAAAGTCAATTCTAAAAGGAATAGACCAAATTCTCCGCCTAAGCTAAGTGTGGGATTCCTCAAACTTATCGTTCCGGAGAGAACAGATGCCCCGAATATTCTCACAGTGATTTTAATACTTGGTTCACTGGGATCAACATCTAAGTCTAGACCTAACCCATCAATTAAACGTACAGAAAGACAAGTATGACCCGCAGGGCATGAGACAGGCGGTGGCTGCATGAGATTATCAACAATACGTTGACTAAGAAGAACGTTCTTGCTGATTGTTCTAAGTTGATTATGAATTCTTTTCAAACTCTTTTTGGTTTCGTTATTGTATTTTTTGCAAGCTAAGAGACGACCAACCATACGTTGATTAATAAGAACATTTTGTTGAATTGTTCTAAGTTGGTTTTGTATTCTTCGCAAGGCATTTTTATCGAATTTTTTGCCTGAGAGAACGAGTTTAGTTCCAATCGTGTGCTGATTAATGAGAACTCTTCTGTTGATAATCCTCAGTTGTTTCCTAATCTGCACTAAGAGCTCTTTGTTGGAAGTCTGTCTAAATTCAATTATTGTCTTTCTATTGAGAAGAACGGCATTGTTAATAGCTATCAGTTGTTGTTGAATCCTTACTAAACTATTAGTTACTGGCATTTACTTGCACCTCCTTTGCAATACAATACTATATGTTCCATTTCATATTTTGATATAGGACAAACATGTAATTGTAGCCAAGGATTGAAAAATGAGAAAGCATTGAAAGTAGAATATGTGGTAAAATCGACTTCATATAAACATTGTAGGGGGAATGGACATCGTGCTTTATGGAGCCATCGAAGCAGGGGGAACCAAATTCGTTTGTGGTATCGGAAATGAAGAAGGTATCATTGAGGATCGGATTAGTTTTCCAACGGAACATCCCGAGCAGACATTGCAGAAGGTGATTGACTATTTTGCAGATAAAAATGTGACAGCGATTGGCATCGGATCATTTGGACCCTTAAATGTCGATCCTAACAGCCCTTCTTATGGCTATATCACAACGACGCCTAAGCCAGGATGGGCCAACTATGATGTATTGGGGAAATTGAGACAATCCTTTAATGTCCCTTACGGCTGGGACACGGATGTGAACGCTGCCGCTTTCGGAGAAGCACAATGGGGAGCTGCACAAGGTCTTGATAGTTGTGTCTATTATACGGTTGGCACTGGAATTGGCGTAGGCGTATATATGGAGGGTCGCTTGGTCCATGGCCTTGTTCATCCTGAAGGTGGGCATGTGATGATTAGACCCAATCGGGATGATAGCTTTCAAGGGACATGCCCCTATCATGGTGATTGCTTAGAGGGAATGGCCGCGGGTCCAGCCATCGAAAAGCGCTGGGGAGTGAAAGGCAGTGAGTTGCCCGTAGACCATCCAGCTTGGGATTTAGAAGCTTACTACCTAGCACAATCCATTAGCTCAACGATATTAATGATGTCACCGAAGAAGATTATTTTAGGTGGCGGTGTGATGCAGCAAGCACATTTATTTCCATTAATTCATGCTCATGTTCAGAAGATCTTGAATGGTTACATTCGAACTGAATCCTTACTGGAGAATATTCATAGCTACATTGTGCCTCCTGGTTTAGGAACGAATTCAGGCTTGAGAGGAGCTCTTGCTCTGGGCATAGAAGCTAAGCGTAATCAAGTCGTTCTGCCTCAATAAGATGATTGTCGCCAGCAAATAATATCAGGAAACCCGTCTGACATAATTGTCATTCGGGTTTTGTTGTTTTCATTTATGGAACAGTGATTGAAGATGAAGGCGGGCCCACCCTTAAAAGGCTGCTCTTCCCTAAGTCGTGAAGGGAAGAGCAGCCCGCAGAAATTAAACTTGATTTTTGGGAATACCATTTAAACTTGGGACGGAATCAGCGGCATTGCTGCTCGTTAACGTTTGCTCTTCTTCGAGGAAACTGGCATTGTTTTGCTGATTGTTCTTTTTATCTGCTCGGTTATCTTCACGGTCGTACTTTGGATCTGCTTCATTTTTGGGCAACGTAATCACCTCCATCGTCGTTAGTATGAGACGGTTGCCCCCATTTTATGCCAATGTCCAATTTAAAACTGGAGAAACTAATTAGCAACTAACTGCCAAAGCTGATTCGTACCTCCGTTATCACTCCACTGCACAATTGTACCGCCGTCATTGATCGAACCTTGGTAGACATCCAACAACTTGCCGCTGTTGCGGTTCACGATTTTATAGTAGCTGCCAGATGGGACAAGAGACCACTGGAATTCATTGGAACCTGTTTCATTCCACTGCAGAACAGCTGCACCATCAACCGTTGAAGATTGCGATACGGCAAGTGCTTTGCCCGTTTTGACATTAAATATTTTCTTGTATCCGCCGCCGGCATCTACTAGCTGCCACTTCTCAGGATTGGTACCATCGTACGTCCACTGTATCGCATTAGCCCCGTTTACGGTGTTGCCTGCGCCTATAGCCAATACCTTGCCGCTTTTTACGTTGACTAGCCGATAGGAACCAGTTGCAGACGGTACGTACATGTCCGCATACGTAATGGCATTCTTATGACTGAAGTCTCCGCCATTGGGAATGAATAAACGGCCATTACTCAATTGTAGCAATTGGCGATTATACGAGCCGCCGATGGGCGTGCCCATCGCATCCCAGGTACCTGTTCCATCCGTTTTGGAATTAATGTAGATATCTGGACTCGCGTAGGAATTAGCCACAATTCTTCCATCACTTAGTACAGTAACAAATGGACTTCCCGAGTTGCCAAGGAAATAATTCGTGGTGACGCTATTCCAACCCGTTTCGGCATTTGTATTGATCTTGTAAGCACATGGATAAGAACCATTACTTAATCCAACTTCAAATGTCATGATAAAATTGCCATTCGCCATTTTGGCAACAATCGGCATTCCAGGACGTGTAACAGCATCTGGCCACACCACATCATTAACGACAGAACTCCAATTCACGCCGTCTGTCGTTGTTTGATGCACGAGTGTTTGGGCATGCGCGGGATCACGTTCATCGGAGTAGTAGACGATCAGCTTATTATTTTCGACAAGCAACCACGGTTCCCAAACGGGATCGGCCCCAACGGCATTGGCGCCGGCTGTCGTTATGGTGCTGACAAATGTCCATGTCCGTCCAAGATCCGTACTCTTGTACATTTCCAATTTGGTGGCCGACATATCACTCGGCGTGGCATCTCCAACAGCAAGTAAAGTACCTGCAGCTAAGCTGCCTATGGCTTGAGGCAGCTCGAACAGCTGAGGGCAGTTCTGCATGCCCCAACCAGGACCATCTACCGTATTGCTGACATCGCCAACTTTTGCCCAGGACAGTCCGTTATTAGTGCTTTCATAAATGGGGAATGTAGGTATTCCGGTCGTTCTGTTCTCCCAAGTCGTGTACATTTTCCCATTGTTGGTACCACTGTGTGTCAGTTGAACGGTTCGAGGTGATAAAGCGCCATAAGCGGGCGCACTCGCTGGCGATGTGTACATGGTCAAAGGGCCATAAGCACTAACAGATGTCGCCATCGTTACGAGCATAACGAGAAATAGAAGTAATGAAACGACGGTACGTTTTGCATTTTTTTTCATGAATGTAAGTCCTCCCGATTTTAAGTTAAAAGAAGTTATTCTCAACTTCGCTGCCTAGTCTACAATTTCATTCCTTCCCTTCATGATTTTTGTTAAGCGCTTACAAATAAAATGATACGCTACGCCCATTACATGAAACATGTAGTAGCTTTACTGAATCATGGAATATTTTTACTTCTAGCAAAAGATTTACGCGAGGACAGATTTGTGTTTGTATGTAGAACAAGAGTAGTAAAAAGATTCTATCTTTTAGTAAAGCGATTACATTCTTCGACAGCGCCTAAAATCGTATGATATGACATGTAAGCGGTTTATAAATAGCGGGGAGGCAAAAGGAAATGAAGATGTTCAGAAAGATAACAAGCTTGGGTTTAGCTGCTGTTTTAACAGTAACGCTTGCTGCGTGCGGAAGTACGAAAAGTGATAGCGGGCAACCGGCAGGTTCCGACTCGCCGAAATCAACAGCCACTGCTGCGGCTGAGAAAATTAAGATCTCCATGTGGTCGCAGTTCTCTGATCCTAACTCCAAAGACGGTGGTTTTATCGGCTTTTACAAAGCATTGGATGCAACGAAAGCCAAGTTTCCTAATGTAGAAATTGAGCATACGGGGATCGGTGGAGAAGCCTACAAAACCAAGATCAAGACAGCTTCGGCCGCCAATGAATTGCCAGATATTTTCTTCTCATGGGGTGGAGGATTTGCACAGCCGTTCGTTGCTGGAAACCGCATTTTACCCTTGCAGGACCTCGCAAAAGACGGAACAATAGACAAGCTGGTTCAAGGTACGACTGACAACTTCACATTCGACAATAAGCTGTACGGACTTCCGACGAATATTGCAACGGCGAATCTTTACATCAACACAGAGCTGTTCCAAGCCGCAGGCGCCAAAGTTCCTGCCACTTGGGAGGATCTACTAGCGGATATTAACCTTTTGAAAGCCAAGAACATAACGCCAATCGCACTAGGGGCAAAAGACAGATGGCCGGCGATGTTCTGGAACTCCATTTTGGACATCCGCATGGGCGGAACCGCTGCCGTTAACGCAGCTTTGAATAAGACAGCATCCTTCGATACGCCGGACTTTCAGGCCGCAGGCCGCAAATACAAAGAGCTGATTGATGCCAAGGCATTCGGGGAAAATCCACTAGGGACTTCCTATGATGAGTCGATCAATATGTTCTTAACGGGCAAAGCCGCTATTCTTTATATGGGCGCTTGGGTGAACGGACAGATCAATGCACCGGATTCTGCGGTCAAAGGTAAGGTTGATGTGGTAAAATTCCCGACAATTTCAGGCGGGAAAGGCAATGCCGATGAATGGCATGGCGGCTCTGGCGAAAGCTTTTTCATCAATAAAGATGTGAAAAATAAAGAGCGTGTGTGGGAAGTGTACAAATACTTCATGGAGACGATGGCGAAGGAAGTGTACCTTGCTGGTTCAGGTTCCTCCGCATGGAAAGGCGATCTTGGCGACACCACGAAGGTAGATCCGCTTGCTGTGAAAATTGGCCAACTCTCTGCGAAAGCTACAGGATTCTCTTATTGGTGGGATCAAATGTTGTCTGGTAATGATACCGAATCCATGTTCGGTTCGCTGATGAAATTCACAGCTGGCAAGGTAACGCCAGAAGAATTTACCAAAGAACTGCAAAGCAAAATCAATCCTGGCAAATAGAGACGAAAGAAGTCTAGTCGAAGAAACTGGCGGAAGGCAGCTTCCGCCAGTTTGATTAGGGGGAGGGAGAACCATGCAACAAGTGTTTGGCGATAAGAAAGCCATAGCCGTCTTCGTACTTCCTGCGCTAATCTTGTTCCTACTCGTAGGTTTCGTCCCCATTGTTCAATCCGTGTATTACAGCATGTTGGATTGGAACGGCATTGGGCAAGGGAAGTTTGTGGGATTGGCGTTGTACAAAGATTTGTTCATTACCGATACGTACGATATGCAATTTCTTCATTCTGTTTGGAATACGTTGTATTTGGCCATTTTATCGGTAGGCTTGCAGATTCCGTTTGCGTTCTTTCTAGCCTTAATTCTTGCGCGGGGCATTAGAGGAGAGAAGTTTTATCGGACCCTATTCTTTATCCCTGTCACGATTTCGTCTGCCGTCATTGGACTTATGTTCTTATCGATTTTGAACCCAAACTACGGTGTATTGAATGCCATATTGGCGCAAATAGGACTAGAAGGATGGAAGAATGATTGGCTGACGAACGAGAAAACGGCTCTATCGAGCATCATGCTGCCGGCTGTGTGGCAGTGGGTTGGTTATTACATGCTTCTGATGTATGCAGCGATAAAAGGGATCTCCGAAGAGATGTTTGACGCAGCCAAAATCGATGGGGCGTCCAAATGGCGCTCGACGTTTTCGATCGTAGTCCCCTTAATAACGCCGATTTTGAAGGTGTGTATCGTATTTGCCATTATTGGTTCTCTGAAATTTTTCGATTTGACCTTTATCATGACGAACGGCACCTCGGCACCGGCGACGGATGTACCCAGCACGT
Source organism: Paenibacillus sp. LjRoot153 (assembly GCF_964253085.1). Taxonomy (NCBI): domain Bacteria; kingdom Bacillati; phylum Bacillota; class Bacilli; order Caryophanales; family Paenibacillaceae; genus Paenibacillus; species Paenibacillus sp. LjRoot153. Next base: position 1,400,516 of record NZ_CAXUQH020000001.1, read on the forward strand.
TAATGTACACAACAATCTTCAAGCGAAATATGTACGGGTATGGAAGTGCAATGGCGGTGTTTATGGTGGTGGAATGTCTTGTTATTTATATGGGGCTGCAGTGGTTATTTCGAGTACGAGGAGAGGGGACTAACAAGTGATACTGACTCGAAAATGGCATAACACGAACCTTATTCTTCAACTTTTTCTTGTTATTTTTGCCATCATTCAATTTTATCCGCTGCTTTGGCTCGTGTTAACCTCATTCAAAACCAATATTGAAATCACCGGAAGCAATGTCATGGGACTGCCTTCCAAGTGGATATTTGCCAACTATCAATACGTCTTTGTGGGCTCCAAGCTGGGTAGGAATTTCTTGAACAGTTTCTTATACACTGGCATAACGGTAATCGTTTCAGGGTTGTTAGCAGCAATGGTATCGTATGCGGTCACTCGAATGAGATGGAAGTTTAGTAAACTTGTACTGGCCTTATTTATGTCGGGGCTGATGATTCCTGTACATGCTACCTTGCTGCCTATCTTTCTTATTTTAAAACAAACTCATCTGTTAAATACGCCATGGGCGTTGATTATCCCTTATACGGTGAACGCGATACCTCCCGCTATGTTTATCATGGTCGGATTTTTTACGAGTCTCCCTCGGGAGTTGGAAGAAGCCAGCGTCGTTGACGGGTGTAATATTTATCAAGTGTTTTTCAGAATTATGCTGCCTTTGATCAAACCAGCTCTTGTTTCGGTATCCATCTTTACCTTTTTGGCTGCCTGGAACGAATTAATGTTTGCCACTACATTTATCAATAGTAACAAACTCATGACGATTACGGTTGCGATTAATTCCCTTCGGGGGCTGCATACGACAGAATATGGTCCGATCGCAGCGGGCATGGTTATTGCGACGATTCCTACGATTATTTTGTATGCATTCTTAAGCGATCAGGTTCAGAAGAGTATTGTAGCTGGAGCAATTAAAGGCTAGTGAACGATGCACGCATGGTATACTAAGTGGAGGAACGATAGAAAGTGTGTAGATAGGCCTAGAATCAGACAGAAGGTGGTTTATGTGGTGAGATTCGCCAAAATAAGAACACAAATGATAGCCTATTATATCCTTTTACTATCGGTTTCTCTGCTGATCAGCGGCGTTTTGTATCAACGCTTTAACCGAAGTCTGATCGACGGCAAGATTGCGGAAGTCTCTGAACAGAGTTTAAACGCGATTCAATCTAATATGAATTCCTTGTTCGATAATGCCTCCAAATATTCCCAAAGGGTCATCGCCAGCAGCACCGTCCAGGAACTGCTAAAGACGGATTTCACGTACGATGGATTCGTTGCTTCGAACCTGAGTATCCAAAAGGTGTTAAATGAGATTTTCCTCGCAGAGTCTAATGTAGCCTCTGTTTATTTGTTCCGCAACGATGATTTATATTATTCACTGGAGTTTCAGAAGTTAGGTCTGCATATCGCAAGCATTAAATCAGCGCCTTGGTATCAGGAAGCCATTAACAGAAACGGTGGCTCGATATGGCGAATCAATGCAGGCGGAATCTTAAATACGCAGGTAAAAGGGGAGCAATATCTCTCTTTAATCCGTGTCGTGAATGATCTGAATACGGCCCAACCGATTGGCATGGTGATGATTAACATTCCATTAACGCAAATTAAAAAGCCCTATGAACATACCATTGATGGCAAGAAATACGATCTCATGGTGGATCGGGAAGACGCTCTCGTGATCGATTTTGAGAATCCTGAGCTGCAGCAGTTCGCGGAATCGGAAGCGTTTCGATCCCATGCTTCAGGGAGCTTTATCCAAACGATAGCCAATCATCGTTACATCTTCGATAAGATGGAGGTTGGCGGATGGCGTTATGTAACCGCATTCTCGATGAGCGACTGGCCGAATCCGTACAAAGCTGTGAACCGGGTTCTTTTCCCGATCGTCGCTTTTAATGTTGTTTTTATTTTTCTCGGGTTTATTTGGATCACGCGATCTATTATCCATCCGATTTTAAGTTTATTAAAATCGATGAGAAAAGCGGAGACGGGTGATTATCAGGAAGTTCTTCTCAATCCGAATTCCAATGAAATTCGGCAGCTTCAAGATCGGTATAACCGTCTGCTAACTACGATTCAACAATCGATGGAGCGCGAGAAAGAGGAGCAGATGCTGCGGCGAAAGCTTGAACTTCATATTCTTCATCAGCAAATTAAGCCGCATTTTCTATACAATGCCTTGGAATCTGCGGGATACTTGTCGTTAGCTGGAGAGAGGGAAGAAACCTACCGCCTGATATCAGCGTTAGCGCAATATTACCGCTTGAGTTTGAGCAAAGGGAATGAAATCATTTCGCTGAAAGAAGAATTTGAGATTGCTAAGAACTATTTGACGATTCAGCATATCCGGTACCCAGGCATGTTTACGGCAGCTTATGAATTGAGCGATGTTCTGCACGATTATCCAGTCCCTAAGCTTACTCTGCAGCCGCTTGTGGAAAATGCCTTGTACCATGGTATCCGGCCTATGGGCCAGCAGGGCGTGATTACGGTATCCGCCGTTATCTCGGGCAGATCGGTCATCTTGTCGATTCAAGATGATGGCATCGGTATCACGGAGGATAAGCTGGAATCCATAAGAGAAGAGCAGCTCATTCATAATGCCGCAAGCTTCGGATTGCGTGGAACAATGACTAGACTCAAGCTTTTTTATGGAGAGAGCATGTCCTATTCAATTGGCAGTTCACCCGGCAATGGAACGAGAATCGAAATCGATATACCCTACCTGGAGGATCCCCAATGGAACAAGGAAGGATAACTGCTATTACTGTAGATGATGAAGTCAATCCAAGAAAGCTACTTCAAGTTCTCCTAGATTGGCATTCCCTTGGTATCGAATTTATAGGGGAGGCAGCTAATGGCAACGAAGCGCTGGATTTAATTGATGCGTTAAGGCCCAATATCGTATTTACCGACATTAATATGCCTTACATGGATGGATTAGAGCTCGCGAGGCTGATCAAAGAGAGAGATCCGTTCATTAAGGTTGTCATTCTAACGGCCTATCCAGAATTTGAATATGCGAAACAAAGTGTGAAAATCGGTGTCCATGATTTCGTGTTAAAGCCGCTTCAACCTGACGTACTGAGAAAACTGGCTATCGATTTGAAAGATGTGATCGAGAAAGAAACCGCCCATTGGCATGAATATCGGAAAATACAGTCGGAGCTTCTGGCGAATACCCTTGAGTTAAGAGAAAAGTTTCTAATGGACCTACTCGTAGGCACCACATCAAATGGTGAGCAACTCAATCGAAGGTTTGACTATTTTTTCGGCGAATCGTTTCGAGCATGCTGCTCCGTTGCTGTACTCGATTTTCAAAGCGAGCCTAATGTTGAAGAAGAGAGAAGACTAAATCTCAGCATGGGCTGCAAAAGGGCTGTCGAATTTCTCGTGCACGAGCGTGAGGGGATTCATGTTCTTCAAGACAATGGCGGACGTGTCGTGATGATTAGCTGGGAACAAGCGATTGAGCTGGAGGCGCTGGGCGAACAGGCCATTCGCATCATTAAGGATAAGCTGAATTGCCAAGCAACTGTAGGGGTAGGGGGCATTTGTAAAAACCTGCTTCGGGTGAAACATAGCTACAAGGAGGCCCTGGAAGCGCTACGTTATGGCAAACTTTTTGGCGGAGACCAAGTCATCTCGTTTGGGGAAGATATTCGGCTGGTCAATTATTCCACAGATTTGAAGCTATCGGATACGGAAGAAATCATTTTCTTTATTAAAACGGGGCTCAAAAATCAAGCTGTAAAAGCCATCGATAAGCTGTTTCATTCCTTGGCTCCCGCTGAGGGGATGACGAATGAACACATGTATTCGCTCGGTGTCCATTTCATTTTGATGCTGAATCTGGCCATGTCGGAGTTGGGCTTTACGCAATTGCGTTCGAACTTGTTGAACGGTGCCATCTATAATCGCATGTTCGGTTGCCGAACGATGGGTGACTTGAGTCAATTGTTGTCCAAATTGGCAGAAGATGCGGCGGATTATGTACAGGGTACGCGAATGAAGAAAACGAACCAGATTGTTCACGATATCCTGTCCTACTTAGCCGACGAATTTCGAAATCCCGAAGTTTCCTTGGGTTCCGTATCCCAGAAGTTTCATCTCAATTCCAGTTATTTAAGTCGCATTTTCAAACAGGAAATAGGGCAGGGTTTCACCGATTATTTGCTGAAGCTTCGTATAGATGAAGCTGTTAAGCTCATGAATGAAACGGACTGGAAAGCTTATCAGATCGCGGAAAAAGTGGGGATTAAGGATCCTTATTATTTTAGCCACCGATTCAAAAAGGTAACGGGCGTTTCGATTCAAGAATATAAACGAACCTCACAGATATAGAAAAGGAACCAGTGCTTAGCGCACCGGTTCCTTTTTCCATCATAGTTCGAAAACCTTCACACCATAAGGAGCTATCTCCATCTCCCCCATACTAACCCGTTCACCTTCCAACAAGTCTTCCATCTCCTTCAGCAGATTAGCTTTGACTGGTTTGTCGGTGTAGTTCAGGATAAAGGCAAAACGACGATCCTGTTTCACGCGGATGGCAACCTCGACCTCAGGCGGCAGCTCTGCCCAACCTTTAGTGGCAGGCGCAATTCCAAGGCGGCGGATCAAGGCATCCGCTACTTCGCGGCTGAATGCGGCCCCGAAATAATAGGCTTCACCGCTGCCATAAGGGTTGCGGGTGAGGGCCGGTTTGCCTGTATAATAGTCGCCGTCAAACAGGGCGAGTGTTTCTACGCTGTCGTTCTCTGGCAGGAGAATATCGTTGTACAGACGGGCAGGCATGCTGGCTTCGCCGCCACCATCGATCCAGCGCATGTTAGGTGTCGCTGCTTCGTTCACGATGAGCGTAAAGTCTTCGACCGTGACACCGCACAGTTCCGCGACGAGACCTGGGAATGGCGTCATTCGACAATGTCCGCGTTGATCTTTATAACCGGAGCGGGCTCCAAAAACCAGCTTGCCGCCTGCGACTACATATTGCTTAAGAAGTTCCGCCGTTTCCTCCGACATAATGGCTGGATGCGGATAGATGAGCACTTTGTAACGAGCAAGGTCATTTAGGGTAGTCTTATTCTGCACATACAAATAGTCGTAAGGGATATGGCTGAACTGCAGGGCTTTCCCCCAGCTGTATTCACTCTCTTTTGTTAGCGGACCATGGTATTGGTCAAGTTCCCCATCCCACTCATTGTCATAATCGTGAAGAATAGCCACTTCCGCTGTGAAACGAGATCCGGCAATAACCTCTCCGATTTTTCCTAATTCTCGGCTAATTGTTGCGGCTTCAGCAACCCTTCGGTTGGGACGGTTATGGTAATCGTTGATCCCATGCCAATAAATTTCGGTGCCAAATGTTGCCGTTCGCCATCTGAAAAACAGGACCATATCCGCCCCGTGAGCAACTGATTGATAGGTCCATAATCGCATTTGGCCTGGTTTTGGTGCTGATTGTCCCATTGTGTTCACCCAACCGCCAGGGCCTGACTGCTGCTCCATAATGCAGAAAGTAGGTGAGATCGAACGTACCTTGGTGAGTTGGTTGGAATTGCTGCGATCCATGAGCGGATTCTCGCGATCGGCATCGTTCCAAATGGTTGAGAAGTTCGGATACGAGTCGAAAGAAAAGAAGTCCAACAGTTCATCCGTCATGGCATGGCTATCCAAATGGCCAAACATGCCGTTCGTTGTGATCCACTGAGCTGGGGCAAGCCGTCGCAAGATGTCTGCCTGTAAACGGGCGAAGGATATGGTGTTATCCGAGATAAATCGCTTTTCATCCAGCGCTTGATGAGGGTTAGCGGATTTGCTAGGCGCAGGGCGAGGTAAATGCACTTGCTCCCAGTCTGAATAGCTCTGATTCCAGAAGACGGTTCCCCATGCCTGATTCAATGCGTCTAAGGAACCGTATTTCTCCTGCACCCATTTCCGAAACGCTGTATGGTCGGCTTCAGCATAGAAGACGTTCACTTCGCAGTTAAGCTCATTGTCGATCTGCCAGCCTACTACGCCTGGGTAGTTGGCATAATGAGTTGCCATAGCCTCGGTAATCTTCGCGCAATATTCGCGGTAAACAGGGCTGCTGTAATTGTAGTGACGTCTCAGCCCGTGCTGATACTGCACACCCTCAAATGTAGCATTCAGAATTTCCGGATATTTATAGGTCATCCAAGCGGGCGGTGTTGCCGTCGGTGTACCCAGAATGACTTTCAGTCCATGCTCGTGAGCAAGATCAATAGCGCGGTCGAACAGATCAAAGGCATAAACCCCTTCTTCTGGTTCAAAAAAATTCCATGCAAACTCACCCATTCGCACAATGGTAAAACCGATTTCTCGCATTCTCCTATAATCGTCAGCCCACATCTGCTCCGGCCACTGCTCAGGGTAGTAGCACACACCTAGGTCAAATTTCTCTCCCGGAATGGTTTTTTCCATGATGAACAATATCCCCATTTCTATTGGTATAGTAATTTCTTGTTGTTTAAAGTTCTTTATGTATTCATTATATTTCTTTATAATAGAATGTATATAACATCATTTTGCTACATGTATCAGATTTTTGCGTTTTGGAGGGCACATGAGAATTCATTATGTATTGTCTGAACCTATGTACAAACACTACACGGTGTATCCGGATATGATTGGTCAATATGCGGAATTCCCCGAACATCAGGAGTGGCGGATTAAGGGGCAGCTGCAACAAGCAAATTTACATATTGTGTTAAGCGGTAAGGGATATGTCAAAGCGAACGGGAAGGAATTTTGCCTGGAAGCAGGACAAGGCTTTTATTACGGGGCGGGCCTCGAGCAGGAGTATCGAACAGACCCGAACGATCCTTGGCAAGTATTCTGGGTGCACCTTGCAGGTGAAGGACTCGACAGGCTATTGAACGATCAAGGTACTTCAGCTGTGTGGTTGTTTACTTACGGTGATGTACCCAAACTCAAACAAATGACCGGGGGCTTATTGGAGTTGGCATCCCCTTATGATCGGAACGAAGTGCAATTGGCTGTAAAGCTCTATGAACTGCTTGCTGAGCTTGCCTTACGTGCGGAGACACATGGAACGGCAACCATACTGGATAAACGTGCACGGATGAGAGAGGTTGCGGAATATATTCGAACTCACTGCACGAATCCGCTAACGCTCCTGCAGATGGCCGAGCAGGCAGGCTTCAGTACCTATTATTTTAGTCGGATGTTTCACGAAGTGATGGGGCGGACTCCGATGGTGTGGCTGTTTGAATGTCGTCTTGTTGTAGCCAAGCAGCTGCTTATGTCTACCGAATGGACAATTAAACAAGTCGCAGAGCATATCGGATTTTCCCAGAGCAGCTACTTTATTGCGCGCTTCCGGGAGCATACCGGACTGACTCCACAGGAGTATCGGCGGGTGTATAACACGTAAAAAAACCTTCAAGTAAATGAAGGTTTTTTGCGGGCCATTACGGCTAGAGCGTGACTCTTTTGAAATTTGGAAAAGGCTTGGCTGCTTCAGGAAGCGACGAAAGGCTTACCAGCTCGGCAACTTTCATCATGTTTTCCCAAATCGGCCATACTTTCGGGGACGTATGTGCTTGGTCCTTGGCCTCCTCGGATAACCACTCGAATATTTCAATAAGCGTTCCGTCTACAGATTGCAGCGTTACCGGCGGGAATTCCGTGATAAGCCCTTCCTCGCGAAGCACAGGGATGTGACCTTTGACAATCTCGGCTAGTTCTGCTTCTTTTCCTGGATGGGGGCGGTACAACGCCATTGTAAACATGCTTGAATTAGACATTCGAATCCGCCACTTTAAAATAATAGATGCCATTTATTGGAGTTAGTATATCAGATTGATTTCATCGTTTCCAATGGTTCGAATTGACGTGATTGTCTTAGGCAGCCACTTCACAGGACTTTATTCCCGAAAGAGCACTAATAAGTAGCAAAGTATGGGATAATCAACGTCACCATTAAATGTATACGCTTTCATCAACTACCAAAGTCAAATCTGCATAAATTAAAGGCGAATCTACGTTTTACATTCTATTGAGAACGGCGTAAGATTCATTACGACAAGTTGATTTTTAGTGAGAAAACCTCTATCGAAGCCACTCGAAGATGAGCGACCGCGTTTAGAGCTAGGTTTTATCGCCAATAAGAAAGCTATTTTCGGGAACCGAAAACTTATACTTTCTTATGTGGTAAAAAGAAACCACTTAATTCCCAGTAGGGAAACGGGGGAACCAATCGAAGCCGTTCCAGCAACACATGGCTTCATGGGGTGAATCCTGATGCTCGCAAGCATTAGGTAGGACGCTCTCAAGTCCGAATCCGACAGCTAACCTCGTAGGTGCATTGAGAGAGAACCGCACACTCGCCTTCTTATGTGAAGAAGTCCGAGAGTAGAGATTCTCTGCTCTTAGGGCTTCTTTTTGCTTGTCATTAACCCAATAAATTACATATATTCCACAAGGAGGATGCGTCATGCATGCAATTGAAATTAATAATCTGACCAAAACCTATGGGAACGCAAGAGGCATTAAAGACGTTAGTTTTTCGATTGAAGAAGGGGAGATCTTTGGTTTTATTGGACCGAATGGTGCTGGGAAATCAACAACGATTCGAACGCTGCTGTCGCTGATTTTTCCCACAAGCGGCAGTGCCAAAATTTTCGGGAAAGACTGCATCCAGTTTGCGCCTGAAATTAAGAAGGAAATCGGGTATTTACCGTCGGAAGTTTTTTATTATGACAACATGAAGGTGATCGACCTACTCAAGTATTCAGCTAGCTTTTACAAGAAGGATTGCACCAAAAGAATCAAAGAGCTTGCTGAAATCATGGATCTGGACGTTACGAAAAAAATTGATGATTTATCTTTGGGAAACAAAAAGAAAGTGGGCATCGTTCAAGGGCTGCTGCACGATCCTAAGCTGATTATCCTTGATGAACCGACTAGTGGACTGGATCCGCTCATGCAGCAAAGGTTTTTCGAATTGCTTGAACAACAGAATAAAAGGGGAGCTACGATTCTTTTTTCCTCTCATATATTGAGTGAAGTTCAGCGACTATGTGATCGAGTTGCGATTATTAAGGAAGGCAGGATTGTAACGGTTGAGAAAATCAGTACGTTAAAAGAAAACAATTTCAAGCGATTTAAAATTGACACGGCAGAAGTGCTCGATCCTACTTTCTTCAAAATGAACGGGGTCAATAACATTGATGTCCAAGGCCAAACAACCAGCTTCTTATTTAAAGGCAACATTAATCAAGTCATGAGAAAAATTGCTGAAATTGAAATTGATAATCTATGGATCGAAGAGCCTGATTTAGAGGAGATCTTCATGCACTACTATGAGAAGGAGGCTTAAGGTGGGATGAATATATTCCTTCATGAATTGCGAGCTTATCGAAAATCCACGATCACGTGGACGTGCTCCTTAATTGCAGTCATCGTATTATTCCTATCCCTTTTTCCTTCTGTCTCTAAGGATTTTGCTGAGTTCTCTAAGGTATTAGAGGGATATCCCGAAGGTGTCAGGAAAGCGCTTGGTATTCAAATCGAAACGTTCGGCACCCTGCTTGGGTTCTATATCTATATCTTTATGTACATTACACTTTGCGGAGCCATTCAAGCCATGGTTTTGGGAACATCTATCGTCTCGAAAGAAGTTCGTGAGAAAACAGCAGACTTTCTTCTTACGAAGCCCGTAACGCGGACGAAAATATTGACTTCCAAGCTATTAGCAGCAGTGGCTTCCTTAGTGATAACGTGTGTGATCTATATCGCCGCAGCCTATCTAATGGCACTTCAAGTAAAAACAGTTGATTTCGATGTGAGCGTATTTCTATTAATTTCATTCACGTTACTGTTTATCCAGCTCATGTTTCTAGCTATAGGATTCATCATTTCAGTCGTATTTTCTAAAATAAAAGCCGTCTTATCCATCAGTCTTGGTACGGTGTTTGCCTTTTTCGTTATCGGAATGGTCGTTGCCGTAGATGGGGAGGGAGCTAAACGCTATTTCTCGCCATTCAAATACTTTAGCGGGAAATACATGCTGGAGCATGCGAGCTATGAAACACCTTATGTCATTGCAACTATCGGAATTATCGTCGTTTCGATAGCTGCGTGCTATTTCATTTACACGAAAAAGGATGTTCATGCCGTATAAACGCGGGTGAGAGGAGGGAACAGCCAGTGAATATTTTTTGGAGAGAACTAAGAACGTATCGGAAATCGATGATTTTTTGGAGCTTAGGACTCATTTTTCTAGTGGTCAGTGGCATGAACAAGTATCAAGCAACGGCAGCTAACGGACAGATTAATGATCTTATGGCCGAAATGCCAAAGTCCCTTCAAGTGATCATGGGTGGAGGCGCATTAGATTTATCGAAGGCAAGCGGTTATTTTGGCATCTTGGTCTTATATTTCTTGTTAATGGCAACGATCCATGCGACTATGCTTGGGGCCAATATCATCGCGAAGGAAGAGCGGGACAAGACGGCAGAGTTTTTATTCGTGAAGCCATTATCGAGGCATGGAATCATCACTCGGAAGCTGCTAAGCGCTTTAGTGAACATTGTTATTTTTAACCTCGTGTCATGGATTTCGAGTATGTTGATCGTTGGGGCTTACAGCAAAGGTGAGGCTGTCAATGGTGATATCTCCATCGTCATGCTGGGCATGTTTATTCTACAGCTGCTCTTTCTAGTCATTGGAACGTCCATTGCAGCCGTTTATAAAAATGCCAAAAAAGCAGCCTCACTGTCAACAGGCATCATGCTCATCACGTTTATTTTATCCATTGCCATTGATTTCAATGATAAGCTGGCATTCTTGAAATATGTAACCCCGTTTAAATTTTATGAGGCGAAAAATATCATGTATGGTGGTGGATTTGATGCCGTGTATGTCATCATTTCGGCAGTTGTAATTGCCATATTAACGGTCGTTACTTATGTTTCCTTTCAAAAACGGGATTTGCACGTTTAGAGATAGAAAAAGACCTTCACCCTATCCATAGCTGGATGCGGGCAAAGGTCTTTCTCATTTAATGAGGTTAATAATAAAATGATAGCTTATTTCTTCAAATCCAAACGCACATCGCGACCATCATCTTGTACAGACAGCTCTTTACCCGCAGCCTTGAGGGAATTGACGTGATTTACCCAAGCATCCAGCATGATGGCGCCATCTTTCCAATCCTTCACTTCACCGAATACCGTAAAGCCATCGCCACTGCCAGTAGCCATGAAATCATTGGTTGTTACTTTGAATGTACGATCTGTATTCAACTTGCCATCGACATAGATCGGTGTACCATCAGTCAAAGTGATTTTGGAGTACTTCTCACCTAGCGGCTTCGTGTTATCCCATTCAACTTTCAAACCTGAGAATTGAATAGCTGGAAGACTTGTATACTTGTCCGTAACTTCGAGTGCTTTTTTGATTTGTGCAGCAGTCATTGTACCCGTTACGTTGTAATTGCCAAAAGGGAGTACTTCAAACATTTCGCTATAAGTTAGCTCACCTTTGTCAATATCCGTGCGAATACCGCCAATATTCGTGAAAGCGATATCGGATTTCTCAGAAGCGCGCATCGCATCTGTGATGCTGTTGCCTAACTGTGTTGCTCCGTCGCGGTCAGCCCCGCCATTAGTAGCAAAACGGAAAGATTTACGATTTAGCGGCTCTGCAACTACGACTTCTACTTCGCCGGATTTCGCAGAAATTTTGGCTTTATATGCTTCAACCGTTTGGTGAATCTCTGCGTCAGCTGTCGTTAAATTCGTATATGTTTCAAGCAAGCTTGCATTGGAGGATACGACTTGCTTGGTGGATTTGTCTACAAAGAGTTGAATGTGCCCAACCGCGTAAAGCCAGCTTTGAGCCTCAACAACTGGAATGCCATTCACGATTCCGGCTACACGCATGTGGGAGTGACCCCCAACAATCGCATCTAATGTGCCGTTCCCAGTGCCTTTTGCAAGATCAGCAAGCTCACTAATGATTTCAGCGGATTTTTGGTTTTGCTCACCTGGGAGGTGAGAGGTAACCATGATGATATCGACGCCTTTCGCGCGAAGCTCGGCTGACAATTCTTTGGCCAAAGGAACTGGATTTTCAAAGGAAAGGCCTTCGATGTTCGTTGATTTCGTTGTTGTTTTCGTTTGAGGTGTTGCGAAGCCGATGATGCCGATTTTCAGACCATCTTTTTCAATAATGACATAAGGCTGTGTCCAGTCAACGCGTTTACCTGTTTGATCATCGATAATATTAGCCCCGAGGATAGGGAATTTAGCTTTCTTAATATTATCGATCAGAACGTCACGACCAAAGTCGAATTCATGATTCCCGATAGCCGCAGCATCATATTGCACTTGTGCCATGGTATCCATCACGGATTGACCATTCGTTGTATTGGAAATAAGCGTACCTTGCCAAGCGTCACCGCCGTCAACTACGACAGTTCCTTTGGGATTCACAGCACGGAAATCGGATACGATGCCGCCAAATGTTTCGATACCGCCTTGCCCTTGATTGCGCTTTTTATCGAAGCCGACTTCGATTTTACCGTGAATATCGTTCGTTGTTAAAATATCAACCACTTTAAATAAGATAGGTTTAAGCGCTTTGGCTACTTCATCACGCGTTACTTCAGCAGTAGGATTAAAGTTACCATCGAGAGTAGGTGCGAAAATTCCGCTAATGACGGCATAAGCGACATAAGGTCGGGAGTCTTTGGCGATGGATGCGGAGTCTTTGAAGTAATTCAACACATTTTCGTTCACTTGTGGCAGTTGGCCGCCAGTTACGACTTTCACAATTAATTCAGCAAGCTCTTGACGCGTCACAGCAGCATTCGGATGAAACGTACCATCAGCAAAACCGCTAATCAGTTTAGCTGCAACGGCGTTCGCAACTGCTTGATTTTGCCAAGTCGCAAGGTCCGTGAACTTAACAGTACTAGGATCAGCACTTTGCAGCTTGGCAGCACGGTTAATCATAGTTACCACTTCAGCGCGAGTAGCGGCATTTGCACCACGGTAGTCTGTATCTCCGTAGCCCTCCACAACGCCGTTATCAATGGCAAGACGCATATCTGATTTCATTGAAACGGGCGAAGTTGGTGAGGTTGTTTCGGCAAATGCTAGGGAGCTAGAGAAAGAGCCAGTGAGAACGGTTACAAGAGCGAGTGCAGTAAGGCGTGTAGTGAATGTTTTTTTCATGTGTTAAAAATTCCTCCTACTAATTAATAGAACGACGGTTAATAAACCCGTCTTTTAGTATAAAGGAAATGCTAGATTTTGAGAAGTGAAGAAATTATTAACTATTTAACCTCTGAATTCCTTCGGTATAAGCGATGCTGAAATCGTGGAATAATTACTCTTAAAAGGGGGGCATTTTATGCATGTGGACTGGATTTGGAGAGCTATCGTCATTATTACCGCGGGTTCATTGCTCCTTCGACTTACCGGTCGAACATCAATTGGCAAATTAACAATGATCGACGTGCTGCTCATGCTGATTCTGGGTCCGTTATTCATTCGACCTGTTGAGAATGAAAATATGTGGAAGACCTTCGGCACAGCCATCGTTCTTATATTGACCGTACGGATGATTAGAACTTTGCTGATACGATATGCGCCTCTTCGTGCTTTATGGATCGGCAAGCCAATACCCATTATTGTGAACGGAAAAGTGGAGCTTAGTGCAATGAAATCGCTGAATCTTACCGATGAAGGGCTTAACGCGCAGCTGCGCATCGCCGGGATTAACGATCGCGATGATGTTGAATGCGCAACGATTGAGGCCAGCGGTCAGCTGACCTTTCGGTTAAAACCACATAAAGTTCCTGCGACGAAGCAGGATATTGAACAGCTGAAGCAGCTCATGGAGTCCCGTTTACCAAAATAAAAACACACGAACTGCCGCGCATTAATCTAGCTGCGCTAACCGCAGCAAAGGAGCTAAGCGTATTTAAGCCGCTTAGCTCCTCTATTTTTACTATGAGATCACTTCCTGAGCTAAGCTCATTTCCACGCACATAAGAATAAAAGCGCCAGCACCGTGCAAATCGTTCTCGCTTGTAGGACGGGCGATGTAGTGGGCATAATCCCCGATTCCTGTACCGATACAGATCTTTCCAATGATCACATGACCGTTCTCATCAAACTTCAGCGTATCAATGACGCCTTGATATCCTTTCCACGCATAGGTCAAATACTTAGGATCCAAATAGCCGAAACGCACGGCTTTGGCAATGGCATGCACATACAACGCTGTGCAGGAGTTTTCCAGCCAATTATCCGCAATGTCTCCTTTGTCTACAACCTGATACCATAAGCCTGTGGTGGCATCTTGATAGGGGATCAAGGCGATGAGCAGGTCTTGAAGGATGCTCGTCAGCGTAGCTTTATCTTTGTGGTCCGCAGGAAGATATTCGAACATTTCCAGCAAAGCAACGGGATACCAGCCAATCGCGCGTCCCCAGAATTCTGGTGCCAAGCCTGTTACAGGATCAGCCCAAGCAGCAGCTTTGGTTTCATCCCAACCGTGATACAGTAGGCCGGTGTTAGGGTCCTTGGTATGCTTCTCCATAAGGATAGCTTGATAGGTCATCATGTCGAAATAGTCGGCTTCATCGAAGGTTTTACCGAACTGAGTAGCAATGGGTCCAGCCATATATAATCCGTCTAACCACATTTGATTCGGATAACGTTCCTTATGCCAGAAGCCGCCAGATGGGTTGGTTTTCCATGCTTTTAAAAGGGGAACCAATGTGTGCAAGGCTTTCTTATACCGTTCATCGCCAGTTTGCTCATAAAGGTTAAAGAGCAGCACGCCCGGTTGAATATCATCCAGTTCTTCTGGGTTATATTTTTTGATGCTGCCATCAGCAAGAATCTGACTGTCTACCCACCGTTTGATATACGTATAGTATTTATCATTGTTAGTTTCCCGCCAGCATTTCTCCATACCTGATAGGAAAACACCTTGATGATAATGGAACCGATCTGGCGGAAGAAGCTCTGGTTCAAATTTGGTCATCAGCGCCTCACACGCTGCCTCCGCCCATTGAATAGGGGATTTTGCATGTTGATTGGTAGTGGTAGCGGTGTTGTCTTGGATATTACGTTCAGAAGCTTGCATTCGGATTCATTCCTCCTTCGTGTACTTAAGCTTATCTTAGCAGAGGAAAATGTACATTTATTGCTGAAAAGTTAATTTTCTTCTTATATCTTGCAGGATATGAAGAGAAGCGTATAATAAATGGCAAATTGGATGAAAAGGCGGAGTAGAAGATGGAAGATTTCCAATTCGATAACGGAGAAGGTTCCTTCTCCGTATCTTATCGAAAAGCGTTGAGTCACAATATGCCGGTTAACCATTTTCACAGTACCTACGAAATCTTCTATTTGATGTCCGGCAAACGGACGTTTTTCATAAAAGATAGGACCATGATCATCAACGAGGGGGATGTCGTCATCATCTCTCCGAATATTCTTCATCGGACCACCAACACGGAAATGCCTAAGCACGAGCGGCTCATCGTGAATATTCATGAGGCTCATATGGCATCGGTGAATAATTCCTATAGAGACATATTCCAGCCTCTCTTCGAGAATGCGTACATGATCATACAATGTCCGCTGCATGACAGGCTTGCTATAGAGGCGCTTGCACATAGCATTATGCAGGAGATGCAGGAAAAGAAGCCTGGCTTTGAGATGTTCGCGCAGACGTTGGTGCTGCAGCTGCTCATTATTTGCTGTCGGCATGCCAAACAAAATGCGCTGGAACCGCTAGAGCCTCCTAGCCCCATGTACGAGAGGATCTTGGAGGTTGTTCGATATATGAACAACAATTACATGAATGAGCTGCCGCTGCATCTGCTGGCGGAGAAATTTTATGTAAGTCCCTATTATCTAAGCCGTTTTTTCAAAGAAGCGACGGGGTTTACGTTCGTGGAATATTTGAATAGTGTCAGGATCAAGGAAGCGAAAAAGCTGCTGGAGCAAACCTCCATGAAAGTTAGTTTGATTGCCAGAAAGGTTGGCTTCGGCAGTGTTACGCATTTTGGGCGCGTATTTAAGTCTGTTACGGGACATGCTCCGTTGTTTTATAGGAAGGACAAGTAGAATAGCTAATGATGCAAGAAATGTATGTCCTATAGAAATGGGAACCCTTCTTAAGGAAGGACAGATGAAAGAGAAGAGACCAACCTCAAGTAATGACAATCTACTTAGGGTAAGTCTCTTCTCTTTTGACCATAAGGAGTGCTGGTTGTTCATCACAATAAACTAACACTCTCACAAATAATTTCTAATATTAATCTAATAGTCTTCATTTACTATACAGATATAGGCAAAGTAACTAATCCATATAACTGGAGCGGAGATGGATACGATGGAATTAATACTTCAACAAAAAATTGACAGCTTGCGATTCGAAATGATCAATCAAGCGGTAATCAATGGTAGTTTGACACATGAGAAAGTCGTATCCGTTAGTCAGTTGTTGGATAGATACATTGTGCTATATCAGAAACTTATTCTCAAAAAAGCAAAGTTGAAGCTCATTAGTTAAAGTTAGTTTTGCTCATCAGGAGCAGATTGTTCCTCAGCTGCAGCGACTTCATTTTTCGTTTCTTCATCTACAACTTCAGTTGCTTCTTCGGTTGCATCTGTAGTTACTTCTTCACTCACTTCTACCGCAGCACTTTCGCTTTCATTTTCGGTCGAAGCTGAATGGTCTCCTGCAAGTTGTTGAAGTGCCTCTAGTCTGCTGCTCAAGCTCTTAATTCTTTCATCAGCTTGGTTACTAGCTCCAGATAGTTGCTGCGCATGCCGGAGCAAGGTTTTTACTCTTTTAATTTCGGCTGTATGTGCCATCGTTATGTTGCCTCCCCATAGTCTGTGTTCGTTTTGGTACCGTACGAAATAAAATAATCAGTCATAGAAAAGTGTATACTTTTCCATGGTGTAGTACAAGGGAAATTAGCATTCAAATGGTAGAATATAGATAGCGTGGAAGCAAACCAATTCATGACTTGCTTCTTTCCTATTTTTGTAACCTAGCACGATGATCTGAAGGAGCAAATGGCATCCCCACATTCTTCCAAAAAAATGATTGCAAAGGATTCAAATCCGATGTAAGATACAAATATGTATAAAGCAAGCGCTTACAAACAATTGTATTAAACCGGTTTAATAAGGTGCCTGGGGAAAGTTAACATCTTATAAAGAGTAATCGCATACCCTAATGTGAAGCGCTTACATTTTTATTAAAACGGTTTAACTACATACATTTTAAATTTTTTTATTCTCTTATTAAACCGGTTTAAGGATATTCAGCCTTGGAGGTGAAGGGGACCGATTTCCAAGTAAGCGATAGGGAAAATTGAAGAACAAGTTTAACATTATGGAGGGGATTGGCTTGAAAAGAAGCAGTTTGTTTATTTGGATGATGATGTTGATATTCGCAGTTGTTTTTGCGGCATGTGAGAGTGATAGTGAACCACAAGCAAGTTCAGCAGTTAAAGAAACAACAGGTCCAGTTGCATCAGCGGCTACAAAAATAAACGGATTCAAAGAAGCCCCGATGTTAGCTAAGCTTGTGACTGCAGGATCTCTTAAGCCAGTGACGGATCGGCTGCCTGTTAAGGAAGATATTATGGTTGAGAAGGTAACGGATGAGATAGGAAAATACGGCGGCGACTGGAAAATGCCTTGGGCTGGTCCTAATGATCGCTGGACGGTTGGTGCACCGACCGAGGAGTCGCTTTTCCGTTTTAATAAGGATGGAAGTACGGTTGAGCCTAACGTTGCTAAAAGCTTTGAAGTGAATAAAGACTCAACGGAATTCACGATCCATTTGAGAAAAGGAATGAAATGGTCAGATGGTATGCCTTTTACAGCAGATGATGTCCTGTTCTATTGGGAACATATGCTAACGAAAGAAACGTTCGGTAAAAAGATTTATGATGCTTATTACTCCGTCGACCCTGTATCTGGAGAAAAGGCATTAGCACAGGTGACTAAAATTGATGATTATACGTTTAAAATTACTCATAAATATCCTAGCGTGCTATTTTTGGAGCGTGTTGCCATTGATAACAAATGGTTCTTTGCACCAGCACATTTCCAAAAAACGATCTTACCTGAGTTTGTAGGTGATGCGAAGGCGCTTGAAATTGCGAAGCAATGGGGCTTTGCAGATGTGAAATCTTTCTTGGTAGCAACGGGCTATTACGATTGGATTAATCCGCAGATCCCAAACTTAAGACCTTGGGTAGCTAAAAACGATCCGAATAGTGATCAATTTATTATGGAGCGTAATCCTTACTATTGGAAAGTGGATAGCGAAGGAAATCAACTGCCGTATATGGACCGTCTTGTGGCAACCAAAGTGCAGGATCCAGCACAAAGAGTTCTTGGCGCATTAGCTGGCGATTATAATCTGCTTGATTTTGATTTTAAAGATTTTACTGTATTGAAAGAAAATGAAAAGAAAGCAGCGTTCACTGTCACGCCTTGGACGCAAGCAGCATGGTCGAGTGCGGGTCTGCAATTCAATCAAACCATTGCCGATCCTAATCTGCGTAAGCTCTTCCAAGACATTAAATTTAGAGAAGCTGTTTCTGTAGCGGTCGACCGCAAAGAGATTTCAGAAATTGTTACGAACGGCTTAGGGGCTCCTCAACAAGCTTCCGTTCCGGAAGGCTTGGTTGGCTACCAAAAAGGCTGGGCCGATCAATGGAGTAAATTCGATCAAGCACGTGCAAATCAACTTCTGGATGAACTAGGTTTGACAAAACGTGATAAGAACAATTTCCGTTTAAACGCTGATGGTTCTGACCTGACGATTACGGTTATTGAGAATACGACGAATACGGCAACTTTCTTGGAATTAGTCAAAAAATATTATGAAAAAGTGGGTATCAAGGTAGATATCAAAGTTGTGGATGCCGGTACTCATAATGATCTTAAATACGCCAATAAGATTCCAGTAACGACAGAAAATATTTCGCTTGTTAATGTGGCTTTTAGACCGGATACGCTTGTACCATTGCGTGTATTAACACCATGGCTTGGAAATTACGGCTTGTATACATCATCCAATGGTAAAGACGGTGTTAAACCAGAAGGTGACATCGCGTTAATTTTGGATTACTGGAATAAAGTTAAATCGTCGACAACCAAGGAAGATATTACGAAGTGGAGCAATGAAATCATTAAACTTAATCAAAAGAATCAATGGCTAATTGGTTATGCAGGCCCAACGCCTAAGCTGATTGTTGCATCTAACAAGATCGGCAACGTGCCTAAGAATTTAATTTATGCAGATGAATTCCGCAGTTTAGGCCATGGCCATCCTTCTCAATTCTTTATCAAACAATAGGTCGTTGTTAGCTGCATACTGGGGAAAGTTAATTTCCCCAGTATGACTTTCAAAAGGATCATCGAATTAACCGGAGAGGACAGGATCGAGATGCTCCATTATATTTTAAGAAGAATCGTTATGGTGATACCCGTCGTTTTTGTTATATCGGTTATTGTCTTCTATATCATTCAGTTGCCTCCTGGTGACTATGTTTCATCGTATGCAGCGAAGATGTCCGCGGCGGGTGAGGTCATGACTCAAGCAGATATTGCTGAAATGAGAGCAGCCTTAAAGTTGGATCAACATTGGTTTATACAATATTTGGATTGGATGAAAAACATTTTCACCGATTTTAACTTCGGCTATTCGTTTAGCTATAACAAGCCTGTTTTGAGCGTGATATCGCAATTTATGGCGCTAACGCTGATCGTTTCTCTGGCTACGATGGTATTTACATACGCGGTGGCGATCCCCATCGGGATATATTGTGCAGTAAAGCAGTATTCCATCGGTGATTATATTTTCTCGGCATTCGGATTTCTTGGTATGGCCACGCCTCACTTTTTAATGGCGATCATTCTCATGTATCTGTCTTATGTGTATTTTGGTGATCCTTTACTAGGTTTATTTTCGAGTGAATACGCAAGTGCAGCATGGTCGATGGGGAAGGTTCTTGACTTGCTGAAGCATATGATTATCCCTATTATCGTTATTGGTTTGGCGAACACAGCAGAGCTCATTCGAGTCATGAGAGGGCAAATGCTGGACGAATTGAATAAGCCGAACGTGGTGACTGCACGGTCCAAAGGTTTATCGGAAACGAAAATATTACTTAAATACCCGACACGCGCTGCGCTCAATCCCATCGTAAGTACCCTTGGATGGTCACTAACGTCCATTTTTACAGGTTCGACGATTACGGCGATTGTTCTGAATTTGCCTATTCAAGGTCCCGTTATGTATAACGCATTATTAGCCCAAGATATGTATTTGGCAGGTACGTGGTTATTGTTTATGGCAGTGCTAACGGTTGTAGGTACATTGATTTCGGATATTTTGTTGGCATGGCTCGATCCCAAAATTCGCACTGCATTCAGAGGGGTGTGACGATGAAAACAATTGCAACAGTGGGCAAACAACTGGTAACCACCTTCAAGCGTCCGAAAAATAACGATGTCTATTACAGCTCGCAGTGGCGTCTCATATACCGCAGATTGAAAAAACATAAATTGGCTCGTGTCAGTTTAATCATTTTAGCTGTATTCTACATCGTAGCTCTCTTTGCTCAGTTCATAGCACCCTATAGTTTGGAAAGCTACGACAGCAAATATGTCAATGCGCCTCCTACAAAATTGAGTTTCAAGGATGCTGAGGGCAACTTCCATTTGAGACCATTTGTCAATGAACTGAAATCAGGCAGAGATCCTGTTACACTGCGGAAAAAATTTGTGCAGGACGAGAATGTCCGCCATCCTCTGCGTTTTTTTGTGAAAGGTGAAAGCTACAAATTTCTGGGCTTGATCCCAACGAGTACCCACCTTTTTGGCGTAGATGAACCTGGTCGTATCTTTATGTTCGGTACCGATGGGATGGGACGAGATTTACTATCACGCGTTGCCCTGGGCAGTCAAATTTCATTAAGTATCCCGCTCATTGGCGTGTTTATCAGCTTCGTCTTAGGCTTGTTCATCGGAGGCATATCCGGGTATTTCGGAGGATGGATTGACTCGGTTATTCAGCGGTTCATTGAAATCATTCGGTCATTTCCGACACTGCCTCTTTGGATGGCCTTATCTGCTGCCATACCTGCCCGGGTCCCCGTAGTGACCATGTATCTGTATATCGTCATTATCTTTGCGTTCATCGGTTGGACGGATTTAGCGAGGGTTGCGAGAGGAAAGTTCATCTCGTTAAAAAATGAAGAATATGTGCTTGCAGCCAAAATAGCAGGCGTCAGCGACGCTAAAATTATCATCAAACATCTTCTGCCTGGGTTTATTAGCTACTTGGTTGTTGCGACGACCCTAGCCATCCCGGGTATGATTCTGGGCGAGACGGCAATGAGCTTTCTAGGGCTCGGCATTCGTTCTCCTGCTACCAGTTGGGGTGTACTCCTTCAGGAGGCTCAGCAAATTGAGAATATTGCTTTGTATCCGTGGAAGTTAATCCCTCTCGGATTTGTCATTGTTACCGTATTAACGTTTAACTTTCTAGGCGACGGCTTGCGTGATGCAGCCGATCCATACAAGAAATAAACTAAGGTAAGGCGGGGAATGTCATGACATCCAAAGCTGTTATTGATTCACAATCCGAACTACCCCTATTGTCCGTTCAAGACCTCAAGATTCGTATTGAAATGGATAATGGGGAAATGAGGGCCGTAGATGGCGTTGATTTTGAAATAAAAAAAGGAAAAACACTTGGGCTTGTTGGCGAGTCTGGCTGTGGCAAAAGTTTAACCAGCAGAGCTATTATCAGTATTAATCCAAAAGAGTGTGAAACATCAGGTAAGATCGTGTATCACTCTACCTCGGAGAAGGAGTTAAACCAGCTAGATTTGCTGTCGCTGAATTCCCGCAGCAAGCAGATTCGCTCCATTCGTGGCCGTAAAATTGCGATGATTTTTCAGGAGCCGATGACGGCATTTTCACCGATGTATACCATTGGCAATCAGATCATGGAATCCATCCTCATCCACCGTACCAAGGATAAAAAAGAAGCGAAAAAAATTGCGCTTGAAATGTTAAGTAAAGTGGGTATTTCGGATGAAGCGAAAAGATTTGACCAGTATCCGCATGAATTTTCGGGTGGGATGCGTCAGCGCGCGATGATCTCCATGGCCTTATCCTGCAATCCGGAATTGTTAATCGCCGATGAGCCCACGACTGCGCTCGATGTAACCATTCAAGCGCAAGTGATGGAGCTTATGAAGGGTCTTCAAAAAGAGTTTGGCATGGCGATTTTGCTTGTCACGCATGATCTAGGCATCATTGCAGAGATGTGTGATGAAGTAGCTGTCATGTATTTAGGGAAGATTGTCGAGCAATCGACCGTAGGCGAAATTTTTAAAAATCCCAAACACCCCTATACAAAAGGCTTGCTCAACTCGATGCCTAAGTTAGCTGGCAACAGAAATAAACGGTTAGAATCGATCGAAGGTACCGTTCCGATGCCAATCAATATGCCTCCCATGTGCGGATTCTATGATCGGTGCAAGGATCGAATTGAAGGGGTATGCAACAAACAAGCTGTTCCCAAAACGCGAATATCCGATAACCATATGGTTAGATGTTTCCTTTACACGAATGAAGGTGAGGAGAGTACATATGTCTAAACCTATTTTGAAAGTAAACCATCTAATCAAAAATTTTGAAGTGAAAGACAAAAACAAGTTGTTTAGTAAGCCTACTTCGGTTCGTGTTTTGAACGACGTTACTTTCGAGCTTATGGAGGGAGAAACGCTAAGTATAGTTGGTGAATCGGGCTGCGGGAAAACAACGCTAGGCCGTTGTATCGTAAGGGGTATGAATGCTTCTTCTGGGGAAGTGATTTACCATACGGAAGGCGATGAGCAAGTTGATTTTCTAGGGCTTCGGGGAAAAGAATTTAAGAAATTCAGAAAAGATATTCAGATGATCTTTCAGGATCCTTATTCTTCATTGAGTCCGAGAATGAGTGTGTATGACATTATTTCTGAGCCGCTGCTCGCCAACTTTAAGCTAACCAAAGCGGAGCTGGATGAGAAAGTGACTTTAATCGCAGAAAAAACAGGTTTGAATGTCAGCTACCTTAAACGTTATCCGCATGCCTTCTCCGGAGGGCAAAGACAGCGTATCGCGATTGCGAGGGCACTTATTTCTCAGCCTCGACTCATCGTCTGCGATGAAGCCGTGTCAGCCCTGGATGTTTCGATCAAAGCCCAAATTATTAACTTGTTAAAAGACTTGCAGCAGCAGCTTCAGATTACGTATATATTCATCTCGCACGATTTATCTATCGTACAAAACATTTCTGACCGTGTGGCGGTTATGCACTTGGGACGGATTGTCGAGTTAGCACCTGTGGATGCGCTATTTCAATCGCCTAAGCATCCCTACACAGAGGCGCTCCTGTCGGCCGTACCTGAGCCTGACCCGGATTATAAGAAGGACCGAATCATTCTGGAAGGTGAAGTACCGAATCCAGCCAATCCTCCGAGCGGGTGTCATTTCCATCCTAGGTGTATGTATAAGACCGAAAAATGTGTAAAGGAAGAACCAAAGCTGCAGGAATTAGGGAACAAACATTACGCAGCTTGTCATTATGCTGACCAATTAAATTTAAGAGGTGTCGTACATGAGTAAACCAACAACGAAAGATCATATAGCGATTGACCCAAATGCGAAGAAACTGATTGTTTTCCTGGATTGTGGAGATACCATCATTGATGAAGGAACCGAAATTAGAGATGAGCATGATATTGTGATTAAAGCTGATCTGATTCCAGGGGCAGATGTGATGGTGAAGACGCTTGCCGAACGTGGCTATATACTTGCTCTTGTAGCCGACGGGAGAGCGCAATCGTTCAAGAACATGTTAACGGACCATGGCTTGTATGATTATTTTACCACGATGATTTATTCAGAAACGATTAAAGATTCAAAACCGAGTCCTCGTATGTTTAAAGCAGCCATGGGTGCGTTAGAACTCACTGAGCAGGATTGCTCACGAATTGTCATGGTAGGTAACAATTTAAGCCGAGATGTGAAAGGCGCTAATCAAATGGGGATCACGAGCATCTTCTTGAGCTGGACGACTAGATATCCGAAAGTGCATGAAGACGAAAGTCAAAAGCCTGCCTATACAATCAGCAATCCGGTAGATTTAATTGACTTAGTCGAGAAGCTTAATGCACAATTGGCATAAATGGACATTGTAACGAAGGGATGTATACCCGAACATGGCAAAAATTGATGATGTTGCAAGGCTAGCGAGAGTCTCAAAAGGGACAGTTTCCAATGTCTTTAGCCAAAAAAGACCAACAAGCAACGAAGTCAGAGAACGTGTGATGAGTGTTTCTAGACAATTGAATTATGTCCCTAATCATACTGCGCGAAGCTTGGTTACCAAGAAAACGATGGCGATTGGGCTAACCATACCGCATGGCAGCTTCTTCTTTAGCGCATTTCATACGCAGTTTATCAACGGGGTCATTCTGGAAGCGGCTTATTATGGGTATAGGGTTCTGCTAGATATTATTCCTGTACATGAGGTGAAAACACCGTTTTTAACGAGTTATCCGATAGATGGTGCTGTCGTTATGAGGCCTACAGCCAATGATGAGCGTATCAACCTCATGCACATGGGACAGATCCCTTTTGTTACGGTTGGTCACGTGATGAATGAGAATATTGAGCGCTCTACTAGCGTTGATAATGATAATGTACAGATGATGTTTAATATTTGCGAGTACTTAATTGGCAAAGGCCATAAAGATATCATGTTTTTGAATGCGAATGAGCATATGACCGTATCGATTGATCGAAAAGCTAGCTTCATTCATGCCATGAAAGAACATGGGCTTGAGGTAGAGGAACACATGATTCATCATAAGCCTCCTGAGCTGAACTCGAGTGAATACATGGATTATGGCTATGAAGAGACGATCACTAGTATTGGGAAGATGAACAAAAAGGTAACCGCGATTATTGCGGATGATGACCGCACTGCCTTCAGTGTTCTTAATGCCATTAAGGATCTTAATCTTAGTGTACCTGGGGATGTCTCTATCTTTGTGATATGCGGAGATAACTCGATGATGGTGCAATCGAACCCGTCTTTGACTAGCATGGATTTGCAGCCATCCGAATTAGGTGCACAATCTGTCCGATTGTTAATGCATCAATTAGGTGTTCTGCAAGGAGAATACGAGGAAAATATCATTGTTGAAGGCAAAATTATAGAACGAAATTCGGTTTCGACGATTGATCATGAGGAAGATCTCAAATAGGGGAGCGAACATGATGAGTAATAAACAATGGAACGTAGGCATTATTGGCCTTGGCGGTATCGGCGATTACCATATGAACAATCTCGCGAAAATTACCAATACAAGGGTTGCTGCCATCTGTGATGTGAATGCGATAGCAGTGGAACAGGTCGGAGATCGACTGAATTTGCCAGCAGAGAAGCGATACACGGATTATCAAGCGATTATTGCCGATCCTGACATCGACTTCATTATTTCCGGTGTCTCCAATAAATTCCATTGTGATATCCTGAAAGTGGCGATTGCATGCGGCAAACCCATCTTTTCAGAGAAGCCATTTACCCGAACCATGGAAGAGGCGGATGAATTAGTACGGTTGTATGAAGCAAATCCGATACCTTGCATGATCGGGTTCTCGTATCGGTATAGACCTTGCTTTCAATACGTGAAGCAGCTCGTTACGGACGGCGCTTTAGGCCGGATCCGGCATATTGCTGCGCATTACTTACAAGAGGAAAACGCCCCTATGTTTAATAAGGAATACACGTGGCGATTCAATAAAGCCATGGCGGGATCCGGCATATTAGCGGATATAGGCTCCCATATGGTGGATGCGGCGCGCTTTTTCGTAGGCGAATTTATGCAGGTCTCAGGAATGATGAGCACGTTTACGGATCGCAGATTGGATAAGCGGACTGGGGAGTACGCTGAAGTCGATGTGGATGACTTTACAGGCTTCCAATGCGTATTAGAAGGCGGCGTGATGGGGTCATTTTATACCCATAAAAATGCGATTGGCACGGGTAATCAATTCAACGTTACCTTGTTTGGCGATTTGGGCACGGTTCGAATGTCAGTCGAAAAACCGAATGAAGTTCATTTGACGCTCAGATCTGGCGAAAATCTACAATTGACCGAGTCCGTCATTCACTTGGATGCGAAATCGGTGAAGCCGATGCTGCAGGATTTTGTAGATTATTTGGAGCAAAGGCACTCTCCTTCGCTTCCGACGATTATCGATGGATACCGTAACCAACAAGTACTGCAAGCGATCATAGACTCAGCGCAAGACGGCGTAACGAGAAGCTTATAAATTCATTCGAATAGTATAAGGGAGGGCTCGTATGATCAGAGTAACGATTTGGAATGAATTCCTTCAGGAGCAAAGAAAAGCTGAGGTAGCGCGGATCTATCCCAAAGGCATGCACGGAGCTATTGCTGATGGAATAAGCCAAGATGGCTTTGAGATTAGTTGTGCAACCTTCAATGAACCTGAGCATGGGTTAACCCAAGAAAAGCTGGATCAGACGGATGTCCTTATTTATTGGGGACACGTTGAGCATAAGGGCTTTCAGGATAACGTCGTTGACCGCATTTGTAAACGTGTACATGAGGGTATGGGACTTATCGTACTTCACTCAGGTCATCATTCCAAATTGTTCCGCAAATTGATGGGCACTTCCTGCGATCTGCTATGGAGAGAAGCGGATGAGAAAGAGCGACTGTGGGTCATGGATCCATCCCATCCAATCGTAGAAGGGATAGGACCTTATATCGATTTGCAAGAGGAGGAAATGTACGGAGAACATTTCGATATTCCTACACCAGAGGAATTGATCCTTGTCAGTTGGTTTCAGGGGGGAGAAGTGTTCCGCAGCGGATGCACCTATCGTCGCGGCCAAGGGAAAATCTTTTATTTCCGTCCTGGTCACGAGACGTATCCTACCTACCACAACAAAGATGTGCAGCGCGTCATTGCTAATGCTGTGAAATGGACAGCCCCAATTCTAAGGGAAAAGACGTTTTACGGGCATCACATGCCGCTTGAGGAGATCAAGAAGTGAGCGGCCAGCTTATTGCAGATACAAGCTTCTTTCAAGGTGAAAGAAGCTGTTTGGCTTGCAAATTCAGTCACATACATGGCATGGAATTCGCAACTATGATTCTTAATTGAGGTGAGATTTAATGAAGCCATATCCATTACTAACTGCTCATACGGGGTGTATGGGCACACCAGATAATAGTATGCTTTCCATAGAAACAGCGATCCATAGCGGGGCCGATATTGTGGAAGAAGACATCCTGATAACGTCAGATGGAGTCCTTGTGCTTTCTCACGACGACAATGTTTACGCCGCAGATAGAACGGAATATAGGATTTCCCAGATGAGCTATGCAGAACTGAGTCAGTTGGATATTAAAGCCCATAACGGGGCACCTGGTGAGACCATTCGGATCTTATCCTTAGAGTCGGTTCTGCCGATCTTGCGGGCATCAGGTAAGACAATGAATCTGGACATCAAATCGGATGCCTGCATTGAGCCTGTTTCCAGATTCGCCCAAGAAAATGGATTAATCGAGCAGGTCATTCTTAGCGGATGTGAGACCTTGCGGGCCCAAACTGTTAACCGTACGAATCCACGCTTACGCAAGCTGCTGAACGTGGATACGTCCTTATTTCTAGCGCTAAATGAGAGGGAAGCTGCTCGCATTAGTTGCGAGGACGCCTTGAGCGCGAATTGCTTCGGTCTCAACGTAAACTACCGTGTTGTAGGGCCAGAGCTCCTTCAGGCAGCAGCCCGTCATAAGCTGGATATCTACATTTGGACGGTAAATACAGAAGATGAGATGAAGCACTTTATGGAGATGGGTGTGCAATCGATCACTTCTCGAAATATTTCGGCTTTGGTGCAAGTAAGGAAGGGAGCTAGAGGATGAATTCAAAGCGAACAGCTCATATCATTTCCCATACCCATTGGGACCGAGAATGGTATTTACCTTATGAAAAACATCATGTGCGTCTCGTCAAACTCGTGGATGAGCTGCTGAATAAGCTGGACCAAGATCCGAAATATCGCAGTTTTTTCATGGACGGACAAACGATCATTCTTGAGGATTATCTGCAGGTCAGGCCTGATCAGAAGGAGCGATTGTCCCAACTTATTCTTTACGGACGGATTTTGATCGGTCCTTGGTATATCCTGCAGGATGCCTTCTTAACCAGCGGAGAGGCCAACGTAAGAAATATGCAGATTGGGCACCAAGATGCGATGAAGTATGGACCTGTTTCGAAAATCGGCTATTTTCCCGATACCTTTGGTCTGGTAGGTCAGACGCCGCAATTGATGAAGCAATTCGGGATTACGAATGTTTTCTTTGGTCGTGGTGTTAAGCCAACGGGCTTTAACAATACCGTGTCTGATAGTGATTACGAATCTTCCTTCTCGGAATTGATTTGGGAAGGACCGGATGGTTCTCAGGTGCTCGGCATTTTGTTTGCCAACTGGTATAACAATGGATGGGAAATTCCTGTTGATCGCGAAGAGGCGAAGATCTACTGGGAGCAGAAACTGGCGGATGCGGAAAAATACGCGTCGATGGGTGAATTGCTCTTCATGAATGGTTGCGACCATCAGCCCATCCAGTTGGATTTGCCCGAAGCACTTCAAGTCGCGCGCGAGCTTTATCCAGATACAACCTTTATTCATTCCAATTTTATTGATTATTTGCAAGCTGTTGAGCGTTCCTTGAACCATGAGCTTTCCATTGTAAAAGGTGAGCTCCGCAGCCAACGTACAGACGGTTGGAATACGCTCGTGAACACCGCTTCTGCCCGTATTTATTTGAAGCAAATGAACCAGGTAGGGCAAGCGATGTTGGAAAAAGTGGCGGAGCCTTTGGCCGCTCTGGCACATGTCCTTGGAGCCAAGGAGACATACCCGCATCATCTGTTCACCTATGCCTGGAAAACACTGATGCAAAACCATCCGCATGACAGCATTTGCGGATGCTCGATAGATGAAGTTCACCGAGAGATGGTGACGCGGTTTGAGAAAAGTCGGCATGTGGCAGAGGCCATCATCGACGAAAGCAAACGTGCCATTGCCGACATGATCGATACAACGGGTTTCGTCAATATGGGAGAAAATGCGCTGCCTTTCATCGTTATGAACACATCGGGTTGGGAACGCAGCGGTGTCGTAAGCATCGAGCTGGACGCCTTGCGCTTGTACTTCCGTGACGGTTACACGCCTGAAGAAGCAAGCCAGGTCATCCAAGCCGTGGATCTTTCAGGTATGACGCTGATGGATGAACATGCGAACGTCATGGCATGCACAATGCAAGATCTCGGACTGCAATTTGGTTACGATTTGCCGGATGATAAGTTCCGTCAGCCCTACATGTGCCGCAAAGTGAAGCTTACCTTTGAAGCGGAGCATGTTCCAGCATTAGGGCTGAAAGCATATGCATGGGTCAAACGTGAAGCGGAAATACCAGCCTCCTCGTTGCTAGTGGGAGACCGCGTGCTGGAAAATGAGGCATTGAAGATTGAAGTT
Organism: Paenibacillus sp. LjRoot153; assembly: GCF_964253085.1. Lineage (NCBI taxonomy): Bacteria > Bacillati > Bacillota > Bacilli > Caryophanales > Paenibacillaceae > Paenibacillus > Paenibacillus sp. LjRoot153. Next base: position 1,430,261 of record NZ_CAXUQH020000001.1, read on the forward strand.
TGCGCGAACGGTTCATTCAACTTAACTGACAAGATGAACGGACGTGTCTATCGGGATTTAGGCGTCTATGAGAATTCAGGGGATATCGGCAATGAATATATGTATAAACAGCCGGATGGCGAAACGCCGCGAACGACCCATGGGGTGGCTGCGCAAATTCGGGTGTTAAAAGATACGCCGTACCAAGCATCCATTGAAATTGTACACGATTGGGAAGTGCCTGCATCAGCAGACGCTATGCTGGAAGAAGAACAGCGCAACTTGAGCTACTTCGGTACGCGAAAGGCACAGCGTTCGACGCACATGGTGCCTGTGCAGATTCGCACGGTTATCAGCTTGAGCCGCAGGGGGCAGGGGGTAGAGATAACAGCTACCTTTAACAACCAAGCGAAGGACCATCGTTTGCGGATGCTCTTCCCAACAGATTTGAACACAGAGGTTCACCGCGTTGACACGATGTTTGAAGTCCCGCAGAGGGACAATCAACCGGCTGCCGAATGGCAAAACCCCAGCAACACGCAGCATCAGCAGGCATTCGTTGACCTCAGTGAGGCTGGGGCAGGCTTGGTTGTCGCCAATGTAGGACTGAACGAATACGAGGTTTTGCGTGATGGCCGCAATACGGTTGCCATTACGCTGCTTCGAGCTGTTGGAGAACTTGGCGACTGGGGCTTGTTCCCAACGCCAGAAGCACAATGTCTGGGGGAACACGCTGTCCGTATGACAGTCATTCCCCATTATGGGGATGGTATTCAGTCTGGCGCTTATGCAGGGGCCTATCAGTTCCAAATTCCATGGACATCCTGCCAGACAGATAACCACGCTGGAAGGATTTCACCTTCGTTTGCCCCATTCCAGTGGGAAGGCCGTGAGTTGGCGTTCTCCTCTATGAAAATAAAAGAAGGAACGGATGAGCTCCTGCTGCGCTGGTACAACATGAGTGTTCAAAAGGCTAGCTTGCAGCTTAGTTCTCATATTTCTTACAACGAGTTCTACAGAAGTTCAATCATGGAAGAGCACGGTTCGCGCATGGAGGCTGAATCTAATGACCAAATTAATCTATCGGTGGAACCTTGTGAAATTGTGACGATCGGGATTCATCGATAATTGATAGATATCGGAGGAGAGAACAGTGAGGCAACTAGAGAAAATATATGTTGTTTTTAAGACTCACGTAGACTTGGGTTTTACGGACTTGGCCAGCAACGTCATCTCCCAATATAGAGAAGAGATGATGAACGACGTTCTAGCTGTCTGTGAAGACACGATGAAGGATGGCCCTGATCATCATTATGTGTGGACACTGCCTGCATGGATGCTGAAAGAATGTCTGGATACGCCTGATGCGGGTAGAAAGGAAAGAATGGAAGCCTTGATTACGAACGGACAATTGCGTTGGCATGGGCTTCCCTTTACGACACATACGGAGTTTTGCGGCACGGAGGAGTACATTAGAGGGTTATATATCTCGGAAAAGCTCCGTGATCAATATGGACACACGGCTATTTCCGCCAAAATGACGGACGTACCCGGCCATACGTGGATGCTGCCTACCCTATTGAAAAATGCAGGCATTGAATTTCTGCATTTAGGCGTAAATGCTTGTTCTTCACCGGTCGATTTACCTCGGCTGTTTCATTGGGAAGGTCCGGATGGCAGCAGGGTCTTAACCTATTATTCCAAGGGGGCATATGGCACAGACCTGACACCGCCTGATGATTGGCCTTATCCCATTTGGATAGCACTGCTGCAAACCCAGGATAACTATGGTCCACAAGATAGCACAGTGGTGCAGGACTTGTTGGATGAGATTGCGAACAAGTATCCAGATACCGAGGTAAAAATTGGGACTATGGATGATTTTGCACGCGATTTTGTGGCCAGAGATTATCAGGACATACCTGTGATTCGTAAGGATTTGGCCGATACCTGGATTCATGGGATTGGTACCTATCCAGAAGAAGTGTCCCGTGTACGGAAAATGCGCTCGGATATAGCAACACGTGAGAGCTTATCGACGCTCGAGCTGCTGCAAGGGTTTTGTGGCAATGATCACAGGAATGCCATCGCAGAGGCTTATGAACACACGCTGCTATTCGGCGAACATACGTGGGGAATTGATATTAAATCGAATTTATTGCCTGGCCGCAACAGCCAGCGCGCTTTTGGGAAGGCTGCGATTCAGAAAGACCGCGCTATGTTTCCAGATTCCTATCGCAAGACAGAAGCTTCTTGGGCCGAACAGAAAAGCTACGTAGATCAAGCAGAGAAATCGTTAAGCGAAGTTCAACCTTTTACAGCCATAGATTCGAATGTCATTGGTGTGTATAACCCGCTTGCTTGGGAACGTCAGAACGCGAAGATCACGCTTGATCATCATAAGCACGGTATACTTACAGATAGAGAAACGAAGGAATCCTATTCCGTTAATGAAACAGGCGAGGCCTATATTGGTGAATTGGGGCCAATGGGGTATCGGACTTTTGACTATGCGGAGAGCCTGGATGATGTTCATACAGATGCCATCGCGGTGAAGGACGTAGAGAACGCGATTTTGGAAAACGATGCGATACGCATCGTGGTCAGCACACAGTCAGGCTGTGTGAGTAGCTTTTATGACAAGCAGAATCAGAAGGAATGGGCCATAAATGGAAGGTTCGCTCAATACGAATACGATGTTTACGGGAAAGAGGAGATTCTGGATTTTGTCAAAGCATACAGCTATGATCTAACGGATTGGTATGTGAACGATTTCGGCAAACCTGGTTATCCTAGAATCGATCATAAGCGATATGGGCTGCATCTTGCAGATGTTAAGATCTCCAATGGCGCAAGCTGGGGCAGCATTGAAATCAGCTTCACGACGCCAAATGAAAGCTATGAGGAGTTTGGAAATGGCGAAGGGATCCGCTTATTGATTCGTTTGGAAGCTGGTCAACCGTTTGCCGATATGCAAGTGGCAGTTGATCGTAAAGCATCTACTGCGTATGCCGAGAGTGGGCATTTCACATTTGCCTTGAACGCAGATCATCCGGCGTATCGTTTTCAGAAATTAGGCAGTGTTGTCAATCCGCTTGCCGATATTGAGAAAGGTGCGAATACTCGCCTTCACTGCGCTAGTCAATGGGTTGATGTACAGGATGAACAAGTGGGACTGGCGATTATCCCCTTCGATACACCTTTATTTTCCATTGGTGAAAAGGGGATTTATCAATATTCGAAAGTGTACGTACCCGAGCAGCCCATTCTGCATTTTAACTTATTTAACAATCAATGGGGGACGAATTTCCCACAATGGATTAGCGGTAGTTTCCAATACACATTCCGAATTGTAGCTCATGTTGGGGATTGGAAGGCAGGACGCATACAGCAGCAAGCTGTTGAAGCATGCATCCCGCCTCAGGTGACCGTAGGTTGGAATCCTGCAGGACCGAACACATATGAGTTTCTGAAAGAAGGCGTAGAGGGGATCCATATGTTATCCTTCAAAAAAGCAGAGCAAGGTGACGCGTACATCTTACGATTCCAAAACCTGCTCGATATGCGCTTGGCGGTGAAGATTCCCTTCACGGAGTCGATTGCGAATGTGAAGGAATGTGATCTGGTCGAACGTACCAAGGAAACGAGCGTAGAGTTTAGTAGTGATCATCTCGCTGTGACTATGAATCCTTTCGAAATTAAAACGATGAAGCTTTGGTTTGCTTGAAGCGATGACAAATAAACAGACAGCTGGCATGCAGCTGTCTGTTTATTTACGATGAAGCCAAACATCGCAGCGTGCTTCTAATGAAACACAGCTGTTGCCAGCAACGCCATTCATGATACACACAACCCGGAGGGGGGAATTGGATGCTCGAATGAGAGATGTACCCTACCTGTTGCGGAAATTGTACGTGGGATACCGCAATTGTACCTATCCATGTCGGAGAAACATCCTTACAATGAGCATAAGAAAGCGTAACCATAATGGGGGAATTACTCGTATGAATGACATGAAGCTATGGTTTAATCGTCCAGCCTCGAACTGGTCACAAGGATTGCCTATCGGGAATGGAAGATTGGGTGCGATGATCTACGGCGGTGTGGAACATGAAACCTGGAGCCTAACAGAACTGACCTATTGGTCAGGGAAGTCGGAAGCAATTCCAGGTCAATCCAACACGAGAGAAGATCTAGATCACATGCGGGAGCATTTTTTTGCCGGGGATTATAAGCGGGGAGATGAGTTGGCGAAGCAGTCCCTACAGCCTAAGAAAGGCAACTTCGGTACGAATATATCGATGTGTGATGTGCAACTAGATTTTGACGATTATGGCGATGAGTTGCTACGAGAGCTAGATCTTCAGAGTGCTTGCACGCGAACAGTTTACACATCCAGCGGGTATAAACGAACAAGAGAGGTCTGGGCTTCGCATCCAGAGGGAATCATCGCCTCACGTATATCTAGCGAACATTCTGGCGCCATTTCACTCACGCTGCGCATTGTCGGAAGAACAGATCGGTTTACTGCAACATTAATCGATAAGGATACGTTAGTTTTTGTGGGGCAAGCAACGGAAAGCATGCATAGTGACGGGGACTGCGGTGTATGCTGCCACGGGGTGTTGAAAGTCATCACGGTTGGTGGCAGCGTGTCCGCAGATGCAGGTCAAATCAGGATTGATCACGCAGATGACGTGGTCATCTATTTGGCAGCGAATACCGATTACGGCAGAAGCGATGATGCGTGGATGTTAACGTCGGTGCACCAAATCGAGAATGCGATAGCCAAAGGGTATGGGCAATTGAAAGAGGACCACGTGGCGGATTATCGTCGTTTGTACGACAGAGTTAACCTCGATTTAGGCGTAACGAGTCCATCTATTTTACCAACGGATGAACGCATACAGCTGTTCCTCGAGGGACAGGATGATGATCCGCACTTATTTGCTCTATTTTATCAATATGGTCGCTATCTGACGATTGCTGGGGCCAGGTCTGACTCTCCGCTGCCGCTCAATCTGCAGGGGATTTGGAACGATGGCGAAGCCAATCGTATGCAATGGAGCTGCGACTATCATCTCGATATTAACACCCAAATGAATTATTTTCCGACGGAAGTAAGCAATTTGGCGGAATGCCATCTTCCCTTAATGAGATACATCGAGCAATTAGCGGAGAGTGGTAGAGCGGCAGCGCAACATTTCTATGGCTGCGAGGGATGGGTTGCCCATGTATTTAGCAATGCCTGGGGATTCGCATCACCTGGCTGGGAAACGTCGTGGGGGCTGAACGTAACGGGAGGCTTGTGGATTGCCACACATCTTCGCGAGCACTATGAATATGGTCTCGATCCTTCGTTTCTGGCAGAGACGGCGTATCCAGTGCTGAAAGAAGCGGCTGCCTTTTTCCTCGACTATATGACGCTTCATCCGAAGTATGGCTGGTTGGTGACGGGCCCGTCGAATTCACCTGAGAACAGTTTCTATGTGGATGATCCGCAGAGAAGCGAGTATCAATTGTCCATGGGCTCCACGCTGGATCAGGTGCTGGTTCGCGATTTGTTCGTATTTTGCTTAGAAGCGTCAGAGCATTTGCAGGTGGATGTAGAATTACAACAGAAGCTGAAACAAGCCATCGCTTTGTTGCCGCCGTTGATGATTGGACGAAGAGGACAGCTGCAAGAGTGGCTGGAGGATTACGAAGAGGCACAGCCTGACCATCGTCATTTTGCTCATCTATTCTGCTTATACCCCGGTAATCAGGTTACGCCTGAAGGTACACCAGAGCTCAGCACGGCAGCAGAGGTGACTTTGGTCAATCGGATGAATCGAGAAATGTTAGAGGACGTTGAGTTTACATTAGCCGCGTTCGCAGCGAATTTCGCCAGATTGCATGATGGCGAGAATGCTTACAAGCATCTCACGCATTTAATAGGTCATTTGTGTTTTGACAATTTATTAACCTACTCCAAGGCAGGGATCGCTGGGGCTGAAACGAATATATTTGTGATAGATGGTAATTTTGGCGGTACAGCGGCTATTGCTGAAATGCTGCTGCAAAGTCATGCAGGCGGCATTCACCTGCTGCCAGCACTTCCTGCCAAGTGGCAGACGGGCAAGGTCACGGGTTTGCGAGCAAAAGGCAATGCAGAGGTGGATGTAACTTGGGCAAACGGCGAGTTGGTCGAGGCGACCATACGCTCATTCTCAGCAGTTCGTATGTTTCTGCGTTACCGAGGTAGCAAGATTGAGATCGTTCTGGAGCCCAACTGCACGTACCACATCGACGGTAGTTTGAACATAAAACGAATCTAAATATCAAGTAGACCAGGCAGCTACAGTCCATATAAGCGTAGTTGCCTTTCCTTTGTTTATTCAGAAAACGACATGGTATAATGAAATACACTTTAGATAGCGCTTACAAAATGGGGGGGATAGGGTTCATGCCGAAGTTCTCGCGGTTATTCCGTAAATTTCTGATCTCCTATATCATAATCTTGGTTATTCCGAGCATTGCCGGATATATGTCATATCGTACAGCGATTGCGGTGACGCAATCTGTATCCATTGAGAATAACGTGACACAACTTCGGAAGAGTCAGGATATTTTGGAGCGGAGAATGGCTGAGGTAGAGGGTTTCACGAGGCAATTGGCTCTGAATCAAGAGTTAAGCGTGCTTATGAATGAGAAGGGAATGGATGAGAAGGTCAATCTGTATGGCATTTGGAAAGTCAATAATGATATTAAAGCATTTAGCCAGACCAATGATTTCTTACAGCAATTTTTTATCTATTTAAATAATTACAACGTTCTCCTAACGCCGGCATCTTCCTATTTTCAACCTGAACGTTACTATCAGTCCTTCCACTATAAGGACTTACCCGCAGATGAATGGAAACGAACATTATTAGAGCAAACGCACAATAGGGAAATCATACCGCTGAAACCCTTTATCACGAATGGTGCGCAAACCTCTGTGATTACGTATATACAATCGCTCCCGTTAGACAGCTTTAGTGGAGCTGCACGCGCAACAGTCGTTGTTCTCATTGACGAGAAAGTCATTTCCAGTCTCTTCTCGGACCTTAAGGATCAATATGGCGGTTGGTCTCACATTAGTGATGCCCAAGGACACACGATAAGCTTGCTTGGTATAAATGAAATGGACGCGGCGAAGCTAGCCTCAGATAATAGCTTTGATCAATCGAAAGCGAGTCAATTCTATAACGATGATTTGGTCATTACGATTCGTTCCAAAACCACAGGTTGGGTATATCGAGCGGGGATCCCTAGACATGTATTAATGGAGAATGCGAATAAAATCAAATACATTACGTGGTCTGTGACAAGTGCAGCTCTTGTGATGGGATTGTTGGTGGGACTGTGGCAAGCTTACCGAAATAGTTCCCCGATGCATAGGCTGCTAAATGTGATGAAAGAACAGTTTGGCAAAGATGCTGCTGTGGGACGCAATGAGTATGACTTTCTACAGGGCAATATCTCGAACATGATTTCTAACAATAAGCGGCTCGAAAATGAATTGAACCGGCAGCTTCCTTTAATCAGGGATGCCTTCTTGAAAAGGCTTATCGCAGGCGAATTTCGATCACTCGAAGAGATAGCAGCAGCTGCCGAACAAGCGAATACGGGGTTACAAGCCGATACGGGTTACACAGGTATTTTGCAAATCAAAGGGTACTCCGGCATGGATAACGTCGACATTCTGAACGAGTTAAGTGCGGCTCGACTGATTATGAAACAGACGCTGCACGATCTTGGGTGGCTTGTCCATATGACGGATCTAGGTGCCGATCGGGTTGTGGTCATCTTTGAAGGGATTGCGTCTGGTGAAGACACCGAGACAGCGAATAAAGAGGTTGAGCGAATTCTAAATGAGCTTGCCGAGTTTTTATTTATGGAATATAAAATTACAATCATCGCAGCGATGGGCAATCCATTTGCCACGGTTATGGAGGTCAGCCACACCTACGAGCAGGCTACTCAGGCATTAGAGTATGCCCTGCACATGAATCGCAAAGGTGTCTTGTGGTTCTCCAATGCCCGGTTGGAAAGTGACACCTATTATTATCCGCTGGACATTGAACTGCGCTTGATTAGCACGATTAGAGCTGGGGATCTTGATGAAGCCAGACGAATACTGGACGCGATCATTGCCCAAAACATTGAAAATCGTGAACTGTCCATCGAAATGAAGTATCAGCTTGTCGGAGAGCTGAAAGGCACTTTCCTGAAATTGCTTTATCAGAAAACCTTCCAGGAGTCTGATATTTTCGAGTTAGTTAAAAATCGTGTTGCTGACATTCAGGCCAATGAAGAAATGGAATCGATTCGGCAAGATATCGATGGCATTATGGCATCCTTATGCGGGTTAATTGCCAATAAAAAGAACGATAATCACAATAAAACCGTGGAGCAAGTGATGATGTATATCGCTGAGATGTACAGTGATCCTGATCTTAATTTATACCGCGTGGCAGAAAAGATGGAACGTCCGGAGAAATATATCTCCAACCTGTTCAAAGAGGTAACAGGGAAGAATTTATCGGATCATCTGGAACAGGTGAGAATGGACCAAGCGGCCAATTTGTTAAAAGGGGATACGTACACGGTAGACGAAATTGCTGCGCGTGTCGGATACAACAGCTCGCATTCTTTCCGCAGAGCGTTCAAGCGAGTGCTCGGTGTTTCGCCAAGTTCGTATCGGCAGTCTACAACGGAATGATGATAGAGAAGCTAAGCGGCTTAATGCGCTTAGCTTCTTTGCTGCCTTCTGCGGTCTGCAGGAGGGAGTTAGTCGGAAAAAGCGACTAACTCGGTCAGTAAAGCGGCCGGCAGAAGGGAGTTAGTCGGAAAAAGCGACTAATTCGGTCAGTAAAGCGGCCGGCAGAAGGGAGTTAGTCGGAAAAAGCGATTAACTCGGTCAGTAAAGCGGCCGGCAGAAGGGAGTTAGTCGAAAAAAACGACTAACTCGGTCAGTAAAGCGGCCGGCAGAAGGGAGTTAGTCGAAAAAACCGACTAACTCGGTCAGTAAGGCAGCCGGCAGAAGGGAGTTAGTCGAAAAAATCGACTAACTCGGTCAGTAAAGCGGCTAGCAGAAGGGAGTTAGTCGAAAAAACCGACTAACTCGGTCAATAAGGCGGCGGGCAGGAAGGAGTTAGCCGGAAAAACCGACTAACTCGGTCAATAAGGCGGCGGGCAGTTACTCCCCGGTCCCCACACCTCATTTCTCCCAGCCCCCGGCTTCCCTAACTCCCCAGCTACCAGTTCCTCCGTTCCCCCAACTCCCCCAATTCCCCGGCATTCCCAACTTTCCTAACTTTCCTAACTTTCCTAACTTTCCTAACTCCCCCAGCTTCCCCAACTCGCCAAGCTCCTCCGCTCCCCCCAACTCCACGCATCCCGACTCTCATCACTCCCCCCAGCACCCATTAGTCCGGAATAATCGAACTAATCTCACTGTACGCATCAGCCTATCGTAATTAGTCCGAAACAACCCAACTAAATCGCCTCAAACTCCGCGCAGGCAAGAAATTTGCGGAAATAGTTCGGCAGAATCGGACTATTGCTCCTTTTTCGCATGCTAACCTCGTTTTAATTCGGAAATATCGGACTATCGCAGCTTCCAGCGAAATTGGATGATCCATTGACAGATGTACCCTCCATTTACCGCCAATTGTACGTGGAATAGCGCAATTGTACCTATCTAACACGGGCAATGATCCCCTAGAATAAGGCTCAAGAAAGCGCAAACATTTACGAGACAGATGATCTTAGGGGGTTTTGTTTTGGATAAAGGAATAGTCACCAGTCAAAGATCGCTGATCAAAAGCAGTCGACTTGGCATCATGGAGGCAGCAACTCGAAGCTTCAAGAAACATTGGCAGCTGTATCTGCTCATCATTCCACCTGCGTTGTATTTCCTTATATTCAAGTATTACCCGATATTGAACGCGGTGCTTGCTTTTAAGGACTACAATGTCACGAAAGGCATCTGGGGAAGCCCCTGGGTCGGGTTTAAGAACTTTCAGTTGTTTTTTGAAAATCCGTTGTTCTGGACACTAGTGAAGAACACGATTTTTATTAGTGGTTACCTGTTGATCGTCGGTTTCCCGATTCCCATCTTGTTGGCGTTGGCGATCAATGAAGTGCGCAATCAGCGCTTCAAGAAGCTTGTCCAACTCGTTTCCTTCGCACCTTACTTCATATCTACCGTCGTGATGGTATCCATTATTATGCTCTTTCTGGCGCCTCGCCTCGGCTTTGTGAATGTGGTGATGAATCATTTCGGTATGGATTCTATCAATTTTCTCGGAGAGCCCAGCATGTTTCGCTCGATCTACGTATGGTCGGACATTTGGCAGACGGCTGGTTATTATTCGGTCATTTTCTTAGCTGCCTTAGCAGGCGTAGACCCTTCCCTCTATGAAGCGGCCAAAGTAGACGGTGCATCGCGCTTTCAGAAAATTATCCACGTTGATTTGCCGGGTATTTTGCCCACAATTGTTGTCGTCCTCATCTTGAATGTAGGTAATGTGATGGCGATTGGCTTCGAGAAGGTCTATTTATTACAAAATCCACTGAATACGGTGAATTCCGAAATTATCGCGACCTATGTGTACAAAGTGGGACTGCTGAATGCCAATTACAGCTTCGCCACGGCAGTCGGATTATTCAATTCGGTGATCAATTTGATCCTGCTCATTGTTGTAAATAGCATGGCTAAGAAATTCTCGAATCATAGTATTTGGTAAAAAGGAGTGCAGCTATGTCTACGATCAAAGCAAAAGTGAAAGATTCGCTAGGTGATAAAATTTTCTTGATTGCCGTCTACGTACTTCTGAGCCTCTTACTCATTGTTGTGTTATATCCGCTTATTTACGTGATCAGCAGTTCGTTTAGCAGTCCAGCAGCTGTCACTTCCGGCAAAGTATGGCTTTGGCCCGTAGAGCTATCGCTCAAAGGGTACAATACCTTGATTCATAACGAGAAAGTGGTGATTGGCTATGCGAATTCCCTTTTTTATACGGGCGTTGGAACCATTATTAGTGTGGTGCTTACGATTATGATCGCGTATCCACTTTCTCGGAAAACGTTCTTCGGCAAAAATGTACTCATGATGTTAATCACGTTTACGATGCTGTTCAGCGGTGGATTAATTCCAACGTACTTGGTCGTCAAGCAGATGGGGCTGATTGATACGAGATGGGCGCTGCTCATTCCGAATGCTATTTGGGTGTGGCAGGTCATCATCACGAGATCGTTCTTTCAATCCGCGATTCCAGATGAACTGTTTGATGCAAGTGAAATCGACGGTTGCAGTGATTTTAGATTTCTGAGAAGTGTTGTCGTGCCGTTATCGAAGCCAATCATCGCCGTTCTTATCCTCATTTATGCTGTCGGCCAATGGAACGCGTACTTCGATGCTTTGATTTATCTGAAATCCGCTAGTTTGTTCCCGCTGCAGTTGATTTTGCGCAGTATTATCATTCTCAACAACAGCTCGAATGCGACAGATGCCTTGAAGCAAGTAGAAAGACAACAGCTTGCAGAAGCGTTGAAATATTCCCTCATTGTTGTAACAACACTGCCCGTGTTGATTATTTATCCGTTCGTCCAGCGGTTCTTCGTGCAAGGCATGTTAGTGGGCTCTGTAAAAGGGTAAGACGTGGACCTATCCTGTCGATTCCATTGAAAGGGGTGATTCATTTCAGGTAATGCTAGCAGTGGATCTTAGATCGGGGTTATACTAATTGCATGATAAAAGGGAGCGATACATGTGAAAAAGGGTCTTGTAAGCGCACTAACGGTAATTATGATGGCTAGTTTATTTCTTGCCGCATGCTCGAAGGATGATACAGCAACTGTATCTCCAGCAGCAACGGGAGCTACGACGAGTGGTCCTGTCGCGATCAGCATGTTTGCTCAGCAGGATACAGCGATTGACTTAAAGACGAACAAATTCACGAAATTCATGGAAGAAAAGTTCAATGCGAAGTTTAATTTTGAAATTATCCCGTTTGATGGTGCCAAAGAGAAGAGACAGATTTCACTGGCGAGCGGTGATTATCCGGATTCCTACATGTTGACGGCCTGGATCGATCAATTTTCACAAGCTGATATTTTGAAATACGGGAAGCAAGGCATTTTAATTCCTTTAAATGATTTAATTGATCAGTATGCACCGAATATTAAAGCGGCTATGGCTAAGGACGCAACACTGAAGAGCTTTAGTACGGCGCCGGATGGCAAAATTTACGGATTAGGATCTTATACGCAATGTTTCCACTGCTCGTATCCGAACAAAATGTGGATCAATACCAAATGGTTATCCAAAATGAATCTCGAGATGCCAAAAACGACAGAAGACTTTAAGAAAGTGCTGCAAGCTTTCAAGAAGAGTGATCCTAACGGTAACGGCAAAGCCGACGAAGTTCCGCTAAGTGGATCGACGGAAGATTTTGGCGTGCATATCATTCCGTTCCTCATGAATGGTTTCATTTATGATGATGACCGCAATTACCTGACGATGGCGAATGGCAAAGTTGATACAGCTGCGAATAAGCCTCAGTGGAAAGAAGGCCTCGCGTATATTAAATCTTTGTATGACGAAGGACTCATTGATCCAGGGGCATTTACGCAAAATGCGGAAGCGTTCAAGAAAATTGGCGAGAACGCAGGGACGCAAATTCTTGGTGTAGGCGCAGGCATGCATCCCGCTATTTTTGTAAACATTGATAAAGGTAACAAAAACTCGGCCGATTACAATCCGGTGCCTCCACTTACGGGGCCAAACGGTTCCCTAGCTACGCATGATGGTGGCGGATTAACGCCAGGGGCGAAATTCGTCATTACGAATAAAGCTACGAAAGAAGAGCAAATTACGTTAATTAAAATGGTTGATTACATGTTTACGTTTGAAGGTCAAACAAATGCAGCATCAGGCATGGAAGGGATCGACTGGAGAAAGCCAAAAGAAGGCGAGGTCGCTCTGGGTAAAGGTGTGAAACCGCTCATGGCGTCCATTCCAGCTGTAGAAGGAGAAGCACCTCATAATGCAGGCTGGAGCGGTATGGGCCACTTCTATCAACCAAGCGAATACAGAGACAGCATTGTTCAAGGAACAGATGTGTATGATTCAGCAAACTACGAGCGCAGATTGTACAATGCAACACTGTTATACCAAGGTCACGAACCCAAAGAGATATATCCGGTCTGGGCGGTATGGGTTGATCCTGCACAAACAGATGAAGCAAGCATTCTTCAAACGAACCTCAAAAATTATATCGATCAAAATGCGTTGCAATTCATTACAGGAAATAAAGATTTGACGAAGGATTGGGATGCTTATGTGAAAGGACTGGATAATTTGAAAGTTGGACGTTATCTGGAAATTTTGCAAAAAGCGTATGACACTTCTTCCTATAAAAAATAGGACAGTTAAAAATCGAGTGCTTTATGTTCATACATAGAGCACTTGATTTTTTTATTCGTAAAGGAGACGTAGAATATGACGAATACATGGGCCAACCATTGGCTGAATCATCGCGGAGGGCTGCCTCACATGCAGGAGAAATTAAATCGCCATGAGCCGATCACCGTCGCTTTTATAGGCGGTTCAATTACCGAAGGTGCAGGGGCATCGGATTTGGCGACCACGAGTTGGCGTGCTTTAACCGAGCGCTACTTGAAGCAACGTTACACCCCAGACATGGTGATGTGCATCAATGCGGGTGTTGGGGGAACGACGTCTACATTCGGTGCTCACCGATTGCAGGCGCACGTTTTGTCTCACGGTGAGATCGATTTGCTATTCGTTGAGTTTAGTGTGAACGATGGTGAGGATCGCGACGAATCTATCAGGGGAATGGAAGGGATCGTACGACAATGCCGACGACTTTCGCCTCGTACGGATATCTGTTTTATCTACTCGGCAGCGGACAAAAATTTGACCGAAAGTACGCCATTCAACATAGCTGTACATGAAGAAGTTGCTGCTTATTACGAGATTCCTTCTGTTAACTTTGCCGCTAGGGTATACGCCTTGCTGCAGACAGATGAAGTACGTTGGGATGATCTTGCTTCAGATCGGGTACATCCGAATGATGCGGGGCATGCGCTGTATGCATCGTTTCTGCGGGAGTATCTGAACGAGGCGCTAGGTGGGAAGAAGGATGCAGACGGAGATAAGGATCCGGTAAGGATCAACGGACAGGAGGTTGTATCGCTCCTTCCTTCGCTTAATCCAAATAATTACGAATATGCTGCCATGCTAGAGGTGGACCCCGTGGATGGTTTGGTAGGCTTTGAATGGAGGGAGTTGTCATCGGAGCCTCTGATGAACTGGCGATATGACACTCGACATCTGTACACGGATACCCATGATGCATCACTTTCTTTCACTGTGCACGGGCAGCGTGCTGGTATTTTGCTGCTGTGCGGGCCTGACTCGGGGACCTTCGAATACGCGATAGACAGTGAGCCGTTTCAAGCCATACAATTGTTTGATGATTGGTGTTTGAAGGCATATCGCCCTATTATGGCAATGTTTCCTATGTATGCGGATCGGCAAAGCAGACGAATAACCATTCGTCATACAGGGAAGAAAGATGAGCGCAGCACGGGTACGAGTCTTCGTATTTTGAAATTGCTAAGCAATTAGAGCAGGGCATTGATTCAGGCAACCGCGCTGGTTTCTGGACAAATAGATGGATTTTATGCATGTAAAAGAATAGAAACTAAGAATCAACCAGCTGTAAAATAAAATTTGAACTTGGATGCCCTTGCCATGTAAGATAGAGCACATAACTACATGAAGAAAGGTGCATCTATGTGGACGTATACCGTAAATTTAGTTCGTGATTTATCGCCTAATGTGAAGCGGTTCATTGCGACGGAAAGTTTGTTTGGCATCGGAGTCGGGATTTCTAGCCTCATCCTTAACTTACATTTATTAGATCTCGGTTTCTCCAAAGGAGACATTGGCAAGATAACGTCACTTGGGGCGCTGACGGTTGGATTAGCCAGCTTGCCCGCAGGCTTCATCGTGAAGCTTATCGGGCGCAAAACGATGCTCGTCATCGGTATGCTGCTGGCTTTCCTGTCTCTCACGCTCTTCGGTATCGGGACGAGTATTGGCGCGATAACCGTCGCGCAACTTGTGTATTCGCTGGGTATTACAGCGATCTTGAACTCTGAAATTCAATTAATTTTCCAATATTGCCGCACGAAAAAAGAAGAAACAAGTGCCTACTCGCTCTTGTTCGCCATATTTACGTTATTTACCGGTCTAGGCACGTGGCTTGGTGGTTATCTACCCGAATGGATACCGGGACATACAACGATGTACCAATATGCCTTCTTCGTTGCTGGCGGATGTTTAGGCCTTTCAGGCATTTTGCGGGGTCTGCTGCTGCCATCTAACCATGCCAAGGCCCAAGCCAACAGCAGCGTAACTGATGAGGAGAATAGCGTACAAGTTGCGAAGCCTTCCCACCAGCCGAAGAAACGGCACGCGATGTATTTTCTCCTGCTGCTTTCACTGCTTATCTTCAACTCTGGCTTTACATTCGGGTTGCTTAGTCCATTCTTGAATGTCATCCTGAAATTCCGATTCCAGATGGAGGATGGGAATATCTCCGGCGTGCTGGCGTTGTCCGGATTTTTCTTCTTTATCGGCTCGATCGTTATGCCTTACGTTGTGGAGAGATGGGGCAGCCGCAGGACGTTCGTGTTCCTGTTTCTGTATAACATCATTGTCGTGGCACTCATGGCAATGGCCATGCCAGCCGCCGTATTTGCCATGCTGCTGCTCATTCGCGGAACGGGCTTCACGATGCTGAACAACCTGATGGACAGTCAATGCATGTCAGCTGTCGCCGAGGAGGACCGCAACCTATTCGCAGGCATGCGGACCGTCTCCCGCAGCATAGGGAATACAATCGCTTCCTACTGGGCGGGCTACATATTGGCGGGCAGTCATTATTCGCTGCCCTTCCTTCTGACTGCGGCTGCCTTGCTCGGCGGGTATGTTGTATATGCCTGGTTCGTGCAAGGGAAGCTGGATCAGAGATTGCAAGGCCAGACATGATAGCGCTGTGAATATAAACATAAGGAGCTCAACCATTTCATTATGGTGAGCTCTTTGGTATGTCCGCAAATGCTAGCTTTATGGTCTTTTTTTTGAGAGAAATGAACAGGAAAACCTGCTATCATGAAGGTAATAGTGAACTAGAATGAGAGAAGTATGAGGGGAAGTAAAGCCATGCTGGCAAACAGAGTGTTTCAAAAACTAGGCTTACAGATGAGCCCGGCAACTAAGCATAACTTGTATAGTGATTTTGGTGCAGCCTGTTTATTTAGTCTCTTTAATGTGGTCTTTAATCAGTTTTACATCGCACTTGCCATTAGACAAGGGGCTACGAATCTGGAAGTCGGGATTTTGGCAGCCGCTCCGGCGATTGGACTGCTGTTCTCGCCGATTTGGGCAGGGAGAATCGAACAATCGAATCCCAAACCTTTTGTCATTATCCCGAATTTAATTGGCAGAGCGCTATTGCTGCTTCCGGCATTTTTTGGTGCTCCCAGTGTCTATGTTGTGACGGCAATCATTTTTTACTTGTTAATGGGTATACAAGCACCGGCTTATCCTGCGCTAATTACACGTATGTATCAGCCTGAATTGCGTGGTCGACTCATGGGCTACGTTCGAGTTGCCATGGGAGCTATTATGATTCCACTTGCTTACATAGTCGGTTCGTGGACGGATAAGTCAGGACCGAGCGGGCCGCTGATCACTGCGGCCATTACTGGTGTTATATCGATTCTTTTCCTAGCCCGCGTTAAGGAGATTGCTTTACCAACGACAGTATCGGCACGCAAATCTTCATTTAAGGAACAGCTCAAGCTTGTGAGAAATCACCGAGAGCTGGTCGTATTTTTTGCAGCAACGACATTGACGGGCTTTGGTAACATATTGGCGAGTCCCTTATATCAGATCATCCAAGTCAGAGAGTTGCAGTTGAACAACAGTGAAATTGCGCTTGCGCGTATTTCCTATTATGTGTGTTTATTGGTGGCATATTTTGTTGTTGGTTGGGTGATTGATCGATTTTCTGCGAAACAAACGTTGGTCTATGGATTAGCGGCATTCGCGATTGTTCCTTTACTTTATGGGATTTTCGGGAATTATCCTGCTGTGATTATTGGTAGCGGGATCCAGGGAATTGGTGATGCCATCTGGGATATTGGTATTCTTGCCTATATTTTTCGTGTTGTACCTGGAAGAGAGGCCGTCGTATTCGGCCTGCACTTAATGCTGTTTGGTATTCGCGGCTCTATCGCTCCATTAATCAGCACAGGCCTATCCGATTACATGCCGATTTCAGGGTTATTAATTGCCGCTGCCATTTGCGGGTGCATAGGAACAGTTATTTTTTTGCTGCAAAAAGATAACAAAGAAATGATGGAACCGGGGTCACGTTACGGATGATTCAATAAAGCATTTACAAGGAGGGCCGCTAACCGTGATTTCTTATCTAAAAAGGGCTTACGAAGCATGGATCGACTATCCTCGAAGAGAGGGAGAGGTTATTCGAGGTCAATACCAAATCGAACGTTTCCTAGGTATGGGAAGCTATGGGTTAACTTACTTATGTCTAGATAAGCATTCGGGTCAAGAGGTCGTCGCGAAGCAAGCGAAACCGAGTAAAGGACAACTGGGCCAAGACCTATTGCAACGCGAAATGGCGATTATGAGTCAGTTAGAACATCCTTCTATTCCAAAATGCTACACCTCTTTCAAAGAATCGAAACGATTGTATATGATATCCGAGTATATCCAAGGTCGGACCGTGGAGGATTTGATATTTGAACGGGGAGCTCGCTTTGAGGAAAAGGACGCTTTACGCTTCATCCGACAATTATTGAACATTGTACAATTTATTCATGAGAAGGGCATCGTTCATTTAGATATCCGAATTCCAAATGTCATAGTAGACCGAGATCACATGAGTTTGATTGATTTTGGTTTAGCCGCTCGCCTAGGAGAACCAGCCCGGTTAACGATTGATTCCGATGAAGAGGTAATCCGGAGAAGGACTGTCGATGTCACTTCAGATATGTACGCGATCGGCCATTTTTTACTGTATATGCTGTATTCGACCTATGAATCAAGTGATGATCAGGAGGAGGCCATACGGGGATGGGAGGAGGAACTGTCGATTTCCGCGCAGACGAAGCAAATGATTCGGAAATTATTACAAATCGATCCGCCATATGCGAATGTACAAGCTTGTATGGAGGAATTAGACGCCGTACTCGTTTAAAAAGAAAAAAGCCACTTTCGCGGCTGTATTAACTGGAGCTTCCTCCTCTATTTCTATAATAACGCTGTCCATGCGTATGTCCGTATCCGCGATGGTCACTTGAAGAATAACGTCGTGTAACATGTACTCTATGATTAGAGCTGCTATGTCCATAATGACGGCCCCGTCTGGAATGAAGAAGAGATCCTAATAGTTTGCGTAGTAAATATTTAATCACCTTGCATACCTCCTTTTGCTGTTTCTTCTCTATACGAAAAGGGGTGCTGGTGGTTTCAGCTAGCCATCGACTTGGTCGTGCAAGCGCTCGAGAACACGCCGCTTGCGATACAGCATTTTCGCAGCTTCGCCTACATCCTTCAGCGTGCCGCGATTGATCCAAGCGCCAAAGAGAATACCCGCAATTGGAATGAGCTGGAACAGCTTCTTCCATCCCCAATTATCGCGGTACGTAGCGAATACCTCGCGCCAGCCCTGGAGCTGAGAGATCATCTGCACACTCTCTTTGTCAGTAGTGGCATAGTTGCCAAGCTCTTCAAGAATCGCCTTTTTGCCGACAATGTCGGAGGAGGAGAATTGCAGAACCTTGATGGTGAAGATCCGCTCTTGCTTGTCCTTGGGATCATAGCCATAGCAGATGGCAACTTCTTGAATGGTTTTCAAGGACAGACCAAGGATGGCCGGAATATCGATAGCGAGTGTGAGGATCCCGCCGATACCCGTCGTTGCGCCTTGCAAGGTAGCAATTTTGGAGCGATTAAGTACAATTTCATCGGCGGTTTGATCCAGCACTTGAAGCGGCAACGTGCCCACGGATGCAATTGAAATCCCCTCAGTAAGTTCATCTCGCTTACCTCTGCTGCGCTCAAACACTTCCTCAATATGCCGCAAGGTCCCCTTTTCAGAAATCAGATACCGTCCTCCCGCTTGCAAATAATTGCCGAGCTCGTCCAAGGCTTCCCCTATTTTCTTATTCAAAAACTTTGGCGTTAAGCGATCCAGCACCTGAAATGGAAGGCGCCCTAGCTTTTCCCAGAACCAAAGATCTTTCTGATCAGCTTCCCAGGCTTCGATCTCATGAAGGGCCTGCCGCAGCTCATTCGTGGTTTCCGGATGGTGATGATGTTCAAGATCAGTCATGCTTCGAACAACTCCTTTCTACATCGTATACGTATGTAATCGCATTTGGATGCAGGCAAATACGTAATAAGTACCCACTGACTAGACACTTTGAGAAAGTGTTTAATCAACGGGTACTTGTAGGGTTACTCTTTTACGGCTCCAATAACCATGCCTTTGACAAAAAAGCGCTGAAGGAACGGGTAGACGACCAGAATCGGAATCATCGCGATGAAGATTTGCGCTGCTTTTACGCTCCGATTGGACAGGAGTTCTAAATCTTCAAAGTCAATACCGGTTTTACTGAGGTCGCGTGCGACGACGATGGTCTGCAGAAGCGTGGCCAGCGGCCACTGCTCGGGAGATCTCATATATAACATGCCATCAAACCAGTTGTTCCAATGGCCTACCAGTGTGAATAAGGAGAGGGTGGCAAGGGCAGGCATGGATATCGGTAAGTAAACGGAGAAGAAAATTCGGAAGGATGTTGCCCCGTCCATGGTAGCCGCCTCATCCAATTCTTTCGGTATCGCACGGAAAAAATTCATCATTAGAATGATATTCCAGACATTGAGCAGATGGGGCAGAATGTAAACCCAGAACGAACCAACCAATCCGATCTTTTGTATCAGCAAGTAGTGGGGGATAAGTCCGGCATCGAAGATCATTATGATCAGGAAGAACCATACGTAAAAGTTGCGTGGCTTGAACTCGATGTTGCTTCTGGACAAAGGAAAGGCAGCGAGAACGGTTACCATCATGGCCATTACCGTACCGATGAGGCTGCGCCATACCGAGATTTGAATGGCATGGAGGAAGTTATCATTTTGAAAGGTTTTCACATAGCTGTCCAGATTGAAATCGATCGGGAACAGCGTGACCAGATTGGATTCGGCGGCTGTTTTTCCACTGAGAGAGACGGCAAAGATATGCAGCATAGGCAAAATACAAAGAATGGAGACAAGGATTAGAAGTGTCACATTCAAATAGTAAAACACTTTATAGGATGGATTTTTATAATACATAGCCTGTTCCTCCGCTGGTAGTCATTTTAAAATACACGGTAATTCGTCCATTTGTGTGAAATGTAGTATCCGGCGCTGATCAGGATGAACCCGACGGCCGATTTGAATAAGCCAACCGTGGCGGCTAAGCTGTATTGCCCGCCTTGGAAGTTACGGAATACAAAGGTATCAATAATATCTCCCTTTTGAAGGACAAGTGGATTAATCAGGTTGTAGATTTGATCGAAGTTGGCATTCAGCATGTTACCTAGGGACAATGTGAACACGACAACCATGATGGGAAGCAGGGAAGGAAGCGTAATATGGATGGTCTGCTGCCATCTACCGGCGCCATCGATTTCGGCAGCTTCATAAAGATCCGGATTAATACCGGACAATGCGGCAAGGAAGACAATCGCTGAGAAGCCGAATTCCTTCCATAGATCACTCACAATGACGGTAAAGCGGAACCAATTCCCTTCTCCCAGAAACATGATGGGCTGTAAATGAAAAGCTGTAACTAATTGGTTTAAAACACCGTCTAATGAGAGCACGTCCAACAAGATACCGCCTAATATGACCCATGACATGAAATGGGGCAGGTACACCATAGTTTGAAGCGACCGTTTCAACTTCATATTGCGGATTTCATTGATCAATAAGGCAAAGGTGACGGGTACAGCTAATCCAAATATTATTTTCAAAACAGAGATAATTAACGTGTTCCAAATGACTTGAACGGAGCCTTTCATCGTAAATATAAGTTGGAAATTATCCAAACCGACCCATCTAGATCCAGAAATGCCAAGCCATGGCTTAAAGTCCTGGAACGCCATAATGATCCCAGGCATGGGGGCATATTTAAAGATGAGAGCAACTAATACTGCGGGCAGCAGCATGAGATGAAGCCTCCATGTTTTGCGAAGCGGATGATTTCGTTTCTCTCTTACTCTTGCCGTTACGGGTGGCGATGATGTTATAATGACGGTATCTTTCATACATTATTTTCCTCCTCAACTTGCGTCTTCTGTAACTTCATCTTAGGATGGAAGCGTTTTTTTGTATAGAATACATATTAAAGGTGACTGTCAATATCTTAAGGAGGTTGTGCAATGAAGCGGCACTGGCCTATATTCCTGAAAATCAACGGTGTCATCCTCATTCTATTAATTCCCATTGTCATTCTATTTGCGTATTTCAGCAGGACCAGCTTTCAGGTCATTGATTCACAGATCACGGCGTACAACGAAAGCCAGCTGCAGTTTCTGAAAAACCAGATTGAAGTGGGTGCCGAACGTCTGTCCCTTTCCTCCAGTGTTTTAGCGCGTGACTCCTCCATATTGAAGCTTCAGACGAGTATTCTGACGAAGGACTACTACGGAATGATTGACTTTCAAACACAAGTCAAAGAAAAACTCTTTCTTCAGAGCTTCTCCAGCAACTGGACCAATGATTTATCCATCTATTTACCCGATACCCAAAGAAGAATATCGACAAATCCGAATGATCGATACGATCAGAGTGTCCTTGAAACGGCTGATAACGGGAAGTGGCACTTCCACCCGGGCAGCTCTAATGAAACGCCGTACTATCAACTGTTTATCTGGGATCCGTACTTTTCTAAAAGTAATCCACAGACTGTAAGTGCGATTTATGAGGTGCGTTTTGGACTAGATAATATTAGGAAAATGCTGCGGTCATACAAACGAGATAGCCCGGGTTACTCTTTTTTATTAACAAGCACGGGTGAGGTGTTCTCGGTTTCTGATTCAAGTGATGCTGACTTAGACAATTTGGGAGACAGACTTCTTAAGGAGGGCTTGAACGAAGGTGGGCATCGAAGCATACAGCTAGAGGAACAGAAGGCCTATTTGAGTTATACCCATCTGCCAAGTATCGATGCGTATCTAATTGATTATGTCCCTTTAAATACGTTTCACGCTCCGATTATTAAGAGCAGAAATTTGTTTTATATCAGCATGTTCGTGCTGGTTCTCCTCGGATTTGCCACTTCTTATCTCTTGTATCTTCATGTGCAGAAGCCGATTTCTTTTATCATGAAAGGACTTAAGCATATGGAGATGGGCGACTATTCGTTCCGAATCAATAAGCGATTTCATAATGAATTTGATTACATGATGCTGCGATTTAATGATATGGGGGATGAAATCCAACATTTGATCACCAACGTATACGAGGAACAAAATCGTTCCCGCCTGGCAACGCTAAAACAGCTGCAATCGCAGATCAATCCCCATTTTCTGTATAATTGCCTATCTTTCATTGCGGGTTGTGCGAAAGCTGGCTATACCGACACCATTAAACAGATGACGTATCATTTAGGGGATTATTATCGCTATACCACAAGGGTTGAGAATCAGATGCCTTTATTAAAAGAGGAGGTTGATTTGGTCAATCACTACTTGAATATTTATTCATTACGGCTGGAACGTCTTGATTATCAGATTGATATTCCTGCGGATATGCTGAATGAACCTGTGATGAGGCTTATTCTCCAACCCGTTGTAGAAAATGCGATTGTACACGGCATAGAACCCAAACCGGGACGAGGAAGTATCATGGTATCGGGTCGTCGTGAGTCTGACTGGAATGTTCTGGTTGTCGAAGATAGCGGTGTGGGGATGACGGATCAGGAGATAGATGACTATGTACAGAGTCTGGAGCGTCCTATGGATGAACATACAGGCTGTGGACTGTGGAACGTCAATCAACGATTAGTACAACGATTTGGTTCTGGTGCAGGTGTTATTATTGCAGCTTCGAATCGGTTGTCAGGTCTCAGCGTAGCACTTCGTTGGAAATGAGAATAAGGTAGGGAGGTTTGGAACCCATGATTCAACTTTTGCTGGTTGATGATGAACCCATGCTATTAAAGAGTATGGTAGAAAATGATTGGAGAAGTATCGGTGTGGAATACGTCTTTCAGGCGGCCTCGGGGCTGGAAGCTGTTGAGGTTCTAAAGAAAACACCGATTGATATCGTTGTAACGGATATTCGGATGCCGGGCATGAATGGGCTGCAATTATGCAAACATATACAGGATCACTTTCCCCGTACCAAATGCATTTTACTATCGGGCTACGGTGAATTCGAGTACGCGCGTCAGGCGATTATGTACGGCACGGTGAATTATTTGTTGAAGCCGATTAAGGACGAAGAGTTGATGGATGAGGTGTCTCGTGTCAAGATGCTCTTCGATCAGGAATGGGAGCATGTAGGCTCCTTGGAAAGGGCCCGCCAGACACTTCATGTTCACCTGCCATTATTAAGATCTAATTTATTAAATAACTTGTTGACGGGAAGTACCCTGTCATCATCCGCATTAGCTGAACGAATGAAAGAGTACCAGCTTCCGTTTGAACCAGGAATGAACTGTTCTTTTATCCTAGTAAGAATGGATGGTGGGTTTGGAGATGCGGTGGAGCATGACGATTTGTTATTCGAATACGCCGTCCATAATATCGCTTGCGAAATTTTAGAGCCGGATTATAACGTCTGGTACTGTAAAGATACATTCGGGTATTTATGCTTTTTGCTGCAGGACAACGGTAAGGGCGGATCTTTCGATACAAGAGGCGATAACGTTCTAGAGAAATCGGCCTATGAGCTGCAGTTGAAAGTCTCGGCCTTTTTGAAGGGGCAGGTATCCGTTTTGATAAGTGATGAGGGGATATTTCCAGATGAACTCGCGCTGCATTATCGTAAATCGCTGAATGAATTTCGTAAGGTTCCCCGAAGCGATAAGGGAATTATGATCATGTCCGGGATGCCTCGCGTACAATCGAGGTCGCTGCAATCCTTATATAGTCCGCCAAGTATCCAGCAGCTATTAGAAGCTGGGCGGTGGGGGGATGTCCGCAAGAAATTGAGTGATGTTTTTGAAGAAATGAGCTCCAAAAAAATGGATACGGAAGAAAACATGATGGAAGTTACTTATACCTTGATGAATGCTTTTCTGTATATTGCACACCTCCAAGGCAAAACCTTGATGGAAGTATCCGGGTTGGAGACGGATGTGTCGTCAGATCCACGAGCGTTATCCAGAGCGGACCAAGTCATGGAGTGGGCAGTAGGG
The DNA here is from genome assembly GCF_964253085.1 of Paenibacillus sp. LjRoot153. NCBI lineage: Bacteria > Bacillati > Bacillota > Bacilli > Caryophanales > Paenibacillaceae > Paenibacillus > Paenibacillus sp. LjRoot153. The sequence continues at coordinate 1,454,803 of NZ_CAXUQH020000001.1, forward strand.
GTACTGGAAAGCATGGAATCTGGCAGCATCCGTGAATTCAGGGACAGCAAAAACCAACTTATTTCGAAAATTCATCGTTTTATTGAGACGCATATTGCACAAGATGTTTCGCTGCAAACGATCGCAGATCATGTGACCCTGCACCCGGTATATTTGTCATCCATGTATAAACAGGAGATGAAAGAGAATATCAGTGATTTCATTATGCGGTACAGGATGGAAAAGGCAGCCGTTATGCTGGGTTCAACAGATATCAAAATCTATGAGCTAGCTAGCCAAATGGGCTTCCAAAACCCGCCTTATTTTAGCAAATTGTTTAAAAATTATTACGGGGTCACACCACAAGAATACAGGGATCGGCATATCACCCAATCTTAACAATTTCATACACCATCTTAAAACTTTATCACTTACCCCGCTGAAAGCGCTGTATTAATATAAAGGTGCAACGCAATACAGCGTAAAGGGAGGATCTTGATAGAAAATGGGTAAAAAACGATATCTACTTGCTCTTGCAGTGATTATGGTGTTCTCTCTCGTAACCGCTTGTTCTCAAAGCACAAGTTCCGGCGAAAAGGGAGCAGAAAATTCGCCGACATCCGCTGCACAGAAGGGTGCTTCTGCTGATGCCATCCAAAAGGGAACATACAAGTTTGAAACACCAGTGACCATCACGACAGTCAAAGCGACTGACGCCACCATGAAGTTCAAGAACGGTGAGACCATGGAAAACAATGTGCACACGAAGTGGGCACACGATCAACTAGGTGTCGATCTGAAAGTTTTGTGGCAAGTACCGGGCGAACAATTCAATACGAAACTAAGATTGATGCTGACAGCAAACGAATCGTTGCCTGATGTGCTGACAACACAGGATATGACGTTGTTGGACGAATTGATTCAATCCGGCAAGTATAGAGATATAACAGCAGATTTCGAGAAATATGCATCTCCCAAAATGAAACAAATCTACAACTCGAACCCATTGAATTGGAGCCAAGTCACCTACGGTGGTAAAAAAATGGCCCTCCCGAACTTTGCTACTGCGGGGAATGACAACCCTGTGATGTGGATCAGACAGGATTGGTTAGATAAACTCGGCATCAAGGCTCCTAAGACATTTGAAGAGCTAGAAGCTGTCATGCAAGCTTTCTTGGACAAAAAGCCTGGCGGATCTGACAACGTTATCCCACTTGGAGCAAGTCTAGGCTCTGGTGGATCTTCCCCAAATCCGTTCACGAGCTGGCTTGGAGAGACTTCGTGGGTGTTCGGGGCTTTAGGCACGGTACCTTATCAGTGGTTGGAGAAGGATGGGAAATTGGTTCATGGATCAACGCTTCCGGCGATGAAAGACGGCTTGGCGAAGCTTAGAGACTGGTATAATAAAGGTTATCTTTCAAAAGAAGCAGGCCTTCATGACGAGAATAAATTGGCGGAGTTGATTGCGCAAGGCCGCGTAGGTATTGTAGTGGCTCCTTCGTGGATGTCCGGTTGGCCGAATACGGATATGCAGAAGAATGTGGCGGGGTCCATCATGAAGCCGTATCCGCTGCCAACGCTAAATGGCAAAATAGAAGCCCGTGACACGACCTATTTAAGGGGCGGCTTATTGGTTAAAAAAGATTTCCAACATGTCGATGCGCTATTCCTATACTTGAATCGGATATTTGGTGCTGTAAACCCTGAAGAGGGAAGCGAGTTTGTGAATGGGTGGGCGAAAGATTACGATTATACAATTAAAGCGGATGGCACCTACTCCGTGACCGAAGGGGATATTCCGGGGGGCAAGGTTAGTCCGGCTAAATATTTGCTAATCGAACCGAAAGATCCATTTATCGGAATGAAGCTGAGAGCAGACGTAAGCAGAGGGAAAGCACCAGTAACGCCTAGTGAGAAGAAAATTGCCGTTAGCGGCAAGGATGGTCTCAAGGCAGCTGAGATTGTCGATGATGGTTGGAAAGCCGGTATCTATATTCCTCAAGCATACACGGGGGCGAATACGCCAGCGATGCAATCCAAAGGTGGTATTCTCGTCAAATTAGAGGGGGATACATTTATCAATATTATTTATGGTAAAAAGCCTGTTACGGAATTCGATAACTTCGTAAAAGAGTGGAAGAGCCTAGGCGGCGATGATATGACCAAAGAAGTAAATGATTGGTACGCGAAAATGAAGAAATAGGATGAAGGGGCCCGCTGGAGATCAGCGGGCTTCTTGTTAAAGTAGGCTCAATGACAAAGATGAAGTGGGAGTGAATAGATTGTGAGTCAACCGGGAAAAGAACGGGATGTAAGAGGTTTTGTTAGAGCAAAAGGAAGTAAACTTGTTAATGGAGATGGCCGAGAAATCATCCTGCGGGGTGTCGGATTTGGCAATTGGCTGCTACCAGAAGGGTATATGTGGAAATTTCCGGAGCAAGGGGATCGGCCTAGACGAATCGAACAAATGGTCGAGAATTTGATTGGTCCTGCGAAAGCCGAATGGTTCTGGGAGTTGTATTACGAAAGGTATATAGGAGAGGCAGATATCGAACGAATTGCGGGAGAAGGTTTTAATTCCGTAAGAATTCCAATTAATGCACGCTTCCTGATAGAGGAAGGAGAGATGCTTCAGATTAAGGAGCATCATCTGGCTTATATAGATAGGGTAATCAAGTGGTGTAGAAACTATCACCTCTATGTCATCCTGGATTTGCACGGTGCGCCTGGTGGGCAGACGGGTTCAAATATTGACGATTCGGAGAAGGATCATCCCAACTTATTTACGGATGAAAATAACAAGCAGCTGACCGTCGGGTTGTGGCGGATGCTGGCAGATCATTATAAAGACGAATGGATCGTGGCTGGTTACGATTTATTGAACGAGCCGCTGCCGGATTGGTTTTCGGCATATAATCACCATATCATGCCGCTTTACAAGGAGATTGTTAGTGCTATTCGGGAAGTGGATACGCGTCATATGATCATTTTGGAAGGCGTTCATTGGGCGACTGATTGGTCTATTTTTACCGAGAAGTTTGACGATAACCTGATGCTTCAATTCCATAAATACTGGAGTAATCCCGACACGGAGAGTCTAAGTCCTTATTTGGCGAAAAGAGATGAGTGGAACGTGCCGATCTTTATGGGCGAAGGCGGGGAAAATAGTAACGAATGGTACATCGGAGCCTTTCAATTATTCGAGGAGCACGGTATGTCATGGAACTTCTGGCCATGGAAAAAGTTAGACACAGAGAATACTCCTTGCTCTATTAATATGCCGAACAATTGGCATTTGTTGATCCGATATTTGGAAGGGGGAGACTGCCCAAATCCAGCTATCGCTGAGAGCATTTTATGGGAATACCTAAACAATCTAGCATTGGTGAATTGCACCTATCATTCGGATGTTGTTCGATCCCTATTTCGGAGAGCACCGATTCGAATTCCTGCTATCTTTTACGGGTTTAAAGGTAAAGGGGTCAGTTTCGGAAAGACCTTAGACCATGAGAATCTCATTGGATTCCGTGAACAGGACCGCACCGATATCCGTTTCGTGGAGGGTGGAGAGTTGAGGTCGAATTTTTGGCATGGACGGGGGAAGTCGGATAAACGCTTGTTCGTTCAATTAGCTGCAGGTGACTGGCTAGCATATGAAGTTACAGTCAACGTTTCGCATTCGGCCAAGTTTACGATTCGGATGATGATTAGCCCCGTCGAAGAGAGCGCTTGTATGAAGCTCACAATCAATGGTGAGGATTCCGGTAGTTTGGAAGTCGCTGGTGACGAGAATAGCTGGCAGCAAGTTGAGCTAAACGTCATTCTTCCTCTGGAAACGGAGCGAATAAGTTTGGTCATCCTGGCAGAGCAGAACGCAGTTCGGATTGAATGGATTGAAATTGGTTAGAAGATCCTTAAAACCTTAACAAATTCCTAGGTCATCTTAAAACTTTATCTCTACCTCGAATGTAAGCGCTGTAATAAGATGAAGTTGGGGTGATCATGGTGAAGTTTACGAAGAGGATAGTCGTAGCAATGGCGGTTCTCCCGATTGTCGGAGCCATCGTCTTTTATGCTTCAGTGGGGGCTGATTCGGGTCAGACTTCTATTGCGAGGTTGAATGGCAGCGTGATCACAACGCAAGAATTCAATAGTGAGTTGGAGAAGCAACGAACTTCGGTCATCGACTATTTCTATCAGTCCAAAGGTGTGGCATATGGAAAAAACTTTTGGGAAACGGATTATAATGGCGAGAATCCGGAAGAGACAGCCAAAAAGAGAGCCTTAGATGAAATCATCAGACTCAAGATTGAACTGGAACTTGCCGAACAGCATGGTCTGATACAAGGGACCTCCTATGATGATTTGCTCCATGAGATGGATAAAGAGAATAAGCGAAGGCTGGCCGCCGTAAAAGCTCGCGAGCCCATTTACGGCCCCGCCCAATTAGATGAAAGCACGTTTATGAACTATTACATAAGCAAACTACGGACGCAATTGAAGGAAAAGCTGTCCGAGGATGAACTGAACGTGACCGAAGAGGATCTAAAGCGGCATTATGAGCTTATAAAGGATACGTTGTTCACTCTGGAAGACAGGATTAGATTTCAAAAAATCTCCGTTTCTTATAAGGAAGATGCACAGAGCAACATGAATAATTCAAAGAAGCAATCCATCAAGAAACGGATGGACGCCATAAAACTTCTCTTGGATCAAGGAAAAGAGATGGATCAAGCGATAAGCGAACTGCAAGGCGAGAACGATGCGTTCATGCTCCGATATACCGAGGAGAATTTTAATAAGGATACGGCGGGCACCTATTTCAAGTCTCAGGCAGTTCTCTATTCCGTACTTGCAGATAACTTGGGTGTTAATCAGGTCAGCTCTGTATTGGATGAGACGATGCAGGGCGAGTATGTTCTTGTAAAGGTAGTGGGTCGAGAAAAAAGTGGCTATAAAAGCTATGACGAGAGTAAACGTAATGTGTGGAGAAATTATGTGGACACCGCATATGGTGACTATTTGGATAAGCTCATTCGAGAAGCTAAGGTTGATATAGATGAAAGCATTTATAAAAAGATTCATATCCATTAAATGTTTTTCACAACGTTCTTGGAAGCGGTTACTCGACCTCGAGGGGAGTCACCGTTTTTTAAGATAAACATTAACCTTACTATTCTCATGCGATTAGTGTGGTTAAAAATGACCATAAGGAGGATAAGTGATGAAGAAAACGAAAGGATCCAGGCTGTTAAGTTTGCTTCTGGGAATCGTTGTCTTGGTAGCAGGCTTCCTACCAATGGCCGCACCATCAACGGTGTATGCAACAGGTTCCGTCTATTATGTGGATTCGATAGGCGGCAATGATGCGAATGCTGGAACAGCTTCCGGATCAGCTTGGCAATCGCTGAGTAAAGTCAACAGCACCGTCTTTGGGCCTGGTGATTCCATTATGTTCAAGGCAGACGGTGTATGGACGGGGACGCTTTCTCCCCAAGGCTCGGGCACAGAGGGAAATCCCATTACGATTGACATGTATGGTACCGGCCGTAAGCCATTGATCGCCGGGGCTGGCGCTGCAGCAGCTGTCTATTTTAACAATCAGGAGCAGTGGGAAGTCCGAAATCTGGAAATCACCAATGATGCGGCAACGAAGGCAGTACGCAGAGGCATACATGTGGACGGCACCAGTGGTGGCTACAGTAATCCTAGAGTTTTTAAGCATTTTCTTTTTGAAAACCTAGAGATCCATAATGTGAAGGGTGATACCGCCACCGATTATGCCCATAACGGCGGTATTATCGTCTGGGGAACGAACTGGGATTATCATGTATCCGATGTTGTGGTGAATAACAGCAAGATTTATTCCGTAGATAGCGTGGGCATTTACATTTATGGCGCGCAAAAGAGATATGCTGCTGACTCGAAAGTAACCAACAACGTCATTTACGATGTGGGTGCAGATGGAGCGTTCATCTTGGATACGACGAATGCGCTGATCGAAAACAACATCGTGCATGATACGCATGTAAGAGCCAGCGGATATCATGTTCCGCTTTGGGTATTTTCAGCGAAGGACGCGTTGATTCAGAACAATGAGGTTTACAATACAGCGCCGGGCGGAGACGCTATGGCTTATGATGCGGATTACAAGAGCGACGGAACCATTATTCAATATAACTACAGCCATAATAATGCTGGCGGCGCTTTCTTGGTTGTAAATGATGGTACGGTTGCTAGCAACACCAATACCAATACGACAATCCGCTATAACATTAGCCAGAATGACAGCGGTGCCGTGTTCAATTTTAGCGGAACTCCGGATACTACCCATATCTATAACAACACGGTATATCTGCCCAGATATTCGAACGCGAAAGTGGTGGATTATTTAAACTGGGGCGGTTATGCCAAAAATACGTACTTCACGAACAATATCATCACGAATCTCGGAACCGGCGGCTATAATTTTGCCGGCAGTACGAATAATGTGTTTGATCACAATTTGTTTTATGGCAACCATCCGGCCAACGAACCGACGGATGCGAATAAGATTACGGCTGATCCGATGCTTGCCTCCCCTGGTTCGGGCGGTATAGGTAAAGATACGGTTGTCGGATACCAGCTTCTTTCTACATCTCCGGCTATTGGAGCGGGTAAATTGATGACGAACAACGGAGGCAAGGACTACTTCGGCAATCCGGTGTCGGCCGTGCAAGCGCCGAATATGGGTGCTTACCAAGGTCCAGGACTGGATCCTAACAATCTCCCTCCGCTCCCACCGCCGCCGGTGGAGGAGAATCTGTTGAAGAATCCGGGATTTGAAACGGGTGATTTCACTAATTGGCCTACTCATTACAACGGGGCCACTATTGAGAGCAACAATGCCCTTACCGGTATTTATGCAGCCAAGCTTACAGGGAATACGGCTGGCGTTGAGCAGACGATCAGTGGATTGTATCCGAATACGATCTACAAATTGTATGGGAATGGCAAGAGTGCAGGCGGGGGCGACGCCGTATTTGGCGTCAAAAATTATGGCGGCAGCTCCAAAGATGTCCATATGAGCGCTACCAGTTATACGAGGAAAGAGCTTACTTTTACGACGGGCAGTACCAACACCAGCGCTACGATATATTTATATAAAAGCGGCGGCAGCGGAGACGTTTACTTCGACGACTTGGAATTAATCCAGTACAGCGCATCGCCGGGCGGACCTGTTGAACCTGATCCCGTATATACGGAAGGATCTGATGATGAGTTCAATGCTGCCGAGCTTCATTCTCAGTGGCACTGGATCCGAGAGAACCCGGCGAAATGGTCGCTGAGCACGAACCCGGGGTATATGAGAATTGTTAGTGAAAACGGAGATATTGCGGGCGGAAGTGCCGATGCCAAGAACATTCTTCTCACGGGTGCGCCTGAAGGAAACTGGGCTATGGATACGAAGCTCGAAGGCAGGCCGAATTCGCAGTGGTCGCAGGGCGGATTGGTCGTCTATGTCAATGACGATACCTATATCCGAATGACTCGGTTGTATGGCAGCGGCAATCAGTTACAGTTTGACGTTAAGGTTAATGGTGTACGTACCCATATGGAGGTACCTGATACGATCGGGTCAGCTGTATCTTATCTTCGAATTGTTAAGTATGGAGATAAGTATGCCGGATACTATTCGGTAGACGGTGTCACTTATACCCAGATAGGTAACACAGTAATTGCTAACCTTGATGATCCCAAAATTGGTCTAATTGTCTGTGGGGGAACCGGACTTACTGCGGATTTTGACTATTTCCATATACAGACTAGTGGTATTACGGAACCGCCACCACCGCCGCCGCCCGTACCTGTCGCGGTGTCTGGCGTCACGCTGAATAAATCCGCATTGAGTCTGAAAGTCGGTGGGACAGCAACATTGTCAGCAGTCGTATCTCCTTCTAATGCTGCCAATAAATCGGTGACATGGAGTTCGAACAATGCTGCCGTAGCGCAGGTGGATGCGGGTGGAATTATCACGGCTGTTAGTGAGGGGACAGCTTTGGTTACGGTGACGACAGTTGACGGCTCCAAAACGGCCGTTTGTTTCGTAGAGGTTGTGTCTGCGAGCAATTTGCTGAACAACCCTGGATTTGAAACAGGTGATTTCACCAACTGGCCATCGAATTTTAACCAAGCAGCCATTGTGAATACGAACACCCATACAGGAACATACGCTGCCAAGTTGGCAACCGCATATGGGGGGATCGAGCAGATCGTAACCGGACTTACACCAAATACAACGTATACGCTCTCTGCATGGGCGATGGGAATCAATGGTGAGTTTGGCGTAAGGGATTTCGGTAGTTACAAACGTCAGGTCTATATAAACTCGACAGCCTATACGAGAAATGAGATTACGTTTACCACAGGCAGCACAAACACAAGCGCGACCATTCTCATGTACAAACGTGCTGCGGCAGGCGAGGCCTACTTTGACGACTTTGAACTTGTTCAGAATAGCGCGCCACCTACGCAGCCACCTGTCGCGGTGACCGGGGTCTCGCTGGACCATACCGGATTGAGTCTGAAAATCGGCGCGACGGCTACCTTGTTGGCCACTGTCGCACCATCCAATGCCGCTAATAAAACGGTGAGCTGGAGCTCGAACAATCCCTCCGTGGCTACTGTGGATGCGAATGGCATTGTAACCGCCGTTGGTGAGGGGACCGCTTCGGTAACTGTGACAACAGTTGACGGAACCAAAACGGCCGTTTGCTTCGTGGAGTTTGTGCCTGTAATTAATTTGCTAAACAATCCGGGATTTGAGACAGGAGATTTCACGAACTGGCCCTCGCATTTTAACCAATCAGCCATCGTGAATACGAACGCCCGTACAGGGACTTACGCAGCCAAATTGGCAACTGCCTACGGGGGGATCGAGCAAATCGTAACTGGACTAGCGCCAAACACAACCTATACAATCTCGGCATGGGCCAAGGCAGTGGGGGGAGGCGCTGCACAGTTCGGAGTGAGGAATTTCGGTAGTTACCAACGTCAGGTGTATGTCAATTCTGCAGATTATACAAGGAAAGAATACACGTTCACTACAGGAAGTACGAACACAAGTGCGACGATATTTATGTACAAACATGTCGTGGATGGAGAAGTCTACTTCGATGACTTGGAGCTTGTTCAGGTCAGTCCTTAAGACTTTTGGATCGTAGTGGCAACTATGAATGAGTAAAGCCAAAGAGGTTGGTTTCTTGTACATTATCGTGTACGAGTAACCAGCCTTTTTGTCCAGTTGTGGTTCAGGGTTTATTTGGGAAACAATTGTTCAATCGCCTCACGCTGCGCGGGTTTAATATTGACTCTGGCGCGAATGCTTTTGGCTAGTGCTTCAGCTTCTTCAATGGTGTTACTCTTGCCTAAAGTTATCAAAGTGCCCACCGCGACAGCACCCGTTCTGCCGCCGCCACCAGCACAGTGAAATCCAACTTTTTTACCGTTGTGATAAGCTTCAACTACGTAATCAATGGCTTGCTGAAACAATTGGTCTTGGGATTCCGTTGCATTGTCTCCTAGAGGGACTTGAATCCATTGGACATCGCCATCAGGATAAGCGCATTGTGTAGCTTCGCCACGCAAATCCACGATGACGTCAATGCCTTCATTTTTAACCATATCCTCAACATCCGAAGCTCCGCCAAAATAAATGCGATCCTCGACTAATGCTTGATAGTTTTTGTGTTTGTTTGTTTTATCCATGTGAACATCTCCTTAAGAGTGACTAATGTGGCTCATGTGGGAAGGCAAGTGTTGAAGTAGATCTAGTCATTATATACGCATTCACATATATGTTGAAAGGAAAGAAATTGTAAACTCTAAAGCCTAGTGAAGAAGTTGTATAACCCTCCAACTATTTACAAATAATACCTATGTTTACCTAATGAGGAGGGTATTGAAGAAATGAATGAAAGAATGAGTCGCAAACGAGGAATTGTCCTCTCGATCACCCTATTAATAGCCCTGATCGCTTCAGGATGCACGCAGAATAAAACGGTCAAAGTCGGTATCGAGGAGAATTTCCGCCCCTATACGTATATAGATGGAGGCGAGAAGAAGGGCTTTGAGGTGGATTTATGGCAAGCAATCGCTAAAAAGTCGAAGTTAGAATATGAGTTGATTCCAATGGAAATGGGCGAATTGAATAAAGGATTGAAGTCTGGTGATATTGATTTGGCCATCGCGGGGAAGACAATTACGGATGCACGCAGTAATGATCTTGAGTATTCTGATCCTTATTTCCAAACAAACTTAGTAATTCTTACTGCTTCCGAGAACTCGGCTATCAAAGGGAAAGATGACTTAGTCGACAAAGCGATAGCAACTGAAAATGGATCACCGGGGTTTTACTATGCGAGTGAAATTCAAGGGGCGAAAATCCACGGCTTTTCAAAAATCTCCGATGCCTATGCCGAGTTAAAGAGTCATACAGCAGACGCAGTTATCGTGGAGGAACGCAATGCCCAGGATTTTATTAAAAACACAGCGCAAGGGTCTGTGAAAATAGTAGGAGAGCCGTTCAATAAAGAAAGTTTAGCTATTCTTGCCAAAAAGAAAAACAAGTACATCGGAAGAATCAACGAGGCGCTCCAATCCGTATCCAAAGATGGCACCTACGAAGACCTGTATACGAAGTGGTTCACAAGCAAACCGAAAATGATGCCGAATAAAATCAAAAAAGAAGTGGAACACGACCTACAACATGAAGCATGATAGATGCTTCAATAAAAGCTGTCCGATAAGTAGATTTTCTACTTCCGGATAGCTTTTTTCATTATTGGCATTGTTGCCTAACAGGCGTTGACTTTGCTGAGGGGGATAAATGCATGTAAAATATAATTGTCTCATCTTAGATCTGAACGAAGGGAGTACACACAACGATGTTAAATAATCGCAACTGGGCTGGCAATTATACGTACAGCGCCGCCAATTATTATGTTCCAGCGAACGTAGAAGAAATACAAGCGTTGGTGGCTCGCAGTCAACAAATCAAGGTGCTTGGCACACGCCATTCGTTCAATGGCATCGCCGACTGTACGGAAAGCTTGATCTCGCTTCAGAACCTGAATCGCGTGATTTCGCTTGATCGAACGAACCATAGAGTAACGGTTGAGGCAGGCATTCGCTATGGTGAATTAGGCGAGTATCTTCACGCGAATGGGTATGCGCTGCACAATCTCGCATCTTTGCCACATATTACAGTTGCAGGCGCATGCGCCACCGCAACCCATGGTTCTGGTGATCGCCATGGCAATTTGGCGACAGCCGTTCATGCCATGGAAGTGGTCACAGCGGATGGGAATATCGCGCTGTTCTCCCGTGAGCATGAAGATGGTTATCTTGCCGGTGCAGCCGTTGGACTAGGTGGATTAGGTGTGGTCACGAAAATCACCTTGAATGTAGTCCCATCCTTTCAGATGTATCAACATGTGTACGACAATGTGCCATTAGCGCAGCTTGAAGCGCATTTCGACGATATTTTCTCCAGTGGCTATAGTGTCAGCCTTTTCACAAACTGGCAGGAATCATCGTTTAATCAACTGTGGAAGAAGCAAGTAATCAAGGATTCTTCCTCCGCGGCTGAGCAGGTGGAACCTGAATTGTTTGGAGCCAAGCTCGCTGACGCACATCGTCATCCCGTGCCAGGTCACACCTCCGAGAATTGCAGTGAACAGATGGGCATACCAGGGCCTTGGCATGAACGTATGCCGCACTTCCGGATGGATTTCACGCCTAGTGCAGGGGAAGAATTGCAGAGCGAATACTACGTGCCCCGTCAACATGCGTATGCGGCATTATGTGCGCTGGATGGTATGAAAGAGCATATCTCGCCACTGCTTTATGTTTCTGAGGTACGTACAATTGCGGAAGATGATTTGTGGATGAGTCCCTGCTATAAGCAGGAGACGGTAGCTTTTCATTTTACGTGGAAGCCGAATTGGGAAGCTGTTAAGCAAGTGCTGCCTATCATAGAACAGCAGCTCGAGCCCTTCCAAGTTCGACCGCATTGGGGCAAGCTGTTTACGATGTCGCCGGACCGCGTGCAGTCGCTGTATGAGAAGCTGCCTGAGTTTCAGCAACTGCTTCGCCAATTTGACCCGCATGGCAAGTTCCGCAATGACTTCTTGAAAACGTACATCTTGGGAGACTAATAATGACAAGAATCGGATGCTTCCATGCCCATTATTCGAATATTGAACATATTGAAAATGCCCTGCGCAGTTTGAATGTGGAGCTCATTCATTATGTAGATCCTGGTCTGGATCGGATCAAGCTGGATGCGGATTTCACGACCGAAATGGCTCAAAAGAAAGTGCTCGACACACTGAATTGGATAGCCAAAAGCCATGTGGACGCGATATTAATGACATGCACTTTTTTTACAGCCATTTATGATGAAGACATTCATCGTTTTCCTATCCCAATTATCAAAATCGATGATCCGCTGTTCGAAGAGATCTGTCAGCTGGATCAGCCTACGATCGTTGCTTTCACGAATCCAAGCACTGTACAAGGAACGATGAGTCAATTAGCGGCTTACGCCACGAAGAAGGGAAAAGCGCTAGAAGCAGCGCCTGCCCTTCTGGAGAATACTTTTGATCTCATTATGCAAGGTAAGAAGAGTGAGTATATCCAAGCTGTCTCACTGGGTTTGAAACAAATCATCGAGGAGAACCCTACGAAGCGCGTGGTTGCCGCTCAGCTTTCGATGGTTCCAGCTGCTCAGGCTGCGGAGATGCAAACGAAGCGCCCTGTTGGTAACCAACTGGTTTCATTAGCCACTTATCTGAAAGAGGTTTTAGCCATATAAGTTGGCTGGAGTCAAACGAAAAGCCCCGATTCCGATAGGAATCGAGGCTTTTTTGAATTGCTTACGGGATGACTACCGTATTCTTTTCTTGCAGCGTAGTAAGGTCATTCGCTTTAATGAATCCGTTCGAGACGGTATACAGTGTGTCGCCGATATAGAGAACGCGCTGCACTTGTTTATCACCGGCATAGAAATGTTGACCCGCTTTACGCAGATCTTCCTGCGAGAGATGGGTGATGCCGCCGCGGAACTGGAACCCTTTTTCCAAATCAAGGTTGTAAACGTACGCCCCCTGGAAAGCAAAGCTTCCGTATGCGCTAGCCGAATTCTTCGAATTGTTGGCCGCTGGATCGAGTTTCATCACCGTAACAGGGAAGGAAAGTAGATTTTTCTCTTTGGAAAAGAGCAAAGCGCGGTGATTATTCAGCAACTCCGAATCCGTTCCACGATCCCCAATCAGCTGAGTAAATTTCTCCTTCGGATTATTCACATCGGATACATCGAACAAAGCTACTTTCATACCTTGATAATAGGCGATGGATTGTGAGCCTGCCGCGTTTTTATTTTCAACTTCAACCGTATCCTTGCCGAAGCCAATAATATGGTTTTCATCATAGGGATGCAGATAGTTGCTGTAGCCTGGGATCTTTAATGCCCCTAACAATTTCGGCTGATCGGGTTGCTTTAAGTCCAAGACGAATAGTGGGTCGGTGTTTTTAAAAGTAACCATATAAGCGCGGTCGCCCATGAAGCGGGTAGAATAAATGCGTTCTCCTGGCGCGATGTTTAAGATCTTGCCTTCTTCTTTCATGTTCGCGTCAAGGATGTAGACGTGGTTTTTCGATGTGCCCTCATCGGTTCGCCATACTTCTCCTGTGGTAGTAGCAAGCCGGAGGTGACCGTTATGCTCATCCATGGAGAATTGGTTGAGTAGATGACCAGGCACTTTGCCAGTGTTTTTATACACGGCTTTTCCTGTGTTCAGCCCGAATTGATAGAGGATCGTCTCCTGCTGCTGATCTTCGTAGGTTGTGGCAGCCACGTAGAGGTTCTCTTCCGATGCGTAGACATTCTGTCCCGAGCCGAGGTACGAGGTGACATTCATCGTCTGCGTCAGATCATCCAGGTTAAGTCCTCCAATGAGCACATAGCCCGGCTCAAGGGCTTTGGGTAAATAGTAGATTTTATCTAACGGAATTGAAGTGAAGGAATCTCCTGCCGAGGAATCCCGGTAAGCTGGTGCTAGTTCTTTTTTGGCGTCTTCCGTCTTCGCCGCTTCTCGGTAGTAATAGTAATTGACATATTTATTGGCGATAAAATAAAGCGATGTCCCGATTTTACGGGAAGAAATATAGTTTCCTTCAAGCTCAACGTCTTTAACTAACTTTAGGTTACTTCGATCCGAGAGATCGTAAACCATGACCTTCGTTGTTGCCTGGGATCTGATAGGTGAAATTATTCTTTTGTCTAAAATGCCGATACTGCTGCTGCTGGCTTCCTCGTTATAAGGCACAGGTTTGAGGTTTTGATAGGATTGCCCCAACACAATTAGATGCTTATCGTCCACGTAGATTTCACTCGGTTGGAACTGCGTGTTTGCTGTGTTTGCCGTTTGCGGAAAATCTAAAATACTCAGCACTTTCATCTGATCCGCGGGATACGCTTGGGTGACGATGATTCGCTGCTTATTCACGGTATAGATGTACGTTCCATCTGACTTGACGACATCCGATTCATCCACACCTTGCACTTGCACATTCGTTCCAGAGTACTCGGGTGATACGGATTTGGCCGAGTCTTGGGCAGCGAGATTAGCACTGCTGGAAGCCGTTGGCGCTGAGGAATCCGTAGAAGATTTAGAGATGGATGATTTTGACATAAGCGCTACTGAGTATTGCTGGTTGCTTTCATTCTGCGTTAACAGTGTAACCAAGTGGTCATAAGTACCGACAACTGGCAAGGTGTCCGTTTGCTTGGTGATGTTAACGGAACTGGTAGCTGAATCCCAGCGAACAACATGATTGACGCTTTCCATAAAGAAACGCAGCGGTACATAGAGGGAGTCATCAACGATTTGTGTAACGCCGTTCATGGTAGTTGCTTGCCCATTGACATTGGCATAGTCGGAATTTAGGGGCAGCTTTAGCTCGTACCCATCGCGTGTAACAACGGCAGCTCGTTCAGCCT
The DNA here is from genome assembly GCF_964253085.1 of Paenibacillus sp. LjRoot153. Taxonomy (NCBI): domain Bacteria; kingdom Bacillati; phylum Bacillota; class Bacilli; order Caryophanales; family Paenibacillaceae; genus Paenibacillus; species Paenibacillus sp. LjRoot153. The sequence continues at coordinate 1,469,825 of NZ_CAXUQH020000001.1, forward strand.
CATTCCACGTTACTTCCATGTCTAAAGCGGTTGCAAGATCACGAACAGGCACCATGAGAATGCCATCCATCATGCGGGTCTGCTTCGAGAAAGCGATCGGTTGACCCTCGAGCTTGACGGTGGTTTCCTGACCAGCATTCGTAGAAACTGGCGTGAAAGCCGATGTTAAGAGGATCGCGGTCGTTAGGAGGCCTGTGGCCAAAACCTTTTTCTTCATCTAGCTCATCCTTTGCTTAGTTATTGTAGGTTTCCATTATTCTCATCTGTAACCACTAAACGGATGGAATTGAAGATTTGTTTCAGCCTTTTGGAAATATTTTTCTGGAAGCCGTCTATGTCAGTTAAAAGTTGAAAATAGCAAGATAGCCCCCATTTGTTATATGATTGTGATATGGAAAATAAAGAGAAAATGAGTCGTCGTTCCTTTCTGAAAAAGGGCCTGCTGTTGGGTGGAGGTCTATTATCGGTCCCCCCAATAAGTTACGGGTATGCCACGTGGGTGGAGCCCCATTGGTTGCAAGTTGAGCGTATTTCATTGGCTTTTCCTACCCTGCCGGAGGCATTCAAGGGACTGCGGGTTGTACAATTCAGCGATCTGCACTTTGGATTCCATATGGATGTCCAGCAATTAACCAAGGTAGTCGAGGCCATTCAGGCGGAAAAACCGGATATCGTATGCTTTACCGGCGATTTAGTTGATTATGAGATTGGTGGGCAGGGTCAAGAAATACGGGATGTTTTGAAGACAATTACTGCTACATACGGCTGCTATGCGGTGCTCGGCAATCATGATTATTATGGCGATGTTGAAGAAGTGGCGGATGTGCTAGAGGGTGGTGGGTTTCGCTGCCTGCGTAATCAGGGACTACAGATTCAGAAAGGCAGCCAATCCATATGGATCGCCGGAGTAGAGGATATGTGGGAGGGCACTCCTAATCTTAAAGCGGCGATGCAGTCAGCGAAAAAAGAAGAGTGGGTACTCCTGCTATCTCACGCACCAGACTACGCGGATGTTGCTGCGGCTGCTGGAGCCGTCCATTTGCAACTATCGGGGCATTCCCACGGTGGTCAAGTAAGACTGCCCTTCATTGGACCATTGGCTTCTGTGCCTTATGGCGTCAAATATCCTTCGGGACTCTATCACGTAGGGGACAATCAAGCACTTACCCTTTATACGAATCGAGGGATTGGCGTGTCGGTTCGCCCTATTCGGTTCATGTGTCGTCCTGAGATTACGGTGTTGACGTTGGGTTAGTGAGTGGGCCTTACTAATCTGCTAGTGACTTTGTACGCAGTTAGATCGCTCTAAGGCATGTGTACGAAATAAAGGGAGAACATACAGCTAATTCCGTGAGAATTATTGATTTTACAGAAATAACTGTAAAAAGTACATTTAATTTCAAGCGATTGCTTCAGAAATAGCAGAAACTCAAAAATTAGCTGCATATTTTCCAGTTAAACTATAAATTCTAGCTTAAATCGGAAAAATAACTGGAAGTTATCCAGTTATTAATGTGTGTGGAGTTGATGCGGCAGGGGAACGTACAATCAAAATACAGAAAGTAACCCCCGCATCCGATTAAAGCCTCATAAAGAAGGTAGTGAATTCATGCCAAGCGCTAGCCTACACAATCTTTTCGAATATCTCCTATTCCCACCGACGAAATTAAACAGACAGAAACTAGAGCGCCATTTAGCAGGCAAAACGGTCCTAATAACCGGTGCCAGTTCCGGAATCGGAGAACAACTAGCTTATCTGCTTTCGGATACTCGGGTTCATCTGATCTTGGTAGCTAGACGAGACGCGAAGCTCCTAGCCATGAAAGGCGAAATCGAAGCGAAAGCGGCAGCCCATGTAAGTGTGTTCCCTGCGGATCTTCGAGATCAGAGGGACATGGAGGGTTTGCTGACCTTCCTACATCAGCTGCCAGATGGGCTCGATATCGTCATCAGCAATGCGGGCCATTCGATTAAGCGTTCCATTCGGCAGTCGTTGGACCGTTATCACGATTTCACGCGTACGATGGCGATCAATTACTTCGCGCCAGTACAACTGCTGCTATCTACCCTTCCACTTCTTGAGCAAAAACAAGGACATATTATTAACATGTCGACGGTCAATGTGATGCTTATTCCCATGCCATATTGGGCGGCATATCAGGCATCGAAGTCTGCTTTTGACACTTGGTTTCGGTCCGCTGCTCCTGAGCTTAAGACAATGGGGATTGCCACGACCTCGATCTATCTCCCGCTTGTAAGAACGCCCATGATTCTACCAACCGCAGCTTATCGCAAATTACCGGCCATGTCCCCACAGCAGGTTGCCAAGATGATCGCTAACGCTATCTATACGCAAAGGCAAACGTTCAAACCGTGGTGGTTGATTTTCGGAGGGCTAGCTTCCCTACTTTTCAGAACAATGCCTAGAATATTAAGTAAAAAGGGTAATGGCCATGAGGATGTTTAACCTGATCTATGTGTTATATCAAATTAAGCTGCTATCGCTGGTAGCGTTGTTCCGGTTAGCCTCCGCCATCTACGCATCGGGCGTCAATCTGATGGCTCTGTTGCATTTTGCAGCTAGAACCTATGGGAATAAAATCGCTTTGGTAGATGAACAGGAAACCTTGACGTATAGCCAATTGTTTGCACAATCCAAACAGCTTTCGGCCCTACTGGAGATGAAATACCAACTTGCTGGCGGTCAGAGAGTAGGCTTTCTGTGCAAAAACCACGCTTCTCTGGTGAAAGCCATCTATGCGGTTTCTTTTACGGGGGCGGATATTTATCTACTGAATGCGGAAATGAGCAAGGATCAATTGCAGGGGATTCTGGAAAGTAAAGATTTTCACCTTGTGGTCTATGACGACGAACTAAGCGCTTTGCTTGAGCAAACGACGTATACGAATGCCAAATTGCCCAGCTATCATCCTACAGATCCAGCGATAAACAACCTAGCTGCTACAGTTGTATATGAAAAGCACAGACAACGCCGAGCTTCCTCTGGGAAACTAGTGCTGCTGACAGGTGGAACCACAGGAAAAGCCAAAGAAGCGGCGCATAAACCATCGCTATTCAATTATTTGGATCCTTTTTCGGCATTCCTGACACGATTGCAAATCTTGAATAAGCATACAGCCTATATTGCGACACCTATTTATCATGGTTATGGGGTAGCTGTGCTGCTCCTTTTCTGTGCTTTGGGAAAAAAAGTAGTGATTCATCGTGGATTTGATGCTGAGAAAGCCTGTCGATTGATTCGGGAGCATGAGGTTGATATCGTAACAGTAGTTCCTTTAATGGTGCATAAAATGTTAAAAGCCAACGCAGACGCTCTGAAATCCCTGTCTTGTATAGCTTCAGGCGGTGCCGAGCTCAATCCTAAACTGGTCCGAGAGACGCTAAGTCAATTGGGAGAAGTGTTGTACAATCTGTACGGCACGTCGGAAGCGGGTTTGAATATCATAGCAGTTCCGCAGGACTTGGCCTACTCCGCAAATACGATTGGCAGGAAGATTAACGGTGTCCATGTAAAAGTATTGGATGATCAGAAAAAAGAGGCTCCGATCGGCAGCGTAGGTCAAATTTGTATTAGAAACAAATGGTCGATGCGAAACAAGGCCAGTGCATGGATCGAAACCGGCGATTTGGGCTATCAGGATGAGAAGGGGTATTACTTTTTGCGCGGACGAGTAGACAGTATGATTGTTTCAGCGGGGGAAAATGTATATCCTTTCGAAGTGGAACAAATTCTGCGCACCCACCCATTCGTCGAGGATGCAGCGGTCGTCGGGATCGCGGATGAGCTTTTCGGGCAGCGTTTGAAAGCATGGGTCCAGTTGGTACATGGTGAGGAAATAACCAAAGAGGAGCTCATGAATTGGCTGCGCAACAGATTGGCACGATTTCAGTTGCCCAAAGAGATCAGCATCGTCGAGCATTTGCCCTATACTCCCCTAGGTAAGTTGGATAAAAAAGTATTGAATAAGAAATGACCACCACAGGATGTAATTGTGATGGTCATTTTTTTTTAGAAGATGGGTCTGAAAGGAGAACATGGTCTTGATTCCACAAGAAAAATGGCTAAGAGATCAAAAAGTACTAATGGGAGAAGGAATGGCAGGAACGAGATATGCGCTTTCTTTCCATTACGTGTTGGTTTCAAATAGACTTTGTGGCCGTCGACTTTCACAATGGTTCCACGGTAAGTGCCGTGTGTTGTTTTTATCGTAACTTCTCGATTAAGGTACTTTTTACAAATTGCATAAGAATCTGATCGCATCAAGGGAATACCCCCTTTCTAGCTTTATTAATCTAGTATATGCCCGTCCCATAGAACAAGTGCGTGTGTTGGAGAACTATTCCTCTCGTGAAAATATCTAATCCGCAGAAACTGACAATGAAATAACAGTTGATGATTACTTTTCGCTTACTTAGTCAGTCTCTCCGGGTCAGAAACGAAAGAACCAACAGAATGAATATCGACGGAAACGGAGTACGCTCTTTAAGATGAGGATGTGACGGCATATGGAAAAGGACAGGTGAAACTATGAATTATCATTTGAATGACTTTGCATTTGATTTGCGAGGCAGTGTGGCTCCAGCAAATCACATAGGGGTATGTAGCGGATATAGTACAGTTGCTCCACTAGCGGGAACGGTTGCTGGCGTCAGCGGCTTGTTCTCTCCACCGTTTGCCGCGCAAGATATGGAAGTGCTGCTTGATTTCATAGCAGACGGACATCGCGTAAGCGATACAGGTAATCGGGGAAAAGGGGACTGCGGGCTATTGTACGCAGGAGCCGAATGGCGGCCGGATCGAATCGAACGGACAGGCACGTACCACTACTTCGTGGAAGATCGCCTGATTTCATTCTCCGTGCGAAGCTCACTTGTTCCGCTTGCGGATCGAGGAGGATTTGTACTAACAGTGCGGGTTGTTAATCGGACGGACCGCAGTATCCAGTTGAACATCCTTCCGAGGGTTACGGCAGGTCATCCAAGCATCCAATCCTTGAACGATTGGGATTTCGGCCATCCTTCTATGGGTGCGGAGGTGCACGAAGTCGAAGCTGGCAGATGGGAGAACGCTGAAGTAAGGGTTACGTTTTTGCAAGCGGAGACGGAATCAGCAGGGGTAGTACCTGGACAAGAGGTGGTATACCGTATGGCTATCCTGCTGACGAAGGCAGGAGAATCTGTATGCATGGATGAAAGTTTAGCGGCATGGGAACAGCGAACGCATGAGGTCTGGGAGAACCGGATTCAGCGTTACTGTAGTTCTGTACCCAAGTTGACCAGCGACATTCCCGGTCTTGAAGATTACTATCGACGTTCGCTTGTCAGCGGCCTGATCTGTCTATGGGAACATCCCGACTTTGCGATGCAGCCCTTTCCGGTCGTAGCAGGGATGGAAGGCGCCGGAATTTGCTGTTATCCGTGGGATACCGGAGGTTATGCAGCTCGGATGCTAGGACTGATGCTGGGAAGTGACAAAGTGATCGAGCTGGCGCAGATGATGGCGCGAAGCGGCATTGAGCGGCATTCGAGATTCGCTCCTAGCGGTCTGGGTAAGGATGTTCCTTATTCATACAGTCTTTGGTCCTTCTTCAATTTAGTCTGGTGCAATGTGACACAGTACGGCGAAGGTTTGGAACTTTACGATATGATGAAACATTTACTGCTTCACGATGAAGAACGGTTACCGGTCTGGGGCGAGTTGCTGGATTACGGTAAGCAGCACAATCTGCTCGAAATGAGGAGCGCCGCTCATGAACATATCGTATCCAGCCCCAACGCCGAAAGAGCGTGGTGTTATGATCGTTTGGCCGACATGGCAGAACGTCTTGGACATGAGGAATCCGTAACATGGCGAGATAAAGCCAGTCGTATCCGTGCGGCGATTCGAGAACACTTATGGGATACAGAGAATGGATGGTTTCTATGCAGGTACCCGAACGGGCACATCGAACGGGTGTACACGATTCAGGCATTCGATACCTTAAGAATGGGCGTTTGCAATGAAGATATGGCCAAGGCTTTACTGACACATTTAAAAGACGGAGCTTTTCTCGGGCCCTACGGTGTTAGCAGTATATCCGCCGAAGATTCGCTGCATTATGAATTGAATGACCCCGACTGGTCCGGTGGAGGCAGCTATACAGGTGAGAGTCCGACGCTCGCTCTTACGTTGTGGGAACAGGGTCAGCCCGCGTTAGCTTGGGATGTCCTGAAGCGATTGTTCTGGATGGGCAAGCATTTGCCCTATTTCCCACAGGAGCACTATAGTGATCGGCCTGCTGTTCCGAGCCATAAGCGGGGCAATATCATAGCCGGCCTCACAGGCACGGAAGCACTGGTGTTTGGCATGGCGGGCATCAAACCGATGTTGGATGGAACGCTGGAGATATTCCCGCAGCCTCCGCTTGAAGGAAGTGTCTCGATTTCCGGATATCGCTATCGCGACCAACAGATTGACGTCCATATGAAGCCAAACCATTGCACGATCATTAGTAATGGAAAGCCCGTATATAGTGGAATTCCTTCCGCCTATATCTTATTCAGCTAACCAAAGGATAGCAGATGACAATGGTACGGAAGAAAATGATTATCGGTTGGAATAAGCAACGAAATGAATATCGACGGAAACAACATGAGGGAATTAACATGAAGGCAGTGAACGATTGTTGGAGGATGTGATTGACCTATGAATAAAACAACAGTCCAGAGAAAGCGTGTGCTGACGCCAGCGACCCCACTAGACATGTCGCGCAAACCTGGATATCTGAAGCAACTATTGCTGGATATCAATAAAGAAAAGCTGCTTTATTGCATGCTGATCCCAGGCCTTTTATTTTTCGTCTTGTTTAAGTATTTGCCAATGCTGGGTGTGGTCATTGCCTTTCAAGATTATCAACCATTTGCGGGGATCTTAAAAAGTCATTGGGTCGGCCTGCAGCACTTCCAGCGTTTTTTCACGAATCCGGATTTTTGGAAACTTTTCAGAAATACGCTTGTGTTGGCTGTTTACAATCTGCTCTTTTTCTTTCCGCTGCCTATTATTTTGGCTTTGATGCTAAATGAGGTTCGGAAGGAGTTTTTCAAAAGATTCGTGCAAACCATCATCTATATCCCGCACTTTATATCGTGGGTCGTCGTCGCAGGGTTGACATATACCCTGTTTACAACGGAAGGCGGTATTGTGAATGAAGTTCTCGCTTCCATGGGCGGGGATAAAATCAATTTTTTGTTAAGTAAGGATTGGTTCCGTTCGATGATTACTTCGCAAGTCATTTGGAAGGAAACCGGTTGGGGAACGATCATTTTCTTAGCGGCACTCTCAGGCGTGGATCAGCAGCTTTATGAAGCAGCGCGCATGGATGGAGCTAACCGGTGGCACCAACTTTGGCATATTACATTACCAGCCATCCAAACGACGATTGTCTTGTTGCTTATTTTAAGACTAGGCAGCTTCTTGGACACTGGCTTCGAGCAAATTTTCCTCATGTTAAATTCAGGAAACCGAGAAGTAGCTGAGGTGTTTGATACGTATGTGTATACGTCCGGTCTGGTCAATGCGCAATTCAGTTACAGTACGGCAGTGGGATTGTTTAAATCTCTCGTAAGCCTAATTCTGGTCGTTTCTGCAAATGCAATGGCTAAGAAATATGGCGAGGAAGGGGTTTACTAGCATGAGAGATCGTACCCTAAGTAGCAAAGCGTTCGATGCTGTTAATTATTTGATGCTTTTTATCGTTGCATTAATCACGGTTCTGCCGTTCATTTATGTCGTATCTGGTTCGCTCGTAGCGTCGGAAGAGCTGCTTATCAAGAAGGTTGTGCTATTTCCTACGAAGATATCGTTGGATGCCTACAAATTTATTTTTTCCACCAAAATCATTTACACAAGCCTATTCATCACCATATTCATTACCGTTGTCGGAACGCTGATCAATTTGCTGCTTACTACGCTGATGGCCTATCCCTTAGCACGCAAAACATTGCGCGGCCGGGGTAAATTCATGCTGTTGATCGTTATTACCATGCTCTTCAGCGGAGGTATGATCCCTACGTTTCTCGTTGTCAAAACCTTTGGATTACTGGATACCTATTGGTCCCTATGGATCCCTTCAGCGATCAGTGCGTTCAATCTGATTTTGTTGAAAAACTTTTTCCAGCAGCTGCCCGAGGGTTTGGAAGAATCAGCGAAAATGGACGGCTGTAATGATTTGCAAATTTTGTACAAAATCGTTGTTCCATTATCCTTACCGGCTATGGCTACGTTCGCGCTATTCTATGCGGTGGGGCATTGGAATTCCTATTTTACTGCCATTATGTACATCAATGATGCAAAAATGTGGCCCATTCAAGTGTGGCTGCGCCAAATCGTTCTTCTATCGGCAGGCGGATTTACAGATGCCAGCGCAGCTTCGGAAATAGCAGCTCCGCCTCAGAGCATCAAGTATGCGGTTATCGTCGTAGCGGCTGTGCCCATATTGCTCTTGTATCCATTCCTACAGAAACATTTCGCCAAGGGAGTTTTGCTAGGTTCGGTTAAAGGATAGACGGTCAAGACTGGTAAGGTCGTCTTTCTTTCTATACAATAAAATGAAATAACGGAGGGTTTGTATGCGAAAAACAAAGGGTCAATTGAAAACAGGGTTAGCTGTAACTTGCACGACAGTCATGATGGCATCTGTATTAGCGGCATGCGGAGGCGGGGATCCCGTAAGTGACAGTGCGAAGAATACCCCTGGGAGTACGAACACCGCTCAGGCTCAGAAGCAGATCAAATTCAGCATGATGTCTCCCTTCTATGGACAGCAGCCGCCAGCGACTGATGAGACTAACGCTGCTTTTAAGGCCATTCAGGAGCAGACGAATAGCAAGCTGGAAATAACGTTCGTCCCTGGTGCGTCCTATAATGATAAGCTGAATGTGACAATTGCCTCAGGGAAACTTCCACAAGTGATGGTCGTATTAGACACCAAGAATTCGGCGATTATTAATGCTGTTCGCTCTGGCGCTTTCTGGGAAATCGGCCCGTACCTCAAAGATTTTCCGAATATCAAGAAATATTGGAACGACAAGATTGCCAACAATATTTCTGTAGATGGTAAAATATATGGACTCTACCGTGACCGTCCGTTTGCGAGAAAGGGTATTATTTTCCGCCAGGACTGGCTCGATAACCTCGGTCTGCAGCAGCCGAAAACAGTAGATGACCTCTATAACGTCGCGAAAGCTTTTACATTGAATGACCCGGATAAGAACGGCAAGAATGATACCTACGGTCTAACGTTGACCGATGATAATTTGATTACCGATGCGAGTCTTGTCCTTGTTACTGCGTTAGGTGGTTTTAATCAATGGGGCGTGCAGGACGGCAAGGTGATCCCTGACTTTATGACGAAAGAATATATGGATTCGCTCAAGCTGCTTAAAAAAATGTATGATGAGAAGCTGATTAATCAGGACTTCGGCGCGATCAAAGGAACCAAATTGCATGAAAACATCAATTCAGGGAAAGCCGGTATCTATCTAGCAAGTATTGATGACGCACCTAATAAGCATGCTGATCTGTACAAATTAAATCCGAAGGCCAAGATGGATTTCGTCATCGGGCTGCAAGGGCCTAAGGGAGTTAAACTGCCTGCGAATTCAGGCTATTCGGGTGTGTTCATGTTCCCTAAATCCAGTGTGAAGACAGAAGCGGAACTGAAGGATATCTTAACTTACTTCGAGAAAAATCTGCAGGACGATGTATTGAAAACGTTTGCGTGGGGTGTGGAAGGCGTTCATTATAAAACAGAGAACGGTAATCCCGTGTTCACCAATGAGCAATTGTACAAAGATCAGGTTGGTGATCTAGGGCAGCTTCGCATCGCACCTTCAACCTTGGCCTGGCCGACAGAACCTGATATGGGGAAAAAAGTGAAGAAGCTGTATGAAGAAGGAATGCCGAATGCTGTGCCAAGTGTCATCGAGCCGTTTCTTTCTCCGACGAAAACTCAGCTGGGCTCGGAGCTCGATAAGCTGATCAACGATGCTCGTGTTCGTTTCATCATGGGTGAGATTGATGAGGCTGGCTTTAACAAAGTAACAGAAGAGTGGCTTAAAAAAGGCGGCGATAAAATCATCGAAGAATTTACAGCCGAACAAAAAAAGGCTCAGCAAAAATAAGCATTCTGTAAAGCGGCGCTTTTTCTCCGTGTAGTTCTGGGGGAAAAGCGCCGCAATTATTGACATTACCGTGTAATTGCTGATAAAAGTAAAGAACCAATGAAGTCATGGTTAGTACAAGAACAGCGGGGGCTTGTTTATGAAATTACGTGCGTCTACCTTTTTATCCAAGCTCATATGGTTTACACTGCTGCTCGCGACGATTCCTGTCATGGTACTGGGTGCTTTTTCCTATTATCAGGCATCTGATGCGGTGCAAACCAAGGTCTATGAGAGCAATCAGCACATGCTGAAACAGACAGAATCACAAATTGAACAACTGCTGAGGCTGATTGATTACTCGGCTATTCAATATATGAATCAACCGGTAGTGATCGACGCTCTTAAGGGAGAATTGGCGGGTACGGACGGATACGTTCAGAAAGTGAAGAGTCTGCTCGAATCGATGAGTAAGCTGCAAAGCAATGAGCTCGGTACAATGGGCATGGAACTCATAAGCATAGCCAATAAATGGTCCATTAACGATACGGGTTTGTCCATGCTGGAAACGAAGGCTGTTGAGAGTTATGCGGGATGGGTGAATGATCCTAGAACATCGTTTTGGTCCACAAGCCCAACCGGAATGAAACTCATCAAGAAAATCCCGGCTTATTCCCCCACCCCGTCGGGGCTGCTGATCATGTCGATTCCAATTTATGAAGTCAATAATCTAATAAGTAAGGATACTGCTATGGGCAAAGTATTGCTGCTGGACGATCAAGAGGTCGTCTTCGCCGGCAATGCCGTGAATCTGCTTGGCAAGCAGTTTCAAGAACTAGCGATCGGCTGGAATGAGTCCATACCTGCTGGGGAGCAGGGCTTCTACACAACCCGTTCAGAACGGGAGCGCGTCGGGATTAGTTACCGAAAGTCGAATTATAACGGTTGGACTTATTTATCGGTAGTGTCCATCGATGAGCTTAACAAGGAATCGCAGGGTATAGGATGGTTCACCCTATATATTTGTCTTGGTATTTTAGTGATTGCCCTTCTGATTTCTTATTTAGGCTCAAGGAAGATGTATAAACCGATCCGGAAGTTGTATGAAGTCGTGAGCAATTCCCCCGAAACCGTCGGCACCGATGCGGCCATCGATGAATTCGAATTTATCAATGAGCGTTTCCGAGGATTGATGCAAAGAGAGTCAAGTCTATTACAAGAGGTTATGGGACAGTCCCATCAAATGAGGGAATACTTTGTTTTCAAGCTTTTCCAGAGCGATATGGCGAGGACCGAGGCTCAGGATAAGCTGGAAGCTTTCGGGCATCCGACGGCGTGGAACAGTATGTGTGTCATGACGATCCAAATCGATACGTTATCCAATACGCGTTTTGAAGAGCAGGATCAGGATTTATTGCTTTTCGCAATCAACAATATCGTTTCTGAGCTCATCCTACCTGAGCTGAGGCTGCCTCCAGTCGTTATGGGGGACTCGCAAGTTACTTTGCTAGGTGGGGCGGAGACAGATCCTAAGCTGTTCAAGAATCTTCTGGACACGGCGGCACATCAAATCATGCAGATGATTAAACTGTATCTGGAGCTGAAAGTGAGCATTGGCTTCAGCCATATGTTTACCGACATTAAGCAAATCCGTCATGCCTATGGCGAATCGTTGCAAGCTTTGAAGTACAGGATGAACCTGGGGGAAGAGTCGATCCTGTTCATTGAGGATGTACAGCCAGAGAAGAGCATGCAGTTGAGCTATCCAGATACCGCAGAACGGCAGCTGCTGGATGCCTTGAAGCTTGCAGACCGGGAGCAGGCTACGCGCTGTCTTCACCAATTCATAACGACGCTTGCTGTCGATGAGCGAACGCATGAAGAATATTTCATGTCCTTCGTCCGTCTTCTAGTCCAAATGCTGCAGGCTGTCAAAGATGCAGGCGTGTTGCCTAAACGTTTATACCCCGATGAGCAAACCTTGTTTATACAACTGTTTCAATTAAAAACAGTGAGTGAGGTGGAACGGTGGTTTCTGGATGTGGTGATGCTTCCATTTCTAATTCACTTAGAACACAAGCTAGATGAGCAGTATCAGAGTATTTCCAGTCAAATTATTCACATGATAGAAACTGGCTTCGATACCGATCTTTCACTAGAAGTGTGCGCACGGCGTATGAATTACAGCCCGAATTATTTGACCAAAGTATTCCGCAAGGAAACAGGTGTTAATTTCAGCGATTACTTATCGGAGTATCGGATGAACATGGCCAAAAAATGGCTGTTAGAAACGGATATGAAAATATCCGAGATTGCGGAGAAGCTGAAGTATAATACACCTGCCAATTTCATTCGCTATTTCCGTAAATTGGAGGGAACTACGCCAGGTCAGTACCGTGATAACTATTTAAACAAATAGGAGGAAAAAGAAACAATTAGTGGATAGAGTGAGTTCTTCAATCAGTTAGTTACCCATAATATGTTGTATCCGTTTAGTTATTTAACCACCATCCAGTATAAAGGAGCGAATTCGAATGGAATTTACAATTATCGAATATGACCCCTCCTACGCGGTACAAACGGTTAAGATGTGGAGAGAGAGCAAGGAACAAGCGATTGGGCAAAAAGCGATACATTCTTTTGAAGATCATATATATTTTCTGAATAACATTTTGGTCAAAAGTAATAAGGTTTACCTTGCAATTGAATCTTCAGGGGAGCAAGTAGTAGGCATACTAGCTTGTAACGAGAATTGGGTTAATCAGCTATACGTTCATACGCAATATCATGGGAGAGGAATAGGGAATAGGTTTCTGAACCTCGCCAAACAGCAATCGGAAGGTAGACTACTTTTATACACCTTTGAAGTCAACAAGAAAGCACAGAAATTTTATGAGAGAAACGGATTTAGGATCATTGGCAGAGGAAATGAAAATGAAGAGCAGCTTGAGGATATAAAGTATGAATGGGTAGAACCGTAAAGATCCTGTCGGTAACCGGATAGCGGTTCCCAGAACATTGAAAAGAAAGTTTAAAAAATAAAATTAAGATGTATGGATTTGTAACGTGAAGCTGCCAACCGAGTTGGTAGCTTTTTTTGCTTACATCTTGATAGATACCAATATTTTGAAGATTTGTCGGGAGTATCATATTTCCAGGCGATAATCATTATCTCAGAAAAATGGGAAATATGAGCAAATGATTGTTTCGGAACCTGTTTTAAAACTGATAAGCTGTGTCTGAGCTTTGGTGATGCGAGGGGGGGATATGTAAATTTGTAAGCGATTTCTAAAGCGTTACAACAATTATACGCGGGAGGAATTACATTGAAAAAAAGTGTTACAAAGGTAACGAGTTACGTTTTATTGTTTGCACTAGCGCTATCCATTATCGCAAGCGGAATGGCCAGTAAGGCAGTACATGCTATCGGTATTTCGATCACGGGCAGTGGAGGCTGGAATGAGACGGCCTTTGTAGAATGGTCACCTGTGAGCAATGCTCAGGGATATAATGTATATGTTAAACCTGCAAGTGCAGCGGATTCTCAATATAATCAAATTGATACGCAATTAATCCGACAATACCCTTCAAAATGGAGAGCTGATGCTGTAGGGCTTGCAGCTGGAGATTATGTAATGAAAGTTGAAGCAGTACTGTCCGATGGTTCAAAAGAAAGTATTGTTTCAAGTACGCTAACAGTAAAGGCACATGACAGATCTGGATTTGCTTTTGCAAATCAATCAACATTTGGCACAGGTTCAGGGGCTTATAATGAAGATGGTACACTTCCGAGTGGTGCTCAAGTTATTTATATAACATCTGCGACTGCACAAACAGTATCTCTTGATGTGAAAGTCGATAGCGCAGGTACTAAACAAACAGCTGTTGGTTTAGGTGCAATTCTGGCACTAAGACAAAAAGGCTATGATCAAACACCACTTGCAATCAGATTTATTGGAAAAGTGACAGATGCTAACATGGGTTCATCAATTAACAGCGGTGGATTTCTTCAAGTAAAAGGTGCTTCAGCTTATACGCGAATGAATACTACAATTGAAGGTATCGGTAACGATGCTACTGTTTATGGATGGGGATTCCTACTTAGAAATGTCGGTAATGTAGAAGTAAGAAACCTTGGTATTTTGTTATTCCAAGACGATGCAGTTTCAATGGATACAGGCAACGTTAATATTTGGGTACATAATAATGATATTACCTATGGAAAAGCAGGATCAGATGCTGACCAAGTAAAAGGTGATGGTTCAACTGACCTTAAAGGCGCATCAACGTATACTACAATATCTTACAATCACTACTGGGATTCCGGAAAAGCTGCTCTAATCGGTTTGAGTGAATCAACTGAATTCTTTGTAACATTCCATCATAACTGGTTTGACCATTCAGACTCACGTCATCCACGTATAAGAAAAGGAACTATTCATATTTATAATAACTTCTTTGATGGAGTCTCCAAATATGGTACTGGTATAACAACAGCAGGTTCGGCCTTTGTAGAATCAAATTATTACAGACATTCTAAAAATCCAATGTTGATTTCCTTACAAGGTACTGATATTGCAGGTGGGTCAGTAGGTACATTTTCCGGTGAGAATGGCGGTATGATTAAAGCATACGATAATAGTATCGTAGATCTTGTTGGAGGTCTTATTTATGCAAATTCCAATGCAGGATCAGCTCCAGCTAATGCAACATCATTTGATGCGTACTTAGCTTCGACAAGAAACGAAACAGTTCCAAGTTCATACAAAGCATTAGTAGGTGGAACATCTTATAATAACTTTGATACAACGATCGATACAGGAGTAAATGTAGCTGACATTGATAGTGTAAGCACGGTTGAACAAGTTGTTACGGCAGAAGCTGGACGCCTAGGTAATGGAGACTTTACATGGGCATTTAATGATTCAGTTGATGACACATCGTCTGACCTTAATTCAGCACTGATGTCTAAAATACAAAGTTACACAACTCAACTTGTATCTGTAGGTGGTAATTCAACACCACCAACGTCTACACCGGCGCCAACAACTACACCAGCACCGACGACTACACCAGCGCCAACAACTACACCAGCACCAACGGCTACTCCAGGTACTTCAATTGTTCATAACTTTACCACAGATGGCAAAACAAGCAGCTTCTTCACAATTGTAGGGAACCTCTCTACAAGTAAGGGAACAGTGGTCTATAATGGTTTAACACTAACGCAATGTTTAAAAATGGAGAGTTCAACCAATATTGGTTTTACCACAACAACGGCTAAAACATTAACATTAGTGTTTAATCCAGCAAACGGACTAAAAGTTAAGATAGACGGAACCAGTTATGCAATGACGAATGGCATTGTCAGTGTTTCACTTGCGGCTGGCACACATACCATTACCAAAGAAGACGTTACAAATCTTTATTACATGAAAGTAGAATAATAGCTTATAAAGGCTGCCAACAGTATTGCGATTTCGCATAGTGTTGGCAGTTCTTTTTTTCCCAACCAACTTGCGGGTGGAGAAATGGGATAACTTTACAATAACAACTTTGTCTTCTATAATATAGGAATATATGTTCTTATTGAGGGGGCTTTTAAGTTGATGCAGAGTAGAGAGGATATTATTGCTCTTATACATACGGATGAATGGATGATGGACATCCTCAGAGCGGCTCGATCCTTACAACTCCCCGATTGGTGGGTTTGTGCAGGCTTTGTTCGTTCGAAAATCTGGGATACCCTTCATGAATGTAAAGAACGAACACCACTCTCGGATGTAGATGTCATCTATTTTGATGCTTCAAATATAAGTGAGGATATTGAAAAACGATTTGAAGAACAGTTAAAACAAATCATTCCCTACATACCTTGGTCCGTAAAAAACCAGGCAAGAATGCATACAGTCAATAACATTCCCCCATATTCGTCTTCCATGGATGCAATGTCCAAGTTCCCTGAGACAGCAACTGCCTTAGGGTTGGCGTTAGACGACCAGGATAATGTGCGGTTAGCTGCCCCATGTGGAGTTGATGATGTACTACAAGTTATTATCAGGCCAACTTCCTATTTCTCAGAAAGTAAGCACCTTGCTGCTATATATGAAAAACGAATCGTACAAAAGAACTTTAAAGGCAAGTGGCATAAGGTGACCGTAATTCACACGATGTAGTACAAGAAAATTGAGTCACTCATTTCAGGGGCTGCAACATTGCAGCCCTTTTGTTGCATTCGTATGAATGGACTTGTGCGGGGAACCTTATTGAGTGAGGAAACTAATTTGCATAAGCAATATAATGATATTTCAACTTTTGCCTAGAAAGGAATGATCAGGTGGATGCCTAGCAGAATGAACTGGTGGAAGCTCGGTTTGACGTTCTCTTTATTCTTCTCACTGCCGATTCTGCTTCCTGTTTCTTCCTCCGGGAAGACGGACGATTCGATTCAAACGTTCTATCAGAGCTCCAAATCAGGTAAGTTGATCAACTTCGTTGGCGATAGTACGACAGAAGCGGCGCAGGGATTATATGATCAGCTGTCAGAGATCTATGGGGCTCCCGGAGGCGTTCTGGAAGGGGCACGAATCCGCAACCGCGGCTCCAGCGGCAATACGCTGCATCATTTTGTTAACCAAATCGCTACTAACGGCAATACCCTCGACAATGTGATTAAAGACCAAGCTGATTTGTATGTCGTTTCTTATGGGATCAACGACATTCGGGACAACAGTCCTACACAGCAGATTAAAGCCGATCTGAAGCTCGTTGTTGACAGGCTCTTGAAAGAAACGCAAGGTGTGGTGCTGCTTCGCATACCGAATCCATTCCTGTCAGTGAATCGCTGGAGTTATATTCATATCGATATTAAGAAAGCGCAGCTTTACTCAGATCAGCTTTGGGATGTGTATAATAACTTCCGGGCCTATGATCCGCGCGTCGATATTCTCGATATCCCCAGTCTCGTGTTTGGACGTAAGGTTCGGCCAGAGCATCCGTTCATGCAGGATACAATCCATCCGAATGAAGCAGGCTACCGGGCGATCGCAGATGCGGTTGCTCAGAAAATATCTGGCCAACTGGTCAAGCCGAAATCAGAGCAGTAGCTTACGTTAAGTCGGTTCGGGAAGGAGCCGCACTGCACAGCTGGAAGTTCTGTTCAATCAGGCTTCAGGCAGCAACTATTCACTCTGGAGGAGCGTCTATTTAACGATGACACTATTTTCCAATGGATATTATAGACAAAGGTCCATGAACGGAGCTGCTGCTGTTGATGAAACAATGGATAACGGTTACTGCCCTTTCTGCGCTGCTGCTTAGTTCCTGTTCCGCCGCGGGGGAGGAACGGTCGAAAGCCGGGGATGCTGTTACGGGAATCAAATCCCACAAACAACAATTGATTCATGCGGAAGGAACAAACGTGATGGAACGGATAGTCGTTCCTAAAGGTTATGAGAGGGTTGCTGTAGAGGATGGGTCATATGGGGATTATTTGCGGAATCTGCCTCTGAAGCCCCATGGCTCCAAGGTACATTTGTTTAATGGGGAGCTTAAGGCTAAAGAGGTTTACGAAGCTGTGCTCGATGTGGATGTAGGGGAGCGGGATCTGCAGCAGTGCGCCGATGCGGTTATGAGGCTGCGTGCGGAATACCTATATGGCAGTGGCAAGTATGATAAGATTCACTTCAATTTTACAAATGGCTTTAAAGCTGACTATGCAACATGGAGGAAAGGGAATCGGATTGAAGTTTCCGGTAACAAGGTCTCATGGACCAAACGGGGAGCGGCCTCCAACAGTTACGAGGTGTTTCGAAGTTATCTGAACATGGTATTTGCGTACGCGGGAACATTGTCCTTGTCGAAGGAAATGAAGCAAGTGCCGCTGTCAGAGATGCAGGCTGGAGATGTGTTTCTGGAAGGGGGCTCGCCGGGACATGCAATCGTTGTATTGGACATGGCTCAGAACCCCAAGAACGGTGAAAAGCTCTTTATATTAGCTCAGGGCTACACGCCTGCGCAAGACATACACATTCTGGAGAATGAGGATAACGGGGAGGGGAATCCTTGGTATTCCACTGCGTTTGAGGGGAAGCTGAAATCCCCGGAATGGACATTTACTAGGGAACAACTGTACAGGTTCACAGATTAATGCCAAGGGACAGTTCATGCATATTATTCCCATAAAAAAGAAAAAATATAGGAAGGTGCGCGAATATATTATATGAATGCGGGGTGATTATTAGTGTCTCATAATGCATTTTGGTATATGGGACTGAGTGTACTATTCTTGATTTTACTTGCCTTTGTGTTTTATAAAAAAAGAAGCATGCATACTTTATTTCAATTTCTAGTACTAGTGGAAATTGCATACCTCATTGAAGCCGTAATCTATATTTTCTTTGGAAGCTATCTATATCACCCGAAAATCATCAAATACAATACATATTACGATAGCCATCTGGGTGCACTTACTTCAAATTTGTTTGCAGTTCCTGTGGTTGCAACTATCATATCCGTATTTCAGCTTAGCTGGGTTTGGATTATTTTAGCTACAGTATTGTTCGGGGGAATTGAATGGTTGTTCGTGGAGCTTCAAATATACACCCTGCATTGGTGGCGAATTATCTATACGGTTATAGGTCTTCTGGTATATTTTCCACTCTCAAAAATAATTTATCGGCGGATTTTAAATTCCTTAAATGGTTTTCTTCATTCCATTTTTTTATTTTTGTGCATTGGGCCCATATCGGGTACGTTGCACTTTCTCCCCATTATGTTCTTCTCAAACAGGGTTTACACACCTGGGTGGTATGAAAATCAATCCTATGACACAAGTGCTTTCTCCGTTGTGTATTACATAAGCATTTGTATAATATTAGTTGTATTAGTGAAGTTGATCAGGATAAAGAAATGGTTGAAAATTGTAATGACAATAATGGTTACATTAACAGTGACATATTCTCTAAAAAAAGTAGGGATATTGTTTAGTACTGTTTGGTGGGACTCATGGTACTATATGTTGTTCCCCCTGCCTGTTTTAATCATGCTGAGGCGTTCAGCAAACGTTTATATGAAGGTCGATTGACGAAATAGATAGGAAGACAAACTGGAAATGATGAACGAAAATTTAATGGAAACCATTAAAGGCTGCCGTGATGAATGGCAGCCTTTTCTCACCTAACGAGCAGTGTGGTTGAAAAAGGAACTTTAAGTTAAATCTCGAATATTTAATGTAATCGGGTAGTTGAATATTTGATGACAGACAGGAGTTAGGTACGATGATAAAAGGTTTTGGAGGAGTTTTTTGGAGAACTAAGAATCTTGAAGTAATAAAAAAATGGTACAGTGAAGTGTTGAAGATTGAAATAGATAATTGGAATGGAACTGTGATAAAACCCGAATTAGGAAATGAGACTATCTTTTCATTCTTTACCGAAAATGATAGTTATTTTCCAACAGAACAACAAGTGATGTTAAATTTCCAAGTACATAATCTAAACGAGACTATTAAGCATCTTGAACATATTGGTGTACCTCTTGCAAAGAAAAAAGAGACTAGTGAATATGGAAAGTTTATTTGGATTGAAGATCCTGAAGGTCGACTGGTCGAGCTTTGGGAGAAATAACAAGTTGAGCGCCTAGAGGGTTAGAGGTTACATATAAGAACGCTAGGTACATTGATAAAACAAGAAAAACCGTCAGTTTTTCACTAACGGTTTTTACCATGGTATTAATCTTGTTTGCTACCTTTATTTTTCTCGTGCCCGTTGCCGTTGCCGTAGTCGTTGTCGTGTCCGTTGCTGTTCCCTTTTTCGCCGCCGTTGTGTTGGCTATGGTTCTTTTTCTCTTTTGCTATCCCAGATTTATCTATATCCTGTTTGTCTTCGCCCTTCTTCGTTTGATCTGCTTTTTCCGTTACGAAGTGTTCCTGTTTCTTTTGGTCCGAGACAGGCTCGTTTGTAACTGGCGTTGTAACTGGCGTTGTAACTGGCGTTGTAACTGGTGTTGTAACTGATGTTGAAGTTGGTGATGGAACCAGCGGAGCAATGGACTGCTCTTCCTTAGCTGTAACGTTCTCATTCTCCTGTCCAAGTTTCTCTTTACGTTCAATTTTGGCCAGTTTTTTATCTAGATGAGTAAACGACTTCTCTATATTTTTCATTAAAGCTAGCTGGGCTTTCGGATTTCCCACTTTTTCCAATGCCGAGGCCAAGGCTAGAATGTTATGCTGCAAATCGGTCTTTACCTTCAGGACCTGCTCCGGATTTTTCACTTCCTTTACAGGAGTGGTCTCATCTTCGGTTTCGGTTTGCTCATCTGCTGACTGCTCACTGCTTGGTATAGCTGCGATTGTTGTTGCAGTTTCTTTTTGTGTTGAAGCCTCTGTTTCAGTAGCCGTCGCTTGTGTCGTATTCTCTGCTAGCGTAGTCGTAACGGTTATTGAAATACCAGTAGCCTGGTCTGTTTTTTGAACAGCACTTTGCTGAGTTTCCAGTGACTTCTGAAGAGATAGACTTGCCTCATTCGATTTTCCTTGAGCCAATAAGGCGTTGGCTTCTTTTAGTCGCTCTTGGGCGAGTGCGGTAAGCAGTCGTGCCTCCTTTACGTCATTGACAGTTAGGGCCATTCGAATATTTTCGTACATTGTTTTTACAAAATAGAAGAAGTCTCCTGGCAAAAGATCTGGAGTCTCCGTTTCGGATTCGCTCAAAGTCGTGCCTGCTTGCGGGGAGATAGACGTATTCTGGGTGACGCTCATGGATGTGGGATTAGACGAAGGTGCTGTTGGTGTAATCTCCGAAGCCAATACACTACCGGTACCCACGCTAAAAACGAGTATGCTAAGCATGGCGCTCTTGGCGAGAAGGTTGTTTCTTTTGGACTCTTTTGTTAACTTCAATATCATAAGTATTACCGCCTTATTAAGGTATTTTAGCTGCAGCTGATACTAAGGTATACGAGATCCAAAAGCTTTTTTAGGGGGCAGGTAGGATTAGGTACGCAACGGTAACAATAGCTAAACAAACAAATAGGCTGCCTGTAGGCAGCTTAGGGAGTGCTGTGAAATAATATTTGTAGAGTTAAGTATACCCTCACAAAAATAGAAGAAGCATCCGAATATATTAACGTAGACAACTAAGGAGGCGTAATAAGATGAAGAAAAGATGGATGGTTATCGCGTCATGTGTACTGGCAACGAGCCTTATGGCAGGATCGGCATTTGCAAAATCCGAAACAAGCAATGCTAGTGAGGGCAAGTCGGATACTGTGAAAGTTAACGTTGATCTCAAGGTGAATGCTAAATCGGATGTGACTGTGACATCCGACACTTATGGCAATCAAGGTCATAATGGATACAAGGGGCTGCTCAACGCGATCAACAATGTGAAGGACAAGCCTGCAGGGGCTGTTATTGCCGAACTTCTGTTGACAAAATACGAGACTCAGCTTACTTCCGAAATGAAAGCTGAGCTTGAGGCCATCAAAGAGAAGGACGCAGCCTTATCGGCGTTAGCTGATCTGTTGGATAGAACCGGGAGCGTAACCGACGCGGTTTACGTTCAAAAGGAAGCTATTATAGCAAACGTTACAAATCTTGATTCTTACAAAAAACTTGGTAAATTGTACGATAAACTAGGGAAAAAAGGTGTGAAATTATACGTAAACGGTGAAGAGCCAACTTTCGAGGTAGCTCCATTTATCCGCGAAGGCAACACTTTAGTTCCATTCCGTGCTATCTCCGAGGCGTTGAAAGCAACGGTTACCTGGAATGAAGAAGAGCGTTCAGTTACTGTTACACGTGATGGTATCACAGTGAAACTCTATATTGATAGTAAGATAGCAACTGTCAATGGGAATGAAGTTACTCTCGAAGTGCCAGCAGCGATTGAAAACGGCAGCACGGTTGTGCCAGTTCGTTTTGTAAGCGAAGCTTTAAAAGCAGCAGTTAAATGGGAGTCGGAGACCCAATCTGTCGTTATTTACGAAGATTAATCCAGTATTAAATTCTAGGAGCCATCCAGTTGCGGATGGTTCTTTTCATTTAGTAAAATCCGTCCGAGTATCGACTTGATAAATTGAGCGTACAAATAAATTTGACATTTGTTTGATATCAAACTAAAATGTGATTATGGAAACTAGAGATGCAATTTCATTAACCTCCAAAATTAGGGAGAAAGTAAATCGGTTTATTGTAACTGAGATGATGAAGTATGGAATAGACGGTATTGGCACTTCGCATGGTGATATCTTCTATGCGCTATTTAAGAATCCAAAACTCACTATGGCGGACATTTCTAAAAAGATTAATAAGGATAAATCTACAGTCACAGCACTTGTTGACAAGTTGGTCCGGCTCGGGTATGTGACGAAGGAAAGGGACAAAGAGGATACGCGGGTTGTTTATGTTGCTTTAACCAATAAGGGGAGTGAACTGGAACCGATCTTTGAAACAATATCTAAAGAATTGTTAGATATGTTTTACTTAAACATCTCTGAAAAAGAAAAAGAAGATCTACTTAACGTATTAAAAAAAATTTATGGGAACTTATAAATTTTTTTTGATAAATAGTTTGATATCAAATTAAATCGCGAGGAGGAAATATACGTGAGAGATTTTACGAAAGAATTGCCCGAACATACGGAGAAATACATCGGAGAAAATGATTTGTTTTTACAGATATTCGAGGGGGGAAACCTGCCGAAAACAACTAAACAAAGACCCCCTTTGCTTTTTGTACACGGTGCCTACACAGGAAGTTGGATGTGGAGCAAATATATTCCTCACTTCATCAGTGAAGGGTGGGAATGCTATGTCATGAACTTGAGAAGTCACTACAAAAGCAGGTCGCTGGATATGACTAAGATAACTTTCGAGGATTATTTGGAGGATATTAAAGAGGTTATCGCTGAGTGTAGTGTTCCGCCAGTTCTTATCGGATTTAGCATGGGGGGGATCTTGTGCGAGAAGTTGGCTGAAAGCGAAGAAATTGCCGGGTTGGTGTTAATCGATTCAGTTATAAGCAAAGAGGTTTTCGAAATAGTACCATATAAAGAATTAAACCAAATGACAGCTAGTATTGTATTGCCTGCCCCAGTCCGTGTAGAGCTTTCAAGCATAGATGAAAACGCAGATGACATTAAATTTCAAAGAAAGTATCTGGCGATGGAGTCATCGAAGGCATTTAACGCTTTTGTTTTTTCAGTCGAGTCAAAGGGGATATCCATAAAGAGTAGTTCGATTACTTGCCCATGCCTGGTTGTCAAAGCAGTAAACTGTGATGATGACGATCGTCGGGGTAGCGTGACAGCGGAGCATCTCCGTGCTGAATATAAAGGGCTTTGGAACACAACTCATACCGGCGTGCTTGTAGGGCAGAGGTATATGCAATCTGTAGATACAATCATGGATTGGTTAAAAAGATTTTAAATTTGGAAAAAATAGGTATATAACAACCGGGGATGGGGAATTATTGTTGCAGATATCAATTACCATATGGGCATTGTTTTATTTATTCGGCTATTAATCGGAGTGACTGACGTGTATAATTCTTTCTGGTATTTTGCTCTACTTCTTTCAAGCTCAATATTATTTTGTTTTATAATTGTAAAAAAAAGAAACACGCAAACGCTGTTTCTTTATTTAACAATGGTTGGGTATGGTTATATCATCGAGACCACGATTTTTAATTTCTTAGGAAGCTATGATTATGACCCAAATATAATCAAGCATGATTCTTTTTATGACAGTGAATTGGGAGCATTTTTCTCGAACGCACTATCTTTACCGATTACAGCAACTTTGATAGCAACTTTCCGCTTAAATTGGCTTTGGATCGTCTTTTTTTCAGGATACTTTGTAGGGGTTGAATGGTTATTTTTAAAGCTCCATATCTATACACACCACTGGTGGAGGTTAGAATATACCGGATTGGGTCTCCCTGTGTATTATGTTCTGGCCAAAATCTTTTATAAATGGATTTTGCTTCCTGCAAGAGGGTTCAGACACAATTTGATGCTTTATTTAATCACGGGTTCCATTTGTGCCAGCGCCCACATTCTGCCGATGCTCTTTTTCATGAATCGATTCTATCGCCCTGGGTGGTTTGAAAACGTAGGTCGCGATTCCATCGCCTTCTCAGCAATTTACTATTTGTGCGTAAGCCTTTTGTACTGTGTTATTGTTAGAATAAATTGGAAAACGATGTGGATAAAATATATTTTAACAGGTTTATTTATTTATACAGTGAATAAAGTTCTTATAAAGATTGAAATCCTTCACAGCCTCGTGTGGTGGGACCAGATGTACTATGTTTCATTAGCCATATGTCTTATTGCGCTTGTTAACATCATAGATAAAAGATTATCTAAACTGCATGAATGAACTTTATAGTTAGTCTAGTTGTATTGCCTCGATATTAAGCTCAATCCTTACTTTGTTACGGCTTTCTCCAACTTGAACGCTACTGAAAACAGCATGTCAGTAGCGTTTTAACATTTTTTCGGCTTCCTGGCGAATCCGATTCCGGAATGATTCAGGCTCCAGTACCATCACATCCGCTCCCCAGCTAAGCACCCATTGCAGAGACTCATCCAGGTGGCGAACTCTTAAGACTACGTACAATCCATCTTGCTGCTCTTCCATGTCTTCCATGTAAGTGTAGTTCGATTCCTTCACCTTATCAGCCATGTCCTGATTAAAGCGAAGGCTAACTCGCAAGTGCCGATCATCCTGAGGGGTGTACTCCCTTAAGTTAAAATGGGCAGGAAGTTCAAAGCGATCCTCCAGATCGATAAGTGCGGTTATTCGGGACAAACGGAAATGTCGAATATCTTGGCGCAGATCGCAATGAGCCACGAGCATCCACGATCCTTGAACGAGCACCAGTCCATAGGGAGCAACCGTACGAAAACTATGGCGATTCTCCTCGGTATCCACAAGTTTTTTTATATAACGAAAGCTAATCTTTCGCTCGTCTAATATGGCTCGACGGATATTTTCGAGATATTCCGTTTCTTTTGAAGGCGTAATCGGGTTATCGGAAGGGAGCAAGCGCATAGCTTTGCGGACCCGAGAGGTTTCATTACGAACGCTCTCCGGCAGAATAGCTTCGATTTTCCCGCGAGCGGCTTGAGCCTTGATACGGTAATCAGAATCAAATCGTTGCTCGATAAAGTCCGTTCCAATGAGCAAGGTTACGGCTTCTTCTACCGTGAAACTGACCGGAGGCAGGAAATAGCCTTCCATCAAAGAATATCCTGTTCCAGTGGCTCCAATGATCGGCACACCTGCCTCACTTAGAGCCTGAACGTCGCGGTAAATGGTCCGCACGCTGATTTCAAATAGGGCTGCCAAATCTTCGGCTCGTACCACTTTTTTTCGTTGCAACTCCAGCACGATGGCTAACAAACGGTCTGTTTTATTCATTGGCCGCCTCTCTATAAACCTAAAATAACGATACGCGCAACTCATTTTCTACAAAAGACAAAGAATCCCTCATATACATCAATATATAGAGAAGAGCCACACCTGACAATGGGTTGCATAATCTGCCTGATGCTGAGTCAAATAAAGATGGATAGTAACTAAAAGAAAGGATGGTTAGGATGATTACACAAGAGTGTCTTATAAGTGAAATTCAATATCTTATTGAAGAATACATCCAAGGCTTATCTGCACCATTTGATTCTTTCTTAGAGGAACATATTCTAGCTTCGACTTTTTATAAAATCCTAGAGGGATCAAGAATAGTGGGTTACTACGCTATTCACAACAACGAACTTCTAACCCAATTCTATATCAGTCGCCCCTACCAAATGTCCTCGCAGAGAATGTTTAGCCACGTGCTTGAAAGTAATTTAGTGAACGCACTTTTCGTTCCGACCTGTGATGAACTTTTTATGAGCCTAGCGATAGATAAGGACTTTACGATCAACAAACAAGCTTACTTTTTCCAAGACAATCAATCCGGCATAGTAGAGAGTAATCTTTCGAATGATGAATCATTTCGCGCTGCAAATTTGGAAGACTTGCAACAAATACAACAAATCTGTGGAGACTTTCTTGACCAATACGAACGGCGGATTGCACATGGAGAACTCTTTACTTACTATAGAGATTCTGTGCTGCTTGGAATCGGTGTAGTTGGAAGTTCTAAGATGATCAAAGGAATAGCAAGCATCGGTATGTTCACTAATGAGGCATATAGAAAGCAAGGAATTGGGAGAGTCATCATTTTACAATTAAGAAAATGGTGTGATGAGCAGGGGATTAAGCCTGTAAGTGGATGTTGGTACTATAACGAGGCTTCTAAGAGGACTCTTGAGAGTGCCGGAATGGTCACGAAAACAAGGTTATTGAATATTAAAGTCAATTCATAGAAAGATTTTCTCATCCAAAGGAGCATTCCTATGAACTTATCTGATCTTCATAAGCACTTACCATCCCTGAATAACGTGACCGAAATTTCACGGATTACCAAAGGATTCTCCTTCGATAATAAGTATTTTTTATATGAGAATAGTGAAACGCCTCACTATGTACTACGCACGGCACCTCTGAAACAAATGCAAAAAAAGCAATCAGAATTTAATGTTGTTGCTAATGTATTTGATCGTGGGGTAAGAACGTCGAAACCGATACAATTCGGTGCGATAGAATCGCCCCGCGAGGTTAGTACCCCATTCTGCAGGGGGCAAATACGAGGTTACTTTAATGGCACTGTTCCGGAGGAGTTCTGGCGATTGTACGCGCTGTACACGGCTATGATTATTTTTGGGACAGTTACCTGGACGCTGCAGGTGATTCCAGAGCAGCTCCAATCCATGTTGGGTAGAATTCGTATTGTGTTAGATGATCATCAAAATTTTGAGAAATGTATCCCCAAGTGGTTTACTTCCTAAGTTAGTACTGCCCAAAATAGTTAAGAACGGATAGCTCCTGTCAACTGGCATATACAAGCTTATCTTACATACAATGGAGATGTACAAGATACTGCTTGACTATGGGGGAGCTATGAAGCCAAAAACGCTCATGATTTTACAAATCGCAGCAACGTATATGGGAACTGTGGTAGGGGCAGGATTTGCCTCTGGGCAGTCTATTATGCATTTCTTCACAATCTACGGAGCGTATGGCGGAGTTGGCATAGTGATTGCGACGGCCTTTTTTATATGGATTGGGACGAAAATGATGATCCTCTCGCATCGACTTAAGGCATCTTCTTATCAGGAACTGAACGATTATTTATTTGGAGATTTTTTTGGGAAAGTCGCGAATACCTTGACGTTTATTATCCTATTCGGCGTGACCGCTGTGATGATGTCGGGTACTGGCTCTATTTTCGAAGAGCAGTTGAGACTACCGTATCAGTTTGGAATCATTATTAGTATGCTGCTGTGCTACTTGGTCATGAGCAAAGAAATGCACGGGATTCTAGCCATTAATTCTCTTGTCATGCCGTTGATGCTTTTTTTCATGGTGCTTGTGATCACCCGTGTTGTTGGGTTAGATGGGATTGGGGGAGCTACGAATTGGCAAGAGCTGCAAGCAAGTACCCATTTGAAATGGATCATGAGTCCGTTTACATATGTCGCCTTAAATTTCGCCTTTGCTCAAGCGGTCTTGGTGCCGTTAGGCAGTGAGGTTCAGGATGAGAGCATATTGAAATGGGGCGGCCTGTGGGGAGGCATTGGGCTTGGTGTTATGCTGTTAATCAGTCATTTTGCGATACATTCGCGGATGCCGGAGATCTTGAATTTTGAAATTCCTATGGCTGAAATTATACGAGGTTTTGGACGGTTCTTTCATGTTCTATTCATCCTGGTTATTTACGGGGAAATCGTAACGACGTTAATTGGAAATGTGTTCGGAATTACTCGACATATTCAACGTATACATCCACTCCCACGAAATTGGGTAGTTCTAGCTACTTTGTTAACATGTTTATTAATCAGTCAGGTTGGTTTTACATCACTTCTTACGTATCTATACCCACTCTTTGGGTATATGGGGATGATTCTTCTTATTTTTTTAATAATAAGACCTATGCCTGGTAAGTAATTAATACATAAATGAAGGAGCTTTTGTCATGTGGGTTCAAAACATAGGGAATTTGGAAATCCGCCGATTAGGGTGTAGGGATGTTCCAGCGATTCGAGCCCTTATGGTTGATGTCGTATCTAGACTTGCTTCGCAAGACCTTTTTGCCATGGATGATGAAGATTACTTGGAGGTTCACATACAAGAAAAAGGTGAGATATATGGCGCTTTTCTAAGCGAGGAGCTTGTTGCCTATTCCGTATTGGCGTTCCCTGGTCGGAGTGAAAGTAATCTTGGCCGGGAATTTGGGGTGCCTGAGTCAGATTTACCATACGTAGCCAGCCTTGACGCGACAATCGTCCATGAATCTGTTCGTGGCCAGGGTTTACAACGATATTTCCATACCTTACGTGAAGGGCGAGCGCGGGAAAACGGCTACCGATACTTATATTCAACGGTTCATCCCGACAATGTTGTGAGCAAACATAATTTAGAAGCTGCAGGGTTTGCTCTCCAATTTACCCGCCCTATGTATAATGGCAAGCCTAGGCATTGTTATGCCAAGCACCTACAAAAGTGGGACAGGTATTTTTCTATAATGATCTAAAAATCCTATGTATACTTGGAACCCATTCGGGCAATAATAGGGTTTATTGCGTTAAAAATGAAATTAGAAGTAAACCTGTTTACCGGATAATGTTCGAATTATAAATGTATCCATATTGGAATGAAAATTGTTGAAGTATTGCCTGCAATATGTTTAATTTCTCCTTTCGGATAAACGCAAGAATGAAGAAGCTGTGATCATAGATCCGGCTTCTTTTTTATTGTTCATATGTTAAAATAAGGAAGAAGTGTATTGGTTATATGCCGATAGGGGGAGGGATTATGACTCGGAATATCCTGCTGTCCTTTGTTTTTCACATGCTGATCCTTGTGATGTCAGGTATGCTATTAGCAAGTGGGAATCACCCGGTACTCATCATTTTTATGATGCTGTTAGTCATTTCGGGCTATGTATTACTTGGAAATATCTTTCTTAGACCCATGGGGTCAGTCGCTGCAAACCTTCTATCGGTCTCATTTGTTAGCGTAGTCGGTTTCATATTAGGGCTATATACTTGGATATTCCCAAGTATGATGGGATTTAATTGGATGATATTTTTAGGATATTACTTGTATATATTTGGACTGGTAGATGCGTTTAACATGAATCCTGGACCACATTTTACGTTTTGTTTTTTTGCAATACCTTCATTGTTTCTATGGATCGGCCTACAGTTAAAAGCATCAGGGTATTCAATTAGTGGAATTCTCACATAGTGAAGGAGTTGACCTTCTTATGACTGTTCATTTACCTCGTAAGATCACAAGAAGAGCCTTTCTGAGCACATCAAGTAAAGTTGTACTAGGCGTGTCTGGTGTGTTACTTGGGAATACGGCTTTGTTTTATTACGGAGCGGTTCATGGGCAAAAGCAGGATGAGCAGGCTACTCGGGAAATTCCGTCTAGTTTCGTAAAGGTCGGCCAAGTAGAGCACCTGCAAGCTATGACTGGCTACGAGAAGGTTTATTATAACGCTACGATCGAGGATGCTTGGGTAAAAACGCCTAAGCAGGGCTTCGTTTATGTGACAAAAGATGAGCGCGGCGCGCTTGTTATCCTTTCACCGGCATGCACGCATCTGGGCTGTTCGGTGGAGCCGGCTACAGAAGCGCAGCGTAATCGAAAAAAGGATCTTTTCTTCTGGTGCCCTTGTCACGGAGCCGAATTCGATACGGTGGGAAATGCTGTCGGTATGGCGCTGCCAAGATTGGAAAAATATCACCCCCTTATTATTGAGGGGCATGTATACGTGGATATTTCGATGCCAGAGAAATGAACGTGATTGTAAAAATAAAACCAAAAACCACAACCTTGATGGTTGTGGTTTTCAGCATTTGGACTTAGGCAGATCTTCGCGCCCAGTATTGCTTCCAGTGAAAATAGATGAAGCATCCAAAGCAAAAGCCGCATAAAGCCAGTACGACAGCTATGGTGAGCATACTTAATGTGATGTAGGCCAGAGTCATGAGATTGAAAAGTGAAGCTATTAAGGTAACGACGAGAAAAAGAATCGCTAGCAAATTGTTAAAACGAAGCAACACACGGCTTTCCGTTCGTGCACTAACAGGAAAGAGTCGAGAGAACAGTCGGACAAAAAGATTGTATTTTACGCCAAAAGAACGACTAATTAGCTGAATGATCAAAGGAACGACAAGAATCCAAAGCTGCTGACTTAGAACACTGGCAACTATACTTAACAGAATACCTAGTTGATTCCCTCGTACACGATGCAAGGGAACCTCATCTACACAATCGTAATCGCCATGCAAAAGTGGGTTCGTCATGGTCATCCTCCATTCACAATGAGATGTTAATATCACCATTATACACTAATTCATAGTATTCTTATAGGAATAAAATAAATTATTCATTGCCGTGGATTTTTCATAAACGTACTCGGGGTCATGCCCTGCCATTTACGAAATTGATTCGTGAAATGGTTATAGTTCTGAAAGCCAACGTCGTAACAGACCTCCGAAGCACTGCGTCCCGTATGGGCCAGCATCATAACTGCTTGTTGAATCCGCATGCGATTCAGTGTATCAATGATGGAATAGCCGGTGCTCTCTTTGAAAAGGTGAGATAATCTCGACGGCGAGAGACCGACTGTCTGAGCAAGATCCTCAAGGCGTATCTGTTCGCGCATCTGTTGTGATAGCAAGTGAAGGACCTCTTCAATGCGGGGGTCCATTTTGCGCATGCTTTTCTGAGCCATGATGAGGAGTATTTCCCGTAAGGAACTGCAACAGAGCTCGAACCAATACTCACCGCGTTCACGGGAATCTGCCAATATGCGAGCAAAAGCTAGGTGAATTCGCTCTTGGATAGATTCGTTCTCAATGTTGATGAGGAGTTGCCCCTCTTGTGGGAGCAAGTTGGTTTCTGTGAGTGTGGAGGGGAAATGCGCCCAAACGAACTGCCAGGTATGGTTTTTCAATGTGCCATAATACTGGGGAGTTCCGGGAGCCAATAAGATGAGAGCTCCTTTCTTACAGACGTGTTCTGTACCTCGGTAGTTAACAAAGCCTGCTCCATCCAATGTGAAAATCAATAACCAATCATCCCGACCGTGAGGACGCATAGTAACATACGAATCAGGCTCTATATAATGGCCCGCCAACAATGTATCCAATTGCATGCTGGGAAATTCCTTTCTTTGCCTGTTTAAGTTAGATTCTAGTATACCACGGAATAGCAGGATTATAGGAATCATTAGCATGATTATTACTTCTATGCAAACGGATTTTTCGTTATGCTAAAGACATAGAAAAACAAGTTGATTACGGAGGTAAGAGCGATGACGAAAGCACTAGTTAAACTGACGAAGGAACAAAAACAGCATTTTGAAACAGAGGGATACGTGATCGTGAAGGGTCTTTTTTCGGAGGGGGATTTGGCTAAAATTGATGAAACCTTTGAAGCGATTAGCGAGCAATCGATTCCAGGTCATTTTGAGCCTGAGTTGACGGCTGAAGTCGTAGATCCTTTGAAACGCTATCCGCGTGTCATGCACCCGCATCGGTTTAATGAAACAGCAAAGACCTATATGCTGCATCAGCCTGTATTAGAAGTACTAGCAGATTTGTATGAGGAAGAGGCGCTGGCTGCGCAAAGCATGTTTTATTACAAACCACCGGGCTCCCGGGGGCAAGCGCTGCATCAGGATAACTTTTATCTGCAGGTTGAGCCAGGCAATTGTATTGCTGCTTGGACGGCGATCGACGCGGCTGACGAGGAAAATGGAGGGTTGCTCGTTGTACCGAAAACGAATGCCCTCGAAATCTCATGTCCCGATATCGCAGATTCTAAGGAATCATTTACGACCCACTACGTGAAACCGCCGAAGGACGAGAAGGCAATGCCGGTCATTATGGACCGAGGGGATGTTCTCTTTTTCAATGGGAATTTGATTCATGGTTCCTATCGAAACAAGTCCAAGGATCGCTTCCGCCGCGCGTTCATCTGCCATTATGCCAATGCTTCTGCGACGCATATTAGCAATCATTACCGACCTTTGTATCGAGCAAATGGGGAAGCTATCTCTTTGGAGATCAATCCCAATGGCGGTCCTTGCGGCGACGAATTTGAGACGGTTTACCCACATTAAACAAGAATAACGGTTAAAGGAATCGTTCTAAGGCAGAGTTTGTGGCCTAGGGGCGATTCTTTTTTTGAAAATAGTTCAGTGATTCCGTCGCATTTCGCTTGACAGGTTAATTAGATCAATTTAATCTAAAGGAGCTAGTTAAACGTTTAACCGATGGAGCTGAAACACATATGAGCAGACCAAAACAAGTCACCATTGTAGAAGTGGCAGCAGCAGCTGGGGTATCGATTGCCACGGTCTCCAATGTGCTGAATAGAGGTGGGATCCGTTCGTCCAAGGAGACGATTCGTAAAGTTGAATTGGCGGCAGAGCAATTGGGGTATCGACGCAACACAATGGCAGCAGGATTAAGTCGTAACAAAACCTTTGAGATTGGTCTCATTGTTCCTGGGTTAACGAGTTATTACGGACGGTTAGCCGAGTATTTACAATTGGAAGCTCATCATGCGGGTTATCATTTATCCGTTTTTTCTTCAGGTGGATTCGATCCGACCATTGAACGAAGAAACTTAGAAGTGTTACTGCAGCGAAGAGTGGATGGACTCATCTGTCATGGCTTAGCGATGGGAAAGGATTCCACACGCGCCATCGTCAACAGCGGAACGCCTCTAGTGCTCATTAATGGCTGGGGTTGGCCCGAGGATATTGCCGTTGGTGCAGTAAATCTAGGCTTTGCCGAAGCTTGCAGACAATCAACGAAATTGCTTGCCGATCGCGGCTGCGATGAACTCATTTACGTGGGCAGCAAGCATTCGAATGTGATTGATGAACAGCGCCGGAATGGGTTTCATCTGGGTTTACAGCAACTGACCGTGGAGATTCCTCATCGCATCGTCGAAATGAAAGAATTGGACTTGGAGACATTTTTCCAAGAGATGATGGCGGGGTCAGCGCGGCGAACAGGGATCATCGCTTTTGATGATCATGTTGCCTTAAAGCTGCTTTCGGCTGCCAATAGACAGAAGATCGACTTCCCGGACCGACTACAAATGATCGGTATTAATAACGACTATATGGTAAGGCATAGTTACCCTGGCATTTCCAGCTGGGACATTCCTTATGAGCTTCAGGCGCAAATGGCCATTGGAAAATTGCTGCATAAGTTTGGACATTCCGTAGAGGCAAGCGAGGAGCGAGAATTTGAAGTCCCGCTTACATTTATAGAACGAGAAACAACCAAATTAGCCCATACAGAGTAAAGAAATACGTCGCAGTCTCCTTTTGTGGGAGCTTGCGGCGTTTTTTTTATAAGGAAGGTGATTTGGAGGTGAGATAGTCAACGAAGTCGAATTAATTCCACACTTTTAAGTCAGTTCTGTATTATCTCCACTATTTCTTGAAATCGTCTGCTAGTTTCGACCATGTAACCGACCTATACTAAGAACAAGTAAACGTTACCAAATAGCTAGCCCAGCAGTGAGTGCTTAAATGTTATTGTTTACGGTTTACGCTTTTCGCTCCACGATCCACAGCTCACGAAAGTATAAATAGGAGGGGTGTTTGTACAATGAAAAAATTAACTCTATTAGGACTCGCCACCATGTTTGCGCTTACAGGATGCTCAGATAACAAAGCCACAGATACACCAGCAACGGGATCACCCAATGCGACGGGAACAGCGAAGCCAGCTAAGCTAGCTTTGAACTGGTCTGTTGCCAGTGGGTACCTCGCGAATGTGACCTTACCTTCCGGGGACAAAGATTTCGTGAAGAAGGCCATCGAAGAAAAATTTAACGTAGATTTGAAAATTGATTATATGGTTATGGGCAAAGAGTACCATGACAAGCTCAATGCTACATTGGCTGGAGGAGCAGCTCCGGATCTTTTCATCGCTGGCGGAGCAGAGTCTCAGAAATACATCACGGATGGTATCACCGCGAATCTAGCTCCATACTTCACGAAAGAAGCCTTACCGAACTACTACAAATGGGTATCCAAAGATGAAGTAGACGCGTTCCAGCTTAAGCAAGGGGAATTCACGCGGGCGATTGATCCTTTCCAACGTAACTCTTATGCATCTTGGTACATCCGTCAGGATTGGCTTGATAAGCTGGGGCTTAAATCCCCGAAAAATTACGCCGAATTGACCAATGTCATGACGCAATTCACCAAAGGCGATCCTGATGGCAACGGCAAGCAAGATACGTACGGCTTCTCGGCAGCAGGCAGTGGTGTAACCTTACCTTTCGACTTCCCACAATGGTTAAATAATGGCTTTGTCGCAGACTTCCAAATTGTTGACAATAGTTACGTGGATAACCGTACTGACCTTAAAGTGCAAGGTGTCCTAGATCAAGTCGTGGAATGGAACAATGCAGGGATTGTTGATCCGGATTGGTTCCTGAATAAGGCACCTGCTCATTTAGATAAAGCAGCACAAGGCAAGGTTGGCATGTTCTTTAGCGGCGATAAAAGCGTCGCCTTGGACAGCTTAGCAACTAGCGTGCAAAACCGTTCAAAAGCGCTTGACCCTAAAGCGAATTGGCAGCCAATTTTCCCGCTGGATAAGCCGATCATTTGGAAATATAACGTACCTGAAGCTACGATCCTTATTAGCAAAACATCAGCTGATAAAACGCCTGATAAAGTGAAGCGCTCCTTGGAAATTCTTAACTGGTTAACAGGTGAAGAAGGCTTCCTGCTGACGCATTATGGTCAAGAAGGCAAACATTATACCAAAGCAGGCAACAAGATTACGTTGAACGTAGCTAACTTCGAAGCGGATATCGCGAAAGCTGGTAACTGGTTGAACGTGTACGCTGCCTTTACACCAGAAGAGCCGAATATTCTTGGATTTGAGCTGATCGATTCCCGTATTTCTGAGCATGACCGTGCGATTTTGAAAACAGTTGAGAGCTTTCCGAAGCATAACGCATTGCCTCCTGTGAGCTTAGTTCCTCCTGCTGGCATTAACATCGGAGATTTTCGCAAAGAAATGAGTAAATTCCACATCAAAGCGGTGCTGGAAGACAAAAGCGGCAAAAACTGGCCGCAATACCGTGAAGAGCTGATGACGAAATTCAAAGGCAGAGAAATTTTCACGGAGTATACGAAGCAAATTAACGGGGCACTGAAGGATAAGAAGCTGAACGACTTTAAATAAATGTGGTAAGGCATCGAGGGGAACCCGAGGAAAGTTCAAGGGTTTCCTTCTGCCTTCTATCTGGAAATGACAACTAGGAGGAGATGGCGATGGCGGAAACCATAGCTGCAAGACAAGAGAAACCTACCGTTTCACGCCCGATGAGGCAGGGCAAGCTACGCAGTATATATCTGAGCAGATGGTTTTACCTCATGATGATCCCTGGGTTGATCTATTATGCATTATTTCACTACGCCCCGATGATAGGTGCTTTGATTGCATTTCAAGACTACAATCTTATGAAGGGCATCTGGGGAAGCCCTTGGGTGGGTTTCGATAATTTTCGGGTGATTTTTGACAATCCTGAATTTGTGCGCATTATGAGAAACACCTTATTGATTAGTGTTTATAAAATCGTTGGGAGCATGGTACCCGATGTGATCCTTGCACTGATGTTGAATGAAGTCCGGGTCAGATGGTTTAAGCGCGCTGTACAAACGATTACTTATGGGCCCTATTTTCTGTCGTGGGTCATTGTGTATGGTTTAGCTTTTTCCTTCCTCGCCCCAGGCTCTGGTTTGATTAGTACCTTCGTTCGGGATATGGGTTGGGGATCGATTGATTTACTAACGAACAAGGACTTCTTTAGACCTTTGCTGGTACTAACAGAAATTTGGAAAAATACCGGATTCGGAGCGATTATTTACTTAGCAGCTCTAGCATCCATCAACCAGGAACTTTATGAAGCTGCCGTCGTGGATGGTGCAGGACGTTGGCGTCAGCTCTGGCATATTACGTTGCCGGGTATCCGTGATGTTTTCGTGCTCCTGCTGATTATTCGCATTGGCGGCATCTTGGATGCAGGCTTCGATCAGGTTTTCATCTTTTTAAATGCTCGGGTCTATGATGTTGGAGATATTGTGGATACTTGGGTGTATCGCTACGGTTTTGAGCGTCTCGAGTTTGGTGTAGCTGCAGCCATGGGTGTGTTCAAATCGGTCATTGGACTGGTGCTCGTGATTGGTGCAAACAGACTTGCTAAGAAAATGGGAGGCTCTGGCATATGGTAACGGTATACGACAACGACGGAGTAGGAGGCGATTCGCATGTCATTTGTGAGTCATAAAACCAAAGGGGACCATGCGGTAGATATGGTGATTTATGCAGTCTTGGGCTTTTTCGCCTTGATTACGTTATTCCCACTCTACTATGTGGCTATCGTCTCCATTACACCTTATGTGGAAGTCATGAAAAACGGCGGTTTCGTGATATGGCCCGAACATATGACATTTCAAGCGTACAAAGAAATATTCGGTTCACCTCGGATCCCACAAGCCCTGAAAATTACGGTATTCATCACAGTGGTAGGTACGACGCTGAATTTAATTGTGACGACCCTACTGGCCTATCCATTATCCAAAAAGTCGGTGCCAGGCCGCAATTTTATTCTGATGGCGCTCGTGTTTACGATGATTTTCAGCGGGGGGATTATCCCGCTATACATTCTGGTGCGCAGCCTTGGTTTATATGATTCGGTCTGGGCACTCGTGATACCGGGTATGGTGTCTACCTTTAATTTGTTGATTGTTAAAACCTACTTCGAGAATCTCCCCGCTGAAGTAGAGGAAGCTGCACGCGTTGATGGATGTGGTGAATTAGCAACCTTGTTCCGCATCGTCCTCCCGTTGTCTGCTCCCATTATGGCGACGATTGGTCTGTTCTACGGCGTTACCCATTGGAATGAATATTTCAAAGGGATCTTCTATCTATCTGACAAGTCACTCATGCCGATGCAGGTCGTGCTCCGAAGTATGATTCAAACGCCGAATGTCTCTACCGAGCTTTCGATTAATTCACTCGTACTGGATGCTTTGCCGCCAGAAACGATCAAGATGGCCGTTGTCGTTGTGGCAACATTGCCGTTATTAATTGTTTATCCTTTCTTGCAAAAGTATTTTGTGAAAGGCGCATTGCTGGGTTCAATTAAGGGGTAATGGAGGATTGTAACAGCTATGAGAGCAGTTATTGCACGAGAAGGCAGTGTGGAAGTTATTGACACGGAGGGGCCAGCGGTCGAAGCCAACTATGTGTTAGTGCAAACGGAATACTCTGCGATCAGTCCAGGCACCGAAATGATGCTGAAGGACATACGGTCTAACGAGCCCATTTTCTTAGGCTATAGTGCCATGGGTCAAGTGAAGGAAGTCGGATCAGGTATTACGCATGTGAAAAAAGGGGACCGCGTCGCCTGCTATGGTTCGCCGTTTGTCCGTCATGCCGAGCTTCTTAAAGTCCCGAAGCATCTGGTGGTCCCCTTGCCAGAGCAAGTGGATGCCCAAGAAGCCGCTCATGTAGGGCTCGGCGCTATTGCTATTCATGCCTTACGACAAGCCGATCTGCGATTCGGTGAGTCCGTTCTCGTTGTTGGCTTAGGCATACTGGGGCAGATGGTGTGCCAAATAGCCCAAGCCTCGGCGAACATCGTCATCGGAATCGATCGTGTAGCCGAGCGTGCGGAGAAACTAACCGCCTCGGGTACACGGTTTGTTTTTGATCAAGAGGTGGAAATGGTGTGTAACCTACCGGAGATTACCGGGGGAGCTGGTGTGGATGCTGTCATTCTTTGTGTCGGTGGCGGCAACAGCGAGATGATCGATAAAGCGCTGGGCTGGATCCGCGATAAGGGAAAGATTGTTATCGTTGGTGATGTAAGCATGACGTTCAATCGGGAGCTGATGTTTCAAAAGGAAGCGCAAATCCTCATTTCCCGTGCAGGCGGACCTGGACGATATCTGAGAGATTACGAGATGAAGGGTATCGACTATCCGATAGGGCTTGTTCGTTGGACCGAGGGCCGCAATATGGCGGAATATATTCGTTTATTGGCGGAGAGGAAGCTGAGCATCGCGCCGCTGATCTCGCACATTTTGCCATTGGAGCGTATCGGAGAAGCCTATGACTTATACCGTAAAGCGCCACAGCAAGTGCTGGGCGTCGTTGTCCGTTATGGAGATTCTCGTCGCGAACTCTAGTTAAATGTCTAGTAATTTTCTATACTACATATAGGAGTTCATATCATGGTCTGTAGGGTATAGGGGGTTCTGGCATGTTTCGTCGACTAAGAAGAACTAACTTCATTTCCAGCGTCTCCACCAAGCTTTTCATTCTTACCTTTATGTCGGTTATCGTGCTGTTTCTGGTGATCGGCGTGTTCAGCTACCAACGGCTATTCGAGCCTATCAAGCAAAATAACGAAAAAGTGCTGCAAGGCTCTGTTGTTCAAGTCGAAAATTATATCAAAACCTTAATGAATAATATACAAACGCAATTGATTTTCCTCTCCACGCCAGTCCTCTATAATATGGGGGAAAAAGATTTCGTCCAACTCATGGAAAATGTGTTGTCCTACCATCAGGAGGAGATCGCCAGTATTTATGTAATCGAAGATAACACGGTACGGATCAGCTCTCCGTATGGTTATCGTGTTTACGTCCCGGAAGAACGCATTGCTGAAATTACCAATCAAACGAGTAAAACGGGCTTCTGGTGGAGCCCTCCTCATACGATCAATGACCACTTCGTCCTCACAGTCTCTAAGCAAATCGACAGCCGGCGAGTGGTGGCCATGGATGTCAACTTAAATGCGTTGACCGGACCACAAATTATTCAAGACGATCCGGACAATCAGCGGCGCATCTATTTGTTTACAGGCCAGGGCGATTACCTCTCCACGAATACGTACCTAGCGTACCCGAAGACGTATCTCAATCATTTGGAAATGAAAGAGGCGTTACAGGTACTTACGCAGCAAAGCGGTACTTCCTTTAACACCGTTCACACCTCATTTGGCAACTATATGGTCCTTAGTTCTAATCAAAATCGCTGGGATTGGTTCGTCTTCTCCGTTATTGAGGAGTCGCAAGCTTTTCCTTTACTGGAGTCACTGAAAGAGCAACTGGTATTTGTGTTGTTAGTGGCGATCATCCTTGCCTTCATCCTTTCTGTTTGGATTACGAACTATATTCGCAAACCCGTGACCGCCATCACGCGACAATTCAAAGCCGCGGCGCGCGGGGAGCTCGAAGCTCGCATCAAGCTCAAACGCAATGATGAGTTTACGCATATTGCCAATGGCTTCAATGGCATGATGGATGACATCCAGTCCTTGTTTGACGATTTGCGCGTAGCAGAAGAAAAGAAGCGACATCATGAGCTCAAGGTGCTGCAATCGCAGATTCATCCTCATTTTCTGAATAATACGCTTAATGCGATCTATTGTTTGGGGGAAACGGGACAAACGCAGGAGATGTGCGAGATGATCCGCTCATTGATGGGTTTGCTGCAATACTCAACTGACAAGGTAGGGGACATTGTAACGGTCGAGGATGAATTAGCGCAATTGGACAATTACGTGCAGATTATGAACCTGAGGTATGGGGACGTATTTGTGATGGATATTGCTGTGCCGGAGCTCTACAATGCGACGCCGATCCCGAAGCTGACGTTGATTACGTTGGTGGAGAACAGCATTTTCTATGGACTCAGTAAGGAAGGTGTCAATCATATTATTGTTTGTGGAAAAGAGCATGTGGGAGCAGGCGTGGTGCTGGAGGTCTCCGATACAGGACCGGGGATTGCGCCGGATAAGCTGAAGCTACTGCTAGAGGAAACTGGTGCTGCAAATGCGAACAAAGGGTTAAACAATTTGGGCATGCGGAATGTCCAAGAGCGACTGCGGATGACATTCGGGTATCCGTATGGCCTGCATTTTGCCAATGAACCGGATGAGGGGTTAACGGTGACGATTCATCTGCCGGCCGGAGAGCCGAGAGAGCAAGGATAGCGTCGGGGAGAGGGGACGAGACGATCATGCTGAAAATACTGATGGTGGATGATGAGAAATGGGTAAGGGAGCGCTTTGCGCAGCGTATTCCTTGGTCAGACGGGGGATTTACGTTCATGGGCGCGGCTTCAAGTGCCAAAGAAGCAATCAGCATGATTGAGCGAGAAGTTCCTCATTTGCTGCTTACGGATATTACGATGCCCAATATGAACGGGTTGGAGTTAGCTGCTTATGTCCGCAAAAGGTGGCCGCGCGTCCGAATCGTTATTTTGACCGCTTACGGTGAGTTCGAATATGCGAGGAAGGCGATTGAGTTAGGCGTGGATAACTACTTAATTAAGCTCGCACAAACCCCGGAGCAAATCCTTGAAGCTTGCCGCAAGGTAGCTGAGGACCTGGAGCAAGAGCTCGATATTGATCACAAGCTGGAGATGAGGCTTAAGCTCGAACGGGAGAAAGAGTGGACGAAGAAGCGTCAATGGACAGAGCGACTGATGGAGGGCGAGGGAAGTATACAAGAGCTTCCAGTGCCAAGTGAGTGGCTTACAGGTGTGGAATCCGCGAGTTATGTGGTGGGAATAACGATAGGCTGGCGTGTGACGGGGAGTTCAGGGCAAGTTGATCCAACACTTGAGGAACTCGTGCAGCTGCAAAGCCAACTAGCCGAAGTACTTGAAGTCAAACTGGATGCCCAGATGTTAGGCGATGGTAACGGGTTAGCTATCTTGCCCCTGCACCATACCCATTTACTATTGCTAATCGGTTCGAAGCGAGAGATTCCTGCCTTTCATTTGAGCCAACTAGCAAGAATGGCGCAAGATGCGGTCCATGTGTTTGCTCCTGTGAAAAGCCTCGCTCATATCGGATCTGTAGAAGAGTTAGGGAAGCTAAGATGGACAGAGAAACAGCTAGCAAATCTTATACGCAAAGGCAGGGATGGGCTGGCTGCGTATTTCTATTCTGAGGGTGAGAAACCCTCGATCGTGCTTCGGCGACTCGATGCGCAGCAGTCGAGGGAGTGGACAGCGGCTGTTGTCAAGGCTTTGCAGCGTGAGAATGTGGAGGTTTTCCGCGAGGCTGTAACCGTGATGATCACGCTCGGCGCGCCACCAATTCATCCAGGGGACTTGCTCCGTCTGACGAGACAAATGCTGCAACCTGAACTTGTGCGGCTGCCAGACGCCGTCATTGCTAGGTTAAGTGGCATCGATCGGTTGACGACATGGAACACGTACCTTGAGTGGTGGTTGGCAACCATTGATGCCATCTGCGAATGGTGGAGTCAGCAAGCCCAGCCTCCGGTGACTGTACGCAAGGAGATCCAATGGATGTGCCGCTACATTCGCGAGCACT
Source organism: Paenibacillus sp. LjRoot153 (assembly GCF_964253085.1). NCBI lineage: Bacteria > Bacillati > Bacillota > Bacilli > Caryophanales > Paenibacillaceae > Paenibacillus > Paenibacillus sp. LjRoot153. The sequence goes on from NZ_CAXUQH020000001.1 coordinate 1,511,517, forward strand.
ATCAAGCGGATTTGCAGCTGGCAGAGCTCGCTAAGCTCGTTCATATGCATCCCTCGTACGCGGGTCAGATGTTCAAACAGGAGATCGGCGAGAATTTTTTGGAATACGTGAACCGGGTTCGTATGGAGAAAGCAAGCGAGATGCTGGAGCGGACCACGATGAAAATATACGAAGTATCCGGCGCTGTCGGCATCTCCGACTACCGCTATTTCTGCAAATTGTTTAAGAGCTATACAGGGGTTACGCCGACGCAGTACAAGAGTAATATGGGGTGAGTGGATAAGGGAGACGGGCGCTAGCGCCTCGTCTCCCTTTTTTCAGTTGGGGTCATCACTCGTATTCCCCGGGCTACGGTGGTCATAACATCTCCGAACCCGCAACCCGCAACCTGCAACCCCGAACCCGCAACCCGCAACTCGTGCTCCATTCTCCAATCAAACTAGCCGTCTTTCATCCATCGATCTCTCATATGCCCCATATCATATCCCCCCACCCCCGTTCACATCTCCCACCAAGTAATAAATGGATTTCATGTAGTTAATTTTTCCAATTTAGAAGAAATACGAGGAATAGATGGATTTTGTACAGTTAATTTCAGCAGATGAGGGCAGATTAGACGAATTGTTGGAAATTAACTGTATGTTTTCCAGCTAAACTGAATATGGAATGAATTTGTCAAAAAATAGCTGTAGTTTAGTTTTTCCAGTTATTTTGCCCCTTGAGGCACGCTGGAGTGACCACCAAACGGGGATCCTTGCTCCCCAGTAGTGATATGCGTGTTAAAGTACACAGAAAGCGGCAGATGGTGGAGTTTAAGATCTGTCTTCTATCTATTGCAGTTTCTACTGATCTGCAACCCTCCCTCTGAGTAAATCAGTAGGCATGCAGAGTGTTGGTGTGGAGAACGAAAGTTATTTCTATAAGCTGTTCAAAACGAAGTTTGGGATGACGCCAAGGGAATATATGGCGAAGCGTATGCGGTAAGGAAATTATGGGAAAACGTAAACCGACCCGGTTGTCCATCATTGGACTTCCGGGTCGTTTCATTTCGTGTACCTATTTAATTGTGTATGGCAGCTTAAATGTCCATAGAAGTGTTCCATTTTCTGGCGTTTTGCTGTCAATGCCAAAATCGTTATCGTTCGTAATGGCAAGCGTATCACCATTTATGAGCGAAACACCTTCAATTTTCTCATAAGGGAACTTGAATGCTACGGCATCCAGTACCGTTCGTTTCGTCGTAGGAAGGATACCACTTGCTTTCAGATCTGCAGTCGTCATTTGCTCAATCGTTTTACCTGCCGCTGCCGTAGTGTCGTATTTGCCAATAATATTAGTAGCTGTTGAAAGGTCAATAGCATAAATGCGCTTCAACTGTGCTTTATCGCCAGAGAATTTATCCCGCTCATCGATTAATAGCGTGTTCTCGTTCACGACAACCATATCGGAGATGACAATATCTCCTTGAGTAAGTTCTTTAAATTGCTTCGCATCTTCTAGGACGTATACAAACTCGGCAATAGGGTTGAGAGTCGCTAGTTCAAACTTAATAATCCGTACCTGACGTGAATTATCCATAGCTTTATCCGGATTACGAAGTGCATTCTGCATGGCCATGAACATATATTTGCCATCAGGCGTAATGCCAACAGCTTCTGCTCCACGGTTCTGGCGAAGTTTGTTGTACATTTCTGGCAGCGTCTCACGGGATGGCACAAGTGAAGCGGCGACCTGACTTGACCAACCTTTAGGTACAATACGCTCAATGATCGTACCGTCACGCTTCACATGGACAATGGACGGGCCGTATTCATCAGAAATCCAGAAGGTATCATCCTTAGGATTGTAAGCTAAGCCTTCAATATCAAGTCCGTAGGGGTCGTAAGCCAGGACTTTCTCACCTTTTGCATCATAAGGCTCTTCGTCACGACCTTTAATATTGGGCAGTCCAGTAATAGTGGCTTTGCCTGACACTGGGTCTGTGCCTGAAAGCTTCAAAGGGAACTTGTCTAAAATGTTGATTTCGCCTTTACTTACTTCGATTTTATAAATCGTTGGAGTATAGTCTGGCAGCGGGAACGTACGCACTGTTTTACCATTGATCGTGGGTTGACCGTTTGGCCCGCGATCAGCCGTTGTATAGAATACATTATCAGGGTCTCCTGGAAGGTGCGTTAACGAGGAGCCTACTCCCATTTTAATGCCTTCAGCAAGATTGGGTGCCTTGAGCTCATATTTACCAGTAAAAACAGGCTTGTCCGTCAAAGATACGCTGTTACGAAACTCATCCCAATCAACATATTTGCCCATGGCTTCAGAAAGCGCACGAACTGGCATATACAAGCTGCCGTCCAAATTAACAGCAGGTGCTGATGGCTTAATCACTTGTCCGTTGCTCGAGTACGTTACATTTTCGGAGGTTTCCCCATTTACTTGCTGAGCCGTTACTGTTCCCGAAACAGCCACAGGAAGAGCAAGCAGTAAAGATGTCAACACGATCCAATTGCGTTTCATTAGTATTTCTCTCCTCGCTATTGTCCACATTTTTCTTAACTTCTTACTTATATCAAAGTTGTGTCATGGTCATGTAAATTGAATATTACGAAATTGTAAATTTTCACAGAGCTGTCTTCCAACGGCGGGAAGGGCGTTGGCTGATGAATAAAGGCATCCTGTCAGAGCGATGCTGAAGCGATTATGATATACTGTATACGTGATATACATTTTCGGAAGGCATGAATGATGGAGGATTGAACAACATGGAGATCGGCGACGAGATCGATGAGGAAATCATACAAAGCTTACCTTCAGGGGTAGCTCTCAGCTGGGGAATTATCAAGCAGCCTAGCAGAGGCCCGAAAGGCGAGCTTAGTATTAAGAAAATTGTTGACGCAGCAATCGTTATTGCGGATCGGGATGGTCTTGCGGCGGTTTCGATGAGCAAAGTCGCGCAATCATTAGGTTTTACGACGATGTCTTTGTATCGCTATATTACAAGCAAGGAAGATCTGCTCGTACTCATGCAGGAAGCCATTTGTGACATTCCAATACCTCCGGAAGTTGAGGGGAAACCGTGGCGCGAGGAAATGAGAGAATACGTCTGGGCTTGTGTGGATGTGTTCCGCAAACATGCTTGGTATGGTGATATTCCGATTACGAGTGTTCCTCTCACGCCAAACAATCTTCAGGTGATCGACTGGATGCTGAGAATCATGCGGGATTTCCCGCTGAACGATTTTGAAAAAATGTCATTCCTATTGCTCGTAAGCAGCTATTCTAGAGCATGTGGTCTGATTGCAAGGGACATGGACAAGGCGATTCGCGATGGCGCGAGTCCGGAAGCTTTCAGCGGCATTCCCTATGCTGACGCACTGAAGCAGTTGGTCAAGCCGGATCGTTTCCCTAATTTGCATCCGATTTTGATGGCAGGTGCCTACACGGATGAGGTGGAGAATCCGATCGGCAACGATCTGGATTTCGGACTCGAGCGGATATTGGATGGGATTGAGCATTATTTGCGGGAGAAATAAGGGCAACTTGATATATGACAAAAAGCGTCTCGGTATAGCCGAGGCGCTTTTTTGTTTTACTTGCTGGCACCAGCGCACCCGCAGGCAATAAGCCCACCACGTGGTCTTATTGCACGAAATGCAGCGCAGTTAGAAGCCATAAGCACTCTGTGAGTGCTTATTTCACGGCAAAAACGCCGAGAGCTGCGCAATGCGCGCTCCCGGCGTCCCTAAGGCTAATCGCTCACAGCAAGTTAGCGATAGTTTACTTCCCGCCATTCCTACGAAATGCCAGGATACACCAACCAAAAGCAATGACCAGCAAGGCTGAACACCAGCCGATTGCCCACCACCCGTTATTCAGCACCGGGGTTCCAGTTAAGAGCCCGCGAATCGTCTCGATAACCGGTGTAATCGGCTGATGGTTAGCAAAACCTTGCATCCAAGATGGCATGGTATTCGTCGGGACGAATGCACTGGACAGATAAGGGAGGAACAGCAGGGCAAAGCCGTAGCTGCTAGCAGCGGAAGGACTGCCCGTGACGAGGCCGATCGCGGCGAATAGCCAAGTAAAGGTCAGAATGAATAAGATGATGATGCCGATAGCTCCTAGCCATTCAATCAAGGTAGCGTTTGGACGAAAACCAACAAGCAAGGCAACGCCGATGACCATACAAGTAGCTAGCAGGTTTCGGGCTAGACTTGCGGCGACATGACCCGTAATGACGCTGATGCTGCTGATCGGCATGGTCCGGAAGCGGTTGATAATGCCATTGGTCATATCCGTTGCCACATCAACAGCGGTGCTGGATGAGCCGAAGCCTGCGCACAATAGAATGATGCCTGGCACGACATAGTTCACATAATTGCCGCTCGGATCAAGGGCGCCGCCGAATATATAGGTAAACAGCAGCATTAGCATAACGGGCAGCATGATGGCCATCATCAGCGATTCGATGTTTCGCAGACTATGACGGATGCTGCGTCCGACGAAGACGGCGTTGGTTACTGCGATAGAAGCAGGCTTTGGCATAGCTTGGAGATTGCTCTTATTCATAAGTTGGGCATTGTTCAACGGCTGTAGGTTCTTCAGTGATTGGAAATCATTCATACGAGGGAAGCCTCCTTGTGATTAGGTGTCGTCAACGCCAGAAAGACGTCGTCCATGCTTGGCTTGCGAATGAAGATGTGTGTACCTGGCGGGCACGAGCCCGCGATCTCGTTCAACGTTTGGCTAACATCCTGAACAGTGCCGCTCGTCGGAATGGATAGAATGACTTCGTCCAGCGTATTCCGGAGCTCGATGACTTCGCCGCCAACACGAGCTTTCAAGGATTCCGCGGAGCCAGTTGCGACGATGCGTCCATGATTCAGCACAGCAATTTCGTCTGCAAGCTGATCCGCTTCTTCCAAATATTGCGTCGTCAACAGAATCGTCATGCCTTGCTGCTTCAATCGCAGAATAGTCTCCCACAGGGATCGGCGGCTGACTGTATCTAAGCCCGTTGTCGGTTCGTCGAGGAAGATCACCGGACGACTAACGACAAGGCTGACGGCCAGATCCAATCTGCGGCGCATGCCGCCAGAGTAGGATTTCACACGCTTACCAGCTGCGGCTTCCAGCTCGAATTGTTTCAGCAGCTCCGCTGCACGGATGCGGGACTCGCCTGCAGATAGACCTGACAACCGACACATCATCATGATATTCTCGTGCCCGGTCAGTACTTCATCCACCGCAGCGAATTGCCCTGTGAGTGTGATCAAGCTTCGGACCGCTTTGCGGTCAACGATCACGTCATAACCTTCGATTCTCGCAACCCCTCCGTCCGGCTCGGATAAAGTGGACAAAATGTTAATCAGTGTCGTTTTCCCAGCGCCGTTGGGCCCAAGCAGTGCGAATATCGTACCTTTTGCTATCTTTAAATCGATGCAATTCAATACTGTTTGTTTGCCGAAGCTTTTGCGCAAGCCGCTTACTTCAATGGAATTAGTCATCATTCAATATCTCCCCGTTCTTTAAATTGTGGATCATATAAACAGTATATTGCATACTCAGTTATTTATGATCGTTCTCAAGACCGATATTGCACTCCGTCGTGCGTCTCATTCACTCTCCCTCATACGCCACCCCAGTCCCGCCAAAACCCGCAGTATATAAGGGTTTTATCCACCTCCATCATCGAAAAGTACAGTGGAAATCCATCCGATTTTCAACTCGTACAGTCTATTTTAACCCCAGCAAAAATGAGCAGTATCCAATTCTCTACCTGATTTCGTATGATGAAATCGCAAAGAGGACGCAACGTAACACAGACAGAGCAGTGAAATTAAAAAAAGATGCCCCCTGTTCAATACAGAGATCATCTTCTTTAATCTGCATAGACTTTTTTAAAATGCCCTTTACAGGGGGTACAGTTTAGTAGTGGGATGGCGTTTTTCTAGCCAACCTTAGCCCAGCTAATCGCTAACCCACCGCAACCCGAAGCCGAAGAATCAATAAGAACCAATAGAAGCAACAGAAGTGAACCAACCAAACCTAAACAACCAAACCTAAACAACCAAACCTAAACAACCAAACCTAAACAACCAAACCTAAACAACCAAACCTAAACAACCAAACCTAAACAACCAATAAACTAGCCAATCATACAGCAACAGGGATATACCTCCGCTAACTTTCTTCACCTGCCGTCATCTTCCCCCGCCAAACCCACCTCTCTCCCAAACTAGATGGATTTTATGTAGTTAATTCCACTGAATTTCTGCCAATTTCCGGGATAGATGGAATTCCTGCAGTTAAATTAATTCATTTTGGGCGGAACGATCAATTTAGAGAGAATTAACTACATGTTTTCCAGTTAATTCTAATTTGGAGTGGGTTTTGCCGAAAATAGTTGGAGGTTTTCCAGTTACTCCATCCATCACCGATTATGCAGGTTCATTGCTTTGTAAATGCAATAAAGAAACAGCGAACAAACTGGCAAGGTTTGCACGCCATTTCTTTATGTGTGTAAGTGTATCCTGTACTTATCCTCGCGCCACTTTAATAATCGCGAGCTCCTTAGGCTGCACTTCCCCTGTGATCATTCCTGTCTCTACTTGAAGTTGAACAGGCTCCCCATGCCATAATTCAGTGATTTCTTTCAATTCCGGGTAGCTGTGCACCAACAATTCCCCAGCAATCAACTCATCCGTATCGTTATAAAGTGTGTAAATCACACTCGACTCATCATCGCTTGGAAACACGTTGCAGTATAAGCCGTCTCTCAGAGTTGGATACAACGGGAGGGGCTTATTGCTTTGATAGTTGGTTTTATGCGCCATCCAAACCTGTTTCCATTTCTTTAAACACTTGATCGGGACGAAGCAGAAACCGATGCTGCTGCAATTCATTTAACGTAGTCCAGGGTTTCATGTCCATATTGCGATTTTGAACCCAGATGAACCAATTTCGTTCAAATTGGGAAAGGCTAAACTGAACCCCTGCTGCTGATTGGGATGAAAGATGCCAAGGGGCATCGTGAATTCAACATGCATTTGAACAATGCTGCTGCCATCTCGCTTGGATTGAGGGTTCGAGGGGAAGAAGTAGTGATTATCTTCGCCCTCTACGAGCTGAAGCTAACAGCGCGAGCGTACGTTAACCGCATGGTCAGAACGGACAGGCATTCCAATTTGCGGGCCCAACTGCTTGGGAATTAGCTCCAGCACGGCTAACATGTGGGCCAGTTCTGCTTCCTCAATCGGGCCAATGATTACGGCATTGGCTACCGTTACATCGTTTCGACCGGCAATGAAGCAAGTGTCTCGATGACACAGTTTGCCGATTTCATGCTGGACGATCCGGATGTCAAGGCTGTCGGACTATTTATTGAAGGCATCAAGGATGGGAAAGCATTCGCTAAATTGGCGGATAAAGCGCTTAAGTTGGGCAAGCCGATGATTACTCTGAAGATTGGTGAGTCCGCTGTTGGACAGAAAGCGGCAGCTAGTCACACTGCTTCGATGACGGGAGACTAGCAAGTATTTGATGCTTTCTGTCGTCAAAAGGGTATCCTGGCAGCCAAGGATTACAAAGAGTTCATCGCGCTTGTGAAAAGCAGTGAATATACCAAACCGCTTATGGGGCGTCGCTTCGCAGTATTATCGCATTCGGGCGGCATCGGAGGGTTCGTTGGCGACAAAATGGGCGCTGTAGGACTCAGTGTACGCTGCTGACTGGATTCGGAACGGCGAACAATCCGCTCGATTTGTCTGGTACGATGCAAATGGAACAAATTCTTGAGATCCATGCCGCACTTGAAGATGAGGCGGAATTGAACGGAATTGTATACGCAACGCATGGAAAAGCTCCGCTCACGGAAAGTCTTGGCGCGCTGGATCGTTCGTCCAATAAGCCTTTGTACTGGTTGTGGACTTGAAGTCTGGAGGATCCTGAATTGCAAGCTGTTAAGAAGTTTCCAATACGGCTTTTCTATAATCCTAAGCAATTAGCTTCTACGCTTACTCGTTTGGCAGAGTTTTATGAACGTTCCCGTGGTGCTGAATTAAGCGGCGAAGTTGCAGCCAATCGTACGACAACAGATGGTGCGGCGCAATTGCAGGAATTTGCGAAGCAGACAAGTTCGTTGACACTGACGGAGATCGAAGGCAAGCAGGTGCTTCAATCGGTCGGTATTTCTGTTCCAGAGAATTATTTCTTACCGGATGATGGCGATATTGAGTCGTTCCTAACTTCCATGCCTTTCGATGGCAAACGTTATGTGGCGAAGCTCGTGTCACGAACAATTACGCATAAAAGCGATAGCGGCGGCGTGGCATTGAACCTGAAGCAGCCGGAGCAGGTGCGGGAATTCTTTGAGCGTCGTATTCAGCAAAGTACAGATACTGATGACGATGTAGATGGGATGCTGTTGGAGGAAATGGTCGGAGACAAAGTGGAGTTGATCCTAGGGTCGACCAATGACCCGATCTTCGGTCCAGTTGTTCTAATCGGCCTTGGCGGCGTGCTCACAGAGCTGTTCCAATTAGTCACTTGGCGTGTGGCTCCGTTCGACAAAGAGGAAGCGAAGCGAATGCTTGGTGAGATTAAGGGCCTTCTGACATATCTACAAGGCTTCCGCAACATGCCGGAGACCGATATGGACGCGCTGCTCCAAACCTTGGAAACTTTCTCTTACTGGGTATATGATCAGCATGATACAATTGAGAGTGTAGAGATTAATCCGCTTGCTGTTTTACCGAAAGGTGAAGGGGTTAACGCGCTCGACTGTGTCATTACATTGAAATCAGATGCTGACCAAGCGGTGTACATCGAAATCTAGGGGGTGCAGCATGCAGAAAAAGACAGCAAAAATCATCGTGGTTGGCAGCATTAATATCGATCTCGTCGTGAAGTCTGAACACATCCCGGTCGCTGGGGAAACCGTGACGGGACAGGAATTCGTCATGATCCCCGGTGGCAAAGGTGCAAACCAAGCGGTTGCTGCCGCGAGGCTAGGCGCACAGGTTGAAATGGTTGGCTGCGTAGGCGGCGATCCGTTCGGGAAACAGATGTTGGAGCAATTAACGAATGAAGGCGTAGGTACATCTTACGTGTTGGTGGATCCTCAGCAGACAACAGGTGTGGCACTTATTCAAGTGCAGGATGGGGAAAACCGGATTACGGTTGTCCCAGGGGCGAATGCCAGCGTGACGCCAGCGCATGTAGAGCGTGCTAAAGATGTGTTTGTTGGGGCGGATATCTTGCTCGTACAGCTCGAGATTCCCCAAGAGACGGTTATGTACGCGGTTCAACTTGCCAAAAGCCATGGTGTGAAAGTAATCTTGAACCCTGCGCCAGCCGCGGTGTTGCCGGACGAGATTTGGCCGTTCGTTGATTTGGTAACGCCCAATGAGACAGAGGCAGTCATTCTGACTTCTGAGCAGATTGCGGGATCAGATCAAGCGGGAATCATGAACGAGCTGCGGAGTTTGACGAAGACCGATGTGATTATTACCCAAGGGGAAAAAGGGGTTTCTTATCACCTGAATGGGGTGGAAGGGTCCTATCCTGCCTATCGGGTGAACGTGGTGGATACAACGGCAGCTGGTGATTCCTTCAATGCCGCGTTAGCGGTATGGCATGGTGAAAGTTACACCCTGGAGCAATCGATCGCGTTCGCGGCCAAAGTTGGCGCGTTGACGGTATCGAGCTTCGGTGCTCAGACTTCGCTGCCGACTCGGCAAGAAGTAGAGTCATTTGAGGGCAGCTTTAACAAGTAGATTATGAGTGAAATATAACGAATTGAACCGAACCAGCAGACATAACGTTTGCTGGTTTTTTGTGTGCGAGGGGGCGGTGTATGAGTGGGGAGTGGACTGGTACAGATTCAACTAAATAATTTGGCACAGTTTTCCAGAAAATGTATAAATAACGAAATCGTCGTAATGCTAATACATTATTAATGATTTTCTATATAGATACTAAACATTTATGGTATATGATATGTTTTAGTCCAGTAACCGTAGAGTAGGCAGGAGTTGACTATCCTTTTGATACAATTATTTAGGCTCGCTAAGCGATGGCGGCATTATTTTAACTTGTTCCGCAAGGCCCCGGGCGTACAGTCGGTGGGTCTGAAGCTGTTGGTATGGGCAGTTGGCGGCACAGCCATTCTCTTTGTTGGGTTCAGTTTTTTTTCTTATACACATTCACAGCGGCTTGTCATAGACAAGGTGACTTCAGCTACCAAGCAAACGGTTGCGCAATCCAGAGACACGTTAAATATTATTTTTCGTAATTACGAGGATTTAACCTTTAGTATTTTGACCGATGAGGAAATGCTGAATCAACTCCATGTATACGGCAGCGCGTTAACTAGTCAGAATGACAAATTCGTGGCTAGGAATAAAATTGTGGAGAGCTTAGCTATTCGATTCTTTAGCAAAAGTGATATCACGAATATACATTTGATCCCGGTGGACCCGAAGCTGAAAGAAATTACAACGGACACGCTGCATGCGGAATTGATTGATTATAGTAAAGAAGAGTGGTTTCAGAGGGCGGTTATTGCGAATGGCGAAATTGGATGGCTCCCTACGAAAAGATACGGTTACTCGAATTTAGGACAACCCTCATTTGCCATCAATCGGCTCATTAAATTGAGTTCGGGCTTGAAATATGTGCTTCTCATTGAGATCAGCTCTGAGGTATTAAAGCGTTCCATAGGGGATTTTCAAAGTGGAGAAATGGTCATTTTGAATCCAGCGAACGAACTGCTGACGAGGACGAATTCAGAAGTAGAAGGAGATTTCTATCGAATTCCTAACTTGTTCACTGCGAATCCAATTCATGCGGGACATCCTTCCGAAAGTAAAACGGTCAAGGTGAATGGGGAGATGCAGCTGGTTGTTGCGGAAAAAATAGCGGCCAGTGATTGGATTGTACAAGCTGTGATCCCAGGATCGGAATTGTTCAAAGATGCGAACACCATTGGCAATAGTATGTTGATTAGTATGATCGGAATTGCGATCCTTACCTACTTATTTAACTGGTACTTGCAAAGGCGGCGGAATGCGAAGAAAATCCGATATATGGCTTATCATGATCACTTGACTGATCTAGCGAACCGTAAGTTGTTTATGGAGGTTATTGAAAAGGAGATTCAATTCGCGCAACAACATAAGCTGGAATTTACCGTTCTTTTTCTAGATTTGGACAGGTTCAAAATTATTAATGATACCTTTGGCCATGAGGCTGGCGACAAACTGCTCATCGAAACAGCGCGCCGACTAGAAGATACATTCGATAAATCATGTACCATCGCCCGTTTTGGCGGGGACGAATTTCTAGTGCTGATACCGAACTCAGGGGATCAAGATGCGATATTGACAATCATTCAAGACATTACTAGTCAAATTGAGATGCCCGTGTATTATGAAGAGAGTGAACTTCATGTCTCTGTTAGTATAGGTGTCAGTATGTACCCGCAGGATGGGAATGATATCCAAAGCCTAACCAAGCACGCGGATACTGCGATGTATAGTGCGAAGGAAAGCGGTAGAAATAATCATAAGTTCTACAACGCCACAATGGAAAAAAATACATATGAAAAGCTGTCTTTAGAACGAGATTTACGCCATGCGATAGAGCGTGAGGAGTTGTTTCTCTATTATCAGCCTCAAATTGAACTAGAGTCGGGGTGTATCATCGGGGTTGAAACGCTAGCCAGATGGAAGCATCCGAAGCATGGTTTCATTCCACCGTCGGAGTTTATTCCGATTGCTGAGTACTCACGACTCATCGTGCCAATCGGCAAATGGATTCTATACACAGCGTGTAAGCAAAACAAAGCATGGCAGGATGCAGGCCTCCCTAAGGTACATGTAGCTGTCAACTTATCGATTCACCAGTTCCAAAATTCAGAGATCATCCAAACCGTTGCACAGATCTTGGAGGAGACAGGCTTGGAGCCGCAGTATTTGGAATTGGAAATTACAGAATCTATTGCGATGCAGGATGTGGAGAAGGTTATTTTAACCTTGCAAGGCTTGTATGCCTTAGGGGTAAAAATTTCAATAGATGATTTTGGCACAGGTTATTCTTCATTAAATTATTTGAAAAACTTTCCTATACAACGGTTGAAAATTGATAAATCGTTTCTGGATGACATTGCGAACAGTGAGAAAGAACGTGCTATCGTAGGGGCGATCATCATCATGGCACACAGTTTGCAATTGCGAGTGACAGCTGAGGGCGTAGAGTCTATGGAACAAGTGGCTTTATTACAAGCCTGCAATTGCGATGAGATTCAGGGTTACATTTACAGCCGTCCCATTCCGACAAGCGAATGTGCAGAATTGCTGGCAGAGAGAATGGTATACGACACAACTGGGAAACTTCTACAAGGTGGCTGACCATTTGAGTGCGAGGGGGAAACCATGATGAGAATTAAACAACGAGAAAGGAAGTATGGGCTGATTGTCATGAACTGGATTGTGCTTGTGATCTTCGTAATGGGGTGTTCAGGTCAGGAGAATCCCTTGCCAACTTCATCACCATCGGGCGACTCGAAAGTAACGCTGCGCATGATCGAGAGCTTGACGAATCCGAAACGAACGGTGATTTTAAAAGGTTTACTTACCCAATTCGAAAGCCAAAACCCCCATATCCATGTAGAATTAATATCACCTCCCTTTACGCAGGCGGATATTACGATAAAGACGATGCTGAATGTGAAGCAAGAGCTCGACGTTATGGAAGTCAGAGATATTAGTGTCGCTGATCTGGCGAGCCAAGGCTATATTGATCCATTAAACACGTACATGTCCTCTTGGGATGAAATAAACACGTTAACTAGAGCAGCCAAATCAATCTCTGTTGTTGGCCGTAAGAATTATTTTATAGCCAACGGCTTGTATCAACGTCAAATGTTTTACAGAAAGGATTGGTTGGAGGCTGCAGGCCTTAAACCACCTTCTTCATGGGAAGATATGTATGAAACGAGTAAAAAACTAACGGATCCTGCCAAGAATCAGTATGGCTTTTCCTTTCGTGGCGCTAAAGGTTCGATTTCGATCTCAGATACGTTGATCCTGGCTTATAATGGTGATCGCGTAAATCTGGATGACGGTCAATTTTTGAATGACGGTTCTACGATTTATGCTTCCCCTGAAGCGGGGAAAGCGCTGGAATTATATGTGAACCTGTATAAGGAAGCTTCGCCACCCGATTCTATTTACTGGGGATTCCAAGAGCAGGTTGAGGCGTTCACCTCAGGTGTGACAGGGATATTACTTCAAGATCCAGATGTCATTCAAACGATACAGGATAAAATGCAGCCAGGAACGTGGGCGACAGCGCCACTACCAACAGGGCCCAAAGGGAATGCGCTTGTAAGTGTAGGCGGAGCCGGATGGGGTATTGCCTCCTATTCCAAACATAAAGCAGAAGCATGGAAGTTGATCGCATTTCTTTCAGGTGCCAAGCAAAACACGGAATTATGCAAAAAATACGGCCTAATTCCGATTCACACTTCCGCTGTATCGGATGCATTTTTCCAAACAGGTCCATATAAAACATTGCTCGATATGACAATCAAGCCAGATACCTACCTGCTCTTCAAACCACCTTTCCAATATCCGGGCAACAGTAGTTGGAGCAAAGCAGCGATGGAATCGGGGCAGGCGATGCTGTTAGGGAAAGCCACTATGCAAGAAACGTTAAGCAAGTGGGATTCTTTCTGGAAGGAACAGAAGCGAACTACGGGGGTTGAATTGAACAAGAATGCAAACGTGATAGAATAGAAGGAAGTTGATTTGTTTTTAAAAAGGAGAGCCCCAAGTGAATCCAGATATAGGGAACCTAGTTGCTGTAACCCAAGCCTTAGACCAATCCGGCATTCGTTACTCGTTGGGTGGCAGTGGCTTAATGCTGAGCTTTGGTTTAACCAACACGGTGGGTGACTGGGATGTCATGGTTGAAGCCGCGAAAGATCAGGTCAAGAATGCGTTGCAGCACGAGCAAATCGAAGAAATAACGAGTGGGGACTACCCATTTGGCACGGATTATAAGCTAGTCGTACATCATAGTCATTTACCTCAGGTAGAAATCATCGGAGGACTCTCGATCTATACGGATGCAGGTCTATGCAGACTGCCCTCCATTCCGAGCTCTACGTGGAACAGTATTCAAGTTGGCAGCCCTGAAGTCTGGTATGTAGCGTATGCGCTTATGAATAGGAGCGCGAAGGCGGCGATATTGCTTTCCTATTTGAAAGAAGTCGGTGCCAATAAAGACATTCTGAACAGACTGATGAATGAACCGCTCCCTGATGCGATCATGGGAGAAATCAGGTTTCTGATCGAAACGTAAAAGGACGAATCAATGGCAAATCAAATCACAATTCAGGCATTAAAATATGGCAATCGGCAACATTACGAATGGAACACAACTTTATTAGAAAAGACGGATTCACATATTGTTGTACTAGGTGAGTACGGGAGGCAGCTTCATCATTACACGAAGCAAAGTGTATTTACGATTAATAATTGGTCCATTGAATTTTTCTCTTTTGATTCTTGGTTTACAGTTAGTGCCGAAGTTGTTGACGGTGAGTTGGGACAATTTTATTGTAATATCAACCAGCCAGCAGTAATGAAGGGGAACACCGTTTCTTTTGTTGATTTGGATCTAGATTATGTGAGAAGAAATGGTGTCTGGCAGGTTGTTGATGAGGATGAATTTGCTGCCCATACTATTCTATTCGGGTATCCAGTTGATCTCATCCAGCAAGCTGAGCAAGAGCTAGCGGCTTTAAAGGAAAAGGTCGTGAAAAAGGAATTTCCGTTTGATGGTTATCTCGAAAAGTTCATGAAGGATATTCCAAGGACATGCAGGTAATGATTACGGTACAAATGGTGCTAGATCGCCTTATTGAGCCTGTTGGAACCGACGTATTACAACCATATGAATTGTAACAGGTCACCAAAAGAGTGAGGAAGCAGGCATGCAGACCGTCGTGGAGATGGTACGCGAGGCGTTTCCTGAGGTGCACGTGATATTCATGGAGAGTCCACTTGCGGTACAACGGATTTGAAAATGACGAAATAGAAGCCCGCGTCACTTTAATTTTACCGATAAGAAGCTTGCTGCGCGTTGCGCGGCGGCTTCTTTTTGTTTGGAGAGAACCGCCGGACTACTAGATGGCAGAAGTAGTAGTAGCGTTCATACTTGAAGTAATGGCATAATTAGGAAAGTGATGAATCCTAGTAAGGATGAATGAGTTTGACGAAGGGGATTTGAGAATATGCAGCGGTTTAAGTATATGTATAAGCAATTTCTGAAAGAGCCACTATGGTTTAAAGTACTTGTCCTCACTACGTTGATTGTTTCGATTGTTTGTAGTAATTCTGGATTTTCAACGAATGTCCAAAGCGTAGCTAAATTCGCTGCGGCGATCTTTTTTTGCACTTATGCGATAAAATTACGAAGGCTAGTAAAGATTTCTGTTGCGTTTTATGTACTCGCAGGGATATGTCTGTATGTGGCTTGGGATCGACTATAAAAATAGAATAGCCATTTAAAAGATATTGAAAATGCTCTACTAGAGGGGCAAAGCCCGGAGGTTGGTTCTTGTGGGGATACGTTTGGCTGTAAGAATTAAATATGGAGGCCAAAGCAAAGGAGCTAAGCGCATTTAAGTCGCTTAGCTCCTTTTTATTCGTAGATGCTACTTCTTCTTCCTACGCTTGCTAATCAATGTGTTAGAAGCCTTCCCGTTCCCGCCGACGGCATGCTGCTGCTTCGTACCCGGACTTTGGATGGCGGAGTTAGTCCCACTCGTGCTGTACTTGCCAGCTCCGCTTGCCACCTGGGTAGCCGAAGCATTCGCAGCATGTTTGGGGAGTTTAACGATTTGATCGTTAATGACAACGATGATTTCTTTGCCTTTACGACGGATTTCGGTGAGGTTTTTGCTGCCAGATAACGTGCGTTTGGCACCTTTCACTAATCTGTTCTTCGCTTTGCCACCAGCTCCAACACTTTGTTGTTGTTGACTATGCGGAGATTTAATAGCGGCGTTGCTGCCAGCGGCACTGCTTCGACCTGCACCACTTGCCAGCTGCGTCGTGTTAGGAGCATTCGTAAATTGATGGTTGATCACGAATACCAGTCTATCGATGCCATGAATCGGCGATTGCGTAATGATACGTTTTTTTCCTTTTTCAATAATGATGGTGAGACGGTCTGATTTCATAGTCACACAGAACCTCCCCATAGGTGTTTTCTTTTAAGTATATGTCTGTAGGACAAATTGGTAAGGGATAGTTGCTGAGTGGGTGAAAAAAGAGCTGCGCGCTATACGCCTATGTAAACTGCCGAGTGCCGAGGTCTTTACGTCGATACACACTAAGCATGAGGCCGATAGCTATAAATTGAAAAATTACAAGTAATCCGGTATAGCTAATGAATGGAAGTTGAAACGAGCTATAGGGAGCTAGGCCGAGCGACATGAGCATGCTCCACGTATATTGCATTACAAACAGGGTCAATAGCCCAACTACTAATGCCTTTCCGTAGGGATCTCTTACCTTCCGTGATACGCCAACCGTCTGCTGGACGAACAGGACTACCATAATCACCAGGGCAATTCCAGCTCCCCAGCCAAAACAGTAGATGAGGAAAGGGAACATCATCTCGGATTGAAGCTCAGGCAGTTTGCTAAGCGGAGCACCAAAGCCATGTCCCCACCAACCAGCAGAATGTATTGCCATTTTGGACTGAGTGATCACATAATTCATACCTAACTTATCTTCATTTGGATGTGTAAAGGCGAAAAGACGTTTGGCATGATAGGATTGATAGCTTAATTTGAGTACGAACATTCCAAATGAAACGGACAAAAGACCGCAATGCGCAGCAAGGATGGCTCGCTTTTTTCGTAAAACCAGTAGCAAGGTCAGACATCCAATAATGAATAGAACGAAATTTGCTATTGAGTGTGTATATAAAATGAGCAAACTTGGCAGCCAGACAGTTCCTATGTTGAACCAACTATTCTGAAGGAATGCTCGCACGGCGGATTCGTTCGCAACAATTCTCTGTGGTGTGCTCCAAATACCAGCTAAAGCGATGAGAAGCAAGTAGGGAGATAGCGTAGAGATATTTAATTGAATAGATCCCCAATCCACAAACCCCCTAAGCCCTCCATACTCATTCCCAGTTAGTAAGCATAACTAAGTAACATAATTGTGCCGATATAGAGGACCCAGGAGTATCCAGCTAATTTACGATAGTTGCTAAAGCCGATCAACAGCATCAAGCATGAGCCTATGCCAAAAAAAACAACTTGTTTCATAGCAAGTGAACTGAGATTTTGACGGTAGGAGGCATTTTGAGCAGAAAATATGGCAACCAACCCGATTGACATGAGTAGAACGACGACACCAAGCAGCCCCCAATTAAAACGAGGTCGATGAGCAAGATGAAACTGCTGCCCGATCACACCAGGAGTCCCCATTTGAGCAATGGATTCTTTAACTGCTGTATCCAAATCAACCCCATTACTGAGCTTCTCTTCGATTAACTCCTGCAAATGACTCTCGAGCTCCGTGCGTACTTCTTTGTGGACTTCTTTCGCTTTGATTTCACGACAAACTTGCTTTAGGAAAGTTGTAATCTCCTCATGCTGACGAATACTATTCATACGCCGCCCTCCCCAAGTACACGATCTACCGTATTGCGAAAAAGCGACCATTCCTGCTTCTTGACTTTGAGCTCGCCCTTACCTTGCTTCGTTATGCGATAATACTTCCGCTTGCGCCCATCTTTCTCATCCCAGTAGGCTTCTACAAAACTTTCCGACTCGAGGGAATGAAGAATCGGATAGAGTGTTCCTTCCTTTAAGGTAAATACACCCTCGGAATGCTTCTCCATCTCTTTGGTCATCTCATAGCCATACATGTCCTTGCGATCCAAGAGAGTAAGAATCAGGATGACGGTGCTTCCTTTCATGAGCTCTTTACTGATTTTCATAGCTGGCTCCTTCTTAACTATAGGATTACGATGCATCGGATATCTATGTATAGTATAAAAAGAGGAATTAGATTTTGGCAAATTCCCACCAAAGATAAATTCAGTACACGAATCGGATAAAATCGGATATGTACAATGGTTTTTCAGCCCTTTATAATTGAGACTGATAATTATTATCAATTATAAAATAGGGAGTCAGCATCAGCATTCTAAATAGATGGCTTGTTCATCACCAGTGTGTGCTCTGCTGTACAAGGAGGAAGAAACCGATGAAATCTTTCAAAATGATGATCGTGCTGTTGCTAGCACTAGCTGTTACGGCTTGCGGCAGCGGGGCAACAGGCGGAAATGCAAGTAGTACGACGGCGTCACCAGAAGCGGCTAAGGCAACTGCTGCAGCTGCGGTAGAGAAAACAATTAAGCACGCAATGGGTACAGTTACTTTGAAGAAAAAGCCAGAGCGGATCGTCGTTCTGTTCAATGGTATGACGGATATTGTTACACACTTAGGCGTCAAGCCTGTCGGTTCGGTTGAATCATGGGAAGAGAAGCCATGGTACAACTATTTGAGATCCAATATGGAAGGCGTTAAGAACCTGGGTGAAGAAACGCAGCCGAACGTTGAAGCTATCGTAGCTTTGAAACCAGACTTGATCATTGGGACAAAAGCTCGCCACGAGAAAATTTATCCGCAATTGGAAAGCATTGCGCCAACGATCATCACAGAAGAGATTTTCGATTGGAAAGCGAATTTGAAGTATGCTTCGGATGCTCTTTATAAGGAGCAAGAAGGTGCGAAGATTTTAGCGGATTGGGACAAAGGGGTAGCAGAGTTTAAACAAAAAGCAGGGACGAAATTGGCAACATCCGAGGTTTCGATCATTCGTTTTGAAAGAGACGGCAGTGCACGTTTTTATGCAACAGGATTTGCTGGAACGATCTTCAAGGAACTCGGCTTACCGCGTCCGAAAGCACAAATTGTTGAAGGTAAAGCGGTAGTCAACATCACCTCCAAAGAGCAAATGTCGCAGTTGGATGGCGAGTATATTTTTGATATTACACGTCTGAACACGGAGGAACCTGCAGTAGAGAAATCACTTAACGATTGGACGTCTCACCCACTTTGGAAAAATCTCAAGGGCGTGAAAAACGGAAAATACTTTAAAGTAGACACGATTACATGGAACTTAGCGGGAGGCTCGATGGCAGCGAAAGCCATGCTAGCAGATCTCTACAAATATTTTGATATTAGATAGTTGAAACACTTAGGGATGAACGTTATGTTCATTCCTTTGTCTATAAACGCTGTGAGAAGTCCTCGAAGGATGGCGCAGCTGTTTATTTCAATTCCAAGGAGATTGTCATCATGAACCTTTTGAATACGAGCTTATGGAAAACCGTCGGGCTGTTCGCGCTGGTTCTTATCCTGCTTGGGAGTTTTGTTTCCAGCATTTTGTTCGGTGCGACGCAGTTTGACTGGCATACGGCGTGGGCTTCCATCTTTCATTACGACGAGAATATCAATGATCAAATCATTCTTCGAACAACACGTGTGCCGAGGGCCTGTATTGCCGCTGCCATTGGCGCTAGCCTAGCAATCGCAGGTACGTTGATGCAGACGCTCACACGTAATCCACTCGCTTCGCCGAGTGTTCTCGGAGTCAATGCGGGAGCAACGTTATTCGTTGTTCTTGCAGCAGTTGCGTTATCGATTTCATCGATGCAAGCCTTGATGTGGATCTCTTTTATCGGAGCGGCAGTCGGTGCCTTATCCGTGTATATCTTGGGTTCTTTTGGCCGAGATGGTTTAACGCCACTCAAAATTGTGCTCGCAGGCGCAGCCATGACCGCTCTGTTCTCTTCCTTCACTCAAGGCATCTTGGTACTGAACCAACAGGGGTTAAGCACGGTGCTGTTCTGGCTGACGGGTACAATTGCGGGAAGATCTCCGGATATGTTAATCACAGTAATCCCTTTCATGGCCATATGCTGGGTAGCTGCCTGGTTCATCGCGCGAGATATGAATTTACTTCTCATGGGTGAGGATACGGCTAAAGGTTTGGGTCAAAAGACAATTTGGGTCAAATCAGTCGCAGGCCTTCTGATCGTCGTGCTTGCGGGCTGCTCCGTGTCGGTCGCGGGTCCAATCGGATTCATTGGCATTGTCATTCC
Source organism: Paenibacillus sp. LjRoot153 (assembly GCF_964253085.1). NCBI lineage: Bacteria > Bacillati > Bacillota > Bacilli > Caryophanales > Paenibacillaceae > Paenibacillus > Paenibacillus sp. LjRoot153. The sequence goes on from NZ_CAXUQH020000001.1 coordinate 1,531,716, forward strand.
GCATATCTCTCGTTTTTTCATCGGTGGCGATCATCGTTGGGTCATTCCTTATTGTGCCGTACTGGGGGCGATTCTGCTCATACTGGCGGATTTGGCTGCAAGATTTATTATGATTCCTGAGGAAATGCCTGTAGGCGTTATGACGGCCATTATTGGTGCCCCATTCTTTATTTATATTGCGCGAAGGGGGCTTATCAAATCATGAAGGGTCATGTTCCGGTTCGATTGCGGCAAGGTAGGATTTCTTTTTTAGTCGAAAAGAAAGCATTAAAGATCTCCCTCTTGTTATTCGTGGTTTGTATCGTGATTGCGATAGTAAGCACGGGGATGGGAGAAATGTACATATCACCTATTAATGTTGTCAAAAGTGTTATAGGTATTGGTGCCGATGATTACACGATGGTCGTTCAAAAGCTCCGCCTTCCGCGCATTATCATTTCCATGTTAGTTGGCGCTGCGCTGGCTGCGGCAGGTGCGATCATGCAAGGGATCATTCGGAATCCGTTGGCATCGCCAGATATGATGGGCGTAACCGGTGGAGCTTCCGTGGCTGCGGTCACATTCCTTACGTACTTCAATGGCATGATCAGCATTCGGTGGTTACCGGTTTCGGCGATGCTGGGCGCTGCAGTTGTTTCTGTCATTTTGTATATGCTTGCTTGGAAAAAAGGGGTCACACCCATCCGCCTCATTCTAGTTGGCATCGGGATGTCCTCGCTGATGTCGGCTGGGACGACAATGATGATTGTCTTCAGTCCGAAGAACGATCCTGGCACAGCTTACTTATGGCTGACAGGTTCGGTTTATGCGGCGAATTGGGAAAATGTGATGACGGTACTGCCATGGACGGTCATCTTGATTCCACTTGCTTTTCTATTAGCACGCCATGTCAATATTGGACAGCTCGGAGATGATGTGGCAGCAAGCGCGGGAAGCGCAGTCGAGGTTAACCGCTTATTATTGCTGCTCATCAGCGTGGCTCTGGCGGGATCAGCTGTTTCCGTAGCTGGTGCAATCGGATTCATTGGCTTAATCGCACCGCATATGGCACGCAAATGGGTAGGCTCGAGCTTTGACAGCCTTTTACCCGTCTCAGCACTGCTCGGAGGCGCTATTGTGATGTTGGCTGATTTAGCGGGAAGAACGTTCTTTCTACCGCTGGATGTGCCAGTCGGTGTATTTACGGCAGCGGTGGGGGCGCCATTTTTCATCTATTTGCTGTACACCAAGCGAAATTCAAGATAGGAGTGAAGAGAGTGCCAACCTTGGAGACCAGAAATCTCAATTTGACCTATGGCAACGAAAATATCATCGAGGGGCTGAATCTGTCCATTCCCAAAGGAAAGATTACGGTATTGATCGGTTCTAATGGCTGTGGGAAATCAACACTCCTGCGTGCGATGGCTCGCTTATTGAAGCCAGCTCATGGCGAAATCATTCTGGATGGCAAGCATATCGCGGAAATTCCAACCAAAGAGATCGCGAAGCGCCTTTCGATTTTGCCGCAAGGCCCGATTGCCCCGGAAGGGTTAACGGTCTTTCAGTTGGTGAAACAAGGCCGGTACCCGTATCAGAATTGGCTGAAATCGTGGTCAGATGAAGATGAGCGAGCTGTGAATGATGCTTTGGTGGTTACCAAAACAACCGAATTGGCGGAAACCGCGGTGGATTCCTTGTCCGGCGGACAGCGTCAGCGGGCGTGGATCGCGATGACTCTCGCGCAAGGGACCCAAACCATCCTGTTGGATGAACCTACAACGTATTTGGATATGGCTCACCAAGTTGATATTTTGGATCTGTTGTTTGAATTGAATGAACGTGAACAGCGCACGATTGTTATGGTTCTCCATGATCTCAATCTTGCTTGTCGATATGCGCATCATCTCGTGGCGATCAAAGATAAATCCGTCTTTGCCCAAGGGAAGCCAGAGGATGTCATTAATTCGGAGCTTGTCCGGCATGTATTTGGCATGGAATGTGAAATTATCGGGGATCCATTCTTCGGTACGCCGATGTGCATTCCAAAAGGAAAAGGCCGGAAATCCGACAAGCTCGTATCTAAAAAAATAGAGGAGGAAGTTAAACATGAGCTTATCCGAAGTTAAACCATTGGGAACGGTAGCTGCGTTAATTAAAGAAAGAAGAACAATTCGTGAGTTCAAACAGGATCCTGTTTCGGACGCCTTGCTGCTTGAGTTACTGAATGTAGCGGTTTGGGCACCGAATCATGGGAACAGACAGCCTTGGCGTTTCGTTTTGTATAAAGGAGATGGACGTGAGATATTAGCGGATGCGATGCTCCAAACCTATGATGATGATGAGATGAGAGAAAAACACGGGAAACCCAAATGGAACGATTTCATGGCGATTCCCGTGCATCTCGTTGTGATTCTGAAAGAAGATACACGCCAGAAGCAATGGGATGAAGACTACGGTGCCGTCTGCGCCCTCATTCAAAATTTCCAACTAGCTGCCTGGGAGCAAGGGCTCGGTGTCGTATGGAAAACGAACAACTATAATTATGAAACCGAGTTCCAGCAAGTCGTTGGCTTAGAGGCAGATGAGAAAATCGTTGGCCTTCTGCATGTTGGATATCCAGCCTCGATTCCGACCGTTCAGCCTCGTAAGTCAGCGGAGGAAATGCTGACGATTATTGATTCTAAATAGCTGGATTTCATCCAGTTATTTCATGATTTTTCCGGCGAAATCATTATTTAGATGGATTATATGTAGCTATTTTCCATTGTTTTACCCAAATGAGGTTAATTCGAAGGAAATAACTACATTATTTCCAGTTATTTTAAAATTTCCTACCATATTGGCAAAAATAACTGTAGTTTTTGCAGCTAATCGCGGAGGCACGTCTCTCAATAACCCCTTTTCAAATAAATGGAAAGCATTTATACTGAATCTACTGATAATCATTATCAATGATAACCGTGAAAGGGGTTATAACTGCATATGCTGCCAGTTCAAGGACAGGAATATTCCCTTCTAATGCTTTCATCCATACGCAAACGTCGTTTCCACAAACGGAACACGCTGCATATTAAAAATATCCCAGGCGAGATGCTCCTTGTTGCCACACAAGGCAGAGGCATTCTTTGCATCGATAACCAAGCTATACCGATTAAGCCAAATCAGACCTTTTATTTAATTGGAAGTAAGCCAATTGAAGTGATGCTGGAGTCTGATTTCATCGAGTTCTATGTCTTAGTCATTAGACGCATGACAATTTCCAAAAAGAAAGGCAGTTGGCATTGTGCCAATGCGGCATCCGATTCCTCGCTTTTTCAGACGGGCAGGCTGCAGTTGAAACAAGGGAAGCAGCATCTCGAGAGCATAGAGCAGCTCTATGAAGAATGCCGTTCCAAGTCAGTTAAGGATCCAAGCATTCAGCTCAAATTTCAAAGTCTTATCCAGCAGCTGCCGGGGGAAGTACAGGAACCGATTGAGCTTGAGGATGCGTCAAAAGGTATTGATCAAAGCATCACGTATATGTACAAGCACTTTAATCACAAAATCAAACTAGAAACATTGTCGGACATCGCAGGATTGACGCCAACTTCCTACTCAAGAAGCTTCAAAAAAACGAAGAGGGTGTCACCTGTCGAATATTTAAATCACATTCGTATCGACGCTTCAAAAGAACTATTACAACAGCACGATCCCTCGATAAAGGATATTTCAACAGCTGTTGGTTTCGGGAATGAGTTTTATTTTAGCCGAATGTTTAAGAATAGCTTTGGTATTTCACCAACGATGTATATAAAAAGGAAACAATTGAAGGTGGCTGTCGCATCATGCTTTCGATTTCAGGATTGTTTGCGAGACCTTGGCGTGGAGGACACCTATGAATTAAATGGCTATCGACATTTGGAGTTAGGCATCGAGGAGAATAAACGGCGTACAGAAGTTCAATTAGCGGAGCTGCGTGACTATCGACCTGATTTAATCATTGCAGACTACAGGCATCTTCCGATTCATAATCAGTTAATGCTAATTGCACCAACGGTTATGGTGGATTTTTCAATGGATTGGCGCGCTTATTATGTGAGGATTGCTGAGTTACTTGGACGGGAAAAAGAAGCTCAACAAACGTTCAGTCAACTGGATCTACGGGTGAAATTTGCGAAAGACGCGTTAATGGATACGATTGGTCTTCAAAGTGTGTCAGTAATCCGATTATATAGTCGGAAAATTCGTGTGCAAGGCATGGTAGACCACCCGTTGAATCACTTATTATATGCAGAGCTTGGGTTGAAGCCAGGTAGTTGTGTGCCATTGAACGAGAGGACCAAGGATTTTGCAGTAGAAGTCATGCCGACATTTGATACGGATTTTCTCCTGATTGATAAACGACTTACTCCGCTAGAGGAGACTAATCAGTACATGAGTATGTTAAAAGGGACCTCTTGGGATGCGATGAAGGCTGTGCTGAAAAACCAGATCCGTGTGATTCCGAATTGGATAAGTATGAGCTGGGCCCCTAGCGGCCAAAACCAAATTCTTGATGATTTGCTGCATTGGCATGCCTGAAGGAATACGCGCCAGGTATTTCCACACTGTTGTTGTCCTATTTGGGTTGACGTAGCATATGTATGACATCTGCTCATTATAAATGGGATAGGAGAACATCATAGTGAGGAGAGTGCCTGTATTGTCAAATGAGTTCGTGTTGCGTTCATTGGATGAGGTCCGGTTCTGGTCGCGTATTATGAAGGAACATTCCTTATTTCTCAAACTGGGATTTCGATGTGAGGACACGACATTGATCCAAGAAGCGAATCATTATTATCATATTTTTGAGCATATCGAGGGTCGATCCCATGCTTATAACGAGTTGACAGATCCTGAACAAATTCGACGATTCAATACGGAAGTATCTTCGGCTGCTGCACATATTTATGCGTTCAAAAGAAAAATTCTAGGACTCATCATCCAATGCAAGCTGCCTGGCGGTAACAACTTTCCATTATTAGTCGACCATACGAGCCGTGAGGCTAACTATTTTCGCAACCGATTGCACGAATTAAACACAGGACGATTAGAACCGTTACCCGACGCGATTATTGATGAAAATATATTCTTCTTGCGCATCATGGCGGATCACGCCAAATTTATTGGTCACCTGTTGGACCCATCCGAACGTCAGTTGGTGGAACAAGCAAGGAATTTTAGTCATGATTTTGACCAACTTCTCTTTCAAGCCATTGATTTAAGCGGGATGAGGCCACAATCCCAAACCGACCCGCTGTTAGATCAGTTCCTTGACCAGAATCGTGTCTCGGTTGTTGCCCTCCGTGATTTCAAAAAGACAGCCCGCGATTTAATTGAAGCTTGCAAAATCAAAAGCATTATCCATCCCTTGCTGGCGGATCACGTGTTCCGGGAGGCGGAACGCTTCCTAGCGATCATTGATATGTTCGAGCAGTGCTTAACAGGCAATCCAATGATTGCGATGCGGGAGGAGCATCTGGGTCATTAAATGTAAGGGTACATCCATAGGTCAAAAGGCTACTTGCTGAAGCAAGTGGCTTTTTACTTTGCGTAGGCATTCCTTCAGAAGGAAACGAGGAAGTGATAGATTCGCGACAATGACTTTAGCAGGCAGTTGTCTCTAGTTTCTACTTCTAGGTCATTATACAGTGCTATTAGTGGAATTATTATAGAAATAGTATAAACAACTAGTCCCCTCTATGTTATATGAACATATTATGCTAATGAAACGGTAAGACATCTATCATGGAGGGAGGAATAACTAGAAAAACGTAACTTACAAGCGATTTTTGTTCACTAGAGAGATCTGTTAAACGTGGATAAATAAGATCTTCGTTAAGATCTTACTTTACCTTATCGAAAAGAGGTTGAATTATGATGCTGCAAGATTTCATGATTCCTATCACCATTTTGTCGTTTATATGCACCATTGCTTATATTATCTTTCGTCCAAATGTAAATGAATCTATTCCCGCAACCGTCGGCGCCATATTTGTCCTTCTAAGCGGTAGTGTTACTATACATGACTTGGGTAAAATAACTGAAACCATAGGTGGAGCAGCCGTAACCATTATGGCAACGATTGTTATGGCGATTGTTTTGGAGAGCTTCGGTTTTTTTTATTGGGCTGCAGAGAAGCTCCTAGAACGAGCGAAAGGATCAGGAATACGCCTTTTTTGGTACACTAATTTATTTTGTTTTTTGATGACCCTTTTTGTAAACAACGACGGTAGTATATTAATTACAACACCGATCTTACTTATGCTGCTACATCAATTAGGCCTTAAAAACCATCAAAAAATTCCTTATTTACTCTCCGGCGCTTTAGTTGCAACAGCTTCTAGCGCACCAATTGGCGTAAGCAATATTGTCAATTTAATTGCGCTAAAAATTGTTCATATGGACCTCTATATGCAAACAGCGATGATGTTTGTCCCTGCTTCACTTGGTCTTGTACTCCTTACACTCCTTCTATTTTTCAGTTTTTATCGCGTATTACCTCGCAAACTGGCACCAATTAAAGTAGGAGCCTTACATCAAACACATCCACTGCAAGATATTTCGTCACCGATTCCGATAGAGAATCGAACTAAATTCATGCGGAATATCTTAATCTTCGTATTCAGCGTTCGAATAAGCCTATTTGTTGCCTCTTTCATTCATTTTCCAGTTCCATTAATGGCTGTTATCGGTTCTACATTCCTGCTGGGCTGGCGTTGGTATTATTTGAAAATTGCGCCTACAGATATGATTAAAAAAATGCCTTGGTATATACTGGTTTTTGCCTTCAGTATGTATGTGATTATATATGGTTTGCATAATATCGGATTAACCCAAATGCTTATCCAGCTTATGCAACCACTTGTTTCGGGCAGTTTACTTGATGCAAGCCTAATGATGGGAGTTCTACTTACCATATTATCGAATTTATTTAACAATCATCCTGCATTAATGGTAGGAACGTTAACCTTGACGAACATGGGTCTTGACCCGCTTACCTTAAAAATTTCTTATCTAGCTGGTGTTATCGGCAGCGATATGGGTTCCCTTATTTTACCGATTGGGACGCTTGCAACTATCATGTGGATGCACATTATCAAGAAAGGGAAAGTAAAGTTGAGCTGGGCCGAGTACTTAAAGGTGACGATTACAGTCATTCCAATTACTCTTATTTTTACGTTAGTTATTCTAGCATTCTGGGTATCCTGGATTTATTAATTCGGCAGATATGATGATAACTGGAGGTTATTCGTATGCGTGTGCTTCAACAATTTGTTGGCCAACAAGTGATTGTTGAAATTTCTGGAAATAATAACTGTATGGGTAAAATAATTGATTTAGGGCTTGATATTATGGTTGTGGTTAATAAACAACAGTTCTATTATATCCCCTTAGTAAACGTACAGAATGTTAGATTGAATTCAGAGTCCAGAATGGAAACTGAGCTCATATCTGATGAAATGCCAATTGATTATCAAGAGGATAGCCTCTCATTTCGAAAGATATTAAATAATGCAAAGGGTCGATTTGTCGAGATTTATGTAACTGGCAACAAAACAATACATGGCTATTTAACTAGTATTATGAATGACTATTTTGTCTTTTACTCCCCTGTCTATAAAGCCATATTTGTGTCTATGAACCACTTGAAATGGTTAATTCCTTATCATGCTCACCTCACACCGTACTCGCTAAATAATCAATCACTACCTTTGAATCCTATCAACGTATCCTTATCAAGAACCTTTGAAGGACAATGTGAAAAACTGAAAGGAAACCTAGTCGTATTTGATTTTGGAGATAACACGAAAAAAATAGGCTTACTTCACAAAGTGGAGAATGGTTCCGTAGAATTGATTAATGCCAATGGAGATAAAGTCATTTGGAATCTGCAGCATTTAAAAACGGTGTACACACCATGATTGAAGAAGTGTATTGCTGCGGAAATAAAAAAAACGACCTTCTGGGAGAAGGTCGATCGAAAAAAAGGTTGAATTATGCATTCGCACACCTTATCTTATGAAAGTAAGCGCTGGATCGTTTGGGTTACTAACTAGACGAATAAACATTTTGAATATCGTATTAAGGTGAAAACGCACCCGTCCAAGAAGGACGGGTGCGTTTATTTTGGCAGGGACCCCAAATAAGATTCTCCCCAATCTTTCAATTGTGCAAGCAGTGGAATTAAGGATTTTCCTGACTCTGATAAAGTGTACTCAACCCTGGGCGGAATTTCCGGATAAATCTTACGCGTGATTAATCCAACATCCTCCAATTCTCTTAGCTGCCTAGTCAGTGTGCGCTGCGTTGCATCTGGTACTATTCTTCGAAGTTCATTGAAACGTTTGGTTCCTTGCTCGGATAAGTGGTACAAAATAACGATTTTCCACTTTCCACCAATGAGACGAACAGCTGCTTCGACCGGACATGGCTTATCTATCTCCATTTTTACTTCCTTTCCAGTATCCAAAAGGATACTATCTGCCATAATTGTGCGTACTTCCATGATTCTTCTGTAACCTTTATTATGAATTCAAGGATCTTGAATTACAATAATTCCTATCAGAAAGGTTGCGATAAAATGAGTGATCACAATGAAAGAATACTGGTGTACGGAGCAGCAGGCGTACAAGGGAATGCAGTAGCCAAGCAATTACTAGAAATTGGGTATGATGTTCGTACTTTAGTTAGAAGTGAGGCCAAAGCAGAACAATTAAGATCCCAAGGTTTCAGCGCAGTGATTGGCGATTTAGCCGATGTGAACAGTTTGCACGCTGCACATCAGGGAGTAAGCAAAGTATTGTTGCTCTTACCCGTTGATTTCAATTTGAATCGTTTAAAGAATTATGTGTCTAACGCACTTGAAGCTGCGAAACGAGCTAACATAGCGCTTTTAGTATTCAATGCTAGCATCTTCGTACCTGAAACAACTAGTGACTCAACGGCATTAGAAATCAAACGTGTTCTAATAGATGAAGTGAAGAACAGCGGTATACCGTCCATTATTTTACTTCCAACACTCTATTTGGAGAATTTATATATACCGGGTATCCTAGCAGGAAGCACACTTGCCTATCCTGTTCCTTCGGAAAGTCCGATTCCCTGGATCAGCATTGCTGAAGCGGCTGCTTTCTCTGTTGAAGCCCTCCAAAAACCTGAGCTTTCTGGACAAACGATTGCGATCAGCGGCGCTGAGCTCTTAACAGGAAATCAGTTAGCCCAAAGCTTTTCTCATACACTGGGTCGGAACATTCAGTTCGTATCGCTTCCTATAGAGGCATTTGAACAAGCGATCAAGCCGTTTGTGGGGGAGGAAACAAGCGCAGGACTGAGCAGCTTATATCGTTGGATTGCGGACAATCATGAACAACTACAGAAACAAGGGGATGCGAAGCAGCTCCCACGTTCATTGGAATCCAGAAAACCCTTATCTTCATGGATTGAACAATCCGTTCGTCTAGGCTTTTTCTCGTCCTAATTATTCATTGTAATGAGGTGAATTGGCACCTATGAGTCTTATATCCGATAAAACTTATAGGAATATAAGAAAATAATATTGACGAAGTTTCATCCAAAGTGGTACTCTAGAAATGTGACCACCGTATGAACGGAGACACTATTCTCTTTCGAGAGAAAAGTGTCTTTTTTTTTTCCACATAAGAATGGATAAGTTTCCGATACTCGGAAGATCAAATTCTTATTGGCGATAAAAACAACCTCTAAACGCGGTCGCACATCTTCGAACGACTTCGATAGAAGTTTTTCTCATTTAAAAAGGAGTTGAACCTGATGAGCCAACCGTTGTTGAAACTCGAGCATGTGAACAAAACTTTTCAGTCCAGTAAAGGGTCTGTTCAAGCCTTGCACAATATTCAGCTGCAAGTGAAAGAAGGGGAATTTATTACAGTCATAGGACCTAGCGGCTGCGGCAAAAGCACGCTGCTCAAGATTATCGCTGGACTGGATGTTGCGCATACCGGCGAGGTTCAACTGGGCGGTCAGGTGATACAAGGACCAGGCATTGACAAGGGCTTCATTTTCCAAGAGCCAAGGTTGTTTCCGTGGTTGAATGTCGAGAAGAATATCGCCGCTGACCTTTCGCTCAGAGACCCTGAAGTGCGCAAGAAAGTGGATGAACTGATTAAACTCGTTCGCTTGGAAGGCTTTCAGAAGTCGTTCCCGAAAGAGCTTTCTGGTGGAATGGCTCAACGTGTAGCCATAGCGAGAGCCTTACTCCGTAATCCGAAAGTGCTGCTGCTTGATGAGCCGTTCGGTGCACTAGATGCTTTTACGCGAACGCACATGCAGGAAGTGCTGATTGATATTTGGCAAAAAAATAAAACGACAATGATATTCGTGACACACGATATTGATGAAGCGATCTATTTAGCCAATCGTGTCGTGATCCTCAAACCGCGGCCTGGCGCCATAAGGAACATCGTGCCCATCGATCTGCCGATTCCGAGAAAGAAGACGACAACGTCTTTTCAGGAGCTGCGGCTTAAGGTACTCAGTGAATTCGAGAAAATTGAAGAGCTAGAATTAATAGATAGTTCCGGCATTTAAGGAGAAAGGGGGAGATCTCTATGAGCCAACAAGGACAATTGGTAGGTGTTGATCAACAGAGATACAAGCAACGAGTTAATCGAGTGCTTCTTGGCGCTTTGGTACCAATACTCGTACTGCTTTCTTGGCAGATTCTAGGCCATTTGGGTGTGATTTCATCCTTGCTATTTCCAACGCCGCTTCGCATTATGAATGCAGGCATTCGACTCATTCAAACAGGTGAGCTCTATGACAATATTAAAATTAGTGTCGTCCGAGCACTTTCAGGTTTTTTACTAGGCGGTTCTTTGGGCCTTGCCTTCGGGATTCTCGTTGGTTTATTTCGTAGAACGGAGAAAGCGCTAGATCCTACTGTCCAAATGCTTCGCATGGTGCCTCACTTGGCGATCGCTCCCTTGTTTATTTTATGGTTTGGTATTGGCGAAACAGCCAAAGTTCTTCTCATTGCCAAAGGGGCATTTTTTCCACTTTATATCAATGCTTTCTTGGGTATCAGAGGCGTGGATAACAAGCTTTTTGATGTGACACGTGTGTTAGGTTTTAGCAAATGGAAGCAAATCATCCGGTTAACGATTCCCGGAGCGCTGCCACATATTTTACTAGGCGTTCGTATCTCATTAGGTGTGTCTTGGCTTGGACTTGTTGTGGCTGAATTAATGGGATCGACCGCAGGGATCGGGTATATGATGTCGGATGCGCGGCAATTTTCCAAAACACCCGTTGTGTTCGTTGGTATTCTCATATTTGCCGTTTTCGGTATCGTTGCGGACTCCGCTGTTAGGCTGCTTGAACGTAAATGGCTTAGATGGCAAGACAGCTATAAAGGGCATTGATCTCTTAATAGATATACCGTACAAAGCTAAGGGGGAGAAGGTATGAGCAATCGTGTCGAGGCACTAAGCCAAGCTGCGCAGGGCATCAGGAAATCGAAAGGTCAGAAGCTAGAGCTTGTTCGGATCAAATGGTTGTGGGAGAGAGTGAACGATTTCGTTATCGGCGGGATCTTGCCCTTATTACTCCTTGTCATTTGGCAAGTATCAGGGGATTTGGGGCTGTTTTCACCGTCCTTTTTACCCACACCGTTACAAATTGCTGCGGAATTTCGTTCACTAATCGCTTCGGGTGATTTGACCCAGCATTTATCGATTTCCCTACAACGCGCCGTCATCGGCTTTCTAATTGGTGGATCTATCGGGTTGTTTTTTGGCTTTATCGTTGGTTTTGTTCAAAAGCTGGAGTTCATGCTGGATCCTTCCTTTCAAATGCTGCGCATGATTCCGCATCTCGCGATTGCGCCGTTAATTATTCTTTGGTTCGGTTTTGGCGAGGTTTCGAAAATCGTGATCATTGCGAACGGTGCCTTTTTTCCTATGTATATCTATACCTTTCTCGGCATTCGAAATGTGGATCACAAATTATTCGAGGTTGCTCAAGTGCTGAATTTCAGCAAGTCGAAGCAAATTTTCCGTTTGATCCTCCCTGCTGCCTTGCCTGGCATCCTCTTAGGCTTACGCTTATCCGTGGCTATTTCTTGGCTGGGCCTCGTCGTAGCGGAGCTGATCGGTTCGCAGGAAGGGATTGGCTTCCTCATTAACTATGGCAAACAAAATTCAAGTGCTGAGCTTATTTTCGTAGGGGTTATTATTTTTGCGGTTATCGGTAAACTCGTAGATTCACTAGTACGTTGGCTAGAAAGAAGATGGCTGAGCTGGCGGGACAGCTTCCAAGGCTAAGATACATCAAGGAGGGGTAGCGATGAGCTCGGGCAAAATTACGAAATTAGTAGCCGATGTCTTAGTCATCGGTGGAGGTCCTGCCGGGGCTTGGGCAGCTTGGAGCGCGGCCCAGCAGCATGCGAAGGTCATCCTCGTAGACAAAGGATTTTTAGGATCCAGCGGAGCTACCGCACCAGGAGGCACGAATTTGTTGTACCTGCCGCCAGATCCTGAACTGAGAGAGAAGGCAGTCCAACAGCGGTACAAGGAAAGTGGGTATTTGGCAGAGCCTGCCTGGATTCACCGTGTGCTTGATCAAGTGTATGAAAGCTTGCTACTCGTGGAGAAGTGGGGTTATCCGTTTCGCCGTGATGAGCAAGGCGTGCCTTTGAGGGATCACTTACAGGGACCGGAGTATATGAAAATAATGCGCAAGCAGGTTAGTCGTGCAGGAGTGAAGATTCTTGATCAATCGCCAGCCCTAGAGCTGCTCGTCGATGAGCATGGGGTTGGAGGTGCTAGAGGTATCTCGCGATTGGATGATTCCGAATGGGAAATTCAAGCGAATGCCGTTGTGATTGCAACGGGGGGATGTGCTTTTCTAAGCAAAGGCTTGGGCTGTAACGTCCTTACTGGAGAGGGTGTTCTGATGGCGACGGAACTTGGTGCCGAGCTATCTGGCATGGAGTTTACGCGCCAGTATGCGCCAAGTGCGGCTTTCGGTACGGTGACTCGTGGACGGCTGCTGAACTGGGCAACTTATACGGCGGAGGATGGTACGGTACTGCAAGGCGGAGGCCCTAGAGCGGGGGATTTTCTGCCGAAAATGCTGAGCAAAGGTCCGGTTTACGCGGTGCTAAACCACGCGGATACGGAAGAAAAGCAGCAAATCCTGCGAAAATCGCATGCGATTTTCTTCGTGCCCTTGGATCGCGCAGGCATCGATCCCTTCACAGAGCGGTTCCCGCTCACGCTTCGCTATGAGGGAACCGTCCGGGGGACAGGCGGCATCCGCCTCACCGATGAGAGCTGCGCCTCAACGGTACCAGGCCTTTATGCCGCTGGCGATGCAGCCACCCGTGAACGCGTCACGGGTGCCAAGTCAGGCGGAGGCGCGTTCAACGCCTCCTGGGCCATCTCCTCCGGCACGTGGGCAGGTAGCGGAGCTGCGAAGCATGCGCTGGCGCTGGGGCGCAGCGCAAGAGATCTGCGACCAGCAGGCCGCTACGGCCTGGTCGACCCTGAAGCAGCCCCCGATCGCATCCTCGATGCGGGGGGCTTGGTAGAGGCAGTCCAGCGGGAGGTATTCCCGCTGGACATCAATTATTTCCGCAGTGAGCCCGTGATCCGTCAATCGCTGGCGCGATTGGACGATCTGTGGGCGAGCCTGCGGGGGACGGCCGTGCACCCGACGGTGCAGGGTCGGGTTCGCGCACGCGAAGTCGCCGCGATGATTGCGACGGCGAGGTGGATGTACACCGCTGCGCTCGCACGCAAGGAGACGCGGGGCTTGCATTCGCTTCAGGAGTATCCAGACATGGACCCTGCGCAGCAGTACCGGCTGATTATCTCGGGGATTGAGGAGATTGAGCTGCGCAAAGAGCTGGCGGCGGATCAGGAGGTTGCGGCACGATGATTGAATTCGTAAGTACGGAACGGTGTGTGGGTTGCACGCTATGCGTGAAGGTGTGTCCGACCAACGTTTTTGATAAAGGGATTGATGGTATTCCGAGCATCGCAAGGCAGGAAGATTGCCAGACTTGTTTTATTTGTGAGGCGTATTGTCCCGTGGATGCTCTGTATGTATCACCGTTTGAATCTCCTTTGGAGGAAGTGCCGACAGAAGCGGAGTTGGTAGAGGCCAATCTGCTGGGCAGCTGGCGAGAAACACTCGGCTGGGGTAAGGGGCGAACAACGTTGGCGGAGTTGGACACAACACCTTTTATAGATCGCATTTTACCTTCAAGACGATAAGTTAGTCGTAATAAATAGTATTGACGAGTTTGAAATACGGTGCTACTATAGCTTTAATCTCAGTAAACAACTTGGTTTTATCGACATAAAATTGAATACCCAGTCCAACCGTACAAACGGAGGCGTTCCTACATAAAGGGATGCCTCTTTTTATTTTCATTTTAGGGGAGGTCATGTAGATGGCAAAGGTTTTGGAAGAGAATGAATTACGTCTCGCTGCGGATGTATTGGTAATTGGTGGTGGTCCTGCGGGAACATGGGCGGCCTTAACGGCTGCAACGAACGGTTCCAAGGTCATTTTGGTTGACAAAGGCTATTGTGGAACGAGCGGAGCAACAGCACCATCGGGTACGGGGGTTTGGTACGTCAAGCCCGACGAGAAGCTGCGAGAGGAAGCCAGAGCGAGTCGATATTTATTGGGAGGCAAGCTGGCAGAGATCCCTTGGATGAACCGGGTGCTCGATCGGACCTATGAGAATATGAATAAGCTTGGCTCCTTGGGGTATCCATTTCCGAAGGATGATATCGGCGATCCTTATAAGCGCGGTTTGCAAGGGCCTGAATATATGAAGCTGATGCGCAAATTGGTTCAAAAAGCAGGCGTACGCATCCTCGATCACAGTCCCGTGCTCGAATTGCTTGCCGATGAGCATGGCGTTGGCGGTGCAACCGGCGTAAGAACGCAGAGCGGGGAGACCTGGACGGTGCGTGCAGGAGCGGTAGTGATCGCGACGGGTGGCTGTGCTTTTTTGAGCAAAGCATTAGGTACGAACGTGTTGACTGGGGATGGCTATCTATTAGCTGCTGAAGCCGGGGCCGATTTCTCAGGGATGGAATTCTCGAATGCCTACGCGATCTGCCCGACCTTCTCTTCCGTAACCAAAACAGCGTACTATCGTTACGCCTCCTTCTACCACGAAGATGGTTCCATTGTAGAAGGCGCAGGGTCACAACGTGGCCGCTCGATCATTGCGCGGAATTTGCTGCAAGGCCGTCAGGTTTACGCCAGCTTGGATCAAGCGCCAGAAGAGATTCGTCCCTTACTGCGTGTGAATCAAACGAATTTCTTCCTGCCTTTCGATCGACTTGGCATCGACCCGTTCAAAGATAAGTTCCCTGTTACCCTTCGCTTAGAAGGCACGGTGCGTGGAACTGGCGGTATTCGCATCGTTGATGAGCAATGTTCAACCATTGTCCCAGGCTTATATGCGGCTGGCGATGCAGCGACGCGTGAGCTGATCTGTGGTGGTTTCACAGGAGGTGGCAGCCATAATGCGGCCTGGGCGATGTCTTCTGGTTCATTTGCAGGGGAAGGTGCTGCGAAATTTGCCAAAGATCTTGGAGATAAAGCGGATAATCGTACACTTAAAAGCGTCTCAACGACAACGTTCACGAAGTCGGGATCGGGTCAGATTTTAAGCAAAACAGGCGAAGCCATTCAAGCGGTACAAGAGGAAGTCATGCCATATGACCGCAATTTGTTCCGTACGCAGAAAGGGTTGGAAGGCTCAATCAATCGTCTGGATGGACTTTGGAACGACTTGCGTGAACGTGTGACGACGTTAGATATTGCAGGTGTTCGTCATCGTGAAGCGGCGGCTATGACAGCTACGGCCCGTCTTATGTACAACACGGCACGCGAGCGTACTGAAACGAGAGGGATGCATAAGCGTGAGGATTTCCCTGAGACCGATGCTGCGCAAGGGTACCGCTTAATTAGCGGAGGATTGGATCAGGTATGGACGAAAAAGGCTGAAGTGAACAAGGAGGCTGTTACCCCATGATTGAGTTAGTCAGCGAGTCCAAATGTGTAGAATGCAACCTCTGCGTGTCGGTATGCCCAACGAATGTATTTGATCGTGTGGAAAATGGGATTCCGGTCATTGCTCGGCAAAGTGATTGCCAGACCTGCTTCATGTGCGAACTGTATTGCCCAGCGGATGCGCTCTATGTGGCGCCAGACGCTGAAGGACTGATGCATGTAAGCGAAGAGAGCTTAGATGAACAAGGATTCTTTGGTGGTTATCGGGAGAAAGTAGGCTGGGGGAAAGGGCGTAAACCAGTCGCCGAACATCCTTATATGTATGAATTAGCGAAACTAACTTCTATTGGGTAAGACTGTGGATACCCTTTTGTGGTCAATTTGAAAGGAGAATGAAAGATGATAGAGAGACAGAAGATGAGTAAAAGGGGATTCGGACTTTTCCGTACCACACATTTGGTTATGATGTTAGCAGCTATGGTCGCTTTCTTAGCGGCTTGTGGCAATTCCGATGGAGGTGCCAAGACGGCAGGTGCTAGTGCAGCAGCGACAAGCGGCGGAGCAGCCAAGGTACAACCACCAGCAGTGATCAATTACGGATATATTGGCACGAACAAGCTGAATTTCCCGGGTGGAGCTGAGGGTTGGGGCTTGTACAAAGGCATTATCCAAGAGGAACTCAAAAAGTACGGCATCACCGAAATCAAGCCGGTAGCTTTCCCGAACGGACCTGACCAAAGCGAGTCGTTAATCAGCGGTAGATTGGATTTCGGCAGCTTGGGCGATACGCCAGCGATGCTTGCTCGTTCGACTGGAGCGAAGACGAGAGCGATTACCCAGAACACAACTGACAATATTGGTTACTTAATTGGTAAAAAAGGTGGACCAACAACGATTGCTGATTTGAAAGGTAAAACGATCGCAATTCAAAAAGGCTCCTTTATGCACCGCTATATTGCCGGCCTTGTGAAGGAACAAAATGTGCCCGACGTGAAGTTCATCCATATGCTGCGCCCAGATGGTGAAGCGGCTTTGTCTCGTGGAGAAGTAGATGCGATGACGAACAGTGCGATCTTTGCTTTGAAACAAATTGAGAATGGATTCCCATTGATTGATGATGCCACCAAGCATCCGAATTTGATCGGAGGCAGCGTTACGGTTGTCTCCGAGGACTACCTGAAGAAATTCCCGGATTTCCCGAAAGTTTGGAATGAAGCGAGGCAAAAAGCTCTCAAAGATTTGCAATCCAAACCGGATGAATATTACCAATTCCTATCGCAATTAAATGGATTCACGCCGGAATTGAACAAGAAGGTTACACCGATTGAGACGATTAAAGAGGTTAATTTTAAGGATGATGGTGTGAAGCTGCTTGATGGAACGAAGAAATTCTTGGTTGAAGAGAAGTTGGCGGAGAAGGATTTTGATCTGAATCAGTGGTTACTTAAATAAAGGCGACGAGCCTATTCGGAAAGGGAATGATGACATGACTGTATCAGCACAAGTAGTTAATCAAGCTGTTTTAACTCCCGAAGTGGAGGCCAATCGTAAAGCGGATTATCCTGTTCATTCGCTATTTCTGAATCGTTGGTCGTCGCGTGCTTTTGAAGAGAAGGAAGTAACGAGTGAGACCTTGTACACGATTTTGGAGGCTGCTCGCTGGGCGCCTTCCAGCTCGAATCTGCAGCCATGGCGATTCGTAGTTGCCCAAACAGAGGAGCAGAAACTGAAGTTTCAATTGTTTATTAAGCCAAACAATCGCTTGTGGACGGATCATGCTCCTGTTCTGTTGCTGATCTTGTCTAACAAGTTCCGCCAGGATGGTGAACCTAGTGGTGCACATGCGTTTGATGCAGGTGCAGCTTGGGCATCCATTGCTTTTCAAGCGCACTTGTTAGGTCTGGCTACTCGCGCTGTTGGCGGCTATGACAGAGAAAAAGCACGTGAAGTGCTTCAAGTTCCGGCGGAGTATGAGCTTCATGCAGTGATTGCATTAGGCTACCGTGGGGCACCTGAAACGTTGGCCGAGGACTTTCAGCAGCGTGAGCTGCCGAATGGAAGACGCGCATTGAACGAGAGTATCATCGAAGGCTCTTTCTAGTTCGATGGACTCGTGGAACCGGCAGTTTGCAGCGTTGCTCTCTGTACAATTGCTTGTATCAACCGCGCACGGCATGTTCGTTCCCCTCTTGCCCAGCTTCCTTCAGGAGGTTGGGCATGTGAGTGGGGATTCGCTTTACATATGGTCAGGTGCCATATTCTCGGCCAATTTCATGATTATGATGCTGCTCATGCCCTTTCTGGGTCGCATCGGAGATCGCTACGGGCGTAAGCCTGTGATGCTATGGTCCGGATTTGGGATGACCCTCGTTACGGCTTGCATGTCATTTGCCACCGAGCCTTGGCAGTTGGCGCTACTGCGATTGGCACAGGGCTGCTTCACTGGCATCCTGCCATTCACCATGGTGCTGATCTTGATTGGAGCTGCCAAGAATAAGGTTGGCGTTTCGGCTGGCACCATGCAAATGATGGGCGAGACCGGATCGCTAATCGGACCCCTGATTGCGTCATCTATGCTTACATTTTATTCGGTACGAGGCGCGTATCCGGCTATGAGTGTGTGCATTTTGCTCGCGACCGTCAGCGTACTTTGTTTTGTCAAAGAGGGCCCCCGTGCACCTGTTGTATCTAAAATGGAACGGAGCACCTTGCTATCGGACTGGAAGCGCATCTGGCGGATGAAGCCGCTCCCCTCGCTGCTGCTTAGTGCCCTATGCATTAATTTCGCGCTAGTGGGGACGAATCCGATTATCCCCTACTACGTGCGGCAATCCACGCATACGCTCGCCTTTCTCAACGATCAATGGCTGCTCGGCATCACCTTATCGGCGACCTCTCTTGCCGTTATTGTTTTCTCCCCATTGCTGGGCATGCTCTCCGATCGCGTAGGACCTTTATTGTTGCTCAAAATAGCGACCAGCACCGCGTTTCTCCTCTGTGTCGTGCAAGCGGTGACGCACCTTTATCCGCTCATACTTGCGTGTCGGTTTACACTCGGACTATGCGTAGCGGGCATGATGCCCAATATTCAAGCCCAGGTGCGGGGCTTAGTCCGCAAGGGCATGGAAGGGCAGACCTTCGCCATGGTGAATTCCTGGATGTTCCTTGGCAGCTTAACCGGCCCACTTCTAGGAGGCGTTATCGTCGCTCATTTCGGCATTCGTGGCTGGTTTATTACCGCTATGTTCGTCTTTGGCATCAGTTGCTGGCAAGCTTTTCGTATCGGAAGTCACCAGTCGCAGAAGGCGGAGTTGGAGGTTGTTCAAGCTAGGAAGCGCGAGACTACAATTGCCAATCCAAACTAGCGAGCCCATTGGGGCTCGTTTTTTTGCCATATAAGAATTTATAAGATCACATGATAAGGCGGCTATATGTCCCTATAAACACTTTATCCCTTTTACTTTCCCCTCAAGGCATGATAATTTTATAAGTTAGAAGCAGAGCATTTTGAATTTAATGTTTCGTCCCCTTTGATAAGATGATGACAAGAACAACAATAGAGTATTGAGAGGGGCAATAATCATATGAAAAAGCTCAGTCAAACAGTCGTAAGCGCTATCGTGGTTGGTGGTTTGTTGGCGGGATGTTCTTCGCAAAGTGATAACGGGAGCACAGCATCATCGTCATCAGTACCAAGCCAAACAGACACAGCCGTGAAAAAAGAAGAAAAAGTAAAACTTACCTTCTGGAGAAACTCGGGGAATGATACGGAGAATGCGGCGTACGACAAGTTAGTAGCCTCTTTTATGCAAAAGTATCCGAATATTTCCGTGGAAATGACACCGATTCCATACTCGGATTATGACACGAAATTACGTGTATCCATCGCTTCCGGAAGTCCGCCGGACATCATGGCTCTTGATGCGCCAACCGTTGGTTCGTATGCGAACGCGGGAGCTCTTAAGCCATTGACGACGTACTTCAAAGCAGATGGCAATATGGAGGATGTTCCGAAATCAACACTAGCTACCTACACGTATCAAAATGAAATCTACATGGCACCGCTAACCGAGTCTTCGATTGCGATGTTCTATAACAAGAAGCTATTCCAAGCGAAAGGCATTCCGCTTCCTTCCAAAAACCCCGATGAACCGTGGACATGGGATCAAGTTTTGGATGCTGCCAAGAAAGTGAACGATCCAGCAAAGGGAATCTTCGGTATCGATCCTGCGCAGGGCTTTGGTAACGCGGGAGGTACAGCTTACTTCAAGTATCCAATTATATGGCAGCTGGGTGGCGAGATCATGAGCCCAGATGGTAAAACGTCCAAAGGCTACCTAGATTCACCTCAAACGAAAAAAGCCGTACAGTTCTTCTCCGATTTGTACAACAAAGATAAAGTATCTGCATTGGAGTATCCACCGGATCCGTTCCCGAACGGCAAGCTGGCCATTACGATTGACGGCTCGTGGTCCTTGGCTAATTTGAAGGAGAAATTCCCTAATTTCAAGTTGGGCGAAGACTATGATATTGCACCATTGCCAAAAGGAACAGCGCAAGCGGTAGCCAACGGCAGCTGGGCCCTCGGTATTTCAGGGAAAAGTAAGCATCCAGATGAAGCTTGGAAGTTTATTAACTGGGTAACTGGTGAAGAAGGTCAGAAAACGTATGCAAGTATGACGAAAGATATCCCATCCCGTTATTCTTCTGCGAAGGCGTTCCCAGAGCTGAATGAATATCCGAAGAACATCTTCGTTATTCAGAATCAGAAGTATGGCAGACCGCGTCCAATCACGCCGATCTTCCCGCAAATGTCAGACGCTGTGAACAAAATGTTTGAGGATGTCACGATTGGCAAAAGAAACATTGATGCGTCCATCGCAGAGGCCGTTACGACAATTGATAAAGCGTACGCAGATGTTCTAGCACAGCAGAAGAAGTAAGCAGCTCCAGATAAGTGAGACGAATCATTTTGATGATCGTCTCTTTGTCGTTGTTTCGACAGACGGCCCAGAGGTATGATATAAAGTATCCGACAGAACGGGGGGATATCATGTTTTTCTCATTGAGGAGCCGTTTGATGGCGGTTTTCTCGGTTCTACTACTTCTCCCTTTTGCCACTTTGGCCTATATCCTTAGTGAGGAAGCGACTAAAACAATCAAGTCGTCGATCGAAGCTTCAACATCTCAAACGATCGAGCAGTTCGCCTCGCATGTGGGGACGTTGCTTACGCAGGTCGAGGATACGGGCAATCAGGTGGTGAGCGCCCGAACGACGCAGGATTGGTTGACCGTACATTTGAATCCAGATAGTACGATTCAGGAACGCGTTCTCACGAAGCAACGATTGCGGGAGTATTTCTCCTCCTATGGGGTGAACAACTCCAGCGGCATTTCCATTAGTGCGTTCGCCGAGGATGCTGGCGGTGTGTGGACGCAGGACAGAACCTATAAGAACAGCGCGTGGTTTCAGGATTTTATGAATGAAAATAAACGTTGGACGACCGCACACAAAGATGTCGATCAGTCGGACGAATTTATGAGGGCGCGTTCGATTAATAGCTTCCTTTTTCCACTCGTACAGCTGCAATCGCTCAAAAATATGGGCTTCATCAAGGTGAATTATCCAACAACCCTGCTTCGCAATGCCATTGAAAAGATCCATGTGGGGAAGACGGGGAAGGTCGTTTTGCTGACGCATGAAGGCAGCAGTGTGCTGAATCAAAATCTGTCCGAAGACGGGGACATGCTGGGGAAGGGGCTTCAGCAAATTGATGCGCGTTTTGACGGGGATGTCAGTGGGATTTTCCCAATGGACGCGAAGGGGGAGACGAATCTGCTCTTTTTCCGCAAGCTGCCTGCTCAGAATTGGACAATTATCGGGAGTGTTCCTGAGGCCGAATTATATGAAAAAATCACACATATTCGCCAAACGATGCTTGTTGTTAGTGTTTTGTTACTGATCGTTGCGATATTGGCAGCCTTATGGCTGTCCGCAGGCATTACCAAGCCGCTAAGTGTAATGGGGAGAGCGATGAAGCATGTAGAGCGCGGGGAGTTTCATCAAGCGCTGCACGTGATGCCGAAGGTAGGCGTGGGTCATAGTGAAGTGAACTATGTAACAGGGGTTTTCGAGCAGATGACTCATCGGCTGCGCTATTTGATCGAGACGGAGTTCGAGACGAACTTGCGTAGGAAAAATGCTGAGTACAAAGCACTGCTGCTGCAAATCAATCCGCATTTTTATAATAATACGCTTGAAATCATTAGCGGTCTGGCCGCGATGAAGCGGGAAGACCTTGTGATGGATGCGACGGAAGCTTTGGGGAAAATGATGAGATATTCGCTCAACCTGGGTAGTGATTTGGTCCGACTAGCGGAAGAAATCGCGTATATAAGGGATTACTTGTTTATCCTTCATTTGAGGCATGAGGAGCGATTGCAGATTGTGATTGAAGAAGACTCCGCGGCTGCCCATTTCTTGATCGCCAAATTCATCATTCAACCACTGATAGAAAATGCGGTGAAGTATAGTTTAGAGAAGGATGGCGTTGCGCGGGTTACCCTAAGGACGAAGCTGCAGGAGAATAAATTGCTGATCTCCGTGAAGGATAATGGCATTGGCATATCTCCGGAATTGGTTCAAAATCTACGGGAAGAGATCAAAACGGGTGATCCTGTAGCGATTCTCAGTTCCGAGGGGCAGAGTATCGGGCTTCGCAATGTTTTATCACGATGTCGACTGAATTATGGTGAGCAATTTCATTTAGAGCTGTATTCCAAGCTTGGTGAGGGGACGGAACTTAACCTGATCCTGCCGCTAATAAGGAGCTGACAACTGAGAGATGTACAGAATCATGTTGATTGATGATGAGGTCGGCGTTCGCAACAGTATTAAAGCCAAAATCGATTGGACATCCGCCGGTTTCGAAATTGCTCTGGAAGCGGCTAATGGTCTGGAAGCCCTGCAGCTCCTTAAGGAGCACCCTCTACCGGATGTTGTCATTACTGATGTGCGTATGCCACAAATGGATGGGATTGCTTTCGTTAGCGCATGCAAGGAAAAGTACCCAGCGCTTCGTATCATTGTGCTTTCGGGCTACTCGGATTTTGAATATATGAAGGCCGCGATTCAGCTTGGGGTGAAGGATTATCTGCTCAAACCTGTAGTTCGCAGTGAGCTAACAGCACTTCTTGGCAAGCTGGCCGCGGAATTGGAAGATGACCGGAATCGCTTGCGGGAGCAAGATCAAGAGGAAATCAAAAACCATCAACAGCTGGGGCTGATGCAGGAGCAGCTTCTTTGGCAGCTGGTGAAGGATGAATGGTTCAGTGTATCCAGCATGAAGGAACGGATGGAGCAGCTGCAGTTGTCAGCGTTAGCGGTTGATGATGTTCATGCTCAGTTTGTCACCGTAGAGATGCGGATTCCACCAGGGCGCTTGGACGATTGGAGCGAGCGGAAAGACTTGCTGTACTTGGCTTTTCAGATGTTATGTCGGGAGTCCGCGCAGAAATGGGAGCATATCTATCCGTTCTACGCGATGAGTCACCCTGCAATGATACATTTTGTCATTCGCATTCAAAATGCCGAGCATGACCGCTTCTTGACTGACTTCGTGCGCAAGCTGAAGCGGGATATCCAAAGCTACCTCAAAGTAGACAGTGTGCTCGGTATTGGCGAGCCTATTAATGGCTTGAGGCAGCTCAAAGACGGCTATGCATCTAGCATGCTGGCTTGGAGTCAGGGCACGATCCATTCCGATAAGGCTGAGCCGGATCGGAATATGCTCGCCATGACGCACGCCTTTTCACCGGAGGTGGAGAGAAGGTTGATGCAAACCATCGAAAATCTCGATATGCCTGCTTTTACTAAGCAGCTGCACGCTATTTTCGCTGCGGATCGAGATACGCCGATGTTTGTGTTCACCTTTTTGACACTGCGCATCATTCTCTTGTTTAACGCCATTGCTAAGAAATTCGAGCTCGGAGATATGTCTCTGCAGAGCTATCTCTGGAACTGCCAGATGACGGTGAGAGATTACTCCTCCCGGGAGCAGGTGCTCGAGCAGCTGCACGAAATGGCCAGGCTGGTCATGGAGGAAGTGAGGAAAACCAGGTTCTCTAGCGGTCAGCAAATGATGGAAGCTATTCGCAATTATGTGGATGAGAACTTTTCCTATGAACTCACGCTAGCCTCGTTGGCCCATATGTTTCATATTAATGAAACGTATTTATCTGGATTGTTTAAGCAGAGTGTGGGTGTGACTTTTAGTGATTATGTCACGAGGTTACGTTTGAGCAGGGCTGCGGATTTGCTCAAAGAAAGTGAGCTCAAACTAACGGATATTGCTACATTGGTGGGGTACTCGAGTTCGAGCTATTTTAGTACGGCTTTTAAGAAGTTTTATGGGAAGGGACCGAAGGAGTATCGCGAGGAATTGCGAGTAAATGATTAGTACAAAGCCCTCAAAGCCATGTATGTGTATGGCTTTGGGGGCTATTTGTTGTCTAGCTAAGTCTAGAGCTGCGTTGTACAAAATAACAGGAGGTTCCAGCTGAAATCGGAAAAATAACGGGAGGTTTTCCAGTTAGTTATCGGGGGCGCGCCAAGCCGTCTAAAAAGCAGCGCTAACAGGGGTGAGCGAGGACGGGGCACGCTCATGCAAATTATTTTAAAACACAACTCCCAATGATATTGAAATCTTTCTATTCGCTGACTAGGTACAATAACGATACATCGAAATAGACAGCCAGTAGAGGGAGGAACCATGCGAAAGAAATTAGGATTATGGGTGGCAAGTGCCGCCGCGATCGTACTTCTGGGTTGGGGGGTGACGGCTTTGGTAGCAGGTGATGACATATCGACGGACTCCGCGGGGGAAGTGGCTTTCTCCTATGCAAAGGATCCGACTTATTATACGGAAAAGTTTCGTCCTCAGTATCACTTATCACCGGAGTCAGGTAATCTAAGTGACCCGAATGGGATGGTGTATTTTGATGGGGAATATCATCAGTTCTATCAAAATAGCGGTCAATGGGGCCATGCTGTTAGTCGGGATTTGATCCATTGGGAGCACCTTCCAGTTGCACTCTCTCGCGATTCGCTCGGTGAAATCTGGTCGGGCAGCGCGGTCGTGGATGCGAAGGATACGAGTGGCTTCTTTGGCGGCAAATCGGGCTTGGTGGCGATATTTACGCATTTCAAAGGCGGCCTTCAGTCGCAAAGCATAGCCTACAGCACGGATAAAGGCCGGACGTGGACCAAATATGAAGGCAATCCAGTGATTCCGAATCCGGGTTTGAAGGATTTTCGAGATCCCAAAGTGATCTGGCATGAGCCTACGAAATCGTGGGTGATGGTGGTGTCGGTCGACAATCGAGTTCAATTCTATACATCGCCGGACCTGAAAGCTTGGAAGCTCGCAAGTGAGTTCGGAAGAGATCAAGGCTCGCACGCAGCGGTTTGGGAGTGTCCGGATTTGTTCGAACTACCTGTAGAAGACTCCAAGACGAAGAAATGGGTGTTAGCCGTAAGCATCGGTAGCAACAACACGACCAAAGGCTCCACAGCCCAATACTTCGTCGGAACATTTGACGGGCACACGTTCAAGAACGACAATCCAGCTTCTGATGTGTTGTGGACGGATTACGGGAAGGACTTCTATGCCGCTGTATCCTATTCGGATATTCCGGCAAAGGATGGACGTCGCATTTGGCTGGGCTGGATGTCCAACTGGCGCTATCCGTTCGCGATGCCGACGGGGGCTTGGAAGGGCAATATGTCCATCCCGCGCGAGCTGAGACTGAGGAATATTCCTGATCAAGGCATACGCTTGATTCAGGAGCCGATCAAGGAATTGCAGACGCTGCGCGGCAAAGAAATAACGGTGAAGAAATCGCAGTTAGTCGCAGGGGTTAATCCTTTTGATTCTTTAAAAGGAACATCTTATGAGCTAATCTCGGAGCTTACGGTTCAGCCGAATAGCAAGGTTGAATTTCAACTACGTAAAGGAACTGATCAAGCAACGAAAGTCAGCTACGATGCTGAGACGGAAAAGCTAACGATAGACAGAACCCATTCGGGTATCACCTCATTCGAGAAAGGTTTCGCCGAGGAAGTATCGGCACCACTGCAGCTGAAGGATGGCAAGCTTAAGCTTCAATTCTTCGTTGATGAGGCTAGTTTGGAGGTATTTGCTAATGATGGCGAGGCTGTTGTTTCTAGCCTGATCTTCCCTGATCCCACGAGTAATCGATTAGAACTAACCGCTTCCGAGGGCAATGTCACGTTGGAAAAGGCACAGTTTTATCCGATGGAGACGGTTTGGCGGAAGGAAGATGTAGATGGCGCAACGCCACAAAGAGTAGTCTTGAACAAAACTACGCTTGATGTAGCGGTGAAAAGCAGCCAACTTATCGAAGCATCCGTTATTCCCCTGAGCGCACCTCAGGAGCTGAAATGGACATCTAGCGATGAAGGAATCGCGTCCGTTTCAGTGGTTAACGGAGGGGCAACGGTGAAAGGCGTCAAGACCGGGCAGGCTGAAATCAAGGCGACTAGTCAGGATGGAACGGTCATGTCGAGTCTCCAAGTGTATGTTTTTGATGGCAAATGACAGATGTGAATGGAGAGGTGAGTTATGGCTACTGCAGAAACGATGGAAACAATAAAAACGGTTAGTTCAAGCAAGAAAAAATCGCAAAGCTTTCGCAAGCATGAGCAAGCTACTGCCTTCTGGTTTATATTCCCGGCGATAGTCTTGCTGCTTGTCTTCGTGTTCTATCCCATGCTGCAAGCTTTTTTTATCAGCTTCAAAAACTATTCCTTAGTCGGCGCCGGTGATGTGTTCGTCGGCATGGACAATTATGTGCATCTTATGAAGGATCGCGCCTTTTTTAATAGCTTGAAGCACTCCTTTTATTTTGCTCTGATTGTGATTCCGATTCAAACGAGCATTGCGCTAGGGCTGGCCCTATTGATTCAGAAGAAAACGGCGACAGCAGGGCTGTTTCGAACACTTTATTTTATCCCGGTTATTATTTCAACGGCGGTGGCGGCAACGGTTTTTAAGCTTATTTATAACAAAGAATTTGGCCTCCTGAACAGTGTGCTCAAAGCACTGCACATGCCAGTAACAAGCTTCCTATCCGATCCGAAAACAGCAATGAACGGTATTATTGTGCTCGGAATTTGGAAGGGCGCTGGTTTTTTCATGATCATTTTCCTAGCGGGCTTGAACAATATCTCACCCGATCTCTATGAAGCAGCTAGAGTGGATGGCGCATCACGAATTCAGCAGTTTTCCAAAATCACGCTTCCGCTGCTGAACCGGACGATGGCTTTCGTGGTCATCATGACGACGATCGATGCGATCAAGCTCTCGGGCTTAGTCTTCGTACTGACCAATGGCGGCCCCAATAGCTCAACAGAAACGGTTGTATTCTATATTTATAAGCAGGCTTTCACGCAAATGAGGATGGGGTACGCGACGGCGGCGGCGTTTGTGCTTTTCGCGATTGTATTGACCATTTCGCTGATCCAAATGAAGCTTTTTAACAAAGACACAGACTAACAACGAGGAGGGATTCGCTGTGAAGAGGCTAGCAAACATCGTAACGATGATCGTCATGATCGTGATTGCTCTGATTTCTGTCGCTCCTATCCTATGGATGGTTACTGGGGCTTTTCGACCCTATCAGGAGCTTTTCAAATATACATCGCTGAATATTCACTTACTAGTTCCCGTAGAATGGACGTGGAAGAACTTTCATAATGTCATTTTCAATGCGCGTAATCCGTTCTTACGCTATATCTGGAATACATTGTTCGTGGCTTCGATCGTAACGATGCTGGTCCTGATCATTAATTCGATGGCGGCATTTGCGTTTGCGAAGCTCAGATTTCCCTTCAAAACGGTCGTATTTGCCTTATTCATGTCAGCGATGATCATCCCAGGTGAAGTAACACTCGTGCCTAACTATTTGCTGATGCACGATTTGGGCTGGCTCAATTCGTATAAAGCACTTATTATTCCTTCGATGTTGTCCGTGTTCGGCATCTTTATGCTGCGGCAATTTTTCGCCGAGGTTCCGAACGAAATGATGGAGGCCGCACGAATTGACGGAGCGAGCTTGCCGCGTACTTTTGTAGCGATCGTGCTTCCGGCGGCTGTGCCTGCGCTAATTACGCTCGGACTGATGACTTTCCTAGGTAACTGGGACTCTTATCTGTGGCCGCTCATTGTGATCAATGATCAGAAAATGCAGATGATCCAAGTCGGGATCTCCACGTTTTCCTCGAATGAGGGGACGGATTGGTCTAAGGTATTGGCGGCGAATACGCTATCTACCGTGCCGATTCTCCTACTGTTTCTATTTTTGCAGCGGTACTATATTCAAGGGATTACGATGTCGGGCATTAAGGGTTAGGGAAAAAGAAAGGGGCGTATGGCATGAACTATGATGTAGTTGCGCTTGGGGAGTGCTTAATTGATTTCACGCCGTATGGTCGATCCGAAGCGGGACAGCCGTTGTATGAGCGCAATCCGGGGGGAGCGCCCGTGAATGTGGTAGCCGCGTTGGCGAAGCTCGGCAAGAAAACGGGATTCATCGGGATTAAGCCTCGCAGATGTGGTAAAGGTTTCTGAAGGAGGAGCTAATCTTCTTGACGGCGGAGCAGGATTTAGAAAAGGCAGCGAGAAAACTAGTTGAACAATATAGGATTACCTTGCTATTGGCCACTGCAGGAGGGGCTGGTTCTTTTTATCAGATGAAGGATTGGTGGGGCAAGATGGAGAGCTTCCCCGTTCGTACGAAAGATACGACTGGTGCTGGTGATGCGTTTTTCGGGGCATTGTTATATGGCGTGTTGGAGAAGGGGAAGGCGTTGCCCGTTGTGGGACGAAGAGGAGCTTCGGTTGCCATTGCGCTTTGCGAATGCAGCGGGAGCTCTGGCGACGACTCGGAAAGGTGCGATTCCGTCGCTGGGTACATTGGAGGAGATTCGCGCATTGATGCGAGATGGAGAGAGGGAGGATGAGCGAGGATGAGTCAGCGGGTAGAAATGGAAAGACATCAGCTTCACATGGAACGTGTGGAACAAGCGAATCAAGCGTTAAACAAAGCTGCCGAGTTAGCTACGGAGGATAGATTCAGGCTAGGCTATCACCTCATGCCACAAGCAGGCTGGATGAATGATCCGAATGGGCTTATTTATTGGAACGAGGAATTCCATGTGTTTTATCAGCATTATCCATATGAGCCGAAGTGGGGGCCGATGCATTGGGGGCATGCCAAAAGCAAGGATTTGGTGCACTGGGAGCACCTGCCCATCGCGTTGGCGCCTTCCGAAGATTATGATAGCGGGGAAACAGGTGGTTATGGCTGTTGGTCCGGCAGTGCAGTCGATGATAACGGCGTTCTGACATTGGTCTATACGGGGCATGTAGATGGACGTACGCCGGTGGAGGTTCAGTGTCTCGCGACCAGCACGGACGGGGTTACTTTTACCAAATCGGGGGCTAATCCTGTTATTGGTGACGCTCCGGAGGAAGGTGGGTTCGGCTTCCGCGATCCGAAGGTTTGGCAGCATGACGGTCAGTGGTACATGGTTGTTGGTTATGGAAAGGATGGCTTGGGCAAAGCGCTGATGTACACGTCATCTGATTTGCTCACATGGCGCTATCTCGGGATTGCAGCAGAGAGTAACGGCATGATGGGCGATATGTGGGAGTGTCCTGATTTATTTCCACTAGGTGATGGGGATGACTATGTGCTCATTATTTCCCCGATGAACATGGGAGCTACAAAAACGATGTATCTCACTGGCAAATTAAACTATGAAACAGGAAAATTCGATTACCGTGATGCCGAACGATTGGATTATGGGTTCGATTTCTATGCGCCGCAAACGTTGGTGGACGGACAGGGACGGCGCATCCTGATGGGATGGATGAACATTTGGGGCGCTCAAATGCCGGAGCAAGTAGATGGCTGGATGGGGGCTTTTACCTTGCCGCGCGAGTTGACACTGGCAGAGGATGGCACGTTGCGGATGCAGCCTGTGGCGGAACTGGCAGTGCTGCGGAAGGGCAGGGTGTTCGTCGATCGACAGGTGATACCAGCTGACTCGACCGTTTCATTGGAAACTGTTCAAAGCGACCAGCTAGAGCTGATTGCCGTGTTTAACACGAAGGAATCTGACGTGGAGACAGTGTTTGGACTTCTCGTTCGTTGCTCAGAGGATGGCTCTGCGTACACGGAAGTTGCGTACTCGGTCGCGGAGCAGACACTCCGCGTTGATCGTACGCACGCGGGTTCAGGTGAAGCTGGTGTGAGCGAAGTACAGGTGGAACCGATGGAGGATGGGAACATCAAGCTGCATCTGTTCGTGGATCGATCTTCGTTGGAGCTGTTCGCGAATAACGGGGTGAAAACGATAACGAATCGGATATATCCGAATGGTGACAGTCTGGGGATTAAGCTTTTTGCTAGGCATGGAGAAGCTTGTTTGGAAAGCTTGGACGTATGGGAGTTGTCGTTGTAGATCGAACAGGATAACCAATTTTAAACAGGTCGAGCATTTCTCAAAGCCAGGTGGTATAATAGGTTAAACGTTTCAACAAACCTGGTGAGGAGTGTCTCAGATGACCATTCAGAAAGATTGGGCTCAAGAAGCTTGGGCACAAACAATAGCAAAAGTAGGCAAAACCAGCAAGCGAATTGGTGACGGGTTTCCACATGCAAGTGTGGGCGGAGAATACAAGCTGGAGCCTGCCTATTGGTGGACAGCCGGCTTCTGGCCTGGGTTGCTGTGGCTTTTATATCGTGATACGAAGGATGAAGGACTGAAGCAGCTGGCTGAGTCTTGCGAGCAACAATTGGATCAAGTCGTAACTGATTACTATCGTCTGGATCATGATATCGGATTCATGTGGACCCTGACGAGTGTTGCACGATACAAGCTAACTGGTGCAGATGATTCAAAGCGCCGCGCTTTGCTCGCGGCGAATCTGCTGGCTGCGCGTTTCAACGTGAAGGGCAGCTACATTCGCGCGTGGAACCCTTGGCGCGAAGGGGAAGACAATGCAGGCTGGGCCATTATCGACTGCATGATGAACCTGCCGTTGCTGCACTGGGCTACGCTGACTACAGGCGACCCGCGATTCAAAGAAATCGCGGTAAGACATGCGGATATGGCGGTTGATCACTTTATTCGTCCCGATGGATCGGTGAATCATATCGTGATTTTTGATCCGGCCACCGGTGAGAAGCTTTCCGTGAACGGTGGGCAAGGCTTTGCGCCGGAATCGGCCTGGTCGCGTGGAACCGCGTGGGCGATTTACGGTATGAGCCTCAGCTACAAGTACACGGGCGATGAGAAATATTTGCATGCGGCCAAGCGTGCTGCGCATTTCTTCCTGGCGAACCTGCCGGAAGATCATGTGCCACATTGGGATTTCCGCTTGCCCGATGGCATTCCGGCGTACCGCGACTCCTCTGCGGGCGCGTGTGCGGCTTGCGGTTTGCTCCTGATCGCGGAGCAAGTGAGCAGCCAAGAGGCATCCCTCTACCGCGAAGCGGGGGAGCGCATCTTGCACTCGCTGTACACGAACTACGGTGCGTGGGATTCCGAAACCGAAGAAGGGTTAGTCACCCATGGTACAAGCCATTATCCTGAGGGGAAAAACATCGACGTACCGCTTATCTACGGCGACTACTATTTTGTAGAGGGTCTTTCCCGATTGCTAGGGCATGGCGAGTTGTTCTGGTAGGGTTTGGTTAAATTGATAAAAGAGTTGTCTTTCAGTAGCTATAGCTGCTGGAGGACAGCTCTTTTTTGCGTTTATGCGTCGCGCTCCAGCACTCCGGCAAGAATAACTGGATTTCCTACATCTAATTTCGCGCCAAACACGCTTTTGAAGCGAATAGCTGTATTTCCTCCAGTTAATTCGAGCCGATCCGCCCGAAACTATCGATTTGGGCGAAATTAGCTACATAATTTCTTTCTAGTTTCAATAAACAGATGAATCAGCCAGAATTAGACAATTTCCATTTATTTTCCACTATGAGGCGGGGGGATCGGAGAGAGTGATGGCATTTTGGTAATGGAGGGGAGTGTTAAGGTGTTGCTCCCCTTCCTCCACAAAAAGACTTTTACTACAGTAAATCGACATCCGCCCTCATTGTTGGTCCCATGCCCTGAAACCTATAATTAACACATAAGACAAATAGATAGTGTAGGTGAGAGCAGATGAAATCCGCTACTGTAAATGAGGTTGTCCAGCGGTCAACCGGTGCAACGAAGAAGAAAGGTTGGTGGAAATACGTTCTGCAGCATCGCGCATTTTATATCATGCTGATTCCTGGGCTGCTGTATTTCCTCGTGTTCAAGTATGTACCCCTATTGGCGAGCTTCATCGCCTTTCAGGACTACAACATTTTTAAAGGCTTCACAGGAAGTGAATGGGTTGGGTTCAAATGGTTCCAGCAACTATTCACGTACGACAAGTTCGGACGGCTGCTCCGAAATACGCTGTTAATCAGCTTATATCAAATTGTGTTCGCCTTCCCGTTGCCGATCCTACTGGCGATCATGCTCAATGAAGTGCGATCGATGGCCTTCAAGCGAATCACCCAAACCGTGCTGTATTTACCGCACTTTTTATCCTGGACGATCGTGTTCGGACTCACGTATATGTTGCTGTCACCGACACAGGGACTAATAAATCACGTCATTTCATCCTTCGGTGGTGATACCGTTGCTTATCTCCAGAAACCGGAATACTTCCGCTCTATCATTATTTTTTCGGGCATCTGGAAGGAAATGGGCTGGAACGCCATCATTTTCATCGCTGCGCTTGCGGGCATTAACCCTTCCTTATATGAAGCAGCGAGGATGGATGGGGCGAATCGTTGGAAGCAGTTCTTACATATCTCGATACCGGGCTTGCTGCCGGCCATCATGATCCTTTTGATGTTAAAAATGGGACATATCATGGATTCGGGCTTCGAGCAAATCTATCAGTTTCTAAATCCGGCCACGTTTGAGACGGGGGATGTATTGGATACCTACACCTATCGAGCGGGCATTCTGCAAGGTCAGTACAGCATAACGACAGCCATCGGATTGTTCAAATCGGTTATTGGTTTTATCTTACTCGTTATTGCCAACCGTGTGAGTAAATGGACAACCGGTGAAGGGCTATATTAAAGGGGCGACACGACGATGAAAATTAGACGAACACCAGGTGAAATCGCTTTTGATACAGCGAATGCACTTCTCTTACTGCTCTTCTGTGCGGCAGTTGCTATCCCATTGATGAATGTCATTGCCGGCTCACTCAGCTCCAATGAAGCGATTATCCATTCCGAAGTATCACTTTGGCCTGTAGGTTTTAATCTTCACAACTATGACTTTGTCATCCGCAATGCGGTGTTCTGGAGGTCGTTTGGGGTCACAATTCAGATCGTTTTGATTGGCACGGCAATCAACATGGCACTTACGATTCTTACTTCCTATCCGCTATCCAAAGGGTGGCTAGGCGGCCGCAAGGCGATTCTACTCTTCATCATATTCACGATGATTTTTCAGGCACCGATGGTACCGATGTACATTTTGATCAAAAGCCTAGGCCTGCTCAATAGTATCTGGTCACTGATTATCCCAGGTGCGCTGAGCGCGTTTAATATGATGCTGTGCATCACCTTCATGAGGTCGATTCCGGAGGAGCTTTTTGAAGCAGCCCGGGTGGATGGCATGTCTGAATACAACATTGTGTGGCGTATCGTGGCGCCATTATCCATGCCGATCAACGTCACGCTGATTTTATTCTACGCGGTGGGGCATTGGAACAACTATTTGGGCCCGCTTTTGTACATCACCGATCGAGAACTGCAGCCTTTGCAATTGTATCTGTATAAGCTCATTTCACAATTCGATATGGATTCTGCCGGAGGTCAATCGATTTTGGAACTTTCCACGGCAGTAACCCCACAAGGATTGCAAATGGCGACAATTGTCATTGCCACG
Organism: Paenibacillus sp. LjRoot153; assembly: GCF_964253085.1. Taxonomy (NCBI): domain Bacteria; kingdom Bacillati; phylum Bacillota; class Bacilli; order Caryophanales; family Paenibacillaceae; genus Paenibacillus; species Paenibacillus sp. LjRoot153. The sequence continues at coordinate 1,565,767 of NZ_CAXUQH020000001.1, forward strand.
CTTCCAATTATTATCGTATATCCATTTTTGCAAAAGCATTTCATCAAAGGTGCACTGTTGGGTTCAGTTAAGGAATAAGGTTAGGTGAAAATTAGTCTCGACTTGACTCGATTAAGGAGGTGGTGCGACGTATTCCACGCATGCCAGAAATGTCCAGATGTATATAAGAAACGAACTAAACTATAATTAAGAAACTAGGGAGGGTCTACTCGATGAAAGTAAATATGAAACAAATGGTGACGCTTGTATGTATGGTATGTCTTGCAGGTGCAACAGTTGCCTGTTCTTCAAATAAGGGCTCCACGGCAACAACGACACAACCTTCCGTGACACCTGCGGCAAGTCAGAGCACAACACCGGCTGCACCAGAGAAAATTAGCATATTCGTCTCCAATAACGCCCAACAGATTCCAGCAGGGAAGTCGATGGAACTGGCCACAGTTAAATATCTCGCTCAAAAAACAAATACAGATCTAAACATCACCTTCCTCCCGCATGAAAACTACATGGATCAGCTGAAATTGAAGTTCGCATCTGGCGATATTCCTAACGTTCATATGGTTTGGGGTATTGAGACCTCTGATCTTGTTATCAATGGTTTAGCAATGGATTTGAAGCCATTAATCGATAAATACGGTCCAAATTTGAAGAAAAACATTCCGCAATCCGCTTGGGACGCGGTTACACTGAATGGCAAAATCCTCGCTATCCCACAACTCGCGCAAGGGAATGCACCAGCAGAACGTGTCATCTATGTACGTAAGGATTGGATGGATAAGCTAGGCATTAAGGAGCCGAAGACATCTGCTGAATTCCTGGATATGCTGCGTGCTTTCCGTGATAAAGATCCGAATGGAAACGGTAAGAAGGATGAAATTCCTTTCGCTTCCCGTGAGAAATTCGAATGGGCTGATAACATTTTCGGCATGTATGGGGTGAATCTGGACTCTAACAGTCTCTACAATAACGAAGTTATGCCGGGCTATGTGAACCCGAATATGAAAAAAGCGTTGGGCATGCTGAATACAATGTATAAAGAGAAGTTGATTGATACGGAATTCCTAACGAACACACGGGCGATTTGGGATCAAAAAATTAAGTCCGACCTCGTAGGTTCTTGGAACCACGTCGTATTCGGCGCATGGGATCCTTGGCAAAAGGAACTTAGCAAATTGCTTCCTGATAAAAAGCCTAACGTACTCGGCATTCCGACACCAAGAGGTGAAGGCTATGATGGGAAATTGGGACGCGTTGAGAAACCAGTATTGAAAACGTTTGTCGTGCACAAAGATACGAAAAACCCTGAAGCTGTTGTGAAAATGTTCGATTGGCTCGTTTCGGAAGAAGGGCAATTATTCACGGAGCTTGGTATTGAAGGGCAATCCTTCACCAAAGAGGGCACAACACTTAAGTACAATGCAGACAAAGATCCTGATTTGAAATGGCGTTCCGCTGTGTTCCAAATGCATGGTTTCCATGAGCAAGCTCAGAAAGTATTGATCAATAACGATGAAGCTTACAACAAGCTGATTCAGACGATCGAAACGTCCCGTAAAGAAGGTATTCCGAATCCAACTGCAGGTATGCCGCCTTCCGAAACGTTGACGAAGAACGCAGATCTTGGTTATAAAGGTTCCTTCCAAGAGGCAGCTGCCAAAATTATTCTCGGCGAGAAGCCGCTGGACTACTTTGATGAGTATGTAGCGAACTGGAAGAAACAAGGTGGAGACAAAGCGATTAAGGAATTGACTGACTGGTATAACGCAAACCGTAAGAAGTAAGGTAGTCGATGACTATGACACATGCCCATCTGAAGCTGGTAGGATACTTGCTCAGGTGGGTCATCTTTTATTGATAATGGATGTGAATGAAGGAAGGATGAGATAGGTGATGATGAGAATGGGTAAAATGGGAAGACTACTTTCTCTCCTGTTAATCGGCGCGATGCTGGTTGTACCGTTCCAACCGAAGATTTCCATGGCGCAAGCACTGACGGAAGAGGAACTGGCGGAATTACCTGGCAGTGAAGTGCTTATTTCTGATCTTAAAAAGCAGGGAGCAGCGCTCAATCCGGAGGCTGCGGCTTACGGAACGGTTGCAAATTCAACGGTTGAATGGCAAGCGTTTACAGAAGCATTGCGCTTTACGACGAACGTGCAACCAGCTAGTACGTATCTTTTGCAATATGTACTCCCCATTGAAGCAAGTATTGAGAAAGACGATGTTATTTTGGCGACATTCTATGCAAGAACGCTGCGATCTACGGTTGAAACGGCTGAAGGTACAGTAGCATTGGTGATGGAGAAAAGAGGAAATTTCGAAAAGTCGATTACTGAGACCTTAACGGTTCCTACGCAGTGGAAGAAATTTCTTGTGCCAATTAAAGCTGCCTTGTTAATGGAAGTGAACACACCACAGATTGCCTTCCGTCTCGGCTATAAGCCTCAGGAGATAGAAATCGCTAATCTTAAAGTTGTGAATTATAAGAAAGCGGTTACATTTGATAGCTTGCCAAGCACTCCGGTGATTTACGAAGGAATGGAAGAGGACGCGCCATGGCGTGCAGAAGCCAATCAGCGTATTGAGCAGATCCGCAAAGGGGATATGCAGGTCGAAGTGAAGGACACTGACGGTCATCCTGTTGAGGGTGCAAGTGTTCAAGTGAAAATGACGAAGCATGACTTCAAGTTTGGTACAGCGGTCAATAGCACGATGATTAATGGGACGGATGCGAATGCAGAAACGTATCGAACCAAGCTGAAAGAGAATTTTAATTCTGTCGTCATGGAAAATGAAATGAAGTGGCAATGGTGGGAACAAGATCGAAACCGAACCGTTAATCTCTACAATTGGTTAGGTGCTAATCATTTTGATATTCGTGGACATGCCCTGCTATGGGATGGGTCTACGCGCTTACCGGCAGATATTCCAGGCCTTGTGAGCAATAAGACATCACTTGAGAAGCGTATCCAAGATCACTTCCATGAGCTGGCGGGCTTCTTCAGGGGGAGATTATATAACTGGGATGTGCTGAATGAGCCTGTTCTGAACAGCATGATTCGCAATACGTACGCCGACCAAGGTGCACTGATGGCGAATTGGTTCAAAATGGCCAAAGAAGCTGATCCTGCGGCTAAACTTTACGTCAATGAAACGCAGATTCTTGGCGTAGATGCGCCGGTAATCGCGAATTTCTCAGGTATTTTGCAATCGATGAAAGATAATGGTGCTCCTATAGATGGCATTGGCATTCAGGCGCACTTCGGCAGTACGCCGGTGAGTCCGATGGCTTTCTATAATCAGCTTACTCATTTCACGGAGTATGCGCCTGATATCGCCATCACGGAATTTGACGTAAATTCACCTAAAGAAGATATTCAAGGGGAATTTACAAGAGATATCCTGCTTGCTTCGTTTAGCCATCCCAATGTGAAATCGTTTACGATGTGGGGGTTCTGGGACGGCGCGCACTGGCAGAATAATGCTCCGCTATTCCGATCAGATTGGACATTAAAGCCTTCAGGCGAGCAATGGCGTAATCTGATCTACGGAACTTGGTGGACGAACGAGATGGGTACAACGGATGCCAATGGTCAGTTTCAAACACGTGGATTTTATGGGGACTATGACATTATCGTTACCAAGGGTGGCGTAAGTCAGACGGTAAAAGCTTCTTTATTACAAGGTCAAGATAACAAAGTTTCCGTCGTATGGGGAGTACCATTGCAAGGTGGAACGACGGAAACCTTTGTACCATTATCGCTACCTGTTCCAAATACAGACATCACAGCGCCAGTATGGCCGTATGGCAGCACTTTCGGTGCTTCCAATACATCGCCAACGTCGGTCAGCTTAACATGGCCAAGTGCGCATGACAATTTAGTGGTTACCGGTTATCGGGTTTACAAGGATGGCGAGTTGGTCAAACAGGTACCAGCGAACGTGACGAGCTATGATATCACGGGTTTAACCCCAGGTCACAGCTACTCATTCACGGTGCAAGCGTTGGACACACAGGGCAACACGTCCGTGCTTAGTCAGCCAATCGTGACGTCGACAACTTCCGGCGTAGATAGTGAACTGCCGGGGTGGAATAAAGGCTCTGCGATTGAGGTTGCAGATCTCAGTCAAACAGGAGTACGGCTTTCGTGGCCAAATGGCGTGGATAATGATGGGGCAGATGGCTACCGTATTTATGTGAACGGACAAATCTGGGCAGATGTGAGCGGGACGAGCTATGACGTTGTGGGATTAGTCCCGAACAAACTGTATACAATTCGCGTGGAGTCGAAAGATAGCGACGGCAATTTGTCTGTCGGCGGACCGATCGTCACCTTCCGTACGCTGGGTGTAGAAGACATGACAGCACCGACGTGGGACCTTGCTTCGAGTGTGTCCGCTTCGGATGTGACGACGACGGGGCTTCAATTGACTTGGAACCCTGCGCAAGACAGCGGAGGAGTGACCGCATACCGTGTGTTCCAAGACGGTAAGCAGGTTGTGACGCTGCCAGCTTTGGTGAAGAGCTTTACCATCACCGGCTTGACACCGAATACGACGCATGTATTTAGGGTTGAAGCGGGGGATGGCAAAAATAACTGGTCAATAACAGGTCCTGGGTTGTCAATTAAAACTCAAGCAGGACCAGATGAAGTCCATCCGACATGGCCGGCTAATCGGGGCTTAACGTACAGCGGGCTGGCTGACCATGCAGTGAATTTGAATTGGACAGCAGCGTTTGATGAGATTGGTGTTACAGGGTATAAGATTTTTGCTAATAATACGTTAATTGCAACCGTCGCTGGCAACATACAAACCTATGCGGTGACGAACTTGACTGCCGGTACGGCCTATTCGTTCCGCGTCGAAGCGGGGGATGCCGCCGGAAGTTGGTCGACGAATGGACCAGCCGTTTCGGTTACGACGTACCAAGGCGTGGTTCGCAAGCAGACGGTGATTTATCCGAGCGCCGATGCGTTCATTCAAGCGCCTAGCACGCTAGGTGAAGCGGGAACAACGAATAATCTGGATTATTTGCGCTTCAAGAATGCAGCTGGTGTATCGGGTAGCGATGCGAATAAAAACACAGGTAACAACCGACGTGCATATTTAAAATTCCCGCTGACCTCGGTCACAGGGAATGTATACGATGCTTCCTTGAATCTCTATGTTTTTGCGGTTCAGACGGCGAATATGGACATTAGCATGGATCTGTACAGCACAGGCGACAACTGGAGAGAGGTGACCGATGCCAGTGGAGCGTCAATCAATTGGCAGAACAAGCCAGTGGATGGCTCGCTGATCGCAAGTACAATCGTGCGAAATGCCGGATATTGGAAGAAAATCAGTGTGACAAGTCAAGCAGCTGCAGAGAAAAGCGGCGACGGGACAATCAGCTTCAAGCTGCAAAACGACAGTTGGCTGGATCAGAACGTCGATTTCTATTCGAAGGAAGCTGCGGGAGCAAATGTCGCATTTAGACCTTATCTAACAGTCGGAACAGAAGAACTTCCAACGGATACGACAGCACCGACGTGGACAGGCGCGAATTTGGCGGTAACACAAGTTGCCCCGCATACAGCGACCTTAACATGGCCAAGTGCGCAAGATCTTTCCGGTGTTAACCGCTACAAGGTGTATCAGAATGGTGTTGCCATTGCGACCGTCGCATCGGATGTATACAGCTATCAGGTGAATGGCTTAGCGCCTGCGACTGCTTACACCTTCAAGGTGGAAGCGGTAGACATCGCGTTAGAGTCAACTAACGGGCCATCTGCGTCGCTCACGACGCCTGCCGTTGATGCGGTTAGTCCAGTATGGCCGACAAGCGCAGGTTTGACCTCACAAAATGTGAGTCGCAAAGCGCTAAGACTGCATTGGTCGGTCGCAGATGACAATTACGGCGTAATGGCCTACGATGTGTACCAGGGCGCTGCGCTGCTGGGTACCGTAACCGACACGACTTATGAGGTGACCACTCTGACACCGGGAACTAATTACTCATTCCATGTCGTGGCCCGCGATGCGGCAGGCAATACAGTGAGCAGCCCGGTACTCTCCACGGCGACACTTGCTGGAGATGTGACGCTGCCAACATGGAGTAACGGAAGCCAGCTGGATCCCACGCTTATCAGCGCATCTGGCCTTCAGTTGAACTGGCCTGCGGCAGTGGATGATACGGGCGTGATGAGCTACCGTATCGAGCAGGATGATTCGACGCTCATCGAAGTCTCGAATGATATTCGAAGTTATTTCATCAACGGATTACAGGCACAAACCGCTTATATGTTTAAAGTTCGAGCAGTGGACGAAGCTGGGAACGTTTCCGAGCCGCTGCAAGTTTACGAAGGTACGATGGTGGCTGATACAATTACGCCGCAATGGCCGACCGGCTCACGCATAACGTCCACAAGATTAGATAATCAAATCACCCTAGAGTGGGATGCCGCCGTGGACAATGTTGGGATTATGCAGTATAACCTTTATCGCAATGGCGGGTTTGCGGCTTCCGTTGCGGGAGCAACAAGCCTTATGCTGCAGGATACCGAAGCAGCCGTTTACAAAGTAGAAGCACAGGATTTCCTAGGGAACTCGACAGTGTTCGGGCCGAGTACGGATGATCCAGAAATCCCAGTTCCAAGTGATAAAACAGCACCTGGATGGCCTGCTGAAAGTGTTCTGACACAAGGCATCGTGACATCGAATTCCGTTCAACTCTCATGGAGCCAAGCGATTGACCGCGTGGGCGTAACCCAGTATAAACTGCTGATGAATGGCAACGTAGTTACAACTACACCGAACACGATGTGGCAGGTAACGGGATTGTCTGGGGATACCGCTTATGACTTCAAGGTTGAAGCGGCAGATGCAGCGAACAATTGGTCAAGCAATGGTCCAACGCTTCAAGTCAGAACACAAGTTGCTCCTCCGACACTAGACACAACAGCACCAGGATGGCCTGATGGAAGTGCTTTGATCCAAGGAGATGTGACTACAACTTCCGTACAACTGTCTTGGAGTGAAGCAATTGATCTTGTGGGTGTAACCCAATATAAACTGCTGATGAATGGCAACGTAGTTACAACTACGCCAAACACGACATGGCAGGTAACGGGATTGACTGCTGATACCGCTTATGACTTCAAGGTTGAAGCTGCAGATGCGGCGAACAATTGGTCAACAAGCGGTCCAAGTTTGAATGTCAGAACGCAAGCTGTTCCTGCTCCAACAGGGCCATCTACAGGGACGCAATCAGAGCCTGAGAAGCCGACTATTACTGTCAATAATGGGGCAGCAGAGATTACGTTCCCAGCAGCAAGCCTTACAACGGTAGATGGGAAAGCCACAGCAACAATTAATAAAACAACACTTGAAGAAGCCTTTAAGAAGGCGGATCCACAAGCGGGTGGAACGACTTCAATAGTAACGCTGCATGTACCGCAAGTGGCAGGAGCTAACAGCTACGCACTTGAACTGCCAACGGAGTATCTGACACAGCAAACTTCAAAGCATGGGCTTGAAATATCAACGGAACTCGGCACAGTTGTTCTACCTAGCAATATGTTTGCTAATAACGCAGCAGCGGCTGGGCAGTCTACGCTTACGATCAACATTTCGATAGATAAACTCCCTGCACAAACCGATCTGAAAGGTAAAACAGGAGTCGTCGTCGATCTGCAATTCACGGCATCCGGCCAACCGATGAAATTCGAAAACAAGGATGCTACCGTTACTGTTCGCATTCCCTATACGCTTTCTCCAGAAGAGAAAGCTCATCCTGAACTGTTAAATGTCTGGTATGTGAATGCACAGGGTGAAGCTCAACTAGTTCCAACAGGCAGCTACAACGCTGCTACTGGCAGCATTGAATTCAGCACGAATCATTTCAGTATGTATGCAGTTTCTTACAACAAGCCAGCATTCCAGGATCTCGCTTCCACAACCTGGGCTTTCCATGCTATTGAAACACTTGCTGCGAAAGGAATTATACAAGGGGTTACTGCTCAAGCTTTCAATCCGACGGCTTCTATTACACGAGCAGACTTCACGAAATTGCTGGTCGAAACCTTTGGGTTACAAGCGACGTCTGAGACGCATTTTACGGACGTTCAGAAAGGTGCTTATTATGAAAAAGCTGTTGGCATCGCGAGTAAACTCGGTATTGTCAACGGTGTAGACGATCAACACTTTAACCCCCAAGCTAATATCACTCGTCAGGATATGTTCGTTATGATTACGAGAGCCTTGGCTCAAGTGAGCAAATCATTGCCTACAGCGAACAATGCAAGTAAATTCACGGACGGAGCTGATATCGCTTCTTATGCGGTCCAGTCCATTAATGCCCTCGTTCAACAAGGTTTAGTCGAAGGCAACGCCGGCAAAGTGAATCCACTGGGCAATACGACCAGAGCTGAAACTGCTGTTATGTTGTACAGATTATTCCAATTTATTTACCAATAAGTTGCAGGACTCCAACCGTGCCTATTCATAGGCGCGGTTTTTGTCGTATTTTAAACAAAAAAGTACGATCCCTGCAGTGAATAAAACGCTTACCTCATTGCTCAGGACCGAAAATGGGCATATTATTTAACTACGACACTCTAAGCACATCACCGTCTGTTTACAAGGGGAGATCAATTTGATTAACTATATGGTCAAGAGTCTGAAGCGTTCCCTGAAATGGCGGCTCATCTCCATCATCGTCACCATTCTGATTTTTACAGTTTCAACGATTGGTATTTCCAGCTATATGCAGACGAGAAGTTCTGTTCGTAAAGATATCGATCATCTGAGTATGCAAGTCCTCAAGCAAGCCAACATGAACTTAAATCGTTATTACTCGGAGTATGAGTTAGCTTTTCTTATGCTGAGCAACAGTCTCGAAGTGCGGGATTGGATGCGTGTCTCTTCCCCCAATGTATCTTCGGAGCTCATTCGTACGTATGAGAGAATCAAAGATAACTATTTGAATCGCTTATTTTTGCAATATCCAGAGGTATTATCTGTCTCTTTGTATAATCCGAGCGGGTTTGAGCAGCATTTCGTCAATACGTACGCCCTTCCCTTAAAATATACGATTAAAAATGAACCTTATTTTGCTCAAAGCGGCAATTATGAGAAGGTTAAATTTATAACCGGCATTTCCGAGAATTACATCGATGCAGCGAATCAGAAAATGAAGATCCCTGTCTTGACCCTTTTTAAGCAGCTGAGCAATGGGTATTTGAAAATCGATATCTCACTAAAGCCGTCTCAGAGTGTCATGTCTCAAATTAATATTGCGAAAACGGGCTCAGCCCTCGTTATGGACCAAGCGGGTACGATTATTCATCATTCTCACTCCGCAGAGGTGATGGGGCAGATGGATGACCATATTGTGCAAGCGGTGAAAGGTCAGCAGGAGGGTTCTGTGTTCGACAAGTCGGGAAAAGAACTCATTATTTTTCAAACCATTCAGATGACAGGTTGGAAAATTATTGCGATCCTGCCCTATCAAGAAATAGCCCAAAGCATTAACTACACGAGAAATGTCACGATTGTAATTGCGATTTCTGCCCTGATTATTTCGGTTTTGCTTACCTATTTTGCCGCTTCTTCCATTACAAGACGGATTCTAGGTTTGCGTAAAATGATGAAAGCGATGCAATTGACGAGCTCCTTCCATTTGCGGGCTGAGGTGGAGGGGGTTGATGAGGTCGCTGATTTGAGCATCTCCTTTAACAATCTACTAGGTCATCTGGAGCAATCCATTCATGATCACGCGGAGACGCGTGTTTTGCAGCATCGGGCTGTGATTTCGGCGCTTCAGTCGCAAATTAATTCGCATTTTTTATATAACACGCTAGAAACGATCAATTCCATGGCTGTCATTGCGAAGCAGTCGCATATTGGTCATGTAGCGGTCAATCTCTCCAATATGCTGCGATACACGTCGGATTTCAAAAATATGAAAGTCATTCTCAAAGAAGAGATCAAGCACTTGGAGAATTATTTGACGATTATGAAAGTCAGATTCAAAGATGAAGTCACTTATAGCATTGAGGTACCTGAGGAGCATTTGCAGGCGATATGTACCAAAGCACTTCTGCAGCCTCTGGTGGAAAACAGTATTAAGCATGGAAGAGAAACGACGGGGAATCCGTACATATCCATATTCGCGGGGAAGTCGTGCAGGGGGATAACGGGGACAAGCTGCTTCTCACCGTTGCTGATAATGGACCTGGATTCTCGGCGGAGACGTTAGTCAGATTAACGCAGGAGCAAGCGGATTCGCATGCCCATCAGTATCGGCACAATCAAGTCGGTCTATCGAATCTGATTTACCGTTTGCATATCTTTTATGCGGGGGAAGCTAAGATTACGTTCTTTAATGATCCAGTTGCAGGGGGAGCGGTTGTTGAAGTCTTATTGCCATTACAAGATAGTTTGGATACGTAGAAAGGGGAGCGCGATCAGATGAACAGACTAATTATTGTGGACGATGAAGATCTCATTCGTGAAAGCCTGTCGATACAAGTGTCAGAAATGGAAGGAGTCACGGTATCAGGAATGCTCCCGAACGGTAGAAAGGCGCTGGATTGGCTCAAGGATCATTACGCAGATATTTGCATGACGGATGTTCGGATGCCGCTTGTGGATGGGCTGCAATTAATGAAAGAGATTAATCAGCTGTATCCTTGGATGATCTGTATCGTGATTTCAAGCTATGATGATTTCCAATATGCCAAAAAGAGTATTGAACTTGGCGCCGTCGATTATGTGCTGAAGCCTACGGATAGCACCCTCTTGCAAGAGGCTGTCCAGAAGGCCAGCGCCCGCATCCGCAGCAACCGGCGTAATGAGGCGAATCAGCTTCTGCTGCATAAGCTGCCCGTCTATAAGCCGATGCTGGACAGCTGGCTGGAGATGGTATTGTCCGTTTATTTGCACGGGCAGCCGCTGATTATCGTAGACACCTTGGCGATGTTGGAGTCGTGGGTGGAAGGACGTTATGAGATTCTGAATGAGCTGTCCATGGCGTGGACGTCACTTGTCATCGAAGAGTTGAAGAAACAGGACATCCATGTGAAGTATGAGGAAGGCGAGGACGTCGAGCTTGGCGAGCATAGCCTGAAGCACTCCGACGTGCGGCAGTATTTCCGTTTATGTGCAGTGAGAAGGCTGGAGCAAGCGGCGAATATTCTGATGGATCGCGCACGCAAGGCGAAGAATCTGCAGAAGGAGAGCGTCGTCGACCAAGTCAAACGGTATATCGAGGAACATTATGCGGAGAACTGGGGTTTACAAGAGTTAGCGGATCATGTCGCGATGAGTCGTTCGTACTTAGCGAAGCTTTTTAAAGAGCAGGCAGGGATGACGATCTGGACGTATTGCGTCAACGTAAGAATGCGCAAAGCACGGGATTTGCTGCTCACTTCTTCCTTGAAGAGCTACGAGATTGCCCTACAGGTGGGCTATGAGAACAGCATTCATTTCTCCCGTATCTTCAAACAATATCATGGCTTGAACCCGATGGAATATAAGGACCGGTTTGGAGGTGAATAAGGCACATTGCAGGCATTTTGTATGTATTTGCATCGCATTCGTGCAGTAAATAACCTTTTTACCTCAGTGTGTTGAAAGCGATTTCAGTATAAGTTTAGGGAGGTTGAACGTGGACCAAATTTGAGAAAAGAGGTGCATGCAGAATGATTTCACACAGAAAGAAGGTTTATGGTGTAATTGGGTTAGCGATTTCGATGTTGGTAAGCGTGGCTCCCCCAGCTTTAGCAGCAAGTACAGTGACGCTGTACAAAGACACGACGTACCAAACGATATGGGGATTCGGTGCTGCAGCCAATCACCCAGTGAATGAGTTGAAAACGAATTACAATGCAACCACACAAGGACAAATTTTAGATAAACTGTTCCGCACGGATGCTTCTAATGCGGGTTTATCGATCGTCAGGATGGAGATCAATCCGTATACGGCTGCGCAGGATGCTGTGCAAACGACATTCATGCCTTCTTCAGGCGTGACGGATTGGAACACGGATCTGCATCAAAGATGGTTCGCTCAAGAAGCGGAAAATCGCGGGATGAATCAGTTCTATGCGGTGCCTTGGAGTCCACCTGGCTGGATGAAAACGAATGGTTCGCCTAACAATGGCGGGCATCTGAGCACCTCGCAATACGATAATTTCGCTAATTACATGAAGACGTATGTGGATCATTATCGGAATGTATTCGGGTTCAATATTAAATGGGTCAGTGTGCAAAATGAACCCGATTTAGCGACGCCTTATGCGTCGGCGCAGTATACGACCAGTGAATTGGATCAAGTATCCGCGAAGGTTGCTGATGCGGTTCACAGCTTGAATCAAGGTGTGTTGGTCGGTGCGCCAGAGGGCTCTAATCGAACTGCTTCGAACAACTATATGAACAGTTTCAGTGCGGCGACGCGTGCGAAGCTGGATTTTGTCTCTGTCCACGATTACAGTACGTATGTCGATGTGAACCATTATGGTAAACCGTTGATTGCGACGGAGGTTAGCAATTTCCAAACGGCCAATGATCCGAGTATCACGGATGGGTTGAAGTGGGCGAATATGATTGCCGCTGATTTAAAGCGAGGTGAGAGAGGCTGGCTTTACTGGTGGGCGGTGAATCCGGCTGCAAGCACGTCAGGTGAAGGGCTCATTAATCTAGGGGCCAATAATGCGTACACAGTGAACAAAAGACTCTATGTGATGGGGCAATTCAGCCGTTACCTACGTCCGGACGATACTCGCATCCTGGCATCTTCAAGCGACAGCAATCTTGTTGCTATCGGCGGGAAGAATGGGACGGGGCGCGCATCCGTTGTGCTGATCAATAACAGCACGTCGGCGATTACGACGACGATTAGCGGTCTGACGTTGGCAAATGTTTCAGGAAGACGCACCAGCGCCACGGAGGATCTGGCCAAATTGACGGATATGGCTGTGACTGGCGGTGAGATTACGGTTACGCTGCCAGGCAAGTCCGTGACGAGTTATGTGGAGTTTTAAGCGAGCGTTCTAGTTTAAGTTGTGCTAGAGTTGGGTATCCTTTTACTAGAGTGTAAGAATCTAGTGAAGAGGTGGAGTGTTCCGATGTCTACGATACTAAAACCAATCATTCCTAGTAAAATTGCTGAATCCATTGAGAGTCTGCGTGGTGAAGGTTGGACGGCGGACGATTTTTTGAACTTTTCACGATATGACGAAGAGTGCGCGAAGGCACGCATGTTGTATCACTATTTCCGGAACAATCGTGTAACCTTTGCGGCGGCCATCATTAATAGTTATAGCGTGCAGGAGATAAGCGATGTTCAGCGAGATGCGATGCTCTAAAGCGGGAATTAAGCATCGGGCACATGTAATTTGATTTTCGTAACATCCTCATCATCCCCATACCAGTCCCAATACAGCCACCGCCGATTCTGGCTCAACTTGTTCTAGTAGCTGCTATGATGAAATAACTGTATTTTCTGCAGGTAATTACAGCTGATTTTCGCATTTATGAGGAATAACTGGATTTCCTACAGCTAATCGAGCTCATTATGATTGAAAGGAAGGAATTTGGCTAAATTAGCTGTACATGTTACATTTAAGTACTTATTTTAGTTGAATTACAAAAAAATAGATGTAGGTTATCCAGTTAGTTGTCAGCGAAAGGTGAACAAGTGGTTCGGTGAGTGAGAGTGTGGACAACGTGTAACCGACGGATGGTGGTGAAGTCTGTGAAGTCCGTGAAGTCCATGCAGCGCGCAGGCTGTGCAAGAGCGGGAAATGGAAGTTATTTGGCGTCATGTTATGTCATATTACATGACATATAATTATGATTATCAACAAATTATAGAAAGATATAAGCTCTTATGTAATGATACTTGACACTTCATGAATCAACATGTATACTCTAATTAACCGCACGATGATGTGCAACTAATATTCGAGGCAATGGCGCCTATCCTACCACAGGATAGGCGTTTTCTGTCTTTTTGAAAGGGTGAATACGGTGATGAAACATATGAAGAACCTAGTTTTGTTTATCCAATGTCTGCCTGTTGCTTTGAGATGGTACTAGTCATTTCATGTTAGGTTTCAATACGTGTAAGCTCCATGTGTAATAGACAACTTTTAACGCGGTCGCTCGTCTAAGGGGAATCGCGCTTAAAGGTTTTTTCATTTTTATCTAACCTTCATACTTTGGGCAAACTTTCATGATAAGATGATGGCAAAGCAATGTGTATGGGTTGCACGATGAAGATGGAAGGGAAGTCACGGAATGTCAGATGAACAATTAGCGGTATTAGATGTATACATTGAACAGGCCGGCTACGATGAGGTGCCGGATATTATTAAGGGGATTCATTTTACAGTGAGGCAAGGGGAGCTCGTGGGATTGTTAGGTCCTAACGGTGCCGGCAAAAGCACGACAATTAAGAGCCTTCTTGGTTTATTGAAGGATTTTAAAGGGAAAATCTCCTTTATGGGTGAAAACAAAAGTTATGCGTATATTCCCGAGCATCCAATTCTGTATGATGAATTGACGTTGTGGGAGCACATGGAGTTTGCGGCATCGGTATATGAGTTAGATCGCGCCGTGTTCTTAGAGCGGGCTGACGATCTCTTGCATCGGTTCCGGCTATTAGATGAGAAGCATCAATTGCCTGGGAAATTTTCCAAAGGGATGCAACAGAAGATCATGCTCATTCTTGGTTTTTTGAATAAACCAGATGTGTATATCGTGGACGAGCCTTTCATTGGGCTAGATCCGAAGGCGATCAAGGATTTCTTGGGGATGCTGGAAGAGGAACGGCAGCGTGGGGCAGGTATTCTAATGAGTACCCATGTGTTAGATACAGCGGAGCGGATTTGCAGTTCATTTGTGCTGCTTTCGGGTGGCAGGTTGGTTGCGAACGGTACCCTGCAAGACATTCAAAAACAATGTGACATGCCCGATGCTACTCTGTTCGACTGCTTCCATTCCTTATTATGAGAGGGGGCGAGAGCGGTTTGAACAGTAGCTTTCAGGTTTTTACACGCAGAGTACGTTCGGATTTGAAATTTCAGTATCGAGCTTTGCGAATGGCCGTGGATTGGGTCATCGCCATTTATTTCGTCATTCCGCTTCTGATCGTGGCGGGTTATCACTATTATGCGTGGTACATGACGCCTCCTGCATGGTTAAGCGGGATATCCATACATACGGTGGCTACACTTTTCTACATTTTCACATGGTTAGGCACGTTGCGTTACTTTGTTGAAGAAGGAGATCAGTTGTTTCTCCGGCAAAATGAAGGCTGGTTTCGACATCTCATGCATCTCGGCTATTGGTATTCGGTAGTTCTGCAGGCCGTCACTTCGATGCTGGCAACGCTCCTTTTCCTGCCATTATTAGTGCCTGTTTATTCGTATAGCATCACGCAAGTCGTGTGCTTCTGGTTGCTGACTTATATGCTCAAACTGAATGTAGGGCTAATTCGACAATTGCTAGCGCTTCGATTCCAGCGGTTCCTGCTATGGTTGCTGCGTATTGTGATTTTTGCAGGCGGCGCATTCGTATTCCAACTAGTGGTCACAAAGATATCGGGTCAAATGCTCTATTGTTGGATCGCAATTGTGGTACTGATTGCAACATTCCTACTTCTAACGAGGACGCGGCTGTGTGAAAAAGGCACCTTCTTCGCGGATGTCGCGCGCGAGCGCGATGCTCGGATGCGGATCGTTTCTCTCATGCTAATTCGTGTGATGGAGCGCAAAAGAAAGCCGACTCGCAGATACCCTCTTCTGTTCAGCAGATCGCAGCGATTGCTCAAAGGGAAAGGAGCCGGCATTGGCATTGCTGAGCTATTAGTGAAATCGTATTTCCGAAATGGTCTGCAATGGCGGCAATCCATTCAGTTTGTTGTCGTCATCAGTGGAGCTCTGTTTATTTTGCCAGGTGCGATTAAAATTCTCGTCTGGATTCTTGCGGCTATCCTGCTGGTTTTCTGGCGCAAATCGTTCTGCAAAGCTGAACTGACGGCACCATTCATGTCCCTATTCCCAATTCAAGATCCGATGAAACATCAAGCCATTCAGACAGCCATTCCCATCTTAGTGCTGCCAGCGATGATGGTCATTAGCCTAGTGGCGGGCATCTCGATGTTTACTTGGTGGGGACCGATTGTGATGATGGGAGCAGCAGTGCCGTTGGCATATGGAACCTCTTCGGTGTTTACAAGTTGGTACTAAGTTTCTTGCTGTGCAAGGAAACAAAGGGGCAGTCAGGATGTTCTGACTGCTCTATTTCTCATGGAATAGAACAAGGGATTATAGCGGATGCTACCCAATAATTCCTTTAAAAGGAAATGAAAGAGAGGCAAGCACTGATGGAACTTTTGTTGCCTTTATTCATTGTGGCAGCAGTAATCGTAACAGCTACACTGCTTAATAAGCGCTATCCCCGAATCCCGCTGCCCTTCTACTTAATTGGTTTGGGCGCTTTGGTGTCATGGCTGCCATTCGTTCCTACGGATTTCGATTTTGAACCAGAAGCCTTTATGGTCTGTCTCATCGCGCCCATTTTATTTGGAGATGGACGTGTCATCTCACGCAAAGAATTGTTGGAGTACCGCAAGCCTATTTTGCTTATGGCATTATGGCTTGTCGTGTTTACTGTCATAGGTATCGGATATTTTATTCACTATTTGATCCCCGCGATGCCACTACCCGTTGCTTTCGCGTTAGCAGCAGTCATGTCTCCAACGGATGCCGTTGCTGTGAAGTCGATGACAAGGGGGCGGACTTTCCCAAAAGGTTTAATGCCGATCTTAGAGGGGGAATCGTTGTTAAACGATGCAGCAGGCCTAGTTTCCTTCAAAGTAGCCTTAGGGGTTGTGATGACAGGTGTCTTCTCGGTCCGATCAGCAGCTTGGGAATTCCTGCTAGTAGCTATAGGTGGTATTATCGTTGGGTTGGTCCTAGGCGCAGTCTTAGTGAATTTTAGGCTATTTTTACGAAGGAAAGGGCTGGAAGAAGTCAACTCGCTCGTCACTATTCAGTTGCTGACGCCGTTTGTGATTTTTATGGTTGCTGAGGAAATCCATGTTTCAGGGATCTTAGCCGTCGTTGTTGCGGGGATTGTGCACGGGTTAGAACGTGATCGGTTACAGCAAACAACGACCAAACTGGACATCATCTCGACCAATACATGGTCAGTGTTAAGCTTCATTTTGAATGGACTTGTATTTGCTTTGCTCGGCTTATTGCTGCCAGAGGTCATAACAGGATTAGTACATAGTGGTGAGGCTTCTATCTTGAAGGAGCTTGGCTTAGCGGTTGCGATCTACGCGGCGCTATTTGCGGCTAGATACATCTGGGTTTATCTCTTCCATGATGAGTTCGTTCCTTCTAAACAAAGGACGACAGACTCGAATACTCATACGAGCAGAAGGAGTTTCGCTCTTGCGGCTAGTTTTTGCGGTGTCCACGGTACGATCACGTTAGCAACGGCATTATCGATCCCTTTTGAATTATCAGATGGGACGCCATTCCCTCTGCGCCATACCATTTTGTTTATTTCGGCCAGTGTCATCTTGATCAGCATGTTAGCTGCTACATTCGCTATGCCGTTTATTGGAAAGTCAGTTACCGCGGTAACCTCCGACCAAGCAGCCTTGTCGTTGAAAGAAGCAAGTATTCTGCTGGCTAAGAGAACGATTCAAGCGCTCAAATCGGAGAAAAATGAGGATAACTACGATGCTACTCTCGCGGTTGTTCAACAGCTAGAGGAGCAAATACGGATGGACTGTTATGGAACGGTCAAAGTATCGGGGTCTTACATTCGTGAACTTCAACAAATTGGGCGAACAGCCGAAGCCGCTAGGTTGGCGGAATTGATTGCGCAAGGTGTCATTTCGCCGCAGTTGCAGTCTGTATTTACTTTATTGCATCAGCCGCAGTCGGAATCGTTCTTTCTTGCAAGGCTGCAATATCTCTGGGTTAGATTGAAGTTGAGTCTACTGAATCGCAAAATTCAGCAGCATCGGAGAGATGGTATTCTAGAGAAATTTAGGTCCGTCTCCGATATGTTTGAAGAGTTGCAATCGATTGAGAAGCAGCTGCAAGAGGCAGCCGTTAAAGCCATTCGCAAACAGCAATCGCCGAAGCATCAGTTAGAAGCGCTGCTCGTTATCCAACACTACGCTCGCAGTCAGAAACACGACGGTAAGTGGTTAAGTGCGCATTCGGAAGCTGAATTCCTACATCAACTGAAGATTGTTCAATTGCGAAGTGTACAGATGAAGCGGGATGGGATCCAAGAGTTGGAAGAGGCTAATCAAATCTCAAGCGGAACTGTTCTTGAATTATTGCAGGCGATCAATTATGAGGAAATGCTCATTTTGGACAATAGCGAGGAGTAGAATGGATACGTTCTATAGGAAAGGGCTTTCCCCTAGTCACAGGACTAGGCGGAAAGTCCTTTTTCTCATTTCTTCCGTCGCAGCAAATACCATTCCACGACAACAAGATTGATGATTAAACTGAACCACACGTTGATGTTGAGAATCTCGGCAACCATCTGTTCTCGGCCGCCTTCAGGAAGATGGAACCCATGCATGGCCAGATAAAGGAGTATACAGATCGGCACGATAATCCTGGCAGATACGGCAACGAGTGTGACGGCATAGCTTCGAATCATCCAGATCCGATGCTGGGCGAGCTGCCCTTTGACCGCAAAGCGGAAACCATTCCACGTGGTGATCAGCCAAAGTACACTTAAGACCAGGAACGCCATGGCTTTCGTGAAGTTTTCTGCGTAGAAGCTTAAGACAAGACCTAGACATCCGCTAAGCATGATGCTAAAGACATAGATGCGTCCGAGCGCTCGATGCCAGGCCGGATAGTTGGTGCGAAAGCGTGCATGGAATTGGAACAAGCCGCTAACCAGCGCAACCAAAGCAAATGAAATATGACTCGTCAGCACAATGTAGTGCAACGGAAAATTCACATCAAGCGTAACGCGACTATTCGCTGGATTTAAGGTGACATAAGGGAATATCGCCACGATCGCAACCGCCATAATGATGATAATCGAGATTATTCCTAGTTTTTTACTCATATATGGCTTTATCCCCCGTGATATACTGTCTCCTCTCCTATTGTAAATCGTAGATCTAAACAGTTGCTTATTTATTTCTTAAAAGAATCTAAAGTGCTGGAATGCGCAAGTATCCCTGCCAGCATGACGTCTTTTTGCCGAATATCCGCCAGTGAAACCCAACCGATTTTCAATACGCGAAACAATGCGAATGTCAATATCATACATATTAAACCTCCAAATTGTGGTAGTATTATAAAATATAAGCATTTATAACTTCATGGAGGTGCATAGGAATGGGTACAACTAAAATACCGCAAATACTTTTAGTCATCGTACTGGCGGGTCTGATGACTTGGGCCGTTGTGAATGACGTCTCAAGCCGTAAAGTTATGAGTGCTCCTGAGCTTCAGGTGGATGATAAAACAGACAGTTCAACATGGTCAGCTTCTCCGGAACCGTTATTCGATAAAAATAACGAAAAGTTGAAGCCATTTATGGGGCTGATGTCAGGTTCAATTGCTCTTCAATATGATGGGCCGCAACAGAAGCTTGCAGTCAGTTTCGATTATTGGAATGATGGCGTGAAGAAGAATACGTCAGCGGGCATGAGCATGATCATGATGGAGAAAGACAAAGACAAGATGGGTAATTACCATTTTGAAGGTGATTTTGTCTATTCGTTTAAGGATCGTCAAGATCCTAACGGTGCTGTCTATAGCGAACTGGAATATGCAATCATCGAACGTAATGGTTACTATAGCTCGGCAGTCAGAGTGGATAAACCTGTGGGAATTGGCCTGACAGGTGAAATGAAATTACAACAGAGCGTCAAAGTCCCACGAGATGAAAGTATCGTGGTATGGGGTTTGCAAGGAACCGATAAACAATCGATGTTATCGTATTCGACCATAGCGGAAACGCTGAAAATTGCTAAATGGGCAATGACCGTTCGACTAGGTTTTATCGGACCTGGTGAGGAAATGTAATTCGCAATGTTATGTATTTTAGTGCAAAATTGTATGTGATTCAATGCATGTATTCTTATAGTAAATAACACTATGATAAGTTAATGAGTTCATATATAGTGCAAAGATACTGGAGGGGTACTTATGCTGCATCCATTCATGGGAATCAAGGATTGGGATCGTATCGGCATGTCCGTAGAGGAATCAGCCAAAACCTTACAACGAATTGCTTATGTCGATCGCCAACTTATGCGAATTGAGGCCGCTCATATGGCGGCTAGACCCGAATATGAAATAAAAGGAGCACTTGCTCGCTTAAGCTATCAGGACGCGGAGCATCACGATCAATTCCGCAATCGAATTAAGCAGCTGCGGATGAGCACGGTCGCATTCGATAAATGTCCAGATGCATTACTGAACGAGCTCATGCAAACAGTACTGAATTCAGCGACGACCTTGTGTTTGTTGACGGCACTTTTTGAAGTCGTGAAGCCTGCGCAAATTGCGGCCATTCATGCCTATAAAGGTAAAGCACAGCCTCTCGTTGATGAACCTACGCTTCATATCATGAAGCATCAGCTCATTGACCGTGAGGAGCAAATGGACTGGGGGCGCGAGGCGCTTCAATATCTGCTGCAATCCGCATCGGACACGGAGAAGGAACAAGCGCAGCATTGGAGAATGTATGTGGAACAACTGCTTACAGCTGCTGGCGGAATAACAGGATGGGAAGAGCGTGTTCCTGTGGATTCATCTGTTAGGATCACCACCGAGCCATTTGCTATGCCGCAAATCAGTACGCGGGACAGTCGTTTTCAGTCACAAGTTGTGAAAATGCAAGGGTTTGCCATCCCTGACAATGAGGAGGGTCGATTCATGACGATGATGCTGTCGAGGTATTTCGAGATGTCTCCAGCAGAAGGCGTGGCTTATGTCCATTTCACAACAGAGGGCAAGCCATGGCATTTTTATCGCGATACCGCTAGGCATATGTGGGATGAGGTTCGCCACAGCTGGTTCGGCGAGGCGGCACTACGCGTGAAAGGGTACGATGTGTATCAATTCCCGAACTGGACGGGGTGGTACGATATGACGGCACAGCTGTTTGAGGGGACCGAAGCTTATTCCCACTTGACGATTGCCATAGAGAAAGCAGCGATGAAGTATCCGCCAGGTAAGCGCGAGGAATGGGAATTCTGCCGCGATATCGCCAAGGATCCGCTCATGACGACGTTTCAAGATTTTGACTGGGCAGATGAGGTTGTGCATGCAGGCTTTGGACAGCGTTGGATGATTGAAGATGTTCATGGCGGCGATGCGCGTGCGGCACAGGAAGAAGCTGAGCGAACAGTGAAGAAGCGCGCTGTGTACATGGAGGCGCATGGTGATCTTAATAAAAATAAACCGGCGGGCAGCCTGGGAGGCTATTAATACGAATGATGGGAAAATTCGATATGACCAGGATCAATGATGGCTCTAATCGCCCTCCACGGCTCGAAATTCATCAATCCATGTGGGCGATGATGGGGCTGGGGGAGGAGGGAGATGAGCTTCCGCTGGAGGCAAAGCTGGAGCGGATTGCAGGCGCAGGCTTTACTGGCATCTTGGCGAGAGTGCCGGAGATAGATGCTAGAGATGAGTGGAAACGATTGCTGAATCAATACAGTCTGAGCTTTGGCTCACATTGTTTCCCATTCAGCCCGAGTGACTTAACGGCGCATATTCAGCATGCCGCAGATATGGATATGCTGTATGTGAATGGTCAGGTGGCGGACTCTTTTGTGATAGACGAAGAAGCGATTGATCTGCTAGGTGGACTCGCCGCTGTGTCGGCTGCGAATAGCATGCCATTTTATGTAGAGACGCATCGTGGCAAAATTACACAAGACTTAATCCGCACTGCGCAATACGCGCAAGCGCTGCCGAATCTGCGGTTTACGTTGGATATCTCTCACTATGTGCTAGCAGGGGAAATGACGGAGAAGCAAGAAAAGGCGGAGCCTCTTCTCGATATGGTGCTGCAACGAACATCAGCGATTCATAGCCGTATATCGTCCGGTGAGCAAATTCAAGTCGATGTTGGTTATTCGGATGCGATGATGGTGCGTTATGAAAAATGGTGGACCCAAGCGATGCGCTATTGGCTGCAGGGGGCTAAGCCCGGCGATGTACTTCCTTTCGTCTGTGAGCTTGGTCCTGCACCTTATGCAATCAAGGGGCAAAATGGTCGAGAGCTCTCCAATCGGTGGGAGCAAGCCTTGATTTTGAAAAATGTGGCGCAAGCGTGCTGGAAATGTGTTACAGTAGAGTAAAAAGCGAGGATATATCCTATGGAGCTAATCATTCTTAAGCAACTGGATTTTATTCGTCAATTAACCATTAAAGCAGTTGTGGGACTATCGGAAAACACAATTGACCACATGCCAGAAGGATTTAATAACAACATCCGATGGAATTTGGGACATATTTACACGGTTCAAGAGAAGTTTGCTTTTCATTTTGCAGGAGAGCCTCTACAATTACCTGAGAACTTTGATCGGTTATTTGCAAAAGGAACTAAACCAGCAGATTGGAATGAGGAGCTCCCTTCGCTGGAGGAATTACTTGCATTGCTTGCTGAGCAACCCAAACGGATTCAGCATGTATTGCACGATCGCTTAGATGAACGCGTGGCTAAGCCATTTACAACAGGCAGCGGTCTGCTCCTAAATACAATTGGAGAATTCCTAAACTTCACGTTGTATCACGAAGGTATGCACTTTAATACGATAACCTTATTAAAACGATTTGCAACGCAGCGTCAGTAATAGAAACTAACTATAAGGAAAACCTCTTCGCCTATGCTTATGAAGAGGTTTTTTTGTCGATTATGATATAATTGGGAAATGAGCATGTTGGAGTAAGAAAGAGGAGATAGGATGACAGATCACATTGCCAAACAAGATACAGGCTGGAACTTTGATAACAGCTATGCACGACTTCCGCAAACCTTCTTTACGAAGGTTGACCCCACACCTGGGCGCGCACCGAAGTTGATTGTTCTGAATGAGCCATTGGCTGCAACCCTAGGGTTAAACGCTGAAGCGT
This sequence comes from Paenibacillus sp. LjRoot153, assembly GCF_964253085.1. Taxonomy (NCBI): domain Bacteria; kingdom Bacillati; phylum Bacillota; class Bacilli; order Caryophanales; family Paenibacillaceae; genus Paenibacillus; species Paenibacillus sp. LjRoot153. The sequence continues at coordinate 1,588,908 of NZ_CAXUQH020000001.1, forward strand.
TACAAAGCGACGAGGGCATTGCTACGCTCACTGGCAACCATATACCAGAAGGTTCGATACCACTTGCGCAAGCTTATGCAGCTCACCAGTTCGGGCATTTTAACATGTTAGGGGATGGCCGGGCTATCCTGCTGGGTGAACAGATCACTCCCCAAGGGGAGCGGGTGGATATTCAGCTAAAGGGCTCAGGCAGAACACCTTACTCCCGTCGAGGCGATGGCCGAGCAGCGCTTGGGCCGATGCTGCGCGAATACATCATTAGCGAAGCGATGGTTGGACTTGGCATTCCAACGACGCGCAGCTTAGCTGTTGTTACAACGGGTGATGTTATTTACCGCGAAACTGAACTACCTGGCGCAGTTCTGACACGCATTGCGGCAAGTCATATCCGCGTGGGTACTTTTCAATATGCTGCACAATATGGCGCCATCGAGGATGTTCAGGCTCTTGCGGATTACACGATACAGAGACATTATCCAGAGGTTGATGCGAATGTGAACGGGAGTGAGCAGCGCTACCTTCACTTTCTTCAGGAAGTGATCAAGCGTCAAGCCAAGCTCATTACGAAATGGCAGCTCGTTGGCTTTATTCATGGGGTAATGAACACGGACAATATGGCGATAAGCGGAGAAACGATTGATTATGGTCCTTGTGCCTTCATGGATGCCTATGACCCAGCGACGGTGTTCAGTTCCATCGACACGCATGGCCGCTACGCCTATGGCAATCAACCGCGTATCGCGGTATGGAATCTCGCCAGATTTGCAGAAACCCTTTTGCCGCTGCTGCATGCTGACGAGGAGCAAGCAATCAAACTAGCCGAGGGTGCCCTGTCCGAATTTTCCGCGACATATCAACAAGCATGGCTCAAGGGAATGAGAGCCAAGCTAGGAATCTTTCATGAAGAGCAAGATGACCTTGCGCTGATCGAAGGCTTGCTTAATTTGATGGAGAAGAGCAGTGCGGATTATACGAATACATTCTTAGCATTGACGTTTGATAAAATAGAGGAATCAGTCCTGTTCGACACGCCGGAATTTGCCCTTTGGCAGGAACAGTGGCAGGCAAGACTAGGCAGACAACAGGAAGATCAAACGGCTTCACATCAATTGATGCGCAGCAGCAATCCTGCGGTCATTCCGCGCAACCATCGGGTAGAAGAAGCGCTAGAAGCCGCGGTCGAACATGGTGACTACGGCGTGATGGAGCGACTGCTAGCTGTGCTAGCGAATCCCTTCGCACATGCACCTGAACAGGTTGAGTATGCCGCGCTGCCGGAGCCATCTTCCTGTGCGTACCAAACCTTTTGTGGGACCTGAGAATCCGAGCCAACGCTCAAAGCTCAAAGCCAACTGCCAACTGAGGCGGTTGGCTTTTCTATTTAACTGGATTTCCTCCATCTATTTGAGCCGTAAATCACATATTTAATGAACTAGCTGTATTTACTACAGTTAATCTCGTCATATAATCGCGATTCCTTAAATTCCGCTTAAAACTACTGGACTTTTTCCATCTATTCCTGAAATCACAGGTAATTCGCCATATTTAACTGTAGATTTTCCATCTAAACATTGAGCAGGTATCCTCGCTCCTTCGAAAAAAAGACTGGATGAGAGGGGGAGGCAGAGCCCTCCTCGATCATTAGAAAAAAGGGGTGAGTAAGCCTCCTCGCTCCTTCAAACACAGACTGGACGTAGGGGCGTCCCACTGCCAACTGAGGCGGTTGGTCTTCCTTCTTTGCTACGCTTCATAGGCAGTTGCTTAGGGCAGAATGTTATTTCATAAAAACTATTGACGAACAACAAGAATGCTGATAAATTAAAACCAAGTAATCTTATCAGAATAATCATGTATCGACCGGACCACCGGAGACACAAGCGAAACTTCCATGAATGGGGAGTGCTGTGTCTCTTTTTTTGTATCCAATCGGTGCAAGCTGTAAGCAAACTATATAAGAAATAAGGGGGCTTTATCATGAAAAAAAATCTAATCATGAGTTTCGTTTTATCCACTTTGCTAGTTACGGTGTTGAGCGGTTGCGGAGCGGCTTCCAAGTCGACAACGGGTGCAGCTGACACGAAGGCGCCTGCGGCCACAACGAAATCGGAGAAAAGCACAACACTACGCATTGGCTATCAGAAATACGGCACAGTAAACTTCCTGAAAGCGAACGGGGAGCTAGATAAAGCGTTAAAAGAAAAAGGCATCACCATTCAATGGACGGAATTTCCAGGTGGTCCTCAACTGCTAGAAGCCATGAACGTTGGCAGCATTGATGTAGGCCATACCGGTGAAGCGCCACCGATTTTTGCACAGGCTGCAGGGACACCGCTCGTTTACTTGGGGCATGAACCGGCAAGTCCAGCTAGTGAAGCAATCCTGATACCGGAGAAGTCGGAGATTAAGTCCGTTGCCGAGCTGAAAGGGAAGAAGGTTGCCTTGAATAAAGGTTCTAACGTGCACTATTTGTTAGTGAAGCAGCTCGAAAAAGCTGGTTTGAAATATGAAGATATTCAAGTTGTTTTCCTTCCACCGGCAGATGCCAGAGCAGCGTTTGAGAAAGGCAGCGTCGATGCGTGGGTCATCTGGGATCCCTTCTTCTCAGCAGCAGAAACTTCAGCTAAAGCGAAAATTTTGGCAGACGGCAAAGACACCGTTGCCAATCACGAGTTTTATCTAGCAACACGTTCTTATGCAGAAAACAATAAAGACACAGTCAAAATCGTATTAGATCAATTGGCCAAAGTAGATACATGGTCCAAAGATCATCCGAAAGAGCTTGCCGAAACGTTGTCTCCGCAGTTAGGTATTGATGTTCCTTCCCTGGAACGCGCTGCTAAACGCAGATCTTACGGTATTCAACCCATCGATGATGCTTTGATCAGTGAACAACAGAAAATTGCTGATACCTTTTTCAAACTAGGTCTAATACCGAAAGAAATTAAAGTGAAAGACGCCGTATTGCCAGCTACGAAATAGGTTCGAGCTACTCATAAAGAATAAGGGAGACGATGAAGATGGAAGTATTCTGGTTCATTCCGACACACGGAGACAGCAGATACATTGGAACAACGAAAGGGGCACGCGCAGTAGATTATGGCTACATGAAGCAGATTGCGCAAGCAGCTGATCAACTAGGCTATGGCGGCGTACTGTTGCCGACGGGCAGATCTTGCGAGGATGCATGGGTAGTCGCATCTTCGTTGATTCCCGTGACAGAGCGGCTGAAGTTCCTAGTTGCAGTCAGACCGGGCTTAATGTCGCCGACCCTTTCGGCCAGAATGGCTTCCACCTTCGATCGGTTATCGGATGGTCGCTTATTGATCAACGTCGTCACAGGCGGTGATGCGAAGGAGCTTGAAGCGGAGGGACTCTTTCTGGAGCATGATGCCCGCTATCAGTTGACCGACGAATTCCTGCACATTTGGCGGAAAGAGCTTGCCGGTGAACAAGTCGATTTCACAGGTGAACATTTGAAAGTCAAAGGCGGGAAGATTGTTTATCCGCCAATCCAAGCACCATACCCGCCGATCTATTTCGGTGGATCCTCACCAGCTGGGATTGAAGTAGCAGCAGATCATGTCGATGTGTACTTAACGTGGGGAGAGCCTCCAGCTCAAGTCGCTGAGAAAATCAAGACAGTTCGCGAAGCTGCGGCGAAGCGAGGCCGCACGGTGAAGTTTGGTATTCGATTGCATGTCATCGTACGTGAAACCTCAGAGGAAGCTTGGGCAGATGCCAATCGCCTCATTTCTCATCTGGACGACGAGACCATTGCTTCTGCGCAGAAAATATTCGCAACCATGGACTCTGTTGGCCAACGCCGTATGGCAGAGCTGCACAAGGGTGATCGGACCAAGTTGGAAATTAGTCCTAATCTGTGGGCAGGCATCGGGCTTGTGCGCGGAGGCGCAGGGACAGCCTTAGTCGGTGATCCGGAGACGGTTGCCGCACGAATGAGAGAGTATGCGGACCTAGGTATTGAGACATTTATTTTCTCTGGTTACCCACACTTGGAGGAGGCTTATCGGACAGCGGAGCTGCTGTTCCCGCATTTGCCTTTGAAATCAAATGAGAAACGAACGACCACATCTGCGAATTACGTAAGTCCGTTTGGGGAACTCATCGCCAACACCGAGTTGCCGAAGCCAGCAAAGGGGGTTCGGTCCGATGAAAGCCAACCTGTCAAAGTCTCTGGCTAAACAACTGCTTCCTTGGGCGCTTCCAATTGTACTGATTGTTTTGTGGCAGCTGTTGGGGCAATTTGGGGTCATTTCCACCCGAATTCTATCTACACCTTCAGCTGTATTCGCAGCTGGTGTTCATTTGGCAGAGAAAGGGACCTTGTTTACGTATATCGGTGCCAGCTCCAAACGAGCATTTATCGGCTTTGCGATTGGCGGCAGTATCGGATTTGCCCTAGGTTTAATTAATGGACTCTTTCCTATCCTTGAAAAGGTGACGGACACATCCGTACAAATGCTGCGGAATATCCCTCATCTAGCGATGATTCCTTTGGTCATCCTCTGGTTTGGTATTGGTGAAGAAGGTAAGCTCTTCTTAGTTGCATTAGGTGTGTTCTTCCCGATTTATTTAAATACGTTCCACGGTATTCGATCCGTTGATCCGGGTTTAATCGAAATGGGGCGTGTATATGGGCTTCGCCATTTTCATTTGTTCCGCAAAATCATTATTCCCGGTGCGCTGCCCTCCATTTTGGTTGGGGTTCGCTTTTCACTAGGTATTATGTGGATAACTTTAATCGTGGCCGAAACGATTTCGTCCAGTTCAGGGATTGGCTATATGGCGATGAATGCTAGAGAATTTTTGCAAATGGATGTTGTGATTCTAAGTATTATCGTCTATGCCCTACTAGGCAAAATATCCGACTATATAGCGAAGCTTCTGGAACACGCATGGCTGCAATGGCATCCTAATTTCTTGAAACCATAAAGGAGAGTGAGCACGATGGCGGAAGGTAAAGGCATTCGATTGCAAGTGAAGCAGGCCGCGAAAGTTTTTGGCCAAAAGCAAGTGCTGCAAGGTGTAGAGTTGGATGTAGCACCTGGCGAGTTTATCGCGATTGTCGGTCGAAGCGGCTGCGGCAAAAGCACACTGCTGCGCTTAATCGCCGGGCTGGATAAGCCCTCGAGCGGCCAAATCGAGGTCGATGGCCAGACGCTCAAAGGCATCCATTCTGAAACACGTGTGTTGTTTCAGGATGCTCGCCTGCTTCCTTGGAAACGCGTGCTCGCGAATGTTCAGGTTGGCGTGAGAGATGGCTCGCGCTGGAGAGCTGAGGAGGTTCTTGCGCAAGTAGGTCTTGCGGACAGAACGAATGAATGGCCGGGGGTTCTATCTGGGGGGCAACGCCAACGCGTTGCTCTGGCCCGTGCTTTGGCTGGGCAGCCTCGCCTGCTGCTGTTGGATGAGCCGCTCGGCGCGCTCGATGCGTTGACCCGCATTGAGATGCAGCAGCTCATTGAGCGGCTGTGGTATCAGCAGAAGTTTACGGCGCTGCTCGTTACGCATGATGTCTCGGAAGCCGTTCAGCTGGCGGATCGTGTTATTTTAATCGAAGAGGGGCAAATCGCCCTCGATGTGAAAATCACACTCCCACGCCCTCGCGTGCGGGACAGCGGGTTTGCTTATTTTGAACAGTTGATTCTGGATCGCATATTGGTGAAGGAGCAGAATCCTGCCCTAGGGGATATTACAGCAAATAACAAATACGCGTATTCAATCTAGCATTTGCAAACAAAAAGCACTCCAAAGCGGTATGACTGCCTTTGAAGTGCTTTTCTGCATGTAACCCTATATTCAGCGGGCTTCTGGTGTATGAACATCGGTCCCAGTATAGGGGCGCTTTTCAATCATGATCGTTAGTGCGAGTAGACCTACTAGACCAGCGATGATGAAAATGGGATACCAAGCCTTCGCTAACGAGCCGGCTTCCATGATCACTATCATCCCGATCGTAGGCAAAATTGGCTGTCCATAAGCCTTCCACCAGTCAAGCGGAAACTTTTCGTAGTAGAAAAATCCAATCATCGCGAGCGCGGAGACGGCCCATCCCCCTGTATAAATCCAAACGGCCAAGACGGGACTTTCAGCCGCAATGAAGGGCACAATGGCAATGACGAAAATCCCAGCCACGATCATGACCCAGAAGTTGGCCTTCGTTTTGCCAATTCCCGCTAAAATGCTTCCGCCAAGACGACCTACGGAGGAGAATAAGACGCCTAAAGCCATCAGTCGAATATAAGCAGCGGAATCACCGGATGTGAAGCTTTCCCCGAATAGAAAACCGTTGATTTGATCGGGATATAAACAGATGAGCGCTGTCAGTGGATACAGAAAAATGTTGTTATACCGGACACAGCTCGTCCCACGGTGCTTGCTTTCTTTCAAATCCTGCGCGCTTTCGGCCACGAATGGGAAGGTGACAATCATGAATGCCCATGTAATGATGCCGATGAAGCCCGTTATACGGAATCCATTGGATAAATAACCGACAGCGATAACCGAACTGGAACCGACCATCATGACCAGAAAGGGTTGTTGGAATGCTTTGGCAATGTTCCCTGCCCAGGACGGGAGACCATACGCCATCATGGTCCTCACCTCTTGCATAGGGATGCCACCGAACCATTTCGGATTATGCACACGTTCAACTTTCCAGCCAATAAAAAGAGCCGTCAGGATCGCCCCTACGCTCATCCACACTGAAATATTTTCGAGAAGGTTCAATGAGCCAATGGGCAATAAAACACCGACAACCGTACCAGAAGTGGCAAGTGTTGTCGTTATGACCATGAAGAAGGCTTGGACGCTGAAATCACGGTTTCCCGAGAAGGAAGCAACGCCAATATTGATGATGGAGTTGAAAATAAACATGATCGAGCTTAGGATCAAGGCTCCTTTTAGCTCAGGCAAATGATAGAAATCCGCTAGATATGGAGCTAGTAAGGCGAACAGGAGTCCAAAGATAATTCCGAATAGAGAGCTCCCGAACAACGCGACGCGAAAATTGGTTTGTACCGCCTGGGCCGGCTTCCTAGAAAAGGTATAAATTAGGGAGGAGTTGAATCCGACATTGAGAAACAAAGAGGCCATACCGAAAATTTGCAATAAGAGATTCACTTGGCCGAATTTGGTAGGATCGTCCAATACACGAGCTAGAACGATGCTTCCCACTGTTTGGAGCATTTGATTAATGAAGAGACCGAGTACAATGATGGATACATTTCGAAGCAAAAATCGCTGCGTATCCGTTAACATGACATTCCGAATCAGCATGGGGGTAGCCCCTTTTCCCGTTAATAGGTCTTGTTATCCAAAGAGTAGCAGACCCCTAAGGTGTTGACAACCGAAGGAATAGAAGATAAACGGAGATAAATGGAGATATTCGGAGATTATATGTTGCCTCGAATGGTTGAAAGAGTAATACGGGGATTGCAAATCCCCTAGTATGTTAAACCTAAAATATGCCGGCAGGAAGATCTTCCCTGACGGCTTTTCTCATCCTTTTAACGCGGCAGCCTGCTTTTCTTGATACTCTCCAGGAGGCATGTGGAAGTGCTGCTTGAATACATGGGAGAAATGCTTGACACTTACATATCCAACTTTGTCCGATACTTCTACAATCTTCTCAGCAGGTCTTGCTCTTAGAAGCTTGGCGGCTTGCTCCATGCGCACTCTAGTTAAAAATTTAATATAAGATTCATTCACGCTTTTATGAAAAACATTGCTCAAGTAGCTTGCTGAAACGCCTATTTTATCTGCAATAATGGCGAGGGATATGGGCTCCGAATAGTGCGAATAGATGTATTCCTTGGCCTTAGCTACAAGGTCGTGCTCGTTCTCGTTCGTGGGTCTCGACATAGCATGCAGGTTGAAGGATTTGAGAATTTCATAAAAGATAAGCAGCACATCTTCCTTGGATGGTTCCTGTAGCGTGAAGCTTTCCAGCTTCCTAAGGATTGTCTGAGCCGTTTGTATCCCTTCATCTGTGAAGTTCGGATTCATGTCTGCCATGCATCTAATTAAGTGTACGCCATACCGGTAAACAACGGGAAGATGGTAGTTGTCCATAAGCTCGGCATAATGCCGGACGGAAACCATGTAGTTCGTCTCACTACCATCAAGCAATCCAGATTGAATGGCCATCATGGTTTTATCCAGTTCTAGAATGGAAGGCATTTCTGTACTTTCACCGCTGAAGGAGAAGCAGGAGTTGCCGCCATTTAACAGACGGCTCAGCAGCATCTTGTGCGCTTTGCGGTAAGAGGAGCTCAAGCGAAGTACATCGTTGACACAATTACCAATAGCACCAGTGATCGTAATACCCGTACTCCTATAGATCGCGTCAGCTACTTTCGCATGAATGACTCGGCATTGTTCAATCAGGTCATCTTGGTTCTCACCAGTTACAAGTATTATTGTATTTTCCTCTGAGTCGTAGAACACACGTCCTTCCTCCACAATCTCCGTTGCAATTTGTTGCAAAATATATTTAAATACAGGAATATCGGCATATGGAATAGATTTCCGAATGATCATATCTTCATCCAAAGAGAGGATCATCAGATTACCTTCAGACTCGATTAAGCTCACCTTAAGACGGAAGAGAAGCGGGTAGAGTACTTTGATCTCAGCATAACTGTCTTCAATGACTGCTTTGAGGAAATTTTTGACCACATGATTTTTGGAATCCTCTGAGAGTATATGCATCGAGTGCTGGGTAAGCAGCTGACTTTTCTCTCTATCTAAATCTTTCATAATACGTTCGAGGACGACGCGCAGCTCATCCTTAACAATGGGCTTCAGTAAATATTCATTTACACCATAAGTAATGGCTTCCTTAGCAAAGGAAAATTCATCATGGCCTGATAGGATGACTATTCTCGGACGAGGAGACTTTTGCGAGACGATTTTACATAAAGTCAGGCCGTCCATGACGGGCATTTTAATATCGGTGAGGATTAAATCAACGGCATATTGATCAAGAAGCTCGAGCGCTTCCTTGCCATCCGAGGCGACATGTACAACCTCCCACTGGGCATTAATCTGCGGAATAGTTAGCTTCAGATAATCTCTAGTAAGCGACTCATCGTCGACTACGAGCATTTTATACATGCGGCTTCTCCCTTCTAACGTCTAGTTTGGGTAAAATGATCGTGACGCACGTACCTACATCTGGCGTACTATCAATCGTAAGTCCATACTCCGTCCCATACTTCAGCTTGATCCGCTTATTCACATTGACAAGTCCGACTCCCGTACTTGCCCGATTAGGTAAACCTTGGAGATCCTCGTTATAAACCAATGATTCCACACGTTCCCGTAGTTTTGCCAGCTTATCGGCATCTATCCCTTTTCCATTATCGCGAACATAGAAATAGAGATTAGTATCATCTTCCTCACTATAAATGTGTATGACCGTTTTCTCTTTCTTCATCTCGCACCCATGAATAACAGCATTCTCAACGGCAGGTTGCAGGAGCAGCGCAGGAATATAATAACTGTTAAGCGAATTAGCAATAGTAATTGTATATGCAAGCCGTCCGTCAAATCTGCTGCGTTGAATACTGAGGTAAGCCTCCAATAAGCTGACTTCCTGCCCAATCGTGATTTCCTTATCCCAGGTCGTCATACCCCTTAGGAGGGAACTAAGCTTGTTAATTTGGTCGACGGCTTGCTCCTCTCTGCCGCTCTGCATCAGAAGGGAGATCATATTGAGTGTGTTGAAAATAAAATGAGGTCTAATCTGATTGAACAATGCTTTGATTTGCGCTTCCTTTTGCAGGAACTTAGCCTCATACACTTCTCTGACAAGTTTCGTGTTCTCTTCGAGCATCTCTTGAATGCGGTGAACCATCTCATTAAAGGAGGACCCTAGGTAGCCAATTTCATCATGCCTGTGGTTCGGGAAGGTGACGGATAAATTGCCATGATCAATCTCTTTCATTAGCTTAACAATGGTTAGCAACGGATTGAGATATCTTTTGATGAAGAAGAAATAGACAAGAATAGCGAGAAAGGAGCTAATAATCGCCATTAAAAATGCGATGTTTCTTGTTTTGATGGCATTGTGATTGAGCTCGGCAATGGCGTTTACGGCAACAACGGTCCAGTTAGCTCGTGAAATGGGAGTGGCATTAAGCAGATAGTTCTCATTATCCAACCGGATCGTTGTCTTAGAATGGCTGGTTTTCAGCATAGTTTGATAGAGGTCCAGTTCATGACCGCCTTTGACATTGGAAAATATAAGATTATGATCTGCATCCACAATGAAGAGCCCGCCTTTGCTGCCCATGTTCACTTTATTGCCAATGGCTTCAATACCGCTGTAATTGGCATCCACCTTAATAATGCCGATAATTTTCTCCGTATCCTTAGTGCTGCGAAGCTGCCGTACGATCGAGAAGACCTTATTCTTCGGGTTCTTAATAATTTGCTGCATATGCGCGGGGACGAAGATAGACTCTTGTGTTGAAAGCGCTTCCGTATACCAATTGAAGTTGTGGAAATCGACCTTTGAATCGATGTTGGTCTGCACCCTGCCGCTCGAGTATGCCGTATCCGTTAGTACAAAAACAGTAAGAATATCATTTCTTGGAATGATCATAATCTCATCCAGAAAATCTTCAATCGTACGAGTCTTCTTGAGTTGTTCGATCTCTGAATCGGGGTGAGTAGTTTCAAGTGCGGCCATCACGGCCGAATTTCGGTAAGGGGCGACTGATAAACGCGATAAGTCGTCGAGATAATTGTCGATGTTCAGAGAGGCTTGCTCGATAATTTGCTGAACCCTTTCGGTGGACTGATTCTCGAAGTCTTTGGTGTACTGATGATAAGAGACGAAGGAAACTAGGATCACGGAAAATAGAATTAATAGGCCAGTCATGATTAGCAGCTTGAACTTAATGCTCCATTTCTTCATTCCATTACCTCCCTCTATGCCCAATATATCACATCAGGTTCAGTAACATCAGCACTTCTAAAAAAACCGCACTCCAATCAAGAAAATTGAGGTCTTAACGAATGATTGGATTGAAAGTAAGATGAAATAGAAGGAACTGTTTACAAAGTTTTCTTATGTGAGACAAAAGGGAGGAAACAACGTGTTAAACAGAGCGCTATCCATGGTCATGTGTTTCTCAGTTATTTTGGGTATTGCCGCAGGATGCGGAACCAAGGAAGAGGTAAAACCGTCGGCGACCATAAGCAGCGAACCGGCCAAAGCAACAGAGAAACCAGTAGAGAAACCGAAGGAAGTCGTCACACTAAAGTTTTTGACAGGTAAAGTAGAAACGGTAGATTTAGTTAATCAAATGATCGCCAAGTTTCAAACAGAGAATCCAGGTATCAAAGTAGAGCAGGAATATCAGAAGGATGCCAGCAATGTGATCAAGATCAAGTTCGCTTCCGGTGATGTACCTGATATCACTACGGTCGTTAGCCAAGATTACATTGATCAAGGAAAATACCTCGACTTATCGAACGCTGCCTTCTGGTCGAGAGTGCTGCCGGCTGTCAAAGATTTGAATACGGATATTAAAACGGGCAAGCAGTTCTCGGCAGCAGCAACAGTTACAATGGGCGGTATATTTTACAACAAGCAAATTTTCTCTGAATTAGGCTTAAAGGAAGCACTCACATGGGCTGATTTCAAAACAAACTTGAAAACAATCAAAGACAAGAAAAAAGGCGTCGTACCGATGTTCTTGCCTGGTAAAGAAGCATGGTCGATGGGACATTTGATCGAATTTATGGCTCATGGCATCATCAAGCAGCAGTATGGTGTTTATGAATCACGCAAAGCGTTCATTAACAACGATGGGGCAAAACTTGCGTTTGATGCCCCAGGCGGCAGTATGGAGACCTTCGCTGCTCGAATCATGGAGCTTAAGAATGAAGGGTTGATCAATGCGGATGCCTTGACGGCTACCTATGATAATGAAAAAGAGGATTTTGTTGCCGGAAAAGCAGCCATGTTCAGCCAAGGCATGTGGGTACTGGGCGATCTGCTCAAGATCAATCCGGATTTTGCTAAAAATATTGGCTTCAGCCCATTCCCTGCTTTACAAGATGGAGGTAAGCCAGTCGTATTATCCGCCGAGGATTCCAAGTATGCGATCACTTCTGCATCCAAGCATCCGGAAGAGGCTAAGAAATTCCTTGATTTCCTCTTCAAGGCGGAGAATCTAAAGTCATACAGTGAAGCGATTAAATCGCCTTCCGCCTTCACCGATGTGAAAGCTGATTGGGGCCCGCTGCAAGATCAAGCAACGCAAGCACTAAAAACAGGTGTGAACATTGCCTTCACAGATACACCTTCTGGCTTCTCGGGCGATGATGTTGGCCGTATGGTGCAAGAGTTGATTGCCGGCAAATATAAGACACCAGCTGATTTCGCTAAGACGTACAAGGAGACGTGGGACAAAGGCTGGAAAGCTTCTAAGTAAATAGAATGAACTTGCGAAAAGGGAAGGATCACCGATCTCTTCCCTTTTTCACTAGCCGTTCATACATTCGGGTTTAGGAGAGGATTGCAATGTATCTCTTGCGCATCATTAATACCAATCTGCACAAATTTATGGCAGTACCTGCCATCCTATTATTCGCGATGTTCTTCATATACCCACTCACACAGGGGATAGGAATTAGCTTAACGAATTGGAACGGTGTGTCCCAAGCTGAATTTGTCGGGCTGCATAATTTCATCGATTTCTTCCATGATGATAGAGCCAAGCACGATCTGTACAATACACTGTTTTTTGCGCTCGGAAGTGCGCCGCTGCTCAATATTTTCGGACTCGTGTACGCGCTTATTTTGGATCGGAATTTTAAGGGGAAGGGCGTAGTAAGAGCCATCGTATATTTGCCGGCAGTCATTAGTCCATTGATTATGGGGTACGTTTGGTATTTTATTTTACAGCCGAGAAGAGGCTTTCTCTATCATATTTTGGAGAATATGAACTTAGGATTTATGAACACGAATTGGCTTGGCGATAGTTCATCTGCGTTGAAGGTACTCGTGTTGGTCAACGTCTGGCAGTTCGTAGGTATGACTATGATTATTTATCTGGCTGGGCTTCAATCCATACCGGCAGAGTTATATGAATCCAGCAAAATCGATGGAGCTGGTTACTTTGCCACCTTACGCTCTATCACCATTCCATTGCTTTACCCGGCTATCCAAATCAATGTCGTGACGAATATCATAGGCTCCTTGAGTGTATTTGAAATTATTGTCGCCTTAACAGACGGGGGGCCCGGTTACAGCACGGAATCTTTAAGTATTTATATTTTGCGCATGCTGTATGGCAGTTTCACAGGGTATTCAACGGCAGTGGCGTTAATTTTATTTGTCGTCATTGTGATTCCTGTAATCATCTTTATGCGCTTAACGAAATCCAGAGAGATTGAGATGTGAGGAGAAGGCGATGCGAAACTCAACACTTAGGCTAGGGAAATATATCGTCGTAACGCTCATGGTCCTCTTATCGCTCATTCCATTCTATGCACTGCTGTATTTATCGCTGAACACGCCGTCCAGCTCCTTCTTCGATGGCAACATCCTGCTGCCGGATTTTCATTGGGCTAACTACGTGAACGCTTGGAAAATATCCAAAATTGGCAATGCCATTGTAAATTCGCTGATCATTACCGTAGGATCTGTGGCTATTATCGTACTGTTCGCAAGTGCAGCAGGCTATTCCATTGCTCGTTTTAACAGTCGATTTAATCGGATTGTCTTTCAACTGCTCTTACTTTGTATGATGATTCCCGCCATTATTATTACGGTTCCCCTATACACCTTGATGAAATCGATTGGCGGTATTAATACGCATTGGGCGATGATTCTTCTTACCGCAGCTACTGCTTTGCCGTTATCAGTCTTTCTCTATGCCAGCTTTATTAAGCAGCTTCCCAGAGAGGTTGAGGAGTCTGCGATTATGGATGGGTGCACCTATTTTACTGCATTTTGGCGAATAACTTTTCATTTTGTTAAGCCGGTAACCGCTGCTGTTGTGATTTTATCGGGACTTGGGATATGGAACAATTACGGTCAGGCGGTCTTTTTCCTGCAAAGTCAGACGATGCATACCGTCCCCCTCGCCATCTCCATTTTTTTTCAAAAATATGGCGCACAGTGGAATTTAATGGCCGCCGCCGCAGTGATTGGGCTCGCTCCAGCTGTACTCGCGTTTCTTATTTTCCAAAAATATTTTATTAAAGGCATCACGGCAGGTGCATTGAAGGGATGAGAAGAGTGAAGCCATATATCCATGATGTTTATCCGGTAAAAGCACAGTTCCTGCGAAATCAACCGATCTCCATTGCCGTTGAGTTAGATCTTCCATTTGCATTGGATGACGGGCAAGTTGAATTGGAAGCGAAAATTTACGATTTGAACCTGGAGATTGAAGTCTATCGTCACAAGATTGGAAGATCAGGTCCTGGACAGCAAACCATCCAGTTGATGATTAGCCCTAAGGATGTAACGTTTAAAGGCTATGGAGTTGATGTTCATTTGTATTTGAAGGAGGAATGGCTCCAGGTAAGTTCTACCTCATTCGATGTGGTTACGAACTGGAGACAATCGCCAAGATATGGATTTCTAAGCGACTTTCACCCGAATGAAGCTGGCGACAGTGAAGATATCAAGCAAATGACCAAGCTTCACATCAATCTCGTACAATTCTACGATTGGATGTATCGTCATGATGATCTGGTAGCCAAGGTAGAAGTCTACTCCGATTTAATGGGCAAGGTGTCCAGCCGAAAGGTGATTCAAGAGAAGATTGACCTGTGTCACAGCTTCGGCATGAAGGCGATTGCTTATGGCGCTGTATATGCGGCAAGTCGAGAGTTTTATGAACAGCACCCCGATTGGGCACTTTATGGCAGCAATGGAAAGGTTCTCGATTTTATTCACATTTTTTACTTGATGAACATAGCTGAAGAGTCACCTTGGCATTACCATATCATTGAGCAGTATAAGCGGACGATTGAGGAGTTGCAATTTGATGGTATTCACATGGATACGTATGGTTCACCGAAAATAGCCATATCCAAGCTAGCTAATGAGGATAAGATTGTGAGGCTGGATGAGCACTTTCCGGTACTGATCAATAACACTCGGATGACGCTGCAGCGAAGTATAGATGACTTATGCTTGATTTTTAATAATGTGGGGAATTGGCCGGTTGACACGGTTGCGCGCGCTGAACAGGATGTTATTTATATTGAAGTTTGGAAACCTTATGAGCGGTATCATCATATCGTTCAAATCTTACGCTGGGCGCAGCAATACGGTGAGGGGAAGCCGGTGATATTAGCAGCTTATTTAAAGCCCTTCATGGAGACAGGTGATGCATCCATGGACAGAGCAAACCATGCTGCACTGATTCTAACGGCAGTGATCTCGGCCAGTGGCGGTTACCATTTGCTGTTGGGTGAGAATAAAGGTGTGCTAACCCAAGGCTATTATGTGGATCATTCTAAGTTGTCTGATTCCTTCTTCCGAGACATTCGATTGTATTACGATTTCATCATCAGGTATGCTACTGTCCTGTTTGACCCAGAGTTAAGGGACGTTTCGATGACACATGTGGATGGCGATAATCTTGAATATGTTTTCGAAAAGGTTTCATACAGTACTTACGGTGAAGCGAACAAGGTTTGGACACTAATCAAAGAAAAGCCGGGACTGAAAGTGGTGAACCTGATTAACCTTTGTGGTGTATCAGACGATTACTGGAATACAGGGAAGGAAAAACCAACTCCGCAGAATGATTTTTCATTAACTATTTTGCTTGAATCGAATGTGAAATCGGTCTTTATTTCGACTCCGGATGACGAGATGGGGAGGCCGCAGCAAGCACAATACGAGATAGAGGATAGAGATCGCGGCAAAACACTCGTCTTGACAATCCCTCACCTTGATATATGGACTTTAGTGGTTATTGAGCTTGTACAATAAAAATACGTACCTTAATAGCAATATTAAGGTGTTTCAAGTGCAATCAGATGGGTTTACAATAAAGCTGTAACAAAGCTACCACTTCAATTTATGAAAGACTAGCAACCCTTAATCGAACGGAAAAATGTCCATTTTTCTCAGTGTATCGATTAGGGGTTTTTCTGTCTTGAAAAGGAGGTGAGCAGGAATACAGATCTTGAAAATAACAGCCATTGGAGTCAACAATTGTGCAAATCTTAAAGGAGGAATTCATGAATGTTGTCAACGATCTATAGAAAAGCAGTCGTGTTAGCTGTGATCGTCCTTGCAATTGGGATGCTCTTCGTCGTTGTAGCTAATGCCGCAACCAGCGGAATCGTAAAGCGAGTATATACGGACAAAGCACGGTACAACACGGGAAATACGGTTACAGTCTCGGCAGAACTTACGAATGATACAGGCACTTCCTATAGTAACAATGTTACGATAACGATTTACCAAGGTGAAACCCAAAAGTATACGACATCGACTCCAGTATCTCTCGCGAATGGAAGTTCTACAACGGTGAACTTCACATGGACCCCGCCATCAACAAATCATATTGGCTACTTCGTAAAAATTACTGCTGGTGGGTCGGCTGGGACAGGTGCTACAGCCATTGATGTGTCCAATGACTGGATAAAGTATCCGCGTTATGGATTCATGAGTGAATTTCCGGTTGGTGAATCAAGCAGTACAACCGATGCTCGTGTAAAGAAGACGATGCAGGATTATCATACCGTATCGTTCCAATTGTACGACTGGATGTGGCGGCATGAGAATATGATCAAACGTACATCAGGCGTTATTGACAGTTCCTGGACGGATTGGAGCGGGAAGTTGACCATTGCATGGCCAACGGTTCAGAATCTGATCTCCTCCATGCATAATTATAATGCCGCAGCTATGCCTTATACGATGACTTATGCGGCGCTTCAAGATTATTCCACCATCTCTGGCGTTAGCAATCAATGGGGAATGTTCTATGATGCTGCCCATGCCAATCAGTTGGTTTTTGATTTCGTAGATAACAATCCCAACACCAACTTATGGTTGTTCAATCCGGCAAGCACGAGCTGGCAGAACCATATTTACGGACAGTATAGAGATATTTTGAACACAGCAGGATTTGACGGCATTCATCTGGATCAAATGGGTCAAAGAAGTGACCCCTACGCGTATAATGGGTCAACCATTGATCTGGATAACACGTTCGCTGGATTCGTCAACAATTTAAGAACCAATCTGAATGCAAATTCGTTGTCCAATAAAGTAGTAACCTTCAATGTAGTGAATGGTGCTGTTGATGGCTGGGCAGCTCCCGATGTCACCAAGAATGCCCAAACTGATTTTGATTACAGTGAAATCTGGGAAGGCTCGGATGATTACATCGAACTGAAGGATTATGTCAATTATGCTCGTCAAAATAATGGCGGCAAAGCATTTGTCCTCGCGGCTTACATGAACTATGAGGAGAATCTCGGTACAAAGTATGAAGCTGAATCTGCTACGTTGAATGGTGTGGCAGCTAACACCAATCATACTGGGTATACTGGAACTGGATTTGTGGATGGCTTTGGAGATAATGGTGACTATGTGGATTTCGCAATTTCTGCTCCGGAAACAGGCAAATATGCTTTAGTGTTCCGCTATGCTAATGATACGGGTTCCAAATCCACGAGAAACGTATATGTGGATGGTGTGCTCAACAAGGAGATTGAATTCCTGGATCAAGCGGATTGGAACACATGGGCATTTGATGCCTACAGTGTAGTCCAGCTGAGTGCCGGCTCCCATACAATTCGACTGAAAAAAGATACGGCAAGTACTGGCTTCATTAACCTGGATAGCTTGACGCTCGGTACATTCGAGGAAAATTCCGTTCGTTTGACGAATGCAGCGATTGCAGCCAGTGGGGCTTTCCACATTGAGATGGGTGAGGCCGATCAGATGCTAGGACATCCTTACTTTCCCAACTTCAGCAAGCAAATGAGAAGTACACTGCGGGAAGGCATGAAGGATCACTATAATTTTATCACAGGCTATGAAAACTTATTGTTTGATACTGACGTAGTCAATAACGATTCGGGCACTCAGTTCGCTAGCATTACGGGTCAAACCGTAAGTGGGGACGCAGCTTCAGGTACGATATGGCAATTAAATAAGCGCAGCACTAACTATGACATTGTGCATCTAATTAACTTAACTAATAATGATACGAAGTGGAGAAATGCGGCTAACGCTCCAACAAACATGTCAAATTTAGCCACAAAGGTTTATATTGGCAATGACGAAACGATTTCTAATGTTTACCTAGCATCTCCAGATATTTCGAATGGAACAACCCAAGAACTAACCTTCACCAGCAGCTCTGATACCAATGGTAAATATGTTTCTTTCACCGTTCCTTCCCTGAAGTATTGGGATATGATTTATATGAAAAGAACATTTAGTGTGCCAACCAATGATATCTATGAAGCCGAGACAGCGATTAAATCCAACGTTGCAACGAATACCAACTATACAGGCTACACGGGAACTGGCTTTGTAGATCAATTTGCGAATTCCGGCGATGGCATATCTTTTATCGTCAATTCAGCAACAGATGATGATTATGTACTCAGATTCCGCTACGCCAACGGTGGTACTAACGCAAGCAGGGACGTCTATGTCGATGGCAAATTTGCTGGAACCGTTCAACTAAAGTCAACCGGAGGATGGGGAACTTGGGGATATGGGGAAATGACAGCACATTTGAAGCCAGGTCATCATAGCATCGTGTTATGGTACAACAGTACGAATGCCGGAGCGATAAATCTGGATCATCTGGATTTGGATAAAACGTATATTTGGCAATTTGATCGCCAGATTACCACTGTTCCAGCAGGGTATAGGATCACGTACCGGGTAGGTGCACCGGGTTGGGTTCATTGGGGTGTAAACAACTGGACAAATGTCGTAGATACCGCATTTGTATCTAATGGTTCTACCAACGGCAATTTGGACTATGAGATTTCAGTTGGACCCTTTACGACAGGCACTACGGTAAACGCGACTTTCCTTTGGGATGATAATGCCAATGGCGTGGCTGAGTACAGCACGGACCGCTGGGAAGGTACGAACTACAATATAACCATCAATTGAAAATAGTAATAGGAGGTTTAACCATGGTCCTTATGCGCACTTATAAATCTAAGCTGGCACTATTTCTTGCGTTCGTGTTAATACTAAGTTTATTGCTTATTTCAGTGCCAGCCTTTGCCCTGACCTCTCCCACTTCACAGTCCATTACGAGCCTATATATGTCCAACTGGACGAATGCCATGAATATTTGGATGGCTAGCAAGTTGTCTCAGAATGACACGGGCACGTTCGGACCAAGGATTGGCGAGATGCGGATCAGCGATGATTATACGACGAATCAAATCGTTGATTACTCAAGCTTTTTCCGAAATGAAACCAGCTCGACCAAATATGATCAGCCGCATAATTTCAATTCTGAAGCTTATTACGATAACAACGGGATTTTACGTACCAAATATTTGGATTATAGCGGGACGAACATGCCGATTACGGTAACGAAGGATTTTGCTATGGTGCCAAATGATAATTTCACGGTTGCGACCTTTACGTTTACGAATCCAACAGGCTCTGCCATTGATTACAACATGCTGGAACAAATTCATGTCAACAATAAAACCAAGGGAGGCACGAATCAAACAAATACGGGCTCCTACGATGCAGCGAGGAATACCTTATTCGTCAACATGAGCAATTCGGGACAGTATTATGTCGCCCTTGGCGCTTATCAAACAATGGATGGTTATCAGGTAGCTGACGATACGCAGTCCTCGCTAGCTGCCTCCGATGTTGCGGCATGGTACACCTTCGACAACAACGGAACCGTTAAGAACAATGCCAGCAAGACAGCTGTAGACATCAGTGTAGCGTTTCAGGATCGATTTACGATTCCGGCAAACAGCTCAGTCACGCGTTCTTTTGTAGCAACAGTGCGCAATTCACTTGCGAATGCACAAAGCTCAATTGATACTGCGCGAGCACAAACAGCCTCCTATTGGTTTACCCAAACCGGAACGGCTTACACAAATTGGTTAACAGGAACCGGTAAGCAAACCGTCAACTTCACGGATACCGGTATCAACGATACGTATAAGCGCGGTTTAATTACAATCAAAAATTCGATTCAACCAACTTCAGGAGCCATGCCGGCAGCAACGAATCCGATCGCTTATGGGTATAAGGTTTGGGCAAGGGATTCAGCTGTGACCGCGATGGCGCTCGATCAAGCAGGCTTTACCGATGAAGCGGAGAAATATTGGTATTGGCTGCAGGATCGCCAGCTATCTGACGGCAGCTTTAAGACCACGTTCGATTTATGGACTAATAATTATGTTTCTTTTGTCGAGCCTGAGCATGATTCCATCGGCATTTTCTTAATAGGCGCTTACCTGCATTACGTAAAGACGGGAAATACGACCTTCCTCAACAACATTTGGACCAAATATAAAAAATCCGCTGATTTCATTTGGTCGAATTTAGGGTCTGACCCGTATCAATTCGGCGTGCCGGATAATAGTATTTGGGAGGAGAATGTGGAGTACAACGCCTTCACACAAGCGGTCTATGTAGCTGGTTTGGATGCGGCACAGTACATGGCGAGGGCGAAGAGCTTGAACAGCTTAGCCGACGATTATAATGGAGCAGCCAGTAAAATTCGTTCCAGTATTCAAAGAGAAGATACGTGGAATCCCAAAGGTTTGTGGAATGTCGTGAATAACTATTACAATCGGGCCGTAACAACCTCCGGAGGCGCCAATACGTTGGTAGATGCATCATCAGCGGCGCTGATGGCTTATGGGGTAGTTGACGCCAATTCTTCACGGGCAAGCAGCCATATTAACAAAATAAAAACGAATCTGCAGCATGATAACTATGGCATAGCCCGTTATGATGGGGATACCTTCTACTACACCGCATCGTTCAGTCCTGCAGGTAATGAAGCGCAAAGCGATGAGCCATCATGGCCGCAGATGAGTCTCTATATGGCGCTTTATCATCTGGATCGTGGAGAAACAGCGAACGCTCTTAATTATTTACAATGGGTCGTATCCCGAACGGCGGTCGGCTATATGTCAGCGGGAGAAGCTGTTTCACGGATTACACTCAAGCCGCTGCCGAGTACATCCGTTGAGCCAGTAACGGCGGCTTGGTTTGTCCTTGCGGCCCTGCAGTATGAGGGAAAAGCGGATATTCGGATTACACCTCCGCAATCAAATAGCGGAGCTTACAAAGCTATCACAGTTACGACTACTGTAGCGAACGATCTGTCTCAATGGAGTAATGTTCCTTACTATATCGATAAGGTTTCAGACAGTTCCTCAAGTTCAGCAGATACCGACATTAAGAAGGTTTATGTTAGTAACGATGCTAATAATCTATACGTCCGTATCAAAAATAATAGCGGTACCTTATCAGGCTTCAATACCACTCCGCGATTTGGAATGATGGTATACGCTGAGGACTTTAAGCACAGTGCAGCCTCGAGCAAATCAACAGGCATGTATGGAGGAACCTTGGATCGACCTTTCCAATATTTAGTTGGTCGTTGGAGTGATGGAACGAATCTTTCTAAATTTAATGTTCAAAGCGGAAACTGGACATTTACCAACCATATTACAGGAGTTACCATTCCTCAGTGGGACACAACTACAGGCGAGATGGAGATGGTCATTCCACTTAGCCAGTTGGCCAGCTCTGCGGTGGCTATAGGGGACTTTTCTAATTTAAACATTGTCCTAATACGTCAAAATCCAAGCACGCTAGCTTGGACGGAGGACGACAGAATTGCTCTGAATTATCGGATTATGACGACAGGTGAAGCTTGGTACTACGGCAACGTCGAGTAAAATATGAATAACAAGAACCCCCTAGCTTAGGCTAGGGGGTTCTTGTTCCTATTATCTTTACTTATGGATCCAAATTAATCCAGCAGAATTATCCTTCGCCTCACCCACAACTCGGAACTTTAATCCAAAGTTCGGGACTAAGCGTCCGGCATCTGGAATCAATGTATTCATGTAGCTGTTGGCATCGGAGAATTCCTCAACCCCTTGCAGGGATTTATACGTATATTCGCCTCTCGTTGGGTTGTTGATGTACCAGGCTGGTGTTTTGTCTAACGAGAAAGCAGCGTCTGCTACTTGATAACGCGTCGTTTGCGCGACAGAATCCTGTCCATCCTTCTTGAAAATCATCGCATCAGCATGAGAATCTACCACGCCAAGGAAGCCTTCTCCAGGGTGAATACCGGTCCAATTGTCCAAATAACTATCATCTGCATACCAAACAACAAGGCCGGTATTGTACTTGACACCACGGCTAAAAGCTAGTGCTTTATCAGATCCCGCGTAGTTTCTCCACTCCAGATAGTAATAGTGCTTCTTAAATTCAATTCCGTTCGAGACAACGAAGCCGTCTAAAGTAAATTGGGATGCACCTTCGGCATCGTCGGAGAATACGACTTGACCATTGACGGTTAACTTCGCATTATCCATAGCAAAACCATTCAATGCTAGCCCGCCATCCGTGACGTAGTCGAAGTGGAGGGTTACTTTTTTACCAGCAAAATGGCTTAAATCATAGGACTTGTCTACCCAAGCTCCGTTCGTGGTTTCTGCACGCGCGTCGCCATTCGTGTCATTGTCACCAATGATATCGAGGATTACTTGCTCGTTGTAAGTCGAGGCTGTAACCGTTAAGTAATCATACTCAAACTCGACCTCATAGAGCGTTTTAAAATCAAATGTAGCCGTCTGTGCTTGGGATAAATCAAACTCAGGCGTGGAGAGCGTTGTATGAAGGTTATCGCCCTTCGTGCTGTAATAATATTTAGTCCCGAACGCTGGTTGGATGCCTGCCACTGCTTTATCCGGTAAAGTCACTTTGACGATACCTGGATTGTTGGACTTCGTTACACTCTGATCAATGATGGCGGACTTACCTAATTTCGTAATGTCGGAGGAGTCAATTTCAGTCACATTGGCCCAGTTGCCACCCATGGTTTTCTGGAAAAACTCTTTATTTTGAGGTGAAAAAGAGCTAGGCGTTGTGCCCGCAATGTTGCCGTTCCAACTACCACCGCTCATGATGGACCAAGAGGCAATCGGCTCACCTTGCCCGGAATACTGGGTATCATATTCATCCGGTAGTCCTAAGTCATGACCGTACTCATGAGCAAATACGCCCACAGCACCATCCTCAGGCTGGATTGTATAATCATAAGCAGCCATTCGGCCACCCCAATAGTCAACCCCCGCAGTTGTTCCCGGGATCGCATACACACTACTTAGCGTCCAACGATGAGACCAAATGGCATTATCGCCTAATTGACCGCCGCCAGCTTCTTGGCCCGTACCCGCATGAATAATCATCAGATGATCGACTAGACCATCGGGTTCATTCTGATCGCCATCGCCATCCAAATCATATAAATCGAACTTATCATAATCAGCAAGATTAAGGCCGGTTGCAACTGCAGCGTTCAGTGCATCCTTCACCAGATCCCGAGGCCCTTTGGGGGCGAGGTTATCATGACCTCCTGCAGGGTTGTCATCACCGTATTCCACGGCTTTTCCTGGAACGGTTAACCAATCTGAGACATAGCCGTCCACCGTATAACTGCCACCGGATTGCTCTTCGTAGTATTGTTTGAAGGTTTTGATCTTAGAACCATCGAATAAGGTGAAATCCTTATTGCCAAACATGAGCTTTTGATAATGATCACGGTTAAAATCTTTTGCATACATGAAACCTGGTTCTTGTTTGACATTGTTATGTTTAAAGTCCGAGAATTCGGTCAAAAGAACAAGGACTTTATCCTCACGAACAGGACCATTGTAGGAATCTTGTTTGGCGGATGGAATAGGGATGCCACCCGGGAGACCATTCTTCAAATCCAGATGGCCTTTGTTTAACTGTGATAAAAGCTTATCTTTTTGCTTCGCAATGAACTCCTTCGATCTTCTGTCGATCTCATTATTTTGCTTGTCCATTTTGGTTGTTGGAGCCAGTTTATTGTTCTTTGCAGCAACATACGATTTGACAGCTTTACTGATTTGTTCAGGCGTAGCGCTTTTACTTAACAGACCTCGGTCCATTAAGCCTTTGGCCAGTCGGTCATCATCAACGATATTGAAATCGACCGGTGGTGCTTCAAGTGCCTCAACGTGGTCAGTTTCTGCTGCGAATGCAGATGTTGCTGTTGTGAAAGCGGCTGTTGAGAAAAGTCCTGCGGTTAAACTTGTTGCTAGTAAAACTCTAGTCATCTTCGAGGTGTAGTTCTTCAATAGGAGACCTCCTGCAAAATAGAGTATGAAACTGAAACTAATCTATGTATTTGACCTATGGTCATTTCAATTAAATACTAGATTCGACTAGTCTAGTAAGTGCTTATGGTCCTGCTCACATGGACCTACCCATATATTTCCTTATTCGACATGGACGCTCTGATTTTGTCGTTTGATAGAATCGAGGAGTACAAAAAAAGGAAACGCGGGCTTCCTCTCGAAATTGTATGGCGATGCGCAAGTGGAGGATTGAGGCCGCCGCGCAGCGCGAAAAGGGCACTTTAACGCCCTTTTTGGGCGTTAAAGCTAGGCTGCGCCAGCGTGTTGAAGAAATAAGGCCCATTTCGGGCCTTATAGTGCTCCCGCGTCCGCCGCGCGGGGAGTAAAGGACACTTTAACGCCCTTTTTGGGCGTTAAAGCTAGGCCGCGCCAGCGTGTTGGAGAAATAAGGCCCGTTTCGGGCCTTAAAGTGCTCCCGGGGCCGCCGCGCAGCGCGAAAAGGGCACTTTAACGCCCTTTTTGGGCGTTAAAGCTAGAGCCGCGCCGGCGCGCAGGAGAAATAAGGCCCGTTTCGGGCCTTAAAGTGCTCCGTTTAATATTCCACTTTTCCATAAAAGGAGGGGTTCCCATGTTCACATGTAGATCAGCAACAATCGAGGATTTCGAGACAATTAGCTCTTTTCCGCGCAATGCAGAAGAGCTGTACTATATGTCACCTGTGCTGCAATACCCGCTTACTTCTGAACAACTCATGGAGTCAACCAAGAGTAGATTGAAGCAAACAGTCGTGGTGGATGAGAAGGGGCAGATACTGGGGTATGCAAATATTTATGGTTTAGAGGAGGGTAAGCACTGTTGGCTTGGCAACGTCATTGTTGCTTCAGTAGCCAGAGGTACGGGAGCAGCCGAAATTTTTAATCCGCACGATGGTTGCTAAAGTGAAAGATGAACTAAACGTACAAGAGCTGCATCTTGTTTGTCATAATGTGAACACAAGAGGATTGATATTTTATACCAAGCTAGGGTTTAAGCCCTATTTGGTAGAGAAGAAAACGAATCATACTGGGCAAACCATAGCGGGCATACGGATGAAATTGTCTGTTTAGGGATACGAGCTATTCCGCCCACGGGTGCGAGGTCGCCCATTCGGTTGCAGAAGTACTAGCGATGTGCCGCGCAGAAGAAGAGATCTTCATTTTTGGCGGGGAAGAAATTTATCGTCTATTTTTACCCTACGCGGACAAACTGTATGTGACCAAAATCGATCATGAATTCGATGGAGATACCTACTTTCCAGAGGTTGACTATTCGGAGTGGGATGAGGTTCCCATGCGCTGCGATTTCTGTATCCTGCATTGAAAGTTTAACGTGCGACTTCTCGTCTGTTTATTAAATAAGGCCTGTATATCCCTTCGTTAAAGAGGGGGCATACAGGCTTTTTCGTTGCGACTTCTTATTCCGCCGAAGGATAATCCTCCAGCGATTATCGTGCCGGAGAGAAGTCCGCGACTTTCTTCAAAATAGCCTCAATCTGGTCCAATGCTTCTGCCCCGAGCGTAACATCAACAGCTTTCACGTTCTCTTCGATTTGTTCAGGTTTTGTCGCACCAATCAGTGCGGAGCTTACGCCTGGTTGACGAAGCACCCATGCGATCGCGAGCTGAGCGAGAGAGATATCCAACCCTTGAGCAAGCTGCTCCAGCTCATGAACTGTCTGCAGAACTTGGTCATTGAGATAGCTATTGATGACGCCATTCACGGAATTGTTCGCTGCACGGCTATCAGCGGGAAGGGGCTGTCCCAGCTTATATTTACCCGTCAGAATGCCTTGCGCAAGCGGCGAAAAGACGACCTGACCGAGCCCCTTAAGCTCGGACACGGGAAGAACCTCGCGCTCGATATAGCGCTCGAACATATTATAGATCGGCTGATTCGAAATCAGCGGACGTAGACGGAGGCACTCAGCGATGCTAGCGGCTTCGGTGATTTGAGCGCCGTTCCATTCGCTGACGGCGGGGTAAACGATTTTGCCTTGCGTGACCAAATCGTCAAGCGCGCGAAGCGTTTCTTCCAGCGGCGTGTGAATGTCATAGCGATGGCAGAAATAGATGTCGATGTAGTCGACGCCAAGTCGTTTCAAGCTGGCATCACATTGCTCCATAATGTGTTTGCGGGACAGTCCGCGATCGTTCGGGCCATCGCCCATCGGGAAATAAACCTTCGTCGAGAGCACGTAGCTCGAGCGGTCATACCCCTTCAGCGCAGCTCCCATCGCTTTCTCGCCTTCGCCACGATTATAAGCATTCGCGGTATCGAAGAAATTAATGCCGCTTTCAAAAGCTTTCGCGATGCAAGCATCTGCGGCTTTTTGCTCGGCGGCTGTTCCGTAGGTAAGCCAGCTTCCTAGAGCGATTTCACTTACTTTTAACCCGCTGCGTCCCATATTTCTATATTTCATCTGCTACAATCATCCTCTCATTACCTTTGTGTGTAAGTATAAGGGAGGTGGGGTTGGCCGACAAGAAGGCACTATTAGTTCACTTAGTTACGTGGAGTTAAGTAGTGGGTGGTTCCAGTAACGCTCGAGCAGTCGTCAGTAGCCTGAGTAACGCTCCCCAGTTGCCCCCAGTAACTCTCCAGTAAAACACTCTCCAGTCCCCTCCCAGCAACGAATAACTGGAAAACATACAGCTAATTCATCCGAAATCGTCCATTTCACCATTTAGATGTAAAACATGTAGTTAATTCGGCTGATTTTGCTCGATATGGCGCAAATGGCCGAATTTAGATGTACTTTATCCAGTTAATCCCGATTACTCGGCGAAATGAGCGAAATTAGCTGGAGAAAATCCTGTTATTCGTCGGGCAGAGGGGGGCAAAGTGTTGGCTGAGGAAGCTGTTAAGAAGAAGCGAGAGGGCTTCAAAGTTCAAACCAATATTAAAAAAAGATAAGTGCCCTTAATTCACGGTATCCATCTTTCGGCTCGCCTACGGTACACTTCATACATAACAACGATGATAGGGTGATGGAGAACATGAGCTATTCAGAGGTAAAGCAAGAGCTGAGCAAGCCTCAAGAGCAAATGGCGAGAAAACCAGGGTTATTGACCTATTACAATCGCTACAAGGTGCTGTACCTGCTGTCGATTCCTGGCATTGTTTACTTTTTAATCTTCAAATATATCCCGCTGACGGGGTCGGTTATGGCCTTTCAGGACTACAGTATTTTCACGGGGATATGGAAAAGCCATTGGGTGGGCTTGGACAATTTCCGGCGGATGTTCGAGTACGCGGATTTCTGGCGCATTTTAAAAAATACGATGGCCATCGGCTTCTACACTTTGTTCTTCGCCTTCCCGATACCGATCCTATTGGCGTTAATGATGAACGAGCTGCGCAACCAGTTTTTCAAGCGTTTCGTCCAGACGGCCGTATATTTACCTCACTTTCTGTCATGGGTGGTGGTTGGAGGCATTGTGATCGAAATCTTAAATCCGACAAGCGGTGTCGTCAACTATATCGTGACGCTGTTCGGACATGAACCGATTTATTTCATGGGTGAGGATTCCTTCATCCGGACCATTATCGTCAGCTCAAGTGTTTGGCGCGATGCGGGCTGGAGTACCATTATTTATTTGGCAGCAATGAGCGGGATTAATCCAGACTTGTACGAAGCAGCGCAAATTGATGGAGCATCACGTTGGAAACAAACATGGTCCATTACGATTCCGAGTATTTTAACGACGATTACGATCCTCTTCCTTCTACAAATTGGTAATTTTCTGGATTTAGGCTTTGAGCGCGTGTTCGTGTTCTTGAATCCTTTGAACAATTCGCAAGGGGATATTCTGGATACGTACATATATCGTGTAGGGCTCATTCAGCGCGAATATAGCTACACGACAGCCATTGGCCTATTTAAGTCGGTGATTGGTTTCGTTCTGATCGTAACCGCTAATATGTTCAGCAAAAAAGCAACCGGCGAAGGCTTATACTAACTTATTGAAGAAAGGAGGCACCTTAGTATGTCTAACAGCAAGTCAGCTTTAAATAAACCAAGTCCGATATCCATACTGAATCCGATCG
Source organism: Paenibacillus sp. LjRoot153 (assembly GCF_964253085.1). Classification (NCBI taxonomy): domain Bacteria; kingdom Bacillati; phylum Bacillota; class Bacilli; order Caryophanales; family Paenibacillaceae; genus Paenibacillus; species Paenibacillus sp. LjRoot153. Next base: position 1,617,372 of record NZ_CAXUQH020000001.1, read on the forward strand.
GGCTCATTCTGATCAGCTTAATCATGGTTTTGCCGATATTAAATATTATCGCTCAGTCCTTCAGTGGACCTGTTGCACTCAGTGCGGGGAAGGTCGTGTTATGGCCTGTTCAATTCACGCTGGATAACTACGTAACGGTTCTGAAGCAAATCGCCATATGGCGCGCCTTTAGTGTAAGCGTAATTATTACTGTTTTGGGCACGCTGATCAGTCTTGTCATGACGGCAAGCTTAGCGTATCCGCTGTCTAGAAATGAATATCGAGAGCGCAAATATATTTTAATTCTCGTGCTCATAACCATGATTTTTCATGCTCCGCTCATCCCAAATTACTTGCTAGTTCGTAATCTGGGCCTGCTGGATAGCTTGTGGGCATTAATGCTGCCGGGGGCGATCAGTGCGTTTAACTTGTTCGTGATGCGCTCTTTCTTTCTCTCCATTCCAGGTGAGCTGATCGAGTCCGCACGTATTGACGGTGCTGGGGAGATTCGCACGATTTGGAGCATTATTTTGCCGCTTTCGAAGCCAGCGATGGCGACGATGAGTATCATTTATTCGGTGGCGTTGTGGAACAACTATTCGAATGCGCTCTATTTTATCAACAAACGTGCGCTATTCCCGCTTCAAGTGAAATTACGTGAATTTGTCGTGACCGATTCATCCGATTTAGCCAATACGGCAGGGGATATTGCTAATTTATCGCCCGAAGGACTGAAGATGGCTGTTATCGTCATAGCGACGATTCCGATCATGCTCGTGTACCCTTTCCTGCAAAAGCATTTCATCAAAGGGATGTTAATCGGTTCGATAAAATCGTAAAATCTGTATAATAAAGATCAACTGAGCTTAAAAAACACAATGTTCCAAGCTTTTCTTTCACGATAAGATGATCACGAATCAATAACATATCGAATAGGGGGATATACAATGAAAGCTTGGTTGAAAACGGGTCTCGTCTCAACGCTAATGGTGGCGGTTATCGCGGGTTGCTCCAATTCTTCGACGAGTACGACGGGAACAAGTGGGAGCTCAGCAAGTTCAGCAAGCCCAGCAAGTTCCGCAAAAGCGCAAGCACCGGTGAAAATCTCCATCTCCTTAAGTGACTCTTTAAATAAATATGCGCTCGGCAGCACAGATATCAACAATGATAAATGGGTGAAAAAGCTAGGTGAATTAACGAATACCCAGCTCGATCTTCGTCTCGTACCACATGCGGAATTCAAACCGAAGACAGCCTTAATGTTCGCCAGCACAGATCTGCCGGATGTCATGAACACGATTCAAGGTATGTTTCCTCAAGGACCAGATATGAGCGGAGCGATCAAGGGCGGATTGTTCATGCCACTTGATGATCTACTCAAAGAATATGGCAAAGATTTATTGAAAGCGATTCCTGAGCAAGCGTGGAACGAAGTGAAGTATAACGGCAAAATTTATGCAATTCCTGAATATTTGTCCAACGCAAGCCGTCGCTCCACTTTTATACGGAAAGATTTGCTGGATCAAACAGGGTTGCCAGTTCCGAAGACGGTAGACGATTTCCTCAACGTTCTGCGGGCAATGAAGAAAAATGGTGTTGCTGAACCGTATGCATTCCGGAAAGATTTCGTCTATTCCGATGTGATTTTCGGAGCGTATGATGTTATGCCGTACAGTACGATGTTCGAGAAGATCGGCGATCAGGTTGTACCGAAATTTTTCAAAGTGGAAGCGATGCAGAAAGCACTGACTGTCTACAAAACGATGTACGATGAAGGCTTGATGGCGAAGGATTTCGCAAGTCTTGATGGTAACAAATGGACGAACAATATTAACGCAGGTAAATCCGGGGTATGGAATCACAACGCGAACTTGCTGATGAACTGGATTAGTACAACGAAGCCTGCTAATGCCAAATCCGAAGTCATCATTATTCCGTCCCCAGTTGGTGATGATGGCAAGGGTGGTATGATGAAATACAGCTACACAGGCGGATTGTCTTACATCAATAGCAAGGTCAGCAAGGAAAAAGCGATCGCGATTGTGAAAATGATGAACTACATGGTGACAGAAGCGGGCGATCGATTCTTTAACTTCGGTATTGAAGGCGATACCTACACCATGCAAGATAATAAAGTCGTTTACAAACAACCGACTACACCAGAAGGCTCGCTTGAAGAGCAATTCCGCTCCGTTATGCTGAGACTTGTGGAAGATACAGCACTTAACAGAACACTTTTAAACACAACCGAAGATGGTAAAAAGCTAATCACACAATTTGACACCATCGTGACAAAAGAAGGAAGAAACGGGATCTCCTTCGCACCGGAGCTTACAACAACAGCGAAGTTCACAGATGCGGGTCTGAAGTTCTCCGATATGCCACCGGTTATTCTAGATCATATGCTGAAAATGGTGTACGGCAAGGAACCGATCTCTGATTGGCCGAAAGCGTTGGAAGATTGGAAAGCCAAAGGTGGAAATGAAATCATTAAGGAAGCAACCGAGCGTTATAACAAAAAAGACGGCGTCGTGATGGGTGACTAAAAAATAGCTTGTGCATTGGGTGGAAAGCATTTATTCTCGGGTTGAGGATAAATGTTTTTTGCCATAAAGGAGGGCGGCTGGATGAAGCAAATTCTGATTGTAGACGACGAACCGCTTATTCTAAAAGGTATGGTTATTATGCTGAAGCAGCATTCGCATAAATTTGATTCGATACGCACAGCTAGCAATGGTGTAAAGGCACTGCAAATGATCGAGGAATCGATGCCGCAGCTGCTTTTTACAGATATCCGAATGCCGAAAATGGATGGGCTGGAACTGTGTAAGCAGGTACATGAGAAATATCCACTGATCCAAAAGGTCATTATTTCGGGTTATGGTGACTTCGAATATGCTCAGGCTGGTATGTCATATGGGGTCAAAGAATATTTATTGAAACCGTTTACGCCGGTCAAAATCCATGATCTGCTGACGAAGCTGGTTTCGCAGAGCGGTCATGCCATTTTATCCATTTCCAAGTATGAGGATTGGATTGAGAAAATTGTAGAGGCCATCTGGACGCTGCGGATTGATGCGGTAGAGGCGCATTTGGAGGAATTGCGATTGTATTGCATGTCGGCTTCCTCCTCGGATTCCGAGTTCATTCAGCTGCTGCAGGATTGTCTGCCCATGATCAAGAAGCGACTCTCTCTTCGCAGCTTTCAGCCCAAAACCGAAGAAATGACCGATACAACAGATATGATGGCGTACTTCCTGCAGCTACAGGAGCAAATCATGAAGATGATCGACGAGCTGGCGCTGCAACGAGGTGGTCAGGATCTCATGCAGAAAGCGAAAATTTACATGGATGCTAACATCACGAATAGTCTTTCCCTAGAGGACGTTGCTGAGTATCTCGGGATTACACCTCCTTACTTGAGTTTGCTGTTCAAGAAGGTGTTCAAGGAAACCTTTGTGCAATATCGCATCACGAAACGAATTGAGTTGGCGAAGCGGATGCTGGAAATGCCTCATTACAAGACGAACGATATCGCTTATGAGATCGGCTATGAGAACTACCCGCATTTTTCCCGGATGTTCAAAAAAGTCACAGGTCTCTCGCCGCTTGAATACCGGCATATGATGGGGATCAAATAATGAAACCATCTTTAGCTCGCAGCATTTTCGCCTATGTGGCCGCCATTGTCCTGATTACCGTCATGTCGATCGGTTTTTCCTCTTACTATATTTCATCGAATAAGCTGAAGGAGCAAACCGAGCAGCATTTGACGGAAATTGTATCGAACGCGGTCAACCATACGGATTTATATTTGAAAAATTATGAGCGCGCGCATCTATCGCTTTTTACTAATAGCTCCGTCAAAAAGTTCCTCGACGACCCGCCAACAGGCGATTACGAGTATTATCAGTTCACGGACAACTTAATGGATAACGTCATTAATCCGCTTTTTATTAAGTCACCGGAGATTATGACCGTCTATTTGGCCGATTATAACGATCATTGGGTGTATTATGAGAATCCGGCGCTGAAGTCGATTGTTGATCCGGTGCCTGCTTTTACAATGGAAGAGCTGGACAAAGAGACGGATGCCCAAGGTAACATGACAATTATCAGTAACAGCGTGTTTACAGAGAGCAATAACCAATTTATAACATTGGCGCGCAAAATTCATGGCGAAGTGTTCAATGAGTTCAAGGGTATTTTGGCCATCGAAATTAAGGCGGACGAGTTCGCAACCTTGTGGAAGGGAATCAATTTGGGGCCGAGTGGATTTTTTGCCATTGTCGATAATGACGGGCGCATCGTGTATCATCCGGACAAGCAGCACATTGGAACTACGGTGAACAAGGCACTGATGGCGAAAATAGAAGGGAATGACTTGAAATCCTTCAAGGATTCCTCGTTTGGGGAAGAGCGTATGGTCGTCAGCTCGAAGTCAGCTTATACGGGCTGGAACCTCATGGTGTCGATTCCGACGGCAGATATTAATCGCCCGCTATCGAGCATTCGCTACTCCTCCTTCTGGGTGGGGGGCCTTACACTGCTGTTGGCGTTGTTGTTATCCTACAGATTTGGCCGAAATATCACGAAGCCGATTCAAATACTGAAAAATGGCATGCGCCAGACGGAAAAAGGGAACTGGGTGAAAATCCCCCAGCTGCAAACGAATAATGAGCTGGATGAGTTGATCCAGCGCTACAATCTGATGGTCGTCTCCTTATCGGAATTAATGGACACCTTGTACCGAACAGAACTCAGCAAGAAGGACGCTGAATTGGAGCGACAGAAGGCCGAGCTGCAATCCTTACAACTGCAAATAAATCCTCATTTTCTATACAATACGCTGGAAAATATTATCGTCTACGCCGTCATTCAGCAATCCACTGAAATTACGGAGATTGTAGATGCCATAGCTACAATGTTCCGCTACTCGGTGCAGACGCATATCGAAGAGACAGCAATCGTCAATGAGCTAAAACATGTGCTGAACTACATGACGATCATGAAGCACAGGGTGGGGCGGGAGTTCGAGCTAGATGTAAGAATTCCGCCGGAATTCTTCTTGAAGAAGACAGCACGGCTTACATTGCAGCCGTTGATCGAGAATATTTTCCAGCACGGCTTCGCTGATGGGATCGAGGAGTATCACTACATTCGGCTGGATGCGTGGGCTCAGGACGATGATCTGATTATCGTCCTCGAGGATAACGGCGTCGGGATGACGCCGGAGCATCTAGCTTCGCTAAACAAGCAGCTAAGCGCCAATCAATTGGCGGAAGCCAAGCTGCATAAGGGTGCCGGCAACAGTGGCGGCATCGGTTTGATGAACGTTCACCGCCGCATCCAGCTGGTGTTCGGCGAGCAATACGGCCTGAGCATCGCAAGCGAGCTCGGCGTCGGCACACGCATCTATATTCGGTTTCCGAATATAGGGACGTGAGGGGAGTTTAGCCCCGCTCCGTTTGTGGAGCGGGGCTTTTTGCTGCGTCCTTTCACCAAGGGGAACGAGGGTGCACTATTCCGGTCAAAACAGACTTTTTCTAGTCGGAAGGGAATCAGGATGCGCTATTTCCTCCAAAACCATCATATTCACACGTAAGTGAGGCAAATAGTGCACTGACGTTCCCCTGCCTTCGTACAAAGGCTAAAATTCATAATACTAGCGCACCAGCGTTCCCTCACCTGTTTAAAAAAACACAATGCTGCTTAAATTCGATCATGTGTTTCAGCGTCACACCTAACTATAATGAGTCTTAGTTCAATATAAAGGATGGTGAATTTATATTTATGAATGACATGATGGTTAGGAAACGGAAGCTTTTGAGTGGCATGTTGTCCGTACTTTTGCTTTTATCCCTGTGTCTGGCCATCATCCCTACACCTGCAGCTTCAGCAGCAGGATTGCCGTTAACGGAGGACTTCGAAAGCTACGGCAACGCAACATCCGGTTACATCTCACCAGTTGGGAGCACTTCGACGAGCACCCAGCCATGGAAAACTGTCGTCGGCGGCAGCACGAGCTGGTCCATGGACGAGGAAGTCGCATCCGGTGGAGCGACACAGAATCACTTTCTAAGACAGACGGATGCAACCACAGGTGTCACGTATGTAATAACGAATGACCAGTGGGGCGCAGCGACACCAGCAATCCAGACAAGTGAGATCACATTATCCGGGAAACTCAAGGTGACAGGTGCGAACAGCACGTATGCTGGACTCGTCGCTAGATACTCGGGTAGTGGAACGACGGCTACGTATTACCGTTTTACGATGAAGAAAAACTCATCAAGCTATCAGTTCTATCTTGAAAAGGTGACAGGCAACACGAAGGTAAGCGTGACCCAAACGGCAGGTACCCCGAATGCAAGCGGTGTTTCTGTCACGAACACGACGTTAAGCACATCTTTCGATAGTCTCGGCTACTTGCCTGTTAAGCTGCAAGTGATCCAAAACACGGATGGCAGCCTAACACTCCAAGGTTACTATGGCAGCACGCTCATTCTCTCGGGAACGGACACAACGCCATACACATCCGGTCAAGTCGGCGTGTATAGCTATGCGGGCGCGACAGCATTTGACGATGTCAAAGTAGAACTCAAAACGGTCAAAGAAGACTTTGAAAGCTATGGCAATGGCACTAGTGGTTACACGTCACCAGTTGGCAGCGCTTCCACCAGTGCACAGCCTTGGAAGACCGTCGTTGGCGGCAGCACAAGCTGGCAGATGGGGGAAGAGACCGCCGCAGTCGGACTCAATCACTTCCTCAAACAAACGGACACCACAACAGGTGTCACGTATGTCCTAACGAATGATCAGTGGGGAGCATCGACACCTGCAATCCAGACGGGTGACCTCACGCTAACAGGTAAGCTAAAAGTGACCGGCGCGAACAGCACCTACGCTGGACTCGTCGCCAGATACTCGGGCAGCGGAACGACGGCGACTTATTACCGTTTTACGATGAAGAAAAACTCATCCAGTTATCAGTTTTATTTGGAAAAAGTGACAGGCAGCTCGAAGGTTTCCGTGCCCCAAACAGCTGGGACCCCGAACGCTAGCGGCGTCTCCGTCACGAACACAACAATGAGCACCTCCTTCGACAGTCTAGGCTACTTGCCTATGAAGCTCCAATCGACACAGAACACAGATGGCAGCTTGAAACTCGAAGGCTATTATGGCAGCACGCTTATCCTCTCAGGAACAGACACGACACCGTATACATCAGGTCAAGTCGGCCTTTATAGTTATGCGGGTGCGACGGCATTTGACGATGTAACAGCAACGGCAACAAGTGGATCGACACCATCCCCGACAGTACCGAATGCGCCGACGAACGTAACGACGTCCCTACCTAGCACAGGTGTCGTGAACGTCGCATGGACAGCTTCGGCTACAGCAACTGGCTACAACGTGAAGATGGCGTCCAGTGGGAGTGGACCTTTCACTACGGTGAACACCTCTACGATCTCGGCGACCAACTATACGGTGACTGGCTTAACGGTTGGTCAGACTTACTATTTCGTCGTTAGTGCTGTGAATACAGCAGGTGAAGGTTCGAATAGTACGCCAGCTGTATCAGCGACACCGCAAACCATTGCGAATCCGCCTGTCTCCGTCAGCAACTCAACCCAGCTCGCGCAAGCCATTAATGCAGCAAACCCAGGCACTGTGATTGAGCTAGAGAATGGGAACTATGCTTCCTTTAGCATCACAGGCAAACATGGCGATGCCAGCAATCCGATCGTGATCAAAGCGAAGAACAAAGGGATGGCGGTTTTCAACGCGGGTCCTATCAAATTCACAGATAGCTCCTACATCACCATCCAAGACATGACGTTCGTTATGGACAGCACAGCCTCGAATTGGATTCGAATCACGGGCTGTAACCATATGCGGATCACGAATAATTATTTCCATTCACCAAGCTCAGCGACAGATGCAACGAAATCCAGCTGGGTGTACATCGACGGTTGGAACTCACATCACAACCAAGTTGACCACAATTTGATGGAAAATAAAAAGGATCGCGGGAAGTTTATTCTCTTTGACGGGAACCGAGACACCGTAGCGGGTACGTACGAAATTACCCAGTACGATGTGGTGGAGTACAATATTTTCCGCAATACGCTGCCTCGTCAGGAAAATGAATCCGAAGGCATCCGCCTCGGCGTGACGGATTTGGTGCATCTGAATGCGTATGCGACGATTCAGTACAACATTTTCGACCATGTGGATAGTGACCCTGAATATGTCTCTGTCAAAAGCGGAGGCAATGTCATTCGCAACAACTATTTCATCGAATCCTTAGGCGAAGTATCCCTTAGATCGGGGAATGGTTCTAGCGTTTATGGGAACATGTTTATTGGAAATGGTCGTGAAGTGATTCCAACCACCCCAGATAGCCGAACGTTAGGTACAGGCGGTGTACGGGTTTACGGTCAGAATCACAAGGTGTATAACAATTATTTTCAAGGGCTGACAGGCACAGAGTGGGATGCGACGATTGCCCTGACTACAGGCGATAACGATAATTTGACGCAGCCGATCCCAAGCAATAATCACTACATTGCCAAGAATATTATGATCGCAAACAACACACTCGTGGACAATAAAAGCGGGATCGAGCTGGGATTTGTGCGTTACGGCATGGCTCCGCAGAATGTAACTTTTGCCAATAATGTGGTTGTTGGTGGTCAGCAAGAACTCATTAAAATTATGACGCCAATCCCAGGCTTAAGCTGGTCTGGCAATATCATGTTTCCACAGCAAGGTGTGCCCCTAATTACGGGGAATTCGGCTGCACTTACTGAATCAGAAGTGAAAGTTGCTTATCCGATGATGAAAGAAGCGGTGTTGAATTTGAGTCCGACGGACTACGCATGGCTTTGGACTTCAAGTGAGTATGACAGACTTAGAACGATTTCTTATAAAAAGCTTGCAGCTAACAGCCCAGGGATCAATAGCTCGGTTGGCAATTATGGCAATGGCGGCGCACTGTCCTTCGTGACGGAAGATGTAGAGCACGAAGCAAGAGAGGGTGTTCCCGATGTCGGAGCAGATGAGTACATCGCTGATCTTCTGACAGATCTCACGGCACCAAGCTGGAGCTCAGGCACACCGTTATCACTTGGAACTGTAACTCCGCGTCAAGTAACGTTGAACTGGCCGGCGGCAAATGATGATACAAACATCGTTGGTTATCGTATTTATCGCAACGGCGTTCTGTACGATACTACTTTTGGAAATAAGACCTTTTATACGGCGTCTGAGCTTCTGCCAGGTACTTCGTATACGTTTAAAGTTGAAGCGATGGATCAAGCGAATCGAACAACAGCAAGTAATACCATTACTGCGGTTACACCAGCTATGACAGGCATTACGATCTCAGGTGTACCTGCAAGTATTGCACTCGGCGGTGGAGTGAAGCAGCTTCTAGTAACGGCTCATTTCGCAGATTCATCAACGGAAGATGCAACCGCAGCAGGTGCTGCTTTTACAAGTAGTCAGGCAAGTATAGTGTCGGTATCGAGCAGCGGTGGTATTACTGGTGTTGGATTAGGCAGTGCAACTGTATCGGCATCGTATAACGGATTTACGTCTTCCGCCATGACCATCACGGTTAAAACACCATCACAAACAACGAAAGTTGTGGATGCAGATACGTACGTGGACAGCGTTACATCGACCAATGCCAACACAAATTACAGTACAACAACAACGATGCTCATTCAGACAGATGGCGGGAAGCAGGCGGGTTACATGAAAGTAGCTATCCCAACATTATCAGGTACTGTCGATACGGTTCAACTGCGATTGTATGTGGCGAGTGCGCAAGCTGGCGCTGATCTCCTGCTCCATGGGATTGCCGGGGATAGTTGGGATCCAACGCTCATCACTGCGGCGAATCAGCCAGCAAGAGCATTTACCGATGTGGATGCAGGTGACCTTCCTGTGACCGCTGGCAGTTACGTGACGTTTGACGTAACGAAGTATGTTCAGACCCAAAGCGATGGCACACTCAGCTTCCGACTAACGATGGTGTCGGACGACAATCCGGCTACGGTATATACCAGAGAATATACGGATAGTAACAAGGCACCAACCCTTATTTTTACAACCATTACCCCGTAATTCAAACATAGAGAGAAAGCGTGGAGAGAAGCGATGCTGGAGAATGTGGCGTTTCATAATGTTTCGGAGTTGGAATCGAGAATGTATTTACCTGGTCTTAGGTTGCAGCGGTTTCCCAAGCAGGTTCGTGAATCGCTAACCGAAAAAGGTCGAACCAAAGCTGCCGAGTCCAGCGGCTGTGAGATTCGATTTGTGACAGAGGCTAAGAACATCAAGCTGACGTTGGCTGCGCAAGAAAAGGATGGACGTGTGCTTGTTTTCAGAGGCGATTTTTTCCATGCTGCGTATGATTTGAAGGCTGGTGTCGTCACGACTTTACAATTGGAAGCACCTGAAAGATTTGCTGAGGTACCACCTGCGTTACTGGATAATGTCGCGTTCTCCTCCAAAGTGTGGCGTATCTATTGCGACCGGTTTACAGCGATCTTTTATGACATAGATGCTTATGGCTTTGCGATTAGGCCTCCTGAGCGTCAGGAAGTACCGCAATTGACCATGCTTGCCTATGGTTCGTCGATTACACAAGGGGCTGGCGCTTTGAGTCATTATAACGGGTATGTCCAGCAGACGGCACGCCGTCTTGGTACGGATGTGTTGAATCTAGGACTCAGCGGGTCTTGCTATTGTGAGCCGGAGCTGGCCGATCATTTGGCGGAGCGGGAGGATTGGGATTTGGCCTATCTGGAACTAGGCGTCAATATGAGGGGAACCGTAAGTACCGAGGAATTTCAGCATCGCGCGACATATTTATTGGATAGAATCATTCGCAATCACCCTACGAAACCGATTCTTGTGACAACGATATATCCGAATCGGGCAACGTATTTTCATGATACGACACATCCGTTTAGTGTGGCTGAAAAGCAATTTAATGAGGTGCTAAAGCGATACGTAGAGAGTCGTCAGCATGCAAATTTGACCCTGTTAGATGGGGCGCAGATCATGATTGATTTTACTTCTTTGACAAGTGATTTGATTCATCCTTCGGATTATGGACATAGTCGGATGGCTGAGCAATTGGCTGGGTTTTTACGACCTTCTGTGGATAAGTTACGGGCTGCACAAGGTTGATCAACATATAAAAAGGTATTCAATAGGAGGCAGAAATCATATGAATGGACTTAATCTTACTGAGAAAATTGCGCTTGTAACAGGATCGAATGCGGGGATTGGACGGGCGATTGCTCTGGCTTTGGCTGCTAATGGGGCAAAGGTTGGTGTGAATTGTCTTTCTAACATAGCTCAGGGCGAAGAAACGGTAGCGGCTATTCTTGCGGCTGGCGGGGAGGCCATTCTTGTGCAAGCGGATGTGACGGATCCCGAGCAAATTGATCGGCTAGTGAACGAGGTTGAGCAGGCATTTGGCGGTTCCATCGACATTCTGGTGAATAACGCAGGTCATTTGGTGCAGCGAGTGCCGAACGCAGAGATGACCGAGGATATGTATGAGCGCATCATGAATGTGAATTTGAAAAGCACGGTGTTTATGTGCAAAAGAGTGCTGCCCGGCATGAAGGCCAAAGGCGCCGGCCGCATTATTAATATGTCATCGGTCGCTGCCTATAACGGCGGTGGGCCTGGATCTAGTATTTATGCAGCTAGCAAAGCTGCTGTGATGGCATATTCGAAGGGGCTTGCGAAGGAAGTAGCGGCAAGTGGCATTACCGTAAATAACGTGTCGCCAGGGTTTATTGGCAACACGATGTTCCACGCCACCTTCACGAGTGACGCTGCGCGTCAAGCTACCATCGGTGGCATTCCACTTGGGCGCGAAGGCACACCAGAGGATGTGGCTGGTGCGGTTCTGTATTTGGCCTCTGAGCTTGCTGGCTACCTGACGGGGGAAACAATTGAGGTTAACGGCGGGATGATGATGCGATGAGCGATGCCGTTAAGGAGAGCGAGACGCTTAGCGCGAAGGTGCAGCGCTTAGCTTGGGCGAGTGAGGTGGTGAACTCGCTGAAGGAAGAGATGGATGGGCTGCAGGCTAGCGGCAGCCTGATCATTCCACTGGAGCCAGGCGGCTGGTGGCACCAGTATGTGTGTCAGCAGCACCATACGGAGCTGCTGTTCGATCCTTCGGTAGCCGATGCGATGCAGTTTCATTGTCCGCACGGCTGTGTGGTGGAAGGCGCCGAGTATCGAGGCGCCTGGCTGGTGTATAAGCATCAGCAGCTCGCGCGGATTGCGCTGCAGGCGGCTGCGGTTTATGCGGGGCTGCGCGACTACGCCTATGCCGAGCTGAGTAAGCGGCTAATCGTGGAGTATGCGGTGCAGTTCCCGTTGTATCCTGTGCATCCTGATGCACAGCCGTGGATGCTGAAAGGGCGCGCGTTTCATCAAGCGCTGACGGAGTCGATCTGGTCTACAACGCTGATTCGGGCGTATGTCCTCTTGTTGGATGAAGGAGTAGTTTTTAGCGCTGATGAGCAGCGTAAAGTAGATACGTTCCTTCATCTGTTGGAAGAAAGCATGCGTGCGTATCGTGGGATATTGATCCACGAGCGGAACAATGCGGAGAACAATTATACCGCTTGGTTGAACGCATCGTTGGCTTGTGTATATGCCGCCAGAGGGGAGCGGCAGGAGCTGGAGGCATTAGTAGAAGCCGAGGGCGGCTTCCGTCATCATCTGTCGATCGGCGTGAAGCCCGATCAGCTGGAGTTCGAAGGCAGCACGTATTATCATGTTTTCGTGCTGCGGGCGTATTTGATTTTCGCTGAGATGGCGAAGCGATGCGAGAAAGATCTGTACGCGTGCGAGGGTTCGCAAGGGCAATCGATGCGCGGCATGGTAGAGGCGCTAGCGGAGCTCGCCGATGACCAAGGCGTACTGCCAGCGCTGCACGACGGGCCGATGGAGCGGCTGCCTTACGCCCGGGAAATCGCGGAGGTAGCCGAGCTGGGGCTGAGCCACTATGCGGTGGAAGGCCTCGTACCGATTCTGCGCGAGGCTTATCGGCAGATGGACTCCGCGGATGGCTCGCGCTGCGGGCTTGAAGCGCTGCTGTATGGCGCGACGGTATCTGTTGCGATTTCGCACTCCTCCCTTGCAAAACCGCGTGGATCGAAGCTTTGGCTAGCATCCGGTTTTGTTGTCGGACGGCAGGCGGGTAATCCGCTCTCTTTTCTTGTGGATTTTGGCGAACACGGGGGTGCACATGGGCACCTAGATAAGCTGCATGTAACGTTGATGCATAAGGATCAAACACTTACGCCAGATTTCGGCGTAGTTCCGTATGGATCTACGCTGCGTCCATGGTTTGGTGAAACCGCCAGTCATAACACGGTTTCACTAGGCGGTAAATCACAAGCCGAACATACAGGGCGGTGTCTGCGGTTTGATCAAACGGAAGCAAGCACCTATGCCTGGCTGCAAAGTGATATGGCCTACGTCGGTTGCAGGCTGAATCGTCATCTTCTTTTAACAAGCGACTGGCTGTTGGATTGGTTCGAGGTCACGCTCATGAGCGAGGATAGTCAGTCGATCGAGTGGTGGATGCACCCTATTGTCGCGCCACAGTCAAAGGAGTTGAAAGACCTCTCTTTTGCAGATAAAGTCCAGTATCCACCCATTCACATCCAACCAAACTTGCCAGAGTTGCCTATAGTGGGGCGCTTTTCCCCTGATGCATGGAATGTTGGCATGACGTATTTGCTTAGGGACAGTGTCCAGATCCATCAAACGGCATTGGTGCTTCCAGGCCAAGAACTGTTGACGATCCAAACGCCAGGCAATTCGATCGACCCATGCGTACCGCTGACTGCATTGCTTCATCGCCAGATGGGTAAGCATGCAAGCTTCATTCATGTGTATCGTGTTGGAGCGAGGGCGATGCTAGGACTTCTCGCTAAGGATCACTTAGACATTACCGCAGATGGTCATACGACGACTGTTCAATTTTTACCTGAACAAGGGCTGCTGATGGTTTAGCGGCTCTTTTTTTGCTAGGGAAGGCATCATCTTGGTGGGATTTGACAGTGCTTTTGAGGAGTGAGTATGATGGGACTACAAAGGACGGTGGAGCCCATGAATACATTGCAGAAGCCTCGCAAGCGGAAAGAACGGCATGTCATTAGTACTCTTGAAATTGTGGATGTGGCTACAGGGGAACGTCAAGTATTGGCCGAATTCGATGATTTAATTGAGGCGCCGAACTGGACGCGTGATGGTGAACGTCTCATTTATAACCGGAGAGGATTGCTCTATGCCTATGAAATTACTACAGGCGAGAGCACAGTAATCGATTCGGGGTATGCGAATTGGTGTAATAATGACCATGTGCTATCACCAGATAATAAGCAGATTGCAGTCAGTCATCACACGGAGGAAGATGGGCAGTCGCGTATTTATGTCCTTCCGTTAGCTGGTGGTCAGCCTACTTTGATTACAGCGATGTCCCCAAGCTATCTGCATGGGTGGTCACCGGATGGTCGCGAATTATCCTATTGTGCTGAGCGGAATGGCGTGTACAATATTTACACAATTCCCGTTCAGGGTGGTGTGGAGCGACAGCTGACAGATGTTCCTGGACTTGATGATGGTCCTGAGTATTCTCCAGATGGTCAGCATATCTGGTTTAATTCCACACGATCCGGCTTGATGCAGGTGTGGCGAATGAACGTGGATGGCAGTGAGCAGACGCAAATGACAGATGAACAGAGCAATAATTGGTTCCCGCACGTATCCCCAGACGGGAATACGGTTGCCTATATTGTTTATCGAAAGGGAGATGTCCAGCCTAATGCGCATCCCCCAAATAAAGAAGTTGAAATCCGCTTAATGGCAAGTGCGGGTGGTCCTTCTCGGACCCTAGTTTCGCTGTTTGGCGGACAAGGGACGATCAACGTCAACTCGTGGTCACCAGATAGCCAGAAATTAGCGTTTGTTAGCTATAAATTGAAGAAGTAGTTAGAGCTTCTAGCTACTAGAAACGGTAAGTCCTTCGATAGGTCGAGGGGCTTATTTTTATTTTGCTTTTAAACATGCGGCTCATATAAAAAGCGTTCTGATACCCGCACTGCTCAGCGATGTCCTCAAGCGTTAGATCGGTGTCGACGAGTAAGGAGCGTACCTTTTGAAGACGAAGTGTGGTGGCGTAAGCAATGGGGGAGAGCTTATACACCTGCTGAAAACGTCTTGTTAACTGTGAAGCGCTGAGGCCAAGCTCCTTCGCGAGGTCTTGCAACTGAAAGTGAGCTCCAAAAGCATGCTGCTCGATATAGGCGAGGGCTCGATAGGTGATCGGGTCTGTTTTGTCCTGCTGGTAGGATGGGATATGATCTTGCTCTTTCTCTATTTGGTACAAAAGGTCAGCAATTAAGTGGTTTGCGTAGGCTCCGTTTTTATCTGAAGGCTCATCGGATAGCTGTCGCAAATAAGTGAAGGTAGATGTTAAACGCTGAATATCTCGGATCATAATTTTGCCATGGGGATACGTGCGCTCTGAACTAAATTCTATGAAAATAAAGGAGAGGGATGACGTTACTTTGCGCTTTAACAACGTGCCTGGCGGACAAATGACAAGCTCACCGACCGAAACTTCTTGGAAATTTTCTTCTGTACTGGAGCTTAAGTTGTAAGAGAATCCACCGGATTGGGGGGCAAGCAAGACCCAGTCTTTATATATATCTTCTTCCAGCATGAAGCTATCCCTAATTCCGCTGCAATAGTATCGAATCATTTGGATAGGTGGCATCGAGATTCACCTTTCATCGTGAAGTGTCACTTGCAAAAAAGTATATGAAATATCATAAACCAGTGCATGTGCAATGTAAATATCTCGGAGTACTATTAGGTCATGGAAGCAAATACAAGCAACAAACAAAGGAGATTACACGTATGAATAAAATCAATATTCTTACCACAGAACAGATCCAAAGCTATAACGAGAAAGGCTATCTTGTGCTGCGAAATGTGTTCAGCGAGCAAGAGGCGATCGTGCTTCAAGCAGAATGTGACAAGCTCCTCACGCTAGAGGAGTACACGGCACCGAATAATGTTCGAGCAGGGCATAAAGGGTATGCAAACGGTGATGTGAAAATCGAGCGACTGGATCCGGTACATGATATTTCTGCGGTATTCGCAGATTTGGTGAAGGATGAGCGGATTCTAACGCCGCTTCGTGACATTTATTTGGATGAACCGCAGCTGTTCAAAGATAAACTGATCTTCAAGCTGCCAGGCGCAAATGGCTACAGTATGCATCAGGATGCGGCATGGTGGCAAGGATTCCCGATCGAGGGGCTTATCAGCGTGATGGTAGCAATTGACGGAGCTACCGTCGTGAATGGGGGGCTAGAGCTGTTCCCAGGGTATCACGAGCGTCTTCGCTCAACGCCAGGGGAGCTGCGGAATATGAATGCGCAGGAAATCGCAGAAATTGATCCTGGAACTGGTGAAATCGTCGAGACGAAGCCGGGTGACGTTATTATTTTCCACTCCTTTACACCGCACCAAAGTGGAACGAATACATCGGATAAAAGCCGCAAGCAGCTGTTCCTAACGTATGCACCTGCTAAGGATGGCGACCTGTATAAGGCGCATTACCAGCACTACAAGCGCTATGCTTTGAAGGGTAAGGATCTGAGTCAGTATTATTTCCTGTAGTCATTCACCCATATTTCCCTTATAATGACAAATAAGTGACGAAGAACGTCCCGTTCCATTCGATTGAGTGGATGCGGGGCGTTTTTCTATTTATCTAGAAGGGGATGAGAAAAATGAATGTTGTGGAAGAGCATGAAACGTTTATTCGAAGGCATTTGGACAATCGCAGTGGGGAGCGGCGCGGCAGATTGGAGAGAGGACATGGGCATGGGGAAGCGCTCTT
Organism: Paenibacillus sp. LjRoot153; assembly: GCF_964253085.1. Lineage (NCBI taxonomy): Bacteria > Bacillati > Bacillota > Bacilli > Caryophanales > Paenibacillaceae > Paenibacillus > Paenibacillus sp. LjRoot153. The sequence goes on from NZ_CAXUQH020000001.1 coordinate 1,634,320, forward strand.
TGCGAAACAAATATGGTGGGTTTTGCGTGGGGACTTCGAGCATCTTCACCCTGAATATGAGGTGCTTGATTGGCGCGGGCGTTCCTACTTTGCGGATTATGCGTGGTTGCCAGGCTTTGTGAAGCTGCTTATAGAAATAAAAGGCTACGCCTCGCATGTTCGTGATCTGGACAGGCAGAAATTTTGCAATGAATTGAATCGTGAAACGTTTCTTCATGCGATGGGATATCAAGTGATTTCCTTCGCTTATGATGATGTTGAGCAAAGACCTGAGCTGTGCATAGCCTTGCTGCGAATGGTGATGGCGAGATACCAAGCGAGTTCAACGCCTGTTCTACGCGCCCATATGGCGGAAAAAGAGGTTCTTCGTCTCGCCGTTCAGCGTGCAGAGCCGATTCGGCCGAAGGATGTGGAGCAGCATTTTGATATTGATCATCGGACAGCGGTCATGATGCTTAAGAAGCTTTGCTCGAAAGGCATGCTCACACCTGCTCATAGCGGAAAGGGCAAGCGCATAGTTAAGTACACATTAGCTGTAAATGGTTTGCTCGCTAACATTGATTAATGGAAAATATACAGCTAATTTATCGAGAAATCATCGATTTATCCAATTAGATGGAAATTATGTAGCTAATTTCAGGGAAGACAACTGATAGTGCCAAAAAGACTGAGAATAGATGGACTTAATCCATCTATTCTCAATAAACAGGCTAAATTCGCTGAATTAGCTGTATGAAATCCAGTTATTTCGCAAACTTTTCCAATCTAGCTAGTCACTCACTCCCCCGCCCACCAGACCTCTCTTCTAGTCACTCAACCCCGCCCCGCCCACCAGAATTCTCACTAGTCCTCACCATACCCCCGCACCACCAATGCACTCCCCGCGGAAACAAAAAAACAGCCACCACAGGTCTAACCCCCAAGTGCAGCTGTTCCTTTGATCATCACAAACCCAACAAAAACGGCACAACCATATCAGCAATCCGCCGATGACCAGCCTCATTCGGATGTAAGCCATCCGAAGTGAAGTGGGGCAGTGTCAGCTTGTTTAATCCACTTTCTGCATATAGATTAAGCACAGGCAGTCCGTAAAGCAGGCCAATCTGCTTGATAGCTTCAACATAATCAATGAGTCGATGATCGGCTGCGTTGACATAGAAAATGTCATATTGATCTTTGTCACGCTGAAGCGGCGTCCATAGACTCAAACGACAGGTTGGATTTTTCGTCAAAATGTCCTCAATCAAGGTAGCATACGCACCGTGAAACGTAAACACGTCCTTACTGCCTAACTCCCCGATTGGCTTATCTAGTCGAAAATCATTCACACCAGCGAAGATGGTGACGCAATCCAAGGAAGGGTCGATCATCCGACCAACATGAGTCGTCGCACCATAGTCACGATCACCGCCGGCTGTCATGGGACAGCCGCTTTTGCCATAGTTGATCACGCTCGTGAAGCCCAACGCTTGTTGAACTAGCGGCTGATAGCCGCCAGCTTCGGTTATGCTGTCTCCAAGGGTACCCCAGGTTTTTCCCTTCCATTTGTTAAGCAAGTTAGTGAGTCCCCTTTCAATTAATTCTCTTCTTCATAATGAACAGCACCGACAGCGATTTCACGGTCTGCGTACGCGAATCCTGGATTGTCTCCCAGATAAGCACCTTGCTCGATCAATTTACGTTGCAATTCAGGGATTGACACCTCGCGGAAACCAATACCGGAGGCGCTCGCCATCGAAGCAGCAACACCAGCGGCTTCACCCATGGCGAAGCAGTTCGGCATCACGCGAAGCGAACCTTGCACGGGGCGATCAGACGATACCGAACGTCCTGCGACGATGAGATTCGATTTGCCTTGCGGAAGCATACAGCGATAAGGCACACCGTGGGATTTTCCTTTTGGCAAATGCTTAATCGTCATTGTAGATCCGGCATTTGCCAAATGGATATCAATAAAGTAGGAATTACGGGCAATATCGTCCTCGAAGGTACGCATCGTGAGGAAATCATCCACGACAAGGGTGTAGTCGCCTTGAATGCGGCGGGTTTCGCGAATACCGATTTGATCGCCGGAATGGACAAGGAAAATATTTTCAAAGCCGGGCACATATTTCTTCAAGAATCGGATTTGTGTATCAATCAACTGACGTCCTTCGATCGCGGCACGAGTTAAATCTTCTGCTTTTGTTCCGTCAATATGGAAGACGTGGCCGAAGTTAAAGCCAACTACGGAATTCGATATCCAAGCCATCCCTGAAACTCGTTTACGTCCTTCTGGCAGTTCACCATTTTGCTGGGCTAATGTCACGAGTTCTTCAAGCTGCGGATGCTGGCCCGTTTCAGCTAGAAATTGACTGAAGCGATCCTTATCTGCACCAGTCACGACATAGCACATCGTACCTGGCTGAAGCTCGCCATTTTCACCGCCAACTTGAAAAGGAACGCCAGCCAATGCCGCAAGATCCGCATCTCCAGATGCATCAATGTACAGCTTAGCTTGCACGACGGAGCGGCCGGATTTATTGCTAATGACAAGACCGCTGATGCGATCCCCATCGAGCAGCACTTGATCAGCAACGGTATGGAATAGCACTTGTGCGCCGCTAGCAAGCACTTCGGCATCATAGACGCGTTTGAGCGTTTCCACATCGATTGGAACCCAGTCCAGCAATTGTTCATAACGGTTAAGGAAATCCTCGCCAGCTGCGTGTTTCATTTTTTCTAGCAAATCGAGGCCGATACCTCGAATGACAGGTTTTTCTCCATCGGTATATGGGCAAAATGCAGGTACAAGTGCAGCAGTTCCCATGCCGCCTAGATAGCCTCGTTGCTCAATCAAGAGTGTGCTGGCACCATTACGTGCAGCCGCAATTGCAGCCGCAATACCTGTGGCACCGCCGCCAACAACGACGACATCAGGGGTGTGACTCACAGATAACTTTTGAGCAGGTATGGTTACGGTTAAGTTGTTATTAGTTGAGTTCGTCATTCAAATTTTCCTCCTAGTGGGTGAACATTGGCCAATCTTAGCTTCGCAATGCTTTCACAGTTGTTTATGTTGACCGTCTTTGTTTTCATTATAGATCGCTGTAACGAAGGAACTAGTTTAATTTTTGTTTCATCTAAAAAGTAAGCGTGATATAGTGGACTTGAAATTCGTAATGTCAGTCATGTCCGTAATAAAGTAACTTATTGCTACGTCTTGGAGGTGCAAGTAACCCCATGCCAACCCGCAAAGCAGTCACAATGAAAACGATCGCCATCGAGCTTGGCTTAACGGTACAAACCGTGAATAAAGCGCTAAAGGGCAAGCAGGGTATGTCGGAGGCAACGCGGCAACGCATTGTCCAAACAGCCGAGAAGCTCGGCTACTACACGATGGATCAGATCCGCAGTTTAAGGCTGGATCATATCGCGCCTTACCCGAATGAGCGACTGCGCTTTCTGCTTGTTCAGACAGCGGAATCTGTGTCATATAATCGCTTGCTGCTGCAAGGGCTGCAAGATCGTTTCTTCTCCTTCGGGCATCGCATCGAGCTGCTCATGCTGCCGCAGCGCATGAAACAAGAGAAGATGGCAGATTGGCTAGAGGAAGCAGGAGTCCTATATGCGGACGGTATATTCATTGCGCCGAGCATTCTGCCTCAGGAGTGGGAAACGGCGCTTTTTGACCTTCCCATTCCCCGAATTCTGCTAAGCTTTCCACCACCCGGTGTCAAAATCGACAGTGTTATCTGGGATGTCTACGAAGCGACTTGCCAGGCTGTGGCCTATCTGCGAAGTCAAGGGCATGAGCGCATCATGTACGTTGGCGATATCCAGATGCAGCGAGGATCTATTCTGCGTTGGCAGGCTTTTGGCTATGCGATGCAAACTTCTGGCATTACGATCACGCCTTCTGAGCATTGCATCGGCCCCCGTGACATCAACTTGGAGTGGCATAACAATCTCTTCAATCAAATTCAACAACACCAGCCAACTGCTATCATCTGCGGCATCGATCATGAAGTGTCTATGGTTAATAGCATTTGCAAGGCACTGCAACTTCGAATCCCAGAGGATATCTCTGTAGTCGGCTTCCTCAACGAGCAACCTGATGGTTTACCAGAATTTACACGTCCGCTTCTCCCTATCTCACAAACGGGATACCGCGCAGCGGATCGAATGCTTTGGCGGATTGCCAATCCGACATTGCCTTTTGAACATATTCGCATTCAGGGAGAATTCCATATCGGTCTTACAACCACAGGGATCTCATCCTAAGCCAGCCTTCCTAACCTCACCTTAAGATCGCACCAGAAATCATAAGATCCTCCTATGTCTCCTGGCTTTGTCCAAGTTATAATGAAGAGAACTGCTACAAGGGAGGCCGACACCAGATGTATAAACTTGTCATTGTGGACGATGAACCGACAGTTCGTTTTGGGTTGAGTAACTATTTTGACTGGAAGGCGTTTGGGATTGAGGTTGTAGGCGAAGCGGATGATGGTGACGTTGGGCTAGAGGTGATCGAGCGTGAGAAACCGGATCTCGTGCTAACGGACGTAAGAATGCCCAATATGGATGGGATTCAGATGTCCAACCAATTAAGTGAACGGTTTCCTCATATCAAAATTGTGTTTGTCAGCGGTCACGATGATGCTGAATACTTGAAATCTGCGCTGAAGGTTAAAGCGGTTGATTATATGTTTAAGCCCGTCAACTTGGGAGAGCTGGAGATTGTTATCGAACGGTTAGTAAGCTCTCTCAATGCTGAGCAGCAAGAGCGCAAGCTCATTGAAGATATGCAGGTCAAGCTCATACAGAGCATGCCCCTGCTGCAAGAGAAATTTCTTATGTCTCTGATTCGGGAAGGTGTTATTTACCCATCACGTGTGCAAGATCGTATTGATTTCCTTAATTTGAACTTGCCGATGGAGGGCGCCTATTGGGTCATTGCCATTCGTATCGATGATGCCACTGAGGTTGCGCAAACCCGATCCGAGAGAGACCAACAGCTGCTGTCCTATTCGGTTCTGAATATTGTCCAGGAGCTGATTGAGCGAGATATTGGCGGCTATGTTTTTGAAAATCAGATCGGAGAATTCGTAGGGATTCTTCGCATGGCTCAGGAAGATGATCAGGAAAGCTTACTGTTCACCCTGGCGGAGGAAGTACGTGAAAGCCTTCATAATTATTTGAAGATCAGTGTGACGATCGGGGTAGGTGAACGGATTTCCAGACTTGCTAGCCTGCCGCAATCCTATTCACAAGCGAAGGAAGCGGCCGATCAACGATGGTTTTTAGGCAAAAACCAGATTATTTCCATGGACAATTTGGAGCAAGCCGAGGAGAGTGTGTATCGGTTTGATGCCTCACAGCAAGAGCGTATCGTCTCATCCTTGAAGTCCGCAGATACATTGAAAGTGCAGGAGGAGCTACGCGAGATGTACAATGCACTCTCACGTAATCGGACAGATGGTATTGCTTATGGACGTAACATCAGCCTTCAGCTGCTGCTTCTAGCCACTCGAATATTGTTGGAACTGCACGTACAGAAGCAAGATCTCGAAAGCAAAGAAAACGAGCTCATGGCCAAAGTGTTTCAGCAAGAAACGTTAGGCGCTTTACATCGTCTTGTTGAAATGTTTTTGTTGGAGGCATGTGAACGCATTGGTGAGAAACGAAATGGCAAATCCAAAAATGTGATCGAACGAACACGGGCGATTATTGATAAACGGTATGCGGAGAATCTGCAAGTAGGTGATATCGCGACGGAAGTATTCCTATCTACGACGTATTTGTGTTTGCTTTTTAAACAAGAAACTGGGGAAACGATTAACGAATATATGACCAAGGTTCGCGTGGAGCAGGCGAAAGCGCTATTGAAAGATCCCGCCAATAAGTTTTATGAAGTTTGTTATGCGGTGGGATATTCGGATCCTAGTTATTTTAGCAAAATATTTAAGAAATATACGGGATATACACCGAGCTCCTTCCGAGATCAAGTCATGTAAAGAGAGTAGGGCTCATCATGAATTTCAAGAACAGAGGCTGGACGTTTATTACGATGATTTTCAAAAGCGTTCTTGCAGCAAGGCTATGGTTGATCGCCTATGTGGTGTTGATTATAATCCCAGCTTCCATTTTTCTATACGCCTATTCCCAGCGATACTCGCACATTCTGGAAGAAGAAGTGACGCGTTCGATGCTTCAAACGTTGAAACAGGCAGAAATTAATTTGGATCATCAGTTAGATTCTCTGCGCGACACGTCGAATTCTCTTTTTTTGAATCCAAAACTGATTCAGTATTTAAGTAATTCGACACCCTTGAACGAGCAAATAGATGCGTTGAAGGAACTGCGATACTTAATTGATAATGGCCAAACGAATACGAATGTGTTTCGTTTTCGTTTATATGTAGATGAGAAAAAGCTATTTTCCCATGAGAAAATAAATTTTTTTCCAATTGAAACACTCATGACACGTCCTTGGTATGAGGAAGTGAAGTATGCTAGCGGTCATCTCGTATGGACAGGTGTTTATCAAGAGAAATTTATCAACTTGGAGGATGATAAGTTTATATTCTCTGGTATACGCCTTCTAAGAGACCCGGATCATTACGACAGCATATCAGGATTCTTATCCCTAGACGTAGAAGCTAAGACGCTTGAAAATATCGTCGCAAGTATCTCATTGAACAAAGATCAGCGTGTCTTTATCGTTGCTCCGGATGGTTCCATTGTGTTTCACAGCGATAAGTCCTTACTAGGAACAAAGCTAGAATCGAAGGCGGTTCTAGAGGCTATTGCAGTAAACAAGGAAGGTGTATCACAGATTGTTGAAAATGAAAATCAACAGTATGTTGTTTACACTACGATAGACGCCACAGGTTGGAAGCTTGTAGCAGAAGTACCGAAGAAGGGCATCAACTCACGGGCTGCTTCGTTAAATCAATTTTCCAGTGTAGCCACGTTAACTGGGGTGACGATATTATTCCTAATCCTCGTGTTCATTTTAGTCGCTTTTATCGTTCGAGGAATGAATCGCCGAGTCCAGACCGTCATTAAAGCCATTAAACGCGAGGGTGTAGCTGGTCTGGAAGAAAGGTCTGTCACACCGGATGGCGATTTTAATCTACTAGAAAAAAGTGTTGATCATCTCATCCATCGGGTTAAGGATTTAATGGAGGAAACCTATAGATCGAAGGTACAAGAGCGAGAGGCGCAGCTGCGTGCCCTGCAGGCGCAGATTAATCCTCATTTTCTCTACAATACATTGGATACGATTAATTGGATTGCTATTGGACATAAGGCGCACGACATTAGCCAAATGATTGATGGTCTTGCTCGTTATTTCAGGCTTAGCTTGAATAAGGGGAAAGATGTCGTAACGGTTACGGACGAGTTGGAACTTGCGAAGGTATACCTAGAAATTCAGCAGACGCGTTTTCCCAAAAGCTTCGAATTCGCCTTTGAGCTAGCAGGAAAGGATGAATCGGATGAAGCCCCGAAAGTTGGACTTATATTAGAATCGTGTCTCATTCCCAAGCTCACTTTGCAGCCAATTGTTGAAAATGCACTACTTCACGGCATACGTAAAGCAAAAGGGAAAACAGGTAAAATCACGATTCGCGCTTATATTGATGGTGATGATCTGCTCCTATCCGTGTCCGATGATGGCATTGGGATGGATCCTGATTTTGCCCAAACCTTGCTTACAGAACCTAGGCCGGCCATGCGAACAGATGGATCGGGAAGCTCCTATGGCTTATACAATGTCAACGAACGAATTCGTTTGTTCTCTGGTGAAGACTACGGGCTGAACATTCAATCGCAGCTTGGAGAAGGAACCACGATTACAGCAAGATTTAAATGCCAACGGCAAATCATAGAATTAAGCAGCTAGCACCATAGATATCATTGCGCCGACCGTCGAAAGGAAGGATATGATTGGTGACTGAGTCCATCCTAAACCAAGAGTTGAGACCGCATATTAGATATACGGATCTGTTGCATTTTAAACAGTGGAATACGCATGCGAGAATCATAACCGATTATTTGTTGCTTTATGTGCAAGAAGGTTCAGCACAACTAACCATTGATGCGAATAGGTATCTATTGAATCCTGGGCAGTTCAGTTTAATCCAACCGGGTGTCGTACATCAGCTCGAATCGGAGTCGCCACTGACGGTCATGGCGCTCCACTTTGAGCTGTTCCCATCTGGAGGCGGGGAGCGACTTCCTATGATTGTGCCGGTGGAGCGTGGTACCCATCCAGAATTGGGCAATATGCAACCCAACCTAGCAACTTTTACTGACATTGCTGTGCCCGTTGTATTTAAGTCTTCTAGGAATGAGTGGATGGCAGATGTCTTTCTGCAAATTATCGCGTACTGGAACCAGCAGCATGCACTGGCTCAGCTTCAAGCGCATGTGTATGCCTCAGAAATTATTCTGGAATTATTAAAAGAATATACATCCCAAGACAGCTCTGAACACAAAAGTTCAGTCTCCTTAAACTGGGTGCCAGCTTACATGCAGTATCGGCTATCTGAACCGCTTTCTGTAGAGGAAATGGCCCGTAAAGCATTCATGTCCCGCTCCTATTTCTCCATGCTATTCCGAAACCAATTCGACATGGCGCCTCATCAATATTTACTTAAACTAAGGCTCGATCATGCGACGGACCTGTTACGTGGCACCTCAATGCCACTTCAAAACATCGCCGACAGTTGTGGGTTTTCGAGTGTTCATCATTTTTCAAAAATGTATAAACTTCGCTTCGGATGTCCGCCAAGCCATAGGAGACAAAAACAATGAAAAGACGTTTTGATACATTTATTAAGTATTTTGACAAAGCCAAACTACGTAATCTCGCCTTATAATGATGCCATACACCATATCCATTCAAGCTTAGGGAGGCCATTATGATCTCGTATGCTGGTATTGCAAATCCGTTCGGTACAGGGACATATAGTGTAGAGATGAATTCGAAGGTGCTGCGAAGATACAGGTACATCCATGAGCAGTTGTTCCGATGTGCAGCCGGTCAGCTTCCAGCGAGAGAGAACTGGCATTTGAAGGCAGCGTTAGGCAAGCATCTTTATGAGGATGCAGAAGCGGCAGGTTCCCTTCGTCGGCGAATTCTGGAGTTAAGAACTTCCCCCATGCTCTTGCAAAAAGAACCGAACGTCACACTTGCTTTGCTTTTTGACGAGTTGATTCATGCGGATACCGATCTGGAGCTGCTTGTCGGTGTGTATCGGGTGATAAAACCAGCACTGCTGAAAGCGTTTACGCAACACATGACGGATACCCAGCAGCTAGTCGATTATCCGACGGTTCGCTTGCTCAAGGCGCTTTCCTCCGATTTACGCGAACAGATCGCTTGGGGGGAAGGCATGATTGGGGCGTTGCAGCAAGAAGGGCAATCATTGGAACTAACGGCGGAATTCGAAAGCCGAATCAAAGATTATTTGGAGGCAGCCGGGGGCATTAGCGGCGAACAAGGCACTTCCACACATGTACCCGCCCGATGGCGGTCCAGCAAAGTATATGAGATGCCGAAACAAGCTATTCGTGATGCCAAAAAGATGGGACCACCAACAATGGGACGTACGGCCGTGCCGAACCTGCCTGAGGATCCTTTGAAAATTCGATTGATCGGAATGATGAAGGCCAGACAAGAGGAAATGTCCGCAGTGGAAAATCTGGCGAGCGTCATTTATGACCAGAAGCTTATGCCATGGGAGTTTTACGAGGATTTGGCTCGGCATCTGTGGGATGAAGTGCGACACGCATTGTTCGGTCAAGCGGCGCTCGAGGCAGAAGGAATCGATTGGATGTCGTTGCGTCAATATGTGGGCGGTTATGATCCACTCATCGAGAAGCTTCCGGCACAGCGATATGCTCTCTTGAGTATTGGTTTTGAGGAAAAGGCAATGCGGCGCCCTGGCAAAATCGCGGAGTACGAGTTCTGCCGTGACGAAGCCAAGCATCCATTGATGGAGCGGTTCCAGGATTACGACTGGGCAGACGAAGTGACGCATGCTGCATTCGGACGCAAGTGGACGCCTGAATTGTTCGGTGAGGACCTGGATTATGTTCGACAAGTTGCGGATGTAGAGTTAGCAGAACGGGAGAAATTTTTCCAGGCATGGGCGAAACAGCAAGAAGCTGGCAACCAATAACTTAATGAAAGAAGGATGACAATGAGCAACCAGCCAACCCAAACTTATGATTTTCAAAGGAAGATCGAAACATACGATGTGGCAGATGTCGTTGTCATTGGCGGGGGGCCAGCCGGAACGGCGGCTGCCATAAGCGCGGCGAGACTAGGGAAGAAAGTCACTTTGTTGGAAAAATCGGGCCAATTAGGCGGCATGGGAACGCTCGGAAACGTTAGTGTTTTTATGCCGATTGGTAACGTAACTGGCCTTTATCGAGAGATGATCGCGGAAGTAATGGCCGATCATTTGCCGAAGGATCACGACGTGTCGATCGCCCCGCAATATTCGCCATTCGTGCTGAGACACTATTTAAATGAGAAAATGAAGAAGGAAGGCGTACAGGTCATCTATCATGCGGAGTTTATCGGCACTGTGAAGGAATACAGAAGCGTGAAGGCAGTCATCGTATCGACGCGTGAAGGTTTGAAAGCTTTCGAAGGCAAGCAGTTCATCGACTGTACGGGAGATGCTAGAGCCGCGCTAGATGCAGGGGTACCCTACACGTCGGGAAGAGATGAAGATGGTATGACCCAGCCCATGACGTTGATGTTTATGATGCAAAATACAGGTAAGCCAGTAACGCAAATATTGCCTGAAGGTTGCTATCTATATGAAGAGATATCGGATTTACCTCAAGGGCGTCGGTTATTTTGGGAAAAGAACAATGATGGCACATTGCTTGTGAATATGACGCGTGTTAAAGGCAACGGGGCGAAAATCGAAGACGTCAACTATGCGGAGACTGAGGCACTGAAACAGGTGTTTTCCGTCGTCAATTACTTACAGCGTAACGGATTTGAAACCTACGTGCTCTCGCATATCGCGAATCAAGTCGGCGTCCGGGAAACCAACCAGATTCAAGGTCTCTACACATTAACGGAGCAAGACGTTGTGCGCGGAACACGATTTTCGGATGTGGTTGCACAAACGAACTACGAAATCGACATTCATAGTCCTGATGGTCAAAAAACGACGGATGAGCGGAAGGTCGATGGCTATGACATTCCCTACCGATGCATGGTGACAGGGCAGTTGGATAACCTGTTGGTAGCGGGACGATCGATATCGGCAACACATGTGGCGATGTCCTCCATGCGGGTGCAGGCAACTTGTTACGCATTGGGGCAAGCCGCAGGAATCGCGTCATCCATCGCCACGGATGACGCCTGCCCTGTCCAGGACGTTTCCATCGAAACGCTTCATAGCACGCTGGGCAGTCAGAATGTTGTCTTTTATAAGCAAGGGCAAGTGTCACATCAATAAATCGTCATGAAACAAGCCGCCTCTTCTGTAAAGAGGTCGGCTTTTTTTTTGCGAAATACCATAAGATTGCACCAGAAACAGAAATATTACCATCTACAAGTCGACTCTGGTGACCTATATAATTGTCCTATAAGAACACGGAGGTGAGCCATTCATGAGTGTTACACTAACAGAGGCTGAACGAAAAACAGCTCACGTCAAGCCCAAGACCAAAGGTAGCGGCCGTTGGAAGCTGATTGTAACTAATTATGATTTATACCTATTATTAGTGCCGGGATTACTATTTTTATTTTTATTCAAATATGCGCCTATGTATGGGATTATCATTGCTTTTCAAGACTTCAATATCTTCGATGGTTTTACAGGAAGTAAATTCGTGGGTCTGGATCAATTCGAGAAGCTCATTCATTCGGAAGAGTTTTATCAGGTTTTCGTGAACACCTTGTTGATCAGTGTTTACAAAATTGTACTTCTTTTCCCAATACCGATCATCATTGCACTTTTCTTGAATGAGGTTCGAAAGGCTTTCTTCAAAAAGACGATCCAAACGATTATCTTTCTGCCGCATTTCTTATCATGGGTCATCATATCAGGGTTATTTATTAATATCCTGTCGCCATCAGGCGGTCTAGTGAACAATGCAATTGAGTGGTTCGGAGGGACCCCGATTTCCTTCTTCCTAGACAACCAATTCTTCCGAAGTGTGGTCGTATTCACCGCAGGTTGGAAGGAATCGGGCTGGAACGCCATTATTTTTATCGCAGCCATTGCAGGTATCGAGCAAGAACAGTATGAAGCTGCTTCCATTGATGGTGCAGGCCGCATCAGACAAATGCTTCATATTACTTTACCTGGTATTATGCCAACGATCGTTCTGATCTTAATTTTACGCATGGGGTACTTGCTTGAAGCGGGTACGGAGCAAATATTGACAATGTACAATTCAGTCGTTTATCAATCTGGCGATGTAATCGGTACTTTTGTTTATCGACAAGGGCTCGGTCAACAGGATTATAGTTTTAGTACAGCTGTCGGACTGTTCAATTCTCTTGTTGGGTTCATCCTGATTATCGCTGGAAATGAACTTAGCAAAAAGCTGATCAAGCGAAGCATATGGTAGGGGTGAAAGAGCATGCATAAGAAAACACTTAGTGATTGGACCTTTGACATTTGTATCTATCTTGTTCTACTGCTTTGCGGCTTAGCTACTTTGCTGCCACTCGCGAATGTTTTATCCAAAGCGATTAGTGATGAATCGGCTGTAGTATCCGGCAAAGTTGGGATTTTCCCAGTCGGTTTCCAGCTAGATACGATGAAATACGTGGTATCCTCCAGCCAGTTCCTCCACTCCATTGGGATATCTCTCCTAATTACGGTTGTAGGTACAGTGATCGCGATTCTGGTAACAGCATTAACAGCTTATCCTTTGTCCAAAAGGCATCTTCCCGGTATTTCCATTATTATGGTACTGTTCATATTCACCATGATGTTTAATGGCGGAATTATTCCGAATTACTTATTAATGAAGAAACTGCATTTAATCAATAGCTTATGGTCGCTGATGCTGCCTGCCCTGATTAGTGTGTTCAATATGCTTGTTATCAAAAGTTATTATGAATCATTGCCAGAGGCGCTTGAAGAATCCGCCAAAATGGATGGCGCTCGCAATTTCACGATTCTTTGGAAAATTGTTCTTCCGTTAAGTGTACCTGTCATCGCAACGATTGCTCTTTTCTATGCGGTCTACTTCTGGAACGATTATTTCCATCCGATGCTTTACATTAATGATGCAAGTCTTAAGCCCTTACAGCTCTACTTGCGTGATATCGTCATGGATGCAGACAGCTCCAGTGCCGTGAACAAAAGCGTTGACGATATGATGAATGTATCAGCGGAAGGCATTCGAGCTGCAACTGTCATTGCTTCAATCATACCGATGTTGCTCGTGTATCCGTATTTGCAAAAGCATTTTGTCAAAGGTGTACTAATTGGATCTGTAAAAGGGTAAATCTGCATTAACGCCTAAGATGCGAGCATCAAGGGTTTAATGATATATTAAACAGAAGACTAGGGAGGTTTACACATGTTAAAAGCAAACAAAAAAGTGATGCTAGTAGCTGTTGCAGCAAGCTTATCGGTAACATCTCTTGTCGCTTGCTCTTCCAAAAGCACGAATACAGGAAGCAGCACAACATCTCCAGGCAGTACAACAGCCGCAGCTACTGCTTCAGCTGGACCTAAACCAGAATTGAAATCGCTTCAAGTATGGCAAAAGGATGACTATAATACGTATCCAGTTGCTAAATACTTGGAACAAGCAACAGGTTATAAAGTGCAATACGATATGCTGCCACAGGACAAGCCGCAAGACAAGCTGAATATCTTAATTGCTTCCGGAGAACCTTATGATGCCATTACGACGGGCGGATCAACAGACTTCAAAGCGTTATATGCAGATTATGCCAAGAAAGGAGCTTTAACGGACTTAGGTCCGTTGATCGACAAATTTGGTCCGAACATTAAAGCAGCCATTGCTCCTTCCGCTTTGGAAGCTGCCAAAATAGATGGGAAGCTATACGCGATCCCAACAACAACGCTCTCTTTTGCAGGTGAAAGTTTGTACATTCGTCAAGACTGGCTTGAAAAAGTAGGAATGAAAGCGCCAACAACGACAGACGAGCTAACTGCTGTTCTTAAAGCCTTCAAAGAGAAAGATCCTGGCGGAAACGGTGACAAGAATATTCCTTTAACGGTAAAGGGTGAAGCTCCGATTATTTCTAACCTTGCCGGTGCTTTTGGTATACCGAATTTTTGGAATGATGTAAATGGCAAGCTAACGCCACGAGTGCTAGACCCTGCTTACAAAGATTATGTGACCTATGTTAGTGATCTGTTCAAACAGGGCTTGCTCGATAAAGAGTTCGCTGCTAATAAAGATGCTACCGCCAAAGAGAAATTCTCAAGTGGTAAAGCGGGTGTGATCATGCTTCACTGGGCTGACGTTCCCGTCATTACAGATGCTTTAGTCAAAAATATTCCTACAGCTAAAGCTGCCTTTATCCCAACTTTGAAAGGGAAAGATGGAAAAACGGGTCTAAGTGCTTCAGCAGGCTTTGATCGGATTACTTTTATTCCTAAAGCTTCCAAGCATGCGGAAGACGCGATTAAGTGGATGAATGCTAAGCTTGAAAAAGATACGTTTAGAACGATGGCAATTGGTGAAGAAAATAAACATTTTACCCTTAAAGATGGTGCTTATACGCCAATTCAACCGATTTTTACCGATGAGCGCAATCAAGCCAACAACTTCTTGACGGGTACAGACGATAGAATCTACCAAACGTATTGGCAAGCTCGTGTTCGTAAGGATATGCGTTTGTTCGACGCTTGGAATTTCATGAATACTCTTCAACCAGCAAATACGAGAGTTGCAGATCCGTTAGGCTTTGCTCCGTTTTTACCTGAATTCTCGAAGAGCTTCCTACAGCTTAACACGATGGTTAGCGACTACACGACCAAGCTAATCTTTGGGGCTGAACCGATAACGGGTATTGAAGCTTTCCAACAAAAATTCAAAACTTCAGGCGGAGACGCAAGTTACAAAGAAGTAAACGATTGGTACGCAACTGCGAAGAAATAATGAGAAGTAAGAGTGTGGAATGATATCAGTAGAGTGTGGCAATATTCCTATGTGTTATTGGAGTATTGTCATATTTTCTTTTTCTTTGTAATTGGGAGCGATTAACTGGAAAACCTACATGTAAATTTCATCAAATCGGCGTATTTTAGAAAATACCTGGAAAATATGAACCTAAAAAACCGTCAGGAATGATTCTCCTGACGGTTTTTATCGTGAGATCAATAAAGGGTAGGAATAGGAGGACAGACTACGGTATCGATAAACCGTGAATCTATGCCATAATACAACCAAAATGAACCAGTCCATCTAAAACCTGATGTTCCGAAGGACTCAACACGAATCGGGTAAAACCAGAAACTATCGCCATTTTTTAGCCATACATAGGTGTACTGATTCACACAATCGATCATATACGAACCAGAAGCTTTTGAAGGAGTATATACTGGCGGAGGAGGCAGTTGTTGTAAACTCATCGTTTCATTCCACTCCCTTAAAAGTAGGTACTTATCATGCATGATTCATAATATGTAGGTGAGTGACCAGTTGTTTGTGCAGATGCCTACCTGTTCTCCTTCGCTTTTTTCCACCCCCATGACAAGTCACAAATTTATGCTATAGTAGAAGAGGCGATTTGTGAAAACGCTTTATAAATTTTACGCTTACTCTCATCACATCCAGCCTTTCAACCATCCCACCTTGCAAGGAGATGTTCCATGTTCAATATCCGAGCCAGGATGAGCACCATCTACTCACGAATCCTCTTGTTTAACATCTTGCTCGTGATCATCCTTTCATTAGCCCCTCAGCTCATTTATATTCATTATTTCTCTACCGCCTATAATCAAGAAATCAATAGACAGAGTACGCAAGATGTCAATAAGCTGAAATATGCCGTAGATGAAACGATCCTAGATCGCGTCATTCGTTTAGTGAATATTTATTTCTCGGATATTCCAAGCAATGAGGTGCTCGCGTATCCGCTCACGCACGATATTAGCGGCAATGGCTACAAGATTGCTGAAGTTAGCAACTTTTTGACGGACATCCCTTACAAGCTGAACTTCTTGCAATCCGTTGAAGTGTGGTATACAGCGGGGAACGTGTATATTAATGATAAATATAGTTCGTATTTGGATTCGGCAGGCTCTCTCAAAAGCTTGGATGAAGCATGGATTAATGTTCTGCGTACCATGACCACCCCGAATCGGTGGCTGCCCCCTCGTGTAACCACACCATCGAATACGTCGGTAATCACTTATCTTTCAAATATTCCACTGATCGATAGCCTTGCGAATCGGCAAGCGGTCGTCGCCATTAATATCAAAGAAAGCGCGATGCACAATCTAATCCAATCCTCTCCAACAGACGGAGAAGTCTTGTTTATTGTAGATGAGTCAGGAAAAGTGCTTGTCCATAGTGACAGCCAATGGGTTGGACAAGATTTCAGCCAGAAGGATTACATCACAACGCTCCTGAAACATTCAGAGTCGGGTACCTTTGAGGCATCGGTGGACGGTGTTCAAAGTGTCGTTTCCTACGCCAAGTCCAAATATAACAACTGGAAATACGTTTCAGTCATTTCAATCGATACCTTGTATCAAAAATCGAAGCAGCTCAAGCATTATCTACTGATCACCACAATTGTTCTACTCACGGTAAGCTTGCTTTTCTCGATCTATATGACCCATTGGGCGAATAAACCGCTGCGCAGCATCATTCAAACAATTCGCAATCTGGGAAGCTCAGATGGCCAAGAGAAGCAGGCCAAGAACGAGTATACGATGCTCCATCAGGTGATCGATCGTGTGTCCCATACCATCACCGATTTGAATCATCAAATGGAGACGAATAAACCGATTATTCGCGATAAGTTTATCATGCGGTTACTGCAAGGCGACCTGGATCAAACCGATCCGCAAGTAGCGAATATGGAGAAGATGCTGCAGCTGCATTTTGACCGAGAGAAGACGGCTTGTATGGCGCTCAAGGTTTTTGGCACAGAGGGAATTGGCCTGAAGAACGAGATGTTGATTCAATACAGTATGCTGCAGCATGTGGAAGAGCTTGGTGATTATTGGATCTGTTCAACGATGGATAACGCAGGCCATATTATTGTACTACTCAATTATTCCCACGTTTTGGAAAAGGAGAAAATTCACAGCAGCATCAGCCAGCAGATGAAAGGTAAATTTGTGCTAGGCTTCGGAAATGAATACGATCACTCCTATTCCAACATCGCTCAATCCTATGTAGAAGCTTGCGAGTGCTTGAACTACGCCTACATCATGCCTGCGGAATCATGCATTGCTTATGATGATCTTGCTATCGCACAACGTAAAGAGCACGGCAGTGGACTGCAAATTATCGAGCAGCTTCCTGTTGCCGTACGCAATCGGAATCAGGAGATGGTATTCTCGATCCTGGATATACTGCGCAAAGCGCTCGTTTCGGGCAGGTATCACATTGATTATTGCCGTAATACGGTGTTTGATGCGATCTCGATCATCCGTACAACCGCCATTTCAATGGAGATTGATTTAGAGCGATTCCTTGGTTATGACATTCGGGATTATGGGCGGAAAATGGACAATGTTGCTGATTTAACGGATTGGCTCACCGGCGTAGCTGTTCAAATCATGGAGTACCACACCACTGATGTGACCGACGATGACCCGGGTACTGCACTCGAACGTCAGATCCTCGCCTACATTGAGCAAAATATTTATAACGAAATCTCCCTATCCTCCTTGAGTGAGGGCATTCATATGAACTCCAGCTATGTGAGTCGAATCTACAAATCGGTCATGGGGTCGAATTTCTCTGAACATTTGGCTGGGATCAAAATGAAACACGCCGAAAGCCTCCTCCGAGAGACGGACTTATCGATTAAAGAGATCGCAGCGAAGCTCGGCTATACGAGCCCCCGTTATTTTGCAAATGTGTTCAAAGAGAACTTTGGCTGTACCCCCAAAAGCTATCGAGACAGCCTCGAAAGCTAGTCTTCCCACAAGAGCTGCGATGCACTTATGCATGGCAGCTTTTTCGTACCCTCCAAAGCAAAAAAACAACACAGGTAAAAAAATCTGTCATCCCACAGCAGAAACACGCCACGAATCCATGATTCGCAACAAGACGTAAAAAAAACAGCACGCCAGTAAAGTTTTTGGGTGTTGTCGATCTCCCTGCATAGGCCGTACGATTAGGGCATCAAATCGCACACAAGATTTCGGAACAGGAGGCATGGAATGGAAAGTAACGCAATCATCGCAGCACGAGAAGTGAAGGAGCGCGTGCTGCCGCAACTCAATAAAGAACGTGCAATCAAGCTGTACTGGAAACAAAAATACTTTTTCTTCATGTTAATTCCCGTCATCGCCTACTACCTGATCTTCCACTATGCCCCCTTATATGGGATTGTGATTGCCTTTCAAAATTACTATCCATTGAAGGGTGTAGCAGGCAGCGAATGGGTAGGGCTAGATCATTTTAAGGAGCTATTCACGGGGCTGTATTTCTTACCAGTACTGAAGAATACCATTATCATCTCTACGTACAAATTGATTTTCGGCTTTCCGGCACCGATCATTCTCTGTCTGATTCTGAATGAGGTTCGTCTTGTATTCTTTAAAAAAGCAGTTCAGACGATCACCTACTTACCGCATTTCATTTCCTGGGTAATTCTCGGTGGTATCGTAATCGAATTTCTGTCACCGACACGAGGCTTGATCAATGCCATCATCATGGAATTTGGTCATAAACCGATTCTTTTCGTGACGAGTGAGACCTACTTTCGGTCCATCCTAGTCCTCTCCTCGATATGGAAGGAAGTCGGTTGGTCGACGATCATCTACCTAGCAGCAATCACTAGTGTGGATCCAGAGCTGTATGATGCGGCGGATATGGATGGGGCGGGGCGACTTCGGAAAATATGGAACATCACGATGCCATCGATTATGCCGGTCGTAACCATCATGTTCATTTTCGCGGTAGGCGGCATCATTAATGACGATTTTGATCAAATTTACAACTTGCTGAATGCCTCCGTTCTCTCGGTGGGGGATGTTATTTCCACCTATACGTATCAGATTGGGCTTGTGAAAGGCGATTACAGCTTCGCAACAACTGTCGGTTTGTTCAAAAATATCATTGCCTTTATATTAATTCTTCTCACCAATTATGTAGCCAAGAAGACCAATGACTATTCCCTATGGTAGGTGATCGCTGCAATGGCAACACAACGTAAGAAAAAGAAACGAACCTTTGAAGATAATTTCGTGGACACGATTGTCTATACGACACTTATCCTGCTAAGTGCGCTGACCATTATCCCCTTCATGCAGGTTGTCACGGTGTCGATGAGTCCGCCTGCGGTGGTTAGCAGCTATGGCTTTCACTTGATTCCCCTGCAATTTGATTGGGATGGTTATCGCAAAATTCTGGCCTATCAGCAAATCTGGACCGGGTATCAGAATACAATCGTTCGCGTCATTCTAGGTATCGTCGTCTCCATGACCTTAATGATTCTTGCGGCCTATCCCTTGTCCAAAAAGAATTTGGTGCATCGCAAGTTTTGGACGATTTTCATGGTATTCACGATGTTTTTCAGCGGGGGCTTGATTCCCACGTACCTCATTGTCAAAGGCGTCGGTCTCTATAACAGCGTATGGGCACTTGTGCTTCCTGTCGCAATTAATACCTTCACCATGCTGATTATTCGCAATTACTTCATGTCCCTCCCAGAGGAAATTCAAGAGTCAGCCCGCATCGATGGGGCGAATGAATTCGTCATTTTAACACGTATCATATTGCCGATTTCTATCCCGATCCTTGCCACAGTGGGTCTATGGACGTTGGTTTATCATTGGAATGAATGGTTTAATGCGATGATCTATCTCAAGGATTCAAAGAAAGCCGTATTACAACTTGTACTGCGCAAAATTATGTTCGAAGGCTCCGAGCCGCAGGCCGTCGAGTCAGCCAATACGATCTACGCCAACACTGACACGATGAAAATGGCTGCACTCATGGTATCCCTGATTCCTCTGCTTGTTGTGTACCCGTTCCTGCAAAAATATTTCGTCAAAGGTGTCATGATCGGCTCATTGAAAGGTTAACCCCAGCCCCCTCACAGGGGATGGTTCACTAACATACATGTCTAGGAGGGTCTAAAAATGAAGCGAAAAGTAATTCGTCATGTAGGCAGCTTTGTGAGCGCAGCAATGTTAGTAGGGAGTTTGGCAGCATGCAGCAGCGGCACAGAGGGCAGTACGACAAGTACTCCAGCACCCGCAGCTACAGGTACAACAGCAACAGCAACAGCAGCAGCTAAGAATGAAACACCGGTCACAATCGAATGGGCAGGCTATAACATCAACGATGTTGCCCCAGATCCGAACTCCGAAGTCTTGCAGGAAGTATCCAAACGCTTTAATGCGAAAATCAATGTCTGGACAGCGGATTCACAGAAATATAGCGAAGTGTTCAACGTCCGCATGGCATCGGGAGAGATTCCGGATATTTTGAGGCTGAAGGGCTTTGAATTATCCAAACTTGTGGACAGCGGGGTAGCGGCGGAAATTCCGGTAGATACGATTAAGCAGAAGGCACCTAACTACTATAAATTAATCATGGACAATGACACCGCAGGATCTGCCTTCCGTTCCAGCACGTATAAAGGCAAAAACTATGGGTTGTCTGCTTTCAATTTAGATGGCACCTACCCGACCAGCCTCGTATGGCGTACGGATTGGCTCAAAAATGTTGGCATCACCAAAGTGCCTGAAACATTAGCTGAGTTTGAGGATGCGATTTACAAGTTTACGAATAATGATCCAGATAAAAATGGCAAAAAAGACACGTACGGCCTCTCCAGTACGGCGATGCAAACGGTGCTTGGTGCCTTCGGACCGATCCCGACGGATGTCATCAAAGGCACAACACCTTACTCAGCCCTTTGGTATACCGTGAAGGATAATAAAGTGACGATGGATGCCATTCAACCAGAAATGAAAGAAGGCCTTAAGCTGCTGGCCAAATGGTACAAAGACGGCGTCATCGATCCTGAGTTTGTAACTGGTGAGAATAAGGGAGGGTACTGGGCGACTTCTCATGCTTTTATTAACAATCGTGTTGGCGTGACGGGTAACGTTATGTACTACCACTGGACACCCCCTCTTACAGAAGGAGATAAAGGTGGACCGGTTTATCAAGAATTCTTGAAAGTGAAGCCAGATGCCAAATATGAGGAAACATGGTCATTCGGTAAAGCCATCAAAGGGCCTGATGGCAAAGCGTATGGTGCGAACATTTGGGGCTATAACAATGAATCACTTGTGATCACGAAGAATGCTGCGAAGGATCCTAGAAAATTGGACACAATTTTAAAAATGCTCGATACACTGGTCACTGATAAGGACTATTACATGTTGGCTAACTACGGTGTCAAAGACAAGGATTATGTCATTAACGCAGACGGCTCTGTCGCTTCCAAACTCAAAAATCCAACTGAAACAGCACAACGCGGTGTGGGTACCTTTGGGATGGTTACGAACAATCCGGATGTGGTGAAGCAGTTGTTCAAAGCCAAATTTGCCGTTGCAGATAAAGTGAAAGGAACAGGCACGCCGCCATCTTATCTGCCAAGCGTAGAGGCTTCTGGCAAGTACACAGCTGATTTGCAGAAGCTGACGACCGAAAATTACATCAAAATCATTACAGGCGAGCAATCCATTGATACTTTTGACGAGTATGTTAAAAAGGCTAGAGCCGCCGGTGCCAACGAGATTGAGAAGCAGTACACCGATGTCATTAAATAATGAGTAACCATTGAATCGAAGACTGTCACATTCGTAGCCAAACTGCAAATGAGGCAGTCTTTTCTTTTATGCAGACAAGGAGGAAATTAGCGATATGAAGTTGACGGATTTCATCACCATATCCGATGTGGAAAATCATATTTTAGGCAAAAGCATGGAGGGACGCATTTTCCCTGCACGGGATGATCGCGAGGCTTGGGCGAGCGTACCCGAGGTCTTACAGCAAGCATGGGTTACGCAAGCAGAGTCGTATCTGAACTACGAATGGCCTGTTTTGCGTGCTACCGCATTCATGGCCTATTTTGAAGAGGGAAGTCGTAAGCCATACGATTCGGTTGAAACAGAAAGACGAAATGCGCTTTGCACACTCCTGATCGCAGAATGCATCGAAGCCAAGGGTCGCTTCCTTCGGGAGATACTTAATGTCGTTTGGCTCTTCTGTGAGCAGACGACGTGGTGCGCTCCGGCTCATCATTATTTATCTCTTCGACCCGAAGATGTCCTTTCTGACTTAGAAGAACATTTGTTCGATCTATCCGCAGGTGAAACCGCTGCATTGCTCTCTTGGACATCTCACTTGCTGAAGTCGCCGCTAGATGAGACTTCTCCCCTCATTAGAGCACGAATTCAGGTGGAGTTGGAGCGGCGAATAATAGCTCCTTATATGAAGCGGAATGATTTCTGGTGGATGGGCTTTGGCGAAAGAGAAGTTAACAACTGGAACCCATGGTGCAATGCGAATATGTTGACCGTCTTGATGCTGCAGGAGTTGGAGCCAGAACGGAAAGCCATGATCTTCGACAAGGTGCTGCGCAGCTTGGATCGGTACTTAGAGGTGCAGTTTGAGGATGGCGGCTGTGATGAAGGCTCGTCCTATTGGGCTAGAGCGGCCGGGATGCTGCTGGTCAATCTGGAGCTTTTGTACCGAGCATCAGACGGTGTACTGCAGGTCTACGATCAACCGTTAATTAAAAAGCTAGGACAATTCGTCTACAACATGAATATTGACGGTTCTTACTATGTTAATTTCGCAGATGGCTCCGCGATCGCTTCACAGGACTACAGCATGATCCACTTATATGGCTCGCGTATTCAGGATGATCAGCTGCGCGCATTGGGGCAGATTGGCTTCCGCACCTATCAGGTGTCTGTTCGAAGCGGGAAGGGAATTTCCTTTTTCCAAGAAATGATCAGCTTGCATAGCTTCGCAAGTATTCATGCGGAGGCGGCGCTGGCCCCGCCACTTGTCCAAGATATGTGGCTTCCGAACCTGCAAGTGATGGCCGCTAGGGAATCCGAAGGTTCGTCGCATGGCCTATTTGTTGCGATCAAAGGCGGTCACAACGATGAAAGCCACAATCATAATGACATCGGTCATTTTGTGGTTTATGTGCATGGAAAGCCGTTCCTGATTGATATCGGGGTGGAAACGTATACCCAGAAGACTTTTAGCCCCCAGCGATATGAGATTTGGACGATGCAGTCTAGCTATCATAGTGTTCCGGTCATCAACGGTTTTGAGCAAAAGGAGGGCCGTTCCTTCCACGCGGAGGACGTAACCTATGTGCACAGCGAAGACGCTGTCCGTTTCGGGATAGAGCTAGCCCGTGCTTATCCGGCTGAAGCGGGTGTTCTGAGCTGGCATCGTAGTCTAACGCTGCATAGAGGGCTGAACCCAGCCATTGAGCTGCGGGAATCGTGCTTGCTTACTGAGTCTACCGATCAAGTACTTCTTCATATGATGTCGAGCCAACTCCCCCAGCATCAAGAGCAGGGTCAGATACGTTTGCAAGATCATGCGAACAATCAGCTCGTACTTTTTTATGAGCATGAGCAATGGGAGGCGGAGTTTGAACACATCACGATAACAGACGAAAGCTTGACGCGGGTGTGGGGCGACAGCCTGTATCGCATCCAATTTAAACTTCGTCATGCCGTACAACAAGGCAATTGGGTGTTTCGGATGGCGGAGCAGTAGGATCAACGCATCCCATCATGAAGGAGGGGAATTATGAAGCTAAGCTTGATCATCTTATTTCTATCTATCTTTGTGACAACAGGCTGCTCCGAGTGGCAAAATCATTCGTTAACGGGTCCCTTACCCGCAACTGTGGCTTATATCAATGATTCCGCGATTGATAAGCGCGAGTTTCAACTTTTTTTAAATGATGCGAAGGCTCAGACTGCTGGCTACTTTAAGCAAACGTATAATGCGGATGACTCATCCTCCTTCTGGACTACAAGCTTTCAGGGGGAGGTGCCGATCGAGAAAGCCAAGCAACTGGCACTAGACCGATTGAAAGAGGTCAAAGTTCAACAGCTTTTAGCCCAGGAATACGGCCTTGTGAGTGACCTTAGCTATACAACCTTTCTCGAGAATTGGTCAACGGAAAATCAGCGCAGGGAAAAGGCAATTAAGAATAATCAAGTCATCTACGGACCTAAGCAGTATGACGAACGAGGCTATTATACCTATGTCTTTTCCAATTTAGTTTTGAAAGTGAAAGCGGCTTTTAAAGAACAGACTGCACCGAAGGGAGGTGACACGGACCTTAGTGGCTTAACGGATGATCAAAAGCAACGCGCGCTAGACGCCAGTTACGCAGAGAAAGTGAAGCAATTGGCAACTGCTGTACAAGTGAGGCTTGTGCAGCACATATATCAAGAAATGATGCTGCAATAAGTCGTGTTATTGATAAGACCACAAATGTAAGCGCTTATATTTTAGGATAGAGGAGAATGAATAATGATAATATCAAAAGCATTTCGATTGTGCCTAGCTGTCGGCCTAATTTTCACACTCCTATTAACGATCGTAGTATCCGTGCCTGCATTATCGACCACAACTTATGCGAACAATACAACCTACTATGTCGATTCGGCCGGAGGCAGTGATAGTAACGATGGGTTGAGCACTGGTGCACCATGGCAAACGTTAACCAAAGTCAACAGCACGACCTTTCTGCCAGGAGATAAAATTCTTTTTAAATCAGGCTCCGTATGGACGGGACAATTGCACCCTCTAGGGTCTGGGGCTTCGGGGTCCCCCATAATCATCGATAAATACGGCACAGGTAATAAACCGATTATTAATGGGAATGGATTAACCGGGGGCACGGTGTATTTTTACAATCAGCAATACTGGGAACTTAATAATTTGGAAGTAACGAACACTTCCGCTTCGGCAGGTGACCGTTACGGGGTCAAGGTTGAGGCGCATGATGTGGGAACCTACAACCATTTTTACATCCGCAATATGTATATTCACGATGTCACAGGAACGAATACTGATGCGCTAAAAGTGACCGGAGGTATCTTTGTGACCGTGTCGGGAACCGCTGTAAGAACCAAATGGAACGACGTTCTTATTGATGGCAATACGATTGAGCGCACAGATCGCACGGGAATTAGCAACGGCAGTTCATGGGGGAACAATGACGGGGCAGGTAACTTTGAGCCCTACACGAATCTCGTTATTAGCAATAACACGCTGAATGATATTGGTGGGGATGGGATTGTTATGCGGGCTTCCATTAATGGTTTGATTCAATATAACGTCGTGAATACAGCTCATGCGAGGGATACACATTATAATGTGGCAATCTGGGCGATCAATAGTACGAACCCAGTTATGCAATATAACGAAGCTTACAATACCAAAACAACAAATGACGGCCAAGGCTTTGACTGCGACTTTAACTTGACTGGCTGTACGGTTCAGTACAATTATAGTCATGACAATGAGGGTGGATTCCTATTGATCATGGGGAGTGGGACGAAGCGTAACGACAATATGATTGTTCGCTATAATATCAGTCAGAACGACCGGGCGCGTATTTTCCAATTCGATAGCAGCTACACCCCGTTGAATAGCCAAATTTATAATAATACGTTCTATATTGGTTCTGGCTTAAGCACAAATATCACAACAGGGATTGGCGGAAGTAATCCGCTCTATTTCAAAAATAACATCGTATTCAATGCAGGTAGCGGCGGCTATTCTGTCAAAGCGAATGACGTCTATGATTACAACGTTTTCTATGGTAACCATCCAGCCAGTGAGCCAAACGATGCTCATAAATTAACGAGTGATCCCCTTTTGGCTGGGGCAGGCAGTGGTGGCATTGGTTTAAGCACAGTCAATGGCTACAAGCTGGGAACAGGTTCCCCTGCCTTGTCCTCTGGGGTTTTGATTAGCAGCAATGGAGGCAAAGACTACTGGGGTAACACCGTCTCATCGTCGACTGCACCGAATCGCGGTGCGTACAATGGTGCTGGTGTCGTCCTGACTACTCCTAATACATGGATAGCTGTAGATGATACGAATGTGAGAGATGGCACTTACGCCACAACGAATCAAGCTGGAACAACGGCTGTTACGGTGGATACGAAGAACGACTTAACCAGCTACAAACGAGATGGTTATTTTAAATTCGACTTCAATAACTATAGTGGATCTGTGACTGCAGCAACGATTACCCTTAAGCCAATTGTAACTGCAATGAGCGGCATCCAAAATGAGGTCGCACTCGTTAGCGACAACACCTGGACAGAAGGTGCCATCACATGGGATACGAAGCCATCTTCGAGTACAGTGCTTGGCACGTATACGATCGTTGCAGGTACGCCAATTACCATTAATGTAACTTCTCAGGTACAAGCGGCCATGTCTACTGGCAAGAAGCTCTCCATTCGCGTGTATAGTACATCTCCAGTGAACTCGAACGGGAATGTTTCCTTTGCATCAAGCGAGAGTATCACCAGCACCGATCGGCCCAAATTAACGATTACACCATAATCGCATAGAGGCTGAGTGCCCAGAACCGTGTCGACAGGAAGTGACGCGGTCTCCGGCGCTCAGCTTTTACTTATTTAGACTCGTCTTCCCTGTTGCTCCATATGCTTGATCTCATTCGCAATAATGCGTACACCCGTGTCGATGCGATCCTCCGATACCCGTGTGATGCTAAGATTCATCAGCGGCAGCGGTTCAAAGCTAGATAAGTAATTGGGAGTAAGGTTTTGAATAATGACCTTCTTCTTTCGCAATCTTTCCAGCAAAAGCGGAATCGGCAAATGAGCAGGGAGTACGATATGCGTGTGTACACCGGACTGGCGGGGGAAAGCCACTGCATAATTGTCCTCATTGTAGGCATGCAAGGATTTGTGCAACTGCTCTAATCGTCTCGAATAAGCATCCCTGATGGCATGTTTGCGCCGTTCAAACATGCCGCTTTGAATATAAATCTCCAAGGCTGCTTGTGAAAGCATGGGGCTGTCGATATCGGAAACCTTTTTGAACATACGGAATACCTCATTCAGAACTGGTGGGAGAACGGCAACTCCGACCCTTAACCCAGGGAACAGGATTTTAGCGTAGCTTTTTAAATAAATGACGTGAGAAGAATCATAGGTGTAGATCGGATCTGATTTCGAATCCAGTTCCAGATCTGCCAAATAATCATCTTCAACTATATACACGTCGTATCGTTTGGCTAGCTTGGCAATTGCTTTCTTTGTGCGCTCAGAGTAGGAGCAGCCAAGCGGGTTATGAAAACGTGGCATCGTATAAAAGAACTTTATGTCCTCCGTACGAAAGAGATGCTCTAAGTGATTTAAATCGATATCTCCTTGAGGTGACCGACTAATCCCGTGTACTGGCAGCTGATAGCTTTCGACTAATTGAATCAACAAATGATAGCTAGGCTGCTCTAACAGAATACCGCGCTTTTTGTTCGGAAAAGGCATCAATGCCAAGATAGAAAGAGCCTGCTGCACACCAGAAGTGATATGAATGTGTTCGGGCTTCGTAAACACCTGATAGTTAGCCAAATGCTTACTAAGCAACCGTAATAAAGAGGGCAAACCCTGCGGCGTTCCGTAAATGAACAGTTCGTTTTTGTACATATCAAAGGCTTTATCTACACAATGTTTAAAATCCAAATAAGGGAACAGCTCGGGATCTGGCGCAGCAGAGGAGAAGTCAAAGACCATATTCTCAGGTAACTGCAGACCATCTCCTCTCTGTTGAACAGCGTAATAGCCGCTTTGTGGAATCGAATAAATGAGATGACGACTTTCCAGATGGGTAAAAGCGCGAATCACGGTGCTCTTGTTGCAAGTGTACTGAAGTGACAAGTCTCTAATAGAAGGAAGTTTCTGTCCAGCTTTGATTTGTCCCTGTTCGAGTTGCTGTTCAATGTCATTCACTATATGCAAATATTTGTACATAAACGTTGAATCTCCGATCTT